>CAWFKD010000006.1:0-258622 GCA_963816235.1 uncultured Alphaproteobacteria bacterium | reverse complement strand
GCTGCCGGACCGGCCGGCAATGATGATGGCGGTGATGAGCACACCCATTTCGCGCAGCACGGCAATGCCGACGAGATCGACGGTCAGCAGCTCCTGGCCGAACTTGCGCAGCTGATCGTAGCCCTGATAGGCGACGACGATGCCGACGAAAAACAGCAGCAGCCCGACGATCGGCATGGCGTTCAGACCATGCTGTTCGATGTTGCTGACCAGAGATGTGATAGCGAATGCGGCTGGGGTGCCGCAGCACGCGACCAAAGGCGAATAGCATTGCGCCGAAGAAACCGACCAGCCCGCGGGCTGCTTGGCCGAAAGTAACGACAGCCTTGCCCATCCGCGCCAGGAAATCCAACAGGTTGAAACCCGGCTGCGGCGCCAATGCCGGCAACTGGCCGACATCGGCGACACGCTGCAGCAGCACGGCGTGATCGGCTTTCACGCCGCGGAACGCGCCGGCGATGCCCGCCGCCTTCATCTCCAGGAGGGTGCGCACCGCGAGCCAAGCGCCCGCCGTGTCGAGCCGTTCGACGCCGGCCAGATCGAAGCTCACTTGCCGCGCCTGTGCCGTGGAAAGCTTGCGCAGCGCCTGATCCAGGCGCGTGCAGGAACCGACGGTCCAATCGCCGCTCGCCTTGACGACGGCGGCGTCCCCCTCGCGCGTGACTTCCAGCGACCCAGCTTTCATTGCGACCCGGTTTCGAATCGGCAGAGCCTATCCAATCGGCCGGGGCCAAGCGACTGTTTTCCGGTGCCTCAGGCAAATTGCTTAACAGCGTCCGGACGGCTAGATTGCCGCGCCCGAATCACCGGGCATCGACCGCCATTGGGCATGATCGGGGGCCACAGGGTTCGATGCAGATCAAGGACCATATCCGGCAGATTGCCGACTTTCCGAAGCCCGGAATCCTTTTCTACGACATCTCCACGCTGCTGGCCCATGCCAAGGCCTGGCAGCACACGATGCATCTGCTGGCCGAGAAGGTGAGGCCGCAAAAGCCGGATCTGCTGGTGGGTATTGAATCCCGCGGGTTCCTGGTGGCAGCACCCCTGGCGCTGATGCTGGATTGCGGCTTCGTCATGGTGCGCAAGAAAGGCAAGCTGCCGGGCGCGACCATCCCGCTCACCTACGACCTGGAATACGGGACCGACACCGTGGAGGTGCAGGCCGACGCGATCAGACCCGGCCAGCGCGTGGTGGTGCTCGACGATCTCCTGGCCACCGGCGGCACCATGCAGGCGGCGATCGCGCTGCTGCGCAAGGTCGGCGCGGATGTGCGCGCCGCGGCCTTCATCATCGAGCTCGCTTTCCTCAACGGCCGCGCGCGGCTGGATGTGCCCGCATTGTCGATCGTCAGCTATGATTCGTGAGCGTGAATGAAAATCTATATCAGCGCCGACATCGAAGGCGCCGCCGGCATCACCCATTGGGACGAAGCCGACAAAACCCACGAGACCTACCAGGAATTCCGCGAGCAGATGACGGCGGAAGTGGTCGCCGCCTGCGAGGGCGCGATCGCCGCCGGTGCGGGCGAGATCCTGATCAAGGACGCCCATGGCAGCGGCCGCAACATCATCGCCAAGCACCTGCCGGATTGCGCCCGGCTGATCCGCGGCTGGAGCGGCCATCCCTTCTGCATGGTGCAGGAGATCGACGCCAGCTTCGATGCCGCCATGTTCATCGGTTATCACTCCAAAGCCGGCGCCGAGGGCAATCCGCTCGCACACACCCTGACGCTTGACGTCTCCCATATCGAACTGAACGGCAAGCGCATGTCTGAGTTCGTCATGCACAGCTACGCGGCGGCGTTGGTCGGCGTGCCCGTGGTATTCATCTCCGGCGACAAGGGCATCTGCGCCGATGCCCGGGCCTTCAACCGCAAGATCGGCACGGTCGCGACCTCGGAGGGCAAGGGCCGGTCGACGATCAGCATCCCGCCGCTCTTGGCGGCGAACCGCATCCGCGAGGGCGTGACGGCGGCCCTGAGCGGCAATGTGGCCGCCTGCAAGGTCAAGCTGCCGAAGCAATTCAAGCTCGACGTCGCCTATGCCACCCCGACGGAGGCCTACCGGAACGCCTGGTATCCCGGCGCGAAACATGTCGGGCGGCGCACCGTAAGATACGAATCACGCGACTATTTCGAGGTTTTGCGTGCCCTGCGCTTTATCGCCTAACTGTAAAAAGGCGCTCTAACCCCGTTATTGTCTTGCTATTCCTTAACAATCCAAGGCAGATTGCGATTCTATAATCGGCGTACGAAACCCGCCGGGTGGGAACGATAACAGGGTCGCTAGCCTCAGAGACTCCCTAAAGTCAGCATTTGCCTGACCAGCCGTCCCGCGGACTGGCTGATCGTTGCCGCCCCCAACTGGAGACCGCATGTCCATTGCGCAGCGCCGCCAAGCCGTTCATCGCGAAGTCTTCCAACTCTTCCTGATCAAGCCTTCCCACTACGACGCCGATGGATATGTCATCCAATGGGCGAAGACCGACCTGCCGTCGAATTCACTGTCCGTGCTCAATGCGCTGGCCGAGGACAGCCAGGCGCGCGCCGTGCTCGGCGACGAGACCGACATCGAGATTACGGTGCAGGACGAGACCAACTGCCGCATCAACGTGGCGAAGATGGTGCGGACGATCCGCAAATCGGGCGGCAAGGGGCTCGTGGGGCTGGTCGGCGTCCAATCCAATCAATATCCGCGGGCAATGGATATCGCGCGGCAGGTGCGCGCCGCCGGCATCCCCGTCTGCATCGGCGGTTTCCACGCTGCGGGAAGTCTGGCGATGCTGCCCGAGCCGCCGCCGGAAGTGCGCGAGGCCTGGGATCTCGGCATCTCGATCTTCGCCGGCGAGGTGGAGGGCCGCTTCGATATGCTGCTGCAGGACGCCTATCGCGATGCGCTGAAACCGCTCTACGACTACCGCAACGATCTGCCGGGCCTCGAGGGTGCTACCACACCGATATTGCCCCTGTCGGTGCACCAGCGGAATTTCAATCTGCGGGCAGCTTTCGATTCCGGGCGCGGCTGTCCGTTCCAGTGCAGCTTCTGCACGATCATCAATGTCCAGGGCCGCAAGTCGCGCTACCGTTCCGCCGACGACATCGAGAAGATCGTCCGCGACCACTATGCCCAGGGCATCCGCAAGTTCTTCATCACCGACGACAACTTCGCCCGCAACCGCAATTGGGAAGCGCTGTTCGACCGCATCATCGAGCTGCGCGCCGAAGGGCTGAAGGTCAAGCTGATCATCCAGGTGGACACGCTCTGCTACCGCATTCCCAATTTCATCCGCAAAGCCGGCCTCGCCGGCGTCAACCGCGTGTTCATCGGCCTGGAGAACATCAACCCCGACAATCTGATCGCCGCCAAGAAGAAGCAGAACCGCATCACCGAATACCGCACGATGCTGCAGATGTGGAAGTCGATCGGCGCCATGACCTATTGCGGCTACATCATCGGCTTCCCGAACGACACGCCCGAGCGGCTGCTGCGCGATATCGAGATCATCAAGCGCGAGCTGCCGGTCGATCTCCTGGAGTTTTTCTACCTGACGCCGCTGCCGGGCTCGGAGGATCATCAGGTCCTGCACCGCAAGGGCATCTGGATGGAGCCCGACCTCAACAAGTACGACACCGAGCATGTGACGACCGCGCATCCCCTGATGTCGCCGGATGAATGGCGCAAGGCCTATCACCTGGCTTGGAAGAACTACTACGAGCCAAAGCATGTGATGACGCTGATGCGCCGCGCGCTGGCGTCGGGCATGAAGCCGCGGAAGATCGCCCATATGGCGCTGTGGTTCTATGGCAGCATCGCCATCGAGAACGTGCATCCGTTGCAGGCCGGTCTGTTCCGGCGCAAATACCGCGCCGACCGCCGGCCGGGCCTGCCGAAGGAAAGCCCGTGGGTGTTCTATCCCCGCTATTTCTGGGAAATCCTGTCCAAGCATGCGCGGCTGCTCAAGCTCCTGACGCATTACCGGTATCTGCGCTGGCGGGTCGAGAGCGATCCCATGGCGGCACGGTACCAGGATTTGGCCCTGCGGCCGGTGGTCGAGGGCGACGACGAGGAAGAGTTGGAAATCTTCAGCCACACCGAGTCCGCCGTGCAGGCGGTGGAGAAGGCGCGCAAGCTGAAGCTGCGGCCGGTGCCGGCCTAGCCCCGCCCCACCACGATCTTTTCCGCCAGCGCCAGCAATTGCCGGTCGCTGCCGCGGCGGCCGACCAGGCCGAGCCCGATCGGGCAATTTTCGACCCGGCCGCCAATCACCGTCACCTGCGGCAACCGCGCCAGATTGGCGATGCAGGTCAGGCTGAGCGTGCGCTCGCGGAAGGCGTTCGACGCTTCGCCGGCCAATCCCACCGGCGGCGCGATACTGGCGGCCGCGGGCAGGCAGAGCACGGCGCCGTCTTTCAGCAAATTATCCAGTCGCCCGGCGAACTCCTCGCGGGCCTCGGCATCGCCGCCATCAGGCGACTCGAACACCGACTTCGACCACTCGAAGCGCTGGGCGACCTCAGGGCCGAAGCGCGGCTTGGTCGCCTCGATCCAGGCGCGGTGGGTGGCCCAGATCTCCCGCGCCTGAAGGCGGCGGAAACGCATCATCCAGTCCGGCAATTCGCCGCCCTCGCCGCCGATGCGCGACGGCGCGCGATGTGCCGACGGCGGTGGCGGCCGCATTCACCGCCGGCTGCAGCGCGGCCGCACAGGAGAGATTGGCCTGCGCGAACCCGTCCTCGCAGACCAGCAGTTCGCCGAACGGCGTCGGCACTTTATCCTCGTCCAGCAGCACGGCGCCGATGCGGTTCAACAGCGCGCCGTCCCGCGCGAACCAGCCGATGGTGTCGAAGGAAGGTGCCAGCGGCATGATGCCGTCCAACGGGATGCGGCCGTGGCTGGTGCGGATGCCCATGATGCCGCAGAGGCTGGCCGGCACGCGCACGGAGCCGCCGGTGTCGGAGCCCAGCGCGAAATCAACGGCATTGCCCGCCACCGCCGAGGCCGAGCCGCTGGAGGAGCCGCCGGGAATGCGGCCGGGCGCGTTGCTGTTGACCGGCGTGCCGTAGTGGAAGTTCTGGCCGTTCAGGCTGTAGGCGATCTCGTCGGTGACGGTCTTGCCGATCATGGTGCCGCCGGCGGCCAGCAGCTTCTCGACCACGGGCGCGGTCTTCGCGGCCGGCTTGTGAGTGCGCAACCAGTCGGGGTTGCCGCAGCCGGTGACATGGCCGGCGATGTCGTAGATGTCTTTCACCGCGAACTTCGTGCCGGCGAGCGGCCCGGATTCCGCGCCGCGCAACGTGTCCTGGAAATGCGGGACGAAGGCGCCAAGGCGGTTAGGCATGTCGGCGTGCCTTCAGCGAATAGGCCAGCGGCATCGGTGGATATCCCGGCGGCGGATGGAACATGCCATCCTCGCCCTTGGACAGCGACGGATAGAGCTGCCAGGCGAGCCGGTCATGCTCATGGAGGAATTCCAGCGTCAGGCCTGCCTCAATCACCGACATGACGATCTCCGACAGCGGGTGCACCCACTCCATGCTGGTGTCGTTCTTGATCCGGATGTCCTCGCCGGCGTAGGTCTTGTCCGATTTGAAGATCAGCGGGCCGTCGGTCTTGAAGTAAGGCAGGCTCATGGCGATGGGCGACTCCTTGTCCTTCTGGTCCAGCATCAGCGCCGCCGGGTGGCCCTCCAGCAGATAGAGGAAACCGCCGGGCGCCAACAGGCTCGCCACGATCTCGGCCCAGCGCTTCAGGTCCGGCAGCCAGATCAGCGCGCCCCAGGAAACATACACGATATCGAACTGGCCCTTGATCGCCGTGCGCGCGTCATAGACATCGGCCTCCACGAACTCGCCGGCGAGGCCGGTCTCCGCCGCCAGCTTGCGCGCCTGGCGCACCGCCTCGCCGGAGAAATCCAGGCCAGTGACGCGAGCGCCCTTCCGCGCCCAGTTCAGCGTGTCCAGGCCGATATGGCATTGCAGATGCAGCAGCGACTTGCCGGCGACATCGCCCATCTCCCGGAGCTCGATGGGCAGCAGCGCATCCTCGCCGGCCTTGAAACGGTCGACGCCATAGAACGCCGTCCCCGGATGGATCGACGCCAGTTCATCCCAGAGCCGCCGGTTGGTCTCACGCCAGGTGTCGGACATTTTCGCGCATTTCCCCGCTGCCTAACCCTCTGTTTCACATCGGCGAACCGGCAAAACAAGCGTTTTTCAGGGGGCCCCAATTTTCGGGAACGATGCCATACAAGGGAATCACCCCCTCGGAATGTTCTGGATGGCTGCATGCCGTCTTCCGATCCACGATGTCCAACATCGAGCCGGGGCGATATTTCCGGGGAGGTGGAAGTGTAGCAGAGCGGCGAGCGCAAGATAAAGGAATTTGTTCTTACGGCATGAATGCTTAGAGCCCCCTCACCCTACCCTCTCCCCCACTTCGTAGGGGAGAGGGGACTGTTTTTTTGAATGTCCCCTCGCCCCGCAACGCGGAGAGAGGGATGCAACATCCGCGTCCAGCGGATGTTGCGGGGTGAGGGGTCATGCCGTTTGCACCAACGCCTGACGAATGGTCTCGACCACGCCCTCAAGATTGCGCGTCACGTCATCATTCATGAACCGGATGACTTGATAGCCCTGCGACGCGAGCCAGGCATCACGGCGCTCGTCGTGCGCAAAGTCGATGTCGTGTGCTACGCCGTCGAGTTCGACGATGAGTTTGCGCTCGAGAAAGGCGAAGTCGGCGATGAAGTGGCCGACCGCATGCTGGCGGCGGAATTTCAATCCGTCGAAACTCCGGTTGCGGAGGGCCAGCCAGAGGAGGTGTTCAGGTCGCGTGGATTGCCGGCGGAGTTTGCGGGAGTGGGGATTGGTGTGCACTGGAAGATAATACTGGCACACCCTGTAGTTGTATAGTGTTTGTTATCTGCACCCCCCCACCCTGACCCTCTCCCCCACTTGCGTGGGGGAGAGGGGACAGAACTGGGGTGATGCCGAGCGACAAATGAATGTCCCCTCGCCCCGCTTGCGGGGAGAGGGTTGAAGGGGGTGAGGGGTTTGGCCCCCGCGAACGCGCCCACAAAAACGAAGGGCGGGTCTTTCGACCCGCCCTTTGCTGGGACAGAGGGACATTGAGGAGGGAGATTTACACTTCTTCGCCGCCGAAAGGTTCCTGCTTCGGCTTTATCTTCAGATCTTGCTCGTCTTGCCAGGGCCAGGGGCCCTGGATGACGATGTTGCCGTTCTCGTCCATCATCGACTCGAGCTGCTCCCGGAGGATGCGGCTCATCTCATTGGCCCGCGCCTTCATGTCGCCGGCCGTGCCTTCCATCAGGCGGTTCAGCTGCTTCTGCAGCGTGTCTTTATCTCCCGCCGAAGCCGGCGCCGCCGCGCCAATCAGACCGATCGAAAGTACCGCTGCGAGTACGCGCATGCCGTGGGTCATGAAAAGACCTCCAACCATCTGGCTTTTGATTTATGTTTTCTCACCCAACGAAAAGACCTTATCACAAATACCGCGTTAATTCTGCACCAAAATGCAGTTAATGCCTGGCCCTTTGCATGCACGCACTGTCCGCGATAATCTCCGTTAACACGCCGTCAGCGGCACCCGGCGCGCCAGAAAAAGCCCGGCAAACCAGCGACATCGAGAGAGCAATCATGGTCAAGACCCTGCATCATTTCATCAACGGCAAGCTGGTCGAAGGCAAGAGCGGCCGTTTCGGCGACGTTTTTAACCCTGCGACGGGCGAAAAATCGGCGCAGGTGCCGCTGGCCAGCGCGGCCGAACTTGGTGAAGCCGTGGCCGCCGCGAAGGCCGCCTCGCCCAAATGGATCGGCACGCCGCCGCTGACCCGCGCGCGCATCCTCTTCAAGTTCAAGCAGCTCGCCGACAACAATCTCGACAAGCTGGCGGAGCTGGTGACGCTGGAGCACGGCAAGACCTTCTCCGACGCCAAGGGCTCGGTCAGCCGCGGCCTCGAAGTGGTCGAGTTCGCCACCGGCATTCCGCAGCTGCTGAAGGGCGAATTCAGCGAGAATGTCGGCACCAACGTCGATAGCTGGTCGATCCGCCAGCCGATCGGCGTCTGTCGCCGGCATCACGCCGTTCAACTTCCCGGCCATGGTGCCGATGTGGATGTTCCCGATCGCGCTCGCCTGCGGCAACACCTTCATCCTGAAGCCGTCGGAGAACGTGCCGTCGGCCTCGCTGCTGATCGCGCAGCTGCTGAAGGAGGCCGGCCTGCCCGACGGCGTGCTCAACGTCGTGCAACGGCGACAAGGAGGCGGTCGACGCCATCCTGCATCACCCCGACATCGGCGCGGTGAGCTTCGTCGGCTCGACGCCGATCGCCGAGTACATCTATCACACCGGCACGGCGCAGAATAAGCGCGTGCAGGCGCTGGGCGGCGCCAAGAACCACATGGTGGTGATGCCCGACGCCGACCTGGACCAGGCGACCGACGCGCTGATGGGCGCGGCCTACGGCTCCGCCGGCGAGCGCTGCATGGCGATCTCCGTCGCCGTGGCCGTGGGCAACTCGGCCGATCCCCTGTTGGAGAAGCTGATGCCCCGGGTGCGGCAGATGAAGGTGGGGCCCGGCATGGACCCGCAGAGCGACATGGGCCCGCTGGTCACCAAGCAGCATTTCGACAAGGTGAAGGGCTATGTGGATATCGGCGTCAAGGAAGGCGCCAAGCTGGCCGTCGACGGCCGCGGCCTGAAGCTGCAGGGCTATGAGAACGGCTACTACATGGGCGGCTGCGTGTTCGACAACGTGAAGCCGGACATGCGCATCTACAAGGAGGAGATCTTCGGCCCGGTGCTCTCGGTCGTGCGCGCGCCCGACTACAGCAGCGCCATCAAGCTGGTGAACGACCACGAATTCGGCAACGGCACCGCGATCTTCACGCGCGACGGCGACGCTGCGCGCGAGTTCGCGTCCAAGATCAATATCGGCATGGTCGGCATCAACGTGCCGATCCCCGTGCCGATGGCGTTCTACTCCTTCGGCGGCTGGAAGCGGAGCCTGTTCGGCGACCATCACATGCATGGCCCGGAGGGCGTGCGGTTCTATACCCGGCAGAAGATGGTGACGAGCCGGTGGCCGACGGGGATCCGGGCGGGGGCGGAGTATGTGATGCCGGTGATGAGGTAGGGGTTCTACCCTACCACCGCGGCAGCCCTATCTGCCGCTTGCCGACATTGGTGAGGGTCGTCGAACCTAGTCGCTCTCGTCGTGTTTCTCCGGCGCGTGGATCATGCTGCTTTCGGGCTCGGTTCGCTGCATCCGCGGTTACGCATCCTCCAACCGAGGCCATACACCGAAAAGTTGCCGCCACCGGTTACATCACCCCCAGTGGGGCAGGGCTGTTGCCGCATTTGCTTATTGATTCTTGTCAATGAGCCGAAATGTGATTCGTGCCGAAATCAACTCGATTTACAGCAACTGGCGCTGCCGATCCGTCGCGCTACCGATAATCCCGCCGATTAGAGGCAGAACACCGACGAAACGGGGTGGCCAATGGAGCGAAATCATGACAACCGTTCAGCAAATCCTCGAACTCTAAGGGCCACGAGATCCATTTCGTCCGCCCCGATGATACAGTGCTGCATGCGCTCCAGATGATGGAAAGCCAAAACGTGGGCGCAGTGTTGGTTTTGGACGGCGACAGTCTCGTCGGCATATTTACCGAACGGCACTACGCAAGGAAGGTGTTCTTGAAAGGCAGATCGTCACCAAAGACTCTAGTTCACGAGGTCATGGAAAGAGACGTCATCTATGTGGGACCAGGAGAGACCGCCGAAGCTTGCATGGCTGTCATGACCGAGAAACGAATCAGACATCTGCCGGTCCTGCGCGACGGACGTCTCGCTGGGATAGTATCTATTGGCGATCTGATGAAGAGTATCGTCGCCGACCGGGAATTCAGCATCGATGAGCTAGTGCGTTATGTACGCAGCTGAAAACGATCGGAGATTCTCCCTGCGCCCGAAAATTGCACAGGCATCGATTCCACGCTCTCGTGGCAGCCTGTCGACCACCGGAGGCTCCGCATGACACCTTCGCAGCGCTTTGTCATTAGCCATCCCGACGAGGCCGCCTTCAAGACCGGCGGCCTGCGCGACTACTCGGCGTACCGCGACCTCGGCGTGGCGGGGGCGACGCGCGGCCTGGCACATGCGCACGTGATCCGCATGACCGCGCCGTTCCGGCCCGAACTCAGCGTCCGGCACCATCACAACGTGCAGTTCCAGATGGTCTACTGCCTCAAGGGCTGGTTCGAGACCGAGTTCGAAGGCGTGGGGCGGCAGCGCCTGGTTGCCGGGTCCAGCTGGGTGCAGCCGCCGGGCATCCAACACACGGTCGTCGGCTGGTCCGACGACTGCGAACTGCTGGAGATCATCCTGCCCGCCGAGCACGAGACGGTGAACGACCCCTGAACGTTCACCGCATTTGGGAGGGGCCGCGAACCGAGGATAGTTGTATAATGGGATTTAGGAGTTCTGGTCCTGCCCCGTGAGGAGGTCGACCATGACGCGCCGCCAGTTCCTCTGCATTCTCTTTGCATTCTGCCTGGCCGTGCCGCCCGCCCGGGCGGCTGATGTCATTACAATCGGACTTGCCGGCCCAATGACCGGCGACTACGCGGAGTGGGGCGCGCAGATGAAGCAGGGGGCCGAAAGAGCCGTCGCCGATATCAATGCCGCCGGCGGCGTCCTGGGGAAGCAGCTCAAGCTCGAGATCGGCGATGACAGGTGCGATCCCGACCGGGTCGAACGCGTGGCCAAGGGACTGATTGCCGACGGCGTTGTCTTCGTCGACGGCCACTTCTGCTCGCAGGTGTCCATCCCGGCCGCGCGTATCTACCACAAGGCCGGCGTTCTCCAGATCACGCCCTCGTCGAGCAACCCGGCGCTGACGGATCAGTCGGGACGGAAAACCCTGTTCCGCACCTGCAATCGCGACGACCAGCAGGGCTACTTCGCGGGGCAATGGCTGGCCGAGCGCTACAAGGGGAAGCGCGTCGCGATCGTTCACGACCGGACTCCCTTCGGCAAGCTCGTCGCCGGCATGGCGAGGAAGGGAATGAACGCCGCCGGGCTTAAGGAGGCCTTGCTGCAAAGCTTCGATGAGGGCGAGCGCGACCATGACGATCTCGTGGAAGAGCTGGCGGGGGCGCAGATCGATGCGCTCTATTTCGGCGGCTACTACCGCGACGCTGCCCGGCTTCTCGAGCAAATGCGCGAGGGCGGCGTGAAAGCGGCGATGTTCGGCGCCGATTCGCTGCAAACCGAGGAGTTCGCCGAGCAGGCGGGCACCGCCTCTGATGGTGTGATGATTACCAGCAATCCCGACGTCCGCAAGCTGGCAACAGCCAAGCAGGCGGCCGACGCGATAAGGCGGGGCGGGTTCGAGCCGGAAGGCTATACGCTGCTAAGCTATGCCGCGATTCAGGTTTGGGCGCTGGCGGCCAACAAGGCCGGCACCACCGCCGCCGAGAGCGTGGCGGCGGCGATGCGCAGTCAGACCTGGGACACCGTGATCGGGCCGTTGTCGTTCGATGCCAAAGGGGATCCGGTCCAGCAGATCTTCACATGGCTGGTTTTCAAGAATGGCAAGTACAGCGAAGCCGCGCAGTAGCCCTATCCCACTAGCGGCACTGACTTGCCGTCGATGATCTTGATATTGAGCGCCGGCGTATCCAGCCCTTCGACGCAGCCGAGGTTGACGCGGTAGCCGGCCTTGCCGTCCTTGCCGTCGCCGATGTAGGTCATGAGCATCGCATTCTCCGGGGAGAGCAGCATGACCACTCGCAATTTCTGTACTCTTGCGGCCGTCATTTTCGCCATCATCGCGATATTGCAGTTCGCGCGCGCCCTCGCCGGCTTGCCGGTGACCGTAGGCGATGTCGCCATTCCGATCTGGCCGTCTTGGATTGTCGCGATTGTCTTGGCGGGACTGGCCTGGCTTGGCTACCAAGCGTCGAGGCGCTGACAAGCGTCCGGCTACACTAGATTGCAGCTTCGGCAACGCGCGAAACCCTTCGATACAGCCGGGATTGACGCTGTCGCCGTCCCTGGCGTTCCCTCCGTCGCCGATGTCACGGGCTCCCCGGCAGCAGCTCCGGCACCCCCGCCAGGAGGAGCCCCTTGAACAGCCGATCGCGGTCGGCACGCTGGGTATAGCCTACAAGATACCAGGCGAAGCGCGCGGTTATCGGCGGGCTGCCTCGAACTGCGTAGATGGCATTGTAGGCGGCGATGGCCGCGGCGGCGTCCTGCTTGCGGCCCAGATAGCCGTAGGTCGCGGCGAGAAACAGCGATGCGAAGGCGTCATCCGGAGTCGCCTGGACTCCTCTTTCGAGGGATGCCGCGGCATCGTCGAACTGTTCCAGGTTGAATTGGGCGAATCCCAGATAGAAATCGAAGACCGGCGGGTAATGCGGATCGATCCGCATGGCGGTCCGGATGTATTGCATGGCCTCGGCCGGCTGGCCCGCGAGCGTGAGGGCACGGGACATGTAGGCGTAGCTCCAGGAATCGCTGGGATCGAGCGCGATGGCTTCCTTGAACGCGGCGCCGGCCCTCTCGGTTTCGCCTGATATCGTCGCCCTGTTGCCGATCACCTGGTACAAAGTCGATGTCGGATGTTCTGCCGCTTTGGCCAGATTTTTCTCGATATCGGCCAGGAAGGGGCTCCTGGTGACTCCCGCGCGCCTGTACCAGTCGGCGTTCTCGAGCCTCCAATAGACAAGAGCCAGCGCTGCATAGGCGCGCCAATATTCGGGATCAAGCCTCGTCGCTTTCTCGAAAAAGGGAATAGCCGCCGCGAGATCCGCCGGCGTTCCCTGGCGGAAAAGCTGCCGCCCCTGCAGGAACGCATCATAGGCAGGGGCTGATCTTGTCTCCGCGCTGCCGATCGATAGCTGCTCCTGCGCGGTCAGGCGAAGCGCCAATGCATCGGTGATGCTGCGCGTCACCTTGTCCTGCAATTGAAAGACGTCGGCGATCGGGCCGTCATAGCGGTCCGCCCAGAGATGGCCGCCGTTCCGGCCGTCGATCAGCTGCGCATTGATCCGCACGCGATCGCCGGAGCGCTGCACGCTGCCCTCCAGCACATAGCGGACGCCGAGCTCCCGGGCGATCTGCCGGATGTCGGCCGGATTGTCCTTGTAGGCGAAGGTCGAATTGCGGGAGATGACGAACAGCGCCGACACCTGCGACAGGTCGGTGATCAAGCTCTCGGTCATGCCGCTGGCGAAGTATTCCTGCTCCGGATCGGCGCTCATATTCGTGAAGGGCAGCACCGCGATCGATGGCTTGTCCGGCAGCGGCGGCGCAACGGCGTCGTCGGGCGAAGGGCCGCGACCGAACTGTCCACCAGATGCCGGCGCCGAGCAGCAGGGCCGCGACAACCGCTGCCGCCCCGTGCCAGGGGCGGATGCGGCCAGGCTTCACCGGCGTTTCCACCAGCGGCGTGACAAGGGCCGCCGCCTTGCCGTCCAGCACCACGCGGTAGACGGACAGCGGCTCGGCGATGTTCTTGACCTCCTTTTCGCCGAGGTTCTCGACATCGAGGTCCAGCTTGCCCTTGATCTGATTGTAGGCGTTCCGGGACAGGCAGATGCCGCCGGGGTCGGCGATCGCCTGCAGGCGGGCGGCGATGTTGACGCCGTCGCCGTAGATGTCCTCGCCATCGGCGACGATGTCGCCAATATTGACGCCAATGCGGTACAGGACCTGGCGATCTTCGGTAATGGCGGCGCTGCGATCACGGATGGCGCACTGAACCTCGACGGCGAAGCGCACGGCATCCACCACGCTGGCGAACTCCATCAGCGTGCCGTCGCCCATGAGTTTGACGGTGCGACCGTGGTATTGCGCAGCCTTCGGTCCAAAAAGCTGCCGGCGGTCAGCCTTGACCGTAGCGAGCGTGCCCGTCTCGTCCCGACCCATGAGGCGGCTGTACCCGACGACATCCGCGGCAAGGATAGCCGTAAGCCGACGATTCTCGCGCGGTTCCGTGGGGCCCCCTAACCTTCCGAGAACGCAGAATGAATTCTTCTTCGACTGGGCGAGTGGATTCTAAGCCCATACTTTGCGTATGACCAGAGAGAGAAATCCCACAAAGAAAGGAGCCATGCGGCAGCAGGCTTGTCCCATATTTGCTACTTGCGCGATAGGGCATCCGGGAACCCCATGGTGATGCAAATATCTCCGGCGTTGTGCGCCTAGCGGCCCGGAGTTATCACTTTTAGCATTGGGGTGAGGGAACGGCGTGGGCTTTCAGTCAAGAACCGCGCTGAGAGGAATACGGAATCGCCATGGGAAAGCTAATGGGAACGGCCTCGAATGCCTGGCGGCTCGCGACGCACAAGGAGTGGCGGCGCAAGCCGTCGGTTCCGCCCGCCGACACGGCGCGGGCAAGTCCGCTGGGCATCTCCCGCGCCCGCTTCTTTCCCGTCGATGACCCGGCCGCCATGGCTGCCGAGGGCCTGCAGGCGCTGAAGCGCCAGAGGCAAGTCCTGGGACTGACCGGGGATGCGCAGCTGCCGACGGCGAAGTTCCTGGCGGTCTCCGGCGGCGGCGACAACGGCGCCTTCGGCTCCGGACTCCTGGTCGGATGGACCGAGGCCGGCGACCGCCCCGAATTTCACGTCGTCACGGGGATCAGCACCGGCGCCCTGATCGCACCCCTGGCATTCCTCGGCCCGGCGTACGACAAGCAACTGCGCGACGTCTATACGACGATCACGGCCGACGATGTCTTCAGCAACCGCGGCCTGCTCGGCGTCATGTTCGCCGATGCGTTGGCCGACACCACGCCGCTGTGGCGGCTGATCTCGCACTACATCGACGAGCCGATGATGGCGGCCATCGCCCGCGAATATCAGAAGGGCCGGCTGCTCCTGATCGGCACCACCGACCTGGACGCCCAGCGGCCGGTCACCTGGAACGTCGGCGCGATTGCCGCCAGCGGCCACCCGGGAGGCCTCAATCTCGTCCGCAAGATCCTGCGCGCTTCGTCGGCCATACCCGCCTATTTCCAGCCGGTGCTGATCGACGTCGAGGTGAACGGCAAGTCATACCAGGAGATGCATGTCGATGGCGGCGCGATAACGGAGATGTTCATCTATCCGCCGGGGCTCGACCTGCGCGAGGGCGGGCGCCGGGAGCGCAAGGCGTATCTGATCCGCAACGCCCGCGAAGATCCGGAATGGGCGCAGGTGGAGCGCCGCACATTGAGCATCGCCGGCCGGACGATCTCGACCATGATCCATTGGGGCGGCTCGAAGGACCTGGAGCGGATCTACTACCTCGCGCAGCGCGACGGCGTCGACTACAACCTCGCCTATATCGGCAAGGACTTTTCCGCGCCGAAGCCGGGGCGCTTCGACAAGACCTACATGAACGCGCTCTACGACTATGCCTATCAGCAGGCGCGGCGCGGCTATGCCTGGAAGAAGGCGCCGCCGAGGACCCGCGGCAGCAACTAGGTGTTCGCTTCCGCCGGCCGCGCGAGACGCTGGATAAGCTCGACCAGCTGGTGATGCGCGGCGCTGCCGGTATCGCGGAACTCCTCGATCTCATGATCATCGGCGAGCCGGCTCAGGCGCATCAGCTCGCGGGCGCGCTGGCGCCTGTTCAATTGCAGCTCGGACGGCCGGTAGGCGAAAATGAGCCGCCGCATTTCGGCCGGTCCGATGAGCTGGCTGAACTCCGTCGCGGTCACATAGATCAGGAACAGCACGAAGATCCAGAGCGAGACGGCGATGAAGCGGTGCCAGGAGAAGCCGGCGATCAGATGCTCGCCGAAATCCAGGGGCGAATTGCCGTCGACCAGGAAATGCAGGAAGCGCTCCCCCAGGCGCGCAAAGAACACCGCGACCCAGTAGACCGCCGTCTTGAACAGGATCGGCTGGATCAGGGGCGCCCGGTCGAAGATCTTGAGGAAGGGCATCGAATTGGCTGTTATCACCGCCTTGCCGACGACGAGCGCCGCGATGGTGGCGAGCATGAAACTGCTGACGGCGACGGCATAGCTGGCGACGAGAAGATTCGTCGTCAGGACGATGAAGTTGAAGCCGACGAAGAAGAAGAGCGTCGGCGGCAAGGCGCTGCGCAGCTCGCGCAGAATCCTGGCGCCGATGCGCCGCGGAATCGGGAGAGCCGCTTGTTCTGCCGATGCTGCCTTGTGCAGGTTCCGGGATTCTTGCAGGAGAGGATTGCTCTTCATGGGCTTGCCCTCGCGTTCCCACCGGATACCGTCTTCAGGATGAGTTTTCCACCAACGGCACCGACTTGCCATCGATAATGCTGACGTCGAGCGCCAGCGGATCGAGGCCTTCGACGCAGCCGAGATTGACGCGGTAGCCGTCCTTGCCGTTCTCGCCGTCGGCGATGTAGGTGAAGATGCCGCAGGTCTTGCAGAAATAGTTGCTCAGGACCTTCTCGTTCCAGAGGTACAGGCCGAGGTCGTTTGGATCGCGGTGCGGTGTGAAGTCCGCGGCTGGGATGTAGGCCGGCGACAGCACCGCACCCCGGCGGAGGCAGAGGGAGCAATCGCAGCGCGCACCGGTCTTGATCTCCGGGCTGCGGAACGAGAAGCGGACGCGTCCGCAATGGCAGCGGGCTTTGTATTCCATGATTGCACCTCCGAGACGATGATGCTTGTAGGGGCGAGCTGCGCTCGCCCTGCTGACATCGCGCACCTGCATAAGGGCGACCCCGGCAAGATCGCATCGCGATCTGCCTGAAGTCGCCCCTACAGCATGCCGTTATACAACTGCGCTGACTTTGTTTGCATCTCGCTTCGAAATGATTGCGCGAGTGCGGGCTGACTCCGCATACGCGCCGCGCATCTCCTGCCCGAAGGTTAATCCCCGAAACCTCCATCATTCCTCCAGTCCCCGTCCAAGCATCGCGGCGGGCGGGCGCCTAGGCTCTGCCATGGCCGCGGGACGGCGCGGGTGGGCGGACCGGTCCCGGGTTTTCCGGGCCGGCCGGCAGCGTAGGGGAAATGGAACATGGGCATGCTATGGAACTGGCTGGCGTTGGGATCTCGATCGCGCGGCACGCGGCTGCGGCTGGCGGCCTGGCTCGGCGGCGAGGCCGGCTCGATCAACCTGCTCTATGCCCTCGCCCTCGTTCCCATGCTCGGCGCGCTGGGGCTGGCTACCGATGCGGCGCGCGGCTTCCTGCTGAAGGCGCGCCTGTCGCAGGCGATCGACCAGGCGGTGCTGGCGGGCGGCAAGGTCTATTTCTCGCCCGACCGTGACGAGGACATGCTGAAATACTTCTCGGCGAATTTCCCGAATTCCTCCGCCATCGTCTTCGACACGCCGTTCGGCGCCGATTTCATGGACGCGCAGGTGACGCTGCACGCACCCGTGGAGGGCGGCATTGCCGGCAGCGAGACGCTGCATATGGCGGCGAGCGCCACCATTCCCACCACCTTCACGCGGGTGCTGAACGCCTTCGGCTGCACGGCCTGCAACGAGATGACCGTGGTGGCGGAGTCCGAGGTGGAGCGCACCATCCGCGCGCTGGACGCGGTGATCTCGCTGGACATGTCGGGATCGATGGACGGCGCGGAGCGGATCGGCGCCGCGCGCGACGGCCTGGAGGATTTCATGGACGCGGTCTATGGCGTCACCAACAGCGCCTCGCCCGTGCTGGTGGTCAACGGCACGCCCTACAACCTGATCAATATCGGCTTCGTGCCCTGGAACTCCAAGGTCAATGTGGTGACCCAAGGCGAGACCTTCTCGGGCGCCACCACGCAGGCGGTGAGCTCCTACACCAATCCGGTGACCGGTGCGGCCAGCCAGACCTCGGTGTGGCTGGCGAACAATTCGCAAGTGCCGCTGATCATGGATCCGCGCGACACCGCCAATGGCGGCCAGCTGCCCGGCGGCTGGAGCGGCTGCATCTATGCCCGCTATGTCGGCGGCGAGGCGACGCCGGGCACCCGCAACAACAACACCAACAGCGTCAACACCAACGACGCCGACCTGGTGCGCGGCGCGCAGTTCGATGTCGGCTCCGGCAGCACGCAGAAGGATTGGCCGGGCTGGGAACCGATGGCCGTACTCGAGGCCGAGCCGCGCAACAACAACTGGTCGGCGGCGGATGCCGGTCCGGGCACGCGCTGGGACACAACCGGCAACTGGCGGAACAGGAGCTGCACGCTGGCCTACTACACCGATTTCGGCAGCGGCAACTACACCACGGACACCACGGTGCTGCTGGACAACGCCAACGGCACGATCAAGGGCACATCGCCGAACACCAGCCGGCCCGTGGCCGTGCCGGCGTCGAATGCGGCCGTCAGTGCCAGCTATTCCGGCACCCTGCGGTTCTTTGCCGACAATACGCGGCCCTATGCGGTGCCCGCGATCACCAACAATCCCGGCGGCCTGGACTGCAATCCCTGCCTGTCGCGGAGCATCATTCCCCTGACGCCGGACAAGACGCAGATCAAGGCGCAGATCCACAGCATCGGCAACAATGATCCTGACGGCACCACCAATATCCTCCAGGGCCTCTATTGGGCCTGGGAGGTGCTGATGCCCGGCGAGCCGTTCGATGAGGGCCTGGTCTCCACGCCCTTCACCCGCGACCGCTACATCATCCTGGTCACCGACGGCGCGCAATTCGGCGGCAATGGCGACGCCTATAAGGGCCGGTTCGGCTATGGCGAGATGGCCGGCGACAACACCAGCAGCGCCCATGGCATGATCGACGCGCCCGACGATGCCGGCGTGATCGCCTCCCGGAACAACAATCTGGACAACCGGCTGCGGCAGCTGGCGCGGAACGTGAAGGACGAGGGCATCAAAGTTTTCGTCATCGGCTTCAATCTCGCCGGCAATCAGGACGAGCTGGACATGCTCGAGGGCATCGCCTCGCCGACCGAGAACGGCATCCACTATTTCTTCGACGCGGATTCGGCCGACGATCTTCGCGATGCGCTGGAGGAGATCTCCTCCCGCCTGACCGACGTCCGCCTGTCCATGTAAGCAACCGGACGCCCGCCAAGGGGTAGGTGGGGCTGCGCGGTCACCAGGCCGCCAGCCCCATCTGCTTCTTGCCCAGGCCGGTGAGATCGTCCGGGGTGGCGCGGCCCTGGTAGCCGACCTCGTAGTTCTCGGCCGCGAAGTCCGGCGCGCTTTCGCCCTTGAGGAACCTGGCGGCCTGGCGCGGCAGGTAGGCGGCGTTCTTCTCACACCAGGGGGCGCCGCCGATATAGATCACGTTGCTGTAGCCCTGCCCGCCATGGCGGTCCTCCACCGCATGGACGATATCGGGATGCCACCAGACGGTATCGCCCGGCTGCACCAGCGGGATCGGCGACAGCGCGGGCATCAGCGCCGGATGCCAGTCCGGCAGCGCCGAGAGCGCGCGGGCCGGCTGGGCGCCGCAGAGTTCGTCCCCGGGCACGTCGTCCTGCAACGCCCGCAGCAGCATATAGGCGATGCCGCGCGCGATCGGGATAAGCTGCAACGTGCCGTCGCCCGGCCCCTGGGGTGTCAGCGCCGTCCAGCCCTGATATGTCCGGAACACGCTGCAGACGGCCGGCGACGGGATTTCCGACGTCGCCGTGCGCCAGGCGCCGTCGAAGGGATCGTAGCGGCCGATATCGCCGGAGAAGACATGGCGATAGACCCGCTGATAGCCCTCGTCGATCCAACGCTCCACCGAGCCCGCATCCATATGGGGCGACAGGCCGAGGCTGACATCGCCGGGCTGGCGGCGGCGGGTGCGGTCGGCATAGGCGGTCTCACGCCTGGGGTCGAACCAGCTCTGGCCTTCGCTCTCATGGCGCCAGAGGCCGTTGAGGAAGGCGCGCGCGGCGGCGAGGCTTTCGGACTGCCGCGCCTGGATCTGCGGCTTCGACCAGTAGATGCCGAAGATCTGCGGCCGGTCGGATTTCAGGGTGGAAAAATATTTGTCGAGGTTGGGGTCGACCTTCTGCTCGTAGTAGCCGTTGGTGCTGATGTACTCGCCGAGTTCCTCGTTCCAGTCTTCGGCCTGGACACGCGGGAACACACCGCGGATGACGGCGGTGCCGGTGCGGCGGATCGCGGCGATAGCGGAGTCGGAGACGCGGCCGGCGGCGATGTCGGCATAGGCGAGCTCCGGCACGATGGACTCACCGCGCTCACGCTTGCCGACCACGGCGTCCACGTCGCGGCGGATGTCGTCCTCCATGGCGCGGAAGGCGGCGGCATAATTCGGATTCAGCGCGCGGAGTTTTGTCTTGGTGTCACGGATGACGCGGGAGAGCGCATCCTTGGAGCCTTTCAGTGCGGATAAGTCGGTCACGATTCGTGCTCCGGCGAGATAAGAAGGTTCACCACAAAGTCACAAAGGACACGAAGGGGAGATTCAACCACAGATGCACACAGATAAACACAGATATCCCGAGAACAATCCGGCAGCATCTACGCACGGCGATTGGGCCGGATTCCAGCGCGCCTGCGGCGCGCAAGAATCGCTTCACCGCCATTGTTCGTCCATTCACTGTCGGCTCGATGCATCTGTGTTCATCTGTGTGCATCTGTGGTTTCAGACTTCCTTCGTGTCCTTTGTGACTTTGTGGTGAAACCAACTTTGCTTTCCTACCGCCGGTTATATGCGTCTTCGTACCTGACGATATCGTCCTCGCCCAGATACCCGCCGCACTGCACTTCGATCAGCTCGAGCGGTTCGCTGAACGGGTTTTCCAGCCTATGCTTTTGTCCCAGGGCGATGTAGACGCCCTCGTCCGGCTTCAAGTCCCGCACCGTCTCGCCCACGGTCACCCGGGCCATGCCGCGCGCCACCACCCAATGCTCGCTGCGCTTGGCATGGCTCTGCAGCGACAGGCGGCCGCCGGGATTGACCGTGATGCGCTTCACCTTGAAGCCCGGCCCTTCGTCCAGGATCTGGAACGCGCCCCAGGGGCGGGTCTCGCCATTGGCCGGCGGGCGGGTCGTATCGGGCATGAGGCGGCAACTCCTGTGATCACAGTTCGCGCCTGCGAAATCAGACTTAAGCAGGGGGATACAAAGGAAAAAGCCCCTTGCCATTCCGGCCCGCGGCACGCCATGGATAGATAAGGCTATACCGAATGCCAATCCAGCGGGTTCAACCGCAAGACCAGACTAACGCATCCATATGGGAGGATCGACATGATGAAAACCAGACTGGCCCGGCTGCTCGGCGGCGTCGCCCTGGGCCTCGTTGTCACCGCAACGGCGGCGAAGGCCGACGAGGTGGAGGTGCTGCATTGGTGGACCTCCGGCGGCGAGGCGGCGGCGCTCAACGTGCTGAAGCAGGACCTGGAGGCCAAGGGCATCACCTGGAAGGACATGCCGGTGGCCGGCGGTGGCGGCGAGCAGGCGATGACCGTGCTGCGCGCCCGCGTGGCCTCGGGCGAACCGCCCACGGCGGTGCAGATGCTGGGTTTCGACATCCTGGACTGGGGCAAGGAAGGCGTGGTCGCCGACCTGAACGACGTCGCCGCGGCCGAGGGTTGGGACGGCGTGGTGCCGGCGGCGCTGCAGGCCTTCTCGAAATATGACGGCAAATGGATCGCCGCCCCCGTCAACGTGCATTCCACCAACTGGGTGTGGGCCAACAAGGCGGTGTTCGACAAGCTGGGCCTCCAGCCGCCCACCAACTGGGATGAATTCATCGCCGCCGCCGACAAGATCAAGGCGTCGGGCCTCACCGCCATCGCCCATGGCGGCCAGGCCTGGCAGGACGCCACCATCTTCGACAGCGTGGTGCTGACCACAGGCGGCTTCGATTTCTACAAGAAGGCGCTGGTGGACCTGGACCCGGCGACACTGGGCTCCGACACCATGAAGACGGTATTCGACCGCATGACCCAGATCCGCGGCTATCTCGATCCCAACTTCTCCGGCCGCGACTGGAACCTGGCTTCGGCCATGGTGATCAAGGGCGAAGCCGGCATGCAGATCATGGGCGACTGGGCCAAGGGCGAATTCCTCAATGCCGGCCTGAAGCCGGGACAGGATTTCCTCTGCTTCCGCTTCCCCGGCACCCAGGGCAACGTCACCTTCAACTCCGACCAGTTCGTCATGTTCAAGGTCGGCGACGACAAGAGGGCGGCGCAGGTGGAACTGGCCAAGGCGATCATGGCGCCGACATTCCAGTCGGCCTTCAACGTGGTGAAGGGCTCGGTGCCGGCGCGCACCGACGTGTCCGATGCGGCCTTCGACGATTGCGGCAAGAAGGCGATGGCGGACCTCAAGGAAGCCTCCGCCAGCAACCACCTGATCGGCAGCCTGGCCCACGGCCATGCCGCCCCGGCGGCGGTGAAGAACGCCATCTACGACGTGGTCACCAACCACTTCAACGGAACCATGTCGTCGGAAGAGGCGGTCAAGCAGCTGATGGCTGCGGTGGCCGGGCGCGCAGTAGGCCGGAAGTCTTCGCGCGGATGTCAGGGGCGGGCCCCCGGGTCCGGCCGTAGGCCGGCCCGAGGACGAGTTTACAACCCGCCCCTACGGTCTCGCCCATGACGCACAGCCACCACGCGACAGCGCCATCGGCTGGCTGCAGCGTCAGCTGCCGAAGCTGGTGCTGGCGCCGTCCTTCGCCGTCGTGCTGCTGTTCGTCTACGGATTCATCCTCTGGACGATCTATCTCAGCTTCACCGAGTCCAAGATGATGCCGAACTACGGCTTCACCGGCTTGAGCGCCTATGCGCGTTTGTGGGCGCAGCCGAACTGGTATGTGGCGCTGCAGAATCTGGGCATCTTCGGCACGCTCTATATCGGCATCTGCATCGGCCTCGGCCTGCTGCTGGCAATCCTGCTGGATCAGCGCATCCGCATCGAGGGCGTGCTGCGGCCGGTCTATCTCTATCCGATGGCGCTCTCCTTCATCGTCACCGGCACGGCCTGGCAATGGTTCCTCAATCCGGGGCTCGGCCTGGAAAAGACCATGCATGAATGGGGCTGGACGAGCTTCACCTTCGACTGGCTGATCAATCCGGACAAGGCGATCTACACCATCGTCATCGCCGCCGTCTGGCAGTCCTCCGGCTTCGTCATGGCGATTTTCCTGGCGGGGCTGCGCGGCATTGACAGCGAGTTGATCCGCGCGGCGCAGATCGACGGCGCTTCCACGGGTGCGATCTACCGGCGCATCGTCATCCCCATGCTGCGGCCGGTGTTCCTGTCGGCCTTCATCGTGCTCGCCCATATGGCGATCAAGAGCTACGACCTGGTGATCGCCCTGACCGGCGGCGGACCGGGCCGGGCCACGGAGGTTCCGGCGACCTTCATGTATTCCTACACCTTCACCCGCAACCAGATGGGCGTCGGCGCGGCCAGCGCTGTCATCATGCTCATGACCATCGCCGCGGTCATCGTGCCCTATCTCTATTCCGAACTGCGGGAGAAGCGCCATGAGTAGCAGCGTGGCGACCTCTCCCGCCGCCGGCAGCGTGGGTGCGCCGAAGATCGGCCGCATCGTGATCTATGGCGCGTTGCTGCTGTTCGCGGCGATCTACCTGTTGCCCCTGTTCGTAATGCTGGTGACCTCATTCAAGACCCTGGATGAGATCCGCAATGGCGACATGCTGCAGCTGCCACAGCAGCCGACGATCGAGCCCTGGCTCAACGCCTGGGGCGCGGCCTGCATCGGCCTGACCTGCGAGGGGCTGAAGGGTTATTTCTGGAACTCGATCCGCATGGTGGTGCCGGCGGTGGCGATCTCAACCCTGCTCGGCGCCTTCAACGGCTATGTCCTGACCAAGTGGCGCTTTCCGGGACACCGGCTGATCTTCGGGCTGATGCTGTTCGGCTGCTTCATTCCGTTCCAGGTGGTGCTGGTGCCGATGGCGCAAGTGCTGGGCAAGCTCGGCGTCGCCAATTCCACCGCCGGCCTGATCCTGGTGCATGTGGCCTATGGCCTGGGGTTCACCACTCTCTTCTTCCGCAACTACTACGAGGCCTTCCCCAACGAGCTGATCAAGGCGGCGATGATCGACGGCGCAGGTTTCTTCCGCATCTTCTTCCGTATCCTCCTGCCCAGCTCTGGCCCAATTATCGTGGTCACCGTGATCTTCCAGTTCACCAACATCTGGAACGACTTCCTGTTCGGCGCCTCCTTTGCCGCCGGCGGCGCCGCGCCGATGACGGTGGCGCTGAACAACCTGGTCTCCAGCTCCACCGGCGTGAAGGAGTACAATGTGCATATGGCGGGCGCGATGATCGCGGCGCTGCCGACGCTGCTGGTCTATGTGCTGGCCGGCCGCTATTTCGTGCGCGGGCTGATGGCCGGCGCGGTGAAGGGCTAGATCATGGCATTCCTGGAAATCGACGGCATCGGCAAGCGATTCGGCGGCACGGAGGTACTGAAGCGCATCGATATCGCCGTCGAGGAGGGCGATTTCCTGGTGCTGGTGGGTCCGTCCGGCTGCGGCAAATCCACCCTGCTCAACATGATCGCCGGCCTGGAGTCGGTGACCGAGGGCGAGATCCGCATCAAGGGCGCGCGGGTGAACGAGGTGCATCCGTCCCAGCGGGACATCGCCATGGTGTTCCAGTCCTACGCGCTCTATCCGAACATGACCGTGGCGGGGAACATCGCCTTCGGCATGGAAATGCGCGGCGTGCCCAGGGACGAACGGGAGAAGGCGATCGCCGAAGTGGCCAAGCTGCTGCAGATCGAGCATCTACTGAAGCGGCGGCCGAGCCAGCTTTCCGGCGGCCAGCGCCAGCGGGTCGCCATGGGCCGCGCGCTGGTGCGCAAGCCCCGGGTGTTCCTGTTCGACGAGCCGCTGTCGAACCTGGATGCCAAGCTGCGGGTGGACATGCGCACGGAGATCAAGCGGCTGCACCAGAATCTGCGCACCACCATCGTCTATGTCACCCACGACCAGATCGAGGCGATGACCCTGGCAACCCAGATCGCCGTGATGAATGCCGGCGAGGTGCAGCAGCTCGGCACGCCCGAGGAAGTCTACAACCGCCCGGCCAACATCTTCGTCGCCGGATTCATGGGCTCGCCCTCGATGAACCTGGTGCAGGCGCAGGTGGAGACCGGCGGCGCGGCGCTGAGCCTCGATGCCGCCGGCGGCGCGATCCGGCTGGCGCTGCCGAACGGCAAGGCCGCCGGCTATGCCGGCCGCAACGTGATCCTGGGCCTGCGCCCGGAGGCCATCACCGACACCGCCGGCGCCGACCGCGGCAGCCGCCATATCCAGGAAGCGCAATGCCATGTGGAGGTGGTGGAGCCCACCGGTTCCGACACCTATGTGGTCACGCGCCTCGGCGGCAAGGAAGTCATCGCCCGCATGCGCGCCGACGCCCAGGCCCGCGCCGGCCAAGTCGCGCCGTTCGCCTTCAACATGGAGAAGGCGGTGCTGTTTGATCCGGAGACACAGAAGCGGATCGGGTAGCGGGTCGGTCCCGCTGGCGCATCATTGAATTGGGGCTGAGCAGCAGGAATCGTGGGCAACACTCTATGCGGATCAAGGACTGGATGCGCTATCGGATAAGGACGATGCCATTCGACCTTCGACAATGCGAGGCTCTGAGATTGCGGGACAATCATGCTCTGGATCGGCGCGGGATGGCATCAGCTGATCCGCTGTTCCTGTTTTCGTGGTGCAGCTTCTTCGAATTCTCGGGGTGGCCGCCTCTCGGTTGCAAGTCATCCAATATGAGCGCCTGGAGGGCTACGGCCAGCGCCTCCGCGTTGTCATCGGTACCGGGGAGTTGAACGAGGAACAGTTCCGCTCGCATCCAGAGCCAAGGCCACTCGACCATCGCGACATTGATGTGATCAACGCAGCTTGGAGGCGCTTACTGCGCCTGAACCCGAGGCAATAGCATCGTTTTGCTCCAGCGATGACAAGCGGTTGCCATTACTCACACCGGTTGCACGGTCGCTGTTGCTCCGATACCCCGACAATCGCTCCGGCCTCAGTATTTGGGATCATGCCGCATTGCTGTACACTGCAGAAAAGGGGCCAAGAGCCACTCAAATTGTCGGCCACATGATGGCACACGACTGGACTCAGCCGGATTGGCCGGGAGACGTGTATCTCTATTCCCGCCTGCAGCGCCTCGGCTCACCTAGCAGCGCTCATCCGCTTGTTTCCCTCAACGCACCGAACCGCCCGATGCGCGAAAGCACTGTGGAAATTACCAACGCAGGTCGTGCCGTGTTGAATGGCGAAGCCAACGCAGTAGCGCTCAACGGTATCGATGATTGGTGGCCGGAGTTCACCTCGACTCCACGGCCGGCCAACTCTGGTTTCATCGCGACGGGGAACTGGTACCGGCTTCGGAATCTTGTACCCACACAAGCCCCAAAATCTGAACGATTCAAAGCTGGCCGACAACACTCTGTCGCCACGACAACCTCGGCGGGTGCGGCGGTTCGACGCCCCTGCCGCGCCTTTGTGATCTTCGTCACATACCTGTCAGAAATCCCCGGCGATTGTGGAATTGGGCCTGGGGTATGCGTATTTATCATGCGTAGAGAGTGATGCCGGACGTTCCCTGGAGGACGCCGGCCCGTTTTAGTCCAGGTACTCGCAGCAGGTTTGAACCACAGCTTCCGCTTCCCGAAAGAAACGAACCGGCCGAACCGAGGGCGCTGTCTGTGCTTTGCGGCGCGCGAGCTGCGCCCCGCGAGATTGAAAGCGACCCCCGGCAAGAACGAATTGGAGGATAGAGTTGAACGCCACCCGTACCCGTGAGTCGCAAAGCAACGCGGCCGCCGCCACTTTGCGGCAGATGATCCTGAGCTTCCGCGTCACCCAGATGATTCACGTCGCCGCCAAACTGCAGATCGCCGACCGCCTGGCCGAAGCGCCGCAGACCGCGAGCCAGCTCGCCGACGCGACCGGCGCCGAGCCCCGCGCGCTCTACCGCCTGCTGCGGGCGCTGGCCGCCGTCGGCATCTTCCGGGAAACCGGCGACGGCGCCTTTGCCCTGACGCCGGTGGGACAGACGCTGCGCAAGGACGCCGCGGAATCCCTGCATGGCATGGCCCTGCTCTATGGCGAGGAATGGCTGTGGCAGGCCTATGGCCGCATGCATCACAGCATCCAGACCGGACAGCCCGCCTTCGACAAGGTGCATGGCGAGCCGCTGTTCGACTTCCTGA
The DNA here is from genome assembly GCA_963816235.1 of uncultured Alphaproteobacteria bacterium. Taxonomy (GTDB): domain Bacteria; phylum Pseudomonadota; class Alphaproteobacteria; order Dongiales; family Dongiaceae; genus DATKFM01. The sequence goes on along the minus strand of CAWFKD010000006.1, from coordinate 231,478 downwards.
TGGCCCGCCCGGACGCGGCGGCGGTGTTCAACAGCGGCATGAGCAGTTTCTCGAACCAGGAGGCCGAGGCCATCCTGGCCGCCTATGATTTCTCCGGAGTCGGCAAGGTGATCGATGTCGGCGGCGGCGACGGCACGATGGCGATGGCGCTGTTGCGCCGCCATGCCCAGCTTTCCGGCCTGGTCCTCGAATTGCCGATGGTCGCGGAGGAAGCCGATCGCAAGCTGGCGGCGGCGGGCCTCACGGCGCGCAGCGTTTGCACGTCAGGCGATTTCTTCGAGTCGGTTCCCATGGGAGGCGATGTCTATCTGCTGAAGAACATCATCCATGATTGGCGCGATGCCCAGGCGATGCTGATCCTGCGCAATTGCCGCCGGGCGATGCGGCCGGATTCGCGCCTGCTGCTGGCCGAGCGGATCATTCCCGCAGGCGAGCGGCGCCGCCGAGGCCAAGCTGTTCGACATCAGCATGATGGTCGTCGCCGGCGGCCAGGAGCGCACCGAGCGCGAGCATCGCGGCATCCTGGCAGCAGCGGGATTGGAACTGGCGCGCGTCATACCCACGCAATCGCCCTTGAGTTTGATCGAAGCAACCCCGGTGGTGGAATAAATGCAATTGAACGTCCTGCGATCACAGACTATCCGAACACCATTGACCGTACGGCCGGCGGAGGCCGCCGACCACGCGGCAATCCTTTCCGTCATGGCCGCGGCCAATGCGGAGTACAGACCGCTGATCCCGGCAAACACCTATGACGAGTATTTCCGCGGTTTGCGCGAGCTGATCACAGCGAGGCTGGACGTCAGGACCGCGGTCGCCGAGCAAGGTCGGCAAATCGTCGGCGCGGTCGCGCTTGTCGCCGATGGCGACAAGGGCGATGTTGAAGACCCCGACCGCTGGGCCTCCGTGCGCGCCCTGGCGGTGGATCCGGCCGCCCGCCGCCGCGGCATCGGCCAGAGATTGGTGGGCTGGTGCATCGGCGAGGCGCGACGGCATGAGGCGCCCGCGATCTGCCTGCATAGCGCCATCTTCCAGACCACGGCGCACCGTTTGTACGAGCGCCTGGGGTTCAAGCGCATCCCCGAGCGCGACCTCGACGCCACGACCGGATGCCTTGACGGCGGACCGTTCGCAGGCGTGCCGCCGCTGCTGGCTTATTGGAAAATACTGGATGGATTGCCGATCTGGCGGGCCTGAAGCCTACGGATTGGTACCCGGCTGCTGATAGACCAGCGTATCGCCGCCGGCGGCGTAATTCTTGTCCGGCAGGGTCGGCTGGGGCATGGCATAGAACATCGGCTCGCGAGGATCGTCGCCGGACTGGCCCTTGGCGGTCTTCATCTTGACGCCGGTGCCGTTCGCCTGGCCTTCGCGCTGCGCCTTCTGGATCTGTTCGGCCATCTTCTGGCTCCAGGGGAACTCGTAGTAGCGCGGCGCGGCGGCGTCGGGAAATTGCAGCAGCACGTAGATCGCCTGGCCTTCCTTCAACGAGGCGCCGAAGAGATCGGCTTCCGCCATGTCGCTGCGCCATTCCAGGCGCACCGGCTTGGGCTGGCCCAGCATCTCCACCGCACCGCCATAGACCAGGCCGAGCAGCACGACATAGAGCGAGGCGGACACGGTGCGCCACCAGAAGCTGCCGCGCGGCAGAACCAGGAACACAAAGCCGCCGAGCAGCAGCGCGAAGACGATGGCGAAGGAAATCATTGCGACGCCACCCGCAATTCCTTGAACAGGCTGTTGACGCTGCCGGGCACCAGATTGCCTTCGGAATCCAGATTGAAGCGGAACGCCGTCACCTGGTCGTTGAGGCGCAGGAGCTGCACGTTCGTCGTCACCAGCTGGCGCGACTTGCCTTCTTCGTCGGCGCGCACGCTGGCCACCAGCTTTACCTGGATCGGAAAGGAAGCGTTGATTGCCCGGTAGAGATGGACATTGACCACATACTCGCCCGGCGGCATGCCGCGGCTATAGGCGATCTCGTAGTTGAAATCGGTGATGTCCTGGGACTTGCCGAGATCGTCCCGCAGCAGGCTGAAGATCTGGCCGCTCTTGTTGGAATAGCCCACCGGCCGGTCGCCCGGCGCCTCGACCCAGAGATCGACGTCTGCGTCCAGCTTGTCGGGCCATTGGGCCTCGATCACCACATTGCCGGGCGCCTTGTCGCCTTCGCTGTCGGCCGATTTCGCCGGCGGGTTGACCACCGACATCATCAGCACGGTCGTCAGGATGAAGCCGCCCAGCATCAACAGGGCGGTGTCCAGCCAAACGGTGAGCGTCTCCTCATCCATGGAAATTTCCGAGCAGCCGCAGATTGACCTTGAGCCAGAGGTTGCAGCCGATACCCAGCAACGTGGCGTAGAGCGAGATGTACATGCCGTCGACGACGGCGGCGATCATCTCGCGGATCTGGTTGGGATCGTTGGAGGCGCCGCCATGGACGCTGGAGAAGGCGGCGATCAGGCCGATCACCGTGCCCAGCAGGCCGATGCGCACCACATGGGTGGCGATCCACTGCACGTCGCGCCAGCGCTGCAGGAACACGCAGGCGACGCCGATGAGGCCGATGCAGAGAATGAGCACGGCAAGGACGCCATTGGCCTCGAAGGGCTTGCTGGCCAGGCCGGCGATCCACAGGGCCGCCACGCCGGCGAGGCCGACCGCCTGCAGGACGATGCAGCGCGAGAGGAAGGCGAGCGAGGATCCGGTCTTGGTCGCGGGCGCCAGCCCTTCTGCCCCGTCAGCCGGAGTTTCGGTTTGCGCCGGGCCGGAGAATTCGCGGCTCAGGCGCTGCAGGATCGCCCCCACGGGCGACTGCGTTCCGCCGACGCGCGTGCCGCGTTCGACCGGTTCCGAGGAGATCGGGTGAATGGAGAGGTTTGCCATCGGCATTACGTCCTTCCGATTGAAGGGTGTCCGGTGAACGCCGAGGCCGGGCCTGGACGTTCGATCCTCCATCGTCCCCCTGTCATGTTAAGAAACGGTTTCGCTCTTGGTTAACGAGGCTTTAGAGGAAAAGGTTGGCGAAAGCCTCAGGGGCGGAATTAACTATATGAATTTACACATGAAAACTCGTTTTCTAGGGCCATGCGGGGGATAAGAAATTGCGCTCTCATTTTTCGTACAGCGGGAGTGAAGGCTTTGTCCGGCAAGCCAATTCACACCCATCAGACGCTCCGCCGGGAAATTTCATTACCTGGAACAGAGGCCCGGGTTCGTCTTAGACTCATTCCCGCTCAGAAAACGAAGGAATCGAACATGACAGAGGCGTTGGTCCGGCGGCGCGGCGGACAAATTGGCAGGCGAGCGGAGCGGGCATCGGCGCCGATCGTCCAGAAGAAGTTCATTACCCGCGAAATCCCGCTCTATGAGCTGCTGAACGCCGAGGGGCTGGAGCTGATCCACGAGGAATCGATGACCATCCTCGAGGAGATCGGCATCGAGTTCCGCTATGAGCCGGCGCTCAAGCTGTGGCGCGAAGCCGGGGCCGATGTCCGGGACCAGCGGGTGCATTTTCCACGTGGCTTGGTGCTGGAGATCATCAAGACGGCGCCGCAGCAATACACCCAGCATGCCCGCAATCCGGAGCGCAGCGTGGTCATCGGCGGGCGCAACACCGTGTTCGCGCCCACCTATGGCTCGCCCTTCGTGCGCGACTTTGAGAACAAGCGCCGCTATGGCACGCTCGAGGATCTGCAGAATTTCATCAAGCTCGCTTACATGACGCCGGTGCTGCACCATTCCGGCGGCGTGATCTGCGAGCCGGTGGACGTGCCCGTGCCCAAGCGGCACCTCGACATCGTCTATTCCCACATCAAGTATTCCGACAAGCCGTTCATGGGCATCGTCACCGCGCCGGAGCGCGCGGAAGACACGGTGCGCCTGGCGCAGATCCTATTCGGCGAAAAGACCGTCGGCGAAAAGACGGTGCTCACCTCCGTGGTCAACTGCAACTCGCCGATGGTGTGGGACGGCACCATGCTGTCGGCGCTGTCGGTCTATGCGCGGCATAACCAGGCGGTGCTGGTGACGCCCTTCATCATGGCGGGCGCCATGGCCCCCGCCTCCACCGCCGGCGCCATCGCGCAGCTCAACGCCGAGGTGCTGGCGGGCATCGCCTTCTCCCAGCTGATCCGGCCGGGCGCGCCGATGGTCTATGGCGTGTTCGCCACCACCGTCTCCATGCAGTCGGGCGCGCCGATGATGGGCACGCCGGAGCCGGCGCAGATGATCTATGTGGCGACGCAGCTGGCGCGGAAGTATGGCGTGCCGGTGCGCGCCGGCGGCATGCTCAACGGCTCCAAGATCGCCGACGCCCAGGCGGCCTATGAATCCGTCGCCACCATGATCCCCACGCTGATGGCGGGCACGAATTTCATCCTGCACTCGGCGGGCTGGCTGGAGGCGGGACTCGCCGCGGGCTACGGCAAGTTCATGCTGGACGCCGACCAGATCGCCATGCTGCAGAGCTTCGCCGGCGGCGTGAACCTCTCGGAGGAGAACCGCGCGCTCGACGCCATTCGCGAAGTCGGGCCCGGTGGGCACTATCTCGGCTGCGCCCATACCCAGCGCAATTTCAAGACCGCGTTCTATACCTCGCAGATCGCCGACAACAACAGCTACGAACAGTGGGAAGCCGAAGGTGCGAAAGACGCCAACCAGCGCGCCACCGAAGCGGCCCAGCGCCTGCTGGCGCAATACGAACCGCCGCCGCTGGATCCCGCCATCGACGAAGCGCTGCTGGATTTCATGGCGCGGCGGAAAGCGGACCTGCCGAACGCGGTGACGTAAAGGTTAGTCACCCGCGACAAGAGTTGTCCAGCGGCCGTCTTCGGCGATGAACAGGCGCCAGCCGACGTAATATCCCTTCTCGGTGCCCTCGAGATAATTCTCCTCGAGCTTGCCGTTATAGATCGCCTGCAGCGAGTCGATCTCGTCCGGCGTCAGGTCCGCATAGGGAATCTCGTTGGCGCTGGGCCAGACGAACTCGGAGCCGCTGTCATAGGTCAGCTTGGCGCAGGGCATATCCAGCAGCGCGACAATGATTTGCGGGATGTCGATGCCATCGGCCTTCAGGCTCTGCCAGTAGGCCGCGGGATCGCCCTCGTCGCCGAAGCTGTAGATGAATTCGGAGTCGTCGGCGAGATTAGCCATCGCCTGATAGTCGCTCGCCGCCGCCGCCGCGCGCAGGCTGTCGCGCTTGGCGATGACGGCCGCCGGCAGGGCGCCGCAGCGCTCCGCTTCCTCCTGGGCCGCGCAAGGGGAGGAAGCCGCCAGGGCGGCAAGGACACCGGCCGCGGCCAGGCAAAGGGCGACGGGTTTGACCATACCCAAGCCTAGCATGGCACCGCCGCCCTGCTCCATGGCCGCCCGGAACGGCGCGGCGTGCGGCCGGCGAAGCCAGGTGCGGGAGCCGTTCACTGTTGCGTCATGGCGTTTCCGCACCGGTTGACCGGCCCCCGCCGAACCCCGATAGTCTGAGCCCGCAACGGTCTACGGGGCCCTCAACAACGGGCCCCGAACAATGTTCCGGTACCGCCGGCCAACGGCGGACCGCAAGCGGGAGGCGAGAAGCGATGGCCGGCATTATGAATGTCCGCGAGGGCTATGCCGAATTCCGCGGCTACATGACCTGGTTCCGGGTCACCGGGGATTTGAAGGCAAAGAAACCGCCGGTTGTCATTCTCCATGGCGGTCCCGGCGCCTCCCACGACTATACCGATGGACTCAAGCTGCTGGCCGTCAGCGGCCGCGCCGTCATCCAGTACGACCAGCTCGGCTGCGGCCGGTCCACCCATCTGCGGGAGAAGCCGAAGGATTTCTGGACCGTGCAGCTGTTCCTGGACGAGCTGGACAACCTGCTGAAGACCCTGGGTATCGCCCGCGCCTATCACGTCGTCGGCCAGTCCTGGGGCGGCATGCTCGGCGCCGAGCATGGCATCCGCCGGCCGAAGGGCCTGCGCTCCCTGACCATCGCCGACTCCCCGCCCTCGATGGAATTGTGGGTCAGGGAAGCAAACCGCCTGCGCGAAGCCTTGCCGGCGGAGGTGCAGGCGACATTGCTGAAGCATGAAAAGGCCGGCACCACGAACACGGCGGAATACGAAGCGGCGGTTCAGGTGTTCAACGGCCGGCATGTCTGCCGCATCAAGCCGGCCCCCGCGGAAGTGGCGCGCAGCTTCGCACAGATCGCGGCCGATCCCACCGTCTATCAGACCATGAACGGGCCCAGCGAGTTCCACGTCATCGGCTCGCTCAAGAGCTGGAACATCATCGATCAGGTCGGCCGGATCAACGCGCCGACTCTGCTGATCTCCGGCCGCTACGACGAGGCCACGCCCGCCGTGGTGCAGCCCTTCGCCGACGGCATCAAGAATGCGCGGTGGGAGATCTTCGAGAATTCGAGCCATATGCCCCATGTCGAGGAGCAGGAGCGCTGCCTGCAGGTCATCGGCGACTTTCTCGCCGAACATGACAAGGCCGCGCGCGGCAAGAAATTGGGCAGCAAAGCCAAGAAACCCAGCAGGGAGAAGAGGAGACGCAAATGATATCGACACGCACCATGTTGTCGGGCGTAGCGGCGGCGGCGCTGCTCGCTCTGACCGCCGCCACGCCGGCATCGGCGGAACTTGATCCCGCCCACAAGGGCGGGACCATGCGACTTTTGGCGGTGGGTGCCGGCGGCACCATCGATCCGCACGTCAACTACACGCTGCAATATTGGCAGCTCTATCAGTCGATCTATGACGGGCTGGTGACCTTCAAGCATGCCGCTGGAACCGAAGGTTTCACCATTGTTCCCGACCTTGCCGAAGAGCTGCCGTCCCCGGCGGACGACGGCAAGAGCTACACCTTCAAGATCCGCAAGGGCATCAAGTTCTCCAATGGCAATGAGCTGACCGTGAAGGACGTGGTTGCGTCCCTGCAGCGCATTTTCAAGGTGAAGAGTCCGACGGCCGGCGGCTTCTATTCGGTTATCGTCGGCGCGGATAAATGCCTGGAAGCGCCGGATACCTGCACGCTCGAGGGCGGTGTCGTCGGTGACGAGGCGGCCGGTACTGTCACCATCAACCTTACGCAGCCTGATCCCGAGATCTTCCAGAAGCTGGCTGTGCCCCATGCCGTGATCGTACCGGCGGATTCGCCGATGACCGATGTCGGAACCCAGCCGTTGCCCGGCACCGGCGCATACACGATCGCGGCCTATGACCCGAACAAGCAGTTGAAGATCGTGCGCAACCCGCATTTCAAGGAGTGGAGTGCGGATGCCCAGCCCGACGGCTATCCCGACGAGATCAACTATGATTTCGGCCTGACCGACGAAGCAGAGATCAACGCGATCATCAATGGCGAGGCCGATTGGACGCTCGATCCGCCGCCGGCGGACCGGCTCGTGGAAATCGGCACCAAGTATCAGGACCAGGTGCACGTCAATACGCTGACGGCTTGGTGGTATGCGCCAATGAACGTCAACATCCCGCCCTTCAACAACGAGAAGGCGCGTCAGGCGGTGAACTATGCCGTCGACCGCGATGCGCTGGTCAATCTGTTCGGCGGCCCGGTGCTGGCCTCCCCGGTTTGCCAGGTGCTGCCGCCGGGTTTCCCCGGCCACAAGCCGTTCTGCACCTACAGCAAGGACCCGGGCGAGAAGTGGTCGGCGCCAGATATCGAAAAGGCAAAGCAGCTCGTTCAGGAGTCCGGCACCGCGGGACAGGAAGTCACGGTCATCGTCCAGGACAACGCCGTGGATGAGAGCGTCGGCACCTATCTGCAAAGTGTCTTGAACGAGATCGGCTACAAGGCGAGCGTGAAGCCGATCTCCTCGAACATCCAGTTCACCTATATCCAGAACACCAACAACAATGTGCAGATCAGCGTCAGCCAGTGGTACCAGGATTACCCGGCGGCGTCGGACTTCCTGAACATCCTGTTCGGCTGCAATTCCTTCCATCCCGGTTCTGACTCCTCGGTGAACATCTCCGGATTATGCGACAAGGAGATCGACGCCAGGATGAAGGAGGCACTGAAACTGGCGATCACCGATCAGAAGGCCGCCGACGAAATGTGGGCGGAGATCGACAAGGCGGTTATGGAGAAGGCGCCGGCGGTGCCGCTATTCACGCCGAAGCATGTGGATTTCCTGTCCAAGCGTGTCGGCAATTTCCTGTTCAATGCCCAGTACTATTGGATCGTCACGCAGTCCTGGGTGCAGTAACGTTTCGGATCAATGGTGACGTAGGGGCGATCTCACGCCATCGGCCAGCGGCCGGCGGCGCTGGAATCGCCCCTAGGACTTGAGTCGGCATGACGGACCAGACAGCATCGCCCGCCGACCTCGCCGGTACGGCACGGGCGCCCCAGGCGGGCCGCGGCCCCTGGGTTACGGCGCTACGCAAACTCAGGAGCGACGGGGCCGCCATGCTGGCCCTGTTGCTTTTCCTGCTGATTGTCGCGCTCTGCCTTCTGGCGCCGTTCTACGCCGCACATATCTCCAAGACGGATCCTTTCCGCTCCAATCTCAGCGGCAAGATCGTGGTCGACGGCGAGACCGTCCCGATCATGGCGACGTCGACGGAAGGTCTCGGCCTGGGCTTCACGCCGATCGGCCCCACCTGGGACCCGACCGCCTATATGCTGGGCGCCGACAGCCAGGGCCGCGACGTCGCGGCACGGTTACTCTATGGCGGCCGCAATTCGCTGCTGATCGCCGGCGCGTCGACGCTGATCTGCCTGTTCCTGGCGGCGATTGTCGGCCTCGTCACCGGATTCTTCGGCGGCTGGGTTGATTGGGTGCTGTCGCGCTGCCTCGACGTGCTCTGGGCCTTTCCCGTCTATCTGCTGGCGATTTCATTGTCGATCGTGCTGATCAGCCATGGCATCGACATCGGGCCCATATCCATCAATTCCGGCAGCCTGGCGCTGCCGATCTTCATCATCGGCATCATCTTCGTCCCCTATGTGGCCCGCCCGATCCGCGGCCAGGTGCTGGCGTTGAAGGAAAGCGAGTTCGTGCTCGCCGCCGTCGGCCTAGGCGTGCCGGCACACCGGATCCTTTTCCGCGACATCCTGCCGAATGTGACGACGACTCTGATCGTATTCGTGCCGCTGCTGATGGCGATCAACATGGTGACCGAGTTCGGCCCTGTCTTTTCTTTCCATCGGCGTCCAACAGCCCGATGCAAGCTGGGGCACCATCATCCAGGACGGCCAGGGCTTGCTCTACACCCGGCCGATGGTGGCGCTGGCACCGGGCATTGCCATCGCGCTGACGGTGTTGACGCTCAACGTGTTCGGCGACGGCTTGCGGGACGCCCTCGATCCCCGCTCCAAGCTGCGCATCGGAACCGTCTGATGTTGCTCACCCTGATTCGCCGCATCGGACAGATGCTATTCGTGATGTTCGGCATCAGCGTGCTGGTTTTCCTGATTTTCTTTGCCACGCCCGGTTCGGATCCTGCCGCCCGCATTGCCGGCCGCAACGCGTCACCGGAGACGCTGCAAGCCGTGCGCCTGGATTTCGGACTCGATAAGCCGCTGCCGGTGCAATACGCGAGGATGATGAGCAAGCTGTTCATCACCCGGGACCTCACCTCTTTCGTCAATCGGGGCTGGAAAGTGATTCCCGCGGTCCTTGACGTGGTGCCGGTAACGCTGTCGCTGGTGATCGGCGGGGCAATTCTCTGGATGATCGGCGGCATCGCCATCGGCCTGATCGCTGCGGCGACGCGCGGCAGCCTGCTCGACCGGTCACTGATGATCCTCGGATTAATCGGTGTTTCCATGCCGGTCTACTGGCTCGGCGAAGTGATGAACCTGTTGACCCAGAGCCGGCTGCACGACACCTGGCTGTTTTCCTGGGTGCCGCCGCTGGGGTACAAGCCGCTTTTGTCGGATCCGGCGGGCTGGTTCCTGACTTTGGTGGTTCCCTGGGTCACCTTGGCGGTGCTCTATATGGGGCTATATGGCCGCGTCCTGCGCGCCAACCTGGTGGAGGCGGGCCAGGAGGATTATATCCGCACCGCGCGCGCCAAGGGCCTGAGCGAGACGCGCATCCTCGTGCGCCATGCGTTGCGCACGTCGCTGGTCACCATCGTCACCCTGTTCGGCCTGGATTTCGGCGCCCTCGTCGGCGGCGCGGCGCTGCTGACTGAGGTGGTGTTCGGCCTCCAGGGCATCGGCAAGCTGACCTATGACGCGCTGAAGAACCTGGACCTGCCGATCATCATGGCCACCGTGATGTACGCGTCGTTCTTCGTCGTCACCGCGAATGCGCTGGTCGACATGGTCTATGTCGTGCTCGATCCCCGCGTGCGAACCCGGGAACGCGGCCGATGAACGCCATGCTGAACGTGCGGAATCTCTGCGTCTCCTTCCGTACCGAGCAGGGTGTGGTGCGCGCCGTGGACAACGTCTCGTTCGACGTGCGCGAAGGCGAGATCCTCGGCGTCGTCGGCGAGTCCGGCTCCGGCAAGACCGTGTCTCTGCTCAGCGTCATCGGACTGATCATCGATCCGAACGCGGTCATCGAGGGTTCGATTGTGTACAAGGGCCGCGAATTGATCGGCCTGCCGCAGCGGGAACTGCGGCATGTGCGGGGCAACGAGATCGCCATGATCTTCCAGGACCCGATGACGGCGCTGACGCCGGTCTACACCATCGGCTGGCAGATCGCCGAACAGGTGATGACCCACAACAAGATGTCGAAATCGGCAGCGCGGCAGCGCGCCGTAGACCTTCTCGCCGAAGTTGGTTTTGCCAACCCCGCTGCCGCCGTGGACCGCTATCCCCACGAACTGTCCGGCGGCATGCGCCAGCGGGCCGTCATCGCCATGGCGTTGTCCTGCAATCCCTCGCTGCTGATCGCCGACGAACCGACCACGGCGCTGGATGTCACGGTCCAGGCGCAGATCCTCGATCTCGTGCAAAAGCTGCGGCGCGACCATGGATCGGCAGTCGTCCTCATCACCCACGACATGGGCGTGGTGGCCGAAGTCGCCGACCGGGTGATGGTGATGTATGCCGGCCGCGTCGCCGAACAGGGCGCCACGCGAGACCTCTTCAAGTCGCCCTGGCATCCCTACACCTGGGGCCTGCTGGATTCCATTCCGCCGCTGGAGGGCGCGCGGCCGCGCCGCCTGAAATCCATCGGCGGCAATCCGCCCTCACTGCTTGCATTGCCGCCCGGCTGCGCCTTCGCGCCGCGCTGCCGCCACCGCTTTCATCCCTGCGGCCAGCGGCCGGAGCTGAGCGGCGGAAACGGCCATCTGGCCGCATGCTTCATACCCCCGGCCGAGCGGGAAGCCGCGCGCGCCGGCCGGATCGCCGTACCTGCGGGTGCATCATGACGGGCACCGGCGCCGCGCCGCTGCTGGAAGCAGCCGAGGTGAGCAAGAACTTCGCCGTCGGCGGCAGATTCACGCCGGGCGGCCGGCAGATCGTCCATGCCGTCGACAAAGTGTCGTTGAAGGTATGGCCGGGCGAGACGCTGGGCCTGGTCGGCGAATCCGGCTGCGGCAAATCCACCCTCGGCCGCTGCTTGGTGCGGCTCTACGATATCTCGTCGGGCGCCCTGCGGTTTCAGGGCCAGGAAATCGGCCAGCTGAACCGGCGCCAGATGCGGCCGCTGCGCGGCGAGATGCAGATGGTGTTCCAGGATCCCTATGCCTCGCTCAATCCCCGGCGGCGAGTTGGCGACCTGATCGCCGAGCCCCTGCGCGTCCATGGCAAGCGCAGCGCCGGCGATATCAAGGCCCGCGTCCAGGAGCTGATCGGCCTCGTCGGCCTTCTCCCCGATCATCTGCTGCGCTTTCCTCACGAATTCTCCGGCGGCCAGCGGCAGCGCATCGGTATCGCCCGCGCCCTGGCGCTGGAGCCGCGGCTGATCGTCGCCGACGAGCCGGTGTCGGCGCTGGACGTGTCGATCCAGGCGCAGATCGTGAACCTGCTCCTCGATCTCCGTGAGCGGTTGAACCTCACCTACATCTTCATCGCCCACGATCTCAGCGTTATCAGGCAAATCTCCACCCGCACCGCCGTCATGTATCTGGGCTCGATCGTCGAGACCGGGCCGACGGAAACGATCTATCAAGCGCCCGCCCATCCCTATACCCAGGCGCTGATCTCGGCGGTGCCGGTGCCCGATCCCGACCGCGCTGCCGGGCGCAAGCGCATCGTGCTGACAGGCGACGTGCCGAGCCCGATGAACCCGCCGCAGGGCTGCCGCTTTAATCCCCGCTGCCGCTATGCCACCGATCTATGCCGGACGGAGCGTCCGGTCCTGCAGCCGCTGGCTGACGGGCGGCAGGTGGCGTGTCATTATCCGCTGGCAGGTACGGCCGCTGCCGCAGTGGCACACTAGAACAGCCGACTTTTCCAGATCGCCGCGAAAACTCCCATGCACAACGTCACCGCCGATCAAGTCCACGCCCTCCTCGACTACCCGCCGCTCGTCGAAGCGCTGCGCGACCTGTTCCGCCGCGGCGTCGATGAGGCGAAGGCGATCCATCTGTCGGAGAAGCTGCCCGACGGCCGCGAGAATATCTGGCTGCTGCTGCCCGCCTGGCAGCATGGCCGGCATCAGGGCGTCAAGCTGGTCAGCGTATTTCCGGGCAACGAGGCAAAGGGCCTGCTCTCCGTCGTCGGCGTCTACGTGCTGTTCGACGGCACCAACGGCTATCCCCTGGCCGTCATCGACGGCGCGGCGCTGACGCTGCGCAAGACGGCGGCGAACTCTGCCCTCGCCGCCACATACCTGGCGCGCAACGATGCCGCCAAGCTGCTGATGCTCGGCGCCGGGCAGCTCGCGCCCCATCTCGCCATGGCCCATTGCGCCGTCAGGCCGATCCGCGAGGTGCGAGTCTGGAACCGCAATGCCGCCAAGGCGCAGCAGATGGCGGCGGCGCTGCAGCTGCCGGGCGTGCGGGTGGAAATTGCGGGCGAACTGGAAAGCGCGGTGCGCTGGGCCGACGTGATCTCCACCGCCACCATGGCCAAGGAACCGCTGATCAAGGGCGCCTGGCTTCGCGCCGGCCAGCATCTGGATCTCGTCGGCGGTTTTCGCCCGGACATGCGCGAGGCCGACGACGATGCGGTCAAGCGCGCCCGCGTCTTCATCGATGCCTGGTTCACCGCCGGCGCCCATTGCGGCGACATCTGCAAGCCGCTGGAGGCCGGCCTCATCGCCAAGGAAGCCATCACCGATACGTTCCAACTCGCGCGCGGCGAGAAGCCGGGGCGGCAGAGCGACGATGAAATCACCCTGTTCAAATCCGGCGGCGGCGGCCATGAGGATCTTGGCACCGCGCAGCATCTGCTGGCGAAACTGGAAGGCCGCTAGGGGCTGGCCGGCGCCTTCCGCGCGGCGAATGCCGTATAGATCAGATACAGCGCGGTGATGATCACTGCGAAAAGCGGCAGGCCGTGGCGGCCCATCGTGTCCATCATGCCCCCCGCCATCACCGGTCCGCCAAGGCCGCCGATCTCGTACATCATGACATAGGCGGCATTGGCAGCCGAAAGATCCCCCGGCTTGAAACGCTCGCCCAGCAGCGCCAGGGACAGCGTGTAAATGCCCATGGTTACGCCGCCCCACAGGAGCAGCATGGTGCGCAGCGGCAGCTCCTGCGCGAATACCAGCGGCAGGAGGATTGCGCCGATGAGCGTCCCCGCGATGCAGAGCTTGAGCAGGCGAAACCGGCCGAAGCGATCGGCGACATAGCCGAGCGGAAACTGCAGCACGACATTGCCGATGTAGAACCAAGTCAGCAGCCGCGCGGCGCTGGCCTGATCGTATCCAGATTCGGTGCCATAGAGCGGCAACATCACATAGAGCGCGCTTTCGGCGGCGCCGCCGGCCAGGCCGGCGAAGAGGACCAGAGGCGCGATGCGCACGGCGCCCAGCACATTGACGCCGGCATGCTCGGGGATAGCCGGTTTTACGTCATGGACGAAGAAGAACGGCACCGCGCTCACCGCCAACAAAGCGCTGACGATGATGAACGGCAGGAAACCCTCAATGCCGATTCGGGCGACGATCTCCGGCCCGACGGCAAAGCCGAAGGCCATGGTGGCGGTATAGAGCGCCATCACCCGGCCCCGGGTTCTCTCCGTCACCATCATGTTGATCCAGGTCTCGCTCATGACCCAGTAGACACCACCCGCCGCGCCGGCCCCCAACCGCAGCAGGCACCAGGCAACGTAGTTGTCCAATACCGGCAGAAGCAGAACGCTGCACGACGTCACTCCGACGCCGAAATAGACGGCGCGCAGAGGACCGAAGAACCGCAGGATGGGCGGCAACCAGTAGCCAATCGCCAGCAGCCCGATGGGAAACATCGCGCCGTTGATGCCGATCAGGGTATTGCTGTAGCCAGCCGCCTCGAGCCGTAGCGAGATCAGCGGCACCATGGCGCCGACGGCGATGCCGACGCTGAGCGCGGCGGCAATGACAGCGACCAGGCTGCGCGTGCGTTGCGCGCTGTTGTAGGCTGCGACGGACATGAAATGAGGTCCTTCCCCGGCGGCGAATGTACGCGGTCGGAGGCGCCCTCGACAAGGACCGGCGGGCATGACAGGAATGCGTGCGACGCATTCCACCAGCAAGAGGTCCGGCTTTCCATGACTACCGAATTGGCGATGCTGCCGGCTGTCGAACTGCTCAAATCATACAAGCAGAAGAAACTATCGCCGGTCGACGTCACAAAGGCGGCGCTGGCGCAAATCTCACGGCACAACGAGAAGCTCAACGCCTATTGCTTCGTCGATGAGGCGGGCGCGCTGGCGTCGGCGCGGGAGTCGGAGCAGCGCTGGCAGCGTGGCGAGCCCAATGGCTTGGTGGATGGCGTTCCCGCGAGCGTGAAGGACCTGATCATCGCCAAGGGTTGGACGACGTTGCGCGGCTCAAAGGCTGTCGACCGCAACCAACCCTGGAACGAGGACGCGCCGTCGGTCGCGCGCCTGCGGGAGAACGGCGCGGTCCTGCTGGGCAAGACCACGACGCCCGAGTTCGGCTGGAAGGGCGTCACAGACTCGCCGCTCACGGGCATCACGCGCAATCCCTGGAATCCGGAAACCACGCCAGGTGGCAGCAGCGGCGGGGCAGCAGTGGCGGCGGCCACCGGCATGGGTGCTCTGCATATCGGCACCGACGGCGGCGGCTCGATCCGCATTCCCGCGGCCTTCACCGGCATCTTCGGCATCAAGCAGAGCTTCGGCCGCGTGCCCGCCCATCCCCTGAGCCCGTTCGGCACCCTCGCCCATGTGGGACCGATGACCCGTACTGTTGCCGACGGCGCGCTGATGCTCACCGTGCTGTCGCAGCCCGACGATCGCGACTGGTATGCGCTACCCTCAGACAGCGCGAACTATCTCGACAAGCTCGACGCTGGTGTGAAGGGCTTGCGCATCGCCTATGCTGCGACGATTGCCGGTGCGAAAGTGGATGGCGAAGTCGCGGCACTCGCGGCCGCGGCGGCGAAGCGCTTCAGCGAACTCGGCGCCAAAGTGGAAGAGATCGAAACCGGCCTGCCTGACAGCAGCCGCTGCTTTGCCCAGCATTGGTTTCCCGGCGCCGCCAATGCGCTCCGCGCCTACACGCCGGAACAGCGCAAGCTGATGGACCCCGGCCTGATCGACATCGCCGAACAGGGCGCGCGGATCTCGCTGATGGACTATCTGGCGGCGGTGAAGGAGCGCGAGGCGCTGGGTGTCGCCATGAATGTGCTGCACCGGAAATGGGACCTGCTGCTGACCCCGACGATTCCCATCCCGGCCTTCAAGGCCGGCGTCGAAGTGCCGCCCGGCTCCGGCCAGGGCCGTTGGACCGACTGGACGCCCTTCACCTATCCGTTCAATTTGACGCGCCAGCCTGCAGCGACGGTGCCTTGCGGACTCACCAAGGCCGGTCTGCCGGTGGGTTTGCAGATCGTCGGGCCGATGTACGCGGACGCGAAGGTGCTGCAGGCGGCGCGGGCGTATGAATCCGTGGCACCATTCAGGATGCCGGCGCTCTAACCCTTGCGTTCGCTGATCGCGTAGTACTTCCGCACCTTCTCCACCGTCTCCCACGTCCCCTTGAACCCCGCGGGAATGACGAAGGCATCGCCGGCCTTGAATGTCTGCGCCTTGCCGGACTCGTCGGTCAGCACGGCGCGGCCTTCGAGGAAGATGCAGAACTCATCCTCGGTATAGTTGATGGTCCATTTCCCCGGCGTCGATTCCCACAGGCCGGAGAAGAACTCGCCGCCCTTGTCGGTATAGTAGTTCTGCACGCTGGTCTGCGGCGCGCCGCTGATGACATTGCCGGGCTTGCCCTTCTCCGCCCCCGGCGCATCGATGCCAAAGCGGATGATCTGAACGGCCGCCATGTCCTAGTCTCCCTTGCCGTTGTTCTTTTCTTGCACCAATGCCGCTGCCGCGCCCAACAGCCCCGCATGCTGCCGCAGGATGAGATAGGCCGGAATGGCGCGCACATATTCGGCGAGCCGCCCCTTGTCGTCGAAGCGCGCGCGGAACTCCGAACGCCGCAGCAACGGCAGCAGCCGTGGCACAATACCGCCGCCGACATAGACGCCGCCCCGCGCGCCCAGGGTCAGCGCCAGGCTGCCGGCCGCGGCGCCGAGGGCCGCGCAGAAGATCTCCACCGCCTCGCTGCACAAACCGCCTTCCGCCGATAGCGCCTTCGCCGTGATTTGCGGCGGCGTCAGATCCTCCGCCGCCTGGCCGCCGATTTCCCGCAGCGCCTCGTACAAATTCACCAGCCCGCCGCCGGACAGCACCCGCTCGCAGGACACATGGCCATAGCGCCGCTCGAGGATGCGGCCGACCTCCCGCTCGCGCTCGCCCACCGGCGAGAAGGTGGCGTGACCGCCCTCGCTTTTCAGCGGGATCCAGGCGCGGCCGCCCCAAATCAGGCCGGAAACGCCGAGGCCTGTCCCCGGGCCGATCACCGCCTTGGTCTCGTTCGCCACCGGCTCGCCGCCGCCGATCTGCTGCAGGTCGGCGGCCTTGAGATAGGGCAGCGACAGCGCCAGCGCGGAGAAGTCGTTGACCACATCCAGATGGTCGAGACCGAGGGCTGACCGCGACTCCGCAATCGAAAAGCGCCAGCGCGCGTTGGTCAGCTCCACCCGGTCGCCGGTCACCGGCCCGGCGATGGCGAAACAGGCCGCCTTCACCGGCCCAATGCGCTGCTGCCCGAGAAAATGCCGCGCCGCCGTCACCACGTCCGGATAGGCCGAGGTCACCAGGTCCTGCTCGGCCGAGAGCACAATGCCGCCTTCGCCATCGCCGGCCGCAACCGCAAATCGCGCGTTGGAGCCGCCGAAATCGCCCACCAGACCGATGACCTGATTACTGTCGCGCCGCATTGCCTGATATGGAGAACCTACTGATAGAACAACGATGACCGGGAAATTCAGTTCCCGGCCATCCTCACCACAGGGTCCCGCCTGTCAAGCAACCAGGGCGCCGCAAAGAAAAGAGCCGGCCAACTCCCAGCGGAGTCGGACCGGCCCAGGCCGAGGCGTTCGCCCCGTGTGTCAGATCTCGTTCTTGCCCATCTGGTCGGCGATGTACTCTGCCTGGCGGATCGCCAGCGTCACGATGGTCAGCGTCGGATTTTCCGCCGCCCCCGTCGTGAACTGGCTGCCGTCGGAGATGAACAGGTTCTTGATGTCGTGGGCCTGCCCATGTTTGTTGACCACGCCGTCCTTCGCGTTCTCGCTCATCCGGTTGGTGCCGAGATTATGCGTCGAGGGATAAGGTGGCGTCTCGATCACCCGGTTTGCCCCGACCGCCGCATAGATGGAGCCGCCGGCCTTGTAGGCATGGTTGCGCATGGCGATGTCGTTGGGATGATCGTCGAAGTTCACGTTCGGCACTGGCAGGCCGAACTGGTCCTTCTCCGTCGCATGGAGCGTGACGCCGTTCTTCTCCTGCGGCATGTCCTCGCCCACCAGCCACATGCCGGCCATGTTTTCATAGCCGTCCATCGCCGAGGTGAAATCGCGGCCCCAGGCGCCGGGATTTAGGAACGCCGCCATGAACGGCAATCCCAGGGACAGCGTCTCCATCTCATAGCCGCCGACAAAGCCGCGCGCGGTATCGAACCGGCTTTCGTCGCGGACGATGCCGGCCATGGTGGTGCCGCGATACATGTTCACCGGCTTGTCGAAGATGGCGTAGACCGAGCCGGTCATGTGGCGCATGTAGTTCTTGCCCACCATGCCCGAGGAGTTCGCCAGCCCGTCGGGGAACTTGGCCGAGGCCGAATTCAGCAGCAGCCGCGGGCTCTCGATCGAATTGCCGGCGAGAGCCACCGCGCGTGCCTTCTGCACCTGCTGCTTGCCGTCCTTGTCGGCATAGAGCACGCCCGTGACCTTGCCGCTGTCGTCATGCTGGATCTGCAGCACCTGGGAATTCGGCCGCACCTCCAGCTTGCCGGTGGCCTCGCCCTTCGGAATTTCCGAGATCAGCGTCGACCATTTCGCACCGGACTTGCAGCCCTGGAAGCAGAAGCCGATCTGCTGGCAGGAACCTCGGTCATCCCGCGGCTGAGAATTGATCGCCATGTTGCCGGTGTGGAATTCCTTGTAGCCGAGCCGCTTGGCGCCGGCGGCCATGACCTTGAAGTTGTTGTTGCCCGGCAGGCGCGGAATATCGTTGGTGCCGGTCACGCCCATCTTGTCCTCGGCGCGGGCGTAGTACGGCTCCAGCTCCTGCAGCGTCAGCGGCCAGTCCAGCAGATTGGCGCCGGCAATGTCGCCGTAATGGGTCTTGGTCTTGAACTCATGCTCCTGGAAGCGCAGCGACGCACCGGCCCAGTGAATGGTCGAACCGCCGACTGCCTTGACGATCCAGGCCGGCAATCCGCCGAAATCCTTGGCCACGCGCCAGCTGCCGGAGGTTGTGCGCTTGTCGAGCCAGGAGATCTGCACGAAGTTCGCCCACTCGTTGTTGACGAACTCGTCCATCTCCACCCGCGGTCCCGCCTCCAGGCAGACCACGTCGACGCCCTTCTGCGCCAGCTCGTTGGACAATGTGCCGCCGCCGGCGCCGGAACCGATGACGACGACCACGCCGTCATTGTTCAGCTCGTATTTTGCCACCATGTTCCGTCCTCCCTACTCTTCGTCCAGCCAGCCGAGATCGTTGAAGCCGCGGTCGATGTAACCGCCATACTCCGCCGACGCGCCCTCATAGCCGAAATGCCGCCATACCGCCGGATTGTTGTAGATGCCGGTGACCAGCTCGCCGCGTACGGTCTGGAAGAAAGGCGTGGTCTCGATCTGCTTCAGCGTCGCCAGCTTGTAGCCGGGGCTGAGATCGACCCACTTCACATCGCCTTCTGATTTATCAAGATTGGCCACGCCCTCGGTGAGCAACGTGCCCAGCGCCTTGTCCTTGGCCGCCTTGCCGTCGAGGCCCTCGACCACCTGGGCGTAGTAGACATCGCCGAGCCGGTCGTGGGGATAGATCTCGCGGCTCATATGCACCAGCGTGGTCGCCGTGTGTTCGTCGAAAACCTGCAGGGTCATCGCCCAGGCGCCGTCGGGCGCCACCAGCATCGTGCCCGTGCCGACCGCCGCCGCGGTTCCCGCGACGGCGACGCTGCTCGCCTCCAGGAACTGACGGCGATTCATGCCGCTCTTGCTCATCTTCAAGCCTCCTTCTATTGCCGCGGCAACGGGAGTGAACGACGGGCCCTTTGCCGCTAGTGATAACGTCCGTGGGTTTGCAGCACCTCGATCTTGTAGCCGTCGGGATCCTGCACGAAGAAAAACCGCGCCATCAGCCCGCCCTCGCGGTGGAATTCCTTGATCGGCAGCGGGCCGATGCCGAGATCGTTGAGCCTCTTATGCTCGCCATCCAGATCGGCGACCGTGAAGGCGACATGGCCATAGCCCGTGCCCAGCTCATAGGGCTCGGCGCGGCCGTGGTTCCAGGTCAGCTCGATTTCGAAGTCGTTTTCGGGATTGCGCAGATAGGCGAGCGTGAAGCCGTCGAAGTCATAGCGGTCGGCCAGCTTCATGCCGAAGGCGCGCTCATAGAATTTCAGGGATGCGTCCAGGTCCCGCACCCGGACCATCACATGGATTGCTTTCGCCATCTCGCCCCACCCGGCAATTACGCCGGATGAAGGCTAGGCCACGGCGTCGATAAGTGGTGGTATTCCCTTGTGACGGCCGTTGATTTGCGCCGCGTCCTCGGCGATCGCACCCGGCTTGTCCCGCAGGCTGCCGATATAGAGCGCGCAGGTGACCCGCAGCAGCGAGGTGAAATTTCCCACCTCGCCGCGCAGTTCCATGACCTCGTCATAGAGCGTGCTCATGAAGCGCGGCGCGGTCATGTTCTGGCGGGCGGAGATCTCGTCCAGGATCGCCCAGAAATAGGCCTCCAGGCGAATGCTGGTGGAGTACCCGTTCAGCCGCACCGAACGGGTAATAAGCTCATAGGCTTCAGGGCTTTGACTGGCAAAGATCTTGCACATGGCGCCTCCCTTCGCGGCCGGGTTCGACCCCGGTCCCACCGCCCGTTTCGGCGGCACTTATTCAGCTTTCACAAGATACTAAACCCAATCGGAGGCGTTTCAAGCGGCATCGCTGTTTTTGCAAGTGCGAAGGGTGATTGTGCGGTTCCGAATTTATGTAGGGGCGACCGCTAGGCAGATCGCGAAGCGATCTTGCCGAGGTCGCCCGTTCTGCCGGTGCACGTCGTCGAGACGGGCGACCGCAGGTCGCCCCTACAAATTACCTCGCCGCTACGCCCCTACAGCCACCCCGACTGCTTGAACCGGTAATAGAGAAAGCTGCAGGCGCCGAGTATCACTGCCAGGATCATCGGATAGCCGAACTGCCAGTTGAGTTCGGGCATATGCTCGAAGTTCATGCCGTAGATGCCGGCCACCGCCGTCGGCACCGCCAGGATTGCCGCCCAGCTCGCCAGCTTGCGCGTCACCTCGCCCTGGTTGTGGGTGGACAGCAGCAGGTTCACTTCCAGCGCGGAGTTCAGCAGCTCCCGCAGATAGTCGATGCTCTCCGCCACGCGCAGCGCGTGATCATGCACATCGCGGAAATAGGGATGGGTGCCGCGATCGACCGTCGGCACGTCGTAGCGCATCAGGCGGTTGGTCATTTCCACCACAGGCGTCACCGCCCGCCGCAACTCCAGCAAGTCGCGCTTCAGGCCAAAGATGTCATTGACCATCTTGCGGGTGAAATTCTTGCCGGACAGTGCCTCCTCCAGCCGCTCCACTTCGGCCTCCAGTTCATCGACGACGGGCATGTAATTGTCGACGACGAAGTCCAGGATCGAATAGAGCACGAAGTCCACGCCTTCGCGCAGCATCTCCGGCCGCCGCTCGCAGCGCATTCGTACATCCGCATAGGAGGATGAGGGGCCGTGGCGCACCGTGATTATGTAGCTGCGGCCGCTGAAAATATGGGTCTCGCCGAACTGGATCTTGCCTCCGACAAGCTGGGCGGTGCGCAGCACCACAAACAGCGACTCATCATAAACCTCGAGCTTCGGCCGCTGATGGGCGCGGTGCGCATCCTCGATCGCCAGCTCATGGAGGTTGAAGCGGCTCTGAACCTTGGCCAGCACCTCCTCATCCGGCTCATGCAGCCCGATCCAGACAAAGGCGCCCTTGCCGGGCGTATATTTGTCGAGTTGGTCGATATCCAGATCGGCGACCCGCCGGCCATTCTCATAGGCTGCGCATCCCACGACTTGGCTCATTCGGAACTCCCTGCCCCTGACTCTCATACCTTATGGGCGCCGGCGCAAAACAGCCCAGCGCCACGGCCTGCGCCGCCATCCCGACATTTGATCCCGTAAAGTACCATGGGCAAGGGCCAGTTGGTGTTCGGACCGCGGCCTTAATGCTGCTTTGAGCGGCAAGCGCAAACCCCGGTCCGGCAGGCAAATCTCACGGGAATCACCCAATCAAAGTTAAGTTCTCCCAGTTCGCTGTATTTCACGACGATTCAATGATTTCTGCATCATTTGGCGGACTATTTCGATTGTACTTGACCCTCACGAAGCCCATATAGGGTAGTACAAGAAACATTATTGCAGCCGTCGACGCAGGTCGCGTGCCGAAAAGCGAGCGCCAATGACCATGCGGACAAGCCGAAAAGCCGTCACGTTCCGTCGCCCCTTCTCATTGAGCGGGATCGACGAGGTACAGCCGGCCGGGACCTACACGGTAGAGACGAACGAAGAGCTCATCGAGGGGCTATCGTTTCCCGCATGGCACCGGACCGGAACCGTTTTGCTGTTGCGACAGCCGGGGGCTGTCGGCATCGAGCAAGACGTCAACATCGACCCGGAGGAGCTGGAAGCAGTCCAGGACAGCGATGCCCTGGAGTTGCCCGAAGCCGTGGTCCAGACAAGCCTCGGTGAGCTGCTCGCCGACGGAGTCCTGCAGCAGGCTGTGCACAGCGCCGGCCTTTCGCCGTCTGGATTCAAGACGCTCCTGCATGAGCTTTCCAAGCGGGTCGACGTTGCCCGCCGGGAACGGCAAGCGGGTGCCTGAAACGGGCACCGTTCATCGGTCCCAATTTCGGCAAATCTTCGCTTTCGACTGCGCGCCCTCATCTCGTCGGCGTGCACTGAAAATTCTCATCTGCAGAGGACGCGCGCTTTGAAAACCTGGCTCATTCCGCCGATCGCAGTTCCCTTTGGTCTTGTTCTGATAGTCGCAATTACCTGGCTCTGGCGATTGCAGGGTTAGCGAACGTCTCTCCGTAAAGACGCAAGGAGTTCTCACATGAAGCGGCTTGAATGGTTCGCGCCGCTGATCATCGGCGCTATGGTCGGCGCGACGGCCACGATTGTCGTGGGCTTCACCCAAAGCGGGTGGGTTCTCGGCGGTTCCGCGGAGCGCATGGCGCAGCAACGGTCTGACGCGGCCGTAACGGCGGCGTTGGTGCCGATCTGCATCGACCAATCGAAGAACGATCCCAACTCTCTGGTGAAGGTGGCACAGCTCGATTCCATCACTTCGCCCTATGAGCGGCGGGATTTCGTGATGAAGGCGGGCTGGGCGACCATACCCGCCGCAAGACGGCCAAGCGGAATTTTGGCGACTGCCTGTGCTGAAGTCCTTCTGAAGGTGCCACAACCCTGACGCGGTTGCGGCGGAAAATCTCAGGAAACGCCCATCCAGCTTTGTCATAGCAGAAACGAAACCATGTCCAATCAAGCCAGACAATATCATCGCAAACCGCAGCCGGACGCCAGCATGGCGGGAACGCCGAAGCAGCGGCCATGCCTGATGTGCGGATCGGCCTTCGCCAGCGCCTGGTCGGGAGAACGCGTTTGCCCGACCTGCAAGAACAAGTCGGTCTGGCGTATGGGCATTCAGCTGCCGTCACGCCGTCCGGGTGTCGGCAAATGAACGGCTCGCGTATAAGTCAGCAGCAAGGCAATCAATTCAGCGATGGGTGCTGCGGTGGGAGAAACCTGCCGTGACAGCGCATAGATTCTTCACGGGCCAGGTAGTGGATGCGAGAGACGGCTCTATTGCCGCTCTTGTCGGCGCGTATGAGATTCTGGGCACTATGGCAACCATCGGTGGAGACAATCAGTACTGGGCCCGGTCGCTCTCGGACGGCGACCGGCGTGTCGTCAGAGAAAGCGACCTTGCCAAGAGTGCCAACTGAATACTGCGGCGGGCGTCTATTTCCAGTCATACGCAATTCGCAAGATGACGACATTACGCCGCTCGACAGAGAATTTTGCAAGAATCAACGGTAGGGATCAAACAGAAGGAATTGAACGGTATGGCTGCGAAAGAAGTCAAATTCGGCACCGACGCGCGGGATCGCATGATCCGCGGCGTTGATATCCTCGGCAATGCGGTCAAGGTGACATTGGGGCCCAAGGGCCGGAATGTGGTCCTGGCCCAGGCCTTCCGGGCGCCGCGCATCACCAAGGACGGCGTGACGGTGGCGAAGGAGATCGAACTTCTCAATCGGTTCGAGAATATGGGCGCGCAGATGGTGAAGGAGGTGGCCTCGAAGACCAGCGACCTTGCCGGCGACGGCACCACCACCGCGACGGTGCTCGCGCAGGCGATCGTCCGGGAAGGCGCCAAGGCCCTGGCCGCCGGGATGAACCCGATGGACCTCAAGCGCGGCATCGATCTCGCGGTAACGGCGGTTGTGGAGGATCTGCGGAAGCGCTCGAAGAAAGTCTCGACGAACGCCGAGATCGCCCAGGTCGGCCGGATTTCGGCGAACGACGACCAGGAGATCGGCGACATGATCGCACTGGCGATGAAGAAGGTCGGCAATGAAGGCGTCATCACGGTCGAAGAGGCGACGGGTCTGCAGACGGAACTCGACGTCGTCGAAGGCATGAAGTTCGATCGCGGCTATCTCTCGCCCTATTTCGTCACCAATGCGGAAAAGCTGACCACTGAGTTGGACGACCCCTACATTCTTCTCCACGAGAAGAAGCTGCCAGGCGTGCAGTCCCTGCTCCCCCTGCTCGAGGCCGTGGTCCAAAGCGGCAAGTCGCTGCTGATCATCGCCGAGGACATGGAAGCGGAGGCGCTGGCCACACTGGTGATCAACAAGCTGCGCGGCGGCCTCAAGGTCGCGGCGGTGAAGCCGCCTGGCTTCGGCGACAGCCGCAACGCGATGCTCGCGGATCTCGCCATCCTGACCGGCGGCCAGCTGATCAGCGAAGATCTCGGCATCAAGTTCGAGAGCATCACGCTGGACATGCTGGGCAAGGCGAAAAAGGTCCGCATCGACAAGGACACCACCACGATCATCGATGGCGCCGGCAAGAAGAAAGATATCCAGGACCGCGTGGGGCAGCTCAAACTGCAATCCGAGCGGTCGGACTCCGAGTACGACCGCGAGAAGCTGCAGGAGCGGCTGGCCAAGCTGAGCGGCGGCATTGCCGTCATTCGCGTCGGCGGGTCTTCAGAGGTCGAAGTCAAGGAACGCAAGGACCGCATCGATGACGCCATGCATGCGACCCGGGCCGCGGTCGAGGAAGGCATCCTGCCGGGTGGCGGCGTGGCGCTGCTCTATGGCACACGCGTCCTGGCCAAACTTACGTCTCTCAACAGCGATCAGAAGGCCGGCATCGACATCGTCCGCCGCGCCATTGCCTATCCGGCACGGCTCATCGCCGACAATGCAGGCACGGACGGCGCCCTCGTCGTTGGCAAGCTACTGGAAGCGGGCGACGTCAATCACGGCTTCGACGCCCAGAACGGCAAATACACCGATATGGTGAAAGCCGGCATCGTCGACCCGACCAAGGTGGTGCGCCTCGCGCTGCAGGGCGCCGCCTCCGTCGCCGCGCTCCTCCTGACCACCGAAGCCATGGTGACTCAGAAGGTGAACGGTAACGCTGCGTCGGATATGCCATCTGGTGGAATGGGCGGCATGGGCGGTATGGGCGGTCATGGACTTCTAGCGACAGTGTGTATGGCCGGCTCTGCAACAAGCACGATGTTGGGGAGCCGGCGCGCTAGAGGCAACCAAACAACGCCGAATTGGTGCACGTTGGGCTAGTTCTTCTCGACACCCGCCGCCCGCCGCAGCGCCGCCCGCGCCAGCAGGCGCGTGGAATCCAATGTCGGCAGCGGCGAGTTCCCGTCGTTCATGATCAGGGGAATCTCCGTGCAGCCGAGGATGACGGCATCGCAGCCCTCGCCTTTCATGCGCTCGATGACCTTCTGGTGATAGGCAATCCCCTCGGGCTTGAACACGCCACAGACTAGCTCATCCATGATGATGCGGTTGATCTCGTCCCGCTCCCCGGCATTCGGCCGCAGATACTTCAGTCCGCGCGCCGCCAGCTTCTCCGGATAGACCTCGCTGTCGACCAACCAGCGGGTGCCCGTCAGGCCAAGGCATTTGAATCCGCGCGCCGCCGCCTCGGCCGCAACGACCTCGGCAATATGCAGCCAGGGCAACGGCGATCGCTTCGCGATCAATGGCAGTGCTTTGTGAATGGTATTGTCCGGGCAGATCAGGAAATCGGCGCCGATGGCCGCCAGCTTGTTCGCCGACGCCAGCATCAGCTCCCCGACCGCCTGCCAGTCGTCGCGCTGGAGATGCTTTACATATTCGGCGAGCGATGGCGTATGCATCGACACTTCCGGATGTCCATGGGGCCCGAAAAGCGCCGCGCCTTCCGTGCAAATCGTCTGATAGCAAAGCGCCGCCCCTTCGGCGGAGCAGGCGACGATTCCGATATGCTGAGGCATCGGAAGAGACTAGCGGCGCTCCGCCGGCCTCACAATGGTGCGGGAAAAATGCTGAAATCGGGCTGATCGCCCGCCCCTACAAAAGCGCCAGTTTTGTTGCCGGCGCCGTCGCAAGTCAGGCGAGGATTAGTGGCAGGTCAGCGTGCTCGGGGCGTTCTGTTCGTCGTTCCAGATCTGGTCGGTGACCCAGCTCACGGCCTCGGCCAGATTTTCGCGTCCCACCTGGGTGGAGACGATCGACGCAACTTCGTTGAGTGCTGCTTCCAGCGCATCGGCGTGGGCGCCCATTCCGTGCGCCCGCAGCAGGCGCGCCAACGCCGCTCCGTTCGCCATCGACAAGGCCGCCACCCGCGCGTTTTGAATGATCTCGCTCATTTCTTTTGTCCCCATCTGCCCGTCCGGTGTGTGGTTCGTGGTTTCCGGACGACGATTTCGATGCCCCAAGGTTCGGCGAAAAGCTCTAACAATTCCTGAAATCAACGGTGAACGGCGCATAAAGAATACTAGGACCGCCGTTCACGGGCGCTTAATGATGAACGATTGTTAGGCATGAAACGGCGCGCGCGCCGCAATCGCGCAGTCGCTAGAAATGCAGCGTTTGCTGGAGAATAGCGGCGATAGCGGCGCCAACCGTTGCGGCGGCAAAAATCGCCAGCAGTCGGTATGCCATGGCGCGCGTGCCGGCGACGGCCGCGACTCCGGCCTTTACGGCCGAGTTTACGAGGATGGCCGCGCCGATTGCCAGGGCGCCGATTGCCAGTGTCTGCCCCGCACCGGCAAGCCGCGCCATGGACAGACTGATCGCATCCACATCGGCAAGGCCCGACAGCGCCGCCACCGCCAGCACGCCCTGGGGTCCAATCCAACTCTCGCCGGCCCGGACAGCGACCATGACTACGGCAAGAAAGCCGCCGAACTTCACCGCCGTCCAGAGCTCGAACGGATTGCCCAGCTTGAGCCCGTCCCCCGTCTCGGCCGCCTTGGACCGCCGCCACAAGCCAGAACCCGCCGCCATAGGTCACCGCCGCCGCCGCGCCCAGCGGCGCCGCCAGCGTGAGCAGGAGCGGCAGGTTCAGCACCGCCAGCAGCGCCATCGTGCGCAGGAACATCGTGCCGGAAGCGACCGCCGCGCCGGCTGCCAGCAGATCGTCGCGGCCGGGATTGCGCCGCGCCAGCCGGGCCAGGCTGACCGTGACCGCGGTGGAGGAGGTGAGGCCGCCGAGGATCGCCGTGATCATCGTGCCGCGGGCCGGGCCGACGATCCGCATGGCGAGATAGCCGCAGAACGAGAAGGCGGCGATCAGCACCACCATCCACCAGATCTCGAACGGGTTCAGCGCTTGCCACGGGCCGAAGCCGCGGTTCGGCAGCAGCGGCAGGGCGACGACGGAGATCAGCAGCAGTTGCAGCGCCGCCAGCAATTCCTCGAATTCGATCCGCTGCAGCCAGCCATGGAGGATCGGCTTGATGCTGAGCAGCAGCGCAATGATCACCGCGGCAGACGCCGCCACCTCCGCCGAGCCGGCCACGGCGCTGGCGCCGAGGATGAAAGTAGCCAGGGCGGCGATCGCGCTGGTGGCGCTGAGGTCGCCGGTGCGCTGGGCTGCGACATAATGTCCGGATGCGATGACGATCGCCACGGCGGCAAACGCCAGACCGAAATTGATCGACCAGGCTGGCGGGAACAGCAGCGCCGCCAGCCCGCCACCGAAACCGATCAGCCCGAAAGTGCGGATGCCGGCGACGCGGCTATGTTCGGCTGCTTCGCGGCCTTGCCAGCCCCGTTCCAGACCGATCAGCAGGCCCAATGCCAGCGCCAGGCCCAAGCGCGCAAATGTTTCGACTTCTGTCATAAAGTTCGATATCGGAAAAGCAGGCGCGGATTGTAAGAGCAGCAGCGAGAACTCCCGCCGCCACGAAAATGCAACATCGCGCGCCCGCACTCAAATCGGGTTGATTTGCATCAACGATCGATTGCACCGGGAAGCCTACAGGATTAGCATGAATTTGAAGTCGTCGGGGGACCGGCTGCGGTTTCGATGTGGCGTCTCTGAATCTTTCAGACGCCATCAGCGATTTCGATATCAGATCATTTTGGGAGCGAGTCAGTAGGGGGAAACGGGAACGGCAGCCAGGCCGGACCCGGTGCGTTGCGCTTCATTTTATCGACTTTATAGACCCCGGAGGAACCAGCCCATGACCAAACCGACCAAGCGCAGAATCCACAGCGAAACCAACGGCAATGGCGCGGCTGAGACCGCTGCTCATGACAACGGCAATGGCGCCACCGCCACCGGCGTCGATCTCACGCCGTGGATCAAGGCCAGCGAAGCCATGTTCAACGGCATGATGACCCTGGGCCAGGAGATGGGCGAATTCGCCACCGCCCGCTTGCGCGAGAACATGGAATTCACCAGCACGGTGATGCGCTGCGGCGATCCGCAGGAAGCCGTGCGGCTGGAAATGGATTATGCGCGCCACGCCACGCAGCAATATCTGGATCATGCCTCGCGGTTGATGCAGCGGGCGACCGAATTGTCGCAGAACGGCTGGGCACCGCTCGAGGCGGCGACGCGCGACACGCTGAAACGCGCCGAACAGGCCTAGGGCCGGCAGGCCGGATCAGGGTTCGGCATCGGGCTGCTTGCTGGGCTGGGCCAGATCGAAGGCCGGCAGCCGCATGCAGGCGCCGAAGACCGCGCCGATGCGCGGCCATACGCGCAGTTCGTCATCGCTGTAGCAGCGCTTGGCGTTGAAAACCTGCGGCACCAGGCAGACATCGGCCAGCGACGGCCGGCCGTCATGGCAGAACGCGCCGGTGGCGGGCTCGGCGAGCGTGGACTCGATCGCATCGAAGCCAGTCTTGATCCAATGGCGGTACCAGGCTGTCTCCTGCTCGGCGGTCAGCTTCAGCGGGCCCTTGAGGTAATTCAGCACCCGCAGATTGTTGAGGGGATGGATATCGCAGGCGACGGCCAGCGCCAGCGCCCGCACCCGGGCGCGGCCGGCCGGGTCGGGCGGCAGCAGCGGCGGGATCGGCCGCGTTTCCTCCAGATACTCGATGATCGCCAGGGACTGGGTCAGCAGCCGCCCGTCATCCGCCAGCGCCGGAACCAGCCCCTGGGGATTGATTGCCCTGAACGAACCCGCCGACTGCTCGCCGCGGCGCAGATGCACCGGCACCTGTTCATAGCTGAAGTTCTTCAGATTGAGGGCGATGCGCACGCGGAACGCCGCCGAAGAGCGGAAGTAGCCGTAGAGCTTCATTTGCCCCTCCGGACTTGCACCACCTTCTGATCGATGGCGCCGAAGATGCTCCGGCCGGCCTCATCCAGCATCTCGATGCGGATGCGGTCCCCGAACTTCATGAAAGGCGTGGACGGTTTGCCCTGGCCGATGGCCTCGATCATCCGCCGCTCCGCCAGGCAGGACGATCCCGCCGTCGGATCGCGGTTGGACACCGTGCCGGAACCGATGATCGTGCCGGCCCGCAGATTGCGCGTGCGCGCGGCATGGGCGATGAGCTGGCCGAAATCGAAGTTCATGTCGGCGCCGGCATTCGGATGGCCAAAAGGCTTGCCATTCAGCACTGACTGCAGCGGCAGATGCAGCTTCGCGTCATGCCAGGCGGCGCCCAGCTCATCCGGCGTCGCTGCGACAGGCGAAAAAGACGATGCCGGTTTGGACTGGAAGAAGCCGAAGCCCTTGGCCAGCTCGGCGGGAATGAGATTCCGCAGGCTGACATCGTTCACCAGCATGACCATCAGGATATGGGCGCGCGCCGCCGCCGCATCGATGCCCATGGGAACATCGCCGGTGATCACGGCGACCTCGGCCTCAAAATCGATGCCGTGGGCTTCGTCGGCCGCTTCTATATCCTGGGTCGGGCCGATGAAATCGTCGGATCCGCCCTGATACATCAGCGGGTCCTGGTAGAACTCCGGCGGCATCTCGGCGCCGCGCGCCTTGCGCACCAGCTCGACATGATAGAGATAGGCCGAGCCGTCAGCCCACTGATAGGCCCTCGGCAGAGGCGCCATGAGCTGCGCCACATCGAGCGCAAAGGCCCGGGCGCCGCCGGCCACAAACTCGGGATTTTCGTTCAACCGCCGGGAGACAGCCTCAAGCTTCGGCCCCGCAACGGCCCAGCCATCCAGCGCCGCCTGCAGGGTGCGGGCGATATCGGGTACCTCGATAGCGCGCGACAGATCGCGCGAGACCAGGATCAGCCGGCCATCGCGGCTGCCATCCCTCAGCGTCGCC
Source organism: uncultured Alphaproteobacteria bacterium (assembly GCA_963816235.1). Taxonomy (GTDB): domain Bacteria; phylum Pseudomonadota; class Alphaproteobacteria; order Dongiales; family Dongiaceae; genus DATKFM01. The sequence goes on along the minus strand of CAWFKD010000006.1, from coordinate 200,979 downwards.
AGTTTCATGACGAGAACGCCCCTAACCCTGCCCCACGACTCCCATAGCCCCCTTGAATCGGGGAGTCAATTTTCATTATACAACTTTTGGTTGAAATATTTTCATCAATTCCCCTGACCACGAAGCAACACCGGCGCCGCGTAACCCCTACTCGGCCGCCTTGGCGGCGCGCCAGGACTCCACATAGTCCAGGCCATTCCACCCCCTGGCGCAGCGGCGCGATCTCGACCGCGTCGCGGGTATCGATCATGACCGCCACTTCGTCCAGCATCTGCCCGCCCTTGGACGCCTGGGCCAGCGCCAGCGCCTTCGGATGCGGGCCATGGGTGAAGCCGCAGGGATGCAAGGTCATCATGCCCGGATGGATGTTGTCGCGGGAGAAGAACTTGCCGTGATGGTAGAAGATGATCTCGTCGAAATCGTCGTTGTTGTGGAAGAACGGCAGCTTCAGCGCATCGGGATCGCTCTCCGCCGGCCGCGGCACGAAGGTGCAGACGACGAAGCGCCCGGCGACGAAGGTGGTATGGGCCGAGGGCGGCAGATGGGCGCGGTGGCTCATCAGCGGCCGCAGGTCGCGCCAGTTCAGCTTCACCGGGCAGAGATCGCCCTGCCAGCCCAGCGCATCCAGGGGATTGAACGGATAGGTCACGGTGGTCAAGCGGTCCTGGCGTTTGATCAGGACCTTGGTCTCGGTCTCGCCGCGCTGTGCCTTGAAGGCATCGTCGATGGCGGGCGTCTCCAGCATGCCGGGATCGAACACCGCATGGCGGCCCACCATGCCCTTCTCCGGCAGCAGATAGCTGTCCTCCGTTGCCTCGATCAGCAATGCCGTCACGGGCGAGGACGGCTCAATGCGCCACATGGTGGAGCGCGGCAACAGGATGTAGTCGCCGTCGCGGAAAGCAAGATGGCCGTAATCGCAGAACAGATCGCCGGCGCCTTCATGGATGAATAGCAGCTCATCGCCATCGGCATTGCGCGCCAGGTTCTTCATCTTGCCGCTGAGCCGCCAATAGCGCAGCCGCATCGCGCGGTTATGCATCAGCGCCGCCGCTTCCCAGGGCGAGTCGGTCAGGCTGTTGATCTTCGTGAGATCGAAGGCGCGGGGCCGGAGGTCGCCTTCCCAGCGCGTCCAGCCCGTAGGCGGATGGCCGTGATACATTTCCGTCGCCGGGCCGAAGAAGCCGTTCTTGCCGAGCTCGCGCTCATAGCTGCCGGCCGGCAGGTTGGTGTGGGCCTGGCGCGACGTCTCCCCTTCGCGCTTGGGAAAATTGATCCAGTTCTTCATGCGCGCCTTAACTCCCTTGGGCCGCCGGCTTCAGCACGCCCCGCCGCACCTGGTCCAGCTCCATGGATTCGAACAGGGCCTTGAAGTTGCCTTCGCCGAAGCCCTCATCGCCCTTGCGCTGGATGATCTCGAAGAAGATAGGCCCAATCACCGTCTTCGTGAAGATCTGCAACAGCAGCCCGCCATCTTTGGCGCCCGGCTTCGATTCCGGCGCGCCGTCGATCAGGATGCGGTCTTTCCGCAGCCGCGCCAAGTCCTCGCCGTGACCAGGCAACCGCTTGTCGATCATCTCATAGTAGGTATCGGGAGAATCCAGGAAGGAAATCCCGGCAGCAGCCAGCTTCTCGACAGTGGAATAGATATCGTTGGTGGAGAGCGCGATATGCTGGATGCCCTCGCCGCGATAGGCTTGCAGATATTCCTCGATCTGGGACTTGTCGTCGGCGGATTCATTGATCGGGATGCGGATCTTGCCGCAAGGGCTGGTCATGGCGCGGGAGCGCAGGCCGGTCAACTTGCCCTCGATGTCGAAGTAGCGGATCTCCCGGAAATTGAAGAGCTTGGTGTAGAAATCCGACCAGGCATCCATGCGCCCGGTAAAGACATTGTGGGTCAGATGGTCGACGGCGGCGAGGCCGGCGCCCACGGGCTTCTGATCCACGCCCGCGACCGGGCGGAAATCGATGTCATAGATCGAACCCTGCGGCCCGTAGCGGTCCACCAGATAGATCAGCGAGCCGCCGATGCCCTCGATCGCCGGGATGTTCAGCTCCATCGGCCCGACCTTGCCGGGAAACGGCTTGGCGCCGAGATCGAGCGCGCGCTGATAGGCTTTGCTGGCATCGGCCACGCGGAATGCCATGGCGCAGACCGATGGGCCATGGGCCCGGGCGAAGATTTGCGCATAGGATTGCGGCTCGGCATTGACGATGAAGTTCGCATCGCCCTGGCGGTACAGCGTCACCTTCTTCGAGCGGTGGCGCGCCACGGCGCTGAAGCCGAGGGTCTCGAACAGCTTGCCCAGCGCTTCCGGATCGGGCGCGGTGTACTCCACGAATTCGAAGCCGTCGGTGCCCATGGGATTGTCCCAGAGATCCTTCGCCAGCTTGGCGACGGCGGGAGCGATGGCCGGTGCTGCGGCAGGAGTCATGGCAATGTCCTCTGAACTTCAGGCAGCGCGGGGAGCGAGAGCGCGGCGGCCTTTGTGGATGATGGCGTCGTTGGGCAGGATGGTCGCGGCCGGGAAGGCCGGCTGATCGCGATAGGCGGCGTAAAGCGGCGCGAACTCGCGCTGGCTGGCGGCGAACAGCTCGTCGAAACTGTCGAGCACAAAATAGGTCTCCTGGAACGCGTCGATCTTGTAGTCCGTGCGCATGACGCGTTCGAGATTGAAACTTACCCGGTTCGGCTCCGGGCTCTCCACCGAATAGGCCAGCTCGCTGTGCGACGACAACATGCCGGCGCCGAAAGCGCGCAGGCCCCGCGCGGTGCGGATCAGGCCGAACTCCACCATATACCAGTAAAACCGCGCCAGCAGCTTCACCGAATTCAGCGCCAGCGCCTCCGGCCCCTTGCGGCCATAGGCCTCCATGTAGCCGGCGAAGACCGGGATTGAACAGCAGCGGCACATGGCCGAAGAAATCATGGAACAGGTCGGGCTCGACGATGTAGTCCAGTTCCTCGGGCTTGCGCATCCAGACGGTGACCGGGAATTGCCGCTTCGCCAGATGGTCGAAGAACACGTCGTCGGGGATCAGGCCGGGCACGGCGACTATGCGCCAGCCGGTGGCCGGCCCCAGGATCGCGTTCACCTTGTCGAAATGCGGGATGCGGTCGGTGAGGTTCAACGCCCTCAGCGCGTGGATGAATTCGTCGCAAGCATAGCGCTCCACCTGCGCCGACTGGCGCTGGAACAGCTGCCGCCAAATCTCGTGATCGTCAGCGCTGTAGGCATGCCAATCCGCCTCGACCGTATAATCCGGCCGAGCCCGGCTGTAATCGCCCCGCAAGCCATTGCCAAAGCCACCATCAGGCATTTGGAAGCCTCCTCCGCATGCTTATAAAATACGCTAACAGAGCTAGGGAAATATTGCAAAAATGGCTTACTGGTGATTAATATGAGCGTCTTTTCACTATTTTTGTGCTTTTCAGTAGATGAAACCGCTACAGCCAGAAATCGACGCCATCGACCGCCGGATCCTGGAGGAGCTGCGCAAGGACGGCCGCATCCCCATGGTCGATCTCGCGGACAAGGTCGGCCTCTCCCCCACCCCCTGCCAGCGGCGGGTGAAACAGATGGAGGAGGCCGGCATCATCGTCGGCTATACTACCCAAATCAGCCCCGCCGCCATCGGCCGCGGCCTGCAGGCCTTCGTCCAGGTAACGCTGCAGGACCACTCAGAGGAGAGAGTCGCCGCCTTCCAGCGCGCGCTCGCCGCCCGGCCCGAAGTTGTCGCCTGCTACATCATGAGCGGCGAGTTCGACTATCTGCTCCACGTGATGGTTGCGGACCTGGAAGAGTACAGCGAGTTCGCGCTCAAGGCGCTGCTGCGCATGCCCGGTGTGAAGGACACGCGCTCGAGCCTGGCGATGTCCGTGCTGAAGCCGTTTGCACAGCCGGGATTACGGTGAAGAGAACGATCACCTCCCCCGCTTCGCATCCTTGATCACCCGCATCGCGGCATTCCGCCCTGGCGCACCGGAGACGGCGCCGCCGGGGTGGGCGCCGGAGCCGCAGAGATAGAGGCCGGGGATCGGCGTCGCGAACTGCGCCGATTTCGGATGGGGGCGCAGGCCGAAGATCTGATCGAGATCGTGGCGGCCGTGGAAGATGTCGCCTTCGGTGAGGCCGAACACCCGCTCCAGGTCCAGCGGCGTCAGGAACTGCCGGCCGACGATGAGGCGCCGAAGGTTCGGCACGTGCTTTTCCAGCTTGGCCAGGATGCGCTCAGCGACCGAGGGGCCGATCTCGTCCCAGCTCTGCCCATCGGGCAGGCGGTAGGGATAGTACTTGCCGATCAGGCTCATCACGTGATGCCCCGGCGGCGCCAGGGTGTCGTCGATGGCCGAGGGAATGCGGATATCCAGATAGGGCTCGTCGATGATCTGCCCCGCCAGCGCGGCGCGATAGTTGGCCTCGATGGTGGCACGCTCCGGGAAGATGGTGATGGAGGCGCCGCGGGCGATATCGGCCTCCGCTCCCGACAGCGCCGCAAACTCCGGCGCGCCAGAGAGCGCCAGATTCATCCGCAACGTCGCGTGGCCCATGCGCAGCCGCTCGATACCATCGGCAAATCCCTCCGGCAGATTTTCGCGGCCGACGAATTTCAGAAAAGTGCGCTTCGGATCGGTGTTGGCCAGCACGCGCCTGGCGCGGAACTCCTCACCGCCTTCGAGCCGCACGCCGACGGCACGGCCGCCCTCCAGGATGATGCGCTCGACAGCGGCACCAGTGCGATACTCGACGCCATGAGCGCGGCCGGACGATGCCATCGCCTGGGTGATCGCACCCATGCCGCCGCGCGAGTGGCCCCAGGCGCCGCGCTCGCCCTCGAACTCGCCGAGCGCGTGATGGAAGTACGGGATCGCCGAGCCCGGCGCGTCCAGGCTGGCGAAGTTGCCGGAAACGCAATGGCCGGCGGTGATGTTGCGGATCGGCTCGCTCTCGAACCAGCGCTCGGCGATCTCGTTCGCCGGCGATGTCAGCAACTGCATCAGCAGATGACGGTCGTCGAGCGACAGGCCGCGGAACTCGCGTCCCGCCGGCAGCAGCGTCAGCAGATCCATGATGCCGCCGCCGAGATCGGGCGGTGGCTTCAGCCACTGGGCGCGGATCACCTGCCCCACGCGATCCACCGCCGCATGGAAGCGATGGAGATTGTCGTAGTCCCGGTTGGAGAAGCGGCCGACCGCGGCGCGGTCGTGCGCGTCGTCACCGGTCATCAGCAGCGCGCGGCCATCCTGGAGAATGCTGAGATGGGCCTTCATGCGGATCGGCTGATAGCCGTGGCGCTTGAGCTCCAGCTCCTCGATCACCTCCGGCCGCAAGAGGCTGACGGTGTAGGAGGCGACGGAGTTGCGGTAGCCGGGATGGAATTCCTCGGTCACCGCCGCACCGCCCAGCACGGCGCGCCGCTCCAGCACCAGGACCTTCTGACCGGCCTTGCCTAAATATGCCGCGGCGGTCAGCCCGTTATGGCCGCCGCCGATGACGATCGCATCGTAGTTTGCACTCATTGGACTTTCTCGTTGTTCCCCCAATTTCGGTAGCCGGAAGAATAGGCGATCGACCGGCTTTCGCCCATGATTTCCCATGGAAAATCGCGCTTAACGGAACGTAAAGGGCATTGATTTAAGTCTATGCCGTCAAACAGATAGTCGGAAAACGGACCATGGCGCAGGACGGCATTCAACTCATCACGCAGATCGCGATTTCAAGTCATGCGCCGGTGACCGGCAAGGCGATCGCCGACCGGTACAAAAAGCTGTTTCCCGGCTATCACGAGAAACTGCCGATCGAGGCGGTCGAGCCGCAGGCGCAAGGCGCGCCGATCCGGATCATCCTCGGCAACAATGGCGAGGCCGGCATCGATGTCATGATGATGCCGACGCCGATTCCGCCCGATATGCTGACCTTCGCTTATGCCATGAACCCCCATTGGCCGGAGGCACGAGCGGAGCTGCAACGCTGCCGCTCCCACGTCGCGGTGATCGCCCTGCAGCGGCAGGACGGCAGAGACAATCCCATCCGCAATGCCATCTGCCTGACGCTGATTTCCGCCTGCCTCTGCAACTTGCTGCCGGCGGTCGGCATGTTTTGTCCGAGCGGCAACGCGCTGACGCCGGTCCGCCGGCTCCGCGAACTGGCCGCGAAGATGCTGACCGGAGAGCCGCCGGTCGAGGCCTGGGTGCAGACGATCATCGCCGACGCGGCCGCCGATAAGGGACAGCGCCGACTGACCGCGATGACTAATGGCTTGCGCATGCTGGTGGGCCGCGAGATCGAGATCCTGCCGGTGGCGCGCGATCGGGAAAAGCTGATAGAGGCCGTTCATCAGCTCCTGCGATTCACACTGCAGCGCGGCGCCGGGTTCGACGAGCGCGACAGCGTCAAACTCAGGGACGGCGACGCCGCCTGCGTGCGATATGCAAACGAAGGCCAGCGCCAGGGCATCCCGATCTTCGAAACAAGACTGGTGAAGCTGGATGCCGCGGGCAAGCTGCCGCCCGATGCGTTCGGCGAGAAGCCACTGCCGCCGAAATCGGCTGCTGATTCGGTTACGCCGCCACCCGAAGCACCGCCCGCCGGTCAAAGCGCCACCGAAAGCACCGGGCCGGAAAAATTCATGGCGATGATTGCATTGGCGCGGCCGACGCCGATCTCGATGCAGATGCTGACGGCGGCGATCAAGCGCCGCTTTCCCGGCTTCAAGGGCGGCATCATGCCGGTCGGCGGCGACGGTCCGGAGGACGCCAGCGGCAATACCCATATGCTGCTGATAGGCAACTCGCGCCTGGTGCTGATGTCGATCGACGCGCCCATGCCGCCGGGACATCTCAACAGCTCCATTGCGGCAGCAGAGCTCATTTGGCCTGACGCCCGCAGGAAACTGGAAACGCACAAGGCTCATATCATCGTCGCCGCGATGGGCGCTGCCGAAGGCTTCGCCAAGATCGCCGGCCAGGCCGGCGACCTGACGATCGTGACAGCGGCGCTTTGCGATATCGCGCCGGCGCTCGGCGTCTACTGGTGCAGCGGCGATGTCGTTACCAAGCCGGAGCATTTTCAGGAAGGTGCGTTGGGTTCTTCGACCGGTACACCGCCGGTGGATAGCTGGCTGCAACTGCGCTTCTTCAAGGGAACCTTGGAGAATGGCAGGCCCGGCGTGGGAATGATGACCACCGGCCTGATGCCCTTTGTCGGCCGGGAAATCGAGTTTCCGCCGGCGGAACTGCATCCAACCGTCGTTGCCCAGCGTGTCATCGGCACGGCGCACTACCTGCTGGCGAACGGGCCGGTGGTCGATCACGGCCACACGATCGGCATCAGCAATTCCGAGGCGATCCGTGTCAGGCATCTGGACCGGGGCCGCTTCGTGCCGCGGCCGGTCTATGAATTGACCCTTGAGGTTCTCGACCCCACCGTCTCGACGAATGAGCCGCCAGCGCATCTGAAAGCGGTGCCGGCGCCAGAGGCGGATGTCGAGCGGCCGCCTGCAACTGTGCAACCATTGCATCCGGCGGCGCCCGTATCGGCGCAGGCGGCAGCACCGGAGCCGTCAGCGCCAAAACCCCCGCCCGACAATGCCGCGTCGCGCATGGTGCGAAATCTCCGCCGGCCTCAGAGCTGATTCGCGAAGGCCGCAGCGGTTTCATTCCGGCCACTGCATCCTATATATTGCCTGGGAATAAGCAGGATCGGCGATGCACACGGACTCCCTCGACAAATGGCGTCATGAGCATGTCTATCTCGGCCAGGCCCATGGCGAGCATGAGCGCAAGCTGAAGCTGGTGATCGCGCTGACCGCCGTGATGACGGTCATCGAGATCGCCGCCGGCTTTGCCTTCGGCTCCATGGCGCTGATGGCCGATGGCTGGCACATGGCCACCCATGCCGGCGCGCTGACGATCTCGGCCGTCGGCCTATGTCTATGCGCGGCGGCAGGCATCGGACTCCCGCTTCACTTTCGGCACCGGCAAGGTGGGCGATCTCGCCGGTTTTTCCAGCGCCATCATCCTGTCGCTGGTGGCGCTGTGGCTGGTGTTCGAGTGCGTCCTGCGACTGGCCAACCCTGTTCCAATCTCCTTCGGCGAGTCGCTGCTGGTCGCCGTGGTGGGTCTTGCGGTGAACCTGCTGAGCGCCTGGCTGCTGCGCCACGATCACGGGCATGTCCATACCCACGAAGACGGCACAACGCATCGCGATCATGCCGACCACAATATCCGCTCGGCCTACTTCCATGTGCTGGCCGATGCGCTGACGTCGGTGCTGGCGATTGCCGGCCTCACGGCGGGACTGCTGTTCGGCTGGATCTGGATGGATGCGATCATGGGCATCGTCGGCGGCGCGGTCATTGCCCGCTGGTCCTATCAGCTCATCCGCGATACCGGCGCCGTGCTGCTGGACATGACGCCCGATCCGGGGATTGCGCAGAAGATCCGCTCGATCCTGGAGGTCGACGGCGACCGTGTTGCCGACCTGCATCTCTGGCGCGTTGGCCCTGGCCATTACAGCGCCATCGTGTCGCTGGTGACCCACAAGCCCGAGCGGCCGTCGTACTATCGCGAGCGGTTGCGGGTGCTGCGCAGCCTGTCCCACGTGACCGTCGAGATCGATACCTGCTGCGACTGACGCCTACTCTGCCGCCTTCTTGTCCACGATGACCGGACCCGGATAGTAGGGCAGATCGTCCACATGGGGCTTGTGCTGGCCGCTGGCGACGACGCTGCGCATATGGGCGGCGATGTCTTCCATCGGGGCGAACCAGACCTTGCCCTTCTTCTGCATGTATTCGATCAGCTGCGCCACCGCGCGCAGCCGCGCCAGACGGCCGGAGACGAAGGGATGCCAGACGGCGATCCACAGGCCGCCATGGTCCCAGGCGGCGTCGAACTCCTCGCGGAAATTGGCGACCGCTTCGGCCGGGGCGCGGATCGGCATCTCATAATTGATGTCGGCCATGTGGACATAGGGCGGCCAGTCATCCAGGCCCCAATGGCTCGGCAGTTCCACGAGATCGCCGCGCTTGCCGCGGATGAGATAGGGAACATCGTCGCCCATCAGCGAGGCGTCGTAGGCGAAGCCCTCCTCCAGCAGCAAATCCAGGGTGTTCTCCGAGAAGTTGTAGAGCGGCGCCCGGAAGCCGCGCGGCCGCTTGCCGGTGTGCTTCTGGATCACCTCGATGGACCGGCGGAGCCAGTAGCGCTCCTCCTCCCGCGGCATCTCGTTGCAATGCTCGTGGATGTAGCCGTGGTGCGCGACCTCATGACCGCCGGCGACCATCGCCTCCACCGCCTGCGGGTATTGCTCGATGCACCAGGCCGGGACGAAGAAGGTCTGCTTCAGGCCATAGCGCCGGTACATCTCGAGGATGCGCGGCACGGCGATCTGCGGCCCGTAGCGGAGCTGGGAGATGGTGGCGATCCGGCGGTGGGCGTCCTTGGGGCGGGCCAGATGCAGGAAGCTGTCCGCGTCCATGTCGAAGGTGAAGGCCACGGCGCAGCGGGCGCCATTGGGCCAGGGAACCGGATTTGCGATCATGCTGCTGCCCTCCCCGCTTCTATGATCCTGTTAAGATAGCAATTTCCGTATTCAACCGTCGACCATCCGGAGGCATGCGATATGCGGTATTCACTCATGCAATTCCCGGCCGTTGGGATTGTGATTCTATATTGTGGGACTGGTGGTATACTGCATACGTTGTGGCCTGGAGTGGGCTAAACGATACAGCCGTTGTCTGCAGGAAAATCATGGGCAAATCCGAAACAGTCCAATCGCTGCGCCGCGGGCTGGCCTTGCTGGATGCCATGGCCGACAGCCAGGGCCGGGGCGCCACCCTGTCCGAGCTGGCGAACCGCACCAGCCTGTCGGTGAGCACGACCCATCGGCTGCTGGCGACGCTGATCCAAGATGGCTTTGCCATCAAGGACCGGGATTCCGGTTTCTATGTTCCCGGCCACCGCACGGCCGGCATCGCCGCTTCCGTGGAACGCCGCACGGCTTACTTGCGGGCGCTGGCCCGGCCGCAGCTGGAGAAGATCGTCGCGGAGACCGGCGAGACCACCAACCTGGTGGTGCTTGATGATGTCCGCGCCGTCTATCTCGACCAGGTGCCGGGCGCCCGGGCCGTGCGCATGTCCAGCCGCATCGGCAGCACCTTTCCCGCCCACAGTTCGGGATCGGCCAAGGCCATCCTGGCTTTCCAGGCCGACGAAACCATGCTCAACGCCATCCTGGAGAACGCGCCGTTCCAGCGCTTCACGCCGGACACCATCACCACGGCGGCGGATTTGCGGGCCGACCTGGAGCAGGTGCGCCAGCGCGGCTATGCCACTGAGCGCGAGGAGTTCGAGGCGGGCACCGGCTGCATTGCCGCCCCCATCCGCGACGCCCGCGGTATTGCCATCGCCGCCATCAGCGTGCCCGGCCCGGTGCAGCGCATTTTCGGGCCGGAGGCCACCCGCCTGGGGCCGCTGGTCATGCGCCATGCCGACGAGATCTCCCGCGTGCTGGGCTTCCGCACCAAGGAACGCGGCCGGCGACGGGCGGAACCGGGTCTCGCGGCGCGGTAGGCGCTCGCAACAGGCTGGTTCTTCATCAGCGCCGCGAGCTGCGGGGACGGCCAGTACCGAACTGGTGGACGGACAAAGCCATGACTGTCTAGCGCGCCCTGCGGCCGCCGCTGTCATGGCCGCTGTCGCGGATATCGATATCCGGGATATCGACATCGAGCAAACCGGTGTCCATATCCAGTCGCGCCTTTGCCGCCAGTGCAGCATAGAGCCGGCGGATGCGATTGAGTTCGTCCTCGTTCAGTTCCTCCAGATCCAACAAGGCATTGTGCGCCCCCTGGGTTGAACGGAGCAGTTCGTCCAGCTTGAGCTGCACCGCCTTGCTGTCGCGGTTCTGGGTGTTCTGGATCAGGAACACCATCAGGAAGGTGACGATGGTGGTGCTGGTGTTGATCACCAGCTGCCAAGTGTCGGAATAGCCGAACAGCGGCCCGGTGATGCCCCAGACGACGATGATCAGGCAGGCCAGGACAAAGGTCATCGGCCGGCCGGCCGCCCCCGCCGTCCAGGTGGCAAACCGGGTAAAGTGGCTCGATCTTTTCATGACAGCACCCGCTGATGGCTTGAGTTCGATCCGGCTGCCACGGCTGTGAACTGCCGCGCGCGGCCTTCGATGGCGCCAGAATAGAGAAATACTTCGATTGCCGACAACGCCACCCGCCAGCAATGACAAATGCAACGCTGTGAGCCATGCATGCAGCGCATAGCTCGAAACTGGACCAACTCAACCCCATGGAAGCCGGATATCGCGAAATTTAGTTGCGTAGCTATGCGTCCGCTGCATGGCTCATAGGAATGTTGTCTGACAAGCAGACAGTCACGCTCCATGCGCCCGAAGGCGCCGGGAGGGAAAACCGATGCACGATGTCCAACATCAAGGCGGTCGAACCGTCGCCCGCGCCAGACGAGATGTGGGACCGGGGGATGGGAAATCAAGGAATACTGTCCTGCATCCGCTGCAGGACGCGGCCGCGGCGCGGTGCGCGCAAGCGGCCAAAAACAGAAAGGGCGGAGCGCCTTGCGGCGCCCCGCCCTTCTTTAGCTAGTGGTGCTAGGCAGCCTTCAGATTGACCGCCGAAACCTTGCCCTGCTGGCCGCGCTCGAGATCGAAGCTGATCTTCTGGCCTTCAGCGAGGGTGCCGAGCTCGGAACGCTCGACCGCCGAGATGTGCACGAAGACGTCCTTCGAACCATCGACCGGGGTGATGAAGCCGAAGCCCTTCGCGGGGTTAAACCACTTTACCGTACCGTTTTGCATAGGTTGTTTTCTCCAAACCAAGCAGTGCCGCCGCGCGACGATCGCGCGTCGGATCGAACTTACAGGGAAGGTCACTTGGTCCGGCGCTTGGAAAGGCGGGGCGGAGCGAACTGGCCCGTGGGAGTTTGATGGGGTGTATATAAGGATACGGGGGCAAATAAGCAAGGTGCGCGATCGAAAGCCGGGAATCGGGCTTATTTACCATTGTGTTGCCTGTTTCTGCCGGCGCAACGCATGGACGCTCATCCAGCACACACGAAAACGAGGGGTCTGACACATACCTCCGCACCTCCGCTCTAAATGCAGGTTCTTGAGCCATCCGCATACGAAATCGTACGTTCCTATCGGACGTGACATCCGATTCAAATCGTGTGCTTATGACAAACCAGTCGGATGCTCGGCATAAGACACGAGCGCGCCGCCAAATGCGGTTGTGGCCGTCTCAAGGCCTATAGACACGTAGTTAGTGTTGGAAATCTCCCCTCTGGGGCGAAAACAGCGCCGCCAGCGTGCGCCGATCTGCCCTGTCCTACGGGAGTTCAAACAATGAGATCGGCGAAATCGCCTATCGGCAGAAATCTGCCGCTGGCCACTTCTGTCATGGAGGTGAGCCATGGCTGATGACGCGGGCACCAGAAATCAGATCCTGTCGCGATTGTCAGCGGCCGATGCCCAGTTGGTGACGCCTCACCTGCAGCCAGTCGACCTGCCCGTCCTAAGATATCTTGAGCGACGGGGCAAACCGATCGAGTTCGCCTATTTTTTGGAACGCGGTTTCGCCTCGGTTGTGGCGGATGGTTCCTCCGAGCGCGGTGTTGAAGTCGGGCTCATTGGCCGCGAGGGGGTGACCGGTCTTGCGGTGATCATGGGTTCCGATCGCTCTCCGCACGACACATTCATGCAAGCCGCCGGCGCGGGGCAACGCATCGGTGTGGCCAGTTTGCTGGCAGCCATCGGCAAGAGCGTGACATTGCAAAAAACCCTTCTGCAATGGTGCCACACATTCATGATTCAGACCGGCCAAACAGCTTTGACCAATGCCCGCAGCAAGATCGAAGAACGGCTGGCGCGCTGGCTGCTCATGGCGCATGACCGGCAGGACAGCGATGAGTTGGATCTTACGCACGAATTCATAGCGACGATGCTTGGCGTACGCCGTGCGGGGGTTACTGTAGCCCTGCGCCTTCTTGAAAAGCGCGGTCTGATCGACGCCAAGCGCGGCGGAATCTTCATCATTGACCGCGACGGGTTGAAGGAAGTGTCCAATGGCGCCTACGGCATTGCGGAAGGCGAATATCGAAGAATACTCGGCTGATCCCGCCCGGATTTTGTGCGATTTCGTACCGTTTGCAAATTGACAGCATCGGCATATCCGCGCCCTGATTCAGCATTGGGCTGAGACCCTGGGAGGTCCGCGATGAAGTTCGTGTGCCCGCACTGCGGCAGCAATTCGTTTTTCCTGCATACGGCGCCAGAGAACCATACGCTGGCGCAATGCACAAAATGCGGGAAAGCGACGCGGTTCGAGCAATCCGCGATGACAATTGTCACTCCGCCCAACGAAAACGAGTCAAACCAACCGAACGGCGGGGCTCGTAAGAAATTGCACCTGCAGGCGAAGTCCTGAACGCATAGGTGTCTTAGTCGCTGAATCGGCAGAGGCAAGCCATGCTATCAGACTGCCATATTCTCTTAGTCGAAGACGAGGCGTACATCGCCTTTGAACTAATGATGACACTGACACGGGAAGGCGCAATCGTGCTGGGTCCGGCACAATCCCTTTCCGATGGTCTGTGCCTTTGCACAGGGGCTACGATCGATTGCGCGATTCTGGATATCGAGCTGGCCGACGGTAACTCCTTCGAGATTGCCGATGCGTTGGCAGATCATGGCGTGCCGTTCGTCTTCATGACGGGCTACAGCGATCACCCTATTCCAGCGCGGCACCAGGAACAGCCCGTGATCCGCAAACCTTTTGCCATCGCCGAGATGGCGCAGACCGTCGCGGAACTTGTCGCCGAGCGAAAGCATTCTTGATTTGAGCCAATCGGAATTCAGTCATGACCCCGGAAGACATTGCCGCCGCCCGTCAATGGATCGAAAACACCCGAAGGCTGGGTGTGGTCGACTATCTGTCATTCGTGGCAAAGGGCATTGACGGGCATGAAGCAAGGCCATTGGCGGATTATCTGGGTTTAGCCGAAAAGCCTCAGCGGGATCACAATGCCATGATGCTCGACAATGCTCTGAAATTCATCTCCGTTGCCTGTTCCCTGTATCCGGCCGCAATCGACGAGATTGAACGATTGCAGGACAAAGCGAACAGCCTGCGCAAGGACTCCTGATCGCAGGCGCCGGCGTTGACCAGCTTTGAATGAATTCCGGGTCGCACCGTTGCGCCCGTGCGGGCCAATGTTCGGTGCTGCCGCCTTCAGAGACTGTTCAGAATGGCCACCGAGCGCTCAAGGGCGCTCTGGCCCGTGGGAGTTTGATGGCGTGCATAGGGCAGCAAACAAGCAAAGTGCACGATCGAAAGCCAGGAATCCGGCTTGTTTACCATGGTGTTGCACGATCCGTCCGCTTCCTGGCTATGGGAAGGGGTCAAATGGGGCGCCGAGGCCAGCCGTGATGATTGAGATCAACCACCGCGTGCCATGCCGTGATATTGTTATAGGGTAATCGCGCCACCAGCCGTTTTGCAGGGAATGCGCAGATAGTCAAGAACCGGGTGTTGAGTTCGCGTGGCGCGGACGTTGTTCGGCCTTTGGTCCCGATCTCTGACCGTGGGGGCGAGCATGAAAAAATTCGGGCTTGCAGCGATATTGACCGGCGCGTTTCTCCTCGCGCTCGGGCCGATGCTGGCGTCATGCCACTACAGCATCCCACCCGCGGCGCAGCGGTCCTCCGCCGGCACATCTCCCAAGGACCGTATGCCGCCGGCGCCGCAGAGTGGCCAGGCTTCAGAAGCTCTCCCCGGAAATTCCGGACTAGCCACGCCCGCAAACACTGGTGCCGAACAGAGTGAATGGGATGAGTGGGTGCCGGTATTCGCTTGGCCCGGACCACAACCCGGCCCGTATGAATCCCTGGGAGAGATCATGAGCCAGGTTCACAGCACGTCCTGTGACGCCAAGCATCTTTGGGGATCGCCCGAAAAGAAGGAAGCCGTGGCGGAGCTTCGCGGCTATGCGCGCAGCATTGGCGCCGACGGTCTGATCGATCTCCACTGCTCTGTCGATGGTGATGCGTACTATGATGTCGATGTCGACGATTATTACGAAGCTTTGAAGCACTACGTCGATTGCGTCCAGGACGATGAAGACAATGACCTCGCCCGCTACGATCATCCGCCCCACGGCGAGGATTGCGACCGGTGGGATGATTGGCCGGGGTCGAACTCCGACTGGGACAGGGATTGGCGGCACTCGACCTACGATGAACCGGACCGGTGCGAATACACGACGGAATGCACGGCGGTGGCGATCAAGCGGAAGCTCGTACAACAATAGCGGCGTCTGTCATCGAGAGACGGCTCGCTACGGGAGGAATAGGACCTCCTCCTCATGGCGATTTCCCAACGAGCAGCAAGCGATGCCAAGTTGATCAGGATCAAAGGCGGCTCTGCTTCGATCTGACAAAATACAAATAAATCTATTTATGCATCCTGCGCAAGGAATGCGGCTTGGCCGGTGGTCGGGTCGCACCGGCAGCAGAATCCATGCGTTCGAACTCGGCTTCGGCTCAATTGCGATGGCAACAATTACACAGCGATCTTCTTATGCTGCGCTGTCGGTGAGCATCTTGCTCATCGCACTGGGCATGTTGCTGGCGTCGTGCCGGGAGGAATCGGGGCCAATTCCGCCCGGTGTCTACATCGAAGGTATCGACGGCGATCCGTACGGCGATTTGGATGTCAAAGTGCCGGTCTATTACCAGGGCGAAGCGGATCTGGGTTCCTATGAGTCCCTGGGCAAAGTTTACAGCTCAGCGCAAAGCAGTTCCTGCAGAACGGCGCATCGGTCGGGTTCGCCTGCCAGGGCCATGGCCGTTTCGGCGCTGCGCCGCCATGTCCTTGAGCTCGGCGGCAACGGCATGATGAGCGTCGATTGTTCGGTCTCCGGTACGTCGTCCTATGACGTATCGGACGAGGATTTACGTGACTTCCAAGAGTGGCTGGACTGTGTGAGGCAATATGGGGACGAAGAGATGCGTTGGAATGGCCGGACGCACACCGGTGGTGACTGCCAGCGCCTCCGGGCATGGTCGCATAGTCGGACTTATGAGATGCCGCGGTGCGACCAAACCGCCACATGCTCGGCTACCGCCATCCGGCGCGAAGTGCCAGAGCCCTAGACGGGTATGACTTTGACAAGCCGCGGTGCTCAAAGCGCGCCTAAAGGCCGTTCAGAAACGTCACCGAGCGCTCAAGGGCGATCTGCCCCGCCTCGATATCCAGGTTGAATTGGTATTCGTGGGGCAGCGGCGGTTCGTAGTCGGCCGGAAAGAAGAGTGAATCCACGCGGACGCCCAGCTTGGTGAGGGCCGCGGAGAATGCGAGCGACTGCGATAACAGGGGATCGGCGTTGCCGGCTGAAATGAACACCGGCGGATAACTCGCGGTCACGTAGTCGATCACGGATGCGGTGGCGAAATTTGGATCGCTGCCGAAATCCTTGCGGCCGCTATAGGACCACAGCAGGACCCGGGAGAAATCGCCAACGCGGATACCCGGCGCTTCGCCAAGTTTGTATGGGCCGCAGTGGAGCAGCAGGCCAGCCAACTGCGCACGCTGGATCGATGGCGCGATGCCGACGGCCTGGGCATAGGAGGGCTCGCTGATGATGTTCGCAATCTGCGCCGCGATATGGGCGCCGGCGGAGTTGCCCGCCAAGAACGATGCGCGCGGGGTCGATATGCAGTGTTGCTGCGTTTGCCTGCAGATAGGCCAGCGCGGCGTTCACCTGCCGCAGGGGCGTGGGATAAGTGCTGCCGGGCGCGATCGAGTAATCGACGCCGACGACGGTGAACCCTCTGGCCGGCGAGGATGCGAGCGTAATTGGCGATCTGGTCCTTGCTGCCGGAAATCCAGCCACCGCCATGGATCCAGACGACGGTAAGCAATGCGCGATCCGTACCTTTGATATCGGCGGGATAGAAGACATCGAGATAGGCATCGCTGTCAGTGGAATCATATTGGAGATTGAGCAGTTCCGCGACGCCATCCGGGACATGCTTCTCGAGCGCCGACGCCGCCGCGTCCCCGCCCCGGTCGAAGGTGAAGCGGATCAACAGCGCCGACGGCCAGGGGCTGACCTGGGAGGCTATGGTGCCGACGGCGGCCAGGACACCGATGACGACAACGGCTCGCAAGAGATGTTTCATCATCGTCCTATTCGGAAATCCCTCATCCGCCTTCGCCGTCCGTATTCTCTCCGGAATCGCTGCCGCCAGGCAATGACCGCTCCCGCACCGACTGGAGCACTTCGGCCAGCACGGTGCGCAGGCTGTGCACCTGGTCCAGCAGGTTCAGGATGACGCCGACGCCCTCGTCATTGACGCCGAGGTCCCGTTTCAGGTCGCGGATCAGCTCCGCGCGCGCCAGGTCGGCTTCGGAGAACGCCAGCTCGGCCTCGGTTCCGCCGGGGACCAGCCATTCCTCGGCGATCCAGACTTCGAGCGTTTCCTGGTCGAGCTGCGCGCGAAAGAGAAACTCCCGTTTGCTGATGATCATGGCTGCATGTCCCGGCGCGGGTTGTAGCGCTCTCCCGGTTTCCAGTTGGCGAGGAATGCCTCCAGCTCAGTGTCCGGTTGGTCCGGCAGCATGACCTTGAGCTTGACCAGCTGGTCGCCGGTGCCTTCGCGGCCGGGAACGCCCTTTCCTTTCAGGCGAAGGATCGATCCCGAGTTCGAGCCCTTCGGCACGGCCAACATGACGGGACCTGACGGCGTCGGCACCTTGATTCGCGCACCCAGCGCAGCCTCCGCCAGGGTCACCGGCAAGTCGAAATGAATGTCGTTGCCATGGCGGGTGAAGAACCGGTGCGGCCTGATCGAGATCTCCACCAGCGCATCGCCCGGATCGCCCTCGCCCGGCGCCGGCGCGCCCTTGCCCCGCAGGCGGAGCATCTGGCCCTGCTGCAGGCCCGGCGGAATTGTCACGTCGAGCGTGCCTCCCTCGGGCAAAGTCAGCCGCTGGGTCGCGCCATTGACCGCATCGAGAAAATCGATCGCCAGCCGGTAGTGCAAATCCGCCCCGCGGCCGCGCCGCGCCTGCCGGGCCTGCCGTCCCAGGAGTTGCGCCAGCAGATCGTCCACATCGGCAAAGTCCGCAAAGGCGGAAGTGTCCTCGTAGGGACCGCCAGCGCCGGCATCGCCGGCAAAGTCCCGGTAGAATCGCTCGCGCGGCCGTTCGGCGCCGGAGGCATCGATCTCGCCGCTGTCGAAGCGCCGGCGCTTGTCCGGATCGGACAGCAGGCCGTAGGCGACGGCGACCTCCTTGAAGCGCTCCTCCGCCTCCTTGTTGCCGGGATTGAGGTCGGGATGCAGCTTCTTGGCCAGGCGGCGATACGCCTTCTGAATCTCATCGGCCGAAGCAGTGCGCGCGACGCCGAGGATTTCGTAGGGATCTTTCACGGGCTCTCCGTTACAGCAGCAATGCCGGGCTTCGTGCAAGAGATGTAAGCAGGGTTGGCCGGCCGCGCCATAGCCTTCGCGGTCGGCTTGAAATCTTATCGATATCAGGCGGAGTTGGCGCAAGCCGCCGCCCGATCAAGCAGCAGCTTGCGTTCCCGCGCGTTCTGCGTCAGCGCGGCCGCACGTTCGAATTCCGCGCGGGCTTCGGCTTTGCGGCCGAGCTTCGCCAGGAGGTCGCCGCGGGCGCTGGGCAGGAGGTGGTAGTTCCTGAGCGAGGGTTCGCCGGCCAGCGCGTCGACGAGTTCCAGGCCGGCGGCGGGGCCTTGGGCCATTCCGACGGCGACGGCGCGGTTGAGCTCCACGATGGGAGATGGCGCGACGCGAGACAGCACGGCGTAGAGCGCGGCGATGCGGGGCCAGTCGGTTTGATCGGCGCTGGCGGCGCGGGCGTGGCAGGCGGCAATGGCGGCTTGCAGCGCGTAGGGGCCCTGGGCGCCGCCGAGTCTTGCCGCGCGATCGAGGGCCGCCAGGCCGCGGCGGATCAGGAGATAGTCCCAGCGGCGGCGGTCCTGATCCAGCAGCAGCACCGGCTCGCCCGACGGGCCGACGCGGGCGGCGGTGCGCGAGGCCTGGATCTCCATCAGCGCGATGAGGCCCTGCACCTCCGGCTCATCGGGGGCGAGCTCCCCGAGAATGCGGCCCAGGCGCAGCGCTTCATCGCAGAGTGCGGGCCGCAGCCAGTCTTCGCCCGCTGTCGCCGCGTAGCCTTCATTGAAGATGAGGTAGACGACCTCCAGCACCGAGGCGAGGCGTTCGGCCAATTCCGGACCGCGGGGCAGCTCGAAGGCGGCACCGGCCTTGGCCAGGGTGCGCTTGGCGCGGACGATGCGCTGGGCGATGGTCGGCTCGGGCACCAGGAAGGCCCGGGCGATCTCCGGCACCGACAGGCCGCCGATCAATCGGAGCGTGAGCGCGAGCCGCGACTCCGTCGGCAGCACGGGATGGCAGGCGATGAAAATCAGGCGCAGCAGATCGTCGCCCACTTCGTCATCGAGGGCGGCGTCGGGGTCCGGCGCGGACTCGGCATGGCGGGCCTCGATCTCCTGGGCGATCTCGGACGCCTTGCGCGCCTGCAGCTTCTTGTGGCGAAGGCGGTCGATGGCCCGGTTCTTCGCCGCCGACATCAGCCAGGCGCCAGGCTTGTCCGGCACGCCGGAGACGGGCCAGCGCTCCAGCGCCGTGACGAGGGCATCCTGGGCCAGCTCCTCGGCCAGGCCGACATCGCGCAGCATCCGCGCCAGACCGGCAATCAGCCGCGGCGATTCGATCCTCCAGATGGCATCGATGGTGCTGTTGAGGTCGGGGGCGCTCACCGCCGCCGATTAGCGCATCTCCGCCTGTTGGAGCAAGGCCGGCGCTTCGCGGGCCGGCCTTGCTCACTTCCGCAAGGGAATACCTATTTCTTCATGCTGGCATCGAGTTCGCGGAAGCGCTCGACGGCGGCGTTGGGCTCGAAATCCTCGAGCTCGAATAGCTGCCGCACTTCGATCTCGGCATCGAGGCCCTCGCCGCGGGGATTTGGGAAGCGCTTGGTCCATTCCAGCGCCTCGGCCCGCGACTTCACCTGGATGAGGGTGTAGCCGGCGATCAACTCCTTCGTCTCGGCGAAAGGCCCATCGACAACCGTGCGCTTGTCGCCCTTGTACTTGATGCGCCAGCCCTTCGAGCTGGGATGCAGCCCGGTCCCGTCCAGGAGCACGCCGGCCTTTGCCAGCTCCTCATGATAGGTCGCCATGGCGGCGATCAGCTTCTCTTCCGGCATGGCGCCGGCCTCGGACTCCTTGGATGCCTTGACGACGATCATGAAACGCATGCTGCGATCTCCTTGCTGAAGTCTGTTACGCGGCGGCGGCCTGGGTGACGAGCACCATCCAAGCCACGCCGAAACGGTCGGCCACCATGCCGAAGCGCGGCGAGAAGAAAGTGCGCGTCAGCGGCAATTGCACCTGGCCGCCGTTCGCGAGCGCGTTGAACAGGCGGTCGGCCTCTGCCTCGTTCGCGACCTGCAATGTCAGGGTGATGCCCTGGAAGGCCGGCTTGCCGCTGCAATAGCCGTCGGACGCGCCGATGACGGTGTCGCCGATCCGGACGCTCGCATGGAGGATCTTGTTCTCGTTTCCGGGCGGGGTTGAGCCCGGCGGCGGCGGTTGCGGATTCTCCTTGTTGCGCAACATCATCTCGACCTTGGCGCCGAGCGCCTGGCGGTAGAATTCGATCGCCTCTTCGCAGCGGCCGTCGAAATTCAGGTAGGGCTGGACTTGCATGGGGACTCCCTTTTGCACCGTGTTCATGGGGATACGACGAATGAAGAGTTGGGGAATCGACAGGTTCCCCGGGATTTTTTTCTCTGGGCGCAGGATTAGCTGAGCGCGCCAGGATAAAACCGGACGCGGGGTTTTGACCATGGCCGTGAAGGCCTTGCGGAATATGACAAATTCGTTGCGGGCGCGGTGGATCCGGCCGGGTGCATTCGGCCGGTCGAACGGCGCGGCGGCGGGTATTTCCTGTCCAGGCCTAGGCCCCTTGACTGCCGCGGGGCCGGTGACTAGTGTATATGCACGACATAGCGGACGGAGCGGCCCGTGGTTACAGAACGCCAGGTCATCGAGCACTGCGCCTGCCACCGGATGCGCATGGCCGCACGGGCGGTGACGCGGCTCTATGACGAGGAACTGCGGGGCTCCGGGCTGCGGGCGACGCAGGTTTCCGTGCTGGTCGCCATCGCGGTCGATGAGGTGATGTCGATCGCAGCCCTGGCCAAATTCATGGGCATGGATCGCTCGACTCTGACGCGCAACCTGCGGCCGCTCGAGCGGGACGGCCTGGTCAAGCTGGGCAGCGAGGGCTGGCGCCGCAGCCGCACCGTCGAGATCACGAAGAAGGGGCGGTCGCGGCTGAAGGACGCCCTGCCCCTGTGGGAAAAAGCCCAGGCGGCGCTGCGGCGAAAGCTCGGCGACAAGCGGTGGGATCTCATCCATGACGATCTAGATGCCTTCATCGGCGCCGCATAGGCGGCCGATCCCAGGGAATTGATTCCGCGCAACTGACAGGAGGAGGCGGCGAATGATCTAGTCCGGCCATGAAGCTTACCCTATGTCGTGCATATGCACGATATAGTATCGACCCCGACGCCAACATCAGGAGATCGACATGAAGTACTTCATCGATACCCACGACAAGACCAAAGGCAGTTTCCCGGCCCAGGAGCTGACGGAGGAAGAGTTCTTCGCGCAGTTCGACGCGCTGGAAGTGGCCGCCGCGAAGGTTGGCGCCTTCGGCCACGCCGCCCATGTGAACCTGAAGGACGGCAAGGCCTTCTGCTTCATGTGCGGGCCGGACGAGGAGTCCATCCGCAAGGCCCATGCGGCGATCAACCTGCCCTTCAACTCCATCACCGAGGTTCGCCGCGTCACCGGCGCGGACATGCGCGTCCCGCAAGCCGTGCCGCAGCAAAAGCGCAAGACCGCGTAGCGCCCGGCGCCGCGGGACCCCTCCTCCGCGGCGTACGAGGCCGCCAGGCGTGCGCGCCGCGATTGGGCGCTCACGCCTGGTTTTCCATCAATCACGTCCTGGCAAGCGGCGGCCTTGGGTTCGCCGTGACCGGCTGAATGTCCACTTTTGTACAGACCTGCATCCGTTACGCCGCTAACTCTATCGCATGCTCAGAGGTCCGGAGGCTGCCTTGGCGACAGAATTGTCCAACGATACCGCGCACAAGCTACATGCAGCGCTCTATCATGAATGGCCGTCCGCGGATGGATTCTTCCTGACCGGGTACCGTGACGCCCTCGATCTTTGGTTCACGGCTCTGACCCCCGGTGACAAGAGGGTAACGACCAACGCGCGTGCGGCATTCGACCGAGGAGACGATGCGGGAGCCTCGAAGGCCGCTGCTGCGCTGCCTCCGGCACCGGTCTGTCCGCTGCTATGAAAACGGGGGCGGTCTGAGTAGCTCCTGTCGAATATCGCCGGCGGGCAACCAGTCATGAAATAGACAATGACCAAGCATCCCATTGCTGACCAGATTGCAACGATCAGGCGCAAACTGACTGAATTGGAGGGCCGGTTTGATCGAGCCGAGGCGGTTTGGAACTATGAAAGGTCTTCCATCATCAAGCGCAGGATCAAGCAGAAGCTGACGGAGTTGGAAAACCTGGACAGGATCCGCAGCGGCGTGCCGCTGAACTAGATGCACAATGCACTTGCCGCAGCATCATACCGGCCCTGGCCTGCGGCACGGAGCCGTCGGCTCCGGCGCAACATATGGGGAAATGTCCAGTGAGCGGAAGAAGCTGCAATGATCGGTGAAATCGCATCACGGATCGATGTCGCCATGCATCTTGCGAGAGGCGCCAAAACTGTAGCCGATGCTATGGGCAATGCAGAGATGAAATTCAAGATCGCAGATATCTGTTCTGCGCTATCCGATGCCAAAGCCGCCATTGCCGGCGCTGAGGTCGGCTCGGCCGCAAAGGACAAGGAAATAGACAGGTTGAAGCAGCAATTTCAGCGGATGGAATCCGATACCGTAGAACTCGCACCCTATCGCTTCCGAAAGTCGGTTACCGACGGACAACCTGCCGGGCGTCCGTTCTGTCCCAGATGCTTGGAGGTTGATGGCTACTTGATCCTTACTGAACGTGCCAAGAGGTCAGGGCCAAGCGTATTCTGTCCGCAATGCAAGACGAACTACAACGGCTTGCCTAACTATGGCTCGGACGGGTAGCGGGCGAATCACCCGATTAGGCAACCGGTAAGGAAAATCTTACATGAGCAAACAGCAGATCGAAGATGAGATCTTCAGAGTCCGCCGGCAACTGAGCGACCTTCACGAGACGCGTCTTAAGGCCGTTGGTGCGGGAGCCCATGCCGAATCGAATCGTCTCCAGCTAAAGCTTGCGGAAAAGCTGGAGGAACTGAGCAACCTGGAAAAATTGCGCTAACCGCCACGTCGACGCGGCGTCAGCAGCGCATATCCTTTTTGCCACCGCCCCACCCACAATCCCGCCATCACGGCGCGCGAGGCAACCAGGCGTGAGCGCCCTCATCGGCGCTCACGCCTGATTCTCCATTTGGGATCCGGATATCGCCGCCGCTGGCCTGCTGCTTGTCATCGCCAGGGCGAACACGCATGCTTGGCGCATGCGCGCGACATGAGGAACCCATGCCGAACATCCCCGACGACATCTTTACCGAGCCCGATGATATCTCGCCGGATACGCTGGCCAATCTGGGCCCGCTGCGCCGCCTGGCCGGCGTGTGGCAGTCCGATCAGGGGGTGGACATCAGCCCCAAGGCGGAAGGCCCCGAACGGCGCGTGTACCGGGAACATATCCGCATGGAGCCGATCGATCCGCAGCCCAACGGCCCGCAGCTCCTCTATGGCCTGCGCTACCACATCCATATCAACACGCCGGAGGAAGCCATCACCTTCCACGATCAGGTCGGTTATTGGCTGTGGGAACCGGCCACCGGCCTGATCATGCAGACCATCGCCATCCCGCGCGGCCAGGTGGTGCTGGCGGGCGGAACGGCGGCGCCGGACGACAAGCGCATTTCGGTGGAGGCGCGCCGCGGCGATACCCGCTTCGGGATCTGCTCGACCACGTTCCTCGAGGCGGCGTTTCGCACCGACTATTACCGCATCGACATCACCTTCAACGATGACGACAGCTGGACCTATGTGACGCGCACGGATCTGGCGGTCCGGGGCAAGACGCCGCGCGTTCGACCACCGTGACACCAACACCCTGCGGCGGATCGCGCCGCCGGCGCCGAACCCGCTCGTCGGTCTGCTGAAGGGCGGCAAGGCGGGGTAGGGCGAAGGCGCTATCTGATCGCTGGCGAAGGCAACGATCCCGAGGTACTGCGCAGCTCTCTGTGGAAGACCGGCGCTGCACTCTGTCGTCTGCGGTCTTCTCCCTCTCGACTTGATATGAGTGACTGAGTAGTGGCAATACGAGCGGATGGAGATCGATCAAAACATCGCGGCCACTTTGGGCTTTCCCAAGCCGCACTACACTTCGGTCGAAAGAGAACGCCGATGGTTGTGTCGGGAAGTGCCCCGTGAGCACATCGCTCAAACCGAAGCGATCACAGACCTATATATCACAGGGTCGCGACTGCGGCTGAGAGAAGCACGCCCAATTGACGGCGCGGCACCCATGCTGCGCCTCAGCAGAAAAGCTGACGTTGATGCACATACGCGGTTGATCTCGTCAATTTATCTTCCGGAGGAGGAATTCGCCCTTCTGGCTGCTTTGTTGCCTGGCATCGGGATCAAGAAGCTTCGGCACAGGCTCCACAGTCCACTCCCCGGCGTCCTCATGGCGGTCGACGAATTTCAAGCCGACCTTAGCGGCCTCATCCTTGCCGAAGCCGAATTCGAGACGGACGATCTGCTAACCTCTTTCACGATCCCGGCCTTCGCGGTACGCGAGGTTACGGACGATGCACGGTTTACAGGTGCTATCCTCGCCAAGTGCGGGCTTCCAGTTCTGGGGTAAGCAAATGCTTTACCACGGCACCGGATTAATATTGCTCGTGGACTTTTCAGATTGACTTCGGCGAGATCGATAACTCTCCAGCCGAGGTACGATGTACATTCCAGATTTGGTGGGCGCAGCAGGACTCGAACCTGCGACCCGCTGATTAAGAGTCAGCTGCTCTACCAACTGAGCTATGCGCCCCCGCCGGGGTTTTCGGTCGTGCTTTGGGCCGCGCTGGATGGCGGCGCAAGGCGCGCTTTCTTTCGGCAATCCCAACTCGCGGGAAGGCGCGCGATATAGCAGAGGCGATCCCCTTTGTCGATGGAAAGGGGTGGCTCATCGCTGGTGGCCGGTTGGAGGCTTCTGGGCTGGTGTTGTTGCATGCGGTGCCTGCCCGTCAGGCACCTAGGCAGTGCGGAAGCTGGCGGACTTTGAATGTCTGGAAACCGCCGTCTGACTCTTGGTTAGACCCCTCACCCCTAACCCTCTCCCGCAAGGGGAGAGGGGACATTATGGGCCATTCAATTATAACCTATTGATCTAGATCGCATTAATCGGAAACCGGATTTACCTGTCCGGCGGGAATCCGGCTATGCGGGCGGGAAGGGTCGTGTAATGTAAGTAAGTGTTTACTTATCTAACTTATCCTCATCGGCAGCCAAGCAATGGAGGTTTCCATGCGTAACGGTGCCCTGACCCGCCAGCGGATCTGCGACTCGGCCTTGAAGCTGTTCGTCGACCGCGGCGTTACCGAGACCTCGGTGCGCGAGATCACCGCCGCCGCCGGCATCACCGAGGGCGCGCTGTACCGGCATTATGAAAGCAAGGACGAGCTGGCCTGGCAGCTGTTCTCCGATCACTACATCCAGCTCGCCCGCAAGCTGGAGCAGCTCCAGGCGGCGGAGCCGGCGTTCCGCGGCAAGGTGGATGCGCTGGTCGGGCATTTCGCCCGGGTGTTCGACGAGAACCCGACCCTGTTCGCCTATCTGCTGCTGACCCAGCATAATCAGGTGCGCAAGGTTCCGGCGACCATGATGACCCCGCCGGGCGTGGTGCGCCGGGTGATCGCCGAGGGGCTGGCCAAGCAGGGAAGCGGCAAGCCCGCGATCGATCCATCGGTGATATCCTCCATGGTGTTGGGGCTGGTGATGCAGGTGGCGGTGGACCGGATCTACGGACGGCTGAAGATGGACCTGAGCGAGCTGTCGGCGACGCTGGCCGATGCCTGCTGGCGGGTGATCGACAGCGGCGCCGCGCCGGTGAAGCAATGACCACTGCGCACAAAGACAGCGCCGGCTACGGCGCGCTGCTGCGGAACCGGGGCTTCATGGCCCTGATGGCGACCGTGTTCCTGGGCGCCATCACCGACAACATCTTCCGCATCGTCGTGGCGCTGTTCGCGACGCGGCTGGCGGTCGATGCCGGCGACAGCACCAGCCTGGCGCTGGGCAGCGCGCTGTTCGTCGTGCCCTATCTGCTGTTCTCCGGCTATGCCGGCTATATCGCCGACCGTTTCGACAAGCGGCGGGTGCTGATCATCGTCAAGTCGATGGAAATCCTGGCGATGGCGCTGGGCTATTGTGGCGCTGATGTCCGGGCGCATGGACCTGATGCTGGCGGTGATCTTCCTGACCGCGCTGCAATCGGCATTATTTGCGCCAGCGCATTATGGCATTCTGCCGGAGATCCTGCCGGAGAGCGCGATCTCCCGCGCCAACGGCCTGGACCAGCTCTGCACCTTCATTGCCATCGTCATCGGCTCGGCAGCCGGCGGCGCCATGAGCGATGCCTGGGGCAATGACGTGCCGTGGATCGGCGGCATGCTGATGGTCATTGCCGTCATCGGCTCGCTGACCAGCCTGTGGATTCCCCGCGGCGCCACGCCGACAAGCCACCGCCCCTTCCCCAAATGGCCCTGGGGCGAGATGATCACGGGCATCCGCCGGCTCTACCGCGTGCGGCCGCTGTGGCTGACGGTGCTGGGCATCAGCTATTTCTGGTTCCTGGGCGCGCTGCTGCAGCTCGGCAACATGCTGCTGGGCCAGCAGATCCTGGGCCTCAGCGACACCGAGATCGGCCTGATGAACGTGGCCGTGGCGGTGGGCATCGCTTTCGGCAGCATCGCCGCCGGCCGCCTGTCGGGCGACCATGTGGAATTCGGCCTGGTGCCCCTGGGATCGATCGGCATCGGCATCGGCGCCCTGCTGCTGGCGGCGGCGCCCCCCTCCTACACCTTGACGCTGATCTCGCTGGCGCTGATCGGCCTCTCCGCCGGCCTGTTCATCGTGCCGCTCAACGCCTTCCTGCAGCTGCGCGCCGGCGCCGACGAGCGCGGCCGGCTGATCGCCGCCAACAATTTCCTCAACATGTTCGGCGTCATGCTCGCCGCGGGCGTGCTGTGGGTGCTGAGCAACGCGATGCATCTGGCGGCCGACGAGATCGTGCTGGTGATCGGGCTCACCACCTTCGCCGCCACGGTCTACGTGCTGATCCAGCTCGGCGATTTCTTCGTGCGCTTCCTGCTGTGGCTGCTGACCCACAGCATCTACCGCATCACTGTGGCGGGTGCGGAGAACATGCCGCGCAAAGGCCCGGCCCTGCTGGTCAGCAACCATGTCTCCTTCGTCGACGGCCTGCTGATCGGCGCCACCTTGCCGCGCTTCGTGCGCTTCATCATGTATCGCGCCTACTACGACCTGCCGATGCTGAACTGGCTGTTCCGCGCCATGCATGCGATCCCCATCAGCGGCGGCAATCCCAAGCTGATCAACGAGGCCTTCGCCCGCGCCCGCGAGGCGCTGAAGCAGGGCCATGTAGTCTGCATCTTCGCCGAGGGCGCGCTGAGCCGCTCGGGCAATCTGCTGCCGTTCCGCCGGGGCGTGGAGCGTATCCTGGAAGGCATCGACGTGCCCGTTATCCCGGTACATCTGGACCGCGTCTGGGGCAGCATCTTCAGCTTCAAGGACGGCAAGTTCTTCTGGAAATGGCCGCGGCGCGTGCCGCTGCCGGTCACCGTGTCGTTCGGCAAGGCGATGAAGTCGACGGCCAGCGCCTGGGAAATGCGCCAGGCGATCATGGAACTGGGCAGCGACGCATTCGTCAGCCGGCGCCGGCGCGACGACCTGCTGCATCTGCATTTCCTGCGCACCGCCCGGCGCTATTGGCGCGCCATCGCCTTGCAGGATTCCACCGGCAGGAGCTTCACCTTCGGTGAAGCGCTGGTCGGATCGCTGGCCTTCTCTCGGCGTTTTGCACGGGAGCTGGGCGACGGCAAGATGGTGGGCGTGTTGCTGCCGGCATCGAGCGCCGGGGTTCTGGTCAATGTCAGGCCTATCATTTGCCGGCAAGGTGCCGGTGAATTTGAACTTCACGCTGGGCGACGATGCGATGGACAGCGCCATCGCACAATGCGGGATCACCGAAATCATCACGTCGCGGCGTTTCCTCGACAAAGCCAAGATCGCACCGCGCAGTGGCATGCTCTATATCGAGGACATCGCCGAGCGCATCACAAAGTTCGAAAAACTGCGGATAGCGCTTGCCGCCTATCTATTGCCGGCAAGCCTGCTGGTGCGGCGCTACGGCCTCCGCCGGCAATCGCCGCAGGATCCGGCCACCGTGCTGTTCTCCAGCGGCAGCACCGGCAAGCCCAAGGGCGTCGTGCTGTCGCATCATGCGATCCTGTCGAATGTCGAGGGTGTGGGCCAAGTCCTGTGGGTGGCGCAGGACGACAAGATGCTGGGCATCCTGCCGTTCTTCCATGCCTTCGGCGTAACCGGCACGCTGTGGCTGCCGCTGATCGCCGGCATCGGCGCGGTCTATCACGCCAATCCGCTGGATGCGAAGACCATCGGAAAGCTGGCGAAGGAGCACGAGGCGACGATCCTGATCGCAACGCCGACCTTCTGCCAATCCTATCTCCGGGTCATCGAGGCCGACCAGTTCCGCAGCCTGCGCCATGTGGTGGTGGGAGCGGAAAAGCTGCAGCCGAAACTGGCCGAGGCATTCCAGGAGAAATTCGGCATCGACCTGCTGGAAGGCTATGGCTGCACGGAGATGGGGCCGGTGGTGGCGGTGAACGTGCCTGATATGGCCGATGGCAGCACCCGCCATGTCGGCCACAAGCCGGGTACGGTGGGGCACCCGATCCCCGGCGTCGCCGCGCGCGTCGTCGATCCGGAAACGCGGACCCTGCTGGGCGCCGGAGAGCCGGGCCTGTTGCTGGTGAAAGGCGGCGGACGCATGACCGGATATCTCAACGATCCCGCCCGTACGGCAGAAGCCCTTGCCGACGGATGGTACGTCACCGGCGACATCGCCGTCATCGATGAGGACGGGTTCATCAGGATCACCGACCGGCTGGCCCGGTTCAGCAAGATCGGCGGCGAGATGGTGCCCCATGGCCGGATCGAGGAAGCCGCCGCCGCGACATCTGGCGTTAGCCGCGCTGTCGTCGTCGCCGTCGCCGATGCGGCGCGGGGCGAGAAGCTGCTGCTGCTGTACACGGGCGATGACGGGGTCTCACCGGAAGCTCTCTGGAACGGCCTCTCCCAGGCCCAGCTGCCGAACCTCTGGATTCCCAAGCGCCAGCAGATCCATCGCGTGCCGGAATTGCCGGTCCTGGCCACGGGAAAGATCGATCTGCAGGCGACCCGGCGGCTGGCGCTGGAACTGTCGCAGAAAGCCGAAGTCTGACCGCGCATGGCGCCCACAGAGTTTCGCAATTTCGAGGAGTTCTGGCCGCACTATGTCGGCGAGCACCGGAACGCAAGGACGCGGCATCTGCACTTCGCGGGAACGACCATCGCCTTGATCATCGCGGCCATCGCGGCGCTGTTGCTGAACGCCTGGCTGCTGGTGCCGGCGCTGATTGCCGCTTATGGCTTGGCCTGGATCGGCCATTTCCTTATCGAAGGCAACAAGCCGGCGACATTCCGCCATCCGCTCTGGAGCCTGCGCGGCGATCTCAGGATGTACGGCTTGATGTGGCAGGGCCGCATGGCGGAAGAAGTCCGCCGGCTGACGGAACGCTGAGCGGCGGCTACTCCTCGCCGAAGCCGCGCTGGGCGATCTTGAGATCGCGGTTGATGTAGACGGACATCAGCAGGCCGAAGCCGGCCATTACCGTGATCATCGCCGTGCCGCCATAGGAGATCATCGGCAGCGGCACGCCGACCACCGGGATCAGGCCCATCACCATCGCCATGTTGATGAAGACATAGAGGAAGAGATTGAGGGTCATGCCGGTCGCGATCAGCCGGCCGAAGTGATTCTTGGCGTTGAAGGCGATGGCGTAACCGTAGACAAGGATCAGGGTATAGAGCAGCAGCACGGTCAGCGTGCCGATCAGCCCGCTCTCCTCCGCCACCATGGTGAAGATGAAATCCGTGTGATGCTCGGGCAGGAAATTGAGCTGCGCCTGGGTACCGCCGAGGAATCCCTTGCCGAAGATATGGCCATTGCCGAAGGCGATCTTCGACTGGGTGATGTGATAGCCGGCACCCAGAGGATCGTTCGACGGATTGAGGAAGATCAGGATGCGGTCCTTCTGATAGTCGCGCAGAAAGCTCCAGGCCACCGGCAAGGCCGAAAGACCGGCAAGGGTGATGACGATGAATTTCCAGAGGCGCACGCCCGCGATGAAGAAAATGCCGCCGCCGAGCATCAACAGGATGGTCGCCGTGCCGAGATCAGGCTGCATCAGCACCAACCCCGCCGGCACCACGGCCAGCGCCGTGGGCAAGACCAGCGCGAAGGGATTGCGCACATCCTCGATGCTGAGCCGGTGGAAGTAGCGCGCCAGCGCCAGCACCAGGGCGATCTTCATCATCTCCGACGGCTGCAACTGGATGAATTTCAAATCGATC
Organism: uncultured Alphaproteobacteria bacterium; assembly: GCA_963816235.1. GTDB lineage: Bacteria > Pseudomonadota > Alphaproteobacteria > Dongiales > Dongiaceae > DATKFM01. The sequence continues at coordinate 170,094 of CAWFKD010000006.1, read as the reverse complement.
CAGCGCTGCGCGCCCATGCCGATCTCGCCGGCGATCTCCACGTAGAGCAGCAGCACGAAGGTGACGCCATAGATCGTGTAGGCATATTTCAGCCAGAGGCGGAAATCGACCATCGCCACGATCACGAGAATCACCAGGCCGACGCCGAACCGGATGGCGTGGCGCATCGACCAGGGCTCCATGCTGCCGCCGCCGGCGGAGTAGAGCCAGGCGACGCCGACGGCGCCGACGGCGCAGATCAGCAGCAGCAGGCCGAGATTGAGCTGCTGCAGCTTCTCGCCGATCGACAGCTCCGACCGGCGCATCGTCGACAGGGGCAGGCGCCATCTCACGGTTTCACCGCCGGCGCCGTTTCCGGTGTCCGGGCGATCCGCGAGGGATTGCGCCGCTGCGCTTCAATCAGGATGTCCCGGGCGATCGGCCCGGCAAATTTGGAACCGGCCATGCCGTGCTCGACCACGACAGCGACGGCATATTGCGGCGCCTGCACAGGGGCATAACCGACGAACAGCGCGTGGTCGCGGCGGTCCCAGGGCAGGTCTTCGTTCTTTCGCACGCCGGTGGCGCGCTCGGCCATCGAAATGCGGCGGACCTGTGCGGTGCCGGTCTTGCCGGCCATTTCCATGCCCGGCTCGTGAATCCGCGAGCCATAGGCCGTGCCGCCGGCCTCGTTCGTCACGCGGTTCATGCCATCCTGCACGACCGCAAGATGCTCCGGCGGAATACCGAGCGATGGGCCATAGGGCCCCGGCGGATCGCCCGCTTCCGTAATCGCTTCCTTCCGCCGCAACTTCGGGACGATACCGATGCCGCCATTGCCGATCCGGGCCGCCATCAAGGAGAGTTGCAGCGGCGTCGCCGTGATGAATCCCTGGCCGATGCCGGCCACCAGCGTTTCGCCCTGCTGCCACTTCTCACCGAAAGTTGCGAGTTTCCAATCGGAGTCCGGAATCAGGCCGGGTTTTTCGCCCGGCAGATCGACGCCCGTATTGAAACCCAGTCCGAGGGAACGGGCCATCGCCGCAATATTATCGATGCCGGTCTTGCGCGCCGTTTCATAGAAAAATACGTCGCAGGAATTCTTCAATCCCGCGCTCATATCCAGGCTGCCGTGGCCGCCCTTCTTCCAGCAATGGAAGCGCGCATTGCCCAGCTTTACCACGCCGGCGCAGGAAACCTTGGTGTGGGGGTCGACACCCGCCTTGAGAGCCGCGAGGGCCACGATCATCTTGAAGGTGGAGCCCGGCGCGTACTGCCCGGCAATCGCCTTATTGGCCAGGGGATGAAGCTCGTCGTTCATCAGGGACTGCCACTCGCGCTGGGTGATGCCCCGCGTGAACATGCCGGGATCGTAGGACGGCCAGCGACCGAGCGCGAGTATGTCACCGGTGTGAACGTCCATCAAAACGGCGGAGGCGCTCCGCTCGCGGGATAGCCTCACCTGCGTGTAGCGCTGCAGATCGGCATCAAGCGATATGATGAGATCCTGGCCTGGCTGCGCCTCGCGGCGTTCGTCCTTCTTCTCCTCGATGACACGGCCGACGGCGTTGACTTCCACCAGCGTGGTGCCGGCCTTGCCGCGGAGGTCCGTCTCATATTGCTTTTCGATGCCGCTCTTGCCGATGCGGGCGCCCGGCATCTGCAGCAGCCGTTCGCCCTGGACCTCGTCCTCCGAGGGGGCGGCGACATAGCCGAGAATATGGGCCGACAGCGTTCCCTGCACGTAGCGGCGGCGCTGGCCCACATCGATGCTGACACCAGGCAGATCCGGCACATTCACTTCGATTGCGGCCACCTGATTCCAGCTGAGGTTTTCCCGCACGGTCATCGGATCGAAGGGGCGGATTTTCTTGGCCTGCTTGACGATGTCGGTCTGTTCGGCGTCGGAGAACGGCACGAACTTGCTGAGTTTCGCCAGCACTTCCTTCAGATCGCCGGCTTCTTCGCGCACGACCTGGACGCGATAGTTCTGCTCGTTTTCCGCCATCGGCCGGCCGTAGCGGTCGAAGATGCGTCCCCGCGACGGTTCGATCAGCCGCTGGCTGATGCTGTTGTCATCGGCCATGAGCTTGAACTGATCGGCCTGCAGAACCTGCAGCTGATACATCCGTCCGCCCAGTACCGACAGCAGCAGGACCTGGCCGCCGGCGAGGAACGCCGCGCGCCGGCTGAACAGTTTGGATTTTTCTTTCTCTTCGCTCACGTCGCTCGTTCCGCCCCTGAGGTTCTCGCTACTGCTGCCGCAGCACTTTTTGCTCAACGCGGCTGAGCAGGGACGCAATCAAGGGATAGGCCGCCGCACCCAACAGCGCGCCGGAAATCCCCGGCGCGAGCACCGGCATCTCGCGCGAAACATACCAAATCAGCAGCCAAAGCAGAAGCACCGCATCGATCACCATGACGAGGAAGCTGCCCCAGACGATGATCGTTGAGGCGCCGACCAGCCAGCGCCGAACCGAATGCAGCACGGCCGCCGCCGTCACCAGGACAAAGGGGCTGACCAGGGGACCGCCGCCGATCAGATCGGCCACAATGCCGATCGCGAACACGGCCGGAATGGGCATCGCCGACGGCCGGTGAATGATCCAGTAGAAGATCGAGATCAGCGTCAGGTTCAGTCCCAGCGGCGGCAGGAACGGCAACCGCCACGGCACAAGACTGAGCACGAGCAGCAACAGCGTCAAGGCCACCGGCATCAGATTGCGGGCGGTCTGGTCCAGCCGTTGCCAGACCGACTCGTTCATTGCGGCCCCCGTCGGGGATCGCCGACATCCAGGGGCAGCAGCAGGTCGCTCAGTTCGTAATCCACCAGCCGCAGATACTCCATCGTTTCCCAGTCCACCAAGGGCTGGACGCGGACTGTGCCGGCGTTGCTTGTGGTCACCACGCCCACCGGCAATCCGGGCGGAAAGATACCGCCCTGTCCGGAGGTCACGATGCGGTCACCGATAGCGATATCTGCATCGGGCGGCAGATAGTTGAGCAGCATCTGATCGGAATTGTCACCCTCGAGCACGGCGCGGGCGCGCGTGCGCTCCACATAAATGGGTACCCGCGAATTGATGTCCGTCAGCAGAAGAACGCGGGCCGACCGGGCGCCCACTTCCATCACCCGGCCAATCAGGCCGTCGCCGGTGATGGCCGGCTGGTTCTTGCGGACACCGTCGCGGAAACCGGCGGCGATCAGGACGCTGCGCACAAAGGCGCCGCCCGTGCCGCCGACGACGCGCGCGGAGACGAATTTCACCTTCGGATCCGGCGCGAGATTCATCAGCGCGCGCAGTTCCTGGTTTTCGGCATCGAGCCGGCGCGCCACGGTCTGCCACTGCATGAGGCGGCCGACCTCGTCGCGCAGCCGCTCATTTTCCGCCCGCATGTCGCCGAATTCCCGGACGCTGTCGATGGCCCGCGCCATTGCCGCCGACGGCTCCGACAGCAGGCTCAGGACCGGCGCCACCAGATCGGATGCCGCCCCCCGCGCCCGCCCGGCAAATTCCGGATTGGACCGCTCGATGGCGACGAGGGCGAACGCGACCAGCAGAAAGCCAAACAGGGCGATACGATCGCCCCATGCTTTCAGCGGCTGCAGGATGGCTGCAAGGGCGCCTAGGCGCGACATGCGCTTGGCCTCTGCATCTGTAGATTCCGGCTCACGTTCTCAGCGGCTCCCCCAAATCTCAATCCCGCCGTTCAGTTTTCGATCAGCACGTCTTTCAGCACGCTCATCTCTTCCAGGCAGCGCCCGGTGCCGAGCGCAACGCAGGACAGCGGATCGTCGGCGATCGATACCGGCAGGCCCGTGGCATTGCGCAGGACCGAGTCCAGATTGCTGAGCAAAGCGCCGCCGCCCGTGAGCACGATACCCTTGTCGACGATATCGGCCGCGAGTTCCGGCGCCGTGTGCTCCAGCGCAACCTTCACCGCCTCGATAATAGCACCAACCGGCTCGGCCAGCGCCTCGGCAATCTGCCGTTCGGTGATCACAAGTTCTTTGGGCACGCCATTCATTAAATCGCGGCCCTTAATTTCCATGGTACGGCCGTCGCCGTCTTCCGGCGGCGCCGCCGATCCGATCTCTTTCTTAATGCGCTCGGCGCTGCCCTCGCCCACCAGCAGGTTATGATTGCGGCGGATATAGTTAATGATGGCCTCGTCCATCTTGTCGCCGCCGACCCGCACCGACCGCGCATAGACGATGCCGCCGAGGGACAGCACGGCGACTTCCGTGGTGCCGCCGCCGATGTCGACGACCATCGAACCCGTGGGTTCGGTCACCGGCAGGCCGGCGCCGATCGCCGCCGCCATCGGCTCCTCGATCAGGAAGACCTTGCGCGCACCGGCGCTTTCCGCGGATTCGCGGATGGCGCGGCGTTCGACGGCAGTGGCGCCCGAGGGCACGCAAATGATCATCTGCGGGCTGGCGAAACTGCGCCGGTTATGCACCTTGCGGATGAAGTGCTTGATCATCTCTTCGGCGACATCGAAGTCGGCGATCACGCCTTCGCGCAGCGGCCGGATGGCGGTGATGTTGCCGGGCGTGCGGCCCAGCATCATCTTCGCCTCGTCGCCGACCGCCAGCACCTGCTTGCGGCCCTTCGACTTGGCGATGGCCACGACCGACGGTTCGTTCAGGACAATGCCCCGGCCCTTCACATAGACCAGCGTATTCGCCGTTCCCAAATCGATCGCCATATCGGCGGATAGCATACCCAATAGCTTGCCAAACATACCTACTCGCAATAATGCGGGCCGCGCCTGGTCCGACCGCCATGCTGGTCCCGCTGTTGGTGTTTAATGAATTTCCCCTGCGTCACGCCGACATTGCCGCCGGTGCCGTTTTCTGCCTTTTGGTTAGAAGCTTGTTCAGCGCATGCAAATAGGCTTTGCACGACGCCACGAGAGTATCGGTATCGGACCCCTGGCCGTTTACCGTCTTTCCGTTCTCTTCCAGACGCACCGTCACTTCCGCCTGGGCATCGGTGCCTTCGGTCACCGCATGAACCTGGTAGAGCTGCAAGCGCACGTCGTGCGGGAAGATCTGCTTGATCGCCTTAAAGGTGGCGTCGACAGGGCCATCGCCCGTCGCCGTGGTCGCTTTCCGTTCGCCGCCGATCTCCAGCTCCAGGTCCGCCTTCTGCGGCCCTTTCGAGCCGGCGATGACCTGCAGCGAGATGAAGCGGATATGTTCGTTGCTGCGCACGACGGCGTCGTCAATCAGCGCGACGATGTCCTCGTCGAAAATTTCCTTCTTCTTGTCGGCCAGATCCTTGAAGCGGCGGAAGGCGTCTTCCAGCGCATTCTCGCCCAGTTCGAAGCCCAGCTCCTTGAGCTTGGTCTTGAAGGCGTGGCGGCCGGAATGCTTGCCCATGACAAGCGTCGAGCGCATCAGGCCCACGGATTCCGGCGTCATGATCTCGTAAGTGCCCGCATGCTTCAGCATGCCGTCCTGATGGATGCCGGACTCATGGGCGAAGGCATTGGCGCCGACGATGGCCTTGTTCGGTTGCACCGGAAAGCCGGTGATCGTGGAAACCAGTCGCGACGCCTTGGTGATGAACTCGGTCTTCACGCCGGTGTCGTAGGGCATGCGGTCGTGGCGCGTGCGCAGCGCCATGACGATCTCCTCGAGCGCGGCATTGCCGGCCCGCTCGCCGAGGCCGTTGATGGTGCATTCGACTTGCCGCGCGCCGGCGCCGACGGCGGCCAGCGAATTGGCGACGGCAAGGCCAAGATCGTTGTGGCAGTGGACGGAGATAATCGCCTTGTCGATGTTCGGCACCCGGTTCATCAGCATGGCGATCAGCGCGGCGAATTCCTCGGGCACCGCATAGCCGACGGTGTCCGGAATGTTGATGGTGCGGGCGCCGCTCTTGATCGCCGTCTCGACGCAGCGGCAGAGGAAATCATGCTCGCTGCGGGAGCCGTCCTCGGGCGACCACTCTACATCGTCGCAGAGCTTGCGCGCATAGCTGACGCTATCGGCGATCGACTGATGCACCTGCTCCGGCTCCATCTGCAGCTTGAACTTCATGTGCAGCGGGCTGGTGGAGATGAAGGTGTGGATGCGCGGGCGGGCAGCGCCCTGCAGCGCTTCCCAGGCGCGATCGATGTCGCGGCGAGCGGCACGGGCCAGGCCGGCGACGGAAGATGTTTTCGTCTGGCGGGCGATCTCGCGCACCGCCTCGAAATCGCCGTTGGAGGCGATGGGGAAGCCGGCCTCGATGATGTCGACGCCCATCTCCTCGAGCACCGCGGCGATGCGGCGCTTCTCGTCCAGGTTCATCGACGCGCCCGGCGATTGCTCGCCATCGCGCAGCGTGGTGTCGAAGATGAAAACCCGGTTCTGATCCATAGGCTCGGCCATGACTTTAGTGCTCAGAATTCCCCTGGAAGGACTCGACGCGCCGGCTCGGAGATTCCCGAAAGTCCGATGTCTGACTTTCAGGGACGCATAAGCCGCCGCACCGTTTAGCCTGGAATTCGGGGTGCGGCAGACCCAGAACCGGGGCGGCAAACGCGCCGTTCCGTCGTAACGCCTTGATATTATTTTCTTTTGTCATCCACGCGCCCTTGGCCCTGCCCGACCGCAAGCATTGTGTTAAGGCCTGTTTCTAAACCTGCCGGATTACGGTTAACAAGTATTTAATCGCTTGAGCCCGTTGCAAAAAAAGTGTGACGGGCGGTCGCGGCAGGCGCGGCGTGACGGTAGCGCTTAGGGTGCCCCGGCGGAAGCGATCTGCGGCAGTTGCCAGCCGCCGCCCAACGCCTTGAACAGGCTGGCAGCGGCGGTGTAGCGGTCGAGCTCGCTCTGGACGACGCTGTCCTGGCTGGCCAGCAGGGTGCGCTGGGCATCGAGCACGGTCAGGAAATCGGCGGCGCCGCTGCGGTAATTGAGATCCGCCAGGCGATAGGCTTCCTCGGCCGACTCTGCGGCGCTGCGGAGCAGGCCATAGCGCGCTTCGCTGGTGTTCACGGCGCTCAGGGAATCGATGGTCTCTTTGAAGGCGGTGAGCACAGTCTGGCGGTAGTTGGCGGCCAGTTCGACGCGGCGGGCCTTGGTGCGGTCCAGTTCGCCCTCCAGACGGCCGGCGGTGAAGATCGGCTGCACCAGCCCGGCCACCAGCGAGGCCAGGGCGCTGGCGCCGCCGCTGGCGACGCCCTCGATGCCGGCGGAGGCCGACAGCGTGATGCTGGGATAGAAGGCGGCGCGGGCGGCGCCGATATCGGCGTCGGCACTCTTGAGGTTGGCCTCCGTACGGCCGATGTCGGGGCGGCGTTCCAGCAGGCTGGAGGGCTGGCCCGGGGCAATCGCCGGCAGCGCCAGCGACTGCAGTGTCGTGGCCTCAACGATGTCGGCGCCGGGCGCACGGCCCAAGAGGATCGCGAGCGCGGTCTGCGCCGCCAGGATCTGCTGCTGGAGCTGGGGGATCTGCGCCTCGAAACTGGCGACTGCGGTCTTCTGCCGCGCCACGTCCAGGGCGCTGGCGGCGCCCTGCTCGAATTGCACCTCCACAAGGCGCAGCAACTCCTGGGCGGCGGACAGGTTGTTCCGGGCGATTGCCAGGCGATCCTGGAACGCCAGAATGCTGAAATAGGTCGTCGCCACGTCGGTCTGCAGCACCAGCAGGATGGCATCACGGTCGTAGATATTGGCGTCAACAACCGCTTCGGCCGCCTGCAGGCCGGCAGCGTTTTTGCCCCAGATGTCGATCTCGTAGCTGGTGGTGATCACGCTCTGATAGCCCGTGCTTCGCTGGGTTACCGTTTCGATGTCGTTGTAGCTTCGTGAACCGGAGCCTGAGCCCTGCACGGTGGGGAGCAGCGGCGCCCCGGCGACACGCGCATTGGCCCGCGCCTGATCGATGCGGGCGACCGCCGCGGCGAGGTCCTGGTTGGCGGTCATGGCCTCGGCGATCAGGGAGTCCAGTTCACGGCTGCCGAAACGCTGCCACCAATCGGCGGAGACTGGCTGCGCATCCAAACTGACAGCTGCCGCGCGCCGGCCATGCCGCCGGCGTCGGCGCCGCCGGGCGTTCATAGTCCGGCACCATGGAGCAGGCGCCGAGCAGCGACGCCAGGACGAGGCTGGAGACAACTCGTGTCTAACGGCATGTTCTTGGAATCACTCAGACGCGAGGGCAATGACGGGATCGAGACGGGCGGCCTTGCGCGCCGGCAGGAAGCCGAACAGCAGGCCAGTCAGGAAAGCGCAAGTGAAGGCGAGCAGCGCCGGTCCCAGCGAGAGCTGGATCGGAAACCCAAGCCACTCCGCTGCCACTGAGAGGCCGAAGCCGAGTGCCACGCCGATCAAGCCGCCGACGCCGCAGACCACCAGGGCCTCGGTGTTGAATTGCAGCAGGATGTCACGCATGCGGGCGCCGGTGGCCATGCGGATGCCGATCTCCCGCCGCCGTTCCGTGACATTGACCAGCATGATGTTCATGACGCCGATGCCACCCACCAGCAGCGATACCGCGGCAACGGAAGCCAGCAGCAGCGTCAGCGTGCTCTGGGTTTCCTGCGCGGTCGCCAGGATCGAGGCGGTGTTGCGCACCTGGAAATCAACTGTGCGATGCCGCGTTTTCAGGAGATCGTCGATGGCCGCTTCCGTTTGATCGATCTGCGTGGCATCGGTGACCTTTACCGACACCGTGCTGAGATACTGCCGGCCGAAAAGCTGCACGAAGCCGGTGGTCAGCGGCACGACGGCGATATCGTCCTGATCGTTGCCAAAGGGCGTGGCGCCTTTGGGCGCCAGCACGCCGATGACCTGCATCGGCACGTTGCGCACCAGGACATAGCGGCCGACGGGATCCTCGCCATCGGGGTAGAGATTTCGCGCCACGGTCTGGCCGAGCACGATGACAGGCGCATAGCCGCGGACGTCGTCATCGGTGATGAAACCGCCGGACGCCATGTCCCATTCGCGGGTCGCCGTGTAGTCGGCCGCCGTGCCGAGAATGCTGGTCTGGTAGTCGATATTGCCGACGCGCAGGGTTACACGGCTGTTGCGCTCGGGCACGGCGGCCTCGACATTCGGCAATTCAGCGATAGCGTCGGCGTCCTCCCGTACCAGCGTGGCGGTATCGCCGCTGCTGCGCACGCCGGGCGCGCCGGGCCGGACGATCAGGAGGTTCGTACCCATGGCGGAGATGCGGTCCAGTACCTGCTGTTGACTGCCATTGCCGATGGCCAGCATCACCACAACAGCGGCAACGCCGATGACAACGCCCAACAGGGTGAGCAAAGTGCGGAAGAGATTGGCGCGCAGGGAGCGGAAGGCCGTCTTCGTCGCCTCCGCGATATCGGCCAGCGGCGCGCTGTGGCGGCCGGGCAATGCCGTTCTCGCCGGCCGCACCGACGGGGCGCGGAGGATCGCACCGCTGTCCGAGACAATGCTGCCGTCGCGGATCTGGATGACGCGCTCGGCTTGCGCGGCGATCGCTGGATCATGGGTGATCAGCACGATGGTGCGTCCATCGGCATGGAGCTCCCGCAGGAGATCGAGCAGCTCCTCGCCGCTCTTGCTGTCGAGGGCGCCGGTGGGCTCGTCGGCCAGGATGATCTGTGCGTCATTCATCAGGGCGCGCGCCACCGACACGCGCTGCTGCTGGCCGCCGGAGAGTTCGCTCGGCCGGTGATCCGCGCGGTCGCCGAGGCCCAGCCGCTTCAGCAGGGCCGCCGCCCGCGCCAGGCGGTCGCGCCGCTTGCGCCCGGCATAGACGCCGGGGATCTCCACATTCTCCACCGCCGTCGCGGTGTTCAGCAGATTGTAGCGCTGGAATACGAAGCCGAACATGCGGCTGCGCAGCGCCGCCAGCTCATCCGGCGTGAAGCGCGACACATCGCGGCCGGCCACCCGATAGCTGCCGGAGGTCGGCCGGTCGAGGCAGCCGATGATGTTCATCAGCGTGGATTTTCCGGAACCCGATTGCCCCATGATGGCGACGAATTCGCCGGCATGGATGCGCAGGCTGGCAGAATCCAGCGCCCGGATCACCGCCTCGCCATTGCGGTAGGTCTTGCTGACCTGCGCGAGATCGAGCAGCGCTTCCTGCGGCTTGGGAGTCAGCGGCGTCACAAACGGAATCCCATGCCGAACGGCCGGCTGCTGTCCGAGCCGCTCGCGCTATTGGCCGGCGTCTCGAGGACCACACGGTCACCGACGGCAAGCCCGTCGACGATCTGCACCGATTTGCGGTCCATCAAGCCGACCTTGACCGCGCGGGCTTCCTGACCCTTGCCGGTCATGACCCGCACGAGATACTCATCGCTGCTGCCCGGCTGCTTCTTGCCGAGAGCGGCGATGGGGATGAGCGGCACCTGTTTGGCTTCACCCAAAACAAAGAAGACCTGTGCCGTCATGCTGGTCATCAGCACGCCATCATTGTTTTCGACATCGACCAGCACGTTATACAGCACCACGTCATTGACGGTTTCCGGAGTCGGCAAGATCTGCCGCACCGTCGCGCGCCAGCGCCGTTCCGGCAGGCCGAGGGTGGTGAAATAGACCGGCATGCCCGGCGTCAGCTTGACCACATCGGCTTCGGCCACTTGCGCCTTCACGGTCATCGTCTGCAGATCGGCGACGCGCAGGATGGTCGGCGCCGTCTGATTGGCGTTCAGAGTCTGGCCCTCGAGTGCGGTCTGTGAAACGACCGTGCCGGCCATTGGCGCATAGATCTTTGTGTAGCCGAGATTGGCGATCTCGCCGTCATAGGTGGCCTGCGCCGCGGCGATCTGCGCCGACAGCGCATCGGCCTTGGCCTCGCCAATGGAAACTTGGGTTTCGCTGGTCTGCATCGCATCCTGGCTGATCGCCTTGGATTTGTAGAGCGCCTGGTTGCGCTTGAATTGAAGCCGAGCCAGCTTCAATTCGGCCTGCTGCTGGGCGAACTGCGCCTGCAGATTGTCCAGGTTGGCCTTGTCTGTCCTGACGCGGGTTTCGATGACAGTGGGGTCGATCTCCGCCAGAAGTTGATCTTTCTTGACGATATCGCCGATCTCCACATGGACGGTGTCGAGCTGCCCGGACACCTGGGCGCCCACATCCACATAATCCTTGGGCTGCAGCGTACCGAGCGCGGTCACCGATTTCTCGATGTCGCCGAGGGTCACTTCGGCGGTACGGATCTCCGGCTGGCCCGTCGCCTGCCACTCGCGCCAGCCATAGATTCCGGAGGCAATAGCCGCCGCCGCCAGGAGGGCTGCCATAGCCAGCAGCCAGCGCTTCGGCCGTCGGCGGGCGGGAAGATCAGTTTCAGCAGCAGTTTCAACATCAAGCAGCATGGGCAGGATTTCCCGATTCTGCGGCCGTAACGGCCCTTAACGACAATATTCAACGGCCGGGGCCAGGGATTCCGTCGCGCGACGGAATCAACGGCTTGCAGCGTTTGATGTTGCAGTTCCCCCACGAAAAGGACCGAAACATGGTGAAGATTTCAGCGAAGAAGTTGGCTCTGTCCGGCGCGGCGATCCTGCTGGTCGCGGGCGGCCTCGGCGCGGCGGCCTATGCGTCGCAAGCGCGGCATGGCGAGGGTCACCGCGGCCATGGCGCGGGCTGGATGGAAATGATGCTGGAGCCGATGGACACGGACAGTAACGGCGCCATCACCCGAAGCGAAATCGAGACGGCGACCGCCGCGCAGGCGACGGAAATCGACGCCAACAAGGACGGCGCCATCACCGCCGAGGAAGTCGTGGCCTATCGCGAGAAGCAGCGCTTGCAGCGCCTTGCCAACGAGATCAAGGCGATGGACCAGGACGGCAACGGCACGGTCTCCGTGCAGGAATACCAGGCCGCCCAGACCTGGCGCCTGGCGCGGCTGGACGACGATGGCAACGGCACCATCGACCCCAGGGAATTGAACCCCCGTATGGGACCCCATGACGGAATGCGGCATCACCAGTAGACTCGCCCCCGAGTTGAACCGCGGGAGTGGCCGGCTCCAACGGGTGCCGGCCGCACCGTGTTGCAGGAGGTCGAGCGGCGTTTGGCGGACCGGGACAGGCCCGAAACGGAATCCGGCGATCCGGATCTGGAAATCCTGCGCCGGATCGGCGCCGGCGATGGGGCCGCATGCGCCCTGCTGGTCGACCGGCATCTCCGCCGCGTCACGGCGCTGGCAGGACATATGCTGGGCAACCGGGCCGATGCCGAGGATGTGGCGCAGGAAGTATTTCTGCGAGTCTGGAAGCAGGCGCCGAAATGGCGCAGCGGCGAGGCGAAGTTCAGCACATGGCTGCATCGCGTGACGTTGAATCTCTGCACCGACCGGCTGCGGCGGCGGCGGGAGACCGGCTTGGACGCGGTTGGCGATATGGCGAGCGACGCCCCCCTGCCCGATGCCCGACTGCAGGAAACGGCTATCGTCGCCCGGGTGCAGGCGGCCCTGGCTCAATTGCCCGAGCGGCAGCGCGAAGCGATCCTGCTCTGCCACTTCCAGGAGCTGGGCAATATCGAGGCCGCCGCGGTGCTGGAGCTGAGCGTCGAGGCGCTGGAATCCTTGTTGTCGCGCGGCCGCCGGCGGCTGCGCGAATTGCTGCTTGAAGAAAGGCCGGATCTGACGGGATCGACATGATGAGCGAAACCATGACTCTGGAACGGTTGCGGGCCCTGATCGCCGCTTATGGCGGCAAGCCCGCCAAATGGCCCGCAGCGGAACGTGCTGCGGCCGAGGCCCTGCTGGCCCGGTCGCCCGAGGCGCGCGCAGCGCTGGCGGAGGCGGAACCGCTCGACACTCTCCTCGATGCGGTGCCTGCCCTTGCACCCAGCCCGGCGCTGCGCGCCGCCGTGCTTGCGGGGATGCCACAGAGCGATCGTTCCGGCCGCGGCGGCCGGTGGCAGGGCCTGCGCGATCTCCTGGGCGAGTTCGGCGCCCTGCCCGCCGTGCGGCCGCTTCTGTTCGCATCGCTGCTGCTCGGCCTGTTCGCCGGCTATTTCAGCGAGGACGACACTGCCGATACCAGCACCGATCTGGTTCAGCTTGCCGTCTATGACGGCGCTTACGCGGAGTACTAAATCATGGCGGAAACCTGGTCGCGGCGGTTGCGGCTGCTGCTGGTCATTTCCCTGGCGGTGAATTTGTTTTTCATCGGCGCCCTCGCCGTTGGCGCCGTCACCGGCCATGGGTTCGGCATGATGGGATTCGGCGGACCCCACGGGCCGCGGCTGACCGGCATGCCCAATCCCCGGCAATTGCGGGGAGTCCTGGATGAACAGGGGCAGCAGATTCTGGGCACCATGCTCGATGCGCGCCGCGATGCTTTCCATGCCAATCTGGACGCGATGTTCGACGCCCGGCAGGGAGTTGCCGATGCCCTCGCGGCGAAGCCTTACGATCCCGCGAAAGTCGAATCGGCGATGGCCGTGCTGCGCGAGCGCGAGGCCGTCATGGCCACCGGTGCGCAAGACATGATCCTGGAGCTGGCCGCAAAGCTCGACGACGGACAGCGCGCCAAGGTGGCGGAGCTGCTGAAGCCCAGGGACGATTGGCGCAAGAAGCGGGCGGACTAACGCGGGCGAGGCCGATTATTTCGACTTCTTCTCGGCCGCCAGTTGCTTGATGGCGGCCAGGGCGATGTCCCGCAGGCCGGCACCGTCTGTTCCCACATACTCGATAATCTGCTTGCGCATGCGCGGGTCCCAGAACTTGTGCAGATGGTCAGCCACGCCGGCCACCGCCTGTTCTTGGGGATAGGAACCGAAGAAATCGGCGATCTGGTTCGCCATATGCACCAGCCGTTCGGCCTTCATTGATCGGAGACTCCGGGTATTCCAGTGATGCGCTCGGGGTGAGTGACGACCAGCACGCTGTCCAGCCGCGCCAGCGCCACCAGCGTGATGCCGGCGCTATCGGCCATGCGCTGTGCCAGGGCCGTCGGCGCGGATATTGCCACCAGCACGGGGATCCGCGCGGCAGCGGCTTTCTGCACCATCTCCACGCTGCAGCGGCTGGTGATCACTGCAAATCCCTGCGCGGCATCGACATCCTTCCACGCCATGGCGCCGATCAGCTTGTCCAGCGCATTGTGGCGGCCCACATCCTCGCGGGTGATCTGAATTTCGCCGGCGCAGTTCACCCAGGCGGCGGCATGGACCGCGTGGGTCAGCTTGTTCACGAGCTGCTGCCCCGGCAGATCGGTCAGCGCCTTGTAGATCGATTCGATCGGCACTTCGGTTGCCGCCGTCACCTGTTCGACCGGGCGGATCGCCTGTTCCAAGCTCTCGACGCCGCAGATGCCGCAGCCGGTGCGGCCGGTCAGGCTGCGCCGCCGGTCCTTCAGCAGGTTGAACCGCTCCAGGGCGATGGCCATGCGGACCTCGATGCCGACATCGGTTTCCTCGGTCGCGATGTCGAGCAACTCGTCCCGCCTGGTCAGGATGCCTTCGCTGAGGCTGAAGCCCAGGCCGAAATCCTTGAGATCGGCCGGCGTCGACATCATCACCGCGTGGCTGATGTTGTTATAGACCAGCGCCACCGGCATTTCCTCGGCGATCACCTCGGTGATCGGCGCGGAAACGCCGCTGCGCAGGACGCGGGCGGCGTTGGCGATGCTGGCCGGTCGCGCGGGGACGCTCATGGCGAGGCCGGGCTGGCCGTCCCTACTCCGCCGCCGCGGCGGCGATGCGGGTGAGGCGCGTATCGTCCTCGCGGAAGCGCTCCTGCCATTCCGACGGCCGGTTGGTCAGGCGCACCTGCACGGCGGTCACCTTGTACTCCGGACAATTGGTCGCCCAGTCGGAGTACTCGGTCGTCACCACATTGGCGCCGGTATCGGCGAAGTGGAAGGTGGTGTAGACCACGCCCGGCTGCATCCGCTCGGAAACCACGGCGCGCAACGTCGTCTCGCCGGCGCGGCTGGCCAGCGCCACCAGATCGCCATCGTTGATGCCGCGATACTCGGCATCGAAGGGATGGATCTCCAGCACATCTTCCTCATGCCAGACGACATTGTCGGTCCGGCGCGTCTGCTGGCCGACATTGTACTGCGAGAGGATGCGGCCGGTGGTGAGGATCAGCGGGAAGCGCTGGGTGGTGCGCTCGTCGGTGGGCACGAACTCGGTGATCATGAACTTGCCCTTGCCGCGGACGAAGCCGCCGACATGCATGATCGGCGTGCCGGTCGGCGCCTTGTCGTTGCAGGGCCACTGGATGCTGCCCAGTTCTTCGATGCGGGCAAAGCTGACGCCGGCGAAGGTGGGCGTCAGCCGCGCGATCTCGTCCATGATCTCCGACGGATGCTTGTAGTTCATCGGATAGCCGAGGGCATTGGACAGCGCCATCGTCACTTCCCAGTCGGCGAGGCCCGCCATCGGCGGCTTCGCGCTTGTTCACCAGGCTGATGCGGCGTTCGGCGTTGGTGAAGGTGCCGTCCTTCTCCAGGAAGGAGGAACCCGGCAGGAAGACATGGGCGTATTTCGCCGTCTCGTTCAGGAACAGGTCCTGCACGACGACGCATTCCATCGCCTCGAGACCGGCCGTCACATGCTTCGTGTTCGGGTCGGACTGCGCGATATCCTCGCCCTGGACGTAGAGCCCCATGAAGGTGCCATCGACGGCAGCATCGAGCATGTTGGGAATGCGCAGACCGGGCTCGCCCTGGAGACCGACGTTCCACGCCTTCTCGAACAGTTCGCGCGTTGCGTCATCGGACACGTGGCGGTAACCGGAGAACTCGTGCGGGAAGGAACCCATGTCGCAGGCGCCCTGCACGTTGTTCTGGCCGCGCAGCGGATTCACGCCCACGCCGACGCGGCCGATATTGCCTGTCGCCATCGCCAGGTTGGCCATGCCCATGACCATGGTCGAGCCCTGGCTGTGCTCGGTGACGCCGAGGCCGTAATAGATCGCGGCGTTGTCGGCGCTGGCATAGAGCCGGGCCGCGGCGCGCAGATCCTTGGCCGGCACGCCCGTCACGGCTTCCGTGGCTTCCGGCGAATTGCGCTCTTGCGCCACGAAGTCGCGCCAGGCCTGGAAATCGCCCGGCTCGCAACGCTCGCGCACATAGGGCTCGTCCACCAGCCCCTCGGTCACGATCACATGGGCCAGGGCGTTGATGACGGCCACATTGGTGCCGGGCAGCAATGGCAGATGATAGGACGCCTCGACATGGGGCGTGCGCACCATGTCGATGGCGCGCGGGATCGACGACGATCAGCTTGGCGCCTTCCCGCAGGCGCTTCTTCATGCGGGAGGCGAACACCGGATGGGCGTCGGTCGGGTTGGCGCCGATCACCAGCATGACGTCGGCTTCCAGCACGGAATCGAAATCCTGGGTGCCGGCCGAGGTGCCGAAAGTGGTCTTCAGGCCATAGCCCGTCGGCGAATGGCAGACGCGGGCGCAGGTGTCGACGTTGTTGTTGCCGAAGGCGGCGCGGATCATCTTCTGCACCAGGTAGGTCTCTTCGTTGGTGCAGCGCGAGGAGGTGATGCCGCCGACGGAATCCCGGCCATACTTGGCCTGGATGCGGCGGAACTCCGACGCCGTATGCTTGATCGCCTCGTCCCAGGTCACTTCGCGCCAGGGATCGCTGATCTTGGCGCGGATCATCGGCTTCAGGACGCGGTCCTTGTGGGTCGCGTAGCCCCAGGCGAAGCGGCCCTTCACGCAGGAATGGCCATGGTTCGCCTTGCCGTCCTTGTACGGCACCATGCGCACGACCTCGGTGCCCTTCATCTCCGCCTTGAAGGCGCAGCCGACGCCGCAATAGGCGCAGGTGGTGATGACGCTGTGCTCCGCCTGGCCCTGCTCGATGACGGACTTTTCCATCAGGGTCGCGGTCGGGCAGGCCTGCACGCAGGCGCCGCAGGACACGCACTCGGAATCGATGAAGTCCTCGGTCTGCCCGGCGGACACCGTCGAGGCGAAGCCGCGGCTGTCGATGGTCAGCGCGAAGGTGCCCTGCACTTCCTCGCAGGCGCGCACGCAGCGGGAGCAGACGATGCATTTCGAGGGGTCGAAGGTGAAGTACGGGTTGGACTCGTCCTTCTCGGATTTCAGATGGTTGGCGCCGTCATAGCCGTAGCGCACTTCCCGCAGTCCGACCGCGCCGGCCATGTCCTGCAGCTCGCAATCGCCGTTGGCGGCGCAGGTCAGGCAGTCCAGCGGATGGTCGGAGATGTAGAGCTCCATCACGCCGCGGCGCAGATTGGCCAGGCGCGGTGTCTGGGTCTTCACCTTCATGCCGGGTTCGACCAGCGTGGTGCAGGAGGCGGGCGTGCCGCGGCGTCCCTCGATCTCCACCAGGCAGAGGCGGCAGGAACCGAAGGCGTCGACGCTGTCGGTGGCGCAGAGCTTCGGCACTTTCACGCCGGCTTCCATGGCCGCGCGCATGATCGATGTGCCAGATGGCACGCTGATGGAGAAGCCGTCGATCTCCAAGGTCACTGCCGGTCCTTCCGGCACTGCCGGGGTTCCGTAGTCGATTTCCTTGATCAGCGAGAGCGTCATGACCTGGGTCTCCTACTCCGCCGCGGCCCGGGCTGTGGGGCGGTCGAAATCCTCGGGGAAATGTTTCACGGCGCTCTGCACCGGCAGCGGCGTCAGGCCGCCCAGCGCGCAGAGCGAGCCGTCGAGCATGGTGTTGCAGAGATCGTCGAGCAGCGACAGGTTCGCGGCGCGATCCTTGTCGGCGATGATGCGATCGATGACCTCGACGCCGCGGGTCGAGCCGATGCGGCAGGGCGTGCATTTGCCGCAGGACTCGATGGCGCAGAACTCCATGGCGAAGCGCGCCTGCCGGGCGAGATCGACGCTGTCGTCGAACACCACAATGCCACCATGGCCCACCATGCCCTTCTGGGCGGCGAACGACTCGTAATCCAGCGGCAAGTCGAGCAGGCTGGCCGGGAAATAGGCGCCCAGCGGGCCGCCCACCTGCACCGCGCGCAACGGCCGGCCGGTCGCAGTGCCGCCGCCATATTCATAGATAAGTTCGCGCAGCGTCACGCCAAAGGCTTTTTCCACCAGGCCGCCCTGCTTGATGTTGCCGGCGAGCTGGATCGGCAACGTGCCGCGGGAGCGGCCCATGCCGAAATCCTTGTAGAAGGCGGCACCCTTGTCGAGAACGATGGGCACGCTGGCCAGGGAGATCACGTTGTTGATGACCGTCGGCTTGCCGAACAGGCCCTTGATCGCCGGCAGCGGCGGCTTGTAGCGGATCATGCCGCGCTTGCCTTCCAGGCTTTCCAGCAGCGCCGTCTCCTCGCCGCAGATATAGGCGCCGGCGCCGAGCCGCAGATGGATGTCGAACGGCTTGCCGCTGCCGAGAACGCTGGCGCCGAGATAGCCGGCGGCGCGGGCATTCTCCACCGCCTGGGTCATCTGGCGGAAGGCATGGGGATATTCGGAGCGGATATAGACGTAGCCTTCGGCTGCGCCGACAGCGATGCCGGCGATGGTCATGCCCTCGATCAGGCACGAAGGGATCGCCCTCCATGATCATGCGGTCGGCATAGGTGCCGCTGTCGCCCTCGTCCGCATTGCAGACGATGTATTTCTGGTCGGGCCCGCCGTCTTCAGCACGGTCTGCCACTTGATGCCCGCCGGGAAGCCGGCGCCGCCGCGGCCGCGCAGGCCGGATTGCGTGACCTCGTCGACGATGGCCGCACCGTCCATGGTCAGCGCGCGCGTGAGGCCGCGATAGCCGCCATGGGCCTTGTAGTCCTCGATCGACAGCGGATCGGTGATGCCGCAGCGGGCGAAGGTCAGCCGCTCCTGCTTCTTCAGGAAGGGGATCTCCTCGGTCAGGCCGAGATACAGCTTGTGCTTGGTGTTCGGCTTGAACTGTGCGTCGAACAGGCTGGCGACATCGGCGGGCGCAACGGGGCCGAAGGCGACGCGGCCGGCGTCGGTTTCGATCTCGACCAGCGGCTCCAGCCAGAACAGGCCGCGGGAACCGTTGCGCACCAGCGTCACATCGGCGCGCCGCTCGTCGATCAGGCGCTCCACCGCGCGCGCCACGCGCTCGGCGCCGACGGACAGCGCCGCCGCATCGACGGGCACGTAGACGCGCGTGCTCATGAGCCCTTCCCGCATTCGCGCGATCAGCTCGTCGAAGCGCGCCGGATCGACCCGGCCGTGGAATTCGCCGTCGATCATGACAGCCGGCGACAGCGCGCAATTTCCCAGGCAATAGACGGGCTCGAGGGTGAAACGCCGGTCGCCGCTGGTCTCGTGGAACTCGACGCCGAGCCGCTGCTGCGCGTGGGCGGCCAGGCGCTCGCAGCCCATGCTCTGGCAGGACTCGGCCCGGCAGATCTTCACCACATGGCGGCCGGGCGGCTCCCGGCGGAAATCATGATAGAAGCTGACCACGCCATGGACCTCGGCCCGTGACAGGTTCAGCGCGTCGGCGATCAGGGGCACGGCGGCGGTATCCACATAGCCAAACCGCTCCTGCAGAGCATGCAAGATGGGCAGCAAAGCTCCCGGCATATGCTGCCGCTCGGCGATCAGCGATTCCGCCGCGCCCGCGTCCCAATGGCTATAGCTGTGCATCTGTGCCCGCTTATAAGCTAGGCAATATTACCAAAGGGTTGGCTATTATCAAATCGCTATTTCGGATCGTATGATAGTCAATAACTATCAACTGACGGCAGCGGCCCTGCCTGGAGGTCGTGGTCGACCTTGAGCTGGATGGTCTGGCCCGCCGCCACGGCCATCAGGGCCCGGGCCAGGGGCGGCGCCGGGTCCCGGTCGGCAATGACCAGCCCGATTTCGTGGGTGGTGTCCGGCTCGGTCAGGGGGATGGCCCGCAGCCCCTCCGGCAGGCCGATGGTGTGCATGACCGTATGGGGCATGACGCTGGACCAGGGGCCGTCGCGCACATGGGCGCAGAGCAGCAGCATGGAGTTGGTCTCGATCGCCGGCGCAGGCGCCCGGTTCACCGAACGGAACACGCCGTTCAGGATGCGGCGGTTCTGCATGTCGGGCGTCAGCATGCAGAGCGGTACGCTGGCAGCTTCCGCCCAGGTCAGTGTCTTGTGGCCCGCGAACGGTCCGGTGGCGGAGGTGAGCAGCACATAGCGCTCCCAATAGAGCGGCAGCGCCCGCACATTGATCAGCGGCTCGTTGTCCAGATAGGTCATGCCGATATCCAGCTCGAAGGCGTCGAGGCCGCGCTGGATTTCGATGGACGACATCGACCGCACGGTGATCGACACCCGCGGATGGCTGGCGCAGAACGGCGCGGTCACCAGGGACACCGCCGGCAGCGCCGAGGGAATGACGCCGAAGCGCAGATGGCCCGTCAGGCCCTCGCGCATCTCCTGCAGGTCCTGGGTCAGGGCCTCGAGATCGGCCAGGATGCGGTGGCCCCATTCGAGCACCCGCTGACCTTCCGCGGTGAGGCCCTTGAAGCGCTGGCCCCGCTCGACGATGGGCACGCCGAGATCGGCTTCGAGCTGCTGGATCGCCGCCGAGAGCGTTGGCTGGCTGACATTGCAGGAAGCGGCGGCGCGGCCGAAATGCTTCTCCCGCGCGAGCGCCGTCAGATAGATCAGCTGCCTGATGATCATGGGGACCGGCTCCGGCGGCGAAGGCCGCCGTCAGCGCGGCCCGCCGCGCCCAACCTTAGTTCTTCGCCTTGTCGACCAGCTTGTTCTTGGCGATCCAGGGCATCATGGCGCGCAGCTTGGCGCCCACTTCCTCGATGTTGTGCTCGGCGCCGCGGCGGCGCATCGCCTTGAAGCTGGGCTGGCCGGCCTGGCATTCCGCCACCCAGTCGCGGGCGAAACGGCCGGACTGGATGTCCTCGAGGATACGCTTCATCTCCTTCTTCGTCTCGTCGGTGATGATGCGCGGCCCGCGGGTGTAGTCGCCGTATTCGGCGGTGTTGGAGATCGAATAGCGCATGTTGGCGATGCCGCCCTCATAGATCAGGTCGACGATCAGCTTCACTTCATGCAGGCATTCGAAGTAGGCCATCTCCGGCGCATAGCCGGCTTCGATCAGGGTCTCATAGCCGGCCTGGATCAGGGCGGTCAGTCCGCCGCAGAGCACCACCTGCTCGCCGAACAGATCGGTCTCGCATTCCTCCTTGAACGAGGTCTCGATGACGCCGGACCGGCCGCCGCCGATGGCCGAGGCGTAGGAGATGCCGATCTCCAGAGCGTTGCCGGATGGATTCTGCGCCACCGCCACCAGGCAGGGCACGCCGCCGCCCTTCAGGTATTCGGAGCGCACCGTGTGTCCCGGCCCCTTCGGCGCGACCATGAAAACGTCAAGGTCCGGGCGCGCCTCGATCAGGCGGAAATGGATGTTGAGGCCATGGCCGAAAGCGATCGCCGCGCCCTGGCGCATGTTGGCGTGGAGGTCGTCGTTGTAGAGCTTCGCCTGCAGCTCGTCGGGCGCCAGCACCATGATGATGTCGGCCCATTTCGCCGCCTCGGCCGGCGCGACAACCGTGAAACCGGCGTCACTCGCCTTCTTCACCGAAGGCGAACTCGGCCGCAGGGCGACGCGCACATCCTTGACGCCGCTGTCGCGCAAATTCTGCGCATGGGCATGGCCCTGACTGCCATAGCCGACGACGGCCACCTTCTTGCCCTTCACCAGGTTCACATCGGCATCGCGATCGTAGTAGACACGCATCTCTGGCATCCCTTGCTGCGGTGGCGAGCGCCAATGGGCCGCGCCCCGTCTATTGTCTGTCGAGTTCAACTGTTCCCATGCTTCGACAGTTTTAGCATGAAAACCCGGCGCAAAGCGCCAATTTGGCCCGGGTTCTAGAGGGCTTCCGCCCCGCGTGCAATCGCCACGACGCCCGTGCGCGACACGTCCACCAGACCCAGCGGTTTCATCAGGTTGATGAAGGCGCTGAGCTTTTCGGTCGAACCCGTCATCTCGAAGACGAAGGAGTCGTTGGTCGCGTCGACCACCCGGGCGCGGAAGATGTCGGCGATGCGCAGGGACTCGACGCGGCGCTCGCCCGTGCTCTTCACTTTGATCAGCGCCAGCTCGCGAGCCACGTGCGGGCCCTCGATGGTCAGGTCATTCACCGTGTGCACGGGCACCAGGCGATTGAGCTGGTTCTTGATCTGCTCGATGATCATCGCGGTGCCCGAGGTGACGATGGTGATGCGCGACAGATGCTCCGTCGCATCCACCTCGGCCACGGTCAGGCTTTCGATGTTGTAGCCGCGGCCGGAGAACAGGCCGATGACGCGCGCGAGCACGCCGGCCTCGTTGTCCACCAGCACGGAAATCGTGTGTCGTTCGATCGTCTGCGGTTGCAAGCAATGGCTCCCGGGCGCCCGGCCCTGTTGTTCTTCGCTGCGGGCCGGCTTTAGACCAGCACCATGCCCTCTTCGGACACCGGCTTGGCCTCGTCATCCGGACCCAACAGCATTTCGTTATGGGCCGATCCCGACGGGATCATCGGGAAGCAGTTCTCGGTCTTGTCGACGCGCATATCCACCAGCACCGGCTGCTTGACGGCGAGCATTTCCTTGATGACGTCATCGACCTCTGACGGCTTGTCCGCGCGCAGGCCGACGAAACCGAAGGCATCCGCCAGCTTCTCGAAATCCGGCAGCGACTCCATGTAGCTTTCGGAATAGCGCTCGCCATGGAGCAGTTCCTGCCACTGGCGCACCATGCCCATCCATTGATTGTTGAGGATGAACACCTTCACCGGCAGCTTGTACTGCATGGCCGTCGACATCTCCTGCATGTTCATCATGAAGGAGGCTTCGCCGGCGACGTCGATGACCAGCGACTCCGGATGGGCCATCTGCACGCCGATGGCCGCGGGGAATCCGTAGCCCATGGTGCCGAGACCGCCACTGGTCATCCAGTGATTGGGCTTCTCGAAGCGCAGGAACTGCGCCGCCCACATCTGATGCTGGCCGACCTCGGTGGTGATGTAGAAGTCCTTGTCCTTGATGGCGTGGAACAGCCGCTGCAGCGCGTATTGCGGCTTGATCACGCTGTCGCTCGGCCGGTACTTCAGGCAGTCCCGCGCCCGCCAGCCATCGATCTGCTTCCACCAGGCGTCCAGCGCCTTCTGGTTCGGGCGGATCTGTTTCGCCTTCCACAGGCGGATCATATCCTCCAGCACATGGGCGGCATCGCCGACGATCGGCACATCGACCCGCACATTCTTGTTGATCGAGGATGGATCGATATCGACGTGGATCTTCTTCGAGTTGGGCGAGAACGCCGCCAGCCTCCCGGTGATCCGGTCATCGAAGCGCGCGCCGATATTGATCATGACGTCGCAGTCATGCATGGCGTGGTTCGCCTCGTACATGCCATGCATGCCCAGCATGCCCAGGAACTGCTTGTCGCGCAGCCGGAAAGGCGCCGAGCCCCATCAATGTGAGGGTGATCGGGAAGCCGGTCAGATTGACGAACTGCTTCAGCAGCTTCGACGCGGTCGGGCCGGAATTGATCACGCCGCCGCCGCAATAGAACAGCGGCCGCTGCGCCTTGGCCATCAGATCCAGGGCCTGCTCGATGGCGCGGATCTCGCCCTTCATCTGCGGATTGTAGGAGCGGTGCTTGGCGGCAACGCCGTTGCTGTAGGTGCCCTTGGCCTGCTGGACGTCCTTCGGCAGGTCGACCACCACCGGGCCGGGCCGGCCGCTGCGGGCCACATAGAACGCCTCATGCATGATGCGCGGCAGGTCGGCGATGCTCTTCACCAGGTAGTTATGCTTGGTGCAGGGGCGGGTGATGCCCACCGTGTCCGCTTCCTGGAAGGCGTCGTTGCCGATCAGGTGGGTCGGCACCTGGCCCGTCAGGCAGACGATCGGGATGGAATCCATCAGCGCGTCGGTCAGGCCGGTCACCGCATTGGTGGCGCCGGGGCCGGAGGTCACCAGCACCGCACCCACCTTACCGGTGGAGCGCGCATAGCCTTCGGCCGCGTGGACAGCGCCCTGTTCATGGCGGACGAGGACGTGACGCAGGGCGTTCTGCTTGAACAGCTCGTCATAGATGGGCAGCACGGCGCCGCCCGGATAGCCGAAGATGACGTCCACGCCCTGATCCACCAGAGCCCGGATCACCATCTGCGCGCCATTCATCTCTTCGTTCGCCATAACCCAACGCCTTTCCGCTTGATCACCAGCCGCACCGGCATACGCACCGACTGCCGCTTCACGCCCTTCCCGCCTGATCTTGCCGTTTCAGGCACGGCGGTAAAGCTAAAGCTATCGCCCGGCTTGTTTATTGCACTGCACAACGCCGCGCGAGGGCGGCACAAGCTAGCGACTCGCCCTTACCCGGTCAACAGTTCTTGCGAATAACCGAAAAGATTTCGGGCAATATTCTTTCCAATGATGTCTTGAAATCATGGTGAATAGAAAGAAAATTAGCGCTCTGAAAGCTGGTTGCGGAACCAGGTCATCTGACGCTTGGCGTAGCGGCGGCTGGATTGCTGGCCGGCGGCGATGGCGGCCGCAAGGTCGATATCGCCGGTCAGATGGCTCAGTAGCTCCTGAACGCCCAGGGCCTTGAGGGCCGGTGCCTGAGCGGGAAGGTCCATGCGGGACAATGCTGTGACTTCCTCCAGGGCGCCGCCTTGGACCATCTGCGCAAATCGGCTGTTAATCGCCTCGTAGAGCGCTTCGCGGTTCGGGATCGAGGACGAACGGCAGGAATTCCACGTCTTGCCGTGCCGTTGCGCCTTCCGCCTGCCAATCGACCAGCGAGCGGCCGGTGGCCTCCAGCACCTCCCAGGCCCGTGCCAGCCGCTGCGGATCGGTGGCTCGGAGGCGGGCCGCCCCGGCGGGATCGCGCCCGGTCAAGCGGGCATGAAACGCCGCCGGCCCCAGTTGCCTCAGCAGCTTTCGCGCCTCTGCCCGGATTTCGGGCGGAATTTCCGGTACCGGCGCCAATCCCCGCATCATCGCCTGGATGTAAAGCCCGGTGCCGCCGGCGACGATCGGCTGCATGCCCTCCCGCACAACCTCGTCGACCGCCGCCCAGGCCATGTCGGCCCAGCGCGCGGCCGAACAGATCTCCGCCGCCGGCAGCACGCCATAGAGGCGGTGCGGCACAGCCGCCCGTGCGGCGGCATCGGGCTGCGCGGTCAAAATCGGCAACTCGGCATAGACCTGCATGCTGTCGGCATTTATCACAGCGCCGTTCAGCGCCCGCGCCAACTCCATGGCGATTGCGGATTTGCCGCTCGCGGTCGGGCCGCCGATGACGATGATGCGCTGCGTCGTCATGAAAAAAGGGCGGCACCGATGGGGCGCCGCCCTTTCCTTTTAGTGCGCCGGACCGGCCGGCGCCATTGGCTGTCCTAGCCCTTGTCGACGCGGACGGCGAACCACTGGAAATCGCCGCCGCGGTAGATCAGCAGGGTCACGACCCGGAAGCCATTCTTCTTGGCTTCCTTGACCCGATGCTCGATGTCGTTGGGAGAACCGACGGCCTTCTGGTCGATCTCGACGATTACGTCGCCCACCTGCAGGCCTTTCTCGGCCGCCGGACCATTCTCGTCGATCTCGGTGACGATCACGCCCTTGACGCTGCTCTCGAGCTTGAACTCGCTCCGCGCCGCATCGGTGATCTGACCGACAGTGAGGCCGAGAGTGGAAATCTTGCCTTCCGTCGGGCCGGTGTCGCCTTGCTCTTCAGGCTGGCTCAGCGCCGCCTTTTCCACATCGTCCGTCAATTCGCCGACGGTGACGTCGAAGGTCATCTCCTTGCCCTGGCGCCAGACGACCACCTGGACCTTCTTGCTGATGGCGGTTTCCGCGACGATGCGCGGCAGAGAGCGGCTGGCGGTGACTTCCTTGCTGTCGAAGCGCAGCACCACGTCGCCCTGCTTGATGCCGGCTTTGTCGGCCGGACCGCCTTCGGTGACGTTGGCGACAAGGGCGCCCTTGGTCGACGGCAAATGCAGCCCTTCGGCGAGCTCGTCATTCACGTTCTGGATGCGAACGCCCAGCCAGCCGCGCTTGGGTTTGCCGAACTGGCGGATCTGCGCCACCACGTTCTTGGCCAGGGTCGACGGGATCGCGAAGCCGATGCCGACGCTGCCGCCGGACTGCGAATAGATCGCCGTGTTGATGCCGATGACCTGTCCGTTCATGTCGAAGAGCGGACCGCCGGAATTGCCTCTGTTGATGGAGGCGTCGGTCTGGATGTAATCGTCATATGCGCCGCCGATCTGGCGGCCGCGTGCCGACACGATGCCGGCGGTCACGGTGCCGCCGAGGCCGAACGGATTGCCGATCGCCATCACCCAGTCGCCGATCCGCAGCGGATCGGAATCGCCCCAGTTCACCGCCGGGAGAGGCTGGCCGGCTTCGACTTTCAGCAGGGCGAGATCGGTCTTCTCGTCGCGGCCGATGATCGTGGCCTTCAATTCCGTGTCGTCATGCAGAAGAACGGTCACTTCGTCGGCGTCGGCGATGACGTGGTTGTTGGTGACCACATAGCCGGCCGGATCGATGATGAAACCGGAACCGAGCGAGGTCATGCGGCGCGGCTTGTTCTCGCGCCCCTGGCGATTCATGAACTCGTTGAAGAAGTCGTCGAGTTCCTCGCTGCCGCTCATGCTGTCGGCCTTCACCGTCTGGGTGGTGGAGACGTTGACGACGGCGGGCAGCAGGCTGTCGGCGAGATCCGCAAAACTTTCCGGCGCCGACCGGGCCCAGGCGGCTTGGCTGGCGAGCAGGAACGCCAGAGCGGTCAGCAGGCAGATCAGCCAATAGACGCCGCGCATGGCCGGGAGCGGCGCGGGCACGGCCCGGGCGCTGGGATAGGCCTGCGGCGGATGAAACGGGTGGAAGTCACGGCATTACTCCATTCCTGGCGTGTGGGTTTCCGGTGCCGGCCGGACGGGCCGGTACGCCGGGGAATTGGCTCCTGACTGGATACGAGGAAACCGTACGCGTCGTTGCTGAGTTCAAGAGCCGTCTCAGATGTGCTGTCGCAAGGATACGCGAGAAGAATGAAAAATGGTTAACGAAATTAACTTAGTTTCCCAGAAACTGGTTGCGGCCATATTGCGGCATTCACGGTGGCGTGACCGGCGGCCGAGTGCAAGGCTAGCCCCGGATCGCCCAGACGATGGCAACGCCAATGGCGGCCGAGACAATTCCGCCCAGGCGAAGGAGCTGCGGCGGCGCGGTCAAAATCTCGGTCACCATCCGCTTGGCCAGGTTTGGCGCCAGGACCAGCAGCGCGCCCTCGATGACCAGGACCAGTCCGATTGCGGTAGCGAAATCGCCGAACGCAAAATTCATCGATGCCGCTCGACCCCCTACTGCCGGTAACGATGGCGTCGCCGGTTTTCTCTTCCGGTGCGCCCTGTCCTCGCTGCCCGAAGAAGCGGAAGAAATCGCCCGTGGCCGGGCCGACATAGGTCGTGGTCGACGGCGACAGTCCCGTTTCGAGCGCCTGCAGGGACCGGTAGAAGTCGAAGAACTTCGGATCCTTGCCGAACGCCTCATTGTAAATGCGTGTAGCCTCGGCCTCGCCCTCGCCGCGGCGGATCGCCGCTTCCTTGCGCGCGTTGGCCAGATGACGACAGCCTTCTTGTCGGCTTCCGCCTGGATCGCCTGACATCGCGCTCGCCTTCGCCCCGCAGCCGGGCCGCTTCCTGCTGCCGCTGAGTTCTGCATGCGCTGAATACCGTCTCGCTGTTCTCCGGCGGCAGATCGACGCGCTTGATGCGGACGTCGATGATCTTGATGCCGAAGCCCTGCCGTCCTCCCGAAGTTGCGCAGACCGCGGCGGATCTCGCGCATGACGTCGGAGCGCTCGGAGGTCAGGATGCGGCAGCGGCAGACGCCAGCACGCGCCGCAATTGCGACGTGATGAGCTGGGTCAGCCGCTGCTGCATCGTCTCTTCGGTGCGCACCGTCTGATAGAAGCGGAGCGGATTGACGATCTGGTAGCGGGCGAAATAGTCGACGACGATCTGCGTCTGATCGCCCGTCAGCATCGGCTGCTTGTCGCCTTCGATCTTCAGGACACGGCGGTCGATATGCACCACATCCTCGACGATGAGGATGCGGAAGTAGAGGCCGGGCTCGCTTGCTTCGCGAACAAACTCGCCGAACCTCAGGACCAGCGCCTGCTCATTGGGGTAACGATGAAGGTCGATGAACACAGACAACAACGCGACCGCGCCGGTGACCAGGACACCCAGGGCTCCGAAGCGGTTCATGGGTTTGCTCCCGCAACAGGTTGCTGGGTTCCAGGCTGCGACGGCGCTGGCCGTCGGCGCGGGTTTGGTTGCGGACTGCGGCACTTATCAGTTCGTTCAGCGACAGGTATGGCACGGACCCGCCGGAGCCTGTTGTCGATCAGCACCTTGTCCAGGCCGCCCATGATCGCGTTCCATCGTCTCGAGATAGAGGCGGCGCTCCGTGATATCAGGCGACTTCCTGTACTGCTCATAAACCGCCGAGGAAGCGCTGCGCCTCGCCGGTAGCGCTGCGCGACCTTCTCTTCCTTGTAGGCTTCGCGCCGAACGATGCGCCTGGCCTCGCCCTCGCCATGCGTTCCACCTGTTGAAGTAGGCCTGCGCCTGGTTCGCGGCTGTCTGCGCTCCTGGCTTCGGCGGCTGACGTCCCGGAAGGCGTCGTCGACCTGCGGCGGCGGTTCGACCGTGCTGCAGCGCCACCTGGGTAATCGGCACGCCGGCGCCGTACTGTCGAGCATCCGCTGGATGAGCTCGGTGCGCTGCCGGCCGATTTGGCCGCGGCCGCTGGTGCTGGCTTTTTCGAACGGCGTCTGGCCGATGATCTCGCGCATCGCCAATTCCGCCGACGCTGTGGATCGTCCTGATCCGGTCCCGGATGTTGAACAGGAACTTCTCGGCATCGCTGATCTGCCACTGCACCGAGAACGCGACCTTGATGATGTTCTGATCGCCGGTGAGCATCAGGCTCTCTTCCATCTGGTTGCCGATGCCGATCTCGAGGGTATTGACCTGCGTGACCGTTGGGCTTCAGCACGTTGCCGATCGGCGAGGGCCAATTCCAATGCAGGCCGGCGGTCGTGATCGCCTGCACGCGGCCGAAAATCAGGGGCACGCCCACTTCGTTCGGGTGAACCTGATAGATACCGTGTCGCCAGCGGATGAGCAGGCCGCCGGCGATTCCGGCGGCCATGCGGCCGTTGCCGAGGCCGCCGGGGATGAATTGTTTCATCCGGTCCTGGCCGCGGCGCAGCATTTCCTCGAGATCGGGCGGTCCACCCTGGCCACCCGACGAGGGTCCCCGACCCCAGGGACCCTGGCCGCCGCCACCGCCGCCGCCGCTGCCGCCGCCCCATGGGCCGCCGCCGCTCCACCTTGACTTTGCCAGGGCATGTTATTGATCGACCTCGCTGTTATGGCCGCGGAGCGCGGCCTTTCCAATGCTGGTTGTGGGCCTTATATGTCACGGCATCGCCGGTCACAACCCGCCGGCAATCAGCTAAATCTTGGCCCCAGGCCGGAGTTTTCAAGCATGGCGCCTGCCGATAAGCCGTCCACACCCGTGGCCGAAGCCGACGTTGTGGCCGCTCTGCGCCGGATCAGCGACCCGGATCGCGGCGGCGACATCGTCAGCCTGGGCATGGTCACCGGCCTGGCGGTGCGCGACGGCCATGTCGCCTTCGCCAT
Source organism: uncultured Alphaproteobacteria bacterium (assembly GCA_963816235.1). Taxonomy (GTDB): domain Bacteria; phylum Pseudomonadota; class Alphaproteobacteria; order Dongiales; family Dongiaceae; genus DATKFM01. Next base: position 140,513 of record CAWFKD010000006.1, on the reverse strand, counting down.
CGAGGTCGATCCGCAGCGGGGGCCGAAGCTGGAGCCGCTGCGCAAGGCGGCCGAGCAGGCGGTGGATGCCATTCCCGGCGTTCTGAGCGTCAGTGCGGTCCTGACCGCCCATCGGGCGAAGGCGGCCGCGCCGCCGCCGCCCCAGGCCCATTCCCACGGCGGCGCACCGCAACGTCCGGCGCAAACTGGTCGTCCCGGGCGTGCGCAGCATCGTCGCCGTCGCCAGCGGCAAGGGCGGCGTCGGCAAATCGACCGTCGCCGTCAACCTGGCGCTGGCGCTGGCCGCCCAGGGGCTGAAGGTCGGGCTGCTCGATGCCGACATCTACGGGCCGTCGCAGCCGCGCATGATGGGCGCTCGAAAGGCCGGCCACCAGAGCCCGGACAACCGCATCATGATTCCGCTGCAGAACTTCGGCATCAAATGCATGTCGATCGGGGTTCCTGGTAGCCGAAGACACGCCCATGATCTGGCGCGGCCCGATGGCGACCGGCGCCCTCAAGCAGATGTTGCAGCAAACCGAGTGGGGCGAGCTGGACATCCTGGTCGTCGACCTGCCGCCCGGCACCGGCGATATCCAGCTCAGCCTGGCGCAGGACGTGCCGCTGACCGGTGCCGTGATCGTGTCCACGCCGCAGGACATCGCCCTTCTGGACGCCCGAAAGGGCCTGAACATGTTCCGCAAGGTGGAAGTGCCGGTGTTCGGCATCATCGAGAACATGAGCTACTTCTCCTGCCCGAACTGCGGCCATGTCAGCCATATCTTCGCCCATGGCGGCGCCAAGGCCGAGGCCGCGAAACTCGGCACCGACTTCCTCGGCGAGGTTCCCCTGCACATCGACATCCGCGAGACCTCCGACGGCGGCCAGCCCATCGTCGTGTCCGCGCCCGACAGCGAACATGCGCGCATCTTCAAGGCGATCGCCGCGAGAGTGTGGGAAAAGACGCAGGCCTCCCTGGCCGACAAGCGCCGCCAGGCGCCGCGGATCGTGGTCAGCTAACCCATCAATTTCCGCAGTCGCTGACAGGAATTCCGACTGCGTCCGCAGCGCAACGCGGCCGTTTGGTCATTGCCTTTTTTTGATTGTGTTACAGAACACAAAATCTAAAGATAACTTCTGCCTACCTCACTCAAGTTCGCACGCAAACTCGGGAGGTCCCTGCTATGGCAATTTCCCTCACAGTCAATGGCAATGCGTACGATGTCGATGTCCCCGCGGAGATGCCCCTGCTCTGGTTCATCCGCGACGTCATCGGCCTCACCGGCACGAAATACGGCTGCGGTGCCGGCGTGTGCGGCGCCTGCACGGTGCATGTCGATGGCGAGGCCGTCGCGCTCCTGCATCACCACGGTCGGCGACGTCGACGGCGCCGGTGACGACCATCGAGGGTCTCAGCCCCGACGGCAACTCATCCGGTCCAGAGTCGCCTGGCGCGAGCTGAACGTGCCGCAATGCGGCTTCTGCCAGGCCGGCCAGATCATGCAGGCGGCCGCCCTGCTCGCCGCCAATCCGACGCCGAGCGACGCCGATATCCTCGACGGCATGGAGGGCAACATCTGCCGCTGCGGCTGCTACCAGCGGATCGTCGCCGCCGTCCGCCAAGCGGCGACGGGAGCGTGATGCCATGTTGCACATCTGAAGCAGTTCTGCCCGCGGCCGCTCCGGCTGCCGGCCGCGCGTCATCGAGAATGTCAGCCGCCGCTCCGTCCTCAAGGGCCTGCGGCGGCTTCGTCGTCGCCATGCAGGTCGTGCCGCTCGACGCGCGCTGGCCTTCCCGGCCTATCCGACCGGCGGCCTGGACATGCCGAACGGCATCGTGACCGATCCGCATGTCTTCGTCTCGATCGACCCGGACGGCACGGTGACCATCGTCGCCCACCGCTCGGAGATGGGCACCGGCTCGCGCACCTGCGCTGCCCGATGGTCATCGCCGACGAGATGGAGGCCGACTGGGAGCGCGTGAAGATCGTCCAGGCGACGGGCGACGAGCCGAAGTACGGCAACCAGGACACCGACGGCTCGCGCAGCCTGCGCCACCACATCCAGCCGTGCGCGCGAGATCGGCGCCGTCGGTGCGCCAGATGCTGGAGCAGGCGGCGGCCAAGCAGTGGGGTGTCGAGTCGGCGAAGTGCAGGCCTCGGCCACACGGTCGTGCACAAGTCGCTCGACCGGCAAGTCTCGGCTACGGCGAGCTGGCGGAGGCGGCGATGGCGCTGCCGGTGCCGGCGCGCGAGGTCCTGACCTTCAAGGACGAGAAGGAGTTCCGCTACATCGGCAAGGGCGAGGTGCAGATCTACGATCTGCACGACATCACCGACCGGCAAGGCGGTCTACGCCGCCGACGTCAGCGTTCCGGGCATGAAGTACGCCGTCGTCGCGCGTCCGCCGGTGGTCGGCGGCACGGTCAAGTCCGGTCGACGATGCCACGGCGCCTGCAAGGTGCCGGGCGTCGAGCGGATCGTCGAGCTATCCCCGGCGCGCCGCCGGGCGAAGTTCAAGCCGCTCGGCGGCGTCGCGGTCGTCGCCAGCGAACACCTGGGCGGCGATCGAAGGCCGGCGACGCGCTGAAGATCGAATGGGACGACGGCCCGCACGCGCGCCTACAACACGCGATGTACGAGCAAGGAGCTGCGCGCCTCCGCCGGCGCAGCCCGGCACGCCGGTGCGCAACCAGGGCGACGCCGATGCCGCGCTTCGCCGGCGCGGCAAAGACGTTCACCCGCGAATACTACCAGCCGCACATGGTGCACGCGCCGATGGAGCCGCCGGCGGCGCTCGCCAACGTCTCCGGCGGCAAGTGCGAGGTCTGGGCGTGCCTGCAGAGCCCCTACGGCGCCCGCGCAGCGATGTCGCCGACTTCGCTCGGCATGGAGCCGGAGAACGTGACCGTCCACGTGACGCTGCTCGGCGGCGGCTTCGGCCGCAAGTCGAAGTGCGACTTCGCCATCGAGGCGGCGTATCTGTCCAAAGAGGTCGGCGCGCCGGTGCCGCGTGCAGTGGACCCGCGAGGACGACATCCAGCACGGCTTCTACCACACCACCTCGGTGGAGCAGATCGACACGGCCTCGATGCCGACAGACAAGGTGATCGCCTGGCGGCATCGGAGCGCGCGCCGTCCGTTCCTGTCGACCTTCGCGCCGGACGAGGGCTGCCAGCACCCGATCGAGTTCGGCATGGGCTTGGAGGACGTGCCGTTCGACATCCCGAACGTGCGCGCCGAGACAGTGCAAGGCGCTGGCGCACGCGCGGATCGGCTGGTTCCGCTCGGTGTCGAACATTCCGCGCGCCTTCGCCATCCAGTCGATCGCGGCGGAGCTGGCCGCCGAGCTCGGCCAGGACCAGAAGGAGCTTCCTGCTCGAGATGATCGGCGCGCCGCGGACCATCGACTCGCAGACCGCCGGGCATGCCGCAGGATTTCTGGAACTACGGCGAGCCGAGCGACGAGTTCCCGATCGACACGGGCCGGCTGCGCGACGTCGTCGAGATCGGCGGCGACAAGGCCGGCTGGGGCAAGACGCCTGCCGCAGGGCGAGGGCTCGGCATCGCCGCGCACCGGAGCTTCGTGTCCTACATTGCGACCGTCGTTCACGTCAAGGTCGGCGCAAGGACGGCAAGGTTCGCGTCCCGGAGGTCCATGTCGCGATCGACTGCGGCTTCGTGGCCAATCCGGAGCGGGTGCGCTCGCAGATGGAAGGCGCCTGCGTGTATGGCATGACGGCCGCGATCTACAGCGCCATCACCTACGAGAACGGCGCGCGTCCAGCAGAGCAACTTCAACGACTACGATGTTGCGCGGCGACAACTTCCCGGAGATGGTGCACGTCCACATCTGGTGCACCGTTCTCGGTGCACGCGACGGGCGTCGGCGAGCCGGGCGTGCCGCCCTTCGCCCCGGCGCTCTGCAACGCGATCTTTAACGCCACCGGCAAGCGGATGCGCAGTCTGCCGGTATCGCAGCACGACCTGTCCTGGTCGTGACCGATAGCGCCTGAAAACAATAAGGGCGGGCCTTGGGCCCGCCCTTTCTTTTTGGCGTATCCGGACGCTTAGTACATCTCGGTCTTGTAGGATTCCTCGATCCACTCGTCGCCGTCGGCCACTTCCTTTTCGGTCGGCGGCTTGGACGGCGGGGCGATCTGCTCGAGGATCATCTTCCCCAGGCTCGGCATGGCGCTGCGATCGACTATTGCGTCCGCCTCCCAGAGCCGGGAGCGCTTGAACGCCTTGGCGCAGTGCAGGAAGGCCTCGTCGACCGTGACGCGGATCGCCACTTTCGGCTCCTTCCCGTTCACCGCGGCCTTCCGCAGCACTTCGGGATCGCGCACGATGGTGGCGCGGCCGTTCACGCGCAGGGAATCCTCGAATCCCGGGATCATGAACAGGATGCCCACATTCGGGTTCTCCATGATGTTGCCCATGGTATCCAGTCGGTTATTGCCCGGCCGATCGGGGATGATGATGGTCTTATCATCAAGCACCTGGACGAAGCCGGCCGGATCGCCGCGCGGCGACACATCGGCCTTGCCGTTCTTGTCCGCCGTGCCGATGCAAAGGAACGGCGACAGCTCGATGAAGCGCCGGCAATGCTTGTCGAGCTGTGCGAGCTGCTTGCGGACCGCCCCGTCGCCCGGATGGCCCATGACATCCCGCAACGCGGATTCGCTGGGCACCGCACAGACATCTGCACCGTCATCCATGATCTTTCTCCGGAACTCGTCCTATGTTGACCGGCCCAGCACCGCCATCAGCTCGCGCCATTCGCGCTTGCCGAGGCCGCTCTGCGCCTCCGCGATATCCTCGCCTGCCAGCATGCGTTTCACAACATCCCAGGCGGCGGCGGACAAGGTCACGGATTTCAGCCGATGCTGAGTGAAGGCCTCGTAAGTGATCGGCACCCAGCGCTTAACCACGTCCAGCATCGCCTCCGCATAGACGCGGATTTCGTACTGGGCGTGGGGATCGGCGCGCAGGCTGAGGAAATGCAGGAGATTGTGCAGGTCGATCTTCCAGTACCACTGGCTGTAGATGTTCGCCGGCAGCACCATGCGCGCCAGCTCGCGGGCGATGCCGCTGCGCTTCTCGTCGATCACCTCGCCCTTGGCGGTCTCGTTCAGCAGCTTCGTGTAGGTGCCGTATGCCCGGCTGCCTTCATTCTTGATGGCCGCCAGTATCTCGGCCGCCTCGGCAGCCGGCAAGGCATCGTCGCGCCCTTGCTTGTTGATCTGCGACTGCGCCGCCAGATGCTCGGGCGCCGGCACGTAGAACTCTTCGTCCAGCACCGAATAGCGGGCGGAGTATTCGTTCACATTGGCGGTGCGGTGGCGTATCCACTGCCGCGCCACGAAGATCGGCAGCTTCACGTGGAACTTGATCTCGCACATCTCGAACGGCGTCGTATGGCGGTGCCGCAGGAGATAGCGGATGAGACCCCGGTCCTCGCTGATCTTGCGCGTGCCCTTGCCGTAGGAAACCCGCGCCGCCTGCACGATCGCCGCATCATCGCCCATATAATCGACCACGCGCACGAAGCCGTGATCGAGCACGGGGATCGCCTGGTAGAGAATTTCTTCTACCGCAGGCACGGTCGCGCGCCTTGTGGGTATGGCCGCCGTGCTGAGGGCGTCGACTTCCGCCTGCTGGTCTTTGGTAAGCGCCATTTTTCGGGAACCGCGAATCATTTGCAGCTAATTGCAGATTAACGGGAACTTTCGCGCTGCACCATAGGGGCCGCCAGCACCTTTGATTCGCGGCGCGAGACACTATATATTTCAATTGTCGGGCAACCGACTATGACGATAAACGCCCTGCGACATAGGCGTAGCGGACCCGGGGGCAGTACCCGGCGCCTCCACCAGTTTCTTCAGCCGCGATTCGCACGAATGCGGGCCGCGGCCACTCTGGGGGCGAAGCAGGATCGACGCGCGCAATAAAGGCTTGGTTTTCGTCCGGCATGGTACCACCGTTATCGGGCTATTCTGAAAGTGCCAACGATAACCGTATGGCTCTCGCTGCCTAACTAGTTTAGGAAAGCGCGGTCCGGGGGGCACCGGGCAACAGAAGCCCCCCACTTGATTGCCACACTTGATCCAAGGAGATCGGGTTGACGGCCCACGCAGTGACCGAATTGTCGGTCGGACCTTGTTGACAGGCGCGCCCCGCTTGGCGGAAAACTCAGGCAGCCGCCGCTCATCGTAAGCTCAACGGGGAACAATGGCGCAAGAACGTCTACGTTATGACCGCATGATCGACGAAGCGCTGCGCGGCGTCGTGCGCACGGCGTTGATCGATGTGGGCAAGCGCGGGCTGCCGGGCAACCATCATTTCTACATCACCTTCCGCACCGACCATCCGGATGTGCAGATCGCCGACTGGCTGCATCAGCAATATCCGGAAGCGATGACCATCGTCCTGCAGTATCAGTTCTGGGCTCTGGAAATCGAAGAGAGCAGTTTCGCCGTCACGCTCAGCTTCAACAATCAGCAGGAGCGGCTCTTCGTGCCGTTCGCCGCTGTGACGGCGTTCCATGATCCCGCCGTGAATTTCGGCCTCGAGTTCCAGACCCGCCGCGAGGGCGAGGAAGAGTCCAAGCCGCCGAAGGCATCCGTGCCCGCCAAGCTGCCGGAGAAAGCCGAAAACTCGGAAAAAAATCCGGAGCATGGCAAGGACGAGAAGGTCATCACGCTCGACGCCTTCCGGAAGAAGTAAGGCTGCCCGCCAGTCTGTGACGTATGTCACAGCGTCACGCGACTGTTGCAACTTGGCCACACCTCCGTGAGAATTTTCGGATCGCCCTCATTCGCGATTGACGAAAACGGCTGGAATCATTAAGTTCCGGCATCCTTTCTCAGCGAGGGGAGAGCATCAATGACCCGTATTTATCTTCGAGGCTGCAGCGCAGCCTAACGGCCGATGTCGGTGAGCGCCTGAAAAGGCGTCTCCATCTCGCTTGGATTGCTAGGATCTCCCGAAAGATCATCCCAATCCGCTTCTGACGGCTTCCGTTAGTCGATTCCGCGAGCGTGATTCCGTTCCGCAAGGACGGAGTCGCGATGTGAAGACGCCTCTTCAGTCTCCCTGACAGCCGTTCCGTCACCGTCGGCTTCCTCCACGCCGCTCGAACCCACGAGCTGGCGAAGGCCGGAGGTTTGCCCGGCGGTCCGGCGGAGAACTCGAGCCAGCGATGCTGATTTCAACATTCAACCCTAAGGAGACTTTGTCATGAAGACCGCCGCTTCGTTCCTCGGACTGCTCATTTCGTCCCACCAGGTCATCAGCAAGACTCGCCCGGAAGCGACGCCCGGCAAACAGCCGGCACCTTCGGTCCTGGCCATGCTGAAACCCAGGCGATGGACGCAAGGGCCCCCGGTGGAGTTCCTCAGCAATCACTTGCGCCGCGATATCGGCCTCGATCCGATTCCGGGAAAGGATCGCTGGGGCGATCACCGGATCTGATTGGTCCATCGATTGCGCGTAACCAGGGGCGAGCCGTGCGCGGCTCGCCCTTTCTTTTCGCCCGGGCTATGGTCCCGCCATGGCCAAAAGCGACCCGCTTCTCGACCATCTGATCGATCATCTGTCGCCGTTGGGCGCGGCGCAGGGCCGCCCGATGTTCGGCGGCTTCGGCGTCTATCTCGACGGGTTCATCATCGGCCTCATTGCCTTCGACACATTCTACTTGAAGGCCGACGACACCAACCGCCCCGATTTCGAAGCGGCAGGCGTGGAGCCGTTCCGCTACCTGCGGAGCAACCAGACCGCCACCATCAACACCTATTGGGAATGCCCGGCCGATGTGCTGGAAGAACCAGAATTGCTGCGCGATTGGGCGGCCAAATCCCTGGCTGTCTCCCGCCGCGCCAAGGCCAAGCCAAAGAAATCCGCGCGGCCGAAAGCCGTGAAGAAGGCCCCTGCCCGCAGGACCCGGCCGAAGAAACCGGCAAAGAAAAAACGATGAAGAGCGTTCCTCAGGCGCGGCGTGCCTATGCCGAACAACTGGCCCGCCTCACGGAAATCGCCGACCGCCGCATCGTCGAAGCCTTCGCCACGGTGCCGCGGGAGAAATTCCTCGCCGCCGGACCCTGGCTGTTGCTGGGAGAGAACGGTTACGAACCGACGCCCGACCGCGATCCGATCCGGCTCTATCAGGATGTGGTCGTTGCCATTGATCCGATCAAAGGCATCAACAATGGCGAGCCGTCCCTGCATATGCGGCTGCTGGCGGCACTGGCGGTGCAGGCCGGCGACCGGGTGCTGCATATCGGCACGGGCACCGGCTACTACACGGCGATCCTGGCCGAGCTTGCCGGTCTCCAGGGACACGTCACGGCCGTCGAGTTCGAGCCGGAACTGGCCGAACGGCTGCAGCAGAACCTAGCGTCCTATTCCACTGTCCGGGCCGTCTGCGGCGACGGCACGGCCCATGATGCAGGTATCGTCGACGCGATCTACGTCAATGCCGGTGTCACCGAACCGGCGCCGCTATGGCTCGACCGGCTGGCCAACGGCGGCCGGCTTCTGTTGATGCTCACGGCGCGGGACAATTGGGGCCGCTCCCTCAAGATCACGCGGCGCGGCGCGGTGTTCGAGGCGCAGCTCCTCGGCCGTTGCGGCTTCATTCATTGCATCAGCAGCCGCGATCCCCAGACGGAGGCGGCGCTCAGTGACGCCTTCATCAGGACCGATCATGAGACCGTCCGCTCGCTGCGCCGGGACGAGCACGCGCGCGACGAGACCTGCTGGCTCCATACTGGCCATTACTGCCTGTCGCGCCGGCCGGTCTAGCGGCTCCGCACGACCGTTTGCCGGCCTTTGCCCATCAGGCGATTGCGGGTAAAAGAGGCGCGCCAATTGCCGCCGGAGATCACGATGAACGCCACGCCGCAGACCCGCATTGAAAGCGATTCCATGGGGGACATTGCCGTTCCCGCCGACCGCTATTGGGGCGCTCAGACCCAGCGGTCGCTGCAGAATTTCAAGATCGGCGGCGAGCGGATGCCCATTCCCCTGGTGCGCGCCCTCGCCCTGGTGAAGCAGGCGGCGGCGGAAACCAACATGAAGCTCGGCGGGCTGGACAAGAAGCTGGGCGATGCCATCGCCGCTGCCGCGGCCGAAGCCGTCGCCGGCAAGCTTGATGATGAATTTCCCCTGGTGGTCTGGCAGACCGGCTCGGGCACGCAGTCGAACATGAACGCTAATGAGGTGATCGCCGGCCGTGCCAACGAGATGCTGGCCGGCAAGCGCGGCGGCAAATCGCCGGTGCATCCCAACGACCATGTCAACATGGGGCAATCCTCGAACGACAGCTTCCCGTCGGCGATGCATATCGCGGCCGGCGAGCAGGCCGTGCGCTCCGTGATTCCGGCGCTGAAGCATCTGCAGAACGCGCTCGCCGCGAAGCAGAAGGAATTTGCGGACATCATCAAGATCGGCCGCACGCACCTGCAGGATGCGACGCCGGTCACGCTCGGGCAGGAATTCTCCGGCTATGCGGCGCAGATCGAGCTTGGCATTCAGCGTGTCGAAGCCTGCCTGCCGCGGATCTATCCGCTGGCCCAGGGCGGCACCGCCGTCGGCACGGGATTGAACGCCAAGAGCGGCTTCGCCGAGGAGTTCGCCGCCCAGGTGGCGCGGCTGACCAAGCTGCCTTTCGTCACCGCCGTCAATAAATTCGAGGCGCTGGCGTCCCATGATGCCATCATTGAACTCTCCGGCGCCTACAACGTGCTGGCGGCGTCGCTGCTGAAGATCGCCAACGATTTGCGTCTCATGGGTTCCGGCCCGCGCTCCGGCCTCGGCGAGATCCTGTTGCCGGAGAACGAGCCCGGCTCCTCGATCATGCCGGGCAAGGTCAATCCGACCCAGGCGGAAGCCATGACCATGGTCGCGACCCAGGTGATGGGCAATCACGTCGCCGTGACCGTCGCCGGCAGCCAGGGCCATTTCGAGCTCAACGTGTTCAAGCCGGTCATGATCTACAATCTGCTGCAGTCGGGCCGCCTGATCGCTGACGCCTGCATCAGCTTCACCGACAATTGCGTCGCCGGTATCGTGCCGAACCGTGCGCGGATCAAGCAGCTCCTGGATCAGTCGCTGATGCTGGTGACCGCGCTCAATCCCCATATCGGCTATGACAAGGCGGCGAAGGTGGCAAAGAAGGCCCATGCCGAGGGCACCAGCTTGAAGGAGGCCGCTGTGGCGCTGGGCTTCCTCACGGCTGAGGATTTCGACAAATTCGTGCGGCCGGAGCAGATGATCGGACCGCGCAAGTAGCGCGAACGCCGCCGTCCGGCCGATGGACGATCCCCATACGATCCGCAAGCGTTCGGTCCGCATTGAGGGCCACCGCACCAGCCTGTCGCTGGAGGCGGCATTCTGGGATCAATTGAAAGCAATCGCCGATGCGCGCGGCCTGTCGCTTAACAAGCTGGTGGCAGAGATCGATACGGCGCGAAGCGCACAGTCCACGCCAGCAAACCTCTCAAGCGCGATCCGGGTCTTTGTGCTCAACCATCTTTCGGCAGACAGAAAATAGTTTCACCACAAAGTCACAAAGGGCACGAAGACACATGCCGCTTACACTCCCAATTCCATCGGCACCTGTGCCGACTTCCTCGCCGACTTGCGCCAGCGCCGCAACGGACGGCGACCGCCGGTCGATGCCATTCCCGAGGCCTTCCGGCCGCAGTCGCTTGACGATGGTTACGCGGTGCAGGAGGCCGCGCGGCCCCTGATCGCCGCCCGCGGCCGCGGCACCCCAGTGGGCTGGAAGATCGGCTCCACGTCGCCGCCGATGCAGGCGGCGCTCGGCATCCCATTCCCCTGCGCCGGGACGCTCTATGCCGGCAGCGTGCATCGGGCACACGCCGCCCTTAGCCGCAGCGACTACTCAAAACTCGGGCTGGAATGTGAGATTGCCGTGCGCCTATCCAGGGACATGCCCGGCCGCACCGGTGGTCATGACCGGGCGAGCGTGTTGCCATCCATCGCAGCCGTCATGACCTCGGTGGAGATCGTCGAGTGGCGCTTCCAGGATATCAGGAACGCCGGCGTGCCCTGTCTGGTGGCCGATGATTTCTTCTCCTGCGGCTGTGTGCTCGGTGCCGAGCAATCGCCGTCGATCCTGGCTGATGATGCCGATATCTCCGGACGATTCACGGTCGATGGCGCGGTCGCCAGTGCCGGCAATGCCCGGGATATCCTCGGCCATCCCCTGAATTCGCTGGCCTGGCTGGCGGATCACTGCGCCGCGCGGAAAACGCCGCTGCGCACCGGCGACCTCATCACCCTCGGCAGCATCGTCGCGGCCCTTCGCCTCGACCGCCCCGGCAGAAGTCGAAGCGTCGTTCGACGGCCTGGGCGCGGTCACCGTGGAGATCGTCTAGCCCTACTGCGGTTCGGGCTCGATCAGCGGCACGATCGTGCCGGGGTCCGTGCTCTGCTCGCCTTCCGGCTGCGCTTCCGGAACTGCCTGTTCGGCCGGCTGCTCCTGCGTCTGCGCGTCGGTCGCCTTGCGCTTCTTCGGCTGCTCGGTCTGCGATTCCTCTGGCTGTGGGACCAGCACCGGAGCGCTGTCGGGAACCGGCTCAGGCGCCACCTCGGGCGCCGGTTCTGGAGCAGGCTCAGGTGCAGCCTCCGGCTGCGGCGCAACCTCCGGCTCCGGCTCGGGTGCAGGCTGAGGAGCAACCTGCGGTTCCGGTTCCGGCACCGGCTCGGGCGCGACCTCCGGCTGGGCCTCCGGTTCGGGTTGCGGGGCCGGTTCCGGTTGGGCTTCGGGCTCTGGCTGTGCCTCGGGCACCGGTTCCGGCGCCGGTTCGGGGGCGACCTCCGGTTCAGCAGCGGGCTGCTGGCCGAAGTCGCTCGGCGTCTCCGGCTTTTCCGGCGGGACAGGCGCGTTTTCCTCGCCTTCGGGTTCAGCCGACGGTTGCTCGCCTTCAGGCGTGGCTGCCTCCGGCTCGGCCGAGGGCTGTTCCGCCGGCGCCGGCTCGGTCTCCGGCGCTACCGCCTCGCCCGGCTGTTCCGCCGCCGGGGCCTCACCGGGCGCTTCCTCACCGGGTGCCGCGACATCCGGTGCAGCGCCTTCCGGCAATGCTTCATTCTGCTGATCGGCTCCCGGTACATCGGGCAGGCTCTCTGTGCCAATCCCGCCGATGCCAGGCGTTTCGCCGCCACCCTGGGCGCCTGCATCGCCGCCGCCGATACCCGGGATGACGCCACCGAGGCCCGGAATACCGACGCCGCCGCCCTCGCCGCTGCCCTCAGAGCCCGGCAAGCCGGGGATGATGCCATTGAAGATGTCGGTCGGCGATTGATTGCCGAACACGCCCTGGGACTGATCGCTGCCGCGCGCGAAGGCATTGCCACTGAACTTCGTATTCGGACCGTCCATCGGCCCGTCGAGATCGATGCTGAGATAAGGCTGGTCCGGATACTCCTGGGAAAAGATGTTGGCGATCATGTCCATGGTCCAGGCGGCGATATTCGCATCGCCTGTGGCCAGCAACCTGGCCCGGTTGTTCGTCAGGCTGAGATCCTGGGTATTCAGCACACCTTGATTGATATCGAACGTGCCATTCAGCGCGTTCGGCGAGCCGGTGAAGGCCGAATAGACCGCGTTGACGCTCTCCGTGAAGCCCTGGAGCTGTTTGACCTGCTGGCCAAGGATTCCCAGAAGCGCGGAGCCCACCTGCTGCTCCACCTGGGAAAGCACGGTGATGGAGCCGTCGACCTTGCCGTTGCCCTGCAGCCCGCCGACCAAGTCAGCCATGCTGTAGCCGCTGGAGGTCAGGTCACTATCGAACGACACCGGGCCGGTGATGCGATTGGCCAGAAAGCCGCCGCCCATGAGCTGGCTGACGGCCACATTGTTGCCGGTCACATGGCCGTTGAAGGTCGGCACGCCGCGGCTCGCGAGAGTCCCCGTCAGGTCGATGACGCCGCCATAGGTGTTGCCGTTGAGCTGCTTGATGGTGAGTGTCCCATCACGCAGCGTAAGCAGCGCCTTCAGATTGTCGATGACGGTGGTGTTGGCGACGAAATGGTCGGCGCTGAAATCCACATCGGCATCCATCGACTGCAGCGCCGAAAGATCCAGTTTCTCCCGCGACCAGCGCTCGCCGCCACCGCTGCCACCTTTGGCAGGTGGCGGCATGAAGGGCGACACATCGACAGTGCCGCCTGTGAGAGCAGCGCTGTAGAACGGCTTGCCGCTGCTCTTGTCCATGCTGGCCTGACCGGTCAGCGATGTCTGGCCGGCGCGCAGCGAAAGACCGGAGATGTTCGCCTTGTCCGTGCTGCCCTGGGCCTTGGCGGAGAATTGCAGCGGCCCGAGCTTGGCCGCCGCCGGCTGATAGCCGGGAACCAGCGCCGACAGGAGCTGGCGGAATTCCGGATGGTTGGCGGTTACCGCCAGATCAAACCTGGTCGGCGCCGGTGCGGCCGCCGTCTGCACCGTGCCGGCCACGGTGGCCGCACCGCCGAAACCCTGCAGCGCCAGATCCAGCTTCATGTCGTTGGCATTGCCGGCCATGGATCCGGTGGCGGCGATCTTGCCCAGCTTGTTCGCCTCCGGCCCGGCCATGCCCGCCAGCGCCAGCAGTGGCGCCGGTTTGTCGGCGGAGAAGTCCAGCTTGGTATCGACTTTCGGCGCCGCGGATGACAGGGCGAGCACGCGGCCCTTGAAAGTACCTTTGGCGCCGGCACCGGCGATCGAGATCGCCACGTCGTAGGTGAGATCATCCGCGCCGCTGGCCGCGTTGCCCTTCAGCGACAGCGCGCCAAGCTTGCTGACATCGCCCTTGATGCCCGCCAGCGCCAGTAGCGGCCCGGCATCCTTGGCCTGGACATTGAAAGTACTATCGATGCGCGGCACCACGCCCTGGCCGATGCCGGAGGCCTTGCCCTTTGCCTGGCCGGAAGCGCCGATGCCGCTCAGGCCGAAATCGATATCGAAATTCACATCCTGCGCGCCGCCGGCGAGCGCGCCGGCGAGTTTCAATGCGCCGAGCTTGCCTTTGACCCGGTCGCCCATGCCCGCCGCCTGGAACGCCTTGTTGGCATCCTTGGCGGTGAGATCGAACTTGGTGTCGAACCGCGGATTGCCGGCGAGATCGGTCACCGTGCCGTTGAGCGCAACCTTGCCGCCGGCGAATTCCTTCACCGAGAGATCGCGCAGCGTGAGCGTGCCACCGGTGACGGTGCCGTCCAGATGCACGCCCTGCAGCGTCTGCTGGTTGACCGTCAGCTTGCCGACGCGCATTTCGACATTGGCGTCCAGGTCCGCCAGCGGCTTCAGACTGTCCAGCGGCAGACCACCGCCGCCCGCGGGCTTCGGCGCGGCTTCGGCCGGCGCCGCTGCCGGCGGCATATAGTCGTCCACATTGAGCTGATCGATCGCGAGGCCGACGCCGAACGCCATCTTCTGCTGGCCGCCCCTCGGCAGGGCGATGCGCAGGCCGCCGGTGACGTGGGAATTGTCCAGCTTGAGATCCAGGTCCGCCAGCTCCAGCAAGTCGGCGGCGGCGGTGAAGCGGCTGGTCAGCGCCAGGCTGCGCAGCCGTTCCGCCGGTACGCCGGCCGGCGCCACCTGCAGCCAATCCAGCAGCGCCCGCAGATTGTCCGCCTTGGCCTCCAGTGCGCCGCCGATCTGCGGCTTGCCGTCCACCGCCGTCAGCGCGCCGGCGGCCGAAACCGCGGCGCCGCCGGGCAGTTGGGCGGAGAATTGCTTGATCGCGAACTCGCCATTGGCCAACTCGCCGACGAACTTCGTGTTGTCGATCAGGCCGCCGCGATAGCTGATCGCGTCGATGGCGATATCGATCGCCGCATTGATCCCCGTCGGCAGAGCAAACGCACCCGCATCCTGCGGCGCGGTTTCCGCGGCCGGCGCCGCCGGTTTTGCGGCCGCCTGGGCCAGCAGCGCATCCAGGTCGATGCGATTGATGGCCAGCTTGACCGCCGCCTGGGACGGCGTTCCCGGGGTAAAGCTGACGTCGCCCGCCGCCGTGAGATCGCCAAGCGACAGAGTGAACTTCTCGACCTTGCCGCCCGTCGGTGCGTAATTGACGTCGCCCGCAATCTTGAACGGCTTGTCCAAGGCGATCGGCGCGCCGCTGCCGCTGCCCGGCGCCACCGCCTCCAGGGCCGCCGCGAGATTGGCGCTGCCGCCCTCCAGCTTGCCCACGGCGCTGACGCCATCGGCAGCCTGGGCCAGCGTGCCCGTGAACTTGATCTGGGCGTCGCCCTGGCTGCCTGCGCCGCCGAGGCCGAGGGCGATGGCGACCGGCGCCGGCTGCGCCGGATCGATCCTGCCCGTGGAAACATCGAACGTTGCCGGCAAGCCCCTGATAGATCAGGCTGCCCTTGGCGCCGAACGGCCCCTGCAATGACGCGGCCGCCAGGTTGGCGTTCAGCGCTTCGATCTTCTGCTCGCTCTTTGCCACGGCATCCCGGTAGATCAGGTGCCGTCGGTGATATTGACATTGTCCAGAGCTGACCGCGGGCATACCGCCACCGCCTTGTTCAGGCGTGGTCGTGGCGGGCTCGGCGGCCGGCGGGGTGATTTCCCAATTGCCCTTCCCGTCCGGCAGCTTCTCCAGGAGGATCACCGGCTTCACCAGCGTGATCTCTTCGATCTGCACATTGCCCTGGATCAGCGGGAACAGGGCGACGCGGACTTTCAGTGCCTCGAGCGTGACCATATCCGGCGCGCTGCCGCCCTCGGCATTGGCGAAGCGGATGCCGGCGACGGAAATCGTCGGCATCGGCAGGATGGCGGCGGAGATATCGCCATCGATCACCAGATCCCGGCCGGTGGCTTTACGCGCCTCGTCGGTGATCAGCTGCTTATGCTGATTCCAGTCGTAGAAACTCGGACCGACAAGGACGGCGACGACGAGCAGCACCAGCAGGACGCCGAGTCCGATGAGAAACTTCTTCATGCGCAGAGCAACTCCTGTTCACGTCCGCGTGCCGAATGCAGCATTCTCTTTGCGCCGCGGAAAATTCGGTCTATTGTAGCATCCGATCGTCTGGCACGTAATCCGACGACCGGTACGCCGCGTACCGAGACGGTGCAGCGATCAGCGGTGATCCTATGGGAGAGTTGGTCAACCTCAACAAATACCGCAAGCAGCGCGAGAAGCTGGCGACAGCCAAGCGCGCTGCCGAGAATCGCGTGAAATTCGGCCGCGACAAGACCGACCGGGGCCGGGTCCGCGCCGAAAAGGACCGGGAAATCCGCAACCTGGACGATAAACTCCTGGATTGACGGGCGTCTTGCAACCGCGGCCCAAGCTCATTGGCGCGGCCCGATCTACCTCCAGCAACATTTCGATCCCCGATAAGGTGGTGTGGCAGCTTTCGCTGATCGCCGTGGCAAAACTGTGACGGCGCATTCGCGCCGCAAACCAAACGGCGGTCATCTTCGAGCAGTTGACCTGAACCGCGTCTGAACCGGACTTTTGCGGTTTCTTAACCATGGGGACAGGCAACGTTGCCGAATGGACTGGGAATCGCATTGCGGCGGCTCAAACAATGAAGTCCATGACCCCGACGATGAATGTGACCTTGCCGTCATCATCAGTGAGGGGGCAGTCGATCGATTCGAATTTCCGCAGTTCGCGGCCGGCGAAAGCCAGGGACCCCTCGCACATCCGGCAGACGCGGCCGGCGACCACGATATGGTAGTATTCGTAGAGGGCATGGCCATAGTCGCCCAAGGCACCCTTCTGGACCAGTTCGCCCTTGCGGTTGCTGCCGACGATCTGGATCACGCCCTCGCCGAACAGCCGGAACACGAAATCGCCATCGGGCAGCACTTCGGTCAGGAAGATGTTGGCCACGATCATCTTGTGCTCGGTGACGTCGAACATCTTGCGCGGCGGAATCAGGCCGCCATTGGCATTGCGCCACCAGTCATAGAGATGCTTGTTCTTCTTGCTGATGAACTGCGTGGCCGGGGTTACCGCTTCCTCCCGGATATCGAAGAATTTCGTCAGACCGGATTGGTTCTGGCTCATGCACGGCTCACAGACGCAGAATCTTGCCGGGGTTCATGATATTGTGGGGGTCCAGGGCCAGCTTCACCTGCCGCATGACCGCGACGGCATCGCCATGCTCGGCGGTGAGGAAGTCGAGCTTGCCATAGCCGATGCCATGTTCCCCGGTGCAGGTGCCGCCCAGCGCCAGCGCCCGCATGACCATGCGCTCGTTCAGCTGCTTCGCTTCCGCCAATTCCGCGGGCTGGTCCGGGTCGACCAGGAATGTCACATGGAAGTTCCCGTCGCCGACATGGCCGACGATCGGCGCCAGCAGCGTCGATGTCCGCAGATCGGCCTTGGTCTCGGAAATACACTCCGCCAACCGGGAGATGGGAACGCAGACATCCGTGGCCCAGCCTTTGCTTCCCGGGCGCATCGCCTTGCAGGCGTAGTAGGCATTGTGCCGGGCCTGCCAGAGGCGGTTGCGCTCCTCCGCCTTTGACGCCCAGCGGAAATCGCCGACGCCATAGCCGCCGGCGATCTCCTTGACCATCGCCGCCTGCTCGGCCACGCCGGCCTCGGTGCCGTGGAACTCGAAGAACAGGGTCGGCTGCACCGGGTAGTCGAACTTGGCGTAGCGGTTCACGGCGTCCATCTGCACTTCGTCCAGCAGCTCGATGCGGGCGACGGGGATGCCGGTCTGGATCGTCTGGATCACCGTGTTGACGGCGTCCTCGATGGTCGGGAACGAGCCCACCGCGGCGGAGATCGCCTCGGGCACGCCATAGAGCCGCAGCGTCACCTCCGTGATCACGCCCAGCGTGCCCTCCGAACCGACGAAGATCCGCGTCAGGTCGTAGCCGGCCGCCGACTTCCGCGCCCGGCCGCCGGTCTTGATGATCCGGCCGTCGGCGGTCACCACCGTCAGGCCCAGCACATTCTCCCGCATGGTGCCATAGCGGACCGCGTTGGTGCCGGAGGCGCGGGTGGCCGCCATGCCGCCCAACGAGGCGTCCGCGCCGGGATCGATCGGAAAGAACAGCCCCATTTCCTTGAGATGCTCGTTAAGCTGCTTGCGCGTGACGCCGGCCTGGACAGTGACATCCAGATCCTCGGCGCTGACCCGCAGGACATTATTCATCCGGCTGAGATCCAGGCAGATGCCGCCATGCAGGGCGGCCACATGGCCCTCCAGCGATGTTCCCGTGCCGAAGGCTATGACCGGCGTGCGGTACCGCGCACAGGCGCTTGACGATCTGACTTACTTCCTCGGTCGTCAGGGCAAAGACGACGGCATCGGGCGCATGGGTGGCGTGATAGGATTTATCATGGCCATGCTGCTCGCGCACAGCGAGGGCCGTCGTGAAGCGATCGCCGAGGAGCGCCTGCAATTCGGCAAACAGGGCCGCATGGGTGTTGTGACCGGACAGCGCCGCAGCTGTTTCCATAGATTTATTCCGCGCGCAACAAGCATCTCTTCTGCGCCCGCCGCCGCTATTGGCGGCCGGAGCAGGTACCAGATCGGAACGTAGGACTATGCCGGGACCAACAGCAATATCCGACAATTCGCCGGGCGTGCTCGTGGAACAGGAAAACGGCCCTGCTATTATTAGGAACAAAGCCTGTCTAACTTCGTTTTTAATTGCGTTACGCAGTGAAACTGTGGAAGCCTTGAAACCATTGAGACTGCGCGCGGCCCTGAATTCCTCCGTGCGTCAGAGGCCGATAATGGGAAGCGGTCGACCGCAGGGTTCGATACAGAAGGTCATTACGACCCTGGAGTTTCTCTCCGTTTGCAGCGGACCGGTGCGCGATATCTACGCCTACTGGGACCGCCGCCGCGAAGGGCGGCGGATGCCGTCGCGGCACCGATATCAATCCCGCGGATTTCGCCGGTCACCTGCCCGGCATCGTCTTTGTCGAAGTGCGGCGCGACCCGCTTGATTACGTATATCGCAGTGTCGGTACCCGCGAGATCGAAGCCCGCGGCTCCGACCCGACGGGTAAGAGCGTTGCCGATTACTGGCATGGCGGCGGCGGCATGGAGGCGGTGCTCGGCAACTACAATTACGTGACGACCCAGGGCGCCTGCCTCTACGAGTTCGAGCGATTCATCGGCCGTTCCGGCAACTATGTAATCGATGAGACTTTTTTCATGCCACTGTCTCCGGACGAGCGCACCGTGACTGATATCCTCACCTACACTCACTATGAGGACATCTGGCGAAAGAGTTGACCCTGATTCGCGGCAAGTTCCGCAAAACTTTCTTTTGTATTCCGATTCGCAAATTCTGACGCCCCATACCTTTTATACTTAGGCGGAATCCCAAGAATCGCTGTTGCCTTCCGGCTTCTGCCTGCAACGCAGCGAGTGAATCAGCATGCAACACGCTATCGATGCCCTGGGCCTGCCGCGCGCTGCATACGGACATTTGCGGCCGCCGCAAATCGTTGTCGCCAATGTGGACAATGAGAACATGATGGCGGACCCGTCCGGCCTGACGCCGGAGTTCTGCGCCGGCAGCGCACTCATTGCCCAGCGCATGCTCTGGTTCGCCGAGCCGGGCGATATCGTGCTGCTGCCCAGCCCGCCTTCGGTGGCGATGAAGCGCTATCTCGCCGGCTGGAAGCATTGCGATCCCGACGAAATCCGCATCCTTTCGCCCGATCCCGGCAATCACGGGCCGCTGCCGTTGGGCGCGCAAAACCTGCTGGAACCGCGTTTCGTCAACAAGGTCCGCGGCCTGATGGGCAATCGCAGGGACTGGATCATGGCGCCCTATCTTTGCGACCGCGCCGTCATTGCGCTGTCGCAGGAGCTTGGCCTGCCGGACTCCGCGCTTATCACGCCCTTCGCCCATGAAGGCGGCTGCGAGATGCTGAACGACAAGCGGGCGTTTCGCGGCCTCGCCGCCGGTCGCGGCATCCCGCTGGCAGCCGGCGAGATCGTCGCCAGCCGCGACGAACTCGACCGGGCGGTGTTGCGCCTCATCGGCGTCACCAACGCCGTGATCATCAAGCAGGACCGCCACTCCGGCGCCGAAGGCAATCTGGTGCTGAGCCGCAAGCGCGATATCTGCGGCGAGGGCGCGCTGGAGGCGATCTATGCCGAAGACGGCCCGGCGATGCGCAAGGCAGTCGCGGCGATCTGGAAGCGGCTCGCCTATCATGAGCGGGCGCCGCTGATCGTCGAGGTCTACTATCCCTCGTCGGTGAGTCTCTATGCCGAGTTTGCCGTCGATCCCCGGCGCCGCGCCGTCGAGTTGCTGAATTGGGGCGAGCAGCGCATGGAGCCGGTCTTCACCGGCTTTGTCATTCCGCCGTCGCTGCCGGCCTTCCAGGGCGCGCGGTTCGTGTCCGGCGCCACCGAACTGGCGCGAATTTCCTGCGATCTCGGCATGGCCGGACGGTTGAGCGTCGATGGCGTCATCACGCCCGACGGCGATCTTGATCTTCAACGAGATCAACGGCCGCATCGGCGGCTGTTCGCAGGTCCATCATATCGCATCGCTGCTGCTCGGCCCCGGATATGGCGACAACAGCGTGATCGCCACGCATCATCGCGTGCCGGCGCCGCTGATCGACGAAGTCATCGACATCACAATCGAGGAAGGGCTGCAATTCGACCTCGCGGAACGGCGCGGCATTGTCGTCATGGCGGAAGATACCCAGCAGCTCGGCGTGCTTGACTTTCTGGCGATTGCGCCGCGCAAGGAAGAGGCGCTGATCATTGAGGATAAGTTCGAAAGTCTGATCCGGCGCCGCGCTGCCCGGCTCACATAGATCGAGATCAATATCGACCTTGCTTCGCGATCTCACGAAGAACTACGGCGAGATCCCCTCCCTGCTGTGGCGGCTGCTGGCCACCCAGGGCTGCATGAACGCGACCCACTTCATGGCCTTCCCGCTCTTCGCGGTCTACATGGCCAACGATCTGGCCTTTCAGACGGGACAGCTCGGTACCGTCCTGACCGTTCACCTGGTGACACGGCAGGTGCTGCCGTCGCTCACCGGCCCGGTCGCGGACCGCTTCGGACTGCGCATGTTCCTGATCGCCGGGCTCTTCCTGCGCGGCGCGGGCCTGATCGGATTTGCCTTCTGGACCGACTGGCTCTCGCTGTCGGGAATGGCCTTCCTCATCGGGCTGGGAACGGCGCTGTACGAATCGGCCATCAATGGCGTCTTCGGCCGCCAGCCGACGGCGCTGGCGGCGCGAGTCTTCATCGTCAACAACCAGTTTCTCAATATTGGCGTGATGGTGGGGCCGTTGATCGGCAGCCTGGCGCTTGCCCTGGACATCCGTTCGATCTTCATCGGCGGCGGGATCGTGTTCATTCTTCTGGCTGCCTGGACCGCGACTCTGCGGGAAATCGACGCGGTCCATGGCGAGCCGACCGCCATCGTCACCAGCCTGTCGCGCGTGCTGCGCAATCGGGCGTTCCTGGTTTTCTTCCTCGCATCGATGCCCTGGTGGTTTCTCTACACGCAGCTCTTCGTCGCCTTTCCGCTGTATCTTTCGCGGATCGCCGGCGAAAGCGCCGTCGCCAAGATATTCCTGGTCAACGGCGCGGTCGGTTTCGTGGCGATGATCGGCGCCATGCTGCTGTTCGAGCGCGTCAATGCGCGCGCCCTGATCAGGAGCGGCTATCTCGCCGCTGCCGTGATCTTCGCGCTGGTGCCGCTATCGGACAAGTTGTGGTGGTTCCTGCTTTTCGTCGCCTTCTACACGATCATCGAGTCGATCTTCATTCCCGCCCTCGAAACGCTGATCGCCGGCCTGGCCGACCAAGGCAGCCAGGCGACATTCTTCGGCGTCGCCAGCCTGTCCTGGGCGATCAGCGGAACGGCCGGCAACTATCTCGGCAGCTGGCTGATTCTGGAGAGCACACCGACAATCACCTGGCTTTGCTTCGGCGGAGTCGCCCTGCTCGGCTTCCTGCTGGCGACCGTCTTTGCCCGGCTGCGGCTGACATCGCAACCGGCCTCATCGTTTCGCTCGCCGATCTGACCGGTCCGCAATCGGTCCGGTTGCGCCGGGATCGCCTGAATGTGATTTACCCTTATGTAGGAACAATATGCTATATGTGCAATTCATCAGCACAATCTGCAAGGGCGTCGTATGGCGACCGCACCGGCCGACCGTCATAAGAGCGGAGTCATCACCGATCTGAGTTTTCTCGACAGCTGCAACGCGCATGTGCGGGAGCTCTATGTCTATTGGGACGAGCGCCGCGCCGGCCGGATCATGCCGCTGCGTTCCGATATCAATCCGGCTGCCTTTCCGCGCCACCTGCCGGGCATCCTGCTGGTTGATGTGCGCTGGGAGCCAATGGATTTCATCTATCGTGTCGTTGGCACCCGCGAAGTGGAAGCACGCGGCTACAATCCGACGGGCAAGCCCGTCGCCGGTAATTGGTTTGGCAGCGAACAGGATCGCGTGCTGGACAACTACCGGTATGTCGCGACCAAGGCCTCCCACCTCTACGACTACGATCCCTTCCGGACCAAGGACGGGCATTTTCTGATCGATGAGTCCCTGTTCATGCCCCTATCCTTCGATGGCGCGCGCGTTGACCAGGTGCTTGTCTACTCGCACTACGAAGATCTCTGGCGCAAGCAACTGCCGTAGCGGCGAGACCCGGCCGATGCCGGCTTCGGGACCCGATCCACCGTACCTGTCGGCGAGCCGCCTACTTCCCTGCGTTGCAAGTAGCGCCTATAATACAATGAAAGCGCTGCGCCCCTGCATGGCCGCCGTTCGGTAGCCGGCGGGGCAAAGAAACGGCGTTCGGCCGGGCCAAAGGCAACGGCGGCTTCCGGCGGTGCGCCATAAGAGGAAGAAAAATGCGTGTGACAAGTGGGATTGGTCGGTGGCAGTCCGCCGTCTTGACGGCGGTGGCGGCATTGGCGGCCGCGGCGATATTGCTGGCCGGCAGCGGTGCGGGCGCCGTATCGAGAGACGCCGAATGCGACGACCTGGATATCGCCGTCGAGCCGGCAGCAGATTTCCGCACGATCGAATGCAAGGCCGGACAAACCGGCTACGGCGGCGAGACCGGTTGGTCCAACACGGAAACGATCGAGGCCCATGATGCTCTATCCGTGTTGCTCGTCTATCACAGCCGCGCTGGCGTGCAGACCTATCTCGAACGGGTGGACCCGAAGACACTGTTCAGCGACAGCATCGACATCGCTGTCAAAGGCAGCTGGAGCGCCACGACCGTCAGCAACGGCTATTCGATCGCGAAGTTCTTCAGCATCCTCGAAGGCGATACGGAAAAGGTGCCTTGCTTTGCCTACTCGCGCTACGGCGGCCATGTCGCCGGCACCGGCGGGTACCGGCATATGGTCGCCGGCTTCTATTGCGAGCTTGTTCCCAGCGATAGCCCGGTGTCGGAAGCACGCATCGAACAGATGATCGACAAGATCAAGGCCGACATGTTCTGATCTGCGGCGGACGGTGGCGCCTAGCTTATCGCCGCGGCCGGCGGCGCCTCGCCCGTCCAATCCTCCTCGATGTAGAACGGTCCCGGCCGTTCCCGCAGCTGTTCGTATTTGCAGATCTCCGGCTCGGCGCCCAGCGGCGTTGAGACGCCATCCCGGAACACCCACTCGCCACGATCCGGCGAGTCCGCGGCGCGCACATAGGAGTTGATTATGAAGCAGCGGTCGCGGCCGGATTTGTTCGGCAGCGAGCCATGCACCGTCAGCAGGGTCCAGATCGCGAGATCGCCCGGCTCGAGCCGGAAATCGACGCGGTCGGCTGGATCCAGACCGGCGCGTTGCAGCTCCGCGTCCTGGGTTTCGCCCTTCATGATCGGGCCGTCATCCGAGAGGCCGAGATATCCGCGGCTGTGGCTGCGGTCGAACACCGCCAGGCCGCCATTCTCCGGCCCGTGGGGATCGATCGCCAACCCGGTATTGAGATAGGTGCGGTCGAGATTGCTGTAGACCTCCGGCCGCTCGCGGAAGCGCAGATCCTGGTGGAAGCGGTAGCCGGTGAACTTCGCGCCGACCGGCTTCCAATGCAGCTGATTGGTCACCTGCTTGATGTCCCGCCCCAGCAGCGGCTCCATGATCTCGAGATAGCGCGGATGGCGCCGCAGCGCCTCCAGCTTCGGATTGATCCAGGCGAACCAATGGGCCTGCAGCAGCACGCGCCGATTTGCCAGGGGATCGTTGATGATTTCGAACAAGAGATTGCGATCCCTATAGGTCGCGTGGTGCTTCAGGCCTTCTTGGGCGACCGCTTCGGTCTCCCGCCTGATGTCCGCGATTTCCGCCGGCGAGAGAAAGCCGCGGACAACGGCATAGCCATGCTCGCGCAGAAATTCGACATGGGGTGCCGTCACGCTGTCGACCACTCCTTCCTTGTCGCCGATTGCATCCGGTCAGCATAGGAAAAATCGCGCCGCTCGAAAAGACCGCGGAAATGCCAGGGGCGGGTTCATCACCCGCCCCTGGTCCTTCCTCAAGCTGTCTCCCTCGGCTTCTAGTACTGGCCCAGTGTCTTGCGGAAGATGGTGCAGATTTCGTCGACATGCTTCTTATCGGCGATCAGCGGCGGCGCGACGATCCCGGAGTCGCCGGTGAACTTGATATGCATGCCCGAATTGAACAGGCGCTTCGTGCAATCCAGGCCGCGAAGGCCGGGCTTGCCATCCATCGGCGCGAGATCGATCCCCGCCAGGAGGCCATAGCCGCGGATATCCGTCACGATCGGCAGGTCCGACAGCGCGAACACCGAGTCGAGGAAATATTCCGACAGCTCGGCCGCCCGTTCGAACAGCCCCTCGCGCTCATAGATATCCAGCGTCGCCAGTCCCGCGGCGCAGGCCGCCGGATGGCCGGAATAGGTATAGCCATGGAACAGCTCGATGGCGCCGTCGGGCGCCGCATCGACGATGGTGTCGTAGACCTTGGTGCTGCAGGCCACGGCGCCCATGGGCTGCGCGCCGTTGGTCAGCCCCTTGGCCATGGTCATGATATCGGGCGTGACGCCGAAGCTATCCGCCGCGAACGCCTTGCCGGTGCGGCCGAAGCCGCAGATCACCTCGTCGAACACCAGCAGGATGCCATGCTTGTCGCAGATTTCCCGCAGCCGCTCCAGATAGCCCTTGGGCGGGATCAGCACGCCGGTCGATCCGGCGATCGGCTCGACGAAGCAGGCGGCAAGCGTGCTGGCGCCATAGAGGTCGATGAAGCGCTGGAGATCGTTGGCGAGTTCGGCGCCGGTCTCCGGCTGGCCCTTCACGAATTTGTTTTCCGGCAGCCAGGTGTGGCGCATATGCACCACATTGGCGACGCCGATGGCGAAGGCCTCGCGGTTGCGCACCAGGCCCGACAGCGCCACCCCGCCGAGATTGACGCCGTGATAGGCGCGTTCCC
Source organism: uncultured Alphaproteobacteria bacterium (assembly GCA_963816235.1). Classification (GTDB taxonomy): domain Bacteria; phylum Pseudomonadota; class Alphaproteobacteria; order Dongiales; family Dongiaceae; genus DATKFM01. The sequence goes on along the minus strand of CAWFKD010000006.1, from coordinate 115,147 downwards.
GAGACACGAAGCGCGTGCGCGTGCCCTCGCCGCGGGCGCGCTGATAGGCGAGCGCGATCTTCATCGCGGTATCCACCGAACTCCGAGCCGGAGTTGGTGAAGAACACATAATTCAGGTCGCCCGGGGTGATCTGCGCCACGCGCCGCGCCAGCTCGAAGGACAGCGGATGACCCGATTGGAACGGCGAGGCGAAATCCAGGGTCGCCAGCTGCTTCGATACCGCCTCGGTGATCTCCTTACGGCAATGGCCGGCGGCGGCGCAGAACAGGCCGGCGCTGCCATCGATCAGCTTCTCGCCGCGATGGTTCCAATAGTACATGCCCTCGGCCTTGGTGATCAGCCGCGGCTCGGACTTGAATTCCCGGTTGGAAGTGAAGGGCGCCCAATGCTGCTCCAGGCTGTTGGCGGAAAAACTCTTCTGCATCACGGTCATGGAGGCGTGCGTCCCTGCTATCGGCAATGTGAAGATCGACCGGCCCGGCGGCCAGAGCGCCGGATGTCCGGAATTGGACCGTCATCAGTCTAGAAAGGGGGTCGGCAGCCGCCGTAGAACCAGATGGCCTCAATCGGCCGGGCCACTCGTTGCAGCGCTGGCGCTTGCCTATAAGGCCTGCTCGGGCGCGGCGGTGGGATACTCCGTGGTCTGGCTGGTCGACGGCGATTTGTCCACCGGCCATACCGCATAGAAGAACACGACCTTGCCCCGCGCCTCATAGACCAGCGGCGTGTCCTTGGGGATCCAGAGGATGTCGCCCGGGCCGGCGCGGTAGGTCTTGTCGCCGACCTGCAGGGTGAATTTGCCTTCCTTGATGAACAGCACCTCGTCATAGGTGACCGTCCATTCGATCTCGCACTTCTCAAAGACGCCGATGCCGGCGCCGAGGCCGGTGCTGTAGCGCCGGTTGACCACCGGCGCGGTGACGATCCCGTCATCGTTCGGCTTCAGGTTCAGGTCCGCCATGCGGAACAGTTTCACATCGCTCATGCCCAACATCCTCTGCTCGCGGCGCCTGGCGGAGAATCGGCCGCCTGTGCCGGACCATTGCGGGACAGAAACCTAGGAAAGTCAAATCAGCGCGGGCCTCCGGGCAATTAAGCCAAGCCCTTGTTCGGCCCGGAGATTGCTGTGAACCCGGCTTACGTCGCACCGGCCCCGGCCGCAACCATCAGCGGTAGAATGCGCCAACGCTCGAACATGGGAATCAAAGGTGGGCAGGATGACATTCTCGAGGTTTCTGACCAGGACCGCGCTGCTGCTGGCCCTCGTCCCGGCGGCGATAGGCAGCGACCCGGCTACCGCCGAACAGCCGGCTATCGACGCGGCCAAAGCCAATCTCTCGGCTGGCCGCCTGGCGGATGCTGCGGCCACGCTGGAGGAGCATCTGCGGGATGCGGCCGCCGACGACACCGCCCGGTTCCTCCTGGGCGCCGTCCAGTTCATGCAGGCGGCGGAGGGGCTTGGGCAGTCGCTATATCGGTACGGACTGAAGCAGTCGCCTCATGGCTTCGAGGTCCCCCTCTTCCGCCTGCCCGTGCCATACAACCCCAATCCGGAGACGCTGACCTACGACCGGGCCCGCGCCATGATCCGCCAATTCACCGAAGAACTCGCCATCGCGGAATCGACGCTGGCGCAGGTCGATGATCCCAGCGTGCAATTGCCGCTGGCGATTGGCCAGATCCGCCTCGATCTCAATGGTGACGGTGCCGCGACCGAGGCTGAAACACTTTGGCAGATCTATCGGCAAATCAACAATGCGCCGGACGTTCCGCCGGAACAGGTGGCGCAATTCGTCATCGACTTCGACGGCAGCGACGCGCCATGGCTGCGCGGCTACAGCCATCTGCTGATGGCGCTCGGCGATTTCCTCCTCGCCCATGATTGGCACGAGGGTTTCGAAAGCAGTTTCCACGCTCTTTTCCCCCGGGCGAACCTGCCTTTTCAGGCACTGGTCGACAGCTCAAGGCCCAGTTCCGGGGCGGGCGAGTTCGACGACTTCGCCGATTTCATCGCCTTCATCCATTTGATCCATTGGCCGGTTCAAGAGCCGGATCGCATGGCCAGCGCCCTCCACCATCTCGAGAATGTGGTGGACCTCAGCCGCGAGAACTGGCGGCGCATCCTGGCCGAGACCGACAATGGCCGCGAATGGCTGCCCAATCCGCGGCAGACCGGCGCGATTCCCGGCCTTGCGGTGACCCAACCGCGCATCGACGCCTGGATGCTGTTCCTGGACGAGTTCGGTGCCATGCTGAAAGGCGAGAAGCTGATGCCCCACTGGCGCCTGGCGCAGGGCGTCAATCTGCGCCGGATATTCCTGGAGCCGCGCCTGTTCGATCCGGTGCTGCTGATCCAGGGCAGCGGCGCCTTGCCCTATGCCGAGGCGGGACCGGTCAGCAAGACCGAGACCTGGGAGCAAATTTTCGCCCTGATGCAGGGCGACTTTTTCACCTACGCCGCCTGGTTCAACTGAAAATCGGCTCAGAATTATCCTAGGAGTTCCGTCCATGGCCTTGAACCTATGGGATTTATTACCTGACCGGGCCTCGCCGACCGCCCGCGATAAGGTCCCGTTAACTAAGTTCTGCAATCATTCCTATAAGGACAAGTTATCAGGCGTTCGCTCAAGCTGGCCGGGGCCGGCTATCCTCGGAGACCATCGTCATGTCGGGAGAGAAGGCTGTCGCGAAGTTCCCGCGCGCGACGTTGCTTACAGTCGTGATACTCACTGCCGTTGTGGTGATCGGCGGCGTTCTCGCCGGCGGCTGGGTGGTGCGCGACCTCGACGATCTCAGCCGCCGCTCCGCCAGCCTCGCCAGCGCTCAGGGCGCCATTGCCTACTATGACGAAGCGCTGACCATGTCGGCCCGCCTCGCCGCCTCGACCGGCGATGTCAAATGGGCCGACCGCTATGACACCTTCCTGCAGCCGATGGACGACGCCATCAGGAACGCCGGCAACCTGGCGCCCCAGGATCTGAACGACAAGCTGCAGAAGGAAACCGGCGAAGCCAACACTCGTCTGGTGGAATTGGAAACGCAGGCGCTCGATCTCGTCCGCAAGGGTCAGGCCGCGCAGGCGGCCGAACTGCTTTACAGCGACAAGTACGAAGCGAACAAGAAGATCCTCGCCGAGGGGTCCGACAGCTTCAACGCAGCGCTCAACGCCATGCTGGCAGCGGAACGCAGCGCCATCGGCCAACGCATTTTCACCGGCGGCATCGCGGCGGCGCTGGCGCTCATCGGCCTGATCTTTGCCTGGCTCAAGGTCTATCGCACCCTGGCCCGGTGGAGCATCGACATGAACGACTTGCTGCACCGCCGCTCCGCTTCCGAGCGCGAGTTGGCGCAGCAGGCCGAAGACCTGCGCGAGCGCGACAACGCCGCCGGCACCGCCAGCCAGCATCTGAGCGACGCCGTAGAGAGCCTGAATGACGGCTTCGTGCTCTGGGACAAGAACGGCAAGCTGGTGATCTGCAACAGCCGCTACGTGAAAATCTACCCGCTTATGGCAGACCTCAACGTGCCGGGCACGGATTTCGAGACCCATGTCCGCACCGCCGTCGCCCGCGGCATGCTTCCGGAAGCGATCGGACGCGAGGATGCCTTTGTCGCCGAACGCCTGGCGCGGCACCGGGCGGCCAATTCGGCACATCTGCGCCAATTGCCCGATGGCCGCTGGTTCCGGGTCAGCGAGCACCGCACCGCGGCGGGCGGCGTTGTCGGAGTCCATGCCGACGTCACCGAACAGAAGAATGCCGAATTGGCCGTGCGCGAATCGAACCGCACCCTGAGCGCCACCTCGCAGCAGCTCTCCACCATCGTCCGCCATGCCGTCGATGGCGTCACGGCGATCAAGTCCGCCACGGCGAAACTGGCCACCGGCAGCGGCGACCTGTCCGAGCGCACGGAGGAGCAGGTCACCAGCCTCGAAGAGATGGCCTCCGCCATCCGCGAACTGACGGAGACCCTGAAGAGCAACACCGGCAACGCCCAGGAGGCCAGTACCCTGGCCAATGCCACGCGCCAAGCCGCGGAAAGCGGCGGCGCCGTCGCCAAGGACGCCGTCGCGGCGATGGAGCAGATCGAGGTTTCGTCGCGACGCATCTCCGACATCATCGGCATGATCGAGGAGATTGCCTTCCAGACCAACCTGCTCGCCCTCAACGCGGCGGTGGAAGCGGCACGGGCCGGCGATGCCGGCCGCGGCTTTGCCGTTGTCGCCCAGGAAGTGCGCGCCCTGTCGACGCGCGCAACCGAGGCTTCGCGGGAAATCCGCACCCTGGTCACCAACAGCAGCAGCCATGTGGGCCAGGGTGTCGAACTCGTGCGGAAGGCGGGCACCCAGCTCGGCGAGATCGTCATCTCCGTGAAGAAGGTCGCGGAGATCGTCGGCGAGATGGCCTCGGCCATCCGCGAGCAGTCCAGCGGCATGCAGCTTGTCGCCGACACGGTCACCGACATGGAATCGATGACGCAGAAGAACGCCGTCCTGGTGGAAAGCTCCACCGCGGCGCTGAACGAGGTCGACCGCCGTCTCGCCGCCCTGATCGGCGCCATCGACGAAGCCAAGGAGCTGACGGCTCAGGAGCGGCCGGACTCCGGCCTGGCGGCCTAGGCTGGCGTTGCTGCGGCCCCGATTGGCGATCGCCGGAAATCGTCGCCCTCATGGCAGGCGAATTTCTCGTCTGCGTCGCCCGGTTTCATTAATATGGCCGCGTATCGCCAAAGTCCGAATCTAACAGGCTGATTGCAAAGGATTTCACGACCCCCGGTTGTGCAAGACCGGCGCCGTTCATAACGCTCTGTTAACCAGCGCCAGCGATATTGTCCGCTTGGCTTGGCGGCCGCAGGGTTCCCGGTGCCTGCGCGGCCCGATTGCCTGGGGAAAGAGTACAATGTCGGCGAATAGGGTCGGAGTGCAGCTTTCGCGAATCGCAATGTTGGCGGTCGCGACCTTCACGGTTCTGGTGATCATCGGATTGGTCGCGACGGGATTCTGGATCCTCCGCGATCTCGAGAATTTCGGCCCGCGCGACGTCAACCTCGCCGGCGGCGCGATCGCTTCCGGCACCTTGTTCGTCGGCATGGCCCTTGCCTGGTTGCATGCCTATCGCTCGCTGCTCCGCTCGCGGGCCGATCTCGGCGATCTGCTGCGCAGCAGCGCGGAATCGGAGCGCGCCTTGGCGCAACGGGCCGAGGAGATGCGGGAACGGGACCGTATCGCCAGTACCGCCAGCCTGCGATTGAGCGACGCCGTGAACAGCCTGAATGACGGCTTTGTCCTCTGGGACAAGGATGACCGCCTGGCCATCTGCAACGAGCACTACCGGAAAATCTACCCCAAGATGGCCGACCTCAGCGTGGCGGGACGCCATTTCGAGGAGATTATCCGCGGCGCCATCGCCCGCGGCTTGTTCCCGGAGGCTGCCGGGCGGGAGGATGCTTTCGTCGCCGAGCGCATCGCCCGCCACAAATCCTCGGACTCCACGGTCGTTCATCAACTCGAGGACGGCCGCTGGATCCGGATCAGCAAGCATCATACCGCCGAGGGCGGCGTGGTTTCCCTCCACGCCGATATCACCGAGCAAAAGAGCGCGGAACTCGCGGCCCGGGCCGCCCATGAGTCGCTGAAAACCACCTCGCAGCAGTTGGAGGAGATCGTCCGCCATGCCGTCGACGGCGTCACGGCGATCAAATCGGCCACCGCCCGCCTCGCGCGCGGCAGCGGCGACCTCTCCGAGCGCACCGAAGAGCAGGTAACCAGTCTCGAGGAAATGGCCGCCGCCATGCGCGAGCTGACGGAAACGCTGAAAAACAACACCGGTAACGCGCAGAAGGCCAGCGGCCTCGCCGATGCCACTCGCCGCGCCGCCGAAAGCGGCGGCGTCGTCGCCGCCGATGCTGTCGAGGCGATGGAACAGATCGAAGTGTCGTCGCGGCGGATCGCCGACATCATCGGCATGATCGAGGAGATCGCCTTCCAAACCAATTTGCTGGCCCTGAATGCCGCGGTCGAAGCAGCACGGGCCGGCGATGCCGGCCGCGGCTTTGCCGTCGTCGCCCAGGAAGTGCGCGCGCTGTCGATGCGCGCCTCCGAAGCCTCGCGGGAAATCCGCACGCTGATCACCGAGAGCAGCGGACAAGTCGGCCAGGGCGTCGCCCTTGTCCGCAAGGCCGGGCAGCAGCTCGGCGATATCGTCGGCTCGGTCAAGCAGGTGGCATCGATTGTCGGCGAAATGGCGTCGGCGATTCAGGAGCAGTCCAGCGGCATGCAGCTCGTCGCCGATACCGTGACCGACATGGAAACCATGACCCAGAAGAACGCCGCGATGGTGGAAAGCTCCACGGCGGCCCTGAACGAGGTCGACAACCGCCTGGCGACTCTGATCGGCGCGATCAATGCCGTGCAGGAGTTGTCCGGTGAGGTCAGTGCCGGGCGCCAGAGCCCGAACAAGGTTGCTTCCGCCGCTTAAGCGATCGCCGCCTCGCACATGATCTCCACGCCCCAGTGGGGATGGTGGACCAGCTTCGCTTCGACAGTAGCGCGGGCGGGCGCATGGCCCTTCGGCACCCATTCCTTCCAGGCCCGGTGCATATCGTCGAAGGTCTTGATATCAGCCAGGAACACCTGGGCCTTCAGCAGCCTGGTCTTGTCGGTGCCGGCCTGGGCCAGCACTTCGTCGATCTGCTTCAGCACATTCTTGGTCTGCTCATAGACCGAGGCCGGCACCGGGTCTTCGGGCACCACGCCGGCCAGATAGACCATGTTGCCATGGATCACGGCATCGCTGATTTCCGTGGGATCGCCCAACCGCTTGATCGTCATGAAGTCCCTCTGCCGAAAAACGCTACGCGGCCTGGACCGCAAGCGCGCCCGCACCCATATCCAGCCGCTCGGCCTCCCGCGCCGCGCGGGCGCGGTCGGCGGCCACGCGCTCTTCGCGGCGGCGCATGATCTCGTAGATGATGGCGCCGACCAGGGTGAAGCTGATGATGATGACAGCCAGCGCCGACAGCGCTGGCGTCGTGCCCTGCCGCACCTCGCCCGCCAGCACGGTCACCAGGGTCTTGTCCGCCAGGATGGCGAAGGTCGTGGTGTTGTAGTTCTCAAACGAGGACAGAAAGGCGATGACGGCGGCGGAGATCAGGGCCGGCTTCAGGAACGGCAACAGGATGTGCCAGAACACCTGGGGATAGCTGGCGCCCAGATCCAGCGCCGCTTCCTCCTGCGCCCGGTCGAAGCGCTGCAGCCGCGCCATGATGATCAGCAGGCAATAGGCGGCGATGAAACTCGACTGGCCGAGGATGGTGAGGACGATGCCTTTGTAGAACAGGCCCTTGGTGACATCCGTCAGGCCCATCATGTCCTTCCAAAAGATCACTGTGGAGATGCCGATGATGACGCCGGGCGTCAGCACCGGCGATACGGTCACCAGGTAATAGAGCCCGCGCGCGCGATGGTAGATCTGGTTCATCACGATCGATGCGGCGAGCCCGATCGGAACCGAAACCGCCACCACGCCGATGCCGATGATGATCGAGTTGTGCAGTCCTTCCATCATCGCCCGGTGGTTCCACAGCTTGACGAACCAGTCGAAGGTGAAAGCCTCGAACGGATAGGCTTGCGGATAGTTCGGCGTGTTAAAGGCGGTAATGCTCATCACCAGCAGCGGCCCGAACAGGTAGCCGAAGAAGAGGAAAACGTAGAAGCCGATCATCCCCTTCATGACGAATTTCGAACTCATCGGATCGTCTCTCCCAGGCTGACCTTGAAGAGGCGCAGCATCGCCATGACGAAGAAGATGCAGGCCGTCAGCAGGATGAAGGCATAGGCGGCACCGCGCGGCCAGTTGAAGGCCTGGAAGAAGAAATCATAGACGATGGCAGTGAACCACAGGGTGTTCGGCCCGCCGAGGAACAGCGGCGCCGCCAGCGATCCCGCCGACAGCATGAACACCATGGTGCAGCCCGAGGCGATGCCCGGCTTGGCATAGGGCATCACCACTTCCTTGTGGATGCGCCACCAGGGCGCGCCCAGATCCCGCGCCGCCTCGATCTGATTTTTGTCCAGGCTCTCGATCGCATTGTAGAGCGGGAAGATCATGACCAGCAGATAGGCGTAGGACAGGCCGACATAAAGGCCGGTGTCGGTACCAAGGAAATCGATCGGCGTATCGGAAATGCCCAGCGCCATGATCGCCTGGTTGATCAGGCCCTTCGATGCCAGCAGCAGCCGCAGCGAGAAGGCTCGCAGGATCTCGTTCACCCAGTAGGGGACGATCAGCCCGAGCATCAGCAGCCGTACCTTCTGCGCCGTGCCGGCCTGCGCCATGTAATAGGCCAGCGGATAGCAGATGGCGAAGTTCAGCGCCGTCACCCCCACCGACGCCAGGATGGAGAATACGAACGCCAACATGTGGTTGGTGTTCCAGTCGCCGCTCGAGGGCTCGACGAAGAACGACCGGTATTGCTCCAGCGTCAGGAAATCGTCCGGACCGCCGCGCTTCAGCGGCGGCAGCTTCGGATGGAAGCTCTCCTGCACCATGTAGAGATAGGGCAGCGCCACCAGGAACAGCGTCCAGAAGGCCACCAGCCCGATGAACACGATACCCAGCACGGTGCCGTTGCGCTCGAGAAAGCTCTTGCGGGTAGGATCATGCCGTCCCTTCGCCTCGTAGCTGGACATCGCCCAGAAGACGGCGATGACCACCACCGGGATCAGGAAGACGAAGAGCCTACTCACTGGCCAGCTTTCCTTCCGGCAGCACGAGACCGAGATCCGGGTCGTAGCTGACCGCCGCCGACGATCCCTGTTCGGGGATCGCCGCGCCGTCGTGGCGCCCAACCGTCAGGGTGATATCTTTTTTCCCGGCGCCCTTCAGGAAGATGTGGCTGGCATTGCCCTCAAAGGCGACGTTGAGCACGCTGGAGCCGATGGTGGTATCGGCGCTGCCCTGCCCCAGCCGCAGCGACTCCGGGCGCACGAACAGTATGGCCTTGTCGCCGGGCTTCAAGCCGCCGGCATTCTTGCCCCGCAGCGCGCCGAATGCCGTCTCGACGATGGCGGTGCCGTTATCGGCCCGCAGCACCTTACCGGGGAATGGATTATTCTCGCCGACGAAAGAAGCCACGAATGCCGTCGCCGGCCGGTCGTAGATCGTCTTGCCGTCGCCGACCTGCTCGATCACGCCGGCATTCATCACGGCGATACGATCAGACATGGTCAGCGCTTCGCCCTGATCGTGGGTGATGTAGATGAAGGTGATGCCGACCCGCTGCTGGATATTGCGCAGCTCGTTGCGCATATGCTGGCGCAGCTTGAGATCGAGCGCCGACAGCGGCTCGTCCAGCAGCAGCACCTGCGGTTCCACGGCGAGCGCGCGGGCGATGGCGACTCGCTGCTTCTGCCCGCCCGACAATTCGTTGACCATCTTCTTGCCCTGGCCGCGCAGGGCGATCAGCGACAACAGCTCGTCCGCCTTCTTGTCCCGCTCGTCGCGCGAAGCGCCGCGCACGCGCAGGCCATAGGTGATGTTGTCGGTGACGCTCATCAGCGGGAACAGCGCCAGGTTCTGGAAGATCAACGCCGTCGGCCGCTTGTTGGGGCCGAACCCGGCCATGTCCTTGCCGCCGATGCGGACCTTGCCCTCTGACGGCTCGAGGAACCCCGACACCGTGCGCAGGATCGTCGTCTTGCCGCAGCCCGAGGGGCCGAGGAAGCTGAAGAATTCCCCGTTGTTGATGCGCAGCGTTGCGGATTGAACGGCGGTAAAATCGCCGAAACGGATGGTGACTCCGTCGAGTTCGACGTCGGCGCTCATGCCCCTGTCTCGCCTGCCCTGTTGTGCCGTGCGCTTCCGGTCCCGGAAGTTTCTTCTTATGTCACTTGTCTATCGTCGCCCGCCGCCAAAAACAAGACATCCCGGCTCAGGTGAGCCGGGATGTCCATTTACCTTCTGGCCGTTCAGAGACCCGCCTAGGCGGATTTGAACTTGTCGGCGTACTGTGTCCGGATCTCGCCGAACCATGACGGCTCGGGGATGCGGTGCCACAGCTTCTGCAGGGCGTCTTCGGGATAGGCCTCGGCGAAGTTCTTCTTCGCCTGCTCCGACAGGAGCGCGTCGGCGCCCGTCACCACCGCGTTGTAGCCGGAACCTTCGGCCACCGCCGCGCTGGCTTCCGGCGTCATCAGGTAGTTCAGGAACTCGTAGGCCTGCTCCTGGTTCTTCGCCGCCGACGGCATCGCCCAGCCGTCCAGCCAGGTGATGGCACCTTCCTGAGGCGCCATGTAGCTGACCGGCTTGCCGTCCTTCTTCAGCGACAGCACCGGACCGTCCCAGGTCTGGCCGATCGTCACGCCGTTCTCGAGCAGGCCCGACTTGGTATTGTCGGCGCTGTCCCAGAACTGCTTGATCCACGGCTTGTGCTCGATCGCGATCGGCAGAATCTGATCGTAGATCTTCTTGAAGGTCTCTTCGTCCTTGAAGGCGTCGGCCATGCGGTTCGACGGCAGCTTGCCGCTGTGATCCAGCCACAAGCCGATGCCCAGCAGCAGCGAGTGCGGCCGGCCCTGCACCTTGCCCTTGTACTCTTCGTTCCAGAGCGTGCCATAGGACAGCGTCTTGTACTCCAGCGTCGTCTGGTCGGTGCGCCAGGAAATCGCCTCGCTGCCCCAGCAATGCGGCACGTGATACAGGCCGCCGTCCCAGGTCCACACCGATGACGAGCCTTCGAGCATGGACGGGATCAGGTTCTTGCTGTTGGCGAGCTTGTTGGTGTCGAACGGCATAAGCACGCCGAGGTCCTTGAACTGCGGCGCGCGATCGCGCGTCGGCTGGCAGAGATCGAAGCCCTCGCCGCCGGTCGCCTGCAGCTTGTTGATCTGCTCTTCATTCTGCGAGAACGGCGTCGGGTTGACCTTGATGCCCGATGCTTTTTCGAAGTTCGGCAGCACGGGATCCGGCAGCTCGTCCGACCAGTTGAGGATGTTGAGCTCTCCCGAGGAGGAGAACGCATCCTTCACGATCCATGGACCGGCGGCCAGAACGGCGCCGGCGGCGGCGGAACGCTTGAGCATGACGCGCCGCGAGAAATTGCGCGCCGCCCGCAGCGTTGCCTCCGTCTCAAGTTGTGCTTTGGTCTTGTTGGCCATTGTTTAGCTCCCTGGTTGCAACCTTGGTGTGATGAGGGGTGATCTGAATCTGGAGTTGAATGATAAAGGCGTGTACGTCGATTCCGCTACATCTGTGTGACAGACGCCGGCAAACCGTCCGAATTCCGCGCCTTTAGCCCAGCCCTGCCGGGCCAGCATATAACCGACCGCCAAGGGCCTCCAACCCCTGATTTGACGCCTCCCAGCCGGCGCGCTTCCAGGAACCTTCCGCTCTCTGGAAATGCCCGCCAAGCGGCATTATTGCCGGTATCCGTTTGGCAACTAGGACCAGATAACGGCATCGGTCAGGACCAATCTTCTGCTGGATTTGAAATTCCGCGCGGCAGCCATCTTTTCAAGGCATTACGCGGTCTTTTCCGCCGCTTCGAAGTTGCCGCTAAGACGGTTCCGGACCGCTCAGGACCAGCAGGTCTTCGCGCGCGAAGGTAACATCGGCCGGCTGGCCGCGCTGGGGCGGTGCCACGCCCGGATTGTTGAAGGTGTCGAGCGAGATGGCGTTGTCCTTGAAGCGCACGCGGATGCGGACCACCGAGCCCAGGAAGCTGACTTCCTCGATCGACCCGCGCAGCCGGTTGGCGCCGTTGCCGCGATCCTCCAGCGACGCCGCCTCCGGCCGCAGTGCGACCGAGCGGCTCTCGCCGGCACGGCCATCGGGAATGCCCCGCGAAGCGATGATCTCCTGCCCGTCGACCTCGATGCGCCCGCCGGCGGCGTCGACGATCTTCCCTTTGAGGATGTTCAGCGTGCCGACGAAGGACGCGACGAAGCGCGTGCGCGGCTGATTGTAGATCTCGAAGGGCTGACCGATCTGCTCGACCCGGCCTTCATTCATCACCACGATGCGGTCGGACATCGACAGCGCTTCTTCCTGATCGTGAGTCACATAAACAGTCGTGATGCCGAGCTGGCGCTGCACCGCGCGGATTTCCTCGCGCAGGGAGACGCGGATCTTGGCGTCCAGCGCCGACAGCGGCTCGTCCAGCAGCAGTACCTGCGGCTTGATCGCCAGCGCCCTGGCCAGCGCCACGCGCTGCTGCTGGCCGCCGGAGAGCTGGAAGGGATAGCGCCCGCCCAGATGCGGCAGCTTGATCAGTTTCAGCATCTCCTCGACCCGCGCGCTGACCTCCGCCGCCGGCCGGTTGGCCACCTTCAGGCCGAACGCGACGTTCTGCGCCACCGTCATGTTGGGAAACAGCGCATAGGACTGGAACACCATGCCGACCTTGCGCTGGTTCGGCCGGAGATGGGTGACTTCCTGGCCGTCGATCTGGATGCTGCCCGACGACGGCGTCTCGAAGCCGGCCACCATGCGCAGCGTCGTGGTCTTGCCGCAGCCGCTGGGCCCGAGGAAGGAGACGAACTCGCCGCGCGCGACGCTGAGATCGAAATGCTCCACCACCTGGTTGGCGCCGAAGGACTTGCGGAGATTCTCGATCTTTAGGAATGACATGATTGTTCCCTGCGCCCTTACAGCTTTAGCGCCGCGCCTTGCGCGCTGCGTCCGAAGAGTTGAATGACGCCCATACAGGCCCAGGTGATGGCGAAGGCCATGATGGCCAGCGCTGCGGGCTCATAGGCGCGGTTGGCGCCGATCAGCTGCAGGTAGGGCCCGAAGGCCGGCCGGTCCAGCAGGCTCGCCATGGTGAATTCGCCGATGACCGTGGCGAAGGTGAGAAACGCGCCGCTGAGAATTGCGATGCGCACATTGGGGAAGATCACGCGGAACAGGATCGTCGGCCACTTTGCGCCCAGGCTCTCGGCCGCTTCCGTCAGGGTCCGCACATCGATCGCCCGCATGCCGGTATCGACCGCGCGATACATGTAGGGCAGCGCGAGTGCGACATAGCTGAACATCAGCAGGATATCGGTCGTACGGTCGCTGCCGGTCATCGGCAGCCAGGACGAGCTGTTATAGAGGCGCAGGTAACCGAACACGAGGCAGATCGCCGGTATCACAAGCGGCAGCAAGGTGAGGAACTCGACAATGCCGCGCAGCCGGGGCAGCCGGAGCTGGATCCAGTACGACGTCGGCACGACAAGCAACACGCCGACAAGAATTGTCGCCAGCGCCTGTCCCGTTGAATAGAGAAAACTCGCCTGAAAGCGCGGATCGCCGAGGACAACACCGTAGGCGTCGAGGCTATACTCGCCCTTGCGCATGCGCATCGAGAATTCGAATGTCGCGATCAGCGGCACGATGAAATAGAGCATGCCGATGATGATCGCGACCCAGGGACCGACCTTCGAGCTTTTCATCGCAGCCACCGGTCGCTGCGCGCCCGCAACCAGATATAGGCGCCGTTGGACAATCCGGTGATCAGGATCATGCCGAACGCCAGGGCATAGCCGAGATTCTGATCATGCAGCACGTCGCCGCGGATTTGCGCGTAGAGTTGGATGGTCACGAGATTCAGCAAGCTGCCGGTCAGGGCATAGGCGGTGGCGATGGCGCCGAAGGCGTTGGCGAACAGCAGGATCGTCGCGCCCAGCAGGCTCGGCCACAGCACCGGCAGCGCCACATAGCGCCAATATTGCCAGCTGCTGGCGCCGAGGATTGCCGAAGCCTCGCGCCATTCCCGCTTAAGACCGTCCAGCGCCGGCGCCAGGATCAGCACCATCAGCGGTATCTGGAAATAGAGATAGGCGAGAATCAGGCCCCAGGTGCTGACGACGCGGAAACCCGACCGGTAGAGGCTGAAATCGAAATAGTCGATGAACAGCTTCGTCACCAGGCCCTGGGGGCCAAGGGCCGCGAGGAAGGCGAAGGCCAGCGGCACGCCGGCAAAATTCGACGCCACGCCGGAGAATGTCATGACGGTAGACCGCAGCCAGCGCGGCAATCCGCCCATGACGGCGGCATAGCACAGGAAAAATCCGATGGCGGCGCCGAAGATGGCCGAGATGACGCTGACCTTGATGCTGATCCAATAGGCATTGAGGATCAGCGGCTGGGTCAGATTGACCAGATTGTTCAGCGTGAAATTGCCGTCGGCATCCTGGAAGCTGCCGACGAACAGAAATCCGGTCGGCAGGATGAGGAACAACAGAGCGAAGATGAAGAACGGCGCGACGCCGATCCAGGCCCAGGAGAACTGTCCCAGCCGGGGCGGAGCACCGGCAGGTGCTGCGAGGGCGATGTCTGATTGCTGGGCCATGGGAACGACCGTTACGCCCGAACCTTCCCCGCCGCAACGGCGGGGAAGGCCGGCATGCACAAAAGAGACGCGCCGCTCATCTGCCTGACATGGCGGACGGACGGCGCGACCCCAAGTCGATTCGCGGTTTGCTATTTTACGTCGGCGCCGACGACGGCATCCCACTGCTTGGTAATGATCTCCTTCGCCTTGGCCTGCTGTTCCAGTGACGGGAACAGCGCCTTCTCGTAGTTTTCGGCCGGCGGCAGCTTGTCCAGGAGGTCCTGCGGAACCTTGCCGTTCTTCACCAGGTCGTTGAACCGGATCGGATGGCAATAGCCCTTCAGCCAGAGCAGCTGGCTTTCGTCGGAGTAGAGATGCTCCATCCACAGCTTGGCGGCGTTCGGGTGGGGCGCATAGGCACTGATCGCCTGGATATAGACGCCGGCGACGATGCCGGTTTTCGGCACGATGGTCTCAACCTTGGGATTGCCGTTCAGCGTGTCGCGATCGGCCAGCGACAGGTAGTCCCAGCGGATCGTGATCGGCGTGGTGCCCTGCGCGAGGGGCGCAGTGCCGCCGCCGACCGGAACGAAATTGCCGGCCTTGTTCAGGTCAGCAAAGAACTTCAATCCGGCATCGGCGGCCTTGTCCACATCGCCACCCGTTGCCGAGAGGCCCGCCGCGAAGACGGTCATGATCGATTGGTTGGACGTCCGGGGATCGCCTGACAGCGCCACCATGTTCGCATATTCCGGCTTCATCAGGTCCGGCCAATCCTGCGGCAGATTGGGTACCAGGTCCGCATTCACTTCGAACGACAGCACGCCATAATAGTCGCCGTACCAATAGCCGTCCGGATCTTTCTGCGCGTCCGGAATACTGTCCCAGGTAGAGACCTTGTACGGCTGGAGCAGCCCGTCGGCCTTCGAGGTCGGCCCGAAACCCAGACCCACATCGATCACGTCGGGCGCCTGCGGGCCCATATTGCCCTTATTGGCCTTGATCGCCTCGATCTCGTCGCCGGAACCGGCGTCCGGATTGAGCTCGTTCAGCTTCAGGCCGTATTTCGCATTGAAACTTTCGATCACCGCGCCATAGCCGCACCAGTCATGGGGCACGGCGATGATCGTCAGCTCGCCTTCCTTCTTGGCGGCGGCGATCAGTTCATCCGATTGCGCCGAAGCAAATCCCGTGGAAACCGCCATCGCCAGGGCGGACACGGAAACGACGCGTAGCCAGTTCGACCTCATAAGTACCTCCCAGTTGTTTTTAGCAGGGCGCAATCTAGGGGTGGAGTGTTACGGCTCTGCTGCGGATTTGTTACATACCGCCGATTGACTCTCTTGTGGGGCGCTTCCATTGTCAAGCGACCCCTGTCCCCGGAAAGATGCGCGACGCCCTTTTCCACCTCCGCCGAGACGGCAAATCCTCGCTGCAGATGCAGCTGCGGGAAATGCTGGTATCAGCGATTCTGCAAGGGCAAATCCCCGCCGGCAGCCCGCTGCCCTCCAGCCGCAAGCTGGCGGAAACGCTTGATGTCGCCCGTAATACCGTCGCTCTCGCCTACCAGGATCTGGTGGCCGAGGGCTTCCTGGTCGCTCATGAACGGCGCGGCTATTTCGTCAATGGCGAGATCCTGACCGGCAGCGTCCAGGCCGGCCGCGCTCCCGGCCGCACGGCAACCCCGGAACCTGCCGCCAACGATGCCGGACCGGACTGGCGGCACCGCTTCAAGGTGACGCCTACGGGCCAGCGGAACGTCGTGAAACCCCGGGATTGGCAGACTTTCCGCTATCCCTTCATCTACGGCCAGGTGGACCCGGCGCTGTTTCCGCTCAGCGAATGGCGCGAATGCTCGCGCCAGGCGCTCAGCGTCGATGCGGTGCGCGACTGGTGCACCGATCACTTCACCCTCGACGATTCCCTGCTGGTGGAGCAGATCCGCACCCGCCTGCTGCCGCGGCGCGGCGTGCGCGTGGCGCCGGACGAGATCCTGGTCACCGTCGGCGCACAGCATGCGCTCTATCTGCTGGCGGCGCTGCTGGTGAACGGCGAGACGACGGTCGGCATCGAGGAGCCGGGCTATGCCGACGCGCGGAATATCTTCGCGCTGCGCACGTCGAAGCTGCGGCCGCTGCCGCTGGACGCTAACGGCATTGTGATCGGCCCGGCACTCAAGGGCTGCGACTACGTGCATGTGACGCCCAGCCATCAGTTCCCGACCACGGTCAACATGCCGCTGGAACGGCGCGAAGCGCTGCTGGCGCGGGCCAAGGCGGACGACTTCGTCCTCATCGAGGACGACTATGAAAGCGAGATCAACCACGTGGGGCCGCCGCATCCGGCGCTGAAATCGCTGGACGATAGCGGCCGGGTGATCTTCCTCGCCAGCCTGTCGAAGACGCTCGCTCCGGGCCTGCGCCTGGGCTACATGGTCGGCCCCCGCGACCTGATCCGCGAAGCGCGGGCCCTGCGGCGCCTGATGCTGCGCCATCCACCCGCCAACAATCAGCGCACCGTGGCGCTGTTCCTGGCCCGCGGTAATCACGATTCGCTGATGCGGCGCCTGTCCCATGCCTATCGCGAACGCTGGCAGGTGATGCGCGACGCGCTCGCCCGGCATCTGCCGCAATGCAAAGTCTGGCCGTCGATCGGCGGCACTGCCTATTGGATCGAGGGACCGAAGACGCTGGATGCCCGCGAGACCGAGCGCGTCGCCGCCATCGAGGGCATCCTGATCGAGCCCGGCGACGTGCATTTCATGGGCACGACCTGGCAGCCTGTATCAAAGAGCAAGAAGGCGCCGCGCGCCGCCGGCAATCTTATCGACGGCCTGCCGCGCAACTATTTCCGCCTCGGCTTCTCTTCGATCCCGGTCGACCGCATCGAGCCCGGCCTGAAGCTGCTGGGCGACATCATCCGCCGCCAGATCAAACTGTGATTGCCGCCAACACGGCGGCAGGCACCCACCAATCGATTACGGACTGGACGAGGAAACGCTGTTGCCGGAAATGCTATTGCCGGACACGCTGCTGGAAATCGTTCCCGACGACGACGCCGTGCCGCTGGTGCCCCCTGTCGTCTTGCTGACGCTGACGCCATTGGCGTTCGTGTTCGTGTCCGTTGTCGAAATCGACGCCGAGGTGCTCACCGACGTCGAGCAGGCGCCCTTGCAGGACGACCTGCCCTTGGTTGCAACTGTGCCGTTCCCATTGGACACGGCGCTCCTCGCGTGACTGAAGGCGCCCTCGCCTTTGGCGAAGACCGGCGCCGAAGCCATGAGTGTCAACGCCGAAACCGCCGCCATCCACACGATCATCTTGCGTTTCATTTCAATCTCCCGTTTTCCCCAGACTGCCTGGCCGGACCTATCGATACTGCCTGACAGCATCCTCCGCTCTCCATGACAAATTTACGCCCCACTGTATCGTTTCTGTACAGAGGGGCTGGACAGCGCGGACCAGACGCGGCATCACTCCGCCCCGTTTCCAGGCCTGAAATTCTAACCAGGAAGTCACCGATGGGTTCCACCGGATTGCTCGCCTTCTGCGCCGCCTATGCGGTCGCCACCGCTTCGCCGGGTCCCGGCATCGCCGCCGTGCTGGCTCGCGTACTCGGCCGCGGCCTGCGCGGCGTGCCCGCCTTCATCGCCGGGTTCGTGGTGGGCGATCTCTTCTGGTTCACCATTGCGGCCACCGGCCTCGCCCTGCTGGCGCAGACCTTCGCCATGGTCTTCGTCGCCATCAAGTATGCCGGCGCCGCCTACCTGCTCTATCTCGCCTGGAAGCTCTGGACCGCACCGGCGCAGCAGAGCGACGTCGGGCTCGATCGGCGCAACGATGGCCCGGCGCGCCTGTTCCTTGGCGGCCTTGCGGTCACCCTGGGCAATCCGAAGGTGATCGTCTTCTTCCTGGCTCTGCTGCCGCTGGTGATCGATCTCGAGAATCTCAGCGTCGTCGGCTTTGTCGAGATCGCCGCCCTGATTGTGGTGATCCTCAGTGCCGTGCTGACCGCCTATGCGCTGGCCGCCGCCAGTGCCCGCCGGCTGATCGCCAGCCCGCGCACCATGCGCGCGGTAAACCGCACCACCGGCACGGTGATGGCCGGCGCCGCCGTCGCCATCGTCGCGCGCTGAGCGTTACTTCCTGCCGAAGGGATAGGCGAACTGCCGCAGATATCCCGGCGGCACCGGATGGCCGCCGACGCCATAGCCGCTGGGCCATTTGTCCGGGAAGTAGTAGGTGCCGAACAGCCGGTCGAGCCAGGGGAAGTTGGCGGCGAAATTGACGTCGATCGCCTCCTTCTCGATGGCGTGATGCCAATGGTGGAATTGCGGCGTGGCGATGATCTTCTTCAGCCAGCCGAAATCGATCCGCAGGTTGGCGTGGATCAGCGTCGAGTGCAGGTAGATATAGAGGATGTAGATCTTCAGCGCGATGTCGGCATAGCCGAGCGCATACATCGGGATCACCGTCAGGCCGCGCAGAGCCACCACCTCCACCAGATGCATGCGCGATCCCGCCAGCCAGTCCATCGCCTGGGCCGAATGATGGACGGCGTGGAACTTCCACAGGAACGGCAGACGGTGGAAGACCCGATGCACCCAGTATTGCGTCAGGTCCGTCAGCACCATGATCTCGATGACCTGCAGCCAGATCGGCTGCGACGCCATGAAGGCGCGCAGATCGGTCCAGGCGGTGTGGGTCACCACCGCCGTCGCCGGGGCCAGCGACAGGAATGTCAGCGACTGCACCAGCAGGCTATTGACCAGGAAATAGAGCAGATCCTCGCGCCATTCGAAGCGGAATACCGATTGATCGGTCAGCCGCCCGAAGATGCGCTCCAGCGGAATGAACAGCGCGCCCAGCAATGTCAGATTGATGACAAACCAGTCGAGACCGAGATAGTAGCCGGTATCGTAGCCGGCCTCGCTCTCTACCCGCGAACCGCCCAGCAGCGTTGCCACCAGCACGGCGGTGACCGCGACCAGCCCCATGGTCCGACGGCGGCGCAGGACCAGGTTCGATAGCGCGAGGACGAACGCGCCGATCAGCACCACATGGAGCGCCAGCCGCACTTCGCCCATGCCGTAATAGTCCCGCAGCATGGGCATAGACAGCAGGCCCGGAAATTTCAGGAACAGCACCGCCGCCAGGCCGCCGAGCCCGAGCGTCAGCGCCAGCACGCCGCTGATCCAACCCTTGCCGAAGCCGCGCTCGTCGGCGCCCGCTTCCAGCTCGGCGCGCAGCGCCTTCCGTACCTTGCCCATGTCGAGGAATCCCCTGATCGCGCCCTGAAGTCCGGGCACCCTAGCCGCCTGTCATAATCCCTAAATGTTGAGAGAAACTAAAGGCGCTCGGTGCCAGGATTATGGGTTTTGGCGCTGTCCCGTCAGCCGACGCCGCCGCCACTGAGCAGACGATGGCCAGCAGCATGGACACCACGCCGGCCCAGGACAAAAGGTCCAGCCGGCCGGCGCTCACCAGCAGCCCGCCGAGCGCCGCCCCCACCGCCTGCCCGACATAGATGCCGGAGGTATTGAGTGCGATGGACGCCGAGGCCAGCGGCGGCGCGATACCCATCAGCCGCGCCTGCTGCAGCGAATTTCCGGCAAAGGTGCCGAAGCCCCAGACCGCCATGGCCAGCATGGTGAGTGCCACCGAACCATGGCCCAGCGGCCACAGCGCCAGGCCCGTGGCCATGCACAGCATGAACACCAGGATCGCGCCGGCCACGCCGAGCCGGCCGCTGACCCGCGCCGCCAGGCTGTTGCCGGTCACGCCCCAGAAGCCGGACCAGGCCAGCAGCAGCGCAATTGTGCCGGGAGCCGCTGCCAGCGACTTCTTCAGAACCGGCGCGATGTAGGTGAACAGGGCGAACTGTCCGGAAAGGCTGGCCACTGTCACCAGCAGCACCAGAACCAGAACCGGACTGAGGAACACGCCGCGCCAGGATGCCAGCGACAGCCGCTGCACCCGCAGGCCGCGCGGCACCCCCCACCACACGGCCGCCGCCGCGATTAGCGCCAGCAAGGCCAGAACTCCGTAAGCTGCCCGCCAGCCGAGCGTCGCGCCGATCAGGCTCCCTATGGGCATGCCCAGCACCGTGGCGATCGACCAGCCGAGGAAGATGAAGGTGATTCCGGCGCCGCGCCTTTCCGGCGGCAGCAAGAGCCCGACCGTGGCCGCCGCCTGGGGCGTGAACACGCCGGCCGACAGCGTCGTCACCACCCGCACCGCCAGCAGCATCTCGTAGTTCAAACTGAGAGCCGACAGCGCGTGTCCGACAACATACAGCAGCAGCGAGCCCATCAGCAGCAGGCGCCGGTCCACCGCGCTGGTCACCGCGGCGATCAGTGGCGCGCTGATGCCGATGACGATGGCGCCGGCCCAGATCAGGCTGCCGCCCTGCGACACCGACACGCCGAGATCGCGCACGAGATCGTTCATCATCCCCGCCGGCAGCAGGATGCCCGTGCCGATGACGAAATTACCCAAGAGCAGCGCCCAGAGGGCGCGGCGGTCGGCAACTGCGGATTGCGCTGGATTGGAATCGCGGGGGGACATGGGCGCTGGACCTTACAAGAGCAGCCGCGCCCTGTCCCCTGCGGGTTTCATGGCGCAGCCATGATTGGAATGCATGGCCGCCCGACACTTGCGTTGCGGCCTCACATATGGTACATTGGTACTAAGATACCTATCATGAGAACTGACATGACCAAACCGGCAAAGCGCATCACGGTGCAGCGGGTGCAAACCGGCATCCGGCTGGAAAAGCGCCTGTTGAAAGTGCTGAAAGGCCTGGCGGAGGCAAAGGACCTGACCCTCGGCGATCTGGTCGAGGGCATCGTCCTGCACGCGTTCGAGGGCAAGCAGCCTTTCAGCCGCGACACGCTCAAGACCATTGCCGATCTCAGGAAGATCTACGGCCTCGACCTCGATGCCTCCTCCAGCCACCTGTTGTCGGAGAAATCGTCATGACCGACGCCGAATTCCTCGCCGCGCTGGAAAGCTGCGCTCTGCCTGAAGCGGAATTCGACCATCGCGGCCATCTGCGGGCCGCCTGGCTCTGTCTGCGCGGCGCCTCTTTCCCGGAAGCACTGGCGCGCATGAGCGCCGCCCTCAAGCGTTATAGCGCCCATATGGGCAAGCCGGACCGCTATCACGAGACCATCACAGTCGCCTATATGGCCGTCATCAACGAGCGCGTTCACGCCGGCGGCGCTCACGACAGTTGGTCCGACTTCTTGCGCGACAATCCCGATCTCGCCGACCGGCGGCTCCTCACACATTACTACCGCCCCGAAACCCTGTCTTCCGCCACCGCCCGAAACGTCTTCATTCTCGGCGAGTATCGGGAGCAGCCCTATGCCGTCGGAGACTCGGCTGATTCCGGGCACGCCCATTGACTTCTCTCCATCAGCCGTAGTTCGCTCAAAGAAACCCTGTTTCAATGAGATCAGCGGCTGGATTCCGCTGACGAAGGATTTGTAGCCGCTGGCGCCTTCCTGTCCGGGCGCGAGCGAGTCGCTGAAAATCTCCCCGCCCACTTTTCGAATCCGCTTCGCCCCCTATGTATGAGAAACACAACCGGCGAAGGAGGCGGCAATGATCAGGCGTTCGTTCCTTTTGCAGACGGTATCCCTGGCAATCCTGGCCGGCCTCGGCGGCCTGCTGCCGCGCCCCGCATCGGCACATCACGGCTGGGGCTGGGCCACCGACGAGGAATTCGAGCTGACCGGCCATGTCACGGGAGTCAAGTTCGGCAATCCCCATGGGGAGTTGAGCCTCGATGTCAAAGGCCAGGCCTGGCTGGTGGAGATCGGCCAGCCCTGGCGCAACGAGCGCGCCGGCCTGACCGAGGATCTGCTGGCGGTCGGCACCAAGGTCACTGTGCATGGCCACCGCTCGGCAAACCGCGACGAGAAGCTGATGAAGGCGGAGCGGCTGGTCATCGCCGGCAAGGATTACAATCTCTATCCTGACCGCAAGTCCTGATGCCGCGCGCGCCGGCCTAGGCGGCAAGCCATGCTGATGGAGATCCTGGCCGGCCTCGAAGGCTCCGCGCTCGCGGCCGGCCTGCGCGGCTCGAAATGGGTCTATCCCCTGGTGAATGCCGGCCACATCGCCGGCGTCGCCCTGCTGTTCGGTTCCATCGCCAGCTTCGATCTCCGGCTCATGGGCCTCTGGCCCCGCCTGCCGCAGGAGGCGCTGGCCAAAGTCCTGGTTCCGGTGGCTGGTACGGGCCTCTGCCTCGCCGCCGGATTCGGCAGCCTGCTCTTCATCGTCAAGGCCACCGAATACGCCGCCTCGTCGTTGTTCCAGGCAAAAATGCTCATGCTGGCCGTCGGCCTCGCCAATCTGCTCGCCTACCGCCTGCTGTCCCGCCGCCTCGGCTGGGGTGCAACTAGTGCCGCGGCAACAGCGGCAGTCCCATTTCAGCGACTGCTCGGCGCCATATCCCTCGGCGTCTGGCTGACAGTCCTGATCCTCGGCCGGCTTGTGGGCTACTTCTAAATTTTCAGTGTGGCGCGCCCCCTGGCCCCCCGCAATGCCGGGCGCTGGCACTTCACCGGAGAACGCGCCCTTTGCTATCTCCAGCGTCCATAGGCGATGCTGCCGTTTTCCGTCGCCGCCCCGTTTCCGCCCTGCGAAAATCACTCAGCATAAGGATCCCCTGATGACCCGCATGACGCCTTCCGAAGCCTTCGTCGAAACGCTCGTCGCCCATGGCGTCAAGCATGTGTTCGGCATCGTCGGCTCGGCCTACATGGACGCGCTCGATCTGTTCGAGCCCGCCGGCATTCGCTTCATCTCCGTCGCCCATGAGCAGGGCGCGGGGCATATGGCCGACGGCTATTCGCGGGTGCTGAACAAGCAGGGCGTCTGCATTGCCCAGAACGGTCCGGGCATCACCAACTTCGTCACCGCCGTCGCCGCCGCCTATTGGGCCCATTCGCCCGTGGTGGTGATCACGCCGGAGACGGGCTCCAACAGCATCGGCCTCGGTGGTTTTCAGGAGACAGAGCAGCTGCCGATCTTCTCCAAGATCACCAAGTACCAGGCCCATGTCAGCCGCGCCGATCGCATGGCCGAGCTGACCTCCCGCTGCTTCGACCTGGCGCTGACCGAGCGCGGGCCGACCCAGCTCAACATCCCGCGCGACGTCTTCTACGGCGACATCGACGTGAACATCCCCGCGCCGATCAAGATCGAGCGCGCCGCCGGCGGCGGCAAGAGCCTGGACGATGCCGCGAAGTTGCTGGCCTCGGCGAAATTCCCGGTCATCCTCGCGGGCGGCGGCGTCATCATGTCCGACGGCCAGGCGGAAGCGGTGGCGCTGGCGGAATATCTGCAGGCGCCTGTGGTCACCAGTTATCTGCACAACGACGCCTTCCCCGCCGGCCATCCCCTCATGTGCGGGCCGCTGGGCTATCAGGGCTCGAAGGCGGCGATGAAGCTGATCGCCCAGGCCGACGTGGTGCTGGCGCTGGGCTCGCGCCTCGGGCCGTTCGGCACCCTGCCCCAGCACGGCATCGACTACTGGCCGAAGAACGCCAAGCTGATCCAAGTGGATTCCAACCACCGCGTGCTCGGCCTGGTGAAGCCGATGACGGTCGGGGTTTGCGGCGATGCGAAACCGGCGGCCGCGGAGATGCTGCACAGGCTGCAGCACGGCAACATGAAGATCGAGGCCCATGGCAACAAGGACCAGCGCCTCGCCGAGGTGAAGAAGCAGAAGGCGGAGTGGGAGGACGAGCTCAACAAATGGGGCCAGGCCGACGGCACGCCAGTGGCGCCGCGCCGCGCTTTGCGCGAGCTGGAGAAGGCACTGCCGAAGAACGCCATGGTCACCACCGACATCGGCAATATCTGCTCGGTGTCCAACAGCTATCTGCGCTTCGACAAGCCGCGCTCCTTCTTCGCCGCCATGAGCTTCGGCAATTGCGGCTATGCCTATCCCACGGCCATCGGCGCCAAAGTGGCGGCGCCCGACCGGCCGGCCATCGCCTATGTCGGCGACGGCGCCTGGGGCATGAGCCTGCAGGAGACGCTGACCTGCGTGCGCGAGGATATCCCGGCCATCGCCGTGGTGTTCAACAACGGCCAGTGGGGAGCGGAGAAGAAGAATCAGATCGACTTCTATGCCGACCGCTATGTCGGCACGAACTTGAAGAACCCTTCCTTTGCCGCCATCGCCAAATCCATGGGCGCCGACGGCATCAAGGTGGACAGGCCGGGCAGCATCGGCGACGCCGTCACCACCGCTATCGCCTCAAACCGGCCGACAGTCATCGAGATCATGGTAACCCAGGAACTCGGCGACCCCTTCCGCCGCGACGCCCTGAAGAAGCCGGTGCGCGCCCTGGCGAAGTACAAGGACTACACGGTGGCGTGACGTTCGCTGGTGGCCTTAATGAGGACGACAACGGAAAAACCCGATGGCTGAGATTTTACACGCCGACACTAAGCGCCCCCTCCCTGCCCTCCCCCGCTCCGCGGGGGAGGGGATGTCATACGCCGGAGCTGAAGCTGTCTCGGTGCAAGGTGGGGGCTGCGGCAGGGAGGGGCCCGCTTTTTGTTGGCCCAATCATAGGAATTTGATCCATACCCTGACGCAAGATTGAACACATGACCGCCCGCCTCCTCACCCTCAACGCCGGCTCCTCGAGCATCAAATTCGCGGTGTTTGAAATCGCCAGCGACGCGCTGACTCTCCGCCTCCGCGGCCAGATCGCCGGCATCGGCACCACACCCCGCCTGGAGGCGAAGGATGAGCAGGGAAAGCCGCTGACCTTCACTGCCGGCCGCGCCATCGCTGACCACCGTGCCGCCCTCGCCCATCTGCTCGACTGGCTCAGGCAAATCGGTCACGGCGACGGCCTCGCCGGCGCCGGCCACCGCGTCGTCCATGGCGGCACGGCCTTCACCGGACATTGCCGCCTCACGCCGGATGCCATCGCGCAGCTTGCTGCGCTGGAGCCCCTGGCGCCCCATCACCAGCCGCACAATGTCGCGGCGATCCGCGCGCTGGCGGCGCAGTTGCCGGACCTACCCCAGGTCGCCTGCTTCGACACCGCCTTCCACGCCACCCAGCCGGCGGAAGCCCGCCGCCTCGCTTTGCCCCGCGAACTCGCGGCCAAAGGCCTGCAGCGCTACGGCTTCCACGGCCTCTCTTATGAATATGTTACGCGGCGCCTGCGCGAACTGATGGGCGGCGCACTGCCGCAAAAACTTGTCATCGCCCATCTCGGCAACGGCGCCTCGATGTGCGCTATCAGCAGTGGCCGCTCCATCGCCACCACCATGGGCTTCTCCACGCTCGACGGCTTGATCATGGCAACGCGCATCGGCGCACTTGATCCCGGCGTCATCCTTCACCTAATGCGCGCCGAGAATTATGGCCTGAAAGAACTCGAGGACCTGCTCTACAACAAATCCGGCCTGCTGGGATTGTCGGGCCTCAGCCCGGACATGCGCACGCTGCTGGCCAGCCCGGAACCGGCCGCGCGCGACGCCGTGGCGCAATACTGCTACCGCATCGGCCGCGAACTCGGTTCCCTCGCAGCGGCGCTAGGTGGGCTCGATGCCCTGGTCTTCACCGGCGGCATCGGCGAGAACGCGACCCCCGTTCGCGCGGCCGTTTGCCGCGATGCCGCCTGGCTCGGCATCGATCTCAATGCCGCCGCTAATGACGCCGGCGATCAGCTGATCAGCACGAAAACCAGCCGCACTTCCGCCTGGGTCGTTCAGACCGACGAGGAGCTGACAATCGCCGCCCATACCCGCCGCCTGCTGGAGCTGTGACATGAGCGAGAAGACGCCGCAGGTGAAAGCCTACTGGGCCACCTTCAAGGCCGCCGCCGGCATCGGTCATGACCGCTATGACGTGGTGGCCTTCGGCGACAGCCCGGAAATGGCCGACGAGTTAGCTGACCTCGTGATCAACGGCCCGAAGCGCGCCACCGCCGGCCTGGCCCGCGATTTCGGCCCCGGCGCCGAACCGATGCCGGCGGTCGGCGAGCATGTCGTGGTCATCGACGGCCGGGGCGACGCCGCTCTGCATCTGGCGCACCACGGACGTCCAGGTGAAGCCCCTGATCGAGGTGGACAACGCCTTCGCCTGGGACGAGGGCGAAGGCGACCGCAGCCGCGACTACTGGTTACGCGCGCACCGCAACTTCTTCTCCCGCCAGGCCGCGCGCGAAGGCTTCGACTTCCACGACCGCATCGAAACCGTGTTCGAGCGTTTCACGATCGTCTGGCCGCCGGAACTGGCCGACAAATGATGTCAGCCGTAAAGACCAACCACCGCCCGCGCCACGGCGGCAACGGCGATCGCCAGCAGGAAAACCAAGGCCACCAGCCGGTAATGCCGGTCCGTGGCCTTGCCGAACCAGTGGTCGCCGAGCCTGTTGCCCAGCGCCATCACCGGCAGCATCAACAGCGTCAGCACGAGCACGCGCAGACTCATGAGGCCCGCGCTCGCCTGCACCACGATGCTGATGATCGAGGTGAAGAAGAAGAACACCAGCAGCGACGCGCGGCCCACCGCCACTCCACTGGGCAGCGCCAGGAAGAAAATGATGACGGGCGGCCCGCCCATGGCCGTGGCGCCGTTGATCAGGCCGGAAACGACGCCGATGCCGACCCGCGCGCCGCGGCCCGGCACGCTGTGCAGCTTGAAGCCGCGCCAGAGCAGCAGCACGGCGGCGATGCAGATCGAGCCGATGATCGCCCGCATCAGATCGGCGGAGACCGACGCCAGCACCCAAGCGCCGAACGGCGTGCCGAAGACGGCGCCGATCGTCAGCAATTTTACCGACGGCCAATCCGCCTGGCTCCAGACGCGGCGCAGCAGCTGCAGCCCGACCGCGGCGGCGATGATGACGACCGCGGGTACGATATCCTGCGGCTCCAGGAACAGCGTCAGCGCAGGCACCGCCGACAGGCCGAAGCCAAATCCCGTAAACCCACGCAGGAATCCCGCCGCGAACACCACGATGGCCGCGAAGATCCAGAGCGGCAGCGGATAGGCGCCGAGAATACTCGTGACCGCTTCGATCATATCGGCGGGACGCCCCTACCTGTCCAGCACGGCGTAAGCGACATCGCGCGGCGTGCTATCGGCGCCATTCACGGGAAATATGTCGTGCGGACAGGCGGAGAGCGCGACAATGCAATCCAGCTCCGCCTTCAGCACCACGTGATCGCCCGGCTTGCTCTCCGGCGCCGCTACCGCCAGCGCGCCATTGGCCTTGATCGGCACATTCATGAACAGATTGAGCGGCGGCGGCGGCAACATCGCAATGCCGAGCGGCTGCACCGCCTTGGCGAAGTTCTCCGCGCAGCTTTCGTGATGGCCCTGGACGCCAAGCTGATGGTACCGCTCCAGATCGCAGCAGGGGATCAGCGTGTCGTGAATGCCCGGCGACGTATCCTCCTCGAGCCGGAGGATCGTGCGGCGCCGGTTGGTGACCAGCGGATCCCCGGGGCGCGGCACCAGCCGGTACCAGGCATTCCGCGAATGCGGCATGGACATATGCTCCTGGGGATCGCCGGAAATCAACGCCCAGCAATCCACCACTTGCGTGCCATGGGTATTGACGATCTTCAGTCGCTGACCCTGCGCCAGGCGCAACGCGGTGCCCCTGCGCGCCGGCAGAACGATAAGCTCGGTCATTCCTGCGATCCCCTTTGTGATTGTCCCACTCTACCGGCCGCAGGCCCGGATGACGAGGGCACTGGCGGTGCCGCGGCTGCGGTTGTTATTGTCGCCGATCCTTCGCGCCGCAGAATCCCCGGGGACAGACGATGACCCAGAGAGCGCCGGTTTCCTATCCCGACTATCTCATGCTCGACAAGTTGCTGGCCTGTCAGCAGCCGGAGAGCGACAAGCAGGGCCGGCCCGCCCATGACGAACTGCTGTTCATCATCGTGCACCAGGCCTATGAGCTGTGGTTCAAGCAGATCCTGTTCGAACTCGACCATGTGCAGCGGCTGTTCGCCGGGCCGAAGGTGGATGACCGCGCGCTGGGCAGCGTCGTCCATGCGCTGCTGCGGATCGTCGAGATCGAACGGTTGATCATCCAGCAGCTTTCCGTGCTCGAGACCATGACGCCGCTGGATTTCATGGATTTCCGCGACCTGCTGGTGCCGGCGTCGGGCTCCCAGAG
Source organism: uncultured Alphaproteobacteria bacterium (assembly GCA_963816235.1). GTDB lineage: Bacteria > Pseudomonadota > Alphaproteobacteria > Dongiales > Dongiaceae > DATKFM01. The sequence goes on along the minus strand of CAWFKD010000006.1, from coordinate 86,657 downwards.
CCTGCAGTTCCGGCTGATCGAGGCGAAGCTCGGCCTGCGCGCCCGCGACCGCATTGCATTGGCCGGCCGCCGCCCCGAGGCCTATCTGACCGCCAGCGACCGGGAGCGCCTGGAATCCGCACAGACCGCGCCATCGATCAGCGACCAGGTGGCGCAATGGCTGGAGCGCACGCCCTTCATCGACCGCGGCAGCTACAAATTCCGCGACGCCTATCGCCGCACGATCGAGGAGATGCTGGAAAGCGACGCGGCGCTGCTGCGCGCCAATCCCCATCTGAGCGACGCGGAGAAGCAAGGCGAACTGGCGACGCTCGCGGCGGCGCGGGAGCGTTTCGTCGGGCTGTTCGACGAGGCCGCTCACAAGAAGCTGGTGGATGATGGCATCTGGCGGATGTCCTCGCGTGCCCTGCAGGCGGCGCTGTTCATCAATCTTTATCGCGACGAGCCAGTGCTGCAGCTGCCCTTCCGCCTGCTCAGCCTGCTGATGGATGTGGACGAGAACCTCACCACCTGGCGCTACCGCCACGCCCTGATGGTTCAGCGCATGATCGGCCTCAAGGTCGGCACTGGCGGTTCTTCAGGCCATGACTATCTGCGGCAGACCGCCGAGAGCCACCGCGCCTTTCGCGACCTCTTCGCGCTCTCCACCTTCCTGATCCCGCGCTCGCGGCTGCCGGCGCTGCCGCCTGAGCTGATGCGCGCCATGGGCTACCGCTATGCCGACGAGAGCAGCGCGTGAATCACAAGGCGCATTTCCAGCGGTTTTTCGCCGCAGCGCCGGAGCGGATGCATTTTGCCGCCCACAGCCATCACTTCTGGCCCGATGTCACTTTCGAAGCGCAGCAGCGCTGCTGGGAAGACGCAGCCCGGCTCGCGGACCGCAAATGGGAGAAGATTTTCGGCGAGGTGTTGCCGGCCGCTCAGCAGCACGTCGCACGCCTGCTCAATCTCAGCGATCCCGCTGGGATCGCCTTCGGGCCGAACACCCACGGTTTCCTCATGCGCCTGCTGTCGCTGTTCCCCGCCGACCGGCGGCTGCGCATTCTCGCAACCGACAGCGAATTCCACAGCTTCACCCGGCAGGCGGCGCGGCTGGAAGAGGAAGGCCTCGCCCAAGTCACGCGGGTGGCCACGGAACCCTTCACCGATTTCCCGGCCCGCTTTGCCGCGGAGATCCGCCGCGGCGGCCACGACCTGATCTATTTCAGCCAGGTGTTCTACAATTCCGGCTATGCGATCCGCGACCTCGCGCCGCTGGTCGATGCCGTGCCCAACGAACAGGCGATCGTGGTCATCGACGGCTATCACGGCTTCTGCGCGCTTCCGGCCGATCTGCAGAAAATCCAGCGCCGCGCTTTCTACATGGCCGGCGGTTACAAATACGCCATGGCCGGCGAGGGCGCGTGCTTCCTCCATGTGCCGCCGGGCTATGGCGCGCGGCCGCGGGACACCGGCTGGTTCGCCGGCTTCGGCGCGCTCGAAACCGCCGACGGCTCGGTCGGCTATGGCGGCGACGGTTCGCGCTTCCTCGGCGCCACCTTCGATCCCGTGGGGCTCTATCGCCTGAACGCTGTCATGGGCCTGCTATCGAAGCTGCGGCTGGATATCGCGGAGATCCACCGCCACGCCCACCGGCTGCAGGCGTCATTCGCTCGCGAACTCGCAGCCATGAACTCGCCGCTGCTGAACCCGGGCCACCTCGTCGTGCCGATCGAGAACCGCGACCGCGGCAATTTCCTGACCTTCCGTTCCGCCAATGCCGGCGATCTGCACAAGCGGCTGCTGGCCGCCGATATCGTAACCGACTATCGCGGCGACCGGCTGCGCTTCGGCTTCGGCATCTATCACGATGCCGAGGATATCGACCGGCTGATGGATGCGCTGCGCCGCGTGCTGCGGTAAGCCGGCGATCAGAGCGTGCGTCCGCCGATGCGGCCGGCCTCGCGAACCGGCGCCCGCAGATAGTGGATGGAAAACAGCCGCCGGTCGTCGACCCAGACCTCCCGCGGCTCAAATCCGGCCTGCTGGCCGAGCGAGCGGAATTCCTCGACGGTGAATTTGTAGGCCCACTGGGTGTCGATTATCTCGCCGGCGCCGAACCGGAACGCGCGCCCGGCAATCGTCACTGCCTGATCGGCCAGGCTTTCGATGCCGATCTCCATGCGCCCCGCCGCAGCGTTGTATTCGGCGCGGTGGCGGAATTTCTGCAGATCGAAATCGGCATTCAGCTCGCGATTGGCGCGGAAGAGGATGTTCGTGTTGAACGCCGCGCTGGCGCCGGCGGAATTGTTGTAGGCGGCGCGCAGGATCGCCGGATCTTTTTTCAGATCGACACCCACCAGCAACCCGCCGCCGTCGAGCTGCAGCGCGGTACGGCGCAGGAAGGTCAGCCGCTCGTCGTCGGTCATGTTGCCGATCGTGCTGCCGGGAAAGAAGCCCAGCCGCTGATGCGCCGCCTGCGCCAGCTCGGGCAGCGGAAAGCTGCGCAGGAAATCGGCGCAGACGGGATAGACTTGCAGCGCCGGAAAATCCGCGGCCACATCGATCGCATGGGCCAGCAGATGCTCGGCGGAAATGTCGACCGGGACGTAGACAGCCGGGTTGCGCAGCCGCGCCAGGAGGATGCGGGCCTTGGCCATGGATCCGCTGCCGTAATCCACCAGCGCGCAGCCGAAGCCGGCCAGCCCGGCAATTTCATCGGCATGCTCCCGCAGCAGCGCCATCTCCACCCGCGGCACGTAGTACTCGGGCCGGTCGAGGATCGCGTCGAACAGCTGTGAGCCGCGTTCGTCATAGATGAACTTGCTCGGCAGACGCTTGGGACTCTCGGAAAGCCCGGCAAACATGGCGTCGCGGAAACTCTCCGCCGCCGGCGCGTGGTCGGCAAACCCCGCAAGTCTGTTGGGCATTCCGGCAATCTCCCCCGCAAAACCCGTCCGGCGATTAGACTCCCTTTAGCAAGATTGCGCAAAAGTTCCTGTTCTGTCGACCAGATAGGAACCCATAGTATTGCCGGGCGGGCGGCCGCTCTAGACTTCGCGGCCCGTAGAATAAGCCCAATCATGAACGGCCGCTCCGTCGACAATCCCGCCGCTGAGACGCATCCCGCCGAAAGCCCCGCCCTAGGTTCGCAGGCCGGTCTGGCGCGGCTGATGGCGGCGATCGGCTGCTCCGTCGTGCAGTTCTGGCTGGCGGTGCCGCTGACGTCGCTGGTGCTGTCCCATCGGGGCATCGGCTCTGGCGCAATTGGCCTGTTCGCCATGACGCCCTGGCTCGCTGTCCTGTTGCTGCTGCCGGTCACCCCGCGGTTGGTCTCGCAACTCGGCGCGATGGCAGTTTTCCGCGGCGGCATGATCTTGGCCTGCGCGGCGATGATCCTGCTCATGGTGACCGACAATCTCGCTGTCTGGTTCGCGGCAAACTTCCTCAACGGCGCCGGCGCGGCGCTGCGCTGGGTAGTCAGCGACACGCTGGTCATCGCGGCGGCCCCGGCATCGCAACGCGGCCGTATTCTTGGGATATACGAGACCGTGCTCGGCGGCTGCCTGCTGGCCGCGCCTTTCCTGCTGTCGCTCACCGGCAGTGGCGGCATTCTGCCCTTCGCCATTGCCGCGGCGCTGCCGCTGCTGGCGATCCTGCCGACGCTGGGACTCAAAGCGCCGCGCCTTACGATGACCGCTATTCACTTGACGGATCTCACGGGAATTGTTGCGCGCTACGCCCTTCCCCTGCTGACGATCCTGCTCTGCGGCATTGTCGCTTGCAGCAGCTATTCCCTGTTCCCGATCTATGGCCGCGCCCTCGGCCTCAGCGAGCGCGAGGCGGCATTATGGATGGCATTGTTCGGCTTCGGCGCCGTGGCTTGCCAATATGCGATCGGCTGGCTCTGCGACCGCTGGCAACATGACATCGTGCACCGCGCGCTGATCGGCCTGGTGACCGCCGGCCTCCTGCTGCTGCCCGCGCTGGACTCCGGCGGGCCGCTGCTCTGGCTATTCGGTTTCTTCTTCGGCGGCGCGGTGACCGGGCTCTATACGGTCACCATGTATCTGTCCGGCAGCGCCGCCCGGCCCGGCGAACTGCTGACTCTGATCATGGCCGTGACCCTGTTCTACACCCTCGGCTCCATCGCCGGGCCGGTCATGGCCGGCTGGGCCATGGAAATCCTGCCGCCCCACGGCCTGCCGGTCAGCCTCGCCGCCGCCAGCCTGCTGGTCATCGCCGCCATGCTCCTGCTGCAGCGCAGGCCGGCGCAACGCGCCGCATTGCAAGGCAGCCCGCCGCAATGACAAACTCCGCGCGGTCTCATTCCGCGAGGAGAACATGAAGGCGCGCATCACCTGGGTAGAGGGCCGGACATTCACTGGCGAATCCGGCAGCGGGCATATGATCGTCCTGGGCCGCGCCGAAACGCCCGATGGCGGTAACAAGCTCATCAGCCCGATGGAGCTTGTGCTCATGGGGGCCGGCGGCTGCACCGCCTATGACGTCGTCCATATCCTGGAGAAAGGCCGCGACCCGGTCACCGGCTGCGTCGCCGAGGTGGAAGCCGAACGGGCTGAAACCGACCCCAAGGTGTTCACAAAAATCCATATTCACTTTATCGTAACCGGAAAGGGGTTGGATGCGCGGAAGGTCGAACGGGCAATCCAGCTCTCCGCGGAGAAATATTGCTCGGCGACCCTGATGCTCGGCCGCACGGCCGCCATCACCCATGATTTCGAAGTGCGCGAGGATTGACCCTGTCCCAGTCCAGTAAGAAAACCGTCCTGCATGTCGGCTGCGGCGCGCCCGCCCCGAACAAGCTGCCGGCGCCGTTCCGCAACGGCGACTGGCGGGAGATCCGGTTCGACATCGACCCGAACGTAAAGCCCGACGTGGTCGGCACTATGACCGACATGGGGAACTTCGCCGACGGCGCCGTGGATGCGGTCTATTCATCCCACAACATCGAGCATCTCTACGTGCAGGAGATACCGCTGGCGCTGCGGGAATTCCTGCGGGTGCTGACGGCGAAGGGGTTTGCGCTGATCACCTGCCCCGATCTGCAGAGCATTGCCAGCCTGGTGGCCGACGACAAACTGATCGAGCCGGCCTATATATCGCCGGCGGGCCCGATCTCGCCGTTCGACATGCTCTATGGCCACCGCGCCTCGCTGATGCGCGGCAACCTGCATATGGCCCATCGCAGCGGCTTCACCGCCCGGTTGCTGGCGGTCACCCTGCGGGAGATCGGTTTCGCCCATGTGGTGGTGGCGCGGGACCGGCCCAACTATGCCCTCTGGGCCATCGCCTCCAAAGGCAAATGGGCCGACGCCGACATGAAAAAGGCGGCCGAGCTATTCATGCCCCACGGCACCGCCGACCATGTCGGCAAAGCGGAATTGGCGCGGACGGGGACCTAGCCACCGGCAAAATCTCGGCATTTCAATAAGTTGCCCTTGCTTAAGACTCAGTAAACCACCCGCTGGGTATGCTGCCCGCCGGACGATTCCCGGCATGGCGGCCGGGGCCGCGAGGGGAATGACAATCGCCGTGGGAGCTCCGTCACCGCTCATGCTTGCTGCCAAACAAATCCAAGGGCTGAGAATCCCACTCGATCTCCGGACCGCCCTCGCCTATCTCGATCTCGAGGGCGAGTTTGTCATCCGCATCGAAGGCCTGCCCATGGATTGCGGCCTCACGGCCGGCAGCCAGGACCAGGCCATGAACTGGCTGATCGGCCGGGGCGAAATCGACGGCCTGGAGATCCTGCTGCCCCGCAGCTTCAACGATCAGGTCCCTGTCGGCGTCAGCATCGTCAGCAGCGAGGCCGGACCCGGCGGCGTGCCCCAGGTGCTGAGCCGCTTCGACGTCATGCTGACCGCCGAGGGGGCGCGCTCCGCCTTCAGCCATCTGGAGCCCGAGGACCGCGACAACGAGAAGGCGCCGGTGCGGCGTCTGCGCAAGTCGGTTGCCAAGGGCCGCGGCAAGCTCGCCGCCAAGACCATCAAGCGCGCACTCAACTTCGGCGACGCCAGCTCCACCGAGGATTTCATCGCTCACCGTTCCACTTCTTATCTGGACGCGCTCTTCCAGGGCGATCTCAGCCAGAAGCAGGGCGAGCCCATGGAAGTGACCATGGGCGTGGAGCAGCGCATCGCCCTGGCGCGGTCCCTATGGGAGGGCGAGACCAAGGAACGGCTACAACAAGCACAGCGGCGCTGGGAGCAGGAGAGCAAGAGCCTGCGCACGCGCATCGCCGAGCTGGAAGAGCAATTGCAGCAGGCGCTCGACCGCGACGACTAGCCGCGGCGGTTATTCCGCCGCTTCCCGCGATTCACCGGCCCGCCCAAATCCGCCGCCGCCGGGCGTCTCGATCACGAAAACATCGCCCTCAGCCATCTCGACACGGCCGGTGCCCGCGAGATCGATCCGCGTGCCGTCCTTGCGCAGCACATAATTGTAGCCGATCTCGCCCGCACCGCCGCCGGCCATGCCGTAGGGCGGCACGCGGCGATGGCCGGAGAGGATGGCGGCGGTCATCGGCTCGCGGAACCGGATGCGCCTGGCCACGCCGTCGCCGCCGCGATGCTTGCCGCCGCCGCCGCTGCCCCGACGGATGGCGAAGCTCTCCACCAGCACGGGGAAACGCCATTCCAGCACTTCCGGATCGGTGAGGCGCGAGTTGGTCATGTGGGTGTGCACGGCATCGGTGCCGTCGAAGCTCGGCCCGGCGCCGGAGCCGCCGCAGATGGTCTCGTAATATTGATACTGGTCGTTGCCGAAGGTGAAATTGTTCATCGTGCCCTGGGACGCACCCATGATGCCGAGCGCGCCATAGAGCGCGTCGGTGATGCATTGCGACGTCTCCACATTGCCGGCGACGACAGCGGCGGGATAGCGCGGGTTCAGCATGGTGCCTTCGGGCACGATGAGCTGCAGCGGCTTCAAGCAGCCGGCATTCATCGGGATCTCATCGTCGACCAGAGTGCGGAAGACGTAGAGCACCGCCGCCTTTGTCACCGCCGCCGGTGCGTTGAAGTTGCTACCCTGCTGCGGCGAGGTCCCGGTGAAATCGATCACAGCGCTGCGCGACTTGGCGTCGATGTCGATGCGGACCTTGATGATGGCGCCGTCATCCATCTCATAGGCGAAGGCGCCGGGCCGCAGCACGCCAAGCACACGGCGGACTTGCTCTTCCGCGTTGTCCTGCACATGGCCCATGTAAGCGCGCACGACTTCGAGGCCGAAATGGGCGACCATGCGGCGGAGTTCCTGGACGCCCTTTTCGTTGGCGGCGATCTGGGCCTGCAGGTCGGCGATGTTCTGCCGGGGATTGCGGGCTGGGTAGGCGCCGGACGCAAGAAGATCCAGAGTCTCCTGTTCCCGGAAGCGGCCGCGATCCACCAGCAGATAGTCGTCGATCAGCACGCCTTCCTCGTCGACGGTGCGGGAGTCCGGCGGCATGGAACCCGGCGTGATGCCGCCGATGTCGGCATGATGGCCGCGGGAGGCGACCCAGAAGAGAATGCTGGGCGACGCCGCACCCACATCAAACACCGGTGTGATGACAGTGACATCCGGAAGATGCGTTCCGCCATTGTAGGGCGCGTTGAGCATGAAAACGTCGCCGGAATTGATGGCGCCGGCGCGCTGGCGGATCACCGTCTGGACGCTTTCGCCCATTGAGCCCAGATGCACGGGCATGTGCGGCGCGTTGGCGATGAGATGGCCGTCGCGATCGAACACGGCGCAGGAGAAATCCAACCGCTCCTTGATGTTCACGGAATGGCTGGTGTTCTCCAGGGTGGAGCCCATCTGCTCGGCGATCGACATGAAGAGATTGTTGAATATCTCCAGCATCACGGGATCGACAGCGGTGCCGACAGCGACGCCGCGTTCCGCTGCCTCGATGCGCTCCAGCAGCAGATGACCGCGCGCGGTGAAAGTGGCGCGCCAGCCGGGTTCGATGACGATGGTGCTGATGGGCTCGATGATGACAGCCGGGCCTGGGATCGCGTCGCCCGGCAGGAGATCGCTCCGATCATAAAGTGGTGCGTCGCGGCGGACGGCGCGGCCGCCGTCGCCCGCCCACATGGGCACCGTTGCCTTCGGCTGCAATGGCAGCATGCGCGGCGCGGCATCGAGTTCCGGATCTTCCACGGTCTCGGTCTTGCCGATCACCTCGACCGACACCGCTTCGACGATCTGCGCTTTCTCCGGCACGATAAAGCCGTAGCGCTGGCGATGGGCCGCCTCGAAACCGGCAACGATTTCCGCGCGGCCACCGAAGGCGACAACCAGCGGCGAGTCCGTGCCTTCATAACGCAGATGGACGCGATGAATGACCCGGATGTGGGATTCATCGATGCCCTGCCGGGACATCTCCGCCCGCCCTTCGGCCTCCAGTTCGCCGAGCGCCGCCGTCAGCGCGCCGATGCCGCCGTCGGTCAGCCGCGCTTCCACCGCGCGCTCGCGCAGCACGCGCATATCCGCAAGGCCCATGCCATAGGCCGAAAGCACGCCGGCGAGCGGATGCAGGAACACGCGGGTCATGCCGAGCTGATCGGCCACGGCGCAGGCATGCTGCGCGCCGGCACCGCCGAAGCAGCAGAGCGCATATTCGGTGACGTCATAGCCGCGCTGGATCGAGATTTCCTTGATTGCGTTAGCCATGTTAGCGACGGCGATGCGCAGGAAACCTTCGGCCACCTGCTCGGGGCTGCGGTCGTCGCCGGTGGCGGCTTTGATCTCCTGCGCCAGCGCGGCAAACTTCTTGCGTACCACGGCCTCATCGATCGGCTGATCGGCGGCAGGACCGAAGACGCGAGGAAAGAAACCGGCCTGGATGCGGCCGAGCATGACGTTGCAGTCGGTGACGGTCAGCGGGCCGCCGCGCCGGTAGCAGGCCGGGCCGGGATTGGCGCCGGCGGAGTCGGGGCCGACACGATAGCGGCCGCCCTCGAAGAACAGGATCGAACCGCCGCCTGCCGCAACCGTATGGATCTGCATCATCGGCGCGCGCATGCGCACGCCGGCGACCCTGGTCTCGAAAGCGCGCTCATACTCGCCGTCATAGTGCGAGACGTCGGTGGAGGTGCCACCCATGTCGAAGCCGATGATCTTGTCGAAGCCGGCGCGCCGTGCGGTCTCCACCGCGCCGACCACGCCGCCGGCGGGGCCGGAGAGGATGCTGTCCTTGCCCTGGAAATGCCGCGCATCGGCGAGGCCGCCATTGGACTGCATGAACATCAGCCTGACATCGCCCAACTCTCCCGCCACCTGGTCCACATAGCGCCGCAGGATCGGGGAGAGATAGGCGTCGACAACAGTGGTATCGCCGCGGCCCACCAGCTTCATCAGCGGGCTCACCTGGTGGCTGACGGAGATCTGGGTGAAGCCGATCTCGCGGGCGATGGCGGCGGCCTGCTTCTCATGCTCGCTGTAGCGGTAGCCATGCATGAAAAGGATCGCCGCGGCGCGGATGCCCAGATTGTAAGCGGCCATGAGGTCCGTCCGGAGTTGGCCGAGATCCAGCGGCGTCAGCACCTGGCCGTCGGCAGTCACGCGCTCCCGGGCCTCGACCACCCGCTCATACAGCAGCTCTGGTAGGCGAATATGGCGGGCGAAAATATGGGGCCGGTTCTGATAGGCGATCCGCAGGGCATCGGCGAAGCCGGCGGTAACCACCAGGACCGTTCGATCCCCTTTGCGCTCCAGCAGCGCATTGGTCGCAACCGTGGTACCCATTTTTACAGAGGAGATATGCGCAGACGGCATGGCTGCGCCCGACGGCAAATTCAGCAGTTCGCGGATACCCTGGACCGCGGCGTCAGGATACAACTCCGGGTTATCGGATAAGAGCTTATGCGTCAGTATGCGCCCATCGGGGGCACGGGCGACGATGTCGGTGAAGGTGCCGCCGCGGTCGATCCAAAACTGCCAATATGCCTTTGTGACAGCCATGCTACTGAATCCGTCCCGTGGTGACGTTTTCTGACAAGAAATTGGACAGCAGCCCTGTTTATAAATTCACCCTAGTAGCCTGTCGACCAGACAACGCGGCGGGATCGTTCTCGTCGCAGGACTTTCAAGAAGAGCAGATACAGGGAAGGCGGTCGAGGCTGCGGCGCGGTGTCGCATTTGCCCAACGGGCCCGGGCCAAGGCCTTGAACGGCTGTGGATTCGGACCCACTTATGTCGGGTTTGCGACAATTTGTGAATGGCAACGGTGCTGGGGGCAGCGCCGCAATGATAGGTATTTGAAAAATGGCCGACGACAGCCACAAGAAGCCGGAATCCGACAAGAAGTACGAGCCGAAGCGGAGGAAGTGCCTGCGCTGCCAGGAATCCTTTACCAGCGCCTGGCCCGGCGAGCGCGTTTGCTCGCCCTGCAAGCAGACCAGCGACTGGCGGGACGGAATCGCGGCCTAGCGCCCGATTGCCTGCCGCCGCGCAATACCGCGGCTGACGACGTTTTCCAGCACTGCTCAACTGCGGCCGCATGTGTGGCCGCGGCCGGCTAAACGTTACGCTGAGGCCGCTGCGCTAGCCGTGTCGACCTGCCGTGCTGCCGCCATCGACCGTGATGATGGAGCCCGTCATGAAGGCGGCGCGATCCGAGGCGACGAACAGCACCGTCTCGGCAACTTCAGCCGGCGTGCCGATGCGATTCAGCGCCGCGAACTTCTCGTAGTAGGCATAGTACGACTTGGCGTCACCGCTGGCGTCGGCGCATTCGCGCATCAGCTCCGTATCCATCGAACCCGGGCAGACGCAATTCACGCGGATCGCTGGCGCCAGCTCGACGGCGAGCGCGCGCGTCATGTTCACGAGGCCGCCCTTGGCGGCGCAATAGGCGACATTGTTGATGATCGGCCGCAGCCCGAGTTCGGACGCGATGTTCACGACACTGCCTTTGCTGCTCTTCAGTGCGGGGATTGCCGCGCGGGTGATGAAGAAGCTGCCCTTCAGAATCGTATCCAGATGCTTGTCCCAGATCTCTTCGGTGTGGGCTTCGATCGGCATTTCCCAATTGATAGCGGCGTTGTTGACCACGACGTCGAGTCGGCCGAAGCGTTTCAAGCTTGCGGCGACGATATTCTCGCAACCGGCCACTGTGGAGATATCTGCCGCCGCGGGCGCGAGCCGATCGCCGCCGCCGAGGCTGGCAATGGCTTGATCGATGCGGGGCGCATTCAGATCGTTGAGCATCACCATGGCGCCGCGGCTGTGAAAAGCTGCGGCAATTTTCAATCCCAGGCCGCGCGCGGCGCCGGTAACAAGAATCGATTTGCCGCTGAAATCTTCGCTATTCATCGCGTCTCTCCAATTGCGGGCTTCATCAGCCGCGATACCTGCTGAAATAAAGCGCCAGCACCGTCATGCCCATGGTCAGTGCGATCAGGATCGTGGCGCTGGCGTTGATCGAGGGATCCAGCGAGGTGCGCACCATGCTCCAGACCAGGGTGGGAATGGTGTTGCCGCTGCCGATGGTGAAGAAGGTGATGATGAAATCATCAAGGGAAACCGCCACGGCGATGAGCCCGGCGCCGACGATGGTGGCGCGGACGATGGGCAGCGTGACAGTGAAGAAGGCCTGCAACGGCGATGCCCCCAGATCCCGGGCGCTTTCGATCAGCGCGTGATCGAAACCGACCATGCGCGCATGGACGATGAGGATCACGAAGGGCTGGGTGATCACCAGATGGCCGAGCACGACCGTCGGCAGGCCGAGCTTGAGATCGAGCGCCAGCCGCAGGGTCGACATCAGGGCGACGCCGATGAACAGCGCCGGAAGCATGACCGGTGCGCCGAGTTGAAGCAGGAGCGGATTGCTGATGCGGCCCGGCAGGCGCGCCAGGACCAGCGCCGCCATCGTGCCGACGGCCGTCGAGAAAACGCCGACGCAGAGCGCCACGATGGCGCTGTTCTCCGCCGCGCCCCAGAAGGTGTCATTGGCCAGCAGCTTGCGGTACCAGTCGAATGTAAGCCCGCCCATGGGAAAGGCCGTCAGCGCATTCTTGCCGAAGCTGAAAAGCACCAGCAGCACCAGCGGCGTCAGCATGAACATGATCACCGCTGCGCCGAACAGGCTCCAGATCGCCAGGGAGATGCGCGCGTTCATCGCCTCACTCCGGCTCGCAGCAGGAGGCCGACGGCGACGATCATCAGGATCGATGCCGCCAGCGTGCTGAAGGACATGGCGCTGCCCATCGGCCAGTCGAAGCGCAGGGAGAATTGCTGCTCGATGAAGTCGCCGATCATCGCCGTGCCGGTGCCGCCGACAAAGCGCGGCGTCACATAGTCACCGGCGGCGATCAGGAAGGAGAGCGCGAAGGCCGTGAGGAGTCCCGGCTGGCAGAGCGGCAGGACCACATCGCGGAACGCCTGGCGCCGCGCCGCGCCGAGATCCCGCGCCGCCTCGATCAGGTCATCCTCGATGCCGCGCAGCGAGCCGTAGATCGGCAGCACCGCCAGCGGCAGGAGGAAGTGCGTCAGCGTCGCGATCACCGCACCGGAATTATAGATGAAGATCGTCAGCGGCTCGTCGATCAGGCCGATGGTCTGCAGGGCCGAATTGAGAATCCCTTCGCGGCCGAGGATCGCCTTCCAGGCATAGATCTTCACGAGGTAGCCGCCGAACAGAGTCAGCAAGGTGATGAACAGCAACGGCAGGCCGAAGCGCCCGGCGCGAAAGCGGATCAGATAGGCGAAGGCAAAGGCAACGACCGTCGTCACGGCCGCGGTCGCCAGTGCGATGGTTAGTGTCGAGCCGATCACATCGGCATATTTCTGCCAGGTCTCGATGTAGTTATCGAACGTGAAGTCGCGCCGGATGCGCATCGCCCGCGCCGACCAGAAGCTGAGCACGAAGAAGAACAGCACCGGCAGAGCAAAGGCGGAGAAATAAATCAACGCCGCCGGTGCCACCGGCAGCCAGCGGCGCAGATTGGTCAAGGGAGCAAGCCCTCAACCTCGCGAGAAAGGCGCACCGGATTGCCCGATGCGCCTTTGCCGTCGTTGTGGTCGGCGATTGCAGTCAATGCGGCATCACCGGCCGGAGGTCACGCGCGCTTCAGCCGCTCATACTCCTCGAGGAAGTCGTCGTAGGTGGCGTATTCGCCTTCCTCGGTCGGCGGCACCGGGAAAAGGCGGGCGAGCTTCATGAACCCGTCGATGTCGCCGTAGTTGTAGGCAGTACGCAGTTCCTCCGGGAGCGACGGCACGGCTTTCAGATTCGTGATACCGGCGCTTTGCTCGGTCGCAAACTGGGTCTGCGGGCCCGGCGACAGGATGTGATTGATCATGCCGTAGACCAGATCGGGATGCGGACAATCCTTGGGAATGCAGAGGCAGTCCATGAACATGCCCGTGCCTTCCTGCGGAATCGAATAGGTGATGGTCTTGCCCTTGGCCTTTGCCCAGACAGCCACCGCCTCCCAGCCGATGGTGGTGATGACCACTTCATTGCGGGCGAAGGCATCGGCCATGTCGCCATAGGTGGCGAAGAAGGCCCGCGCCTGCTTGGTCTTCACCTCGATCAGGAAGTCGATGACCTTCGCCAGCTGTTCTTTCTTCAGCAGCGTCCCCTGCTCCGCGCCGGTGACGGTCCGGCCCCAGACCAGCAGATTGCCCAGGGGATCGTCGACCATCGCCACCTTGCCCTTGTATTCGGGCTTCATCACATCGAACCAGGAGGCGGGTGGCGTTGTGACGACCGACGGGTCGTACATGATCGGCAGCGAGCCCCAGTTCCAGGGCACGCCCATGAGATTGCCGTCATGCTTGATCGCGTCCTGTGCGGTGAACTGCGGCACCAGATCGGCAAATGCCGTGATGCGCGCCGCATCCACCGGTTCGAGCAGGTCGCCCTCGGCCATCAGCGGCAGATAGCCGAAATACATGGTGATCAGGTCGGTGTTGCCGACGCCGCCCGCCTGCAGCTTGGTAATGATCTCTTCGTTCGACGCGATGAAAGTCGGCTGGAAATCGATGTCGTTGTCGGCGAGGAACGTGCCTGACGTTATCGGCGTCTCGTAGCCCTGCCAGCCCATCCAGGTGACCGTCGTCTTCGCAGCGGCATGGCGGCCGGGGAGGCCTGCGGCGGCCAGCGCGCCGGCGCCGGCAAGACCCTTGGCAAAGCTGCGGCGCGACAGCCACGGCGCCTTGGCCACCAATTCTTCCATTGATCCTGTGATCTTCATGACTTCGCCCTCCCTGTTTGTTGAGATGTCCCGCGCGTCCTTCCTGGCGCCGGTCGTTGCCGGGCATCGATCTTGTTGTTGCGCGCGGAAATCACGTTAGATTTGCCGTGGACAGGGAGTCAAGGCGACCGGCGCCCCATCGGCGCCCGAACCAATATGGCCCAGAGGCACGAAGTCCCATGAAGATCACGGGGATCGACATTATCGAACTGCGCGTCCCCGGTTGGCGCGGCGACAGCTTCGACGGCTCGCGCGACGATTGCGTCATTCGCGTCCATACCGACGAGGGCATCACCGGCATCGCCGAGGTGGATTCCGTACCGTCGATCGTGCGCGACGTCATCGAGGCGCCGCGGTCGCACACCCACGCCATGGGGCTGAGGCATGTGCTGATCGGCCAGGACCCGACCGACGTCGAAGCCCTGTGGCATCTGATGTACGAGGCCTCCGACTATCACGGCCGGCGCGGGGTAGTGATCCATGCCCTCAGCGGCATCGACATGGCGCTGTGGGATATCCGCGCCAAGACACAAAACAAGCCGCTCTGCGAAGTGCTCGGCCGAAAGAAACGCGACAGGCTTCAGGCCTACGGCACGATCTATCCCCTGGGCGCAACGCCCGATGACGTCAAGCGCAACATCGACCGCGGATTGAAGATGGGCCTGCGGGCGATCAAGATTGCCGCCGATCCATTCTGGCGCGACGATCTCAAACTCACGGAGTCGCTGATCCGCGCCGCGCGGGAGCATGTGGGTCCGTCGATCCGCCTGATGGTGGATCTGGCCGGCGCCATCACCACGCCGGAACAGGGCCTGCCGCTGATGCCGATTTTCTTGGCGTTCGACTTTGCCTGGGTGGAAGCGCCGCTCCCGGTCGACAACGTGCACGGCCATCGGCGGTTCCAGGGCTTCGGCATTCCCATCGGCGGCGGCGATCTCGGCTGCACCACGCGGTTCGAGTATGAGCAGATGTTCGATCTCGGCGAGATCGACATCGCCCAGCCCGACATCAGCATGGCCGGCGGCTTCACCGAGGTGAAGCGCATTGCGCAGATGGCCAGGGCGCGCGGCAAGCGGCTGGTGCCCCATGGCTACAAGACCAACATCCTGATCGCCGCCAATCTGGCTTTTCTGGCACAGCACGACGATGCAGAGCTGCTCGAATATTCCACCAGCGATTCGCCGTTGCGCTGGGAACTGACCAACGAATTCTTCGCCATCGACGGGGACGGCATGGTTTCCGTGCCGTCGGCGTCGGGCCTCGGCGTCACCTTGAGCGACGCCGCCCTGCAAAAGTTCCGTGTCGCCTGAGGAAATACGCGGTCCGCCTTGCCTGTTTATCTGGACATGGCGGCGCTCGCGACACGACAATGGACTCCGTGAAAACCATCTGAACGATTCATGAGCATTTTCGGCATCATCGTCGGCGGCACGGCCGGCTTTATCGCTCTCGGCGGCCCGTTGGGCGCGCTATTGGGCGCGGCCGCGGGCCATGCCGTGGACCGCTGGCGAAAAAAGAAAACGAAATCGGCACCCGGCGCCGAACTCCGGGCGGAGTCCGGCGATCAGCGCCTGGCGACGCGGCAGATCGCTTTCACCGTCGCCGCCATCGCGCTCGGCGCCAAGATGGCGAAGGCCGACGGCATCGTGACCCGCGACGAAGTCGATGCCTTCAAGCAGGTGTTCCATGTGCCGCAGGATGAGATGCAGAATGTCGGCCGCATCTTCGACCAGGCGCGCAAATCCTCGTTGGGCTACGAGGCTTATGCCGAGCAGATCGCCGGCATGTTCAAGCGCCAGCCCACGGTGTTGGAAGAATTGCTCGACGGCCTGTTCCATATCGCCAAGGCGGACGGGCAGGTGCCGGAGGCGGAGATCGATTATCTGCAGTCGGTGGCGACGATCTTCGGTTTCGACGCCGCGAAGTTCGCCCGCATCCGCGCCAGCCATCTGGGGGCGGACAAGACCGATCCCTTTGTCGTGCTGGGCGTCGCCCATGACGCCGCGAATGCCGACATCAAAGCCGCCTATCGAAAGCTGGTGCGCGACAATCATCCCGACCGGTTGATCGCCAAGGGCATGCCGAAGGAGTTCATCGACGTCGCCACCGACAAGCTGGCGGCGATCAATAGCGCCTATGATCGCGTCGCACGGGAGCGCGGCATCACCTGAATAAGAGCGCGGCCAGCCCGGCGTTCCCGGAAGGCCGCCATGCGTTTTTTCCGCTGGTTTTGCGGCCGTCCGCTGGGCAACACTCCGCCGCGCCCGCCCCCGTTGTAAATCCCCAGGGAACATCGCGCCTCCCATGAAACTCCTCGACCTGATCGGCCTGGTCGTCGTCGCGCTGGTCTGGGGCGTGAATTTCGCTGTCGCCAAGGCCGGCGTGACGATGATGCCGCCGATCGCGTTTGTCTCGCTACGGTTCTTCGCGGTGGCGATCGTGCTGCTGCCGTTCCTGCGCTGGCCGCCGCCGCGCTGGAAGGACCTGCTGCTGTTGTCGGTGGTGCTCGGCGTGGTGCATTTCAGCCTGATGTTCAGCGGCCTGGTTGGCCTCGACATCTCCACCGCCTCCATCGCCATCCAACTGCAGGTGCCGTTCGCGGCGCTGCTGGCGGCGTATTTCTTCGGCGACAAGCTGGGCTGGCGGCGCCTGACCGGGATGGCGATCGCCTTCGCCGGCGTGGTGCTGATCGCCGGCGAGCCAAGGCTGGGCGGCAACCTGGTGCCGCTGCTGCTGGTGGTCGCCGCCGCCTGCGTCTGGGCTTTCGCCAATATCCTGATCAAGAAACTGGGCGACGATGTGGGCGTCTGGCCGCTCAATGGCTGGATCTCCCTGATGGCGGTGCCGCAGACTGCGCTGCTCTCCGCCTTCACCGAGCAAGATCAGTTTACCGCCATCATCGCCGGCGGCTGGCAGCTGGCCGCCTGGATCGCTTATCAGGCGCTGCTGGTCACGGTGTTCGGCTATGGCGTCTGGTATAGCTGCATGCGCCGCTACAGCGTCAACCAGGTGATGCCCTTCACCCTGCTGGTGCCGCTGTTCGGCGTCCTGTCGGGCGTGGTGTTCTACGACGACCGGCTGACCTGGCCCATGCTGCTGGGCGGCATCGGCACGATCCTCGGCGTCGCCATCATCACCATCCGGCGGCCGAAGGTGCTGGCGCCGTCGACGAAGGCCGGTTTGTAGGCGATAAGGGCGGATGCAGATCCGCCAGAGCCCTTCGCCCAATCACGATGCCCGGCCGGCCGGGATGCCGGTCGATATCCTGCTCCTGCACTACACGGACATGCGCAGCTGCGATGAGGCGGTGGAACGGCTGCGCGATCCCGCTGCCAGGGTCAGCGCCCACTACTGCATCGGCATCGACGGCACGGTGCATGCGCTGGTGCCGGAGGACCGCCGCGCCTGGCATGCCGGGATCAGCTCCTGGGCCGGCGCCGGCGACATCAACAGCCGCTCCATCGGCATCGAACTGGACAATCCCGGCCATCAGTTCGGCTACCGGCCCTTTGCCGAAGCGCAGATGCAGGCGCTGATCGAGCTATGCCGGGGGATCCTGGAGCGCCATCCCATCCCGTCCCATCGGGTGCTCGGCCATTCCGACGTGGCGCCGGCGCGCAAGATCGATCCCGGCGAGCTGTTCGACTGGCGGCGTATGGCGGCGGCGGGCATCGGCCTGTGGCCCGACGCCACCGGTTTTGCCGATCCCGGCGCAGCCGCGACCGCCGGCGCCATGGCGCGGGTGCAGTCGGACCTCGCCCGCTTCGGCTACGATGTCGGCGTCACCGGCATCGGCGACAGCCGCAGCCGCGCGGCGCTGGCCGCCTTTCAGCGGCATTTTTATCCGTGCCGCATCAGCGGCGAGCCGGACGGCGGCACGCGGCGGATGTTGGCCGCGCTGATCGCCCAATTGCCGTTTCTCTGAGCCAAAGCTCCAATTGACGCGGGCACCGGCAGCGCCTACCTGATGCAGCGCCAGACGGCCGGATGGCTGCTCTTCGTGCTTTGCACGGAGGGAGGAAAGTCCGGGCTCCACGGAAACACGGTGCCGGGTAACGCCCGGCGGGGGCGACCCCAGGGACAGTGCCACAGAAAGCAAACCGCCAGCGGCGCAGGATTTCGGTCCTGCCGCCGGGGCAAGGGTGAAAGGGTGCGGTAAGAGCGCACCGCGCCGCCGGTAACGGCGGCGGCAGGGCAAACCCCACCGGGAGCAAGACCAGATAGGGGCGGCATGACGGGCAACCGTCGAACGCGTTTCCGCGCGGCCGCCCGGGTAGGTCGCGCGAGGCGTCCGGCAACGGACGTCCCAGATGAATGGCCGTCACCGGTCGCAAGACCGGTACAGAACCCGGCTTACAGGCCGTCTGGCGTTCTTTCTCTGTTCAAATGCGGTAACCAGATATTGGAGGATGCGTAAGGCCGCATACTAAATCTTGCTCAAATGAGAACTTTGCAGCAACATTGTGATTGCCAATTCGTTCACGGCCATTTCTCCGCGTCTTGTCATGGAGTTGTAAGACGATCTTTGGAGCGCTTGGTAACTTCTGGGAAATCTCTGTTAACTGCCTGAAATTTCCCACGAATTACTGTTTCAGCCCATTGACGCCCATAATATCCCATGATATCCCAATTCCCCATTGGCAAAATCGCCGATCAGCCATGCCGCCAGGGGAAATGGAGCATGGCAGGCCGCCACCCTGAACCCGGACAGATTCGGGGCGAGCGGTTCAAAGGGGGAGACGGCTGTACGCCCAATGGCTCTGTTCCTCGACACCTTTGTGAACAAGATCGACAGCAAGGGACGCGTGTCGGTTCCCGCCAGTTTTCGCGCGGCGCTCCAGGGCCTGTCCTTCCACGGCATCATTGCCAGCCCGTCGATGAAATTTCCGGCGATCCAATGCGCTGGCATCGACTGGTTTCAGCGGCTGAGCAGCGAGCTCAGCAACGGCGAGTTGTTCTCCGATGAGAATGACGACCTAACGGCGACGCTGTTCTCCGACGCCAAGCAGCTCGCCTTCGATGGCGAAGGCCGCATCATGCTGCCGGAATCGCTCACATCCCACGCCGGAATCGGCGAAGTCGCGGCATTTGTCGGGCGCGGTTCGAGTTTTGAGATCTGGTCGCCGGCCAAATTCGATAGCTACAAATCCGAAGCGCGCAAGCGGGCGCTGGAGAAAGGCCGCACGCTGAAGCTGCGGCAGGACGGCAGCAAATGAATGCGCATGCCGCTCACACCCCCGTGCTGCTGCGCGACGTCATCGAAGCGCTCGCGCCGCGCGCCGGCGGCCTCTACATCGACGGAACTTTCGGTGCGGGTGGTTACTCGCGCGCCATCCTGGACAGCACGGACTGCACCGTCTGGGCCATCGATCGCGATCCCCAGGCGATATCGGGCGGCGCCACAATGTGCGCGAGCTATGCCGGCCGGCTGCACCTGAAGCAGGGCCGCTTCGGCGAAATGCGCGCGCTGCTGGCGTCCGAAGGCGTTGCCGGCGCCGACGGCATCGCGCTGGATATCGGCGTGTCCTCGATGCAAATCGACCAGGCAGAACGCGGCTTTTCCTTCCGCTTCGACGGTCCGCTGGACATGCGCATGGAGAGCAGCGGCCCGAGCGCCGCCGATATCGTCAATCATGCCGGCGAAGGCGAACTCGCCGATATCATCTTCAATTTCGGCGAAGAGCGCCGTGCCCGCGCGATCGCCCGCGCCATCGTGAATGCGCGCAAGACCAAGCCCTTCTCCCGCACGCTTGAGCTGGCGGAAATCGTGCGCCGCGCCAATCCCGGCCGCGGCGCCGACGGCATCGACCCGGCCACCCGCACCTTCCAGGCGCTGCGCATCCATGTGAATGATGAGATGGGCGAGCTTGAGCGCGGCCTTCGCGCCGCCGAGACGCTGCTGAAGACCGGCGGCCGGCTGGCTGTCGTCACCTTCCACTCCCTGGAAGACCGGCAGGTGAAGAACTTCCTGCGCGACCGCTCCGGCGCGGCACCGCGCCGCTCCCGCCATCTGCCGCCCGAAAGCGCCAATGATGCCACGCCATCGTTCCGCTTGCTGCCGCAAAACGGCCGCACGGCCGGCGAAGATGAGATCGCGCGCAATCCGCGGGCGCGCTCGGCGCGGCTGCGTGCGGCGGAACGGCTGGCAGCGCCTTCCGGCGACCGGAGGGCCGCATGATCACCCGCGCCACCCTGATCTGGGCTGTGCTGGCGATCGCGGCCGGTTTCGGCCTGTTCCAGGTGTCATATCGCGTCGCTTCGCTGGAAGAAGAGCTGAATAAGGTGAACCGGCAGATCGTCGATGAGCGGGAACGGCTCCATGCCCTGCAGGCGGATTGGAGCTATCTCACCAATCCGGCGCGGCTGGCCGATCTGGCGCGCCGCCACCTGCCGCTGCAGCCCCTCGCCGCCGAACAGATGATCCGCATCGAGGATCTGCCGCTGCGGCTGGCGCCGCTGGTGGCCGAGAGCGACGGTTTCCAGCAGGCCGAGCCCGCCTCGCCGCCGGAGGCCGCCGTTGCGAGCGCGACGCCCCCGGCTCCGGCCGAGCCCGCGGAAAAATCGGCAACGCCCGCGAATACCGAAAAGCCGCAGCCGGCCGCCAAGCCCGCCGTGGCCGCGACGCAGGACGTTCCCGTCGAACATTCGGACGATCCCATCGGCGATCTCCTGCAGAAAGTGAATGCCGAGCAATGACCGGCGCAGCGCATTCCGAGACCCTGCAATTCCGCACGCCCGGGATTTTCGATTCCCGGCCGTCGCGCCGCGACGACACGCTCCTGCTCGACGGCAACGCCAAGCGGGCGATCGAGATCGGCCGCTCGCGCCTGCTGTTCGGCGCCGCCATGTTCACGCTCGCCTATCTTGTGATTGCCGCACGGCTGATCACGGTATCGCTGCTGTCCGACGGCGCGGAGCCGCGCCTGACGATGCTGGTGCCCGAGGGTGCGGAGCCGGAGCGCGGCGAGATCCGCGACCGCAATGGCGTCGTACTGGCCACCAATCTGGCGACGGCGTCGCTGTACGCGAATCCGCAGCAGGTCATCGATATCGACGAAGCGACCTCCAAGATCAGCCAGGCGCTGCCGGATGTGGATCCCATCGATCTCCTGGAAAAGCTGACCAGCGACCGTTCCTTCATCTGGGTCAAGCGCGGCCTGACGCCGCGGCAGCAGGAAGCCGTCAACAGGCTGGGCCTGCCGGGATTCTACTTCCAGCGCGAAGAGCGGCGCGTCTATCCCCAGGGCAGCCTGACAGCCCATGTGGTCGGCTTCGCCGATGTGGACAATCACGGCCTCGCCGGCATCGAGCAGTCGTTCGACGAGACGCTGCGCCAGGGCGGCCGCCCGGTCACGCTGTCGATCGATCTGCGCATCCAGAACATCCTGCGGGAGGAGCTGGGCAAGGCGATCGCCGATTTCACCGCCATCGGCGGCGCGCCGTGCTGCTGGATATCCGCACCGGCGAGATCCTGGGCATGGTGTCGTTGCCGGACTTCGATCCCAACGAGGCGGGAACCGCCAGCGACGAAGCGCGCTTCAACCGCAACGCGCTGGGCGTCTACGAGATGGGCTCCACCTTCAAGATCTTCAACACGGCGATGGCGCTGGATGCCGGCATCGTCGGCATGAGCGACGGCTTCGACACCCGCAAGCCGATCCATATCGGCGGTTTCACCATCACCGACTTCAAGCCGAAGAACCGCTGGCTCTCGGTGCCCGAGATCTTCATGTACTCGTCGAACATCGGCTCGGCGAAGATGGCGGAGCAGGCCGGCACCGAGCGGCAGCAGCTGTTCATGAACCGGCTTGGCTTCCTGAAGCCGGTCGCCCTGGAACTGCCCGAGCGCGGCAGGCCGATCTATCCGTCGGACTGGAAGCCGATCAACACGATGACCATCGCCTACGGCCACGGCATCGCCGTGACGCCGCTGCATCTGATCAGCGGCGTCGCCGCCATCGTCAATGGCGGCCTGCTGCGGCCGATGACGCTGATGAAGCGCGACTCCGACGATCCGGCGCCCGGCCGCCGCATCATCCGCGAGGAAACCTCGGAGAAGATGCGGCAGCTGCTGCGTCTGGTGGTGCAGGGCGGCACCGGCAAGTTTGCCGACGTCACCGGCTATATCGTCGGCGGCAAGACCGGCACGGCCGACAAGCAGAAGGGCCGCGGCTACAGCGAGAATTCGCGCGTCGCGTCCTTCGTCGGCGCCTTTCCGATGAACGATCCGCGCTACGCCTTCCTCATCATGGTGGATGAGCCGAAACCCAATGAACATTCCCACGGCTATGCGACCGGCGGCTGGGTCGCGGCACCCGCCGTGCACAACATCGTCGAGCGCGTGGCGCCGCTGGTCGGCCTGCCGCGCGTGCTCGATACGGAGGCGGCGGAAGTGAACGATCTCTTCGTCACGGTGAGCGCCGCGGACTGAGAATGGCCCGGTTGGAGGAACTTATCGGCACGGCATCGAACATCTGGCAGGCAGGCACGGGACGCGCCGATCTCGACATCAGCGGCGTGACCGCGGATTCGCGCCAGGTGCGGGCCGGCTATCTGTTCGCCGCCCTGCCCGGCAGCCGTGCCGACGGCAGCCAGTTCGTCGCCGACGCGGTGAAGCGCGGCGCCGTCGCCGTGCTGGCGCCCGTCGAAACCGCGTTGGGCGATCTGCCGGCGACAGTCGCCGTGCTGCGTGACAGCAACGCACGCCGCCGGCTGGCGCTGCTGGCCGCGGCCTTCTACGCCCGTCAGCCGAAGACCATCGCCGCCATCACCGGCACCAGCGGCAAGACCTCCACCGCCGATTTCACCCGCCAGCTCTGGACGCGCCTGGGCCTTCAGGCCGCGAGCCTGGGCACGCTGGGCGTGGTGCTGCCGGACCGGCATATCGACGGCGCGCTGACCACGCCCGATCCGGTTGCCCTGCACAAGCAACTCGCCGAGCTGGCCGATGCGGGCATCGATCACCTGGCGATGGAAGCCTCGAGCCACGGCCTCGACCAGTTCCGGCTCGATGGCGTCCGGGTGCAGGCCGCCGCCTTCACCAATCTCAGCCGCGACCATCTGGATTATCACGGCACCCTCGAAGCCTATTTCGCCGCCAAGCGCCGGCTGTTCACTGACATCCTGCGCGATGGCGGGCTCGCGGTGCTGAACGCCGACGCGCCGGAATTCGCGCCGCTGGCCGAGCTGTGCCGTGCCCGCAAGCTGAAGATCGTTTCCTTCGGCCAGAAGGCCGGCGATCTCCGTATCGTCAGCGCCCATTCGCGCACCGACGGGCAGGACCTGACCATTGCCGCATTCGGCCGCAACTTCGACCTCGCCTTCCCGGTGCCCGGCGCCTTCCAGGGATTCAATCTGCTGGCAGCGCTCGGACTGGTGATCGGCGGCGGCGGCGACACAGATAAGGTGATGCAGGCCGCGACCACGCTGAGTGGCGTGCGTGGCCGGCTGGAGCTGGTGGCGCTTCATCCGTCGGGCGCGGCCATCTATGTCGACTATTCCCACAAGCCTGAAGGCCTGAGCGCCGTGCTGGGCGCGCTGCGGCCCCATACCGGTCATCGCCTGTCGGTCGTGTTCGGCTGCGGCGGCGACCGCGACAAGGGCAAGCGGCCGCAGATGGGCGAGATCGCCGAGCGTCTGGCTGACGACGTCATCGTCACCGACGACAATCCCCGCAGCGAGGATCCGGCGCGCATCCGCGCGGAGATTCTGGCCGGCAGCAAGAACGCACGGGAGATCGGCGATCGCGCCGAGGCTATCCGCGCCGCGGTCGCCGCGCTCAGCGCCGGCGACATCCTGGTCATCGCCGGCAAGGGCCACGAAACCTATCAGATCGTCGGCGACAAGACGCTGCCGTTCGACGATGCCGAGGTGGCGCGCAAGGCCGCGATCGCCCTCGGCGGCAGCGCTGCCGGCTCCGCCGGCAAGGCGGCGAAATAGCCATGGCCGCAGCAGCCGACATCCTCTGGACGACGGACGAAGCCGTGAAGGCCACGGGTGGCCACGCCACCAGCGACTGGTCGGCGCGCCGCGTCGCCATCGACAGCCGCACGGCGCAGCCGGGCGATCTGTTTGTCGCGCTCAAGGGGCCGCATTTCGACGGCCATGACTTCATCGCCGGCGCGCTGAAAGGCGGTGCAGCCGCCGCTCTCGTGCATCGCATGCCGGAGAATCTTTCGAGCGACGCGCCGCTGCTGCTGGTCAACGACACCATGACCGCCCTGGAGGCGCTGGGCCAGGCCGCGCGGGCGCGCACCAAGGCGAAGTTCGTCGCCGTTACCGGCAGCGTCGGCAAGACCAGCACCAAGGAAGCGCTGCGCCTGGCACTATCCACGGCCGGCAGCACCTACGCGACAACGGGCAACCTGAACAATCAATGGGGCGTGCCGCTGAGCCTGGCCAACATGCCGCGCGGGTCGCGATTCGGCGTGTTCGAACTCGGCATGAATCATGCGGGCGAGATCGGGCCGCTGTCGAAGCAGGTGCGGCCGGAGATCGCCATCATCACCAATGTCGCGCCGGCGCATCTGGAATTCTTCGCGTCGGTCGAAGCAATCGCCGACGCCAAGGCGGAGATCTTCGAAGGCCTGCCGAAGGACGGCATCGCCATCCTCAACCGCGACAACGAGCATTTCGACCGGCTGGCCGATCACGCCCGCCGCCAGGGCATCAGCCGCATCATCGGCTTCGGTAGCCATGCCGAAGCGACGGCGCGCCTGATCGACTACGCCGCCGAGGGCAATGGCGGCCGCATCCGCGCCCGCATCCTCGGCCGCGATATCGAGTACGCGGTCGGCGCTGCCGGCCAGCATCAGGCGATCAACAGCCTGGCCGTGCTGGCCGCCGTCATGTCCCTGAATGTCGATGTGGATGTCGCCGCCGCGGCGCTGGCGCAGATGCAGGCGCTGAAGGGCCGCGGCCAACGCTCGAAGGTCGCCCTTGCCGGCGGCAGCTTCGAGATCATCGATGAAAGCTACAACGCCAGCCCCGCCGCCATGCGCGCGGCGATCCAGGTGCTGGCGCTGACGAAACCCGCCCGCGGCGCCCGCCGCATCGCCGTTCTCGGCGATATGCGCGAATTGGGCCCGGAGGGTGGAAAACTACACGCCGACCTTGCTGCCGACCTCTCCGCGGCGGGTGTGGACCTCGTGTTCACCGCAGGGCCTCTGATGGCGTCGCTGAACGCGGCGCTACCGGCGGCCCTGCGTGGCGCCCATTTCAACGACTCGGCCAGCCTGTCGCCCGCGGTGCTCGAAGCCGTGCGCCCCGGCGACATCGTGCTGGTCAAGGGATCGCTCGGCAGCCGCATGGGACCGATCGTCGAGGCGCTGAAGGCGCTCGACGCCGGCGGCCTGTCGCGGGCGGTCAACGGGCAGTAAGGAAAAACAAGAATGCTCTATAACCTGCTTGCCCCGCTGGCCGACGATAATGCGGCATTCAACCTCTTCCGCTACATCACCTTCCGCAGCGGCGGCGCGGTGGTCACGGCGCTGATCATCGCCTTCATCATGGGGCCGCGCACCATCCGCTGGCTGAAGAAGAAGCAGCGGGAAGGCCAGCCGATCCGCAGCGACGGGCCCGAGAGCCATCTGCTGACCAAGCAGGGCACGCCCACCATGGGCGGCGTGTTGATCCTGATGTCCCTGCTGGTCTCCACCCTGCTCTGGGCCGATCTCAGCAATGGCTATGTCTGGGTCGTGATCTTCGTGACCCTGGGCTTTGGCCTGATCGGCTTCGGCGACGACTACTCTGAAGCTGACCAAGCGCAACAGCCGCGGCCTGCGCAGCCGGCACAAATTCATCGCGCAGGTCGTCATCGGCATCGTCGCCGGCATTGCCATCGTCCAGTTGGCGCCACCGAACATCGAGACCGGCCTGGCGATCCCCTTCGTCAAGGACCTGCTGCTGCCGCTCGGCTGGTTCTTCGTCATTGTCGCCATGTTCGTGATGGTCGGCGCTTCCAACGCGGTAAACCTCACCGACGGGCTGGATGGCTTGGCAATCGTACCGGCAATGATCGCCGTCGGCTGCTACGCGCTGATTGCATATCTGGTCGGCAACGCGGTCTTCGCGAGCTATCTGCAGATCGTTTATGTCCAGGGCACCGGTGAACTCGCCGTCTTCTGCGGCGCCTTCATCGGCGCCGGCCTCGGCTTTCTCTGGTTCAACGCCCCGCCCGCCATGGTGTTCATGGGCGACACCGGCTCGCTGTCGGTCGGCGGCGCGCTCGGCGCCATCAGCGTCGTCACCAAGCATGAGCTGGTGCTGCTGATCATCGGCGGCCTGTTCGTGCTGGAGACCGTCTCCGTCATCGTCCAGGTGGCGTCGTTCAAGCTCACGGGCAAGCGTGTCTTCCGCATGGCGCCGCTGCACCATCATTACGAGAAGAAGGGCTGGGCCGAGCCGACCATCGTCATCCGCTTCTGGATCATCGCCTCGATCCTGGCGCTGGCCGGACTCGCCACCTTGAAGCTGCGCTAGGACCGGCATGAGCACCGCGCAATTCCATATTCCCGATGTCGCCGGCCGCACCTATGCGGTGTTCGGCCTGGCGCGTTCGGGCATGGCCGCGGCGAAGGTGCTCGCCGCGAACGGCGCGCGCGTCTGGGCGTGGGACGACAATACGTCCGCTCACGGCAAGGCGGCGGCAGCCGGCATTCCCCTGGTCGACCTCTATCACTGCGATTGGGCGGAGATCAGCGAGCTGATGCTGAGCCCCGGCATTCCCCACACCCATCCGAAGCCGCACCCCGTGGCGGCGCTGGCGAAGCAGCATGACTGCGCCATCATCGGCGATATGGAACTGCTGGCGCGGGCCGATACCGGCGCGCGCTTCGTCGGCATCACCGGCACCAACGGCAAATCCACCACCACCTCCCTGATCGGCCATATCCTGAAGCAGGCCGGCCTCAGCACGGAGGTCGGCGGCAATCTCGGCACCGCGGCGCTCGACCTGCAGCCCCTGGATGCGCGGGGCGTCTATGTGCTGGAGGCCTCGTCCTATCAGCTCGAGCTGATGCCCTCGATGGTCTTCGACGTGGCGGTGCTGCTCAACATCACGCCCGACCATCTGGACCGCCATGGCGGCATGGACGGCTATGTCGCCGCCAAGCTGCGCATCTTCGAGCGGCAGACGCCGAAGCAGGCGGCGATCATCGGCATCGACGACGAACATTGCCGCAGCATCCGCAAGCAGATCGCCGACCTGAAGCAGCAGCGTGTCATTCCCATCTCCGCCGCGAACCGCGCCGCCGGCGGCGTCTATGCCGAAGCCGGCAAGCTGATCGACGACATGGCCGGCGACGGCCGTACCGTCATGACCCTGGCCGACGCGCCGCGCCTGCCCGGCCTGCACAACTGGCAGAACATCGCCGCCGCCTACGCCGCCTGCCGCGCGCTCGACATCGCCGTGGAGAAGATCGTCGCCGGCATCAAGTCCTTCCCCGGTCTGGCGCACCGGCAGGAGCTGATCGCCACCATCGGCGGCGTCGCCTATATCAATGACAGCAAGGCCACCAACGCCGACGCCACGGAAAAGGCGCTCGCCTGCTATCAGCCGATCTATTGGATCCTCGGCGGCCGCGCCAAGGAGACGGGCCTCGATGGGCTCGAGCCCTATTATCCGCGCATCGCCCATGCCTTCCTGATCGGCGAAGCCACCGACCGGTTCGCCGCGGCGCTCCATGGCCATGTCGCCTTCAGCAAATGCGGCACCCTCGATGCCGCCGTCACCGCCGCCCACAGCATGGCCCGCCGCGAAGCGAAGCCGGGCGCCGTGGTGCTGCTGTCGCCGGCTTGCGCCTCCTTCGACCAGTTCGCCAATTTCGAGGAGCGCGGCGATGCGTTCCGCCGCGCCGTGCTGGCGTTGCCGTCTCCATCAGCCACAGCGGCTGGAGGCGCGCGATGATCACCTTTGCGCGCACCGATACAAGTCTGCTGGGCCGCTGGTGGTGGACCGTCGACCGCTGGATGATGCTGGCGCTGTTCGCGCTGATGTTCTGCGGCGCCATCCTGGTGCTCGCCGCCAGCCCGGCGGTGTCCCAGCGCATCGGTCTCGACCGCTTCTATCTGGCGCGCCATCACCTGATGATGCTGCCGGTGGCGGCAGCGATCATCTTCAGCGTCTCCACGCTGAACCTGAAGACGCTGCGGCGCCTGTCGGTGATCGGCTTCGCCATCGCCCTCGGCCTGACCGCACTCACCCTCGTCGCCGGCAGCGAGATCAAGGGCGCCACCCGCTGGGTCTCCATCGGCAGCTTCTCGCTGCAGCCCTCGGAATTCCTCAAGCCCACCTTCGCCATCGTCGCCGCCTGGCTGTTGGCGGCCCAGCATGGCAAGCGGGCCATCCCCGGCAATCTGCTGTGCCTGGCGCTCTATGCCGTCGTCGCCGCCCTGCTGCTGCTGCAGCCGGACCTGGGCATGACGGTGATCGTTTCCGCCACCTGGTTCGTGCAGTTCTTCCTGGCCGGCTTGCCGATCATCTGGGTGGCGCTGCTGGTGGGCGGCGGCATCGCTGGCGTCACCGGCGCCTATCTCTCACTCGCCCATGTGCGCGAGCGCATCGACAGCTTTCTCGATCCCGCCGTGGGCGACCGCTATCAGATCGAGCGTTCCCTGGAGGCGTTCATGAATGGCGGCCTGATCGGCCGCGGCCCCGGCGAAGGCACGGTGAAGGAAGTGCTGCCCGACGCGCACGCCGATTTCATCTTCGCCGTCGCCGGCGAGGAGTTCGGCGTCCTGCTCTGCCTGCTGCTGGTGGCGCTGTTCGCCTTCGTCGTGCTGCGCGGCATGTCCCGGCTGATGAGCGAGCAGAACCTGTTCGTGCTGCTGGCGACCGGCGGCCTGCTCACCGCGTTCGGCCTGCAGGCCTTCGTCAACATGGCCTCGGCGCTGCATCTGGTCCCGACCAAGGGCATGACCCTGCCCTTCATCAGCTATGGCGGCTCGTCGCTGCTCTCGCTGGCGCTGTCCATGGGCATGGTGCTGGCGCTGACCCGCCGCCGCGCCGGCCTGGGAGACAGCCCATGAACGCCGCGCGCGCCCTGATCGTGCTCGCGGCCGGCGGCACCGGCGGCCACCTGTTCCCGGCGGAAGCGCTGGCGTCGGTGTTGATCGGCCGGGGCTATCGCGTCGCCCTGATCACCGATCCCCGCGGCACCGGCTTCGGCGAGCGCATGGCCTCTGTCGAGCTGCATCGCATCAGCGCCGGCGGCGTCGCCGGCGGCAGCCTGGTGCGCCGCGCCCAGAGCGTGGTGCAGCTGGGCGTCGGTTTCTTCCAGGCGCGCAGCCTGATGGCGCAATTGAGGCCGGGTGTCGCCGTCGGCTTCGGCGGCTATGCCTCCGTGCCGACGATCCTGGCCGCCGGCTTCGCCGGCGTTCCCACCGTGCTCCATGAACAGAACGCCATCCTCGGCCGCGCCAACCGCCTGCTGGCGCGCAGGGCCACGCGCATCGCCGCTTCCTTCCCCGGTGCGATCGCCGAAGCCGACCGTGTCATCGTCACCGGCAACCCGGTGCGCCCGGCCATCGCCGCGCTGGCGATCTCGCCCTACGCGACGCCGGAAGCGAGCGGCAAGTTCAACCTGCTGGTCACCGGCGGCAGTCAGGGCGCCCGCGCCTTCGGCCGCCTGCTGCCGGAAGCCATCGCACTGCTGCCGGAAGACAAACGCCGCCGCCTCGCCCTGGTGCAGCAATGCCGCGCCGAGGATCTGGAGCGGGTGAAATCGACATACGCCGAACTCAAGGTCGCCGCCGAGCTGGCGCCGTTCTTCACCGATATCCCCCAGCGGCTGCGCGACTGCCATCTGGTGGTGGCGCGCTCGGGTGCCTCCACGGTGGCGGAGCTTGCCGCCGCCGGGCGCCCCGCCCTGCTGATCCCCTATCCCCATGCGACCGACGATCACCAGACGGCCAATGCCCAGGTGATCGCCAAGGCCGGCGGCGCCTGGCTGCTGCCGGAAGCGGCGCTGACCCCGGCGCTGCTGGCCAAGTATCTCGGGGATCTGATGGACAAGCCGGCGGACCTCGCCACCGCCGCCGTGGCTGCGCGCGGCTGCGGGCGCGTCGACGCGGCGGAACGGCTCGCCGACCTGGTGTCGGCGCTGGCCCCCGGCAACGGCATGAAGCAGGAGGCCGCGGCATGAAGGACCTGCCCTTCAAGATCGGCACGATCCATTTCGTCGGCATCGGCGGCATCGGCATGAGCGGCATCGCCGAGATCCTGCACAGCCTGAACTACAAGGTGCGGGGCAGCGACCTCGCCGACAACGCCAACGTCAAGCGCCTGCGCGGCATGGGCATCCCCATCGAGATCGGCCATCGCGAGGAGAATCTCGCGGATGCCGAGGTGATCGTCATTTCCTCCGCCGTGAAGGCCGACAATCCCGAGCTCATGGCGGCCCGCAGCCGTCTGTTGCCGGTCGTGCGCCGCGCCGAGATGCTGGGCGAGCTGATGCGGCTGAAATGGTCGGTCGCCATCGGCGGCACCCACGGCAAGACCACCACGACCTCCCTGGTCGCCTCGCTGTTCGATACCGCCAAGCTGGACCCCACCATCGTCATCGGCGGCATCGTCAACAACATGGGCACCAACGCCCGCCTCGGCCGCGGCGACTGGATGGTGGTGGAGGCCGACGAATCCGACGGCACCTTCGTCAAGCTGCCGGCCACGATCGCCGTTGTCACCAACATGGATCCCGAACATCTGGATCACTACGGCACGGTCGAGGCGATGAACCGCGCCTATGAGCAGTTCGTCGAGAACATCCCCTTCTACGGCTTCGCCGTGCTCTGCATCGATCATCCCGTGGTGCAGGCGATGATCCCGCGCCTGTCGGACCGGCGCATCGTCACCTACGGCATGAGCCCGCAGGCGGATGTGCGCGCCGTGAACGTGAACATCGGCGCCGGCGGCGCCACCTTCGACGCGATCATCACCGACCGCAAGCATGACGCGACCCGCACCGTCGGCAATATCCGCCTGCCGATGATGGGCGCGCATAATGTGCAGAACTCCCTGGTCGCCATCGCCATCGCCAACGAGCTGGGCATCCATGACAACGTGATGCGCCGCGGCCTGGCCGCCTTCGGCGGCGTCAAGCGCCGCTTCACCAAGACCGGCGAGGTCAACGGCATCACCGTCATCGACGATTACGGCCACCATCCCGTGGAGATCGCAGCCGTGCTGCGCGCCGCCCGCGCCGGCACCAAGGGCAAGGTGATTGCCGTGGTGCAGCCGCACCGCTACACCCGCCTCGCCAATCTGTTCGAGGAATTCTGCGGCTGCTTCAACGACGCCGATCACGTGATCGTCGCCGACGTCTATGCCGCCGGCGAAACGCCGATCGAGGGCGTGAACCGCGACTCATTCGTCCAGGGCCTGCGCACCCGCGGCCATCGCCACGCCGTGCCGTTGCCGGATCCGGCGCAACTGGCGGGCATGGTGGCCGAGCTGGCCACGTCCGGCGATCTCGTCGTCTGCCTGGGCGCCGGCAGCATCACCAACTGGGCCCATTCGCTGCCGGAAGAGCTGTCGAAGCTCCTGGGCAAGCCCCAGGCCGCCGCGGGGAATGCAAGATGATGGCGGCGAAGAAAATGCAAACCCTGCTCGAACGGCTGCCGGCGGTGCGCGGGCGCTACACCGAGAACGCGGCGCTGGCCGGCATCACCTGGTTCCGCGTCGGCGGGCCGGCCGAAGTGTCGTTCCGCCCGGCCGACCGCGACGATCTCGCCGCCTTCCTGATGACCAAGCCGGCCGATGTGCCGGTCACGGTGATCGGCGTCGGCTCCAACCTGCTGGTGCGCGACGGCGGCGTGCCCGGCGTGGTCATCCGCCTCGGCCGCGATTTCGCCGGCGTCGAGATCGGCCGCACGACGGTCCGCGCCGGCGCCGCGGCGCTTGATCTCAATGTGGCGCTGGCGGCGCGCAATGCCGGCGTGGCCGGCCTGGAATTCCTCAGCGGCATCCCCGGCACCATCGGCGGCGCGCTGCGCATGAATGGCGGCGCCTATGGCAAGGAGATGAAGGACGTGACTGTCAGTGCGGAGGCGCTCGACAGCCGCGGCCGGCTGCATCGCCTGACGCTGGCCGAGCTCGGCTTCACCTACCGCCATTCCGCGGTCGCCGAGGATTGGATTTTCCTGTCGGCGGAGCTGCAGGGCAGCGCCGACGACCCCGCCGCCATCGGCCAACGCATGAAAGAGATCCAGGACAAGCGCGAGAGCACGCAGCCGATCCGCACCCGCACCGGCGGCAGCACCTTCGCCAATCCGACCGCGCCTGAAGCGCAGGGCCGCAAGGCCTGGGAACTGATCGATGCCGCCGGCTGCCGCGGCCTGCGCATCGGCGGCGCCATGATGTCGGAAAAGCATTGCAACTTCCTGATCAACACCGGCGACGCGACCGCCGCGGACATCGAGTCCCTGGGCGAGGAAGTGCGCCGCCGGGTCAAGGCGCAGAGCGGCGTCGACCTGCAGTGGGAAATCCGCCGCATCGGCGTGCCTGCCAGAAGGGGGACTGCCCCATGAAGCGCGTCGTCGTTCTCCTGGGCGGTCCGTCCGCCGAACGCGAAGTCTCGCTGGTCAGCGGCAAGGCCTGCGCCGACGGTCTGCGGCAGGCCGGCTATGACGTCCGCGAAGTCGACGTCAGCCGCGACGTGGTGGCGCTGGTGAAAGCGCTGGAACCGCGGCCGGACGTGGTCTTCAACGCCCTCCACGGCCGTTTCGGCGAGGATGGTTGCGTCCAGGGCATCCTCAATCTGCTGGGCATTCCCTACACCCATTCGGGCGTGCTGGCTTCGGCGCTGGCGATGGACAAGCCGACGGCCAAGCGCGTCTTCGCCGCCAACAATATCCGCTGCCCCGACGGCAAGGTGGTCGATGTCGACAGTCTGAGCCGCGCCGATCCCGTGCCGCGGCCTTATGTTTTCAAGCCGACCCATGAGGGATCCAGCGTCGGCGTCATGATCGTGCGCAAGGGCGACAACAAAGCGCTGCCGACCCGCGAGCAATGGCAGTTCGGCTCGCGCCGTGCTGGTGGAACGTTTCATTCCCGGCCGCGAACTCACCGTCGCTGTCATGGGCGATCGCCCGCTGACCGTCACGGAGCTGAAGTCCCGCAACGATTTCTATGACTACGAGGCGAAATACACCGGCGGCAAAACCGACCACGTCATTCCCGCGCAGATTCCGAAGGCGGTGTTCGACGAAGCGCTGCGCGTCGCCAAGCGCGCCCACGAGGCGCTGGGCTGCCGCGGCGTCAGCCGCTCCGACTTCCGCTATGACGACACCGAGGGCGGCGGGCCGGAGAAGCTCTATCTGCTGGAAGTCAACACGCAGCCGGGCATGACGCCGCTGTCGCTGGCGCCGGAGCAGGCGCTGCACGTCGGCATCTCGTTTCCCGAACTGGTGAGCTGGATGGTGGAGAACGCGCAATGCGATCCCTGAGCGCGAGACCTGACAGGGAAATGCGGGCGCCGGTGCGCGTTGCGCGCGCCGGCAAGCGCAATGACCGCGCGGCGGCGGCGCGGCGGCGGCCCTTGCCGCGCCATTGGCGCCTGGTCCTGCAATGGGGCGGCGGCCTGTTGGTCATCGCCGCCGTTGCCGGCGCGACATACTGGATTGCGACCAGCGGCTTTGTCGGCCGGCAGATGTCCGCGCTGGGCGACAGCCTGGTGTCTGTCAGCGCCGACGCCGGCTTCGTGGTCAACAAGGTTCTCGCCGAAGGCCGCCAGCAGACGACGTCGTCTCAGGTTCTCCGCGCCCTCGATGTCCGCATCGGCCATCCGATCTTCGACATCGATCTCGAAGCGGCGCGCGAACGCGTCGCCGCCCTGCCCTGGATCGAGTCCGTGACCGTCGAGCGCCGCCTGCCGGATACGCTCTACCTGCGCATCGTCGAGGCCGAGCCGATGGCGCTCTGGCAGCATGAGCGTCAATTGCGGCTGCTCAGCCGCAAGGGCGAAGTGATCGCCGAGCCGCAGCCGCAGCGCTTTACCGCGCTGCCGCTGGTGGTCGGCGCCGGCGCGCCCGAGCATACCGCCGAACTGCTGGAGATGCTGGCGACGCAGCCGGAACTGCAGATCCAGGTTCAGGCCGCGATCCGCGTCGGCGAGCGCCGCTGGAATCTGCATCTCGTCAACGGTACGGATGTGAAGCTGCCGGAAGACCGCGCCGCCGAAGCCTGGAGCGAACTCGCCCGGCTGGAACGCGACTACGGCATCCTCGAACGCGACCTGAGCGTGATCGATCTGCGCGTGCCCGCGCAGTTGCTGGTGCGTTTGGCGCCGACCGCCGTCACCCGCGAGAAGGAAGACGGCAATGACACATGAGCAAATGATGATGGGTGGTTCAAAATGAGGAAGCCGAAACCGGCTCCGCGCGGCGGGTTGATTGCCGCTCTCGACGTGGGGACGACAAAGATCTGCTGTTTCATCGCCCGCACCGGCGATAACGGGCAGCCGCAGGTGACCGGCATCGGCCACCAGGTGGCCCATGGCGTGCGCGGCGGCACGATCGTCGACATGGAGGCCGCCGAGCGCGCCATCCTGTCGACCGTCCATGCCGCCGAGCAGATGGCCGGCGAAACCATCCGCGAAGTCATCGTCAACGTCTCCGGCGGCTATCCCCATTCCCAGACCATCGGCGTGGAGGTGGCGATCGCCGGCCAGGAAGTGAGCGACGGCGACCTGCGCAAGGTGCTGGATTTCTCCACCGTCTATCAGTCGCCCCAGGATCGCCGGCTGATCCACAGCATCCCCGTCAGCTATTCCATCGACGGCAGCCGCGGCATCCGCGATCCCCGCGGCATGTTCGGCGACAAGCTGGGCGTGGACATGCATCTGGTCACCGCCGCGGCCGGGCCGCTGCGCAACCTGCAGACCTGCGTGCAGCGCTGCCACCTGGATATCCAGGCCCTGGTGGTGTCGCCCTACGCCGCCGGCCTCGCCACGCTGGTCGAAGACGAGATGGAGCTGGGCGTCACCGTCATCGACATGGGCGGCGGCGCCACCACCATCGCCGTGTTCTTCGACGGCAACGCCGTCTTCACCGACGCCATTCCCATCGGCGGCGGCCATGTCACCAACGACATCGCCCGCGGCCTGTCGACGCCGCTGATCCATGCCGAGCGCATGAAGACACTGTACGGCAACTGCATTCCCTCGCCCGCCGACGAGCGCGACATGATTACCGTGCCGCAGGTCGGCGAGGATGATCCCGCGCAATCGACGACGATCCCGCGATCGATCCTCGTCGGCATCGTCCAGCCTCGGATGGAGGAGACGTTCGAACTCGTCCGATCCCATCTCGAAGCCGGCGGCTTTAACAAGATCGCCGGCCGCCGCGTCGTCCTGACCGGCGGCGCCAGCCAGCTCTCGGGTGTCCGCGAGCTGGCGGCCCTGGTCCTCGACAAGCAGGTCCGTACGGGTCGTCCGATCCGCGTCGGCGGCTTGGCCGAGGCGACCGGCGGGCCGGCTTTCGCCACCGCGGCTGGCCTTCTGGCCTATGCGCTGGCGGCCGATGTCGAAACGCTCCGGCCGGGGCGTTTGATTTCAACCGGAGAGTCCAACGGCGTCTTCGGACGTCTCGGGCACTGGTTCCGTGAGAATTTTTGACCGCAACGATCCGGCGGCGGGTGGCCGTCCGGGCGACCAACCAACCGACCTCGGTCGGTGCAACTTACCAGAAGCCTATAGATTGGAGGCCTAAATGCTAAATCTCTCAACTCCCCGCAACACCAATGAGATCAAGCCACGCATCACCGTGATCGGCGTCGGCGGCGCCGGAGGCAATGCCGTCAACAACATGATCCGGTCGAACCTGGAAGGCGTCGAGTTCATGGTCACGAACACCGATGCACAAGCGCTGGCGCAGTCGATCTGCGACCGGCGGATTCAACTCGGCCTGAATATCACCCAGGGCCTGGGTGCGGGTTCGCGGCCAGATATCGGCCGCGCCGCAGCGGAAGAGGCGCTGGAGCACATCGTCGCCGAATTGCAGGGCTCCAACATGGTGTTCATCACGGCCGGCATGGGCGGCGGCACCGGCACGGGAGCGGCGCCGGTCATCGCCCGCGCCGCGCGCGAGCATGGCATCCTGACGGTCGGCGTGGTGACCAAGCCCTTCCACTTCGAAGGCACGCACCGCATGCGCCTGGCCGAAAGCGGCATCACGGAACTGCAGCAATATGTCGACACGCTGATCATCATCCCCAACCAGAACCTGTTCCGCATCGCCAACGAGAAGACGACCTTCGCCGACGCCTTCGCAATGGCCGATCAGGTGCTGCATTCCGGCGTCCGGGGCGTCACCGACCTGATGGTCATGCCCGGCCTGATCAACCTCGACTTCGCGGACATCCGCACGGTCATGAGCGAGATGGGCAAGGCGATGATGGGCACCGGCGAGGCCGAGGGCGAGAACCGCGCCGTCGCCGCCGCCGAGGCCGCCATCTCCAACCCGCTGCTGGACGATGTCTCCATGAAGGGCGCCCGCGGCGTTCTCATCAACATCACCGGCGGCTTCGACATGACCCTGTTCGAAGTCGACGAGGCGGCCAACCGCATCCGTGATGAAGTGGACCCCGAAGCGAACATCATCTTCGGCTCCACCTTCGACCGCGAACTGGAAGGCCGGGTGCGCATCTCCGTGGTCGCCACCGGCATCGAGGCCGAGGCGATGGCGCAGCCGCGCCCGTCCCTCACCCTCGTCGCCAAGGGCGGCCGCATGCTGAACACGCCATCCATCGCTGAGGCGCAGACGATCCAGCCGGCGCCACAGCCCATGGTGATGCAGGGCCGCGACATGCGGGTGCAGGAGTATCCGTCTCCGTCCATGCCGGCCTACACCGCGCAGGCGGCGGTGAACTTGCAGCCGGCGCCGCAGATGTATGCTCAGCCGCAGATGCAGCCGGCCATGCAGCCGCGGATGCAGCCGCAGGTGCAGGCCGCCCAGCCGGCACCGCAGCCCATGGCCCAGCCGGTCTACGCACCGCCTGCGCAGGAAGTGCGGCCGGCGCCGCAACCGCGGATGGAGGTACGGCCGCAGCAGCAGATGGCGGAATTGCCGTTTGCCGCTACGCAACCCGCACCACAGCCGCAGATGCAGGCCCCGGTGCAAACGGCACCACAGCCGCAGCCGGCACCCCAGGTGATGCCGCAATATGCACCGCAACCGGCCTACTACGCCGAACCGGCGCCGCAGCCGCAGATGCAGGCACCCCTGCAGGCCCCGGCGCCACAGGCCGGCGATCCCACGCCGAAGCGCGGCGGCGGCATCTTCTCGCGCATGACCAGCACCGCGGCGAGCTGGGCGCAGAAGACCGGCCAGGATCTGCGCTCGGCGACACCCGCGGCGATGATGAACCGCGTCTCCACCGGCGAGCCCGCCCCGCAGCGTCCGGCCTCACAGCCGGCGCCGCAGCAGGCGCAGCCGCGACTGAGCGGTCTGGACCCGGCAGACCGGCTTGCTCCCCGCAACGGCGATGACGAGATCCTCGACATCCCCGCTTTCCTGCGGCGGCAGGCGAATTAGCCGGCGTTCTTCCCTGAACTAGGCCTCTAAACTCGGCCGGGCGGCTCCCCCCAAGGAGCCGCCCTTTTTCTTGCCCGGCCGCCGATTTCGGGATCATCGTCTGATTTCAGTCAGTTACCGCTGTTTACCGCGCCTTGAGGGATCATCGCGCCGGCCCTATAGTCCGGCCCGGAATCAGGTAAGCCCAAGAACAAGAGCATTCGATGATTGGTCACACTCTGCTGCGCCCGGCGCGCCTCTTCACGCTGCTGGGAGGAATCCTGCTGCTGTCGGCTTGCGGCTCCAACGAGCCCGAATATGTCGAGCGGCCGGCGGAAGAACTCTACACCATCGGCTACAACTATCTGCAGGAAGGCGAGAATAAGAAGGCGGCGCAGGCCTTCGACGAGGTCGAGCGCCAGCACCCCTACTCCGATTGGGCGACGCGCGCCCAGCTCATGGCCGCCTATGCCCACTATCTCGAATACGAATATGACGACTCCGTCATCGCGCTCGACCGGTTCGTCGAGCTGCATCCCGGCTACAAAGACGTCGCCTACGCCTACTATCTGAAGGGTCTCTGCTACTACGACCAGATCACCGATGTCGGGCGCGATCAGCGCAATACCGAACTGGCCATGGAGACGCTCCAGGAAGTGGTCGACCGGTTTCCGGGCACGGCCTATGCGCGCGACGCGGCGCTAAAGATCGATCTGACGCGCGACCATCTGGCGGGCAAGGAAATGACGATCGCCCGCTTCTACCAGAGCCGCGACCAGTTCCTGGCGGCAATCAACCGCTATCGCCGCGTCATCGAATTCTACCAGACGACGACCCACACGCCCGAAGCGCTGCTGCGCCTCACCGAGTGCTATCTGGCGCTCGGCGTCTATGACGAGGCGCAGACCGCCGCCGCCGTGCTCGGCTACAACTACCCGGGCACCGACTGGTACGAAGACAGCTACAATCTGCTGCAGGAGCATCGCCTCGAGCCGGAGAGGAAGAAGGGCTCCTGGCTGAACGAAGCCTTCTGATCCGCCGTGCTGCAGAACCTGTCGATCCGCGACGTTCTGCTTATCGAACGGCTCGACCTCGACCTTAGCGCCGGGCTGTCAGCGCTGACCGGCGAAACCGGCGCCGGCAAATCCATCCTCCTGGATGCGCTCGGCCTGGCCCTCGGCGGACGGGCTGAAAGCGGGCTGGTGCGGCCCGGCGCGGCCCAGGCCGGCGTCACCGCCGAGTTCGGCCTGGAAGCGGATCATCCGGTCTTTGCGCTGTTGCGCGAGCAGGGCATCGACGACGCCTCGCCGCTGATCCTGCGCCGGCAGATCGCCGCCGACGGCCGCGGCCGCGCCTTCATCAACGACCAGCCAGTCAGCGTGGCGCTGCTGCGCCGCTGCGGCGAATTCCTGGTGGAAATCGAAGGCCAGTTCGAGCAGCAGGGCCTGCTCGATGCCGGCAATCATCGGGTTCTCCTGGATTCCTTCGGCGCTCTCAAAGCCAAGGCGGTGGAGCTGGCGCAGCTCTGGCGCGGCTGGCGGGCGGCCGGCACGGCGCGGGCCGAGCTGGAGGCGCAGATCCTGCAGGCGCGGCGCGACGAGGAATTCCTGCGCCATGCCGTCGGCGAACTGACGGCGATCGAGCCCAAGGCCGGCGAGGAAGCGGAGTTGAGCGAGCAGCGCCGCCTCCTCATGAACCGCGAGAAGCTCCTGGAGGCGCTGACCGCGGCGCTGGAGGATCTCACCGGCAGCGATGGCGCCGACCATGGCCTGCGCAGTGCGCAACGGCGGCTCGACCGCATCGCTGACAAGGCCGGCGATCTGGTTGCGCCAGTGATCACCGCGCTGGATCGCGCCGGCAGCGAGCTGATGGAGGCGACGGCTGCGCTGGAGCGGCTGCTGCGCAATCCCGACCTGGCGCCGAAGCGGCTGGAGCAGATCGAGGAGCGGCTGTTCGCGCTGCGCGATCTCTCGCGCAAGTACAACGTGCCGGCCGATCTGCTGGCCGAACATGGCGCGGCTCTCGCCGAAAAGCTGGCGGCGCTGGATGACCAGACCGGCCGGCTGGCCAAGCTCACGCAAGCCGAAGCCGCCGCGCGCCAGGCTTACATGTCCGCCGCCGAAGCGCTGAGCGCCGCGCGCCACAAGGCGGCGAAGAAGCTGGATGCCGCCGTCACCGCCGAGCTGCCGCCGCTGAAGCTGGACAAGGCCCGCTTTGCCACCCGCTTCGAACGGCAGCCGGAGAGCGACTGGGGCGAGCATGGGCTCGACCGCGTCGCCTTCGAAGTGGCGACGAATCCCGGCCTGCCGCCAGGGCCCTTGGCGAAGATCGCGTCTGGCGGCGAGCTGTCCCGCTTCCTGCTGGCCTTGAAAGTGGTGCTGGCCGAGGCCGATCCGGTGCCGACGCTGGTGTTCGACGAGGTGGATAGCGGCGTCGGCGGCGCCACGGCGGCGGCTGTTGGCGAGCGGCTGGCGCAACTCGCCTCGCGGCTGCAGGTCCTGGTCGTCACCCATTCGCCTCAAGTCGCGGCCCGCGCCGTCAGGCATTGGCGGGTCGAGAAAGCCAGCGGCCCGGCGCGCGGTGCCAAGGGCACGACGGCGACGCTCGTGGTCGAGCTGGACGCCGCCGGCCGCCGCGAGGAAATCGCCCGCATGCTCTCCGGCGCCACGGTCACCGACGAGGCGCGCGCCGCCGCCGATCAGCTCATGGCCCCGCCCCGCAGCCGCAAGGTGGCGCGATGAGCAAGGCCGACACTGCGCCGATTGCCGTCAAGGAATTGACCGAGAGCCAGGCCAAGGCCGAGCTGGCGCGGCTGGCGAAGGAAATCGCCCATCACGACCAGCTCTATCATCAGCAGGACGCGCCGGAAATTTCCGACGGCGAGTATGACGAGCTGAAGAAGCGCAACGAGGCGATCGAGAAGCGCTATCCCGAACTGCGCCGGCCCGACAGCCCCTCCTTGCGCGTGGGCGCCGCGCCCGCGGCCGGCTTCGCCAAGGTCACCCATGCGCGGCCGATGCTCTCGCTCGACAACGCCTTCGACGAGGACGACGCCCGCGAATTCGTCGCCCGCATCCGCCGCTTTCTCGGCCTGCCGGAGACCGAGAAGATCGAATTCGTCGCCGAGCCGAAGATCGACGGCCTCTCCGCGTCGTTGCGCTACGAAGAGGGCAAGTTCGTCCAGGGCGCCACCCGCGGCGACGGCACGGTGGGCGAGGACATCACCGCCAATCTGCGCACGCTGAAAGACGTGCCGCCGAAACTGCAGGGCAAGCATATTCCCGAGATCCTCGAAGTGCGCGGCGAGGTCTATATGCGCCGCGCCGATTTCCAGAAGCTGAACGAGGAGCGCGCCAAGGCCGGCGAGCCGGTATTCGCCAATCCGCGCAATTTCGCCGCCGGCTCGGTGCGGCAGATCGATCCCAAGATGACGGCCGCGCGGCCGCTGCGCTTCTTCGCCTATGCCTGGGGCGAGGTGAGCGAGCCGGTGGCGAAGACACACTGGGATTTCCTCGATCGCCTCCATGACTGGGGCTTCCAGGTCAATCCCGAGCGCAAGCTCTGCAAGTCGATCGACGAAGCGCTGGCGCTCTATCAGGATATCGCCGCGCGCCGCGCCACCTTGCCCTATGACATCGACGGCGTGGTCTACAAGGTCAACCGCTTCGACCTGCAGGAGCGGCTCGGTTTCGTCAGCCGCGCGCCGCGCTGGGCAGTGGCGCATAAATTCCCGGCCGAGCAGGCGCAGACGATCCTGCGGGAGATCACCATCCAGGTCGGCCGCACCGGCGCGCTGACGCCGGTGGCGGAGCTGGAGCCGATCACCGTCGGCGGCGTGGTGGTCTCGCGCGCCACGCTGCACAACGAGGACGAACTCGCCCGCAAGGACATCCGCGAGGGCGACACGGTGATCATCCAGCGCGCCGGCGACGTGATCCCCCAGGTGGTCAGCGTCATCGATGACGCCGCCCACAAGCGCCGCAGGAAGTTCGAATTCCCCGACCGCTGCCCGATCTGCAAGAGCCACGCCGTGCGCGAGGAAGGCGAAGTCGTGCGCCGCTGCACCGGCGGCCTGATCTGCCCGGCCCAGGCGA
Organism: uncultured Alphaproteobacteria bacterium; assembly: GCA_963816235.1. Classification (GTDB taxonomy): domain Bacteria; phylum Pseudomonadota; class Alphaproteobacteria; order Dongiales; family Dongiaceae; genus DATKFM01. The sequence goes on along the minus strand of CAWFKD010000006.1, from coordinate 44,866 downwards.
TGGAGCGGCTGCGCCACTTCGTCAGCCGCAACGCCTTCGACATCGAGGGGCTGGGCTGGAAGAGCATCGAGGAGCTGTTCGCCGACGGCCTGATCAAGACGCCGGTCGATATCTTCCATCTCGCCAAGAAGCGCGACGCCCTGATGGAGCGCGAAGGCTGGGGCGAGCAATCCGTCGCCAACCTGCTGCGCGCCATCGAGACCCGCCGCACGATCCCGCTGGAACGTTTCATCTACGCGCTCGGCATCCGTCAGGTGGGCGAGGCGACGGCGCGGCTGCTGGCGCGCAACTACGGCAGCTATGGCGCCTGGCGCGATGGGATGACCGCCGCGGCCAAGGACCCCGAAGGCGCCGCCTACCAGGAGCTGGACAGCATCGAAGGCATCGGCCCGTCGGTCGCCGCCGACATCCTCGCCTTCTTCGGCGAGAAACATAATCTGAAGATCCTGGACGAATTGGCGAAGGAGCTGCAGATCCAGGATTTCGTCCAGCCGAAAACCAGCGGCTCCGCCGTCGCCGGCAAGACCGTGGTGTTCACCGGCACCCTGGAGAAGATGACCCGCAACGAGGCCAAGGCGCGGGCGGAGTCCCTGGGCGCCAAAGTCGCAGGGTCGGTTTCGAAGAAGACCGACTATGTGGTGGTGGGCGCCGATGCCGGATCGAAGGCGTCCAAGGCGGCGGAGCTAGGGGTGAAGGCGCTGACCGAGGATGAGTGGCTGAAGCTGATCGCGCCGTGACCGGTCAATCGCCGGGCCGCGACCCGGCGACCGATGGCTTCAGGCGCCTGTGCGCCTAAATTTGCGCGCACAGTTTCGGCGATCTTGCCGCACCCCCATCTCTCTGACGCTGAAAGCGAATTCCCGAAAATCGCGGATTTCCGGGGGACCCTGATTTTCGGGAACGATGCCATGCAAGGGAATCACTGGCGCGCGGCAAGCGATTGCACCCGCCATCCACCCGCGGCGGTGTGCCGTATTCCGATACACAATATTCAACATCGAGGCCATCGGGATGCGCCCGAAGGCGATCCATTATATGATCATATTCCTACGAAAAGATCAAGGAATTTATCCTCAGATCGCGAGACCTCACCATTGTCATCCCGGAAACCGCGCTTCAGCGCGGTTATCCGGGACCCATGAACACCGAGTGGTGGTAAGGTAACTTGACGAATTCCGTGTGCTTGGGTCCCGGGCTCCGTCGCTGACGCGACGACCCCGGGATGACAAGCTTTGTTGTCGCTCTACCGCGCCCGCTCCGCCGCGATCAAATCCGCCAGCCGCGCCTTCTGCTTTCCCGCCCCGTCGAAATTCCCCGGCGACAGCCAGGCCTCATACGCCCGCTTCAGGGCCGGCCATTCCTTGTCGGTGATGGAGAACCAGGCGGTGTCGCGGTTGCGGCCGCGATAGATGATGGCCTGGCGGAAAATGCCCTCGTAGGTGAAGCCGAGCCGCAGCGCCGCGCGCCGCGACGGCTCGTTCAGGGAATTCGCATTTCCATTCGTAGCGCCGGTAGCCCAGCTCGTCGAACACGCGGCGCATCATCAGGAACATCGCTTCGGTCGACGCGACCTTGTGCTGCAGCCGCGGCGAATAGTTGATGTGGCCGACCTCGATCACGCCCATGGCCGCATCGATGCGCAGGTAGCTGGCGATGCCCACGGCCTTGCCGCTGCTCTTGTCGATGATGGCATGGAACAGCGGATCCTTGCCCAGACAGGTCGCATCGATCCACTGCCGGTACTCCGCCAGGGACGCGAACGGCCCAGCGCCCAGATAGGTGAAGTTGCCGCCGTCCTTGTTCTCCAGATTCGCCTCATGCAGTTCGGGCGCATGCCGGTCGGGATCGAGCGGCACCACGTCGCAGGTCCGTCCTGTCATGGGCGTGCGCGGCGGTTGCGGCCGTGCTTGCCAGCCGGGAACGGAAAAGCCGATCGGCTGGCCGAGGGCATTGGTCAATGCATTCATGGGAATCCGTGGGGGATGATGTCGATGCCTGCCGAACCTATCAGCAGGCAGGTCGTGCCAGCAACGCGCAATACGCCGGAAATCCAAAGACGTTTCACTGACTTAGCCGAGCATGTCAGGCAATCAAGCGGGATTCGTTCCCAATTGTTAACTCTCCGCTAACCAGAGCCGCCGAAACTAGTGACGCGGCGCGCCAATCCATCGCGATCCGGAGCTGGACCAGCAGCGGACGACCACCAGCCGCGCCACAGACGAGGGCTATCCAATGAAGACTTTCGGCGCTTTGATTTCCGCCTTGGGCGGCGTGCTGGCTTTGATCATGTCCCGCGGCGTCTACTCGCTGGGCGAAGACGCGTCGACCGTCGACACGACGACATCGGAGCTCCTGTCGGGCATGGGCACGATCGGCACCAGCATTTCCGTGATGATCCTGGTGTTCTCTGTATTTGCATTCATGAGTTCCGGTCGAATGGCCGGCATGCTGCTGATCCTCGCTTCGATCTTCGGCGGCTTCTGCGGCGCCGGCCTCTTCATGGGCTTGCCGTTTTTCGGCGGCATCTTCTGCATGGCCGGCGGCGGCAACCGCGTGACCATGGGCGGCAACTACACATAGGCGCCAGCGTCCCACGTTCGATCTGGCCGCGGACGACCGGGAGAATTGCCCGGCGTCAAGGTGCCGCATTGGCGCAACTCCAACAAAACGCCATCTGAATTCAAGGCTTAAGTTCAGGTGCGCCTTCATGCCTGCTTCACTCGCTGCATCCGTGGCTGTCCCGCCCCCTGGCGCTAGCGGCGGCATTCCGCGTTATCGGCCGTATGCCGGGCCGGCGCTGTTCCGAGAAGGATTTCGGCCGTTCTTTCTGGCAGCCGGGTTGTGGGCGCCAGCGGCGATGGTCTTGTGGATCGGCTATCTGGCGGGATGGAGCGAGCTGCCGACGGCCTTCGGGCCGCTGAACTGGCATATCCATGAGATGCTGTTCGGCTTTGCCGCTGCGGCGATCGCCGGATTTCTGCTGACGGCGATTCCCAATTGGACGGGCCGCATGCCGCTGCAGGGCGTGCCGCTGATCGTCCTGGCGTCGCTGTGGCTGGCGGGGCGCATCGCCTGCGCGGTCTCGCTGTGGACAGGGCCGGCCACCGCGGCAATCGCGGACCTCGCCTTTCTCGCCATCCTGCTGCTGGCGATCGGTCGCGAGATCGTCGCCGGGCGCAACTGGCGCAACCTGCCGATGGTGGGCGCGCTGTCCCTGCTGCTGGCTGCGAATCTGCTGTTCCACCTGGAAGCGCTTGATGTCGCGCCAACGGCCGACATCGGCCGCCGCCTGGGCGTGGCCATGCTGCTGCTGATGATCTCGCTGATCGGCGGCCGGATCATCCCGAGCTTCACCCGCAATTGGCTGGCGAAACAGGATGCCGCCGAACTGCCGGCGGCCTTCGGCATTGCCGACCGTGTCGCCTTGGCTAGCGGCGCGCTGGCGCTTGCGTCTTGGGTCGTTGAAGCACCGCCACTCTTCACCGGGCCGCTCTTGCTAGCCGCGGGCATTGCCGCGGCGCTGCGCCTCGCCCGCTGGCGCGGCCTGGCCACGGTGAAGGAGCCGCTGCTGCTGGTGCTGCATCTCGGCCATGGCTGGCTCGCCATCGGGCTGGTGCTGCTGGGCGCCAGCGAACTGACCGATCTGGTGCCGCCATCGGCCGCACTGCATGCCCTGACGGCCGGCGCCATCGGCACCATGATCCTGGCCGTCATGACCCGCGCCACCCTCGGCCACACCGGCCATACGCTGACCGCCGGCGCGGGCACTACCGCCATTTATGTTCTCGTGACGATCGCCGCGCTGGCGCGAATTTCCGTTTGGTGGCTGCCGGCGAGCTACGATCTCCTGCTGAAGATCGCCGGGTCTGCCTGGATCGCCGCTTTCCTGATGTTCCTGGCGATCTATGGCCCGATGCTGCTGCGGCCACGCCGGCGCAAGACCGGCTAGGGCGCGAAGCTCCGCTCCCGCCACCATTGCACGGCGAAGGCGAGGCCCTCGGCCAGCGGGATGCGATTCTGAAAGCCGACATCCCCATCCAGCCGGCGCGTGTCGGCGACGATCTCGCTGGCGGCGCCTGAGTTGTGCAAACGAAGCAGCGACGGCCGGTCCATGAGACGGGCGATCTGGCCGGCGAGATCGCCAACGGTCACGCCGGCACCCATGCCGATATTGATGGGGCCGGTGGAATCGCCGGCGGCGATCAGCGCCAGGGCGCGGCCGATTTCCCTGACATCCAGAAAATCGCGTAGCGCACCTGCATCCTTGATCTCGAACTCGCGGCCCGCCGCCAGCGACAGGATGACCGCCGGCACCAGCCGCCCCGCCTGCTCGCCCGGACCGAAGCTGAAGAACAGGCGGGCATGGGCGTGGGAGAGGCCGGCTGCCGCGCAACGCGCCGCCGCGTGTTCGTACAATGCCAGCTTGGCGCGGCCGTAGGGCGTGGACGGGGCGCAGGGCGTGAGCGACTCGGAAAAGGGCGGCGGCGCGGTCCAGTCATACTCGGCGCAGCTTCCGGCGGTGATAATTCGCCGCCCGCCCGCCTCGATGAAGGCGTCCACCAGCCGCCGCGACGACTCCAGCCAGGTGTCGTTGGCCGGATCGGTCCAGAAAGCGCCATGGGCTGTCGTCCAGGCCAGATGCAGCAGATGGCTCGGCCGCAGTTCGTTCAACAGGGATCGCCAGTCCGAACCCCGCAGGATATCCGCGCCATGCATGACGACGCCTGAAGTTGGCTGCGGTTCGCGGGCAATGCCGTGAACCTCGAAGCCCAGTTCCTGCAGATGGCCCAGGCACTGGCGGCCGACATAGCCCGACGCGCCCGTGACCAGGATGCAGTTCATGGCCTGAAGTCGGGGAAGCCGGCGTCGCGTTCGCTGATGGCGGCCGGTGGCGCCGGCCAGACGATGGCGAAGCGCGGATCGTTCCAGCGCACACCCCGCGCCAGCTTCGATTGGTAGGCGGCACCCATCTGGTAGAATACCGTGGCGCCGTCGGTGAGCGTCAGGAAGCCATGGGCACAACCCTCGCCCACATAAAGCATGTTGCCGCGTTCGGCATCGAGCTCCACCGACACCCAGGCGAGGAAGGTCGGCGAGTCCGGCCGCAGATCGACAGCCACATCGAACACGCTGCCGGCGACGCAGCGCACCAGCTTCGCCTCCGGCGCGGGCTCGGCCTGGTAATGCAGGCCGCGCAGGGTATGGCGGCGCTTGTTGCGGGAAATATTGCACTGGATGCCCACGGGCTTCAGGCCCCGGGTGCGAAACTCCTCCTCGCAATAGGCGCGGGCGAACATGCCGCGGTCGTCGGCCTGGGGCTCGAGTTCGATCTCCATCACGCCGGCGATCTTCGTGGCGCGGAAGATCACGGCACGATCTCCAGCTTCGGAATCGCGGTGACAAAACGTCCGCCCCATTCCCGTATGATATCCATCTCGCCCATGATTTCCTTCCGCAGGTTCCAGGGCAGGATCAGCAGATAGTCCGGCATCTGATCGATGACGGCTTCCGGCGGCAGGATCGGCAGATGGCAGCCGGGCATGAAGCGGTGCTGCTTGTGCGGCGACCGGTCGGCGGCGAGGACGACGAGATCGGTCGTCACGTTGCTGTAGTTGAGCAAGGTGGCGCCCTTGGCCGCGGCGCCATAGGCGGCGACCTTGGCGCCCTTGCTCTTGGCGTCGAGCAGGAAGGCGCGCAGCGAGTCGCGGACGGCCTTCACCTTGCCGCTGAAATTGCGATAGGCCGACAGCGATTCCATGCCCGCGGTGATTTCGCCATGGAGCACGTCATCCACATGGGCGTCGCGGGGACGGCCGGCGGCCGCGGGTGCCGCGAACACCCGCAGCGAGCCGCCATGGGTCGGCAGCCGCTCGACATCGAACACCTCCAGGCCATGCTTGCGGAAGGCGCGCATCACCACATGCAGGGAGAGATAGGAGAAATGCTCGTGATAGATGGTGTCGAACTGCACCTCGCGCAGCAAATTCTGCAGATGCGGGAACTCCAGGGAGAGGACGCCATCGGGTTTCACCGCCAGCGCCAGGCCGGCGATGAAATCGTTGGGATCGGGCACATGGGCCAGCACATTGTTGCCGACAATGAGATCGGCTGTGAGCCCGCGCGCGGCGAGATCGCGCGCCGTCTCCGCGCCGAAGAAACGCACCTCCGTCGGCACGCCGGCCTCGACCGCGACTTTCGCCACATTCGCCGCCGGCTCGATGCCCAGGCAGGGAATTTTCATCTCGACGAAGTTGCGCAGGAGATAGCCGTCATTGCTGGCAATCTCGATGACTTGGGATTGCTCGCCGAGCTTGAAGCGGTCGCGGGCCATGGTGGCGAAGGCGCGGGCATGGGCGACCCAGCTTTGCGAATAGGAGGAGAAATAGGCGTAGTCGCCGAAGATGTCCTGGGAGCTGGCCACATCATCCACCTGCACCAGGAAGCAGGCGCCGCAGACCCGGGCATGGAGGGGATAGCGCGGTTCCGGCCGCGACAGTTCCTCCCGCGTCAGCAGGCGGTTGGCCAGGGGCATGGCGCCGAGATCCACCAGCGTCTGCGCCAGCGTCGCGCCGCAGAGCCGGCAGGCGGGCAGCGCGGTCACGGCAGCGCCTCATAGCGGGCGAGCTGATCCAGCGAGACCGCGCGCATATCCTCGCCCTGCTGATGCCCGCGGTACCAGCCGGCGGTCCAGTCCACCGCGTCGGCGAAGTTCAGCCGCGGCCGCCAGCCCAGGCTCTGCTGCGCCAGCGCCGAATCCAGCCGCAGCAGCGTCGCCTCATGGGCGCCGGTCGCGGCGGCGGCGCGGTAGCCGGGATGCTCCGGGAAATGCGCCAGGAATTGCTTGAGGGTTTCGGCCACGGTACGGCTGTTCTCGGCCGGCGGCCCGAAGTTCAGCGCCGGCGGCAGGTTGTTGCCGGCCGCCGCGAGCTGCTCGGCGAAAGCCAGATATCCCGCCAGCGGGTCCAGCACATGCTGCCAGGGCCGCACGGCCTGGGGATTGCGGATGGCGGTCGGCTCTTTTTCCGCCAGCGCCCGCACCAGATCGGGGATCAGCCGGTGCCGCGCCCAATCGCCACCGCCGATGACATTGCCGGCGCGCACGGTGGCCAGCGCCTTCCTGGCATCGGCGAACTTATGCCGGTAAGCGGCTGTCACCAGCTCCGCCGCCGCCTTCGATGCGCCATAGGGCTCATCGCCGCCCAGGGGATCGCCTTCGCGGAACGGGCGGCCATGTTCCGCGTTGGCGTAGACCTTGTCGGTGGTCACAACGAGCACGGCGCGCAAGTCGGGCGCGCGCAACGCGCCCTCCAGCAGATGGGCGGTGCCCATGACATTGGTGGCGAAGGTGGCCGGCGGATCGCGATGGCCCTCCAGCACCAGGGACTGGGCCGCGAGGTGGATCAGGATCTCGGCCTTGCTGGCCTCGACCGCGGCCACAGTCGCGGCACGGTCACCGATATCCAGCATGCGGTTTTCCAGATCGCGCCAGGGGCCGAGGATCTCGAACAGGCTCGGCTTCGTGTTCGGCGGCAGCGCGATGCCCGCCACCTGCGCCCCCAGCCGCTGCAGCCAGAGGCAGAGCCACGCGCCCTTGAAGCCGGTATGGCCCGTCAGCAGAACCCTGCGGTTGCGCCAGAATTCTAGGTCCATTGCTTCCACGGCGCCTTGCCGCTTTGCCAATGATCCTCCAGCAGCATGCGGTCGCGCAGCGTGTCCATCGCCTGCCAGAAGCCGTCATGGCGGAAGCACATGAGCTGCCGGCCGCCGGCCAGCCGCTCCAGCGGCGGGCCCTCCCAGATGGTGTCGTCGCCGTCGATATAGCCGAGCACCTTCGGCGACAGCACGAAGAAGCCGCCATTGACGAAGCCTTCGCTCGCCGGATGCTTCTCGCGGAACTCGACGACAGTATCGCCCTCGAGCTTCACCGCGCCGAAACGCGCCGGCGGCCGCACCACCGTCATGGTGGCCAGCTTGCCATGCTGCCGATGGGTGCGGATGGTCGCGGCGATATCGATGGAGGAGAGCCCGTCGCCATAGGTGAGGCAGAACGGCTCGTCCGGCTCCAGGAACTTGCCGATGCGCTTCAGGCGGCCGCCGGTCTGGGTGTTCTCGCCGGTGTCGACCACGGTGACCGACCAGTTTTCGTTCGGGTGGCTGGTCAGGTAGTCCACCTTCTTCTTGCGGAAATCGAACTGCACGTCGCTCTGATGCAGCATCAGGTTGGCGAAATATTCCTTGATCACATAGCTCTTGTAGCCGGCGCAGACGATGAACTCGCTGATGCCGTGATGGGCGTAGAGCTGCATGATGTGCCAGAGGATCGGCCGGCCGCCGATCTCCACCATCGGCTTCGGCCGCACCGATGTCTCCTCGGACAGCCGGGTGCCGCGGCCACCGGCGAGTATCACGGCTTTCATGGCAGGCTCCTCATGAGGTGGCGGCCTTGGCTTCGACCGCTTCGGTCGCTTTGTTCAGCAAGGCCGTCACCCAGCGCTGGGTCTGGCCCAGCGGGCTGGCGCGCACCTGGTCGCGCAAATCGCGGCGCAGGGTCTGGCGCCGCGACTGATCGGCGGCGAGCTTGACGGCGATGTCGACATATTCGTCCCGGGTCTTGCCGCAGAGATTGCCGAGGTCGGCGTTGGTGAGATTGCTGTAGCTCAGCCGCTCGAAGAAGGCGGGGCCGATCAGCGTCACCGTCGGCACGCCCATCCACAGCGCCTCGCAGGTGGTGGTGCCGCCGGTATGGGGCACGGCGTCCAGCGCGATGTCGATGCTGTTGTAATGCTGCATATGCACGCCGCGCACCGCCATGAAGGCGACGCGGTCGCGGCTGACGCCATGCTTCTCGAAGATGTCGCCAATGTTGTTGCGGAAGGCCGCGGCACCGCCTTCCGGCCGCACCAGCAGGAAGCGGGAGTTCGGCACCTTCGCCAGCACCCGGGCCCAAAGCTCGATGGTGGCGGCGGTGAACTTATAGGGATTGTTCATGGTGCCGAAAGTGAGCTGACCCGTGCGCTCTTCCGGCGTGCCCGGTTCGATCACCTGGTCGCTGAAGCCCAGCCGGCCGAGGCAGACCCAGCTTTCGGGCATGCGGAACGGCGTCTCCATCAGCAGGCCGGGTTCCGGCGGCTCGAGATAGGGATCGGTCAGGATGTGATCAATCTCCGCCAAGCCCGCTGAATGGGGATAGCCGAGCCAGCTCACCTGCACCGGCGCCGGGCGGCGGATCATCACCTCGATGCGGTTGTAGCGGGTGGTGCCGCCGAGTTCGAGCAGGATGTCGATGCCATCGGCGCGGATCTGCTCCGCCGTCTCGCGCACGGTGGTGGAGGGCATCAGGCGATAGGCGGTGCTGCGCTCGGCCATGTAGGCCTGCGCCTTGTCGGTCTGGCCGGGATAGAAGGAATAGCAATAGAGCTCGACTCTTTCAGGGTTGTAATGCTCGAAGATCGGCAGCGCGAAATAGGCCACGGGATGGTTGCGCAGGTCCGACGACATCAGCCCGACCTTGAGCTTGCGGCCCGTCAGCGGCGTCGCCTTCACGTTCAGCCGTTCCCGCGCCGGTATCGTCGCCGACAGGCGCTTGCCCCAGGCGCGATGGCACTCCAGCAGGAACTTGCGGTCCTCCATGGTCTCGACGCGGCTGAGCTGGTTATGCAGCGCACCGACATTGTCGTTCTCCGCCCAATAGCGCATCAGCGCCTGGCGGTCGCCGAGCTTGGACAGGCGCGCGAAGTCAGCCGTGCGTTGGAACACCGCGCGCAGATTGTCGACGACTTCGAACGGCACCTGCTGGGAATCGACGATGGGCGCGGCGATGCTGTGGGCCTCGTCGATGAACTTGCCTTCTTCTTCGTAGCGGCTGTCCATCAGCGCATCGCAGAGCCGGCCAGCGATGCGGATATCCGCCGGCCGCAACAGCCGCGCGCGGCGCAGCGCCGCGTTGGCCGCGGGGTAGTCGCCCATGGAGCGGCCGCAGAGATTGGCATAGGACTCCAGCGTCGCCACATCGTCGGGCGCCGTTGCCAGGATCTGTTCGTAGACCGCGCGCGACTCCGCCAGGCGGCCCAGACGGCGGAGGATCGAGGCGCGGCCGCGATGGCCGGTCGGATCCTGCGGCGCCAGCACGATCGCCCGCTCCGCATCCTTCAGCGCGTCGTCGAAGCGACCGAGCTTGTACAACACCGCCGCCCGGTTGTTGAAGTAGTCGGGGTTCTTTGCGTCCATCATGATGGCGCGGCCGAGCTGGGCCAGGCCCTCTTCGTCGCGGCCGGCATCGCAGAGCGTGCCACCGAGCAGGCGGACCGACTCCGCATCCTTCGGGTTCAGCTTGCTGGCCTGGCGAAAGGACTCGATCGCCTCGTCATAGCGCTGCAGCAGGCGCGCCGTGTTGCCGATATTGATGTAGGGGCTGAGCAGGCGCTTGTTGGCCTTGGTCGCCTGCTTGAAGGTGTCGAGCGCCTGTTGCAACTTCCCCTGGCGCTTCTGCACCACGCCCAGGAGGTTCAGCGAGTCGGCGTTCTTCGGCGAAGCATTGACCAGCTCCGCCGCCGCGCGCGACGCCGCTTCGAGCTGACCGGATTCGATGAGATTGCGCACCAGCGCCGTGCGCAGATCGAGCCGTGTCGGCGCCAGCAGCACTGCCTCCTGCAGGCTCTGCGCCGCATCGCCCGGCCGCCGCTCGCGCTGCGCCGAGGATGAAGCCTCGATCAGGGACTGAAGATCACTAGGTGGAGACATTGCGGATGAAAATGCTGGCCGTCAAAAATAGGATTTTGCCGCTGGTTCATCCCGCCCGGCGATCCGGCCAGGAAGCTCCGCGGCCCACAGATTATGTTGTCATGGCATCAAGTTAAGGGATCGTAAAGGATGATGGTCACACCCGGCCGGAATCACCGCCGGGACGTCGTTTTGGCGGAAAAACGTCACCTCCGCTTGCGGCGCGGGAGCGCTGCCGTGAGCACCGCCTCCAGTTCCGCGCCCACGGTCATCAGCGGCTTGATATCGCGGTAGGCCCGCGCCGCCAGCAGTGCGCCCTCGATTGCCGTCACCGAGAGCAGCGCCAGCGAGGCGGCGCGGCCTTTCGGCGCTCCCGCCGCGGCGAGCGCGGCAGCGATCATGCCGGTCCAGGTCTCGAAGGCTTCGCGGCAGAGTTTCGCCAGTTCGGCGACGCCGCCGCTGGCATCCAGTATGAGCGGTGATACCGGACAGCCGAACGTGTAGTCGCTTTCGCGCATGAGTTGCGCCGCGGCCTCGGCATAGGCGCGCACGCCGGCGGCCGCATTTTTCGATTGCGCGAGCATGGCGGCGAGCGCTTGAGTGGCTTCATCCACTGCGGCGCGCGTCGCTTCGATCGCCAGCTGCTCCTTGCCGCCGGGAAAATGGAAATAGAGCGATCCGCGCGGCGCGCCGCAGGCCTCGAGAATCTCGTTGAGGCTGGCGCCGTGATAGCCCCGATGCTGCAGCAGCCGGGCGGTGGTCTCGATCATGCGGGTGCGGGTGTCGCTGGCCATGATTTCCACTGGTAGCAGGCTTGACTGAATATGACGAACGGTCTATAGATTATGACGATCGGTCTATACAACAAGAAGGCCTCCTCGCGAAAGCGAGGACCCAGGCTGGCAGGGCACGCCGTGGGTATCGGCCAAGTCGCATCCTGAAACCCTGGATACCCGCTTTCGCGGGCAGAGGAGGATTGATCGATGACAGCTACAGCACAGAATCTGTCCGAAGGTCAGGTCACGCGCAGCGCGGCCGACATCTATGAAGAGTTCTTTGTGCCAGCCCTGTTCGAGGAATGGGCGCCGCGGGTATGTAAAGCAGCGGCATTGTCACCCGGCAACAAAGTCCTGGATATTGCCTGCGGCACAGGCGTGCTGGCCCGCGAAGCGGCGCGCTCAGTGCAGCCTAGCGGCAAGGTCACCGGCCTGGACCGCAATGAGGTCATGCTGACGGTCGCGCGTCGCGTGGCGCCGGGCATCGAGTGGCGCCAGGGACGCGCCGAGGCCCTGCCCTTCCCCAATGGCTCCTTCGACGCGGTGATCAGCCAGTTCGGCCTGATGTTCTTCGAGGACCGCGAAGGCGCGTTGAAGGAGATGTGGCGCGTGCTGAAACCCGGCGGCCATCTCGCCGTCGCGGTGTGGGACGCCTTGGAGCACGGCCCCGGCTATGCCGACATGGTCGCGCTGCTCAAGCGTCTCTTCGGCGATCGCGTCGCCAACGAACTCAAGGCGCCATTCGTGCTTGGCGACACCAAAGCTTTTGCGGCACTGCTCGAAGCTGCCGGCATCCCCGGGGCGAAAATTCAGACACCGCACGGCACCGCGCGCTTTCCCTCGATCGAGTCCTGGGTGCATACGGACGTCAAGGGCTGGACACTCGCCGACCTCATCGACGACGCGCAGTACCGGACCTTGCTGAAGGAAGCCGAGCGAGACCTGAAGCGCTATGTGAAATCCGACGGCACCGTCTCCTTCGCTGCGCCGGCCCATATCGCGACGGCGCTGAAACCATGAACCGTCCCGACTAAGCCTTCCTGTCACCTCGGTTCCGCCGCAATTGGGCGGTTACGCTCCATTCATCCAACGGACGGGCCCGAGGGATTTTGACACTGAATGCCGACAGTCATCGCTACTTCCGCATGGTGCTGTCAGCCCTGCTGCCGTTCGCGCTGTCGGGATGTCCGCTGTGGTGGAAAGGCGATTCGTTTGGCCATGCCGAACTTCAGGCGTTCGCGCCCGCGCGCTCCGCTGATGATGTCACGCAGACGGTGGAACACATTCTGACTTCTCTCGGCGCCGAAGGATCACCCGGCGATAAATCCGCCCATGTACTGAACGGAGTGGTCGTTACCATCGCGACAGAAGAGCGCTCCAAGGGAACGCGCGTATGCATCAAATATCTCGGTGCAACTGGTACCACCGAGGTCGACGCGGTTGTGGCCGACTTGTTTGCGAAGCTACGGCCGGCGATGGAGGCTGAGTTTGGCGAGGATTTTGTGGCTGCCATTCCCTGCTCCGGCCGAGAACCATACTGGCCCGGCTGAAATGGGACGTGATTGACTATGGAGCGTGGTGTGCGACCTTATATCCTGGCCGCGCTCTTGATCCCGGGAAGCGCAGTGGTAATTGCCCTCACCAATTGCGGGCACATCAGGATGACACCGGATAACGCCCTGGCGTTTCAGGACGGCCTACGGTGCGGCATGTCGCGAGCAGAGGTCAGAGCATGGGCAGCGGCGAATAGCATGGATGGGCTCGCCTGCTCATCGCTCTCCGACAAATTCAAGACGTCGCAATGCGACACTGGTTCGGGCAGAACCGTCGAATCATTGATTTTCAGCGACCATGGCAGGCTAATTTCTTTGCAGCCGGGTTACGTCTACGATCTGACATACCTGACCTACGACCCTGCAATCGAACTGTGCGCAAGTCGATGACGTATAGGCCTTGCCGGGTCGGACCCATGAATCTGTAGGGGCGGGTTTCAAACCCGCCCCTACGAAACACCGCCATCTACAACTTCTCCGTCGCCCCCTTGAGCCACGCCGCGGTCTTCGCATCTACCAGCGGCGTGATCGCGGCGCGCACCCTTGCGTGGTAGGCATCCACCCAGGCCCGCTCCTGCGGCGTCAGCAAGCTCGGCTCGATCAGCGCGCGATCGATGGGAGCGAGGGTGAGGTTCTCGAAGCCGAGCATCGGCCGTTCGCGCGCCGTCGACCTTCACCTCGGTCACCGCCACCAGGTTCTCGATGCGGATGCCGTAGTCGCCGGATTTGTAGTAGCCGGGCTCGTTGGAGACGATCATGCCGGGCTCCAGCGCCACGCGGTTCGGCACCTTGGAGATGCGCTGCGGCCCCTCATGCACGCCGAGGATAGCTGCCGACGCCATGGCCGGTGCCGTGGTCGTAGTCGAGGCCGACGGCCCAGAGCGAGGCGCGGGCCAGCGCGTCGAGCTGGCTGCCCGTGGTGCCCTTGGGGAAACGCGCCGAGCCCAGGGCGATATGGCCCTTGAGCACGCGGGTGAAGCGGTCGCGCATTTCCGCCGTCGGCTTGCCGACGATCACCGTGCGGGTGATGTCGGTGGTGCCGTCCAGATACTGCGCGCCGGAATCCACGAGATAGATGCGGTCGCGCTCGATCGGTGCGGTTGGATTCGCGGCGATCACGCGGTAGTGCGAGATCGCCGCGTTCGGCCCGGCGGCGGAGATGGTGTCGAAGGAGAAATCGCGGATCAGGTCGTTGGCCCGGCGGAACTCCGCCGAGCTTCGCGGCCGCGTCGATCTCGGTGAGCTTGCCCTTCGGCGCCTCTTCGCGAGAGCCAGCAGAGGAAGCGGGTGACGGCGGCGCCGTCGCGCAGATGGGCGGCGCGGGCGCCGTCGATCTCCACTGCGTTCTTGCAGGCCTTGGGCAGGGCGCAGGGATCGGCGCCGCGGATCACTTCCGCGCCGGCGGCCGCAAGACGGTCGAAGATCCAGGCGGCGGCGCTGCTGGGATCGGCCAGCACTTTCGCCTTGGCCTTGCCCAGCGCATCCAGCGCGCCGCCCAGCGCGTCCGGCGCATGGACGGCCACCGCATTGCCCAGGTGGGACTCGATGCCCGGCACCAGCTTGCGCGGCTCGATGAAGAGATCGACCCGGCCATCGGCATGGAGGATCGCGAAGCTGAGCGGCAGCGGCGTGCGCGGCACGTCGGCGCCGCGCAGGTTGAGCAGCCAGGCGATGGAGTCGGGACCGGTGAGCACCACGGCATCGGCCGGCATAGACGTCAGCCGCGCGGCGATGTCCTGCCGCTTCGCCGCCGAGTCCTTGCCGGTGTAGGCGAGATCGTGGGGACGGACCGGCGCGATGGGCGCCGGCGGCTGGTCCTGCCAGGCGGCGTCCAGCGGATTATCCGAGAGCGCCACCAGCTCGCCGCCGGCCTTGGCCGCGGCGCGCTTCAGCGGCTCGATCTGGTCCGGGGTATGGAGCCAGGGGTCGTATCCCAGCTTGCCGCCCTTGGGCAGGTTCTCGGCGATCCAGGCATCGGCCGGCTCCTCGATCAGGTGGCGGTAGGCGTAGAGCTTCTCGTCCACCTGCTGCGCGCACCTGGATGGTGTAGCGGCCGTCGACGAAGATCGCCGCCTTGTCGGCCAGGATGACCGCGAGGCCGGCCGAGCCGCCGAAGCCGGTGATCCAGGCCAGCCGTTCGGCCCGGGGCGGCACATATTCGCCCTGATGCTCGTCGGCGCGGGGCACGATGAAGCCGGCCAGGCCCCGCCGCGCCAGCTCGGCCCGCAGCGCCTGCAGCCGATCGGCAGTGGAGGCCTTGCCCGGGCCCTCCTGGCGCGCCGCCTGGTAGAGAGGGCGCAGATGGGCTTTCAGCTCCGGGCCCACCTGGGAGGCCACCAGGGCCATCCAGGCGTCGGGGTCCAGCCCCTCGGGCGCCGCCGACACCCCCGCCAGGAGGGCGGGCAGGTCCGCCGGCTTCAACCGCGACCGGGCGGCCGCCAGAAGCCCTGCCAAAGCCATATCTTGTGCCATAAACGACCTCTACTTCTACCGCCGCGACGGACCCGTTAACCTTTGTTAAACCTTCACATAAGTGGCTGAAATTTGGCAACTTTTTGTTAACATTGAGCTATGCACCGGCGGCATTGCTGCAATGCAGCAATGCCCCTGACTGAGCAGCCGGGCAAGCCCTATATCTAGTCCCGTGAACGAGAGAAGTACCGGCCCCCGGATGGGGCAGCAATCTAGAAATAACCGGATGTGAATCATGACCCGCTTTACCGATTTTGAGAAGGCCATGCTGGACCTCGCGAAGACGCAGGCTCCCGCAGCCCCCACCCGCAAGTCCATCACCCTGGCCGACCTGGGCGCCGCCCTGGTCGAAAGCCTGCGGCGCCCCTGGCGCCGGTCGCAGCTCGCCTTCGAGCTCGGGCGCCTGGATGAGCGCATGCTGGCGGATATCGGCATGAAGCGGCACGAGATCACCGACGTGGCCGACAAGGCCTCCCGGGAGTCCGTTCCGTCCTTCGGCGAGCTGGCCGTGCAGTATGTGGCCGCGGCCTACAAGCGGCACCAGCTGCGCCGCGAGCTGAACTCGCTGGATGACCGGCTGCTGGCCGACATCGGCATCAGCCGCGCCGACATCCCGGCCGTGGTCGCCATGATGGGCACCGCGCCGGCCAGCCAGAATGGCGAGGCGTTCGATCCGATCGCCAGCATCCGCGTGTGGAACCGCAGCCGCGAGACCGCCCGCACCCTGGCCTCGATGGACGACCGCCAGCTGACGGATATGGGCTTTGTCCGCGGCGATATCGACTGGGTTGCCGAAGAACTGGCGATCCGCTCGCTCTGGCCGGCCAATCGCGACGCGGCCCCGAAAGCGGCGTAAATCGAACCCGGCCATATTTCAGGCCGATCGGCGGCGGCTTCCAACCGGAAGCCGCCGCTTTGCTTTTGGGGGTTTGCGTTTCGCTTTGCGGCCGCCTGTGGTGAGCAGCAGCGTCGACCAGTCGCCCAGGTGCCGCGCCTCCAGCAGCCGCAGCCCGGCCCGTTCCTGGGCCGCCACGACCTCCGCTTCCTGATCCACCATCAATCCTGAGAGCAGCAGCCGGCCGCCCGGCGCCAGATGCCGCGCGAAACCAGGGGCCAGGCGGCAGAGCGGCTTGGCCAGGATATTGGCGGCGATCAAGTCGTACGGCCCGCCCAGGCGCAAAGCGGCGGCCTGGAAGCCATGGCTGCGCAGGGTGCGCACCAACGGCCCCACGCCGTTGATATCGGCGTTCTGGCGGGCCACTGCGACCGAGGGCTTGTCGGTGTCTGCCGCCAGCACCGGCACGCCCCAGAGGCGCGCCATGGCCATGGCGAGGATGCCGCTGCCGCAGCCGAGATCCAGCGGCCGCCGCACCTTTCGGCCCTCGCGCCTAAGGCGGTCCAGAGCCAGCAGGCAGCCCTTGGTGGTCTCGTGGCGGCCGGTGCCGAAGGCCATGCCGGCGTCCAGCAGGATCGGCTGGCTGCCCCGCGGCGGCTTGCCGGCGAAATGGGAGCCATGGATGAAGAAGCGGCCGGCGCGGATCGGGGCATGGAGGCGCTGGCTCTCCGATACCCAGTCCTTCGGCGGCAGGTAGTCGAAGCTGGCCACCGGCGCGCCGAGACGGCCCAGCGCCGCCAGCACTTCGCCGCGGTTGGGCCGCGTCTCGCACAGCGCCTCGATGCTCCAGGTCTTGCCGCCGGCGGCCTCGAAGCTGGAGAGCGCGGAACTCATGGTCTCCAGGTAGGTCTCGACCGCCAGCCGCAGATCCTTTTCCGTGGCCGGGACGATCAGCCGGATGGCCCAGACGCCGCGCGGTTTCTCCGCACGCGCCGGGCGCGCCGCGGACTTCGGTCGTGCCGCCATCAGCGCGCCCGGTCGGCGGGCACGACAAAGCTGGCGAGGACCTTCTTGCTCCCGGCCTTGTCGAATTCGATATCCAGCTTGTCGCCGTCGGCGGTGATGACCGTGCCGTAGCCGAACTTCTGGTGGAAGATGCGGGCGCCATCGGTGTAATTGCCCCGCGCGCCCGAGGGCACCGGCCGCACCTCCGCGTCGATGACCGGCGCCAGCCGCCGGGTCCAGCCGCTGCGCGGCGCGGTGAAGCCGGCGGACTCCGTTTCGCCGAGCCGGGTCAGGCCGCCACGGATCTCCGTGCCGAAATCGCCCATGTCGCTGGCCTTCTCGCAGTGCTGCCGCGGCAATTCGCCAACGAAGCGCGAGGGCAGCGCGCTCTGCCACATATTGTGGATGCGGCGGTTGGCGACGTAACTGACGACGGCGCGGCGGCGCGCCCGCGTCAGGCCGACATAGGCGAGGCGCCGCTCTTCCTCGAGACCCGCCGCGCCGAACTCATCGAGGGCGCGCTGGTGAGGAAACAGCCCCTCCTCCCAGCCCGGCAGGAACACGACGTCGAACTCCAGCCCCTTGGCGCTATGCAGGGTCATGATGTTGATCATGTCCACGGGATTGGCCTCGGCATTCTCCATCACCAGGCTGACATGCTCGAGGAAGCCGGCGAGGCTCTCGAACTCCTCCATCGCCGACACGAGTTCCTTGAGGTTCTCCAGCCGGCCCGGCGCTTCCGGCGATTTGTCCGCCTGCCACATGGCGGTGTAGCCGGATTCGTCGAGTACCATCTCCGTCAGCTCGGCATGGTCCATGGCAGCGCTGACCGCGCGCCAGCGCTCGAAATCCTTCACCAGCCCGCCGAGGGCGCGCCGCGCCGCCGGCTTCAGCTCGTCGGTCTCGACGATGCGCGCCGCCGCCTCGCAGACGGAGATGCCCTGGCTGCGGGCGAGCGCATGGACCGAGCGCAGCGTCGCCTCGCCGATGCCGCGGCGCGGCGTGTTGACCACGCGCTCGAAGGCGAGATCGTCGTCGGGCTGATGCACGACCCGCAGATAGGCGATGGCGTCGCGGATCTCCTGCCGTTCATAGAAGCGCAGGCCGCCGACGACGCGATAGGGCACGCCAAGAGTAATGAACCGCTCTTCGAACTCGCGGGTCTGGAAGGAGGCGCGCACGAGGATCGCCATCTGGCCCAGGGGAGTCTTGCGCCGCTGTTCGGTTTCCACCTCGTCACCGATGAAGCGGGCTTCCTCCTCGCCGTCCCAGACGCCGCGCACGCCGACCTTCTCGCCCTCGTTGCTTTCGGTCCACAGGGTCTTGCCGAGGCGGCCTTCGTTATGGGCGATCAGACCGGAAGCCGCGCCCAGGATATGGCCGGTGGAGCGGTAGTTTCGCTCGAGGCGCACGATCTTCGCGCCGGGGAAGTCGCTTTCGAATTTCAGGATGTTGCCGACCTCGGCGCCGCGCCAGCCATAGATCGACTGGTCGTCATCGCCGACGCAGCAGAGATTGCGGTGCATCTGCGCCAGAAGGCGCAGCCAGAGATACTGGCAGACATTGGTGTCCTGGTACTCGTCCACCAGGATGTAGCGGAACTGCCGCTGATAGGATTGCAGCACGTCCGGGTTCGCCGTGAACAGCGTGAGATTGTGCAGCAACAGATCGCCGAAATCGCAGGCGTTCAGCGTGCGCAGCCGCTCCTGGTAGCCGCGATAGAGCTCCAGCGCGCGGCCATGGGCGAAGTCGCTGGTCTGCGCCGCCGTCACCTTGTCCGGCGTCAGGCCGCGATCCTTCCAGCGCTCGATCACCGACAGCAGCGCCCGCGCCGGCCATTTCTTCTCGTCGATATCGTTGGCCTGGATGAGCTGCTTCAGCAGGCGGATCTGGTCGTCGGTGTCCAGGATGGTGAAGTTCGGCTTCAGCCCCACCATCTCCGCATGGCGGCGGAGAATGCGCGCCGCCAGGGAATGGAAGGTGCCGAGCCACCAGCCCTCCACCGGCCGGTTGATCAGGGCGCCGACCCGGTCCTTCATCTCCCGCGCCGCCTTGTTGGTGAAGGTGACGGCGAGGATCTGCGCCGGCGTGGCGCGGCCGGTCATCAGGATATGGCCGAGGCGCGTGGTCAGCACCCGGGTCTTGCCGGTGCCGGCGCCGGCCAGCACCAGCACCGGGCCATCCATCGCCTCCACGGCTTCGCGCTGCGCCTCGTTCAGGCGCTCCATATAGGGGCGCTGCGGCGGCGGGGCGGCTGTGGGCGCGGACGCGGGTTCGTCGGACATGTCGGCGGCAATTTCCTGCATGAATCCTGATATAGCACCCGAGTCTGCGGATGCTCACCCCTGCAATGGGGACGAATTCCCGGTCAGTTTCGCATGGGTGGCAAGCTCGCCGCGCCAGAGATAGAGCGCCAGCAGCGGCGCCCCGCCCGCGCGCGTGGCGTGGGGGATGTTGGGCGGGTGATGGATGACCGCGCCCGGCGCTTCCTCGCGCCACGGACCATCGCCGCGCCACCACTCCGCTCCGTTCAGGGGAATATAGACCTCGGCGGCGGGATGATGGTGCAGCGGGTAGTGCGTGCGCGGCCCCAGCAGCAGCACGCCGAAGGCGAGCTGGTCATGGCGGGCGAGCGCCGGCGGTCCGTCCGACGGGCCGGCAAGCACGGCGTAACCGTAATTGTCGAGAAAGTCCGGCGAAGGCGGCGTCCGGCGGTAGTTGGGGTTCTGTGTCCAGGTCAGGCGGGGCGCCACTGCCGCCAGCGCAATTGCAATGGCGCTGACCCTGGCGCCGGCCTGGCCGAGCGCAACCGACCAGAATTGGCAGACCGGCAGGGTCGGCGCGGAGGACGCGACGGCCGCATCCGCCAACTTTCCCACCAGCATCTCACGGAAGGAGATAAGGTCCGAATTGCGGCGCTCAGCGGCGGCCAGCAGCCCTCCGGTCTCCGTTACGATTGCAGACAGCGACATGCTCGATCCTTCGGCCGTCATTCTGCAGCACCGGCTGGAAATCTGCCATCGCCCTCTCCAGGCGATGGATGGAACAGGGCCGCAGCGGAGCGGTTCTAGTTATGAACTGGTCAGACCAAGGCCGACAGAGAAGGAGTAGCCATGCAATACAAGGGTTCCTGCCATTGCGGCGCCGTCAAGTTCGAGGCCGAAGGCGAACTGACGAAAGCGAACGAGTGCAATTGCTCCCATTGCAGCCGGAAGGGTTACCTTCTGTGGTTCATCCCCGGCGACAAATTTCGCCTGGTAGCTCCCGAGAGCGGCCTCGCGACCTATACCTTCAACAAGCATGTCATCAAGCATCACTTCTGTCCGACCTGCGGCTGCGCGCCATTTGCCTCCGGCAAGGACCGTGCGGGCGCGGACACAGCCGCCATCAATGTGCGTTGTTTAGAAGGCGTCGACCTCGCTGCCGTAAAGCGGATTCCCGTCGACGGACGGAAATTCTAGGCGGCCCGCCTCACCGCGGCCGTTTCGCCTTGAGGTCGATCTTGCGGCCGACTTCCGGCGGCAGCGGCAGGCGCGAATGGACGGCGTGGATCTTCTCGAAGGCCTTCAGAGTCTGCTCCGGCCAGTTCGTTACCTTGCGGCTTTTCAGGTCGACGCAGAGGATCAGCCATTCGTCGGTCGCCGCGAGATAGCCTTCGTCGGCATGATACATGAGCTGGATGTAGTGGGCGCGCTTGTTGTCGAAGCCGAGCAGCTGGGTCGATAATACGCAGCCGGTCCCCCTTATGCACCTCCTGCTGGTAGGTGATGTGCTTCTCCACAGAGAAAGTCGAATATGCCGGTCTTCTCCACGGTCGCGGGATCGAGGCCGAGCATTTTGTAGAGATCATCAAAAGCCAGATCGAACGCCATGATGTAGAAGGCGATATTCATGTGACCGTTGTAGTCGATCCACTCCGGCTTGACGGAAATTGCAGTCGTTTCAAATGGAGCGGCAATCGCGGCAAGATTTGTATCGTGCATGGGGCAATCCATTATTGTTTCTTGCGCCGGTATAGAGGAGCGAACCGGCCGCTGCAAAGCACCCGCACGGCTTCGTTACCCGCCCCCGGCGCGGGTTCTCAGATCGTTCCCTGGCCCCGGCATTGACAGGTCGCGAGGGCCGGGCCTAGGTTCGCGCCAACGGCATTCGAAGAAGCCCTCTAGCGGCCTGTAATGCCGACAATTCTAGTTCGGAGGCACTCAATGAAACGACGCATAATGGGGGCTGTGGCCGTTACGGCCATCGCCCTTTGTCTTGGCGCACCTGCGCAGGCGGCAAAGACGCTGGTCTACTGCTCAGAAGGCAGCCCCGAGAACTTCAATCCGCAAATCAACACCACCGGCACCAGCTTCGACACGGCCTATCCCGTGTTCAACCGGCTGGTCGAGTTCGAGCCCGGCACCACCAAGCTCATGCCGGCGCTGGCCGAAAGCTGGGACGTTTCCGATGACGGCATGAGCTACACGTTCCATCTGCGCAAGGGCGTGAAATTCCACCAGGTCGGCAGCTTCGCGCCGACCCGCGACTTCAACGCCGACGACGTCATCGCCACCTTCAACCGCATGTGGAAGGCCGACGATCCCTATGCCAAGGTCTCCGGCGGCGCCTATGACTACTTCAACGACATGGGCATGCCGGATCTGCTGGCGTCGATCGACAAGGTCGACGAAAACACCGTCAAGTTCGTGCTGAAGAAGCCGGAGTCGCCGTTCATCGCCAACATGGGCATGGACTTCGCGGCCATCCATTCCAAGGAATACATGGATGCGATGATGAAGGCGGGCACGCCGGAAATGGTCGATCAGGTTCCGGTCGGCACCGGTCCCTTCATCTTCTCCAGCTACGAGAAGGATTCGAAGATCGTCTACAAGGCGAATGCGAACTACTTCCGCGGCAAGCAGCCGATCGACAATCTGGTCTTCTCGATCACCCCGGACCAGGCGGTGCGCACGGCGAAGCTGCAGGCGGGCGAATGCGACGTGGCGCCCTACCCGGCCCCGGCCGATCTGCCGATGCTCGAGCAGGACCCGAACCTGCAGGTGCTGACGCAGGAAGGCCTGAATGTCGGCTACCTGGCGTTCAACGTGCAGAAGAAGCCGTTCGACGACAAGCGCGTGCGTCAGGCCATCAACATGGCCATCGACAAGGACTCGATCATCAAGGCGGTGTATCAGGCGGCCGGCAAGCCGGCGAAGAACCCGATTCCGCCGACGATCTGGTCCTATGACGATGCCATCATGGCCTATCCGTACGATCCGGAAAAGGCCAAGGCCATGCTGGCGGAAGCCGGCGTGACCAACCTGTCGACCGATCTCTGGTACATGCCGGTGCAGCGTCCGTACAATCCGGACGCCAAGAAGATCGCCGAATTGATGCAGGCTGACCTGGCGAAGGTCGGCATCACGGCCGAACTCAAGACGTTCGAATGGGGCGAGTACCGCAAGCGGCTGCAGGCGGGCGAGCACCAGATGGGCCTCCTGGGCTGGACCGGCGACAATGGCGATCCCGACAACTTCATGGGCGTGCTGCTCTCCTGCGGCTCGGCCCGCGAAGGCGGTCAGAACATCGCCAAGTGGTGCAACGAGGACTTCACCAAGCTCATCGACGAAGCCAAGTTGACGGCGGACGTGGGCAAGCGTACCGCGCTCTACACCAGGGCGCAGGAAATCTTCCATGAAGAGGCGCCGTGGCTGCCGATCGCTCACTCGGTCGTTTACATGCCGATGAGCAAGAAGGTCAGCGGATACAAGGTTCATCCGCTCGGCACCCACATCTTCGAAGGCGTGGATATCGCCGAGTAACGGCAAACGCTACGGATCGGCGGGGGGATGCAAATCTCCCCGCCGATTTCTTTCCTGTCCGGTCCCCGTCCGTGAGATAATCGCGCCATGCTGCGTTTCATCCTGACGCGCGCGAGCCTTGTGATCCCGACCTTCCTCGGGATCGTTTTACTCACATTTGTCCTGATCCGCCTCGTTCCCGGCGACCCTGTCGAAGTTCGCACCGGCGAGCGCGGCATCGCACCGGAACGGCATGCGCAGTTGCTGCATGATATGGGTTTGGATCGCCCGCTTTACGTGCAGTTCTTTTCCTACGTCGGCAACGTATTGCAGGGCGATTTCGAAAAATCCGTCATCACACAAAGGCCGGTGCTGGACGAATTCTTCGAACTCTTTCCTGCGACGCTCGAGCTGGCGTTTTGCGCAGCGATTTTTGCGATCTTCATCGGTCTGCCGGCCGGCGTTCTGGCCGCGACCAAGCGAAATTCGATCTTTGACACCGGCGTGATGGGCGCCGCCATTGCCGGCTATTCGATGCCGATCTTCTGGTGGGGCCCCATGCTGATATTGGCGCTTTCGCCTTTGGGCCTGGGATTGACTCCGGTCTCCGGGCGGATCGCCGCGGAATTCATTGTTCCTCGGGTTACCGGCTTCCTCACGGTCGATTCCCTGATCGCCGGCGACCACGACGCCTTCCGGTCGGCGCTGCATTATCTGATCCTTCCGACCATCGTTCTCGGCACGATCCCATTGGCGGTTATCGCCCGTATGACCCGGTCGTCCATGCTGGAGGTGCTTGGCGAAGATTACGTCCGCACTGCCCGCGCGAAAGGGCTCAGCAGTCTGCGCGTGGTCAATCTCCACGCGCTGCGCAACGCCTTGATCCCCGTCGTGACGGTGATCGGGCTGCAAATCGGAACCCTGATGGGCGGCGCAATTCTCACGGAGACCGTGTTCTCGTGGCCCGGTATCGGCCGCTGGCTGCTCGGCGCTATCGGCCGGCGCGACTATCCGGCGCTGCAAGGCGGCGTGCTTCTTGTTTCGACGCTGGTGATCCTCGCCAATCTGTCCGTCGATTTGATTTACGGCCTGCTCAATCCGCGCATCCGCCACCGGCGATGAAGGGTTCCCATGACTGACGTCGCAGCAACCGGTATCGTACAGCGCGAGGCTCAGCCGATTTCGCCACGGCGCGAAGTCTGGCTGGCGATGCGCGCAAATCCGGGGGCCATGGCCGGGTTGATCGTCATCATCGGGCTGATCATCCTGGCGGTCTTTGCCGATTTCATCGCCCCGCACAATCCGAACGAACAATTCCGCGACTTCTTCCGCAACCCGCCGGTCTGGTATGAGAACGGCCTGTGGGACTTTCCGCTCGGCACCGACGATCTTGGCCGCTGCTTGCTCTCGCGTATCATCCATGGAACGCGGATCTCGCTCTTCGTCGGCGTCATCGTCGTTACATTGTCGCTCGCGCTTGGGTTGTTCTTCGGTCTTGTGTCCGGGTTCTTCCGCGGGCTTCCCGACATCGGCATCATGCGGTTTATGGACATGATACTGGCGATGCCGAGCCTGCTGTTGTCGATCGTCATCGTGTCGATCCTGGGACCCGGCCTGATCAATGCGATGATCGCCGTGGCCATCACCTATGTGCCTCACTATGCACGCCTGATCCGCGGATCGGTTCTCACCGAACTGTCGAAGGACTATGTCGTGGCATCGCGCGTCGCCGGCGCGGGTACGCTGCGGATCATGCTCAATGTCGTGCTGCCGAATTGCATGGCGCCAATCATCGTTCAGGCGACACTCAGCTTCTCAACGGCCATACTCGACGCCGCTGCGCTTGGCTTCCTGGGTCTCGGCGCGCAGCCCCCGACGGCCGAGTGGGGCACGATGCTGTCGGATGCCGTGAAGTTCCTGCGGGCCGCACCCTGGATCGTCATCTTCCCGGGCATTGCGATCTTTGTCACGGTGGTGGCGTTCAACCTGATGGGCGACGGTTTGCGCGACGCCCTTGATCCCAAGCTGAAGCGGTAGGCGCCCGATGCCGCTGCTGGAAATCCGCAATCTGTCCGTCGAGTTCCAGACCCATCGCGGCGGGTTCCGCGCGGTCGAAGGCATCGACATCACGCTGGAGCCCGGCGAGATCCTGGGCGTCGTCGGCGAGTCCGGCTCGGGCAAGAGCGTCACCATGCTGGCGGTCATGGGGCTGATCCCCTGGCCGGGCAAGGTCACCGCCGAGCGCCTGACGTTCGATGGCACCGACCTGCTGAAGCTCAGCGCCCGGCAGCGGCGGCAGATCGTCGGCAAGGACATCGCCATGATCTTCCAGGAGCCGACCACCAGCCTAAACCCCTGCTTCACCGTCGGATTCCAGATCATGGAAACGCTGAAGGTGCATGAAGGCGGCAGCCGCAGCGAGCGCCGCAATCGCACCATCGAACTGCTGGGCCAAGTGGGCATTCCCGCGCCGGAAACGCGGCTGTCCTCGTACCCGCATCAGCTATCCGGCGGCATGAACCAGCGGGTGATGATCGCCATGGCGATCGCCTGCAACCCGCGCCTCTTGATCGCCGACGAACCTACCACGGCGCTGGACGTGACCATCCAGGCGCAGATCCTGGACCTGCTGGTGCGGCTGCAGCGGGAACGCGGCATGTCGCTGGTACTGATCACCCATGACATGGGCGTGGTGTCGGAGACCGCGCAACGCGTGATGGTGATGTATGCCGGCCAGGAGGTGGAGGCGCAGTCCGCCTCGCGGCTGTTCGAGGATCCCCATCACCCCTATACGGCGGCGCTGCTGGAAGCGCTGCCGGAACGCAGCCTGGACAAGCGCCGCCTGGCCACCATTCCCGGCATGGTGCCCGGCATCGCCGACCGGCCCGCCGGCTGCGTGTTCAATCCGCGCTGCCGCTACCGCACCGAGCGCTGCCGGAGCGAAGCGCCGCTGCTGGCGGGGAAGAACGGTGCTGCGGTGCGCTGCCACTATCCGCTTTTTGGCGGCCAGCCGCGCAATCATCCGGGCATGGCGGCAACGAAGGCGGTGGCGTCATGAACGCGAACGTCCTCCGTGCCCAGGACCTGCACCGGGATTATCAGATCTCCCGCGGCTTCCTGCGCGATCCCGCGACGCTGCATGCGGTGGCAGGCGCCAGCTTCGACCTGGCCGCCGGCAAGACCCTGGCGGTGGTCGGCGAATCCGGCTGCGGCAAATCCACCCTGGCGCGGCTGATCACCATGGTCGAGCTGCCCACTAGCGGCAAACTTCAAATCGACGGCGCCGATGTCATCGGCGCCACCAAAGAGACGCTGCGCGGCCTGCGCAGCAAGGTACAGATGGTGTTCCAGAACCCCTATGGCTCCCTCAACCCGCGCAAGCAGGTCGGGGAAATCCTGGAAGAGCCGCTGGAGATCAACACACCGATGAAGTCCGCCCAGCGCCGCACCATTGCGCAGGCGATGATCGCCAAGGTGGGCCTGAGGCCGGAGCATTACAGCCGCTATCCCCACATGTTCTCCGGCGGCCAGCGGCAGCGCATCGCCATCGCCCGGGCCCTGATGCTGAATCCGAAGATCGTCGTCGCCGACGAGCCGGTCTCCGCCCTCGACGTGTCGATCCGAGCGCAGGTGCTGAACCTGCTGATGGATCTGCAGGCGGAGCTCAACCTGGCCTATCTGTTCATTTCCCACGATCTCAGCGTCGTCCGCCACATCTCCGACGATGTCATGGTGATGTATCTGGGGCGGCCGGTGGAGTTCGGCGCCAAGGCGACGATCTTCGAGCGGCCGCGCCATCCCTATACCCTGGCGCTGATGGCAAGCACGCCGGCGGTAATGGCCGCGGACCGGCGGCAGAAGATCGCGGTCAAAGGCGAGTTGCCCTCGCCCCTAGACCCGCCGCCGGGCTGCGCCTTCCACCGCCGCTGTCCGCGGGCGACCCCGGTCTGCGCCGAGACCCGGCCGGAGCTGCGCCCGGTCGATGGCCGCCTGGTGGCCTGCCACCACGCCGAAATCGGTCGCCTAATCCGCCGCCGAGCCCGCCGCGGCCGCTCCGGCGGCGCTACGTCAGGCATTTCCCACAACCAGCGCCGCGGCCGTTGCGAATCCAGGAAATCCGCCCGATTTGTTATATTCGTCACAGACTTAGCGTCGGCGAGCCCTTACTTTGACATCCATCCCGGCTAGCGTTTCGCTAACCGGTATGTTAATGCGGCGCATAAGTCTGTGATCTATCGGGCATCCGACCCGCGCCATAAGGCGTAAGTAAGCTGTTGTTAACCCTTGGCTCGCCATGATGGTTAACGAATGCTGGTGGGGGCCGTGGATCAAGCGACGGGGGAAACACCAAGCGGGCCGGGCCTGCCGAACATCGTTCGGCGATGCGCGGCCAGTCGTGAGTGGAAGTGGGGGCAAGAGGTTGATGCGCATTTGGTCGGCAATGCGTGGATCTGCAGCGCGGATAGCGGCGCTCGCGGGTCTGGTGGTTTTGGCAGGCTGCGCGATGCCGCCTTCGAACGATCCGGAGGCCTTGGCGGCCTATCGCGAAGCGAACGATCCGTTAGAGCCGATGAACAGATATTTCTTCGACCTCAACAACTTCGCCGACGAAATACTGATGAAGCCGCTGGCGGGCTGGTACTACATCGCGCTGCCCAACTTTGCGCAAGATGGCATACGAAATGCCGTGAACAACGTGCGCACGCCGGTGATTCTGGCCAACGACCTGTTCCAGGGCGAGTTCGAGCGCGCGGGTACAACCTTCGGCCGCTTCCTGGTCAATTCGACCATGGGCCTCGGCGGCCTGTTCGACGTCGCCGAGAAGATGGGCCTCGAGCGTCACGACGAGGATTTTGGCCAAACCATGGCGGTGGCCGGCGTGGATGAAGGTCCCTATCTCGTGCTGCCGCTGGTCGGCCCCTCAAATCCCCGTGATGCCTTCGGCAGGATCGTCGACGCTTTTCTCGATCCCATGACCTACCTGACATTTTTTACCAATGTCGGCTGGATCAATACGACGCGTAACGGGTTGGATATCGTGGACTTCCGCGCCCGCAATTTACAAACCCTTGATCAAATTAAGAAAGGTTCCCTCGACTATTACGCAACCGTCAGGAGCCTTTACCGCCAGCGGCGGGCCGATGAAATCAGCAACGGGAATCCCAATCTAATGGAAGGCCCGGGGTCCGAACCGGAGGAAACTTCTGAAGTGAGGCCCATCATTATGATCGATCCGAATGCCTCGATGGATTTCCTTCACGACTCCGTGGTCAAGCAAGGGAGCATGAACTGACCCATGACTGCGCTTAGGAGCTTTCTGGTTCTGTTGTTCGCCGGCTTCGTCGCCGCGTCCCCGGGGGCCGCGGCTGCGGAAGAGCCGACCGACTTCATCAGCACGCTCGGCACGCGCGCTATCACCGAGCTTGCGGCCGAAGATATCTCTCAGGCGGATCGCGAGACCCGCTTCCGCAACCTGCTGACCGAGCATTTCGACGTGCCGGCGATCGGGCGTTTTGTCCTCGGGCGCCACTGGAAATCGGCGAGCGAAGCGGAGCGGGCGGAATTCCTCGATCTGTTCGAAGACTTCATCGTCCGTTCCTATGCGGTGCGGTTCGCCGGCTATTCCGGCGAGACGTTCTCCGTGAAGGGCTCTACGCCGGGGCCGAAATCGGCGACGCTGGTGCATAGCAGAGTGCTGCGCGGCAGTGCCGAGCCCATCCGTTTGGATTGGCGCGTGGAGCCGCGCGGCGAAAAGCTTGTGATCACCGACGTCATCGTCGAAGGCGTCAGCATGTCCGTCACCCAGCGCTCGGAGTTCGCTTCCGTAATTCAGAGCACCGGCGGAAAGATCGAGGGCCTGCTGGAGGCCCTGCGCAACAAGACCATTACTGCCGACACCACCGGCGCCCAATAGGCCGGCGGCGCCGGCACAACCCACGGCCTCAGGCCCGCGTCAGCGGCTTGTATTTGATGCGGTGCGGCTGATCGGCTTCGGCTCCCAGCCGCTTCTTCCGGTCGGCCTCGTAATCCTGATAATTGCCCTCGAACCATTCGACCTGGCTGTCGCCTTCGAACGCCAGGATGTGGGTGGCGATGCGGTCGAGGAACCAGCGGTCGTGGCTGATCACCACGGCGCAGCCGGCGAAATCCAGCAAGGCCTCTTCCAGCGAGCGCAGCGTATCCACGTCCAGGTCGTTGGTCGGCTCGTCCAGCAGCAGCAGGTTGGCGCCTGACTTCAGCATCTTGGCGAGGTGCACGCGGTTGCGCTCGCCGCCGGAAAGCTGGCCGACCTTTTTCTGCTGATCGCCGCCCTTGAAATTGAACCCCGCGACATAGGTGCGGCTCGGCACCTTGCGCTTGCCCAGCTCGATCTCGTCGCGGCCTTCGGAGATCTCCTCCCAGACGGTCTTGTTGGCGCGCCAGCGAGTCGCGGGACTGGTCGACATAGCCCATCGTCACCGTCGGGCCGACGCGCAACGTGCCGCCGTCGGGTTTTTCCTGACCGGTGATCATGCGGAACAGCGTGGTCTTGCCGGCGCCGTTGGGGCCGATGATGCCGACGATGCCGCCCGGCGGCAGCTTGAAGCTGAGATCGTCGATCAGCAGGTTGTCGCCGAAGCCCTTGCGCAGATGCTGCGCCTCGATCACCAGGTCGCCGAGGCGCGGACCCGGCGGGATGGTGATCTGCCCGGCTTCCGCCGCCTGATCGCCGCCTTTGGCCAGCAGGCTCTCATAGGCGGTGATGCGGGCCTTGCTCTTGGCCTGGCGCGCCCGCGGCGACTGCCGGATCCATTCGAGCTCGCGCTGCAGCGTGCGCTGGCGCGCCTGCTCCTGCTTTTCCTCCTGCACCAGCCGCTGCTGCTTCTGCTCCAGCCAGGAGGAGTAGTTGCCCTCCCACGGAATGCCGCGGCCGCGGTCCAGCTCGAGAATCCAGCCGGCGACGTTATCGAGGAAATAGCGGTCGTGGGTCACGGCAACCACCGTGCCCGCATACTCCTTCAGGAAGCGCTCCAGCCACGCCACCGACTCCGCATCCAGGTGGTTGGTCGGTTCGTCGAGCAGCAGCAGGTCCGGCTTCTGCAGCAGCAGGCGGCACAGCGCGACGCGGCGGCGCTCGCCGCCCGAGAGTTTCGCCACCTCCGCATCGCCGGGCGGGCAGCGCAGCGCGTCCATGGCGATCTCGACCGTGCGCTCGCAGATCCCAGGCGTCGGCGGCGTCGATCTTCTCCTGCAGTTCCGCCTGCTCGGCGATCAGCTTTTCCATCTCGTCATCGGAGATTTCCTCGCCGAGCCTGGCGCTGACCGCTTCGAAACGATCCAGCAGGGCCTTGGTCGCGGCCATGCCTTCCAGGACGTTCTCCAGCACGTTCTTCTTGGGATCGAGCACCGGCTCCTGCTGGCAGGTAGCCGACGGTCACGCCTTCGGCCGCCCAGGCCTCGCCCGCCACATCCTTCTCGATTCCCGCCATGATGCGCAGCAGCGTCGATTTGCCGGAGCCGTTCAGGCCGAGCACGCCGATCTTGGCGCCGGGATAGAAGGACAGCCAGATATCCTCGAGCACCTTGCGGCCGCCCGGGAAGATCTTGGTCAGGCCCTTCATCACGTAGATGTACTGGTAGGCAGGCATCTAATTGAAATTCCTTGTCTATGCTAAGATCCCGACCATGGTGGTCCGCTCGAATCCGTTCATCGTTCAAGCGCGAAGTCTGCGGGGCCGGGTCTCATAGCGGGTTGAGCGACAAAGGACAATCCTGATGGCCCCGGCGCAGCATCGTCCCTGGTGCAGACGGCATTGCAGTCTGCAACAATGCGAGCCGGCGGGCCGCGATCAACGGTAGGCAGCCGCGCCCAATTCAGCCGCCCCGGCTCAAGCCGAAGGAGTTGCGTGATGCAGTGGAACCGTTGGTACGCGATCAGGAGCTACGTATTCTCCTCCCTCTGGCTCGCTCCGTTGATTGCCTTCCTGCTGTCGCAGACGATGTTCCGTTCGATGTATGTCCTGCAGCTCGATCCCGGCTGGATCCCCGGATTCGAGTTCAGCGAAGAAGGCGCGCTCTCGGCAATGGACATCGATATCACCCTCCATTTGTCATTCCTGGTCTTCACGTTCGGCTCGCTGCTGGTGGCCGTGCAGATTGCCAGCGGGCAGTTGACGCCACGCATCATCGTCACGGCGCTGCTCCGCGACAACGTCATCCGCAGCATCGTGGGACTGTTCTGTTTCGGATTGCTGCTCGCCATCGGCGCGCGGAACAGGCTGGATGCGGTTCCCCATTTTATCGTGAGCCTTGCAGCGGTCATCGGACTTTTCTCCACCGTGGCGTTCCTGTTCCTTATCGATTATGCGGCGCGGATGCTGCGGCCGGTCGCCATCGTCTGGCGCGTGGGCGAGATGGGACTGCGGGTGATCGAGAGCGTCTATCCCAGCTTGATGCGCGAGCCGCGAGACAACCTGCAATCCCCACAGGAGCTGGCCCCGGCGGTAAGAACCGTCGAGCATCGCGGCACGTCGGCGATCGTCCTGGCGGTAAACCTGCGCCGATTGATCGCCGAAGCGCGAAGGGCCAATGGCATCATCGAGTTCGTGCCGCGAGTCGGCGACTTCGTCGCAGTCGGTGATCCTTTGTTCAAGTTGCGCGGTGGCGCCGCGGCGCTCGATGACCACATGCTACGCGGTCAAGTCGCCTTCGGGAGGGAGCGCACGATCGAGCAGGACACGACCTTCGCCTTCCGCGTCATTGTCGACATCGCCATCAAGGCCCTCTCGAAGGCGATCAACGATCCGACGTCGGCCGTGCTGTCCATCGACCAGCTTCACCGGCTGTTGCGTACGGTCGGCAAGCGGCATCTTCATGATGACCAGGTCTTCGACCGGGATGGGCAACTGCGGGTGATCTTCAGCACGCCGGACTGGGGGGACTTCCTAAGTCTCGCCTGCAACGAGATTCGCCTATACGGCGCCGAAAACGCGCAGATTGCGCGGCGCATGCGGGCAATGCTGGAAAACCTCATGCAGACCTTGCCGGAGCGCCGGGAACCCGCCTTGCGCCAGGAGCTCGATCTGCTGGATCGAACGCTGGAGAAAGTTTACCTGCTTCCCGAGGATCTTGCGCTTGCCCGTATCCCGGATTCCCAGGGACTGGGAGGCGCATAGCGTTCACCCGCCGCAATCTGGAAATTCCAGACATTGAGGAGCACGAACTGTGCGCAAACTCATCATGGGGATCGTCGATTTCCGCGAGCGGATGCTGCCCCAATATGCGAAGCGGTTCCGCGAACTGGCGCTGACGCAAACACCGGACACGCTGTTCATCACCTGCTCGGACAGCCGCGTCGTGCCGGATCTCCTGGTGTCGACCCATCCCGGCGATCTCTTCACCATGCGGAATGTCGGCAATCTGATTCCGCCGGCGGCGCCCGATGGCGTTTCGACCGGCGACCTTTCGGAGGCGAGCGCGATCGAGTACGCGCTCCTGGTCCTGAACGTCGCGAACATTGTCGTCTGCGGCCACTCCGAATGCGGAGCGATGAAAGCGGTCCTGACGCGCAACCCGACGCTGAAGGCGCCGAACCTCGACCGCTGGCTCAATCACGCCAACACCGCCGCCTTTCGCCTCGAGCATGAGGGCGCGCTGGACACCGGCCTGAAACCCCACGATCGGCTGTCGCAGCTCAACGTGCTCGTGCAGATCGAGCATCTGATGTCCTATCCCATCGTGCGGGAGCGGGTCGCGGCCGGGAAGCTTCATCTCAGCGGCTGTTGGTTCGATATCGCGACCGGCGACATGTATGCGTATGAGCGGCCCAGCCAGTCGTTCGAGATCATCGACCGCCAGGAAGCCGAACGGCTGATCGGGCGCCTCGGCATCGCGTGAAGCCCGGCCCTTCGACTGCTGCCGGCGCTATTTCGTCAGCGCGTCGCGCACCGCCAGGTCCATCAGATCGATCTCCTTCAGCGCCGATCGCAGACGCTCGCGGATGAGGGGATTGAGGCGGCGGATCTCGACCTTGGTGCCCGGCGGCAGGCCGCGCTCTATATCCAGAAGCTGCTGTTCGAGGATCACCGACAGGAACAGTTCCTGAGCGTCGCGGAACAGCAGGCCGTCGCGCGGTTCCAGCACTTTGGCCTCGACCGCGCCGGCGAGCCGGTCCGCCGTCGCCAGGGCGGCGATCCGGTTCTTCAGCGCCAACACGCGCGCACCCGAAACCAGCGTCAGCAGCCCGTCCCGCTTCACGTCGATGCGTCCATTCTCGGTGCGAAAGCGGTTGAAGATGCCCAGCGCCTTGGAGAGCCCGAACAGCTCATCGCCCGAGCGCATGCAGGAAGATGATCGACGATGTCGCCCGCTCTGTTGCCTCGTCGAAGCGCCGCCGCCAGCGCGAAATCGCCGGCGACGGGACGGAAGTCGAGGAAGATATCGACGGCGAGCAGGTTCTCGCCCTGGGGCTGCGACGCCCAGCGCTCGATGCGCGCCTCCCAATTGGCAAGGTTGTGCCGCCACAGGGAGTGGCGCGCCATGACATCGCCGCGGCAATAGGGAATACCGGCTTCGTTCAGCATGTCCGCGAGGCGCGCGGTGAATTCGGCGAACCAGGGATGGTCGTCGTCGGCGCAGGCGTGGATCAATGCGTTGTCCTGGTCAGCCGACAGCAGGCTCTCGCCGCGCCCGGCCGACCCGAGAACCAGGAAGCACCAGGGTGCCGGCGCCGGGCCGCGGCCGGCCCGCTGCATCTCCGATTCGACCAGCGCCGCAATGCGCGTGTGCATGTCGCGGGTGATGCCGGCGATGACGCCGGCGATCTGCACGGCCGGAACGCCTTCCCGCAGCAGCGAGCGCGCCAGCTTCGGCAGTTGGCGATGCACCGCCGCGAGCTCGGCGCCCGTTGCAGCGCTGTCGATCTGATCGCCGATGATCAGCGCCTGGCTCGCCCGCTGGCGCAGCAGCGCGCGGGCGCTGATGACGCCGATCAGGCGTCCGGTGATCTCGTCGACGACGGCCAGATGGCGGATGCCCAGCCGCTCCATGCGCGCGATGGCGAGATAGAGCATATGCTCGGCGCCGATGGTATGTACCGGCTTCTGCTGCACATCGGCGACGGTCAGCCGGACCGCCGCTGCGCCATGCTGCGCCAGCTGATGCATCAGATCCCGTTCGGTCAGGATGCCCGCCGGGCGGCCCTCGCTGTCGACTGTCAGGAGGGAACTGATATCCCGTTCCTTCATCAGGCGCGCGGCCGCCTGCAGGTCGGCCGAGTCGTCGATCGTCGACCGCCGGGCGCGGTCATGAGATCGGCCACGCGTGCCGGTACGGAAAACTGTCGATCCGTTCGAGCGGCTCGCGGTCCATGTCAGCCGGTTCCGCGGCTGGGCCCGCCGATATCCGCCGCATCAGCGCCGCCGGATCGGCAATCCTGCGTTCCAGGTTGTCGCGGAAGGCGACCATGGCAAAGCGCACCGCATTCACGACCGGCAGCTTGTGGGTCTCCCGCGCGCTTTCGTGGATGGGCAGATGATCGAACAGGTAGCTGCCGCCGGAGACCGCAATCCGATCGGAGGATTTGGCGTCCGCCATCAGGCGGCGGCCCAGCTCGGACGGGAACCGATCGATCGCCGCCTGGCAATCGCCGGCATGCTCCGGCGGTATCGGCCGCGCCGCCAGGGCGGTCTCGAAGAGGCGCTGAAACACCGCTGTCCGTCCGGGAATGTCCATCTCGGCATACCGCCGCAGCTAGCGCTTCGGCGATGCAGACGAAGTCACCGAGAATCGCCGGATAGCTCTCCCACCGCGACCGATGCATGGCGGCGCGGAACTCCGCCGTCTCGATCAGCTTCTTCCATTGCCGGCCCAGCAACGCCTGCGTGTAGTTCAAGATCGTGCGCTGCGTCAGCACATCCGCCTCCAGCGCAATGAACATCCGCAAGCTGTTGCGGCGTCTCGATTTTCTTTCGCTTCAAGAATTGCGGCCAGAAACTCATGCCGTCGCTCCGGCCGTTGGTTGCATTAACCACATGTACAAGTCCTACCCCACCAAAGTAGGGGGCGCGAAGCGCCCGCACTACCCGGCCGATTGTTGACGGAATGACAAGCCATATGAAACCCTGATTTGCATGGGGCTCGAGCGAGTCGGCCAATCCGCCGCGTCAATGCGGCGGGAACAGCAACAAGACCGCCGCGCAAAACCCCGCAGGAGAGCCGCAACGGATGAGCCGCTACCGCATCCCGTTGCCGCGTCATTTGAGGAGGAGTTCGACATCATGGCTGAGCCCAAGTCTCAGGGAAACATGATCGGCCACTGGCACAAGACCCGCAATCTCATGTGGGTGTGCCTGGCGATCTGGTTCTTCTTTAGCTTCGTCATCCACCTATTCGCGCCGTCGCTGAACACGATCACATTCATCGGCTTCCCGCTCGGCTTCTACATGGCCGCGCAGGGATCGCTGATCGTCTTCGTCGTCCTGATCTTCTGGTTCGCCCGAAAGCAGAACCAGATCGACGAAGAATTCGGCGTCCACGAAGACGAGTAAGGGGACCGGACATGGCAACGCAACTCAAAGGCTCCTTCCTCGACAATCTCGGGAAGATTTACGCCATCTACACCGGCGGATTTGTCGGCTTCGTGATCCTGCTGGGCATCCTCGAATGGGCCGGGCTCTCCAATATATGGATCGGCTACCTCTTCATGTTCCTGACGATCGGCGTCTACGCGCTGATCGGCTGGCTCTCGCGCACCGCGCAGGTATCGGAATACTATGTCGCCGGTCGCGTCGTTCCGGCCTTCTACAACGGCATGGCGACGGGCTCGGACTGGATGAGCGCGGCATCGTTCATCAGCATGGCCGGCGGCCTCTATGTCGCCGGCTATGACGGTTTGGCCTTCGTGCTCGGCTGGACCGGCGGTTATGTGCTGGTGGCGATCCTGCTGGCGCCCTATCTGCGCAAGTTCGGCCAGTACACCGTGCCCGATTTCCTGGGCACCCGCTTACGGCGGCAACATTCCGCGCTTCATCGGCATCCTCGTCCTGCTGGCGGCGTCCTTCACCTACGTCGTCGCGCAAGTGAACGGCGTAGGCCTGATCGCCTCCCGCTATCCTGCAGATCTCGATTTCCAGGTGGCCTGTCTTCGTCGGCCTTCTGGGCATCCTCGTCTGCTCGATGCTCGGCGGCATGCGCGCCGTCACCTGGACGCAGGTCGCGCAGTACATCATCTCTGATCGTCGCCTACCTGATGCCGGTGGTCATCCTGTCGGCGCAGGTTACCGGCGTGCCGATCCCCGAACTGATGTACGGCCAGGTGCTGCAGAAGATCCAGGCCCTGGAGCCGACACTCGGGCATCGTCAAGAGTCACGTGGCACCCTTCGTGAATGCGAAGGGCGAGTATGACCCGACGGCGGCCCTCAACTTCTTCGCGCTGATCTTCTGCCTGATGATCGGCACCGCGTCGCTGCCGCATATTCTCATGCGGTACTTCACGACGCCGAACGTCAAGCAGGCGCGTCAGTCGGTGGGCTGGAGCCTGTTCTTCATCTTCCTGCTGTACTTCACGGCGCCGTCCTATGCGGCCTTCGCGAAGTTCGAAATCTACAGAACATCATCGGTCAGAGCGATCGCCACTCTGCCGGCCTGGGTGCAGTCCTGGGGCGCGGTCGGACCTGGTGGGTGCTTGCGATGCGGTGAATGCGGCCGAACTCTTCGCCATGTGCAAGGGCGTCGCCGGCAATGCCGACGGCATCCTGCAGCTGGCGGAGTTCAAGATCCACAATGACGCCATCGTGCTGGCAACGCCGGAAATCGCCGGCCTGCCGTTCGTCGTTGTCCGGCCTGGTGATGGCGGGCGGTTTGGCCGCCGCGCTTAGCACCGCGGACGGCCTGCTGCTTGGCCATCGCCAACGCCCTCAGCCACGATGTCTACTACCGGATGATCGATCCCCATGCGAGCACCAAGAACCGGCTGATCGCATCGCGGGCTCTGCTCGTCGTGGTGGCCATCGCTGCGGCGTTCGTGGCCGGCCTGCAGGCTGGACTATCATCATCGCCATGGTGGCCTGGGCCTTCTCGATCGCGGCCTCCGGCCTGTTCGCGGCCCTGGTGCTGGGTATCTGGTGGAAGCGGACGACCGGCATTGCCGCCAGCCTGGGTATGCTGTCCGGCTTCGTCGTTTGCCTGTTCTACCTGATCAGCACCTACTTCTATCCGGACTGGTTCATCGCCACGTTCGGCGCAGCGGGCAAGGTGTGCGGGCATGAGCGACCTCGCAGCCAAGGTGGCGGAAGCCAAGGCTGCGCTGGCGGCGGCAGGCGATACGGCGACAGCGGAGATCAAGTCCGCGGTCGGCGCCGCCGAAGCCGCCTACAAGGCCTACTCACCAACAACGCGACATGGTTCGGGATCAGGAACATCTCCTGCGGGATGTTCGGTATTCCGGTCGCGTTCGTCGGTGACGATCGTGGTCAGCCTGTTCACCACGGCGCCGTCCAAGGAGATGCAGGACTTTATCGACTCCGTCCGTGTTCCGCGCGGCGGCGTCGCAGCTGCCCACAGGCCACGAAGCCCTCGAATAAACGGCAGTATCTCCGCTGTGTTACCGTGCAGGGTCCTGGCAAGGGCCCTGCACTATTCTTTTGCCTGGTCTTCCGAGCAACGGGTGCGAACGGCAAGGCTGGCGAATTACGTTCTGGGCATTCTGGTACTTTCACATTCCGAACTACGTCGCCGCGCTGGTGATGTATACGCTGATCGGCCGCTTCTTCTTTTCACTTGTGTATCCGCCCGACGCATCCAACTACATCTGGCGCGGGTTTCCGCTTCCTCACCGACTGGTCGCTGGTCGCGGCCACCCGCTTCCTCACGCCACGCTTATGTGATGCCGGCTCTCCTGCCGCTGATCGGCGCGTTCTGGCTGTTCGTCCTCGGCACGTCTACTATGTCGTCCTGGCGAATGCCGGCGCGGCGCCGACGACTGGGCCTGCCATGACGCCGCGCAACATCTTCGTCGCCACCGTCGCGGTCAGCCTGCTGCACGGGCTGATACCGACATCGCCGCTGTTCCTGATGTCGTATATCCTACGCCGATATGGATACCCGACCTCATTGCGCGACCCAGGAGTCCGGTTCTATTTCGCGTCGCTGATGACGGCGACGGTGACGCTGCTGCTGTCGGTGATGCCGGCCGGGCTGTTCGAACGCTTCACCGGACGCACGGAGAGCGACAAGTCTCCATGCTGGTCTGGCTGCGGCGGCGGCGCTCCTGTCATTTCGCTGCCGGGCCCTATCTGACGGTGTTGCGCGTTCCTGCCGCCAATCCCGGCCAATTGAATCCGCCGTGAACCGGAATTCCGTGACTGACCCGGGACGGGTGATTGTATTCTCACATCGCCCAGGAAAGATCCCGGTTCAGGAGCGCATGGAGAAAATCCGCCAGATCGTCGTCCTGTCCGTGCGCCGCGCCTGCGGCTTCGGCGCGCTGGCTATTTGCATGATCATGTGGGGCCTGATCCGATCCGGTGCTGGCTTCCGATCGGGTGCCGTCCTGACTGCGATGGTCGCCGTCATCCTCTACTTCGGGCGATCGCGGGCGCCGCAGCGGGATCACCGGCACACCGAACTTTGGATCCTGCTGGACAAGGAGCTGCGGCCGCCGCCCGCCTATGCAAGCGCTCGTCATTCCGCGCTCTGCGATGTCTATCATCAGCATGCCCGCTGGGCGGTCGGCATGTCGCCGTCGCGGTCATTCGCCGTTCAGCCGGATGACGTTTGCCTAGCCGCGGCCTGGACGCCGCCGGCCTGTGGGTCGCCGGCACCCTGTTCGCCTATACCTAGACGCCGCTCAGTTCCGCGGCAGGGCTTTCCAGGATCGTCGCCGCGGTGCGCCGCGCGAGATCGTCGATCATGCGCAGGTGATCCAGCGAGGCCAGCGGTTCCGCCGGCAACTCCTCCAGCGTCCGTTCCACGGCTTCCGCGATCTGCAGGAAACCGATCTTCTCTTTCAGGAAGGCGGCGACCGCCACTTCGTTGGCGGCGTTCAGCACCGTCGGCGCCGTGCCGCCGGTGTTGAGCGCCTCGCGCGCCAGGCGCAGCGCCGGGAAGCGGATGGGATCCGGCGCTTCGAAGGTGAGCGAGGCGATCTCAGCCAGGTTCAGCCGCTTCGCCGGGCAATCGATGCGCTGCGGCCAGCCCAGGGCATAGGCGATGGGCGTGCGCATGTCGGGGGAACCCAGCTGCGCCAGCACCGAGCCGTCGCGATAGGCCACCAGGCTGTGGATCACCGACTGCGGATGGACGACGATGTCGATCTGGTCGCCCGGCAGCGCGAACAGATGATGCGCCTCGATCAGCTCCAGGCCCTTGTTCATCATGGTGGCGGAATCGACGGAGATCTTGGCGCCCATGTCCCAGTTGGGATGGGCCACCGCCTGCTTCGGCGTCATCCTGGCCATGGCGCGCCATGTCGGTCGGTGCGGAACGGGCCGCCGGACGCCGTGAGGATGATCTTCTCCACCGCGTCCTTCTGCTTGAAATCGAATACCTGGAAGATGGCGCTATGCTCGGAGTCCACCGGCAGCAGCACCGCGCCGTGACGGGCGATCTCCGCCATGATCAGGTCGCCGGCGCAGACCAGGGTTTCCTTGTTGGCCAGGGCCACCACGGCGCCGCGGCGCACCGCCGCCAGCGTCGCCTCCAGGCCGGCCGCGCCGACGATGGCGGACATCACCCAGTCCGCCGGCCGCGCACCCGCCTCGGCCACCGCCGTGGCTCCCGCCGCAACATCCACGCCGGTGCCGCTCAGCGCCGCCTTCAGGTCCTTGTATTTGCCGGCATCGCCGATCACCGCCTGGCGCGGCCGCAGCCGCTTCGCCTGTTCGGCCAGCAGCGGCACGTTGCTGTAGGCGGTCAGCGCCTCGATCTCATAGGCGTCGGGGTTGCGGTCGATCAGGTCGATGGTATTGCAGCCCACCGAGCCCGTTGAGCCCAGGACCGTAATCCGCCGCCGTTCCGTCTCCGGCTTTGCCGCAGCCATCTGCATCGATTGAGTCCCTCGCCATTCCGCCAAGCCCGCCGTCCAGCCCCCCGTCACAGCGGTTTGCTAGCGGTAGCGGCGGGCAGCGCCCCTTGCAAGAAGAAACCCATATGCCCGCGCGGATAGGTCTGCGCGTTGCATCCATCAACTTATTGATATAACTTGATAATACGTATTACAGGTTTCGCGGCACCGGCGCCGCGGAGAGGTCTGCCCAATGGTCCTATGGCTGCTGACGCTTCTGCCGCTGCTGGCGTGGGTCTATCTCCTCGCCTTTCATGGCGGCTTCTGGCGCAGCGATCAGTATTTCGTCCCATCCAGCATCCCCGGCCTGCCGCAATGGCCGGCGGTCGCCGCCATCGTGCCGGCGCGCAACGAGGAGGCGACCATCGCCGCCGTGCTGCGGAGTTTGATGGCGCAGGACTACCCGGGGCCGATGCAGATCATCCTGCTCGATGACCGCAGCACCGATGCCACCGCGGCCCAAGCCCGATCCGCGATCGCCGCGCAGCCATCGGCAGACCGCGCGATCATGCTGACGGGAGAACCCTTGCCCGCGGGCTGGGCGGGGAAACTCTGGGCGCAGCAGCAGGGCATCGCGCAGGCGGTGCAACGCCAGCCCGACACCAGCTTCTTCTTCTTCAGCGATGCCGACATCGTGCACACGCCCGATACCTTGCGTGCGCTCGTTGCCAAGGCCGAGACAAACCACCGCGACCTCGTCTCCCTGATGGCGCGGCTCAATTGCCGCAGCCTGTGGGAGAAGCTGTTGATCCCCGCGTTCATCTTCTTCTTCCAGAAGCTCTATCCCTTCGCCCGCGCCAATGACGACGCGTCGCCGATGGCCGCGGCCGCCGGCGGCTGCGTCCTGATCCGCCGGTCGATGCTGGAGCGGATCGGCGGCCTCGCCGCCTTGCGCGGCGCACTGATCGACGACTGTACGCTGGCCAAGCTGGTCAAGCGTGCCGGCGGCAAGCTGTGGCTCGGCCTGACCGACACCAGCCGCAGCCTGCGCGTCTACGACGATCTGCAGCCGATCTGGA
The DNA here is from genome assembly GCA_963816235.1 of uncultured Alphaproteobacteria bacterium. Lineage (GTDB taxonomy): Bacteria > Pseudomonadota > Alphaproteobacteria > Dongiales > Dongiaceae > DATKFM01. Next base: position 3,662 of record CAWFKD010000006.1, on the reverse strand, counting down.
TGATGGTGGCGCGCTCGGCCTTCACGCAGCTGCGCTACTCCGCCTGGCTGCTGGCGGGGACGGTGCTCGGCATGACGCTGATCTATCTCTTGCCGCCGTTTCTGGTTCTGGCCTATCCGCTGCATGGACAGGCTTCGATTGCGGCCCTGGCCCTGGCGACGCTGCTGCTGATGGCATTTGCCTATCGCCCGACGATCGCCTATTTCGCTCTGCCGCCGGGTTGGGCGCTGACATTGCCGGCCGCTGCATTCCTCTATATGGCCATGACCCTGGATTCGGCGCGGCGCTATTGGTTCGGCAGCGGCAGCCACTGGAAAGGGCGCGATTATGGCCGGCAGGCCGGCGCCGTCTAAAGGGAAGCTCTGAAATTGACGACAGCGGTCGAGACGCCTTCGGGGAAGAATGCCGGCACGGAAAACTTTCCCCGTCGGCTCCTGGCTGCTGCCGGCGCGGCTGCGTCCCCATGTGGCGGTGTTCTATGCGTTCGCCCGCGCCATCGACGATGTTGCCGATAGCGCCGATCTGCCAGCCGATGAAAAGGTCAGGCGGCTCGAAGGCTTTGCCGCCGCGTTGAGCGGGCAACATCAAGATCCCGGCTATGAGAAGGCGGTACGGCTGCGCGCCAGCCTGCTCGAAACCAACGTCACGACCCAGCATGGGCTCGATCTCATCGCCGCCTTCAAGCAGGACGCGGTGAAGCTGCGCTACAAGGACTGGGACGACCTGATGGGCTATTGCTTCCTGTCGGCGTCGCCGGTCGGCCGCTATCTGCTGGACCTCCATGGCGAGTCCCGCACCGGCTATCCCGCGTCGGACGCGCTGTGCAACGCCTTGCAGGTTCTCAACCATCTGCAGGATTGCCAGGACGATTACCGGCAGCTCAATCGCGTCTATCTGCCGCAGGATTGGCTGCAGGCGGCGAAGACGACGGTCGAGGAGCTGGACGCGCCGCGATCTTCCGCCGGGATGCGCGCAGTCATCGACCGCTGCCTCGAGAGCACCGACCGGCTCATCGTCCTTGCCCGCGGCCTGCCGCCGCAATTGACCAGCCGCCATCTGGCCATGGAGTTGGCCGTCATCGTGCGCATCGCCGAGAAGCTTTCCGCTCTGCTGCGCCGGCGCGATCCCCTGGCGATGCGCGTCAAGCTGTCGAAGCCGGCGTTCCTGGGCTGCGGCCTCCACGGCATTTTCCACGGCCTGCTGACGAAGCGCCCGGCCGCCGCTGCCAACGCTGCCGCCGCGCCTACCGGCACGCGCCGCTCATGAACAGACGATCGCTGGTCACCGGCGGCGGCGGGTTCGTCGGCCGCCATCTGGTGCGCCTGCTGCGCGAGCAGGGCGACGAGGTGCGCGTGCTGGATCTGGCCGGCGCCGATGGATTGCCCGATGACGTGGAGATCATCACCGGCTCGATCCTCGACTTCGTCACGCTGCGCCAGGCCATGGCCGGAACGCACCGTCTGTACCACCTGGCGGCCAATCCGAATCTCTGGGCCAAGGATCCCGGGATCTTCATGGCGACGAACTATCGCGGCACCGTCGCCGTGCTGGAGGCGGCCGCCGAAGCCAAGCTGGAGCGCATCGTCTACACCTCGACAGAATCGATCCTGAAGAGTTTCCGCCGGCCGACGCCCGCGACCGTCGATGAGACCGTTTCCTGGACTGTCGACGACATGCCCGGGCCCTATTGCCGGTCGAAATTCCTGGCGGAGCAGGCGGCCCTGCAGGCGGCAAAGAAGGGTCTGCCCGTCGTCATCGTCAATCCGACGCTGCCGATCGGCGCCGGCGATGTGCATCTGACGCCCCCGTCGCGCATGCTGCTGGACTTCGTCAACGGGAAGGCGCCGGCCTATTTCGATTGCGAGCTCAATCTGGTGGATGTCCAGGACGTTGCCCGGGGCCATATCCTGGCGGCGGACAAGGGCCGCATCGGCGAGCGGTACATCCTGGGCGGCCGCAATATCCGCATGAAGGACCTCCTGGCGCTGCTCGGCAATCTGGCCGGACGTCAGATGCCGGAACGCAGCGTTCCCTATTGGCTGGCCTGGAGCACCGCCGCCATCAGCGAGCTCATCTCAAATGTCACAAAGAGGCCACCGGTCGCCCCCCTGGCGGGAGTCAGGCTGGCCCGCACACCCATGCGTTTTGACTCAACCAAGGCGATTCGCGAGCTGGGAATGCCGCAGACGCCGCTGGAGACCAGCCTGCGGCAAGCGCTGGATTGGTTCGCCGAACGGCGCCTGATCCGGCCCTGAGCGCCGACAGCCGGCATTAATCATTTGATAAGATTTGATAATCTACCGTAAGACTGGTTAAGAAAGCGGTTCACATAGCCGATTCCAATGCGCTATGTTCCGCCTCAGACGGGGGAACTTGGGGAAGCCGGGCGATTTTCATCGCATCACCGGCTTTGCCCCTTCATTGAAAGAGCTGCGGGGACATGGATAAACATAATCGCGTGACACTTCTCGACCATGTGAACGATCCTGCCGACTTGCGCGGCATGAACATGGAGGAGTTGAAACAACTCGCCGACGAATTGCGGCGCGACCTGATCGAAGTTGTTTCCGTGACCGGCGGTCATCTCGGCGCCAGCCTCGGCGTCATCGAATTGACCGTCGCCTTACATCATACTTTCGACACGCCGCGCGACCGCCTGATCTGGGATGTCAGCCATCAATGCTATCCGCACAAGATGCTGACCGGCCGCCGCGACCGCATGTTGAAGTCTTCGCCAGGGCGGCGGCCTCAGCGGCTTCACCCGCCGGGTCGAAAGCGACTACGACCCGTTCGGCGCCGCGCACAGTTCCACCTCGATCTCCGCCGGCCTCGGCATGGCTGTGGCGAGTGAATTGTCGGGCAAGAGCAACAATGTCATCGCCGTCATCGGCGACGGCGCCATGAGCGCCGGCATGGCTTACGAAGCCATGAACAATGCGGGCGCGATGAATACGCGCCTGATCGTCATACTCAACGATAACGACATGTCGATCGCGCCGCCGGTCGGCGCCATGAGCGCCTATCTGACGCGGCTGATGTCGTCGCGGCAGTTCCGCTCGCTGCGCGAACTCGTGCGCAACACCCTGCACAAATTGCCGCGCCCGGTGAGCGAGCGCGCGGAGCGGGCCGAGAGTTTCGCCCGCGGCATCGTCACCGGCGGCACGCTGTTCGAAGAGCTGGGCTTCTACTATGTCGGCCCGATCGACGGCCATAACCTCGAACATATCCTGCCGGTGCTGAAGAATGTCCGCAACTTCGACGTGCCCGGCCCGGTGCTGATCCACTGCATCACCCAGAAGGGCAAGGGCTACGTGCCCGCCGAGAAATCCGCCGACAAGTATCACGGCGTGAACAAGTTCGACGTCGTCACCGGCATCCAGGTGAAGGTGCCCGCAAAGGCGCCGAGTTACACCAAGGTGTTCTCCGACACGCTGATCAAGCTGGCGGAAAAGGACGAGAGCATCGTCGCCATCAACGCCGCGATGCCCTCCGGCACCGGCCTCGACAAGTTCGCCGAGAAGTTCCCCAAGCGCTGCTTCGATGTGGGCATTGCCGAACAGCATGCGGTGACCTTTGCCGCCGGCCTCGCCACCGAAGGCATGAAGCCGTTCGCGGCGATCTACTCCACTTTCCTGCAGCGGGCCTATGACCAGGTCGTCCAT
>CAWFKD010000005.1:0-427652 GCA_963816235.1 uncultured Alphaproteobacteria bacterium | reverse complement strand
ATGCCGGAAGACTGCCTTGGTGGATGTTCTCAGCCGCGCGGCGCGTTCCCGGCACCAAGGCCACGGATTATCTGGCCCTGCTCCGGTTCCGCAAAGCCGCGGCCAATGACCATGTCACCGATATTGTCGACGAGAACCATCCGCTGTACCGGCGGATGCTCGAGCCTTTCGCGGTCGCCGTCCTTAACACCGCGGCCCATGAGGCGGCGGCGCGGCTGCTGTGGCCCGTGATCGTCGAATCCTTCGGCCAGGGCGGCGCTGCCTGCCGGCCCCTGATTGCACGCGCCGGCCTGTCCGACGCGCTCGTAGAGCCTGCCCTGGAGCGCCTGAAGGCCCAGGGGGTGGAGCCCGCCTATGGCCATCGCCTGCGCGCCATTAGCTTGGAACAAAACAGGATTGGAGTCCTGGATTTCAACAGCGCCCAGGTGCCGGTGCCGCCGGGCGATCTGGTGATTCTCGCCGTCCCCCACCGCATGGCCGCGGAATTGGTTCCCGGACTGACGGCGCCCACGGAGAGCCGGGCCATCGTCAACGGCCATTTCCGTCTACCGCAGCCCGTCATCGAACCTGATGGCATACCATTCCTAGCCATCATCAACGGCACCGCGCAGTGGCTGTTCTTCCGCGGCGACGTGGTTTCCGTCACCGTCAGCGCCGCCGATGTGCTGGTGGACACAGACGCGGAGACGATTGCGCAGCGATTATGGAAAGACGTCGCGGCGGCGACCGGTCAGCCGCCGCAACCTCTGCCGCCTTGGCGAGTTGTAAAGGAAAAGAATGCCACTTTCGCCCAGACGCCGGCGCAGGTCGCCCTGCGGCCCCCGGCAAAGAGCAAATTTACCAATCTTTTCCTGGCCGGTGACTGGACCGATACCGGCCTTCCCGCCACTATCGAGGGGACCCTCAGATCGGGTGAATCCGCCGCACGCTTGGTACTTGCCGAACTAGGGGCAGGTAACGTAGGTATCCCTTTGGAGTCATTGGATCGTCATTAAGCATTCAATATCAATATCAAGCATGAACATGTTCGAATCGGTTGCCAGACAAAGATCGACCACGTTGCCCCAGGTCGATCCGACCAAAGTTTCGCTGGTCGAAATCAGTCTCGGGGAGATCGACCGCGCGGTCCGTGAAACATCGGCCGATCTGCAGGCGCGCCAGAACGAGGAAGGCGACTGGTGCTTTGAGCTGGAGGCGGATGCCACCATTCCCGCCGAGTACATCATGCTCGAGCATTTCACCGGCGAGATCGACGACAGCATCCAGCGGAAGCTCGCCGTCTATCTGCGGACGACCCAGGCAGACCATGGCGGCTGGCCGCTGTTCCATGGCGGCGAGTTCAACATCAGCGCCTCGGTCAAAGCGTACTTCGCGTTGAAGCTCTGCGGCGATGATACCGAAGCACCCCACATGCAGCGCGCCCGCGAGGCCATCCTGAAGGCCGGCGGCGCGGCGCGCGCCAATGTCTTTACCCGTTTCGCCCTCGCTCTGTTCGAGCAGGTACCGTGGCGCGCGGTGCCGGTGATGCCGGCGGAGATCATGCTGCTGCCGCGCTGGGCGCCGTTCCATCTCAGCAAGGTGTCCTACTGGTCGCGCACGGTGATCGTGCCGCTGCTGGTGCTGACGGCGCTGAAGCCGAAGGCCTTGAACCCGCGCGCGGTGAATATCCGCGAGCTGTTCGTGGTGCCGCCGGAAGAAGAGCGCACTTATCTGACCAACCCGACCGGCAGCGCCTGGGGCAATCTGTTCCTGGCCATCGACAAGGCATTGCGCATCTGCGAGCCGCTGCTGCCGAAGAACGCGCGCCAGCGCTCCATCCAGGCGGCGATCGACTGGATCGCCGAGCGGTTGAACGGCGAGGACGGGCTGGGCGGCATCTTCCCGGCCATGGCCAATGCGGTCATGGCCTATCGCAGCCTGGGCTACGCGCCCGACCATCCGCAGCGGGCGATCGCCATGGACTCGATCCGCAAGCTGCTGGTGCTGGGCGAGACCAGCGGTTATTGCGAACCCTGTATGTCGCCGATCTGGGACACCGTCCTGGCGATGAACGCGCTGATGGAAGCGGGCGTCGACGGCGAAGACGAGCGCCTGCGCCGCGCCGCCGACTGGCTGATCGAGCGGCAGATCCTGGATGTGGTCGGCGACTGGGCCGTGCGCCGTCCCGGCCTGCGCCCGGGCGGCTGGGCCTTCCAATACCGCAACGATCACTATCCCGACGTGGACGACACCGCGGTCGCGGGCGTCGCGCTGCTGCGCACCGGCCTCGCCGACAGCGATCCCAGGGTCAAGCTGGCGATCGACCGGGCGATGGAATGGGTCATCGGCATGCAGAGCAAGAACGGCGGCTGGGGCGCCTTCGATGCCGACAACACGCACTACTACCTGAACCACATCCCCTTCGCCGATCATGGCGCGTTGCTGGATCCGCCGACGGTGGACGTCACGGCGCGCTGCCTGAGCTTCCTGGCGCAGGCCGGACTGCCCCGGGATCACCAGGCGATCCAGCGCGGCCTCTCCTACCTGCAGCGCGAGCAGGAGGATGACGGTTCCTGGTATGGCCGCTGGGGCACCAACTATATCTACGGCACCTGGTCCACTCTCTGCGCCGTCAATGCCTGCGGCGAGGACCATGCCAGCCCTTACATCCGCAAGGCGGTGGAGTGGTTGAAGAAGCGCCAGCGCACCGATGGCGGCTGGGGCGAAGGCGGCGAAACCTATTGGAAGGAGCGCCGCGACCATACCCTCGCCAGCACGCCGTCTCAGTCATCCTGGGCGATCCTGGCCCTGATGGCGGTGGGCGAAGCCGACAGCCCGGAAGTGCGCCGCGGCATCGACTATCTGATGCGGGCGCCGCGCGAGGGCGCGAAGTGGCAGGAGAACTGGTACACGGCCGTGGGCTTCCCGCGCATCTTCTACCTGCGCTACCACGGCTATAGCGCCTATTTCCCGGTCTGGGCCCTGGCCCGCTACCGCAACCTGATGCGCAGCAATTCGCACCAAGTGTCCTGGGGCATGTGACGGGCATCGACCGCCCGGCCATCGGCATCGTCACTGGCCTCGCCTTCGAGGCCAACAGCCTCAAGCGCCATCTTCCCGAACCGCAGGCTTTCGCCGTCGCCCTCTCCGGCGGCGATGCCGCGCGCGCCCTGAGCGAGGCGCGACGGCTGATCCATGAAGGCGCGCCGGGCCTTCTCAGCTTTGGCACTGCCGGCGCCCTGGCGCCAACGCTGGCGCCTGGGGACGTCATAGTCGCCACGGAGGTGCTGGCCGCCAGCGGCGGCGCCGTGGCGGCGGAGCGTGCTTGGTGCGATGCGCTGGCCGCCGCAGCCAGCGCCCAGGGCCTGCCGCTGCATCTTGGCGCCATCAGGGCCGTTGACCAGCCCGTGGCGTCAGCCGACGCAAAATCAGCCCTCTACCGATCCTGCGGCGCCCTGGCGGTCGATATGGAAAGCGGCGCCGTGGCCCGCGCGGCGCGCGATGCCGGCCTGCCCTTTGCCGTGCTGCGGGTGGTCATCGATGCCGCCGGGCGCGATCTGCCGCCGGCGGCCATGGCGGCCATGGCGCCTGGGGGTGGAATCGATGCCGGAGGATTGGCCCGCGAACTCTGGCGCGAGCCGCGCCAGATCGGCGGACTGCTGAACCTGGCGCGCGATGCGGCGGTTGCCCGCCGCGCCCTAGGCCGCGCTGCTGCGCTGCTTGGCGCCGTCCTTCTTCGTTGAGATGGTGGCCAGAGCGGTTTCCACCTGCTTCTCGAACACGTATTCGGCCGGCCGCGCCTGATCCAACGCGATATCCGGCGCCATCTCGCCGTCAGTGCGGACGCCGAACATGGCGACCTTGAGCGCCTTCCATGGCCGCGAGAAAGTGTCGTCGACGGCGGTACCCTCATAGCCGCAATGGACCATGCAGTCGGCGCATTTCTCGTAGCGCCCCGTGCCGTAATTATCCCAGGCCGTCGTCTCCATCAGCTCCTTGAAGCTGCCGACGAAGCCTTCGCCCAGCAGATAGCAAGGCTTCTGCCAGCCGAACACGTTGCGCGTCGGGTTCGACCAGGGCGTGCAGTGATAGGATTCGTTGCCGGCGAGGAAATTCAGGAACAGCGACGACTGGCTGAAGCGCCACTGCTTCTTCTTGTCGCGGCGGAAGATGTCGCGGAACAGGGTCTTGGTCTTCTGCCGGTTGAGGAAGTGCTGCTGGTCCGGCGCCCGCTCATAGGCATAGCCCGGCGAGATCGTCAGATTGTCCAGCTTCAGATCTTCCATGCAGTAGTCGAAGAACGCCGCCATGCGCTCGGGATTGGCGTTGTCGAACAGCGTGGCGTTGGCGTTGACGCGGAAGCCCTTGGCCTTCGCCACCTTCACCGCCTCCACCACCTTGTCGAACACGCCATCCTGGCAGACCGACTTGTCGTGATCGCCTTTGTCGCCATCCAGATGGACCGAGAAGGTCAGGTAGGGCGACGGCGTGAACAGATGCAGCTTCTTTTCCAGCAGCAGCGCGTTGGTGCAGAGGATGACAAACTTCTTCCGTGCGATGATGCCGGCGACGATCTCGCCGATCTCCTTGTGCAGCAGCGGCTCGCCGCCGGGGATCGCCACCATGGGCGCGCCGCACTCATCGACGGCGTCCAGGCATTCCTTCACCGACAGGCGCTTGTTCAGGATGGCGTCGGGATAATCGATCTTGCCACAGCCCGCGCAGGCCAGATTGCAGCGGAACAGCGGCTCCAGCATCAGCACCAGCGGATAGCGCTTGGTGCCGGTCAGGCGTTGCTTCATCAGATAGGCGCCCACGCGCGCCATTTGGATCATCGGAACTGACAATTTTTGACCTCGAACGCTGTGTTGCGAAACGTCAGGAGAAGCAGAATCAACTCGCGGCGTGCGACGTGCGCGGCGAACGCTCCGGCGGCTTGTGGGCCTTGCCGTATTTCGATCCCGCGACATCCCACAGCATGTTCGGCAGCTTGAACTGCACGTTTTCTTCAACACCTTCCAGGTTCTGCAGTTCCAGCGGACCGAACTCCGCCAGGCGCGCAATCACCTGCTGCACCAGTTCCTCGGGCGCCGAGGCGCCGGCGGTGAGGCCGACCGTCTTCTTGCCGGCAAACCAATTGGGATCGATATCGTCGGCAGAATCGATGAGATGGCTCGGCACGTTCATCTCCGCGCCGATCTCCCGCAGACGGTTGGAATTGGAGCTGTTGGAGGAGCCCACCACCAGGATGAGATCCACATGTTGTGCCAGCTTCACCACCGCTTCCTGGCGGTTCTGGGTGGCGTAGCAGATGTTGCGCACGTCCGGGCCGACCACCTGGGGGAAGCGCTCCTGCAGCTTTTCGATGATGGCGCGGGTGTCGTCCACCGACAGCGTGGTCTGCGTGATGTAGGCGACCTTGTCCGCGTTGCGCACCGTGAGACGGTCCACATCCTGCACGTTGGAGACCAGATGCACGCCGCCGGGAATGCGGCCGCGGGTGCCCTCGACCTCCGGATGGCCCTCATGGCCGATCAGGATGACGTCATAGCCCTTCTCGGCATAGCGCTGGCCCTCGCGATGGACCTTGGCCACCAGAGGGCAGGTGGCGTCGATGACCGGCAGCTCGCGCAGGCCCGCCTCGTCGGCGACCTTCTGTGAAACGCCATGGGCGCTGAAGACGGTGATGGCGCCGTCGGGAATCTCGTCCAGTTCGTCGACGAAGCGCGCGCCGATGCTGCGCAGCTTTTCCACCACGCGCTTGTTGTGCACGATCTCGTGCCGGACATAGACCGGCGGGCCGTATTTCTCGATCGCCAGTTCGACGATTTCCACGGCGCGTTCGACGCCGGCGCAAAATCCACGGGGCTGAGCCAGAATTACTCGCATGTCGCTGCCGAATTCCCCTGATGCTGGGCTTGGCGCCAATCGCGCACAAAGCCGCGTTGGGCTCCGGCCCCCTCGCCGAATCCCGGTCTAATCGGAACTAACATAGCCAGTTAGCGCACGCAAACAAGAGTAAATCGGTCTGAATTAACCAAAAGCTGGCTCGGCCCAGGCGAATTATTAACAAATCGGATCAATCTGTTAACCGGTGCGCGGCCGCTTCTGCCGCCGGTGCAGTTCCAGCAGGGCCGGCAGGACCACAAGGGTCGCCACCAGCGACCAGAAAATGGCGATTGCCAGCAGAATGCCCATGCTCTGGGTGCCCCGGTGGGCCGACAAGGTGAGGCTGCCGAACGAGGTCACGGTGCTGGCGGCGGCAATCACCGTGGCCAGCGGCGTGCTGGTCTCCCACAGTTTTGCATTCGGCCCCTCTTCCCGCGCCCGCAGCAGCAGATGGCTGCAGCCGGCCAGGCCGATGCCCAGGATCAGCGGCAGCGTGATGATGTTGGCGAAGTTCATGGGAATGCCGAGCACCGCCGCCGTCGCCGCCGTCAACAACCCCGACAGGACCAGCGGCAGGATCGTCAACGCCGTATCCACGACATCCCGCAGGACCAGCAGCAGCAGCACGGCAATGGCGAAGATCGCGTAGACCGTCGCCTTGACCATCGCATCGGTCACGGCGCGCCCGGCGCCGACATTGGCGACCGCCGGACCGGTCACGGTCGGATCGATCGCTTGCATCCGGTCCACGAATGCCGGGACATCGACGGTGCCGGTTCCGCGATCACCCTTGGCCTCCACCTCGATCCGGTAGAGTCCGTCCGGCGTTGCCCAATTGCGGCGCAAGAGCGGCGGCAAGCTGTCCAGCCCGACCGGCCCGGCCATCATGGCCCGCTCCAACTGCTCCAGGAACAGCGGAAAGAAACGGAAGATGTCGGCATCCGTCAGGCGCAGATCCTCATCGGAAAGGGCGCTGAGTTTCGTCAGGTCGTCCGCGAACGTGGAGAACACCGGCGCCTTGTCGGCGAAGGCGCCGCCGGCTAATGCGGTCCGGATTTTCTCGGCCGCCGCTTGAATCTCGCGGCGCATATCCGCCGGTGCGGGCGGCGGCGCCGCCGCGGTTTTTAGAATCGGCTCCATGAAGAGCGCCATATCGCCGATGATCGCCAGCTTTTCTTCCTGATCCCGCGGCACATAGGTCTCGATCGTCGTCACCTTGGTCACCGACGGATCGGCCGCCAGTTTTGCCGCCAGTTCCCGCACTGCCGCTTCGCCCTTGAGGATATAATCCACCGGATAGGCGGCGACGTCGCCTTCGGCCACCAATTCGCGCAGCGTCGTTACGGACTCGGTTCCGGGATCCTTGAGATTGAAGGTGTCGGGATCGAAATACAGGCGGCCGAGCGGCAAGACCGCCAGAACGGCTGCAACACCGGCGAGAACGACGATGAGGCCGGCATGATGCCGCAATCCGGACTCCGCCGTTACGGCGGCATCCAGGATCCGCCGCGGCCGTTGCGGCAAGTGCCGCAGCGACAACAGCGCCGGCATCAAGGTCAGCGTGACCACCAGGGCGATCACCATGCCCATGCTGGCGATCACGCCGAGCTCCGCGAGCCCGACATACTCCGTCGGCACAAAGGCAAGAAATCCGGTTGCCGTTGCCAGCGCCAGGAACAGCAGCGCCGAACCCGCGCCTTCCGCGGAGTCTCCCAGGGCCTTCAAGTGCGGCGCGCCCGTGTCGATACCTTCGCGTACCCGCAGGCCGAAGTGAATCACGAAGTCCTCCGCCAACCCCACAAACAGCACGGCGAAGGCGACGGAGATGAGATTGAGTTCCTCGAATGCGACGACGGCAAAGAAAGCGGTCCAAATCAATCCGACGCAGATGGTCAAGAAGCCCGTCGTCGCCAGCCAGATCGAACGCAGGCCCCAGACCAGGATGAAGGCCAGCAGTACCAGCGACAGCACCGCGGCGGCGCCGATGCCCTTGGTGGCGCTGCCGATCTCTTCATAGGCCAACATGGCTTCGCCGGTGAGCCGGATCTTGACCTGTGCGGCGATCGGCGCCGGCAATTCCGCGATCGCGGCTCGGATGCGGCCGAGCGCGGCGGCGACGGGCTCGAGGGCATGAAAATCCTGCACCGGCTTGACCAGCAGCAGCTCGCGCGCGCGGTTGGGCTTGTCGCCGGCCGCCATCAAACCGCGCCAGGACATGGCCTCCGGCTTGCCGGTCAGGCGCGCCTGGATCGTTTTCGACACCGGCTCCAGGAGCCTGGCGATGCCCTCTGCTTCTGCCTGGCCCCGCGCGATTGCATCCAGGGCGCCGCTGACGAGACTGGCCAGGCCGCGCAGATTGGGATCCGCGGCCAATTGTCCCAGTAGCGGCTGGGCCTCAGCCAATTGGTCGGCAATATCGGATAATTCGTCGGTTTCTAGATATAACAGGCCGTTCTGGCGGAAAAACATGTCCCCGGCCGGCCAGAACGTGTATTCAACAGCAGTCTTATCGGCCGATATCGAGCGATAGAGTTCGGTGGCTGCAGTCTGCGCATATTCAGGGCTCGCCCCGTCGATAACCACAAGTATGACATTGTCCTGCAGGGGAAACTGCCTGTTGAATTGATCGAACGTCTCCTTGTATGGCACGTCCTCGCCGATCATATCCGACATGTCGGAGTTGACGGCGAGATGGGTGGCCACATAGACAGCGGCAGCGATCGTTGCGGGTACCAGGAGCGATAATGTCAGCGCCGGCTTGCGCGACACGGCGAGTACCCACCATGTAAGGACCTGCACTGCGCGCCGATTAATGATAGTCAGCATTGCCAAGCTGCCCTAACGTCGGGTGTCCGGCCCACTGCCGATCCGTTCGAGTTCTTCAGTAAAAGGAACAATTATGCCCTTGCGCTTCCGGTTCGTCCTCTGGGTCGCGGCCCTCGGCCTGATCTGTATCCAGCCCCAGGCTTCCGCCGCCTCTCCGGCCAGCGACTCGATCGCCGGGCTCAATGCAAAATTCCTGGATGTCATGAAGAAGGGCGATACTCTCGGCTATGCCGGGCGGTATAGGGAGTTGGAACCGGTGCTGAGTCAGACATTCGATTTCAGCGAAATGACCCGCGTCAGCACGGGCCGGTACTGGAATGACATGACGGACTCGCAAAAGCAGGTCCTGGTGGAAGCGTTCGAGGACTATTCTGTAGCGACCTACGCCTCGCGCTTCAAGAGCTACTCCGGCCAGAAATTCGAGGTGCTGGGCGAGGAGCCGGGACCGCGCCAGAGCGTCCGCGTCAACAACCAGATCATCACCAGCAACGGCGAGCCGATCAGGATCGACTACCTGATGCGCGACAGCGGCGGCTCGCTGAAGATCGTCGATGTCTATCTGAAATCCTCGATCAGCGAGCTGGCGACGCGGCGGTCGGAATTCGGCTCGGTGCTGAGCAAGAAGGGCGTCGACGGCCTGGTCGCGGCCTTGAAGGAGAAGGTCGGCGAGATGGAAAAGGAAGGCCAGACCGCCAGCACGCAGTAGTCCGCCTTCGCCCTTTGGGCTCCGGCGCGACAGCCTACGCCCGCTTCGCGAGCGAAGGCTGGGCCCGGCAGGACTTGAACCTGCAACCACACCGTTATGAGCGGCGAGCTCTAACCAGTTGAGCTACGGGCCCGGCCGTCGCGGGTGATAGCGAAAAACCGCGGCAATGGCCAGCGCGCGCGATACACACGTACAGCGCGCCCAAGACTAATTTAGCGATAGAGCGCCCTCAGTCGCTTCCCGCCCTTGGTCACATCCCTGAGGGCCGCCAGCCCTTCATTCTCAAGTTGCCTTATGCGCTCGCGCGTCAGTTTGAACCGGCGGCCGATCTGCTCCAGCGTCATCATCTTGCCGTCGTCGATACCGAATCTGAGCCGCAGGATCTCCGCCGGCCGCGGCTTTAATTCCACAAGCAGCTCCAAAGCCGGCCAGGGCCGGCGCACCACGGCGTCGCGCAGCGATTTTGACAGCCGAACGGATGCCGCTTCGAAAAGCCGCACTGTCGCCAAGCCAACGGTTTCAGATTGGCTCTGCCACCAACTACCCATGACCTACCGGTACGCCGACAAATAATGGGTAATCAGGTATCCAGGAAGCTGCGCAGTTTGCGGCTGCGGCTGGGGTGCTTCAGCTTGCGCAATGCCTTCGCCTCGATCTGGCGGATGCGTTCGCGCGTCACCGAGAACTGCTGGCCGACTTCCTCCAGCGTGTGGTCGGTGTTCATGCCGATGCCGAAGCGCATGCGCAGCACGCGCTCCTCGCGGGGCGTCAGGCTGGCCAGCACGCGGGTTGTGGTCTCCCGCAGATTGGCCTGGATCGCGGCGTCCACCGGCAGCACCGCGTTGCGGTCCTCGATGAAATCGCCGAGATGGGAATCCTCCTCGTCGCCGATCGGCGTTTCCAGGCTGATCGGCTCCTTGGCGATCTTCAGCACCTTGCGCACCTTCTCCAGCGGCATGGCGAGCTTCTCCGCCAGTTCCTCCGGCGTCGGCTCCCTGCCGATCTCATGCAGCATCTGGCGCGAGGTGCGCACCAGCTTGTTGATCGTCTCGATCATATGCACGGGGATGCGGATGGTGCGCGCCTGGTCGGCGATCGAGCGGGTGATCGCCTGGCGGATCCACCAGGTGGCGTAGGTGGAGAACTTATAGCCGCGGCGATACTCGAACTTATCGACCGCCTTCATCAGGCCGATATTGCCTTCCTGGATCAGGTCGAGGAATTGCAGGCCGCGGTTGGTGTATTTCTTGGCGATGGAGATCACCAGGCGCAGGTTCGCCTCGACCATCTCCTTCTTGGCGCGGCTGGCCTCGCGCTCGCCCTTCTGCACCGTGTTGACGATGCGGCGGAGATCGGCGACCGGCAGGCCCACCTGGTCCGACACAGTGGAGATGTCGTGACGCAGGTTCTTCACCTCGTCCTTGTACTTCGTCAGCAGCTTCTTCCAGCCCTTGCCGGTCAGCCGCGACACCCGCTGCAGCCACTTGCTGTCGTTCTCGGCGCCATAGTGCCGCTGCAGGAAATCCTCGCGCGGCACGCCGCTGTCGATGGCATAGCGCAGCAGCTTGCCTTCCATGCCCATCAGCTTGCGGTTGGTGTTGTAGAGCTCGTCGACCAGCATCTCGATGCGGCCGTTGTTCATCTTGATGCCGCGCATCAGCTCCATGAGCTCGGCCTTGAGCTTCTCATGGGCGCGCTCGCTCTGCGGCGCCGGCTTCTCGCCGCCGCGCACGGTTTCCAGGCGCTTCTGCTGCTGCTTCTCCAGCTTCTTGTAGAGTCCGGCGACGGAATCGAACTTCGCCATCACGCCCGGCAGCAACTCCTGCTCCATGGCGGCGAGGGAGAGATTGTTCTCCTCGGCATCCTCGTCCAGGTCGTCGAGGCCTTCGAGATCCTCTTCGCCCTCGGCCTTTTCCTTCTTCTCTTCCTCGCCGGCCGGCTTGGCGCCGGCGACGGGCTTGCCCTTGATGACTGGCGCCGCCGGAGCCGCAGCAGGTGCCGGAGCTGCTACAGGCGTCGGCGGCACGCCACCCGGCGGCATCGAGGCCGTGCGGATGGCCTTCTCGCCATCGGGCGTCGCGCCATAGGTGGCGTCGAGATCGATGATGTCGCGCAGCAGCATCTGTCCCTGGGACAGGCGATCGCGCCAGGACAGCAGCGCGCGGAAGGTGAGCGGGCTCTCGCAGATGCCGCCGATCATCATGTCGCGGCCGGCCTCGATGCGCTTGGCGATGGCGATTTCGCCTTCGCGGGACAGCAGCTCGACGCTGCCCATCTCCCGCAGATACATGCGCACGGGATCGTCGGTGCGGCCGACATCGTCGCTGACGTTGCCGGCGGTCTGGCCTTCCTCTTCCTCTTTTTCTTCTTTTTCTTTTTCTTCCTCTTCCTTTTCGGCTTCCGCCGCGGCCGGATCATCGGTCTCTTCGTTGTCGACGACATTGATGCCCATCTCGTTGAGCATCGCCAGCGTGTCCTCGATCTGCTCCGAAGACACCTTCTCCTGGGGCAGGACGGAATTCAGCTCGTCATAGGTGATGTAGCCGCGCTCCTTGCCCTTCACGAGCATCTTCTTCACGGCGGCGCTGACGCCATCCATCAGGGGGCCGTCGCCCGGCTCCCGCGGGCCCTCAGGCGCCGCCGCTTTTGTGGTCTTGGTTGCCATCACTCACCTATGCTCAATTTCCACGCCGCTGTCCCGCCCGCTAATGGGGCCGGACCGGCCCAGAACCCGTATCATCGGGTCCGTCGATGTCGCGCCGCTTGCTTTCGCCGTCCAAGGTGGCCTGCCGCGCGCTATCGAACCGCGCGAAGCTTTCCGCCGTACCCTCTTCCCCTAACTTCCGGGCCGCCTCATCCCGCTCGCGCCGCGCGTCCCTTTCCCGCAGCAAACCGATCAGATGGGACAACGCGTCGGCTGCATGAGCCAAGTCCGCGTTCGGTAAGGTAAATTTGATGTCCCTGGTCCGATCCAGCAGGGTCTGCAAGGTCCCGGCATAGCCCGTCTGGTTGAGGTGGCGCTTGAGATCATCCGCGTCAAGATCAGGCCGCGCGGCCGCGTGGTCTATTATGGCCGTTCGAAGCTTGTCAAGGCTATGGGACTGCAGGGCCAAATGCGCCAGATCTTCCGCTTTATCGGAAGCTAGCACCGGATGGTTAACGACTAGCGCCAAAAGCTGCTCTTCGGCGTGCCTTTCGATCCCCTGGGTGCCCAGGCGGGCCGCGGCGCCCCCCGCGGCAGCGCCATCAGGGAGCCCTGGCTGGCGCCGGGCGCCAAAGGGTCCCCGGCCGGGCCGCTGACCCGGATAGCGCCCAGGACCGGCCGGACGGGCTGGGGCGAAGGCCTTGGCGAAACGGACGCTCACTTCCTGCCGGTAGCCCTCCTGGACCGCCCGGTCGGCGATCCGGCGTACCCGCTCCTCCAGCCGCTGCCGCAGGCCGGCCCGGCGTTCCGGGGTGTCGGCAGGCCGCGCGGCCAGTTCCTGGTCCCAGATCACGTCCACCAGGGGCCGGGCCTGGGCCAGGGCCTCGGCCATGGCCGCCTCGCCGCCCCGGCGGATCAGGCTATCGGGATCATCCCCCGGCGGCAGGATGGCGAATCGCAGCGACTTGCCGGGCGCCAGCAGCGGCAGGGCCCGCTCGATCGCCCGCGCCGCCGCCCGCTGGCCGGCGGCGTCGCCGTCGAAACAGAGGATCGGCTCCGGCGCCAGGCGCCACAGCTCCAGGATCTGGTCCTCGGTCAGGGCCGTGCCCAGGGGCGCCACGGCGCCGCCGATGCCGGCCTCGGCCAGGGCGATCACGTCCATGTAGCCTTCGCAGACGATGACCTCGGACTTCTCCCGCGCCGCCGCCTGGGCCTGCGCCAGACCGTAGAGCACGCGGCCCTTGTGGAAGAGCGGCGTCTCCGGGGAGTTGAGATATTTCGGCTCGCCCTGGTCGAGGATGCGGCCGCCGAAGGCGATCACCCGGCCGCGCCGGTCGGTGATCGGGAACATCACCCGGCCGCGGAAATAGCCGAAGGCGCTGCGGCCATCGTCGGGCAGCTTCGCCAGCCCGGCTTCAATCAACAGGTCGTCGGAAATCCCCTGCTTCCTCAGGGCCTCTAGCAGCGCGTTGCGGTCGTCGGGCGCGAAGCCCAGCCGGAACCGGTCGATGGTTTCATCGCGCAAGCCGCGGCGCTTGAAATACTCCATGCCCGGGCGCCCGACATTGCCGCGCAGCATGCTTTCGAACCATTTGGCCGCCGCCTCCAGCGCGCCATGAAGGGTCGCCTGCTTCTCGGCCTTGCGCCGTTCCTCCGGCGAGCTGACGGGAACTTCCATCCCCGCCTCGCGCGCCAGCCGTTCCACCGCCTCGGGGAACGGCAGGCCCTCGCTGCGCATGACAAAGCCGACGACGTCGCCGTGCGCCCCGCAGCCGAAGCAATGGTAGAAGGCCTTGTCCTCGTTGACCGTGAAGGACGGCGTCTTCTCGTTATGGAAGGGGCAGAGCCCGGTATGCTCCCGGCCCCGCTTCTGCAGCCGGACGCGCCGGCCGACCACGCTGCTGATGGACAGCCGGTTCCGCAGTTCCTCGACGAATTCCGGGGGGATGGCCATGCCGCGGCGGTACCCTGTTCCTTCCAAGCCAGTTCCATCTCTGCGGAGCACACGGTGCTCCTACCCTATGGCGGCAGAATCACGGGGTGCGGACGGCAATCGCCGGAAGACTATGCCGCAGGGGCCACCGGTTCTACCCCGGAATCGGGTCAGCCCAGCCTCTGTTTGACCAAAGCGCCGGCCTTGGCGAAGTCCATCCGGCCGGCGAATTGCTCCTTCAGCTTGGCCATGACCTTGCCCATGTCCTTGACCGAAGTGGCGCCCACGGCGGTGATCGCAGCCGCAATGGCGTCCGCTATCTCGACCTCGCTCAGGCCCTGGGGCATGTAGCGCTGGATGACGGCGATCTCCTCCGTCTCCTGCTGCACCAGGTCGGGCCGGTTGCCCTTCTGGTACATCTCGATGCTGTCGCGGCGCTGGGCCACCATCTTCTGCAGCATGTCGACGATCTCGCCATCGGCGACGCCCGTGCTGTTGCCCTTGACCCGCGCGGCGATGTCCCGGTCCTTTAGCGCCGACAGGATCAGCCGCACAGTCGAGACCGACCGCGCGTCCTTGGCTTTCAGGGCCTCTTTCAGATCGTCGCTCAAGCGTTGACGCAGCATGGCAATCCACCGGTTGCGGGAGGGGGAAAATTTGGCTGTCGCGGAAACACGCAACCTAGCGCATCGGCGCCGCGCAGGCAATTTTCCGGGAGCGACTCAACTCTTTGATCCCTATTGCGAAAACCGGGGCCGATTCAAGTTGACCTGCCTCAAGACTCCGCTTAACAGGCTGCAATTTTGCCCGGCACCGTCTAGGGTTTGCAGCGTAAATGCGAGGGCCGCCGCGGCGGCCCGGAAATGCGGCGGCGGCGCGACCGTTCAGAAGGTCCGCCGGATGGATTCTGGCGGGCCGGCGGCCGGCGAGAGGAGGGTTCGGTGGAGCAGTCTGTGCAACCCACGACGACGGCCGTACTGGCGCTGGCGGATGGCACCGTCCTGCGCGGCCGCGGCGTGGGGGCAACAGGCAAGGCGGTTGGCGAAGTCTGCTTCAACACCTCCATGACCGGCTATCAGGAGATCATGACCGATCCCTCCTATGCCGGGCAGATCATCAGTTTCACCTTTCCCCATATCGGCAATGTCGGCGCCAATCCCGAGGACCGGGAGACGGGCGACGCCGGCCGCGCGCGGCTGCGTCATCTCGGCGGACGATCACCGAGCCCTCGAACTGGCGCTCGGCGCAGCATCTGGATGGCTGGCTGAAGAAATACAAGCTGGTGGGCATGAGCGGCGTCGATACCCGCCGCCTGACCCGGCGCATCCGCGACGGCGGCGCGCCCTCGGGCGTGATCTCCCATGCCCCCGACGGCAAGTTCGATATCGATGCGCTGATCGCCGAGGCCAAGGCCTGGCCGGGCCTGGAGGGCATGGATCTGGCCAAGGACGTGACCTGCCGCCAGACCTACACATGGGACGAGACGCGCTGGGAACTGGGCCGCGGCTTTGGCCGCCAGGCGAACCCGCGCTTCCGCGTCGTCGCCGTCGATTACGGCGCCAAGCGCAACATCCTGCGCTGCCTGGCCGATGCCGGCTGCGCGGTGACGGTGGTGCCGGCGACCGCGACGGCCGAGGACGTGCTGCGCCACAAGCCCGACGGCGTGTTCCTCTCCAACGGTCCCGGCGATCCGGCGGCCACCGGCGTCTATGCCGTGCCGATGATCCGCGAGGTGATCGACAGCGGCACGCCGGTGTTCGGCATCTGCCTCGGCCATCAGATGCTCGGCCTCGCGCTTGGCGCCCGCACCGAGAAGATGGCGCGCGGCCATCGCGGCGCCAACCATCCGGTGAAGGATCTGCAGACCGGCAAGGTGGAGATCACCAGCCAGAACCATGGCTTCGTCGTGGTGCCGGAATCGCTGCCCGAAGATGTCGAAGTGACTCACGTCTCGCTGTTCGACGGCAGCAACGAAGGCTTCCGGCTGAAGGACCGGCCGGTGTTCTCGGTGCAGTACCACCCCGAAGCCTCGCCCGGCCCGCAGGACAGCCACTACCTGTTCCAGCGCTTCGTCGAATTGATGGAACAGAATGCCTAAGCGCACCGATATCAAATCCGATCCTGATCATCGGCGCCGGGCCGATCGTCATCGGCCAGGCCTGCGAGTTCGACTATTCCGGCGCGCAGGCCTGCAAGGCGCTGAAGCAGGAAGGCTACCGGGTCGTGCTGGTGAATTCGAATCCCGCCACGATCATGACCGATCCCAATCTGGCTGATGCCACCTATATCGAGCCGATCACGCCCGACATCGTGGCGCGCATCATCGAGCGCGAGCGGCCCGACGCGCTGCTGCCGACCATGGGCGGGCAGACCGCGCTCAACACGGCGATGGCCCTGCACAAGTCGGGCGAGCTGGCGGAGCTCGGCGTCGAGCTGATCGGCGCCAGCGCCGATGCGATCGACACGGCCGAGGACCGGCTGCTGTTCCGCCAGGCGATGGAACGCATCGGCCTGGAATCGCCGAAGAGCCGGCTGGTCACCACGATCGCCGAGGGCGATGCAGGCGCTGGACGAGATCGGCCTGCCCGTCGATCATCCGCCCCTCCTTCACGCTGGGCGGCACCGGCGGCGGCATCGCCTACAACCGCGACGAGTTCGAGGAGATCGTCGCCGGCGGCCTGCGCGCCTCGCCGGTCGGACAGGTGCTGATCGAGGAATCGGTGCTCGGCTGGAAGGAATACGAGATGGAGGTCGTGCGCGACCGCGCCGACAACTGCATCATCGTCTGCTCGATCGAGAATGTCGATCCGATGGGCGTCCACACCGGCGACAGCATCACCGTGGCGCCGGCGCTGACGCTGACCGACAAGGAATATCAGATCATGCGCAACGCCTCGATCGCGGTGTTGCGCGAGATCGGCGTCGACACCGGCGGATCGAACGTGCAGTTCGCGGTCAATCCCGACGATGGCCGCATGGTCGTGATCGAGATGAACCCGCGGGTGTCGCGCTCCTCCGCGCTCGCCTCGAAGGCCACCGGCTTTCCCGATCGCCAAGATCGCGGCCAAGCTCGCGGTCGGCTACACGCTCGACGAACTCACCAACGACATCACCCGGGTGACGCCGGCCTCGTTCGAGCCGACCATCGACTATGTCGTCACCAAGATGCCGCGCTTCACCTTCGAGAAGTTCCCGGGCACCGAGCCGTTGCTGACCACCTCGATGAAATCCGTCGGCGAGGCGATGGCGATCGGCCGCAGCTTCGCCGAGTCGGTGCAGAAGGCGCTGCGCTCGATGGAGACCGGCCTCACCGGCTTCGACGAGGTCGAGATCCTGAGCGGCCATGACCGCAACCGCTTGCGCGCGGCGCTGGCGCGGCCGACGCCGGACCGGCTGCTGGTCATCGCGCAGGCGCTGCGGCTCGGCCTGTCCGATCGAGGAGATCCACGGCGATCTGCAAATACGACCCCTGGTTCCTGCGGGAGATCGAGCGCGTCGCCGATGCGGAAGCCGAGGTCGCGCGCCAACGGCCTGCCGCAGCGATCGCGCGCGGCTGTGCTCGCGGCTGAAGAAGCTCGGCTTCTCCGACGCGCGCCTCGCCGAGCTCGCCGGGCATGAAGCGAAGCCGAGGTCGCGGCGCTGCGCCGCAGCTCGAGCGTCCGCCCGGTCTACAAGCGCATCGACACCTGCGCCGCCGAGTTCGCCTCGTCCACGCCCTACATGTATTCCTGCTACGAGGGCGACGGCGAATACCCGGCCGAATGCGAGGCCGAGCCGACGCGACAGCGCAAGGTGATCATCCTCGGCGGCGGCCCGAACCGCATCGGCCAGGGCATCGAGTTCGACTATTGCTGCGTCCACGCCGCCTATGCGCTGAACGAGGCCGGCTTCGAGACCATCATGGTCAACTGCAATCCGGAGACGGTGTCGACCGACTACGACACCTCGGACCGGCTCTATTTCGAGCCGCTGACCGCCGAGGACGTGATCGAGCTGGTGCGGGTCGAGCAGCGCGCGCGGCACGCTGCTCGGCGTCATCGTGCAGTTCGGCGGCCAGACGCCGCTGAAGCTCGCGGCCGCGCTCGAAGCCGCCGGCATTCCGATCCTCGGCACCTCGCCCGATGCCATCGACCTCGCCGAGGACCGCGAGCGCTTCCAGGTGCTGCTGAAGAAGCTCGGTCTGCGCCAGCCGGACAACGGCACCGCGCGCTCCGCCGCCGAGGCCGAGGCGGTCGCCGGCCGAGATCGGCTATCCGGTGGTGATCCGCCCGTCCTATGTGCTCGGCGGCCGCGCCATGGAGATCGTGCACGACGTCGACGGCGCTGCACCGCTACATGACGCGACGCGGTGAAGGTCTCCGGCAGCAATCCCGGTGCTGATCGACTCCTATCTGCAGCGACGCGATCGAGGTCGATGTCGACGCGGTCGCCGACGGCAAGGACGTCTATGTCGCCGGCATCATGGAGCATATCGAGGAGGCCGGCATTCATTCCGGCGACTCCGCCTGCTCGCTGCCGCCCTATACCGCTCGCCGCAACGGCGATCGCCGGAGAGCTCGAGCGAGCAGACCGATCGCGCTCGCCCGCGGCCTCGACGTCGTCGGGCTGATGAACGTGCAGTTCGCGGTCAAGGACGAGCGACATCTACGTGCTCGAAGTCAATCCGCGCGCCTGCCGCACCGTGCCCTTCGTCGCCAAGGCGACCGGCGTGCCGATCGCCAAGATCGCCGCCCGCGTGATGGCCGGCGAGAAGCTCGCGGCATTCGATCTCAAGGCGCCGGCGCCGCGATCATGTCGCGGTCAAGGAGGCGGTGTTCCCGTTCGCCCGCTTCCCCGGCGTCGACATCATCCTCGGGCCGGAGATGAAATCGACCGGCGAGGTGATGGGCCTCGACCGCGATTTCGGCCGCGCCTTCGCCAAGTCGCAGCTCGGCGCCGGCAACAAGCTGCCGCCAGGACGGCACCGTCTTCATCTCGGTCAAGGACCGCGACAAGGCGGCGATGGTGGTGCCGGCGAAGCGCCTGGTGGAGCGGGGCTTCGGCATCCTGGCGACCGGCGGCACGGCCAACTATCTGGAGCAGCGCGGCCTGCCGGTGCGAGCGGATCAACAAGGTGCTGGAAGGCCGGCCCCACATCGTCGACGCGATGAAGAACGGCGAGGTGCAGCTGGTGTTCAACACCACCGAAGGCGCCCAGGCGGCCGCCGACAGCTTCAGCCTGCGCCGCGCCGCGCTGCTCAACGGCATCCCCTATTACACCACGGTGGCGGGCGCCCGGGCGGCCGTCGAGGCCATCGGCGCCACCGCCGCTGGCGACCTTGAAGTCGCCCCCCTGCAGTCCTATTTTAGAGCGTCGTTCGCCTAGCCGGCACGGTCGCCACCGTCGCCGACGGGTAAATTTTTGTCGCGGTTCGGCCAATAGCGGCGGGCTGCGGATGGCGAGGAGCTATGGCCAAGATCCCGATGACGGCCGAAGGCTACAACCGGCTGGAAGAGGAGCTGAAGCATCTGAAGCATGTGGAACGCCCGGCGGTGATCCAGGCGATCGCCGAAGCGCGCGACCATGGCGATCTCTCGGAGAACGCCGAATATCACGCCGCGCGCGAGCGCCAGAGCTTCATCGAAGGCCGCGTCGGCGAGCTCGAGGACAAGATCGCGCGCGCCGAGATCATCGACGTCAGCAAGCTGTCGGGCAAGCAGGTGATGTTCGGCGCGACCGTCACGCTGGTCGACGAGGATACCGACGAGAAGTCGAGCTATCAGATCGTCGGCGCGGATGAGGCCGACATCAACAAGAAGCGGCTCTCGATCACCTCGCCGCTGGCGCGCGCGCTGATCGGCAAGACCACCGGCGACAATGTCGAGGTGACCACGCCGGACGGCTCGAAGTCCTACGAGATCGTGCGCGTCGCCTTCAAGTAAGCACGCCGGCGCGCAGCCGCGCGCGGCATTACTCCAGCTCGATCGGAACTCCCGGCGCCGTCTTGCAGCTGCGGATGCCCAATGCCGACTTCACATGGCTGACATTGGGCGCCGCGGTCAGCCGCGTCGTCAGGAAGCGCTGATAGGAATCCCAATCGGCGGCGACGATGCGCAGCAGGAAGTCGGTCTCGCCCGCCAGCATGTGGCAGTCGCGCACTTCCGGCCAGCTCTGCACCAGGGTTTCGAAAGCGCGCAGATCGGCTTCCGCCTGGCTGCTGAGACCCACCTGGGCGAACACCGTGACGCCGAAGCCGAGCGCCTCGCCGTTGATGTCGGCGTGATAGCCGCGGATGAAGCCGCCCTCTTCCAGCGCCCGCACCCGGCGCAGGCAGGGCGGCGCCGAGATGCCCACCTTGTCCGCCAGATCCACATTGGTCATGCGGCCATCCTCCTGCAGCTCCCTGAGGATGCGCCTGTCGATGCGATCGAGTTTCACACGCCGCATCATTTTCCTCCAATTCCGGCCGGTGCCGCGTAATTATATTACCGGCTGGGCGCAGCGCCAAGCGGAACGCTGATATCCTGCTGTAATGAATGCGGGGCGGCCGCCGCTCAGTAGCGGTCGCGCTTGGCGCCGTTCAGCTTGCGCATCAGCCGCCCCGGCAGGCTCCAATCCTCGATCACGACGATGAATACCTTGCGCAGCGCGTCGGGCGGGCACTTGATTTCCTTCACCCCATGCCAGGAGCGGTCCCGCCGCTGGAACAGCAGCGAGTAGTTGCCCACCGCCGTCGAGGGCATGGCACGGTCGAAATCCTCGAACTTGGGCGCCGAGCCGGCGCCGAAACGGCCGTTGTCGTCGAGGATCAACGTCTCGCCGCCCCAATCGGCCTGCCACTCGCTTTCCGTGTTCATGTAGAAGATGTGCGAGCCCAGCTTGCGCTTGGCATCGCAGTGGGGCGATACCGAACAGCCGTTCGGCGTGTAATGCCAGTGGAACAGCACGCGAATCGCCCGGCGTCCGAACATGCGGCGGACGAATTCCAGGTAACGCTCGCTCTGCAACTCGGCGACGAATTCGTGCCAGGTCGGCGCCAGCGGCAGCTCCGGCGCGTAGTCCAGCGACAGCCGGTCGTGACTTTGCTGCCCGTATTTCCGCTTCTCGCCGAATCGATGATTGAAGATTTCCGCCGGCGGCAAAGAATCCACCAGGCGCCGATAGGCATCGGCCTGCAGAAAGCCTTTCGGATTGAGCCAGGGATAGGGTTTGGTGGCCTGAAACGCCGTGGCGCTCAGGCCATCCATCAACGATTCGTCGATGAACTGCATACTAAACTACTAAATTCGTACCGATTCCTATGATCACGCTACCCTTGCCCGCGCGCGCCGGCAAATGAAGCCGACATGTTGCCGCAGCGACCGCCGCCGGCACGGGCCCGCGACTCGATTCGCCCGGGCGATATCAAAATTTTCTGGTACTGCGCCAAGCCGTTGATCGGATGCAGGGAATCGCGCTGCTCCGGGTCGTCGAGCGTCGCCGAAACGACGGCTCCGGGCGCATTATCTTGTCGCCTGCGGCTGCGATCACTATCCTCTAAAGACTGCGGAAAAATGCGGAAACGGCGATATGCCATCGGAACATCATACAAAAATTCTTATCATCGGCTCCGGACCGGCCGGCTACACGGCGGCGATCTATGCCGCGCGCGCCAATGCCAAGCCGATTCTGGTCGAGGGCCTGCAGGCCGGCGGCCAGATGACCATCACCACCGATGTGGAGAACTATCCGGGCTTTGCCGAGGTGATCCAGGGTCCCTGGCTGATGGAGCAGATGCGCGGCCAGGCCGCCCATGTGGGCACGCAGATAATCTCCGACACCATCGTGTCCGTGGATCTCAGCCGGCGGCCGTTCCGCTGCGTCGGCGACGGCGGCGACGTCTATATCGGCGAGACGCTGATCATCTGCACCGGCGCCCAGGCGCGCTGGCTTGAGCTCCCGAGCGAACAGAAATTCCGCGGGTTCGGCGTCTCCGCTTGCGCCACCTGCGATGGATTCTTCTTCCGCGGCAAGAATGTCGCAATCGTCGGCGGCGGCAACACCGCGGTCGAGGAAGCGATCTACCTGACCAACCACGCCGACAAGGTGACGCTGATCCACCGGCGCAACTCGCTGCGCGCCGAGAAGATCATGCAGGACCGGCTGTTCAAGAATCCGAAGATCGAAGTGATCTGGGACAATACGGTCACCGAAGTGCTTGGCACCGACCAGCCGCCGGGCGTGACCGGTATCAAGATCCGCAACGTGAAGACCGGCAAGGAAAGCACATTGAAAGTTGACGGACTCTTCGTCGCCATCGGCCATGTGCCGGCGACCGAGTTGTTCCAGGGCCAGCTCGAGCTGGACAATGAAGGCTACATCATCACGCGGCCCGACAGCACGGCGACGGCCATTCCCGGCGTGTTCGCCGCCGGGGACGTGAAGGACAAGATTTTCCGCCAGGCCGTGACGGCGGCGGGCATGGGTTGCATGGGGGCGCTGGAAGCCGAAAAGTTTCTGGCGGCACAGGAGGCGCGGGCGGCTCAAGCGGCGGAATAGCGCCACCGGCAGGTTTTTCGCGCCGGACAGCGGGTCGTTCGACAGAACAAGTATGATGGACTGGGACAAGCTTCGCGTCTTTCACGCCGTGGCCGAAGCTGGCAGCTTCACCCGCGCCGGCGATGCCTTGGGCATGAGCCAGTCGGCGGTCAGCCGCCAGATCGGCGCGCTCGAGGACAGCGCCGCGGCGCCGCTGTTCCACCGCCATGCCCGCGGCCTGATCCTGACCGAACAGGGCGAACTGCTCTACCGCACGGTGCGCGAGGTGTTTGCCAAGCTGGCCATGGTCGAAGGGCAGCTGGCGGAGAACAAGGACCACCCCAAGGGCCAGCTCAAGATCACGGCCACGGTCGGCCTCGGCTCCTTCTGGCTGGCGCCGCGCATCGGCGAATTCATCAACATCTTTCCCGATGTCTCCGTCGACCTGGTGCTCGACGACAAGGAGTTGGACCTCAGCATGCGCGAGGCCGACGTGGCGATCCGCCTGGTGCCGCCGCGGCAGTCGGAGCTGGTGCAGCGCCACCTCATGACCATCAGGAACTTCGTCTATGCGGCTCCGGCCTATATCCAGCGTTACGGGATGCCGGAGACGATCGACGATCTCGACCGGCACAAGATCGTCGTCTATGGCGACGAGACCCGGCCGCCGGTGCCCGAGCTGAACTGGCTGCTGACCATCGGCGCGCCCGAGGATCAACTCCGCAAGCCCGCCCTGACGGTCAACAACGTCTACGCCATCCTGCGGGCCGTCCAGAGCGGCCTGGGCATCGCCACCTTCGCCAAGTTCATGGGCGAGGAGCAGCATGGGCTGGTCCAGGTCCTGCCGGAGGTTGAAGGACCGCGTATGGAAGCCTATTTCGTATATCCAGAGGAACTTCGGAACTCGAAGCGCATTCAGGTCTTTCGAGACTTCTTGTTGCGCAAGGTCGCCGAGGCCGATCTGTAACCAATCCGGACCAAATGGTCACAGACTGGCTCCGGAAGCCCGTCATATATGCATACAATTTTAGTATGCTATGCGCAGGGCGCATATCAGAGATGCCGGAATTAGGCTGGTGTCCCGGCGAAGAGTGACTATCTTAGATTTGTGTTGCACTGCAACAATGGAATTCGGCAGCGCTGATTTGGCTGCCACCGGAGTTCGGGCGCGATGCCCGAACGGGGTCTTCGGACCCTACGTCTCCCAGACGTGAAGCCTCCCTGTTTAACTTGCCAGGCCCTTACGGGCCTGGCTTTTTTCTTGACCAAAAGGTCAGGCAGGGCGGCTAGGCGCAAAACCGTTCGCCTTCCCGGCCCGCGCAGAGATCGGCTCACCGGCAAGTCGACTCGGGTCAAGCAACGCGTTACTCGCGCGCGCTACTCGAGCAGGCTGCGCAGCATCCAGGCGTTCTTCTCATGCACCTGCATGCGCTGGGTCAGGAGATCGGCGGTCGGTTCGTCATGGGCCTTGTCGACGGTGGGGAAAATCTCCCGCGCGGTACGCGTGACGGCTTCCTGGCCGGCGACAAGCTGCTTGATCATCTCCTTCGCCTTGGGCACGCCGGTCTCTTCCTTGATCGAGGACAGCTTCGAGTACTGCGCGTAGGAGCCGGGCGCCGGATGATCGAGGGCGCGGATGCGCTCGGCGATCAGATCCACCGCCAGGGCCAGTTCGGTGTACTGCGCCTCGAACATCAGATGCAGCGTGTTGAACTGCGGGCCGGTGACGTTCCAGTGAAAATTATGCGTCTTGAGATAGAGCGTGTAGCTGTCAGCGAGCAGCCGCGACAAACCCTCGGCGATCGCCCGACGTTCCTTGTCGGGAATCCCGATATCGACTTTGGCCATGGGCGTTTCTCCCCAGAAATCGCGTGTCTGTTTTCTAGATATGTCACGCGGCCAAACATTTTCAACCGTTCTTAGAGTCGCTACAAAGATGTCGCAGGCGCGAATCTGCTGCTCTCAATGCGCCGTCGCCGCTTGCCGCTGCTCGACGATCTTGTCGGCGACGCGGCCGGTCAGCTCCTGCAGGTGATCGAACTTCCAGGAGAAGGTGCCGACACCCATGGTCAGCGAGCGCAGCTCGATGATCAGGTCATGCAGCTCCGACTGCGGCAGGAACGCGTGCACCTCATCCCAGCCCTGCCAGCCATCCTTGGCGTCGAATCCCAGGATCTGGCCGCGCCGGCTGCTGAGCAGCCCGTTGACCCGGGCGATGTAGTCGCTGGGCACGGTGATCTGCACGGCGCAGATCGGCTCCAGCAGCACGGGCTCGCATTTCGGCATGCCTTCCGACATCGCCAGCCGCGCCGCGGTCTTGAACGCCATGTCGGAGCTGTCGACGGCGTGGTACTGGCCGTCATAGAGCGCCACCTGCACATCGACGACGGGGAATCCCAGCGGGCCGCGGGACATGTATTCGCGTGCGCCCTCCTCCACCGACGGGATGTAATTGCGCGGCACGACGCCGCCGACGATCTGGTCGACGAATTGGAAACCCGTGCCGCGCGGCAGTGGCAATATCTCCACATGCACGTCGCCGAACTGGCCGTGGCCGCCGCTCTGCCGCTTGAAGCGCGAATGCTGCTTGGTGCCGCGGCGGATGGTTTCCTTGTAGTTGATGGTCGGCCGGTGCGTCTTGCAGGCGAGGCCGTATTTCAGCTTCAGACGATCGACGGCGATCAGCAGATGAATCTCGCCCTGCCCCCACAAGACGAGTTCGTGGGTGTCGGGATTCTGATCGACCGATAGCGATGGATCTTCTTCGACGAGCTTATGCAACGCCGAGGTCAGCTTCACTTCGTCGGCGCGGTTCTCGACATTCAGCGCCAGCGAGAACAGCGGCACGGGCCGCGCCGGCCATTCCACCTCGCCGGCCGATTTGCCTGACACCGTCAGCACCTGCCCGGTCTGCACCGCATCCATGCGGCCGAGTCCGACCACATCGCCCGATGTGGCGCTGGCGAGTTTGGCGAGCTCATGGCCTTTGACGCGATAGAGGCCGGCGACCCGGTTGCCGCTGAGCGTGGCGCCGTCCTGGATCGGCGCACCCCACAGGCGCGCCATCGACACCTTGCCGGTATGGGCCTGGTGATAGGTCTTGAAGACAAGCGCCGCCGTATCGCCCGAGCCCGGCTCGATGCCGATGCGCTTCGCTGTCTCTTCCGGTCCCGGCACATCGTGACGCAGCGCCTTCAGCAGACGGCGCACGCCGCCGTCATGCAGCGCCGAGCCCATCATCACGGGCACGATCAGATCGCCGGCCAGATCCTTGGCGAGCTGCTGATAGATCTCGCCCTTCGACGGCACCGCATCTTCCAGCAATTGCTCCAGCAGGTGATCGTCGAAATCCGCCAGCGACTCCAGCATGCCGCGCCGGGCTTCCTGTTCGCGCGACTGCATTTCTTCGGGGATCTTGATCAGGTCCGACGCGTCGCCTGCCTTATAGTGATAGGCGCGCTCGCTGATGAGATCGACATAGCCGGTAACGATCTCGCCGCCGGACTTCGCGGCTTCGCGGATCGGCACCTGGCGCAAGACCAGCGGCCGGCTCGACACGCTCTGCAGCGCGGCCAGAACCTCGCGTATGCGATGGGCGGCATTGTCCATCTTGTTGATGAACAGCATGTGGGGAATCTTGTGGTCGTCGAGAAACTTGAAGAGCGGCGCCAGCGTCAGCACCTTCGACACTTCCGGCTCGCAGACCATGATCGCGGCATCGGCGGCCAGCAGCGCATTCTGCGCCTCCAGCGCCAGCTCGATCGAGCCCGGGCAATCGAGGAAGGTCCAGCGCTCGCCCAGGTATTCGGCCGAGGCGACGTTCAATTCGGCGGTCATCTTGCGGGCGCGCGCTTCCGGCGCGCTGTCGCCGACGCTGTTGCCGTCATTTACCGAGCCCTTGCGATTCACCGCACCAGCGGCGTGCAACAGGCTTTCGAGCAGCGTTGTCTTGCCGCTGAGATAGGGGCCGACCAAGGCGGCGCAGCGCGGCGCCGCGGGCGCGCGTTCTCCCATGTTCATGTCCTCCCAAATGTTGACGGCATCATCTTGACCAGGCGAGCCGCTTCTGTGCTGTTTTGAACGAGATCAATCGTACGCCAACCAGGATCTTGTCCGGCGGCCTGTGCGATGGGCGTCCGAGACCGAGATACGACCATCAGACCGTCAGGCAATTGGTCTATGATTTCCGGGCCGGACGCGACCTTGCAACAAAAATGTGAATCGGACTTCGCGGCATCTTGGCTGCGGCCCATAAGTCCCCAATTTAAGGCCTCACGCCAATCCGGCGCCCCGAGGCCACATATTTCTGGTAGAATGCTAAAAACCTCGCCCATTTCCAGCTTCGACAGCAACGGCCGGCGGCGCCGGGCCTCGGAGATTATTGAGGATCTCGGCCGGAACTGGCCAGCGGAGCGGATTTCCCTCGGCGACATCGAGGCGGCGCTGGGCGACCGCGGTTTCGGCCTGATGCTCCTGGTATTCACGCTGCCGGCGCTGATTCCCGTGATTTCCATGATCGCCGTGATTCCGCTGGCGCTGCTGGCGGGCCAGCTCATGCTCGGCCTGGAAAAACCCTGGCTGCCGAAGGCGATCCTGCAGCGATCGGCCGCCAAAGCCGATTTCCAGCGCACGGTCGAAAAGGTCCTGCCCCATCTGCTGCGGGCGGAGAAAGTGCTGAAGCCGCGCTATCTGCTGCTCGCCAGCGCCCCGGCGGAGCGGTTCATCGGCCTGATCTGCCTGCTGCTGACGCTGCTGTTGCCGTTGCCCTGGCCTTTTGGCAATCTGATGGTGGCTGTGCCGCTGGTAGTTCTGGCGCTGGCCCTGATCGAGCGCGACGGGCTGTTCGCGCTTGCCGGTTTTGTTTTGGCCTTGGCGTCCGGCGGATTCCTGGTCGGGGTGACCTGGGTGACCTTGCAAGAATCCTTGCAGTTCGGCCTCAAATACCTTGGTATGTAGCTCTTCGCGTTGCCGTCCCCGCTGCGGCGCGCCGGTAACGAAGCGGGGCAGCGCAATGCATTCGCGGCCATGACGCTCGAAATCATCATCGTTCTTCTGCTGATTCTGGTGAACGCCATCCTCGCCATGGCGGAACTGGCAATCGTCTCGTCGCGGCGAGCGCGGCTGAAGCATGCCGCCGACCAGGGCGACAAGGGCGCAAAAGCGGCGCTGGCCCTGGCCCAGAGCCCGAGCCGGCTGTTCGCCACCGCGCAAGCCGGCATCACGATGATCGGCGTACTGGCCGGCGCTTTCGGCGGCGCCACGATCTCCGAAGGCGTTGAGGCGTGGCTGCTGGGGATTCCATGGATCGCACCCTATGCAGCCCCGGTCGCCATCGGCGGCGTGGTCGTTGCGATCACCGTACTGACGCTGGTGCTGGGCGAGCTGGTGCCCAAGCGGCTGGCGCTGATCCGGCCCGAGCAAATCGCATGCTGGCTGTCGCGGCCGATGACGCTGCTGTCGCAGATCGCCGCACCGGCGGTGTATCTGCTGAGCCTGACGACGGAGCTGATCCTCAAGGTGATTCCGCTGCCCCATAGCAGCGAGCCCGCGGTCACCGACGAGGAGATCAAGCTGCTGATGCAGCAGGGCACGGAGTCCGGGCATTTCCAGCCCGGCGAGAAGAACATCGTCGACATGGCGCTGCGTCTCGGCGACCGGCGCATCAGCGCCATGATGACGCCGCGCACGCAAGTGGAATGGCTCGACTTGGGCGATCCGATCGAAGAGACGAAGCGCAAGATCAGCGAGAGTCATTATTCGCGCTTCCCGGTGGCCGAGGGTGGCCGCCGCAATTTCATCGGCGTGGTCGAGGCCAAGGACCTGCTGGGCTCGATCCTGGACGGCAAGCCGCTGGACCTGCGCGCCGCGACCAAGCCGGCGCTGTATATCCCGGAGACCGCGCCGGCGCTGAAGGCGCTGGAGATTTTCCGCGAGACCGGCAAGCCGGTGGCGCTGATCGTCGACGAATATGGCGACTTCCAGGGCCTGGTCACGCTGGAGGATGTGCTGGAGGCGCTGGTGGGCGAGCTGCAGGCGCCCGACCAGGAAGACGAGCCGTCGGTCACCGAGCGCGAGGACGGCTCCTGGCTGGTGGATGGACTGCTGGCCATCGACGAGCTGAAAGACCGCATCAAACTCGGCCCGCTGCCGGACGAGGACGAGGCCACGTACCAGACGGTGGCCGGGCTGGTGATGGCCGAGCTGCGGCGCATTCCCAAGGCCGGCGACAAGTTCCAGGTGGCCGGCTTCGAATTCGAGGTCGTCGACATGGACGGCCGCCGCGTCGACAAGTTGCTGGTCACCCGCCGCGTCCAGGACGACGAGGAGACCGAGGGCAGCGAAGAGGCGACGGCGTAGGGCCCGGCGGCTCGCGTCATCGCCCCTCCATCTCAGTCTTTCAAAGCCTTGCAGGCGCGCTGGATGCGGGTGCAGGCGTCGCGCAGCACATCGGTTCCCGTGGCATAGGAGATGCGGAAGAACGGCGACAGGCCGAACGCCGCGCCATGCACCGCGGCCACGCCTTCGGCCTCCAGCAGATAGGCGACGAAATCCTCGTCGGTCTTGATCACCTTGCCCTGGGGAGTCTTCTTGCCGATCGTGCCCGAGCAGGACGGGTAGACATAGAACGCGCCCTCGGGCCGGTGGCAGGTCAGGCCCGGCGCCTTGTTCAGCATCTCCACCACCATGTCGCGGCGCTCGCGGAAGGTCTGGTTGTGTGCCGGAATAAAGTCCTGCGGGCCGTTCAGCGCCTCGACCGCGGCGGCCTGGCTGATCGAGCTGGGGTTGGTGGTGCTCTGGGACTGCAGCTTCGCCATCGCCTTGATCAGCGGCGCCGGGCCGCCGCCATAGCCGATGCGCCAGCCGGTCATGCAATAGGCCTTGCTGACGCCGTTCATGGTCAGGGTGCGGTCGTAGAGCTTCGGCTCCACCTGCGCCGGCGTGAAGAATTCGAAGCCGTCATAGACCAGATGCTCGTACATATCGTCGGTCAGCACCCACACATGCGGATGCTTCAAGAGCACGTCGGTCAGCGCCTTCAGCTCGGCGCGGGAATAAGCAGCACCCGTGGGATTCGACGGGCTGTTGAGGATCAGCCACTTGGTCTTCGGCGTGATCGCCGCCTCCAGCTCCTCGGCGCGCAGCTTGAACTGGTTGTTCTGGCCGCAGGGAATGATCACCGGCGTGCCCTCGGCGAGCTGCACGATGTCAGGGTAGGACACCCAGTAGGGCGCGGGGATGATCACCTCGTCGCCCGGGTTCAGCGTCGCCAGCAGCGCGTTGAACAGCACCTGCTTGCCGCCGGTGCCGACGGTGATCTGCTCGGGCTTGTAGTCGAGCCCGTTCTCGCGCTTGAACTTGGCGCAAATGGCCTTCTTCAGCGCCGGCGTGCCATCGACGTCGGTGTACTTCGTGTCGCCGCGGCGCATCGCCGCGATCGCCGCTTCCTTGATGTTCTCCGGCGTGTCGAAATCCGGCTCGCCGGCGCCGAGGCCGATCACGTCGCGCCCGGCGGCCTTCAGCTCGCGGGCCTTCATGGTCACCGCGATGGTCGGTGACGGCTTGATGCGGTCCAGTCGGTCGGCAAGGAAAGCCATGTTCCAGATCTCCAGGTTTGGTGCGCGCGCCTGCTGTCGGCGGCGGCGGGAAATTAGGCGATGCGACCACCTGTCGCAAGCGCAGGGCGCGGTTTTCCGCATCCGCCATGCAATCGCCCCATTTCGGTGACATCGCCGCCACATGCCATCGTTAACCCAGGGAGAACGGCGGGTGTCGACACACATGCCGCGGCGGCCCGTTTGATGCAGGTCAAGGTCATCGGCGCCGCCGCCGTTTAGTAAAGGAGGGCATATCCGATGGGATTCGAGGCAAGACGCGACAGCGAACGGAATTGCAACCGGGGCGGCGGCAGATTTGGCGGCGAGCCCAGCCTGGCGGAAATGCTGGCCGATCCGGTGGTTCAAGCCGTTATGTCGGTCGATCACGTCACTGCCGGCGACATCGAGGAGCTGATGTCGGCGACAAGGGAGCGCAGGGATAACGGCTGGAGCTGAGGCCAACGCGCCCGGTTCCCGCTGAAAGAAGCCACTCAGCGGGATTTCGGGCGTCCGTCTCCGCTGTTTTCCCCGCAAGAGGCGCCCGAGATGGGAGAGGGCCGGGTTTTCCGGCCCTCTTTCTTTTGCGGGTTCTTTTATGCCCGGCTGATATTCGACGCATCCAAAGCCGCCGATCTCCCCTATAGTCTGCCGGACAGCGCTGAGAGCTAATGTATCCATACATGGCCGCGTGCCCGCGCCGGCGGTGCGCCGAAGGGAATTCGCTTCATGCTCGATCATCGGAAAGCAGGCCGCGCGGAGACGGCACTGCATCACTTTATTCATACGCCGCTGGATAACCTGCTGGAGCCGCCCGCGGCGCGGCCGCCGGCCGAGGCGGCGCTGGAGCTGTTCCGCGACGTCGCCGCCCAGGTGCCGGCCTACGGCGCTTTCCTGAAGGAGAACGGCATCGCCGCCCAGAGCATCCGCACGGTGGAGGATTTCGACCGGCTGCCGCTGGTGACAAAGGCCAACTATCTGCAGAAGCATGCCCTGCCCGCCCTGTGCCGCGGCGGACGGCTGGAGAGCTGCGACTTCCTGGCGGTGTCCTCCGGCTCCACCGGCACGCCGACCTTCTGGCCACGCTTCCAGGCCGACGAGCTGCCGGTCGCCGTGCGGTTCGAGCAGGTGTTCCATGACAGCTTCGCCACCGACGAGCGGCGCACCCTGGCCGTCGTCTGCTTCGCGCTGGGAACGTGGGTGGGCGGCATGTACACCACCTCCTGCTGCCGCGCGCTGGCGGCCAAGGGCTATCCGATCACGCTGGCGACGCCGGGCAATAACCGCGAGGAGATCTGGCGCGTGGTGAAGGCGCTGGCGCCGCAGTTCGACCAGACGGTGCTCTTGGGCTATCCGCCATTCCTCAAGGACGTGATCGATGGCGGCATCGCCGCCGGGATCGACTGGAAGCCGTACAAGGTGAAGCTGGTGATGGCCGGCGAGGTATTCTCCGAGGAATGGCGCAGCCTGGTGGCCGAGCGGCTGGGTTCCACGGACATCTGCTACGATTCCGCTTCGCTCTATGGCACGGCGGATGCGGGGGTGCTGGGCAACGAGACGCCGCTGTCGATCTGCATCCGCCGGCATCTCAGCGGCCAGCCGGAGCTGGCTCGGCAGCTGTTCGGCGAATCGCGGCTGCCGACGCTGGTGCAGTACGATCCCCGCGGCCGCTATTTCGAAAGCATCCCCGACGGCAATGCCGACCGGCACACGCTGCTGTTCACCGGCGACAATGGCGTGCCGCTGATCCGCTATCACATCGCCGATCATGGCGGCATCGTCGGCTATGACGAGATGCTGAAGTTCCTCGCCCATGCCGGCTTCGATCCCGTGAAGCAACTCGGCGGCCATGGCTGGCGCGGCCACCGGCGCATGCCCTTCGCCTTCGTGTTCGGCCGCAGCCATTTCACGGTGTCGTTCTTCGGCGCGAATATCTATCCCGAGAATATCAGCGTCGGGCTCGAGCAGCCGCAGATCCGCGACTGGGTCACCGGCAAATTCGTGCTGCGGGCGGTGGAGGGGCTGAAGGAGGCTGCGCATCTGGCGATCGCGGTGGAGCTGGCGCCGAAGGTGGCTGATGATGAGGCCAAGCGTTCGGTCATCGCGGAGTCGATCCGGCTGGAGCTGGAGCGGCTGAACAGCGAGTTCAAGAACTATGCGCCGGCGGAGTACCGGCTGCCGAGGGTGACGCTGCATGCGGCGGGTGATGCCGAGTGGTTCCCCGTGGGGGTGAAGCACCGCTATACGCGGAAGTAAGAAGGGTTTCACCACAAAGTCACAAAGGACACGAAGGGTGTTGCAGGGGCCGGCCGGGTCCGGCCGGAGGCCGGCCCGGGCAAGTTTCAAACCGGCCCGTTTTGCGTAAAAGTGCACATTTTTTCGTATTTTCCATCATGGATTTTCCAATACCGCCAAGGCCGTAGGCGCGGATTCTGCTGATTCCGGGGGACCCTGATTTTTGGGAACGATGCCATGCAAGGGAATCGCTCGCGGCCAAGTCATCAAAACTTGTCATCCCGGAAACGCTGCGAAGCAGCGTTGTCCGGGACCCATGAACACCGAGCGGTAGCCAAGGCAACTCGGCCTGTTCCGTGTTCTTGGGTCCCGGACAACCTCGCTCGCGACAAACGCTTCGCGTTTGCGCGGGAAGCTCGGTTTCCGGGATGACAACAATGGGTGAGTTCGTCACGACGCAAGATCCACCTTGACAAATACCGGTAATACGTAAATACTACTGTATTATACGTAATACATCAAGGGGCATTGCCGTGAACCCAAATCTGCCGCCCTCACCGCTTTCAGCCGCCGGAGAAGCCGAACCGCAGGACGGCGATGACCTGTGGCCGCTGGAAGAATCAACCGGCCGCGGCGGCGCCACCGCCGCCGGACAATCCCGCGCCGGCCGGCACCCGGCTGCAGCGACCGCGGATGACAAACCCTACATCCTCCAGTCTCTGCCCGAACGCATGGCCGAGGAGGCGCTGCTGGCGCTGCGGATGACCAGCTATGTGCCGCGGCATGTCGTCGAGCGGCGCTGCGCGATCACGGCGGCGGCGATGGAACAGGCCGGGCCACTGGACGAGATCGAAGGCATGCTGCTGGCGCAGATGGTGGCGGCCCACAGCCGGGGCATGGGGCTGATCCACAAATCCCTCGATCCTGCGACGCTCGATGAACGCCAGCCCAACATCCAGCTGCTGACGGCAACGCGCCTGCTCACGCTCGCCCGCCGCCAAGCCTACGCCCGCATGCGCTATCGCGACTGGCTGGAAGAACGCGCCCGCCGCGAGAAGGATGGCCGGCGGAAACCACGGAAGCGCAAGCCACGGGGAAGCAAGCCGCCGGAGGAAAAGCCATGAGCGGCCGCAAGTCACGCCCCAACGCCGCTGACATTGCGCGCCTGCATGCCAGCCCGCGCTGCGGCGCCCGCGCCCGCACGCGTGATTGGCAGCCCTGCCGCAACCCGGCGGTGAAGGGCAAGCGACGCTGCCGGATGCATGGGGGCAAGAACGAGGGCGGGGAGATCGGCAACGAGAACGCGCTGAAGCACGGACGCTACCGGCAGACGGTGCTTCGCGAGCGGCGGGAGATCAGGGAGTTCATGCGGTGGTGCGACGGGGTGCTGACGGCTCTCGCGCAGGATGCGAAATGACGGAAGCTGGGCTGCGGAGATTCAGAGACCGGCCGTCGTGTGCTTGGCTCCGGAGGATCGGGGTATCGCACCCTCAAGTCGAAGGCCCCACCAATTGTTTTCCCCGCGAAAGCGGGGACCCAGAGTTGGAGAGCGCCCTCGCGACAATTGCTTCGCAATTGCGCTGGCATCCCCTGGACCCCCGCTTTCGCGGGCGGTTGATAGGCGTGACTTACCTAAATCGGCGGTGGCAAGCGGTTCGCGTGCCAGACGGCTAGAACCTCAATAAATTCCGGAGTGGTTTTTGAAACTCGGTAGTACAGATGATAGCGGACTCGCGCCAAGTGAATGCGCCGCACGCCCTGCAGTTTGGCATTCGCAGCTTGCGCACCGACACCTGGATGCAGGGCAATCAGCCTGAGTGACCGTTCAAGTTCTTCGGCAAAAGCTTGCGGCGCCTTTGGCCGGTTGGCGGTCCACCACGCAGCGGCCTCTGCAATGCCTCGCGCCGCGCTGGCGACGATGCGGATTTCCCGTGGTTCACTCACGCGCCACGAATTTTGGAGAGAACCTCTTTTGAACTGACCGTCTCGCCGCGCTCGGCCTCTGCGATCGCGGCCAGTAGCGCGGTTTCATCTTCGGGTCCAAGGGCAAAGATCTCTGAGCCTTCGCGAGCGAGCACCGTTACCTTTGTGCCTTCGGGTAGCACGGCCGTATCGACCTCGATCTTGCCGCCGCGAACTCTGCCGGTCGTGATGAGCATTCTGGATTCCCGTCTGTCTATAGTCACTTATGCAGCAATGACCGCCCTACGATCCGTTGCTTCCATTTATTATAACATAAGGTGCCGATGGGCGCATTCGGAATGGATTGCCATTCTTCCCGCCGGTGCATCAAACTTGCATAAATCTCGGCCAAGCGCTCGGCGGCAAGCGGATGGCCGGTTGGTTCGACATCTTCGGCAGGCTGCAACCTAAAGTGGATTTCGATTCTAATTACATCATGCTACCGTCTAAGCCAAAGGAGAATCCAACAATGCTCGCCGACCTTAATCCCGAGCAACGTGCTCTGGCGGACTACATGTCGGAGCTATCTGAGAAAGCGTGGCATGCGGGTTGGATCGCTGACTTGGAGTATGACATATGGGGGGCTGTCACCGGGGGATCCAGTTCATTTGGGCAGATGGATCTGACGTCGGAACATCTTCAGACATTGAGAAATCTCAGCGAACGTTGCGGCGGGTGGATTGCATATGATGACGCGATCGAGGAGACATTCGTGCCCATCAATGAGTGGAAGGAGAAGTATGAAGCCTATCGCGCGGAAAGCAGGCGCCGGCATCGCTAGTGCCAGTTGGCTCCTGGCCCTGCTCGCCCTGCAGCTGCCGGCTGCGGCTTCGGCAGCGCGGGAGAGTCCCAGCGAAGCCGCGGCGGCACAGACAGCGGCCCTAATCGGTTCGGCTCGGCACACACCGGCGCCGGAGGCGCGGCCTGCGCTGGCCTGCAGGCTGCCGCGGCTCGTGGAGAAGATCGACGCGCGGGACGTGACCGCGCCGCTTATCGATGGCCTCGCCGCGCTGCTTCTGGATCACGACCATTGGGTGCTTAATTGCGCCGCAACAGCGCTCGCCGTCCTGGGGCCAGCGGCAAACCGGGCGCTTCCCGCGCTGGATGCGGCCATGAGATGGGAGAACTACAAGGATGACTCCTGCATCACCGGAACAGGCATTCATCCCTGTACATCGATGTTGTATGCCGTCTGGCGAATTACCGACACGGTGCCTGAGTAGAATGCTGCCATCCATAGGAGATTGCGATATGATCCCGCACTCCGAACCGCTTCTCAGCCGTCAAGGTTGCCCACCCATGGAACGCTAGTTGCCGCGATACTATCTACCGCTGATGGTTTGACAGTGCCGCCGAAAAGACGTTGATCTGGACCGCCGCCCGCATTGGGCGTTTTTCATGACAGGAGGATTTCGATGCAGATCGCAGCGCGCGACAGCCTGAGCGCTTTGGTTCGTTTCTTCTCGGCGGCGGCCTAGCCTCCATGCCCGACACCCCCGCCATCGACTCCCGCTTCGCCACCGTCAACGGCGTGAAGCTCCACTACCTCGCCGCCGGCACAGGCGATCCGGTGATCCTGCTGCATGGCTATGCCCAGACCAGCCATATGTGGCGGCCGCTGATGGCGGAGCTGGCGAAGACGCACAGCGTGATCGCGCCCGATCTGCGCGGCTTCGGCCGGTCGGACAAGCCGGCGCAGGGCTATACCAAGAAGGCGCTGGCGCAGGATATCCACGGGCTGGCGGCGTCGCTCGGGCTGCGGCGGGTGAAGCTCGCCGGGCATGATATCGGCCTGATGGTCGCCTATGCCTATGCCGCGCAGTTTCCGGATGAGATCGAGCGCATCGCGCTGCTGGATGCGTTCCTGCCGGGCGTGGGCGAGTGGCAGACGGTGTGGCTGCTGCGCGACCTCTGGCATTTCCATTTCTATGGCGAGGTGCCGCTGAAGCTGGTCGAGGGGCGCGAGCGGATCTATCTCGAGCATTTCTGGAACGACTTCGCCGCCGACCGCACGCGTTCGGTGCCGGAGGCGGACCGGCGGTTCTATGCCGAGTCCTATGCCCAGCCGGGCGCGATGCCCGCGGGCTTCGAGGTGTTCCGCGCCTTCGAGCGCGACGCGCCGGATTTCGCGGAGTTCGCGCGGAACAAGCTGAGGATGCCGATGCTGGTGCTAACCGGCGAGAAGGCGTCGGGGGAATTCCTGATCCAGCAGGGACGGCTGGTCGCCGAGAACGTGGAGGGCGTCGTCATCAAGGGCGCCGGCCACTGGCTGATGGAGGAAGCGCCGGATCAGGTGATTCCGAAGTTGCTGGCGTTCCTGACGGACTGATCAACGCCGCCTCACTTCAGAAGAACTTCGCCTTGATCTTGTCCGTTATCTCGTCGATACGCGCGGCGGCGAGGGGCTGAGTGCCGGCGGATCTTTCGCAGAAGACGCCGAAGACACGATTGTTATAGCCGGTCGAACGGGCGACGTGGCCGGCATAGCGGGCAAAGGCGAAGCAGGGCACGCGCCAGGAGCCGAAACTGGCGAAGAATGTGGCGATCGTGAAATCGTTGCTCTCCTCCGCCGTCTCCCAGCTGTCCGGGATGTCGTAGTCCAGGCCGTTCTCCAGCAGGGAGCGCGGCGTCTGGCGCTCCATGTAGGTGTTCGAACCGCCGTGATCGTGGTACAGGATTATGTCCATGCGCGGACCCGACGCATCGATTCGCGACCGGGTGATCTGCGGGCTCTCGCCGCCATAGCCTTTCTGCCGGCCGCTGCACCAGACCTTGTCAAAGCCGCCGCCGCCGAGTTCGATGCTGATGTCGAGCCCGGCGCAATCCACCTTCGCCATCTCCGCCACCGGTATTGGAAGCGGACGCGGCACAGGGCCGCCGACGCGCAGCGGACCGAGGGCCGCGGCACCGCCGGCCGCCAGCAGCAGCCCCATCAGAAATGCGACGACGAAAGAGAACGCCCGCTTGCGCGACATGGTTCTTGCTCCTTCCCGCCGACCGCGCGCGGCGGCCGGCCGCGCAAACGGCCGTCCGCCACCCGCGGCGGTCCCAATCGTTCGAAGGACAATCGATCCAGCCCACAACAGCACCGGCATTGTAGGCGAAGCGGCGGCCGGCTGCTGCCCTATCGGCGGCAATCCGGCTTGACGGCGGCAGATCGGCGACGGCATCGCGGTAGAGGCCCCGGGGCCACCCGGTGCGGCCGGGATTGCGCAATCGCGCCAAGGCAATAGTCCCGCTTCCCGCAACGGCGGCGGCGCGCGGCGGCGAAACCCGCCGGGCGCCGCGCTTTCGCACGCGCGACAAGTGCCCGCTGGTGTGCCTGGCTGTGACAACAGCGGGGCCTCTGCAATGGCAGTTGAACCGGCTGGTCCTCCGCGCAACGCTGGGATACGTCCGCCACCGGCAGAGAAAGGGGCGTGCCATGGGAATGAGCCGAAAGCTCCTATCGGCCGCGGCGGTTTGCCTGGCGGGAATAGCCGGGGCAAGCGATGCGGCTGCCGATGGCGTCTATCTCGGCCTGCGCGGCGGTATCGCCCTTCTCGACGATTCGGACATGACGATCGAGATTCCCGGCGTGGGCCAGTTGCCGGCGACGCTGGAATACGATCCCGGCTGGCTGGCGGCGATCGCCGCGGGTTATGGCTGGGATAACGGCTTTGCCGTCGAGGGCGAGTTCTCCTACCGGCAGAACGGCATCGACCAGGAGCGGCTGCTCGGCATGACCATCCCGATCGACGGTTTCGAGCGCAGCTATGCGCTGATGGCCAATGGCTATTACCGCGTGAACACGGGAACGATGGTCACGCCCTATATCGGCGCGGGCGTGGGCGGCGCGCTGCTGAGCATCGATGCGGATTCCGTCGGCGGCAATTTCAGCGATACCGACATCCAGTTCGCCTATCAGGCGATGGCCGGCCTATCCCTAGAAATCACGCCGCAACTGGATGCGGGGCTGGAGTACCGCTACTTCGCCACCACGCAGCCGAGCTTCTCGGACGCGACCGGCGGCAATCCCGTCACCGTCAACCCTGAATACAACACGCACAATATCCTGCTGACGCTGACCTATCAGTTCCCGTAGTCGCCGGCCGCCCCGGCCTCAGAACAGGCTGGTCTTGATCTTGCCGAGCACTTCCTTGATGCGCTCGGAGGTGACCGGCTGTTCGCTGGTGATCTCTTCGCAATAGACGCCGGCGACGCGCTGACGGTAGCCGGAGGTGCGGGAGACGTGGCTGCCGAACTGCGAGAAGGCGAAGCAGGGCACCTTCACGCCACCGAACTTGCTGAAGAAGCGGCTGACCGCATAGCCGTTGGCGCCGGTGCCCGTGGTCCAGCTGCCGTCGATCGCTTCGTTCATCCAATCCTCGAACAGCGTTTGCGGCCCCGCGCGCTCGAAATAGGTCTGCACGCCCGCCTCGTCATGGAAGACGACGATCCAGGAGAGTGCGTCGCTGGCGAAGATCTTGCTGGCGATCGACCAACCGGTCTCGCCGCCATAGCCGGTCTGGCCTTTGCTGCATTCGATCTTGCGGAAATCGCCCGCCGGCTCCAGATGGACCTTGAGGTTGTCGCAGCTGGTCGACTTCAGCTCCGCGAGCTGCAGCAGCGGCGCGGCATCGCCGCCGGGGCGGATGGGCCCGAGGGCCGCGGCCGTGCCGGCGGCGCCGAGCAGCAGCGCCCCGATCAGGACGCGGGTAAGTTTGTGCGGCATAAGGCCTCCCTGCGGCCGGTCGCGCGGTGCTATCGCGGCGCCGGCTGTTCGCCCAGCTTATGGCCCAGCCCACACAACGGCTGAACTGTAGACGATTGCCGCGGCGGCCGCTGGCCTAGCGGCGACAGGCGGCGGCGCGGCTAGCCGTCGCGCCGATGCTCGCCTTCCAGGCGCTCGCGCTCCATCGTCGCCAGGATCCAATCGCGGAAGGCGCGGATCTTCGGCGAGCGGCGGCGGGCTTCCGGATAGACCAGGCAGTAATGGCCCTTGTCGCGGCCGATCAGGGGAAAGGGCTGGAGCAGGCGGCCGGTCGCGAGGTCGTCATGGAAGAAGGCCGGCGTCAGCATGGCCACCCCCTGCCCGGTCAGCGCCGCGCCGCCGATCAGGTTCTGGGTGCCGAAGGTGATCTCCGGCCGGCCGGCGAGATCGGGCGCTGCCACCCCCGCCAGCGCGAACCAGGCCGGCCACCAGTGATCCGACGGCTCCAGCAGCGGCAGCTTGAGCAGATCGGCGGGCTCGGTCACCGGACCGTGTTTCTCCAAGAGCCGCGGGCTCAGCATGGGGGTGAACTGCAGGGGGATCAGGGGATGGGCCACCAGGCCCGGCCAGCTGTCGGTCTTGTTGTGGCGGAAGCCGACATCGAACTCCTCACGGGCGAAATCCACCACGCGGCCGGTGACGTCGAGCCGCACGGCGATCCCCGGGTGGGCGGCCTGGAAGGCGCCGAGCCGCGGCACCAGCCAGTTGGAGGCGAAGGACTGTACGGCGGTGATGCAGAGCAGCCCTTCGGCAGTCTGGTTCAGATTCTCGAAAGCGCCGCGCAGGCCGTCGAAGGCGGCGGTGACCGAGGGCGCCAGGCGGCGGCCGGTCTCGGTGAGCGCCACGCCCCGGGGCTTGCGCAGGAACAGCGGGCCCAGCCGCTCCTCCAGCAGCTTGATCTGATAGCTCATGGCGGCCTGGGTGATGCCCAGCTCGGAGGCGGCCCGGGTGAAGCTCTGATGCCGGGCGGCGGCCTCGAAGCATCTGATGGCGGCAAGCGGCGGCAGGTTCATGGCGGGGCCGGCAGTGACATAAGGCAGCCTTATGCTACCCCATTGAGGTTCAGTTGGAAAGCGCGGTGTTTCCAGCATCATATACCGGTCATGACATCAATGCAGCCTAATCGGAGGACCGCCCCATGACCTGCACCACCTGCACCGATCTGGACCTCGCCGCAGCGCCGAAGACCTTCGGCATCGGAGCCCGGCTGCTCGCGGCCCTCGGCCGGCTGCGGCCGGCGGAACGGCTGAACCTGGACAGCCTGAGCTGCCACCAGCTCCGCGACCTCGGCCTCGCCGACGGCCGGGACGCAGGGCCGCGGGATTACATGCAGGACTGAGCGGGCGTCAGAAGAAGCTGGTCTTGATCTTGCCGATCATCTCCTGGATGCGAGCGTCGGATACCGGCTCATCGCTGGCGTTGATCTCGCAGTAGAGGCCCGCGACCCGGTGGTGATAGCCGATGGAGCGGGCGACATGGCCGCCATGGCGGGCGAAGGCAAAGCAGG
Organism: uncultured Alphaproteobacteria bacterium; assembly: GCA_963816235.1. Classification (GTDB taxonomy): domain Bacteria; phylum Pseudomonadota; class Alphaproteobacteria; order Dongiales; family Dongiaceae; genus DATKFM01. The sequence goes on along the minus strand of CAWFKD010000005.1, from coordinate 387,129 downwards.
GCACCCGCGCCGAGTCCATATCGCTGAAGAATCGGCTGACCGCATACCCATCCACAATTCCAGCCGCGGACCAGCTGCCAGCGACATCGTAGTCCAGCACGTATTCGAACAATGCTTGCGGCCCCCGGCGCTCGAAATAGCTGCTGATGCCCGCGGCATAGTGATAGATGAAGAACTTCGACGTCCCGTCGGCCGCCGCGATCTTCGATTTCATCGCCCAGCCGGTGCCGCCGCCATGGGTGGCCGGTCCGCGGCTACAGTCCATGCTCTGAAAATCGCCGGCCGGTTCCAGCGCGACGGCCAGATTGGCGCAGGCCGTCGAATCCATTTCAGGGCCCGGCATCATCGGCTTCGGCACGCCGCCGGGACGCATCATCGACTGCGAGGCGGAAGCTGCGCCTGCGCCGCCAAGGAGCAGCGCAGATAGAATGGCGCAGACGAATAAGTGGCTTGATTGGGACGGCATTGCCTATCTCCCGGCAGGCGCGCAATGCTGCGAAAATATGCGCACGCCAGCGAATTGCGTTGATGTAGCGCAAATTGAAGTCATTCCCATGACCTCAAGTAGTAGCGGCTTGCAGAATTCCCGGACTAGGTTTGCTGCACGCCGGTGATAATTTCATCCGGGCTGGCGGCGTCGAATTGCGGCAGGTCGCCGCCGATCTGCTCCCACTCCGCTTTCGAGCCGACATGGATATGAGTCTCCTTGCCGGCGGGATGGCCCGGATGCACGCCGCCATCGAGCGTGGCCGGCGCGAGGTACATCAGTTCCGTTTCGCTATCCTCATAGGAAAACAGGTGGCAGCCGCAGGTCTTGCAGAACTGGCCGGCGAAGCTGAGCGAGCTTCGATAGGTGGTCAGATTGGATTCGCCTTCGATCCTGATCTGGGATCGCCTGATGACCGCGCCCTGGGCCGCGAGATTGCCATAGACCTTGCGGCAGCGCGAGCAGTGGCAATGCTGCACGCTAAGGGCCGGGCTCAGCAGCGTGTAGCGGATGGCGCCGCAATGGCAGCCGCCCTGAACCGGGAATCTTGTCATGCCATCCTCCGCAGATCTCGTCTGCGCGGCATGCCGCCGCGCTCAGGGCAGCTTGTACGCCAGCGCCGGCCAGAACAGGATGCCGCTGCCGGTCTCCGCCACGCCGGCTCCACCGACCGCGGTCAGTGTGCGCTGGTTGGCGCGCAGCACGGCGCGGCCGCCGCCGGTGATGCCGTCGAAACGGCCGGTGCCGCCGGTGAGGACGAAGTCGCCGTTGCAGCCGATCAGGTGGTAACCGCTGCAGGTGAAGTCGGCGAAGATGCGGGCGTCATCGGGCGCCGTCATGATGCAGCGGCCGGTGCCGGTCTGGGCGCCGCTGTCCAGTTCGATGCGCACCGTTGCCGGACAGACCATCTCGCCGCTGGCGACCGGGCCTTTGTCCGTTTCGACATAGACGGTGCCGGAGATCGAGCCGATGAAGGTCGCCTCGGTGACCGAAGTCTGCAGGGTCTGGCCGCTGCCCTGCCAGGCGACGAAGGCCTTGATCGTCGCCTCCTCTGCCCCATGGGCGGGGAGCGCAGCGCCGGCAATGGCGATAGTGAGTAGCCGCAGCATTGTCTTGAACATTGGTTCCTCCGCGGCTCAATCGAAATCGATATAGACGGCGTCGCCGCCGAGGGAGAGCGCCAGGCCCGTGCGGTCGGCCTCCAGCTCGATCACCACGCCGTGGCTGTTCTTGAGCCACAGCTTGCCGGTGCTGGCATCGCCGACTGCCATGCCGTAGCGGCCTTGCACGTAAGAGCCGGGAAAGTGGGCCGCGTCCTTGAGATTGTAGACATTGCCGACGGCGACCATCTTGGAGATGCCGAAACCGCCGATGCCCAGTCCGCCGACCGTGAAATTATAGGTCTTGCCGGCGAACTTCAGCGTGCCGCCGCCGAGATTGCCGCTGCCGATGAAGGCGACCTGCACCTGCTCGATGCGCACGGTGCCCGATTTCTTGAGATCTTCGCCGATGGCGCAGCCGCCAACGGCCAGCAGCAAGACCAAGCTGCCGACGAAGGCGGCGCGCATGGACAAACAACTCCGGAAGAGTTTTCGCATCAGGCTTGAACCTCCCCTGCCTTTCCGCCCGCTGTTCTGACGATGCGAGCTGAAGCATTCGTCTTATGATGTGCCCCGCGCCCTGCCGTTCAATTGGACCTTGGTCCAACTGGCACAGGATCTTAATGCCCGCTTCTCAACCCTGTAACTGCGTATGACTAGCGGCCGATAACCGGCCGCGTCACACCAATCTTACGGATTTAACTACCATCCTTAACAGCCCGTTAATGTAGACTGTCGAGGATATGGAATACCAACAGATCGCGGAGGTCTCAATGCCAATGAAGATTCGCAAAAGAATCGGTCTCGGCGTCGCCACTGGAGTCATCGCGCTGGCGCTTGGCGCGCTGCCGGTTTCATTCGACTCCGGCAAGATGGCATATCGATGGCAAGACGGCGCTGGCCGCTGCCGGCGGCAATGGCAACGGCCAATGGCAATGCCGCGGGAACGGCAAAGGTCACGGCAAGGGCCTGCAATCCGATCAGGTCCAGGAAGCGAAGACGTCGCACGCCAAGGGCAAGCTGTCGAAGGAAGACGCGATGCATCCCAGCAATCTGGGGCGCCTCAACGGCTTCCTGAACGCCTCGCCGCAGGCGCTGGCGAATGCCTCGCCGAACTCGGCGGTCGGCACGCTGTCCAAGACCTACCGTGACGCGCTGCTGGCTAACGTCCGATGAAGCACGGTTACGACCGACGGATCTCGCCGGCATTCTCGCCGAGGCGGCGAACAAGCCGCTGACGCGCCGAACAGGTCCTCGCCGTCCATGAGAAGCTGATCGCGGACGAACCCGGAGCTGGCCGAGGACGAGGCCCTGAGCGCGCAGCTGACCGACGAAGCCGTTCGCCGACGAACTCGCCGACGAAGCCAACGAGATCCAGGCGACAGAAGCCAACCAGGGTCTCGGCGGCGACGAGGGCGACGAAAGCGATGATGTCGCCGAAGGGCGATGATGCCGACGACGCCGACGAAAGTGACGGCGCGCTGGCTGATGCCGCCGACACGGTGGGCGATGCCGTGACCGACACGGCGAGCGCTATCGGCGATTTCGTCGACGAGACCTTCTAGGCGGCCATAATCACAGGCGGCAAGCTCCAGCGCCGCGCCAGCCCTCGCCGCACCGGCAGGGTTGGCGCGGCGCTGTTGTGGCTGCAACTTCAGCTCCCGCCAGCTCTCGCCGCACCTGGCAGCTTGCCGCTGCGCTGTTGTTTTCAACGGCCGCACTGGCCGACTGCCGCTACAGCTTCGGCCGCCGCTCCGGCGTATCCATCCAGGGCTGCGCCCGTTCGATGGCGGCGGCGACTTCGAACACCCGCCGGTCGTCATAGGGACGCGCGACGATTTGCACCGCCGTCGGCAATCCCTGCGGCCCCATGCCCGACGGCACCACCATGACCGGGCAGCGGCTCAGCATGTTGAAGGGATAGGTGATGGTCCAATCGTAGTCGGAATCGATCTCGCGGCCGTCGACGGTCATCTTCTCCCAGGGCGGCTGATCGGCGCGCACCTCGTGGGTCGCCAGGGGCACGCAGACGAAGGCGTAGTATTTCTCCAAGCAGCGGCCCGAACTTCTCATAGATGCGCCCGGCGACCTCGAGGCTCCAGGCGAACTTCTTTACATCGGCGGCGGCGGCGGCGCGCTTCGCATAGTACTTTACGTAGTCGGTGACGAGATCGGGATGATCGCGGTCCGCCTCGGCCATGTAGTGGCCGAACAGGTGGTCGAGATAGGCGCCGGCGGCATCCTGGATCTCACGGGTCCAGCCGAGATCGACTTCCTCGACGATGGCGCCCTGATCGCGCAGCAGGCCGAGAGTTCGGAGCGCATTGGCGCGCACCTCCGGTGCAATGGCGTGAAAGCCGAGATCGATGCTGTAGGCGATGCGCTTGCCCTTGAGTCGCCCTTCCGGATAGGCCAGTGGCAGCTTGATTTTCGGCCGCAGGGAAACGATGTCCCGCGGATGCGCGCCGTTGACGACATTCTGGAACAGGGCGCAGTCGGCGACCGTGCGGGCAAGCGGACCAGTGTGGCTGTACCAGTCGAGATTGCCCGGCGGATCGGCCGGGTTGCGGCCATAGGGCGGCTTGTAGCCGGCGACGCCGCACATCGCCGCGGGAATGCGAATCGAGCCGCCGATATCCGATCCCGTCGCCAATGTCGAAGTACCGGCGGCAAGGCAGGCGCCCGCGCCGCCGGACGAGCCGCCGCAAGTGTATTTCGGATTCCACGGCGTGCCGGTGACGCCGTAGAGCCGCGAATAGGTGACGCCGGCAACGGAGAACTCCGGCGAATTGCTGCGCGCATGCTGAATAGCGCCGGCGCGGAACAAGCGTTCGACGATTGGCTCGGTATGGCCGGCGATATTGTCCTTGTGGATCAGGCTGGCGGAATCATGGGGCTGGCCCTTGACCGCCATCTCGTTCTTGACCGCCAGCGACAGGCCTTCAAGCGCCCGGGAGCGGCCATCGGTCTTCTGGTATTTTTCCTCGGCGCGCTTGGCCTGTGTCAGCGCTTGCTCGAAGTAGCGGTGCGAGAAGGCGTTGATGACAGGCTCCACCTGCTCGGCGCGGGCAATCTGCGCTTTCAGGATGTCGACGGGGGAGAGGTGACGGGCACGGAACTCCTCCAGGGCTTTGACGGCGGGCATGTAGCAGAGATCGAGATCGGGCATGGCGGCGGTTCCCCGGGGATTTCTTTGCGGCTTGCGTCACCGCGGTTGCCGAAGTCTAACATTGCCGCTGGTGAGTTGGCACGAACAAGGGACATAACCTGATTGTCATCCCGGAAACCGCGCTTCAGCGCGGTTGTCCGGGACCCATGAACATCCAGCGTCTGTCAAAATAACTTGACGAGTTTCGTGTTCATGGGTCCCGGGTTCCGCCGCACGAGACAAACGCTACGCGTTTGCTCGGGAAACGGCGGCCCCGGTATGACAATGGTTGATGAGCTGGGAGAAAATTCGATGGGCCTGCAGGAACGGCTGACGGAAACGCTGGAGCAAATCAAGCGGGACTCGCTCTACAAGGAAGAGCGCATCATCACCTCGCCGCAGAGCGCGCATATCCGGCTCGCGGCGGGGACGGAGGTGCTGAATTTCTGCGCCAACAATTATCTCGGACTCGCCAATCATCCCGCCATCGTCGCCGCCGCCCATAAGGCGCTTGACGATCACGGCTTCGGCCTGGCGTCGGTGCGCTTCATCTGCGGCACCCAGGATCTGCATAAGGAACTGGAGCAGGCGATCGCGCGCTTTCTCGGCACCGACGATGCGATCCTCTATTCCTCCTGCTTCGATGCCAATGGCGGATTGTTCGAGACGTTGCTCGGCGAGGAGGACGCGGTCATCAGCGATGCGCTGAACCACGCGTCGATCATCGACGGCATCCGGCTCTGCAAGGCGCAGCGGCTGCGCTACAAGCATGCCGACATGGCCGACCTGGAGGCGCAGCTTATCGCCGCCAAGGCTGCGCGCACGCGGCTGATCGCCACCGACGGCGTGTTCAGCATGGACGGCGACATCGCGCCGCTGCGCGATATCGTCGATCTCGCGAAGAAACATGACGCGCTGGTCATGGTGGATGATTCCCACGCCACCGGCTTTGTCGGGCCGAACGGCCGCGGTGCTGCCGAGCATTGCGGCGTGCAGGACCGGATCGACATCTTCACCTCCACCCTGGGCAAGGCACTGGGCGGCGGCACCGGCGGCTTCACCGCGGCCCGCCAGCCGGTCATCGACCTGCTGCGGCAGCGCTCGCGGCCTTACTTGTTTTCCAACTCCATCGCGCCTTGCGTGGCGGCGGCGGGCGTCACCGCCATCGAGCTGCTGTCGAAGAGCGGCGATCTCCGGCAGAAGCTGAACGCCAACACCAAGCGATTTCGCGAGCGCATGACGGCGGCGGGATTCGACATCCGGCCGGGCGTGCATCCGATCGCGCCGATCATGCTGTACGACGCCGCCCTCGCCCACCGGCTGGCGGCCGCCATGCTGGAACGGGGCATCTACGTGATCGGATTTTCCTATCCGGTGGTGCCGAAGGGCGAGGCGCGCATCCGCGTGCAGCTCTCCGCCGCCCACAGCGAGGCCGACATCGACCGCGCCATCGCCGCCTTCACCGATGCGGGTAAGGTATTGAAGGTGATCTGAGGCGGCGGGGCGGCCAACGCAACCCATGTCGAAGAGCGGCAAAAAGATTGTCCCCTCGCCCCGCGCTTGCGGGGAGAGGGTTAGGGTGAGGGGCAGCTGACGATCGCTCCAATTGCTGAAGTGGATTCTGATAGGAAGGCTCGCTTCGTCGACACCCCCTCACCCTAGCCCTCTCCCCCACTGACGTGGGGGCGAGGGGACTATTTTTTCCTCTGGTGAGGAGGAGTGCTACGCCTGTCCGGCCGGCTTGCGGCGGAAGAACTTCACGAAGATGCCGCCGGCGGCGGCGAGCCCCAGCAGGATGAACTTGATGAACGGCGCCAGCAGCTTGAAGAAGCCCGCCTTGGCCAGCACGCCGCCGGCGATCAGGCCGGCGATGCCGTACTCGGCCACATGGTCCGACGCGGAATCGAAGTCCTCATAGCGGTTGCCGGCATTGAAGCTCACGGTGCTCAGGATATCGCTCACCCGCGTATTGATCATCGGCAGCTGCTCCATGCTGGCGACGGCCGTGAGGTCCAGGAAGCCGGTGCGGCCGAGCACGCGGATGTTGTAGTTCAGGGTATCCGGCGGCGGCGAATCGCCGAATTTGAGCTGCTTGGCCCAATAGATCTTCTTCGCCTGGCTATCGTAGTGAGGCGCCTCGGCCCAGCCGACCAGCTCGAGCTTCTCATAGCCCTGCTTGACGCGCTCCTCGCTGTTCTCGCGGGTCGCCTGCTGCATTTCCGACAGCAGGTCGCCGTAGTCGATCCCGGCGGCGTCGGCATCGTCGATATGCCCGGAATCGTCATAGCTGACGATGATGAGCCAGCTTTCGGCGCTCAGGATGCTCACGTTAGCGGGGACAATGGCTCCCATGATCTCGCCCACCGACTCCGGCGGATTGCCCCAGAGGTCGACGAGCACCTTTTTCGTGTCGGCCTGGCTGAGATAGCGGAAGGCGGGCGTCAGGTTCAGCGACGCCAGATTGTTGCCCAGGGGAATGGTCCCCTGCTGCATGACCAGCGAATTGGCAATCGACTGCGGATCCTGCTGAGCCGATACCGGCGCCGAGATCAACGTCAGCGCCAACAGTGCAAACACCAGAGTGCGAATCATCCCCTCAACCCCTTCGTTGGAGACCTGTCACGCTTGTAGGACCGGTATGCCAATGGGCAAACCGGCCAGCGATTCTCATGTGCAACAGTTAAGATTTCGCGCGCGGCGGCGCGGTGATGTCAGTCACACATCAAACACAAAGGCCGGCCCCTTTTCGGAGACCGGCCCGTCAACCCGTCAACTAGGCGTTGCCGGGTTCGCGGTTCAGAACCGCAATTTCGTCTTTGATTCTCAGCTTTTGTCGTTTGAGTTCGGCGAGGGCGCCATCGTCTGGGTGCGGCCGGTGTTCTTCTTCCTGTATCATCCGATCGATTTCAGCATGCTTGGACCGCAGGGCGTCCACGTGCTCTATCACCGACATTCGGGAACCTCCGTCTGTTCCATGTTGGCCGAAGACTTTAAGATGCTAATCCTCATCGGCGATCATTGTAAACATCAACCTTTCACGCCCTATTAATAGGTCGTTATCGAGTCCCCGGGGGCCCATGTCATTGAAATTACGGCTGATCGTCGGCATCAGCGGCGCGTCGGGCGCAATCTACGGCGTGCGGCTGCTGCAGGCGCTGCAGGACCTGCCGGTGGAGACCCATCTGGTCATGTCCAAAGCGGCGGAAATGACGCTGGCCTATGAGACTGAATTCAAGGCCAAGGATGTCAGGGCGCCTGGCGGACCATTGGTATCCGGTGGCCGATGTGGGGGCGGCGATCTCCAGCGGCTCGTTCCAGACCCTGGGCATGATCATCGCGCCCTGCTCGGTCCGCTCCATGGCGGAGATCGCGACGGGTGTGACGACCAACCTGCTGACACGGGCGGCCGACGTGGTGCTGAAGGAGCGGCGGCGGCTGGTGCTGATGGTCAGGGAATCGCCGCTCCATACCGGGCACCTGCGCAATCTCACCGCGCTGTCGGAGATGGGGGCGATCGTGGCGCCGCCGCTGCCGGCGTTCTACACCAAGCCGCAGACGGTGGCCGACATCGTCGACCATTCGGTCGGACGGGTGCTTGACCTCATGGGTATCGATTCCGGGCTGGTGAAGCGCTGGGGCGAGGCGGTGCCCAAAGCCAGAGCGAAGAAGCGGGCGGAGAAGCCAGCGCGCGCGAAGCCGAAGAAGCGCTGACCTCTGCAAACTTGAACAAAATCCCGATCCTCTCCCCTTGAGGGGAGAGGATGGCAGCGGTCGAGCGACAGCGAGACGATCGCAGCAAGGGGGCATCTCAATGACGCACGCTGTTGACGAAAGCTGCAAGCAATGTGCCGTTCCAGTTGTCGACACCGAGCCGACCTCGCACAACTTGCTCGCGCTGCTCGATCGATGCGACCGACCCCTCAACCGGGGCGCTCTCTCCTTCAGGCGGTAGAGCGCGCGAGACTAGTGGTCTCCGCATATTAGGAGAACTTGTGAGGTTCCCTTCTCCTCCGGGTGGCAGGCCTGGAGGATCGTGGTGAGGGCGGCGGATTCCTTGTCGCCGATCTCCTTCTGCGCGTGGGCGACGTAGGCCTTGAGATTGGCGGCGGTGAGTGCGGCGTTGCCGGGGGCAGTGGCGGTTTGCGGTAGCGCAACTTCCATCGCCTCTTGCGCGATATGCTCGCCTTCGATCTCCAGATCGCTGAAGCCCTTGCGGTAGGCCTCGACCCGATCAGGCGGAAATGGCGGAAAGCCGCCCTTGAGGCGGCGGCGGAGCGCCCGGAGCGGGCGGATCACTTCGACCTGCCAGGGCTCGGCGACGGCCTCCACGGCTTCCAGATCCGCCGGCGTGAGCTTCCGGCCGCGGGACGCCGCCCAGCAGCAGAACACCAGCATGTTGACGTCGAGGCCGAGCGCATCCTGCAGCCCAAGCAATGCGGGGGCGACCCCCGGGCGGCCATAGAGGCCGAGGGAGAAGTTCCAGAAGTTCTGCGGCGCTTCTCGTCACGGCGAATCACCCAGGCAGATGCCGAGCGCCCGCGCCGTGCGCACGAGGGCGCCGTTGAGGTCAACGGCCTGATAGCGGGCCACGGCCTCCATGATCGGCACATCCACCACCTCGCGGTTCTGCCAGGCCACCATGCGGTCGAAGCGGCCGGCGGCGATCAAATCGACGGCGGCGATGCCGAAGGCCGAGGCCATCACCCGGTCGCCGGGTTCGGGCGTGCCGCCGCGCTGCACATGGCCGAGCACGGTGACCCGGGTCTCGGCGCCCGTGAGATCGGCGATTTGCTCGCTGATGAAATGGCCGATGCCGCCATAGGTGGCCTGGCCGCCGGTATGGGCGGTCATCAGCGCCTCGCCGTCCTCGGTCGGCACGGCCTCGGCCACGACAATCAGCGCGAAGTTGCGGCCCTCGGCCTTCAGCGCCTCCACCTTCGCGGCGATGTTGGCGATGCGGTAGGGGATCTCCGGGATCAGGATCACGTCGGCGCCGCCGGCAATTCCGGCGGTGAGCGCGATATGGCCGGCATCGCGGCCCATCACCTCCAGCACCATGACGCGGCTGTGGCTGGCGGCGGTGGGCGTCAGGTGGTCGAGGGCCGAGGTGGCGGTCTGCACCGCGGTCTCGAAGCCGACGGAGACCTCGGTCAGGCCGAGATCGTTGTCGATGGTCTTGGGGATCGCCACCAGGGGGATGCCGCCCTTGACCGCGAGATTGCGCAGGATGCGCAGGCTGCCGTCGCCGCCGACGCCGATCAGCGCCTCGAGCTTGAGCTGGCGGTAGCCGTCGATCACCTCGTCGGTGCGGTCGATCAGATGGCCGTCGGCGGTGGGGAAGGCGAAGGGGTCGCCCTTGTTGGTGGTGCCCAGGATGGTGCCGCCCTGGCGCAGCATGTTGGCGCCCAGCACCTCCGGCCCCAGCTCCACGGCATCGACCGGCCGGGCCAGCAGGCCGGCGGTGCCGTTGCGGATGCCGACCACCGTCCAGCCCAGGGTGCGGGCCCGGCTGGCCACGGCGCGAATCACGGCGTTAAGGCCGGCGCAGTCGCCGCCGCTGGTGAGGATGCCGATCCGCTTGCCCGCCGCCATGCCGTTTTCCCCCGTTAACGCCTTGAGCGGGCACCATAAGCGCAGATTTGCGGGAACGAAAGCGCCGCCGCGGACGGTGACGGCGGGGCCGGTTCTGCGCTATCATGGGCCATGAATTCCCCCACCGGCATCGGCGGCGTGACCAGCCAGGCGGACGCGCGCCGCCGCCTGGAAGAACTGCGCCAGGAGCACCGCGACCTGGACGAGGTGATCGCCCGCCTGGCGGAAACCTCGCCGTTCAATCAGCTGCAGATGCAGCGGCTGAAGAAGCGGAAGCTCGGCCTCAAGGACCAGATGGCCAAGCTGGAGAGCATGCTGCTGCCGGATATTATTGCGTGAGTGGGCGCTGCTCCTAAGCGTGTCATCCCGGAGAGCGCGCGTCAGCGCGATCATCCGGGACCCAAGAACACGGGACCATCCAGTTTATCTATCCGCCATCAGGTGTTCATGGGTCCCGCATAAACTCGCTGCGCGAGTTTTGCGGGATGACAACAAGGGTTGCGCAGACCTTACTGAGCTAACCGCGGCCATAGATCGTCCCATTCGGAGTTGTTCTCCTCAATCAATGCAATCCTCCAATCCCTGCGCCAGCGTTTCAATTTCTTCTCGCGCGCGATGGCTTCCCCGATTTCGCCGAACATCTCTAAGTAAACGAGCCGCACCACGCCGTAGCGCTTGGTGAAGCCGGGGAGCATCTTCTCACGATGCTCCTGCACCCGGCGGATCAGATCATTGGTGACGCCGGTGTAGAGCGTTCCGTGGCGGCGGCTGGCGAGGATGTAGACGTAGTAGATGTGGGAGTCGGAAGCGGACACGAGGGATGAAATGATATGCAATTCTTGATTGCATATCATTTCACTATGCAACCCCAAGAATCAACCCCCATAGCTTGTCATCCCGCAAATCGAGCGTCAGCGAAATTATGCGGGACCCATGAACACTTGGCGGTGGATAGATAACTTGGATGAGTTCGTGTTCTTGGGTCCCGGATGATCTCGCTGACGCTCGATTTCCGGGATGACAATGATTTGTGCTGTTTTGCGAGGTCTACTCCGCTGCAGGGCGCTGAGCAGTAGCGGAATTGCCGCCGAACATCTTCTCCATCTCCCGCCGCACGCGCACCGCTTCGCTTGTTCTCGTCGACGATCGACGTCGCTCCAGCGCACCGCCGCTCCCGCTTTCACCGCGTTGCGCAGCTTCACGTGGTGCGCGAGACCGATCGGCAGTGCGCCCACCCGCAAACTGTCGGCGGCGGGCATCAGTTTGCCCCAGACCGTGAATCCGCCTTCGCCGTCCAGCGTCTCGCCGGCGGCGAGGTCGCGCTTGGCGGTGGCGACGGCGTCGCCGCGGAAGCCGGTGGGCGAACCCGTGGCTTCGCCGCGCAAACCGGCGCTGGCGACGGAGATGCCGAGCTCCAGCCCGATCAGGTGATAGGGCTTGTAGAGCGCGGTGTATTTTCCCGAGTCGTCGGTGACCAGGCCGTACTCGTGGAAGCAGCGGCGCGACATAGTCCGACGGCGCCTCGAACACCACATAGACGCCCCAGCGGAGATCGCGATAGACGGGCGTGCCTTCGCGCTCCAGCGAGGAGACCACTTCGACCTGGCCCTTATGATGCAGCACGCCGCCTTCCGAGGCCGGCCGCAAAATCTCCGGTAGATCGTCGACGCCGCAGGGCGGAAAGGCGAGACCGTTCGGCGCCGGCGTCAGGCCGGTGGCGTTGGCGACGGCGGCCATCTCGATCCCCGACTTGGTGCCGTCGAGGAAGGAGTTGAACATCTGGGCATTCATGCCGCCGATGCGCGCCTGCTCCTCGGTCAGGCCGTAGTAACCCCAGACCGTGTCCGGCGTCGATTGGTGATAGGCCGGCAGATACTTCGTGCCCTTGCCCGCGGCCACCACCTCGAAGCCGCAGGCGCGCGCCCAATCCACCTGTTCGGCAATCAGCGCCGGCTGGTCGCCATAGGCGAGGCTGTAGACGACGCCGGCGGCGCGGGCCTTCTGCGCCAGCAGCGGGCCGGCGAGCACGTCGGCCTCCACATTGACCATGACGATATGCTTGCCGTTGGCGATAGCGGCCAGCGCATGGGCGATGCCCGAGGGCGGATGGCCGGTCGCGTCGATGATCACGTCGAGCGCCGGATGGGCGATCAGCGCCCGGGCATCCTCGCCGACCCAGGTGGTGCCGCGATCGACCGCCTCGCCGAGCGACGCCGCGGCAATGCGCTCCGCCGGCCAGCCGACGCGCACGAGATTTTCCCGTGCCCGCGCCGGCGCGAGATCGGCGACGCCCAGGAGATGCAAGCCCGGCGTGCGCAGCGCCTGGGCCAGGAACATGGTGCCGAACTTGCCGGCGCCGATGAGGCCGACGCGGAGCGGTCGCTTCGCCTCGGCGCGCTCGCAGAGGAGCCTGTGGAGATTCATGGCGCGCTCCTACTCGGCGGCGGTCCGATGCCGCGCATACTCGATCAGGCAGTCGTCCGGCAGTTGCTCGATCGGCGCGAAGTCGCGGTTGGCGATCCAGGTCGGCCGCTTGAAGCGGCGGATCGCGTTGTCGCAGCGGTTGAGCGAGAGATAGAGGATCCAGCGCGACCAGGGCGTCAGGTTGCAGCCGGAGGCATGCACCAGGTTGCCGTGGAACAGCAGGATCGATCCCGGCGGGCCCTTGGGCGCGACGATGCCGCCTTCATTGACCAGTCGCGTGATGGTCTCGTTATCGGCGGTCCACAGGGGATAGCTCGTGGTGGTGACGTCGTGGTTCGCCTCGAGCCGGCCGAGCCGGTGGCTCTTGGGGATGAACATCAGCGGCCCGTTGAACTCGTTCGCCTCGGCGATGAAGAGCGCGATGTTCATGGCGCGGGGCGTCGGCATGTCGTCGTCGTTGAACCAGGTGGCGTAGTCCTGGTGCCACTGCCAGACGGCGCCGTCGAAGGCGGCCTTGGCGTTGATCTTGAACTGATGCATGTAGAGCTTGTCGGAGCCGAGGAGCTGCGTGCCCGGCTCCACCAGCCGCGGATGGCGCGCCACCATCGAGAAGACCGGGTTCCAATGCTGGACATAGAACGCGCTGCGCGGCGCCTCCGAGCCCTTCTCGCGGATCACCTCCTCGCGCTTCTGGGCGAAGATGCCCGGCAGCTCGCCATGCAGGAGCGCCATCTCTTCGGCTGAGAACACATTGGGCAGGAAGAGGTAGCCCTGCTCTTCGAACTCGGCGATCTGTGCTGGCGTGAGTTTCATGGCGGTCTCCCCTTTGGCTCTAGCTGGCTTGTTGTCTTGCAGCATTGGGCACTGCTGCTTCACCTTCGATGGATTGGACGAGAGTCGCGGCGGCGTTGTCGGCATGGTGGCGCGCCGCCCGCTCGGCCGCATCGGCATCGCCGCGCATCACGGCGTCGAGGATGGCGGCATGCTCGTCCCAGATCGGCTCCCGCGCGCGGTATTGCAGGGAGATGCCGATGACCCGGCGGATATGGGCCCAGTGGAGCGCCGCCGTTTCCGCGATCAGCGGATTGCCGGACAGCTCATGCAGGAAGAGATGGAAGCGCATGTCGGCGGCGATCATCTCGTGCAGCGAACCGCTGCGGACCGCTTCGCGCCCCTCGGCGATCAGCTTCGGGCCCCAGAGCTTGGCGTCGGCCTGCCCGCGACGGGCGGCGGCGCGGCAGGCGATGCCATCGATGGCGCTGCGCAGTTCATAGAGATGGGCGAAGAAGGCCGGGTCGAGGGGCGACACCACGACGCCGCGGCGGCGGGTGTCGGCGACGAAGCCCTGGGATTTCAGCAGCCGCAGGGCCTGATGCACCGGCTGGCGCGAGACATTCAGCCGTTCGGCCAGCTCGTCCTGGGTGAGGCGCTGGCCGGGCGCCAGCTCGCCATCGCAGATCGCGTCCAGGATTTCCCTGTAAACACGGTCAGTTAGCGGCATATGCAGGGCCAAGCGCTCCATCGGAGGCTCCGTGCGTGATTTCGTATACAGTATTCGATAGTGCATAAATCGCGCAAGACGCTGGTCGGGGTCAGATTGACAAATCGGGCCGTCTCTATAAATGAATATTCATTCAGATGGTCCCTGAGAGCTCGCACAGGCCCTGAGATGCACGTCAACACAAACCAGCCAGCCACCCCCCGCCGCTCCGCCGCCTCGGCGGAGCAGACGCGCGCGGCCATCCTGGCGGCGACCACCAAAGTCATCGCCCAGCACAGCCTGTCGGGCACCACGGTCGAGCGGGTGGCGGTCGCGGCGGGCGTGGCGCCGGCGACGGTGATCCTGCATTTCAAGCGCAAGGAGGCGCTGCTGGTGGCGGTGCTGGAGGAGCTGGCGCGGGAGTTCGAGCTGGCGCGGCAGCAGGCGCTGGCCGGCGCGGCCGAGGACCCGGTGGCGGCGCTGAACCGGCTGATCGACGTGACCTTCGATCCGAAGGTCAGCGATCCCGCGAAGATCGCCGTCTGGTACGCCTTCTGGGGCGAGGCCGGCTCGCGCAGCGTCTATCTCGAGCGCTGCGGATCGATCGACACCGTCTACTTCGCCGATCTCGAGAAGATCTGCACGGAGATCGCGCGGCGCGGCGGCTATGGGCATATCGAGCCCAAGGCGGCGACCATGGGGCTGGTCGGCAGCATCGAATATCTCTGGCAGGAGATCATGGTGGCGGGCCCCACCTTCGATCGCGCCCGCGCGCGCCGGATCGTGCGCACCTACCTCGCCAATCTGTTCCCGCAGCATTTCACGACAGAACCCTGAGCCGTTGGGAGAGCCGATCATGACTGAGCTGCAGACGATGACGTCACCGGCGGAGCAGAAGACTCCGGCCCATGGCGACCTGCCCCGCGGCCTGCCGGCCTGGACCTATTTCAACAACGAGCTGACCGATCTGGAATATGAGCGGATCATCCGCCCCTCCTGGCAGTTCGCCTGCCATGTGAATCAGCTGAAGAACCCCGGCGATTTCGCCACGCTGGACATGATGAAGGACTCCGTCATCGTCATGCGCGGCAAGGACGGCGCGATCCGCGCTTTCAGCAACGCCTGCCGGCATCGCGGCACCAAGCTGCTGGACGGCAGCGGCTCCTGCAAAGGCCGCATCACCTGCCCCTATCATGGCTGGTCCTACGGTCTCGACGGGCGCCTCGCCGGCGTGCCGTCGGAGAAGACCTTTCCCGGCATCGAGAAGGAAGAACTGGGCCTGAAGCCGGTGGAGTTCGAGATCCTGCTGGGTCTCGTGTTCGTGCGCATCATCGGCGGCGGCCCCAGCGTCGCCGAGATGTTCGGCGATTTCGCCGAGGTGGCCCGTCCCTACCGCCTGGAAGAGATGGAGCCGGTGAACGAGCCCTGGATCGACACCTGGCAGTGCAACTGGAAGGTCGCGGTCGACAACAATCTCGAGAACTATCACGTGCCGGTCGGCCATCCCGGCTATCACCGGCTGCTGGACAGCGACCTGACCGGCGTCGTGAATGCCCATGGCGTCGCCTACAGCAAGAGCGTGCTGCGGGAGAAGCCGTCGAGCAACTGGGCCGAGCGCATGTACCAGAAGCTGGCGCCGGAGGTGCTGACCGACCTGCCCACGGAGGCGCGGCGCACCTGGCTGTTCTTCTCCATGGTGCCGAACCTGGGCATCGACATCTACCCCGACAGCATGGACGTGTTCCAGATCCTGCCGAAGACGGCGGAGACCTGCACCATGCGCTATCCCATCTTCATGCGGCCCGACGCGCGGCGCGAGGCCAAGGTGCTGCGCTATCTGAATGCGCGCATCAACACGCAGGTGGGGCTGGAGGATCAGCAGCTCAGCGAGCGGGTGCAGGCGGGCATGCGCAGCTTCGGCTATGAGCCGGGGCCGCTGTCGAGCTATGAGCATTGCATCAAGGATTTCCACGACCGCATCCGCGCCGCCGTGCCGGTGACGACGCTGCCGAAAGCGCCGGCCGAAGGTGCGCTGCGGCGGAAGGACGGGGAGATGCGGGACGCGGCGCGGGTGAATTGAGGGCGCACGACGCCAAGCCAATGTTTGTCATCCCGGAAATCTCGCACAGCGCGTAGCGCGGCGAGATTGTCCGGGACCCATGAACACCAGGCGGTGGAGATGTAACCTGGATAGGCTAGTGTTCTTGGGTCCCGGACAACCGCACTGACGTGCGGTTTCCGGGATGACAATCTGGGGGAACTGCAACAAATAAGAACAAGGGAGGACATCATGAGGCGTACTGCAAGAACCACACTCCTCGCCGCCTTGCTGGCGCTGCTCAGCATCACCGGCGCCGCGCGCGCCGCCGATGATGCGGTGCCGCTGAAGATCATGATCTTCAACATCTGGCTCGGCGGCGATCAGGTGAACATGACGCCGCACGCTGGATGCGATCCGCGCCGCCGATCCGGATATCCTGCTGCTGCAGGAGCCGGAGGGGAAGACGCGCGTGATCGCCGATGCGCTGGGCTATGCCCATGCCGCGGAGCGCTGGCACATGGTCTCGCGCTATCCGATCTTCGATCCGCCGGCGGCCGATGCCGATTATGCGCTGGTGGAGATCAAGCCGGGGCGCTTCGTCGCGGTGTCGAACATCCACCTGACCTCCGATCCCTACGGCCCCTATGAGGTGCGCGACGGCAAGACGCGCCGAAGAGGTGCTGGCGCTGGAGACGGAGACGCGCCTGCCGGAGATCCAGGTCTATATCGATCAGCTCGGTCCGGTGGCGGCCTCGGGCATTCCCGTCTTCATCGGCGGCGATTTCAACGCGCCCTCGCGGCTCGACTGGACCGAGGCGATGGTGGGCAAGCGGCCGGCGCTGCGCTACGCGCTGGACTGGCCGGTCAGCAAGGCGCTGGCCGATGCGGGATTCCGCGACAGCTATCGGGAGATCCATCCCGATCCCGTCGTCAATCCCGGCATCACCTGGACCACGGGCTATCCGGTGCCCTATCTGCTGCCGGACGAGGCCGTGGACCGCATCGATCAGATCCACGCCCTCGGCAATTCCACGACGACGGCGAGTCAGATCCTGGGTGAGACCGGCGGGCCGGATTTCGACATCGCCATCGATCCCTGGCCGTCGGATCATCACGCGGTGGTCTCGACCTTCACGGTCGTGCCCGGCGCGGCGCCGGCGATGGTGTCCTTCGCGAAGCGCAGCGTCACGGTCGGCGACGAGCTCGGCGTGCGCTTCCATGCGGCGACCGACGACGGGCGCATCGAGGATGGCAAGCATCGCCATCGTCGCCTCCGGCGGCAAGGCCGAGGAGCCGCTGCTGAGCATGGGCAGCAACAACGGCACCGACCGTTCCAACGTCGCCTATTTCGGCACGGTGTCGCTGGCGCCCGGCGGCTATGACGCGGTGCTGACCGATGCCGACGGCAAGGAACTGGCGCGGGCGCCGTTCTGGATCACCGCGACCGGCGCCGTGCCGTCGGTCACGGTCGACAAGACGGACTACACCGCCGGTGAGCCGATCGCGGTGAAATGGCAGAACGCGCCCGGCCATCGCCGCGACTGGCTGGGCATCTACAAGGCCGGCGATCCCGACCAGTGGAACTACCTGGCCTTCCTCTACACCTACGCCGCGCCCTCGGGCGAAACGGTGTTCGACGAAGCCGCCATCGGCAGTCAGCTGGAAGCCGGCGACTACGAAATCCGCCTGATGCGCGACGACGCCTATATGACTGCTGGGCCAATCGGCGAAGTTCAGCGTGTCATCGCCGCCGTGAGGGTGTATCGCCGAACCAGATTGGAACGGCCGAGATTGCGCAATTAGAGTGTCCCCTCGCCCGCGAAGTCGCGACAATCGCTTCGCGATTGCGCTGAGGGAGAGGGATGCCACATTCGCGTCCAGCGAATGTGGCGGGGTGAGGGCGAGTCGCACGAACGTTTAAAACCCATGGCGGCTGCAAATCTGCGCACGCAGACATCGGCGCCGACCCCCTCACCCGCAACATCCGCTGGACGCGGATGTTGCGTGTCTCTCCCCCACTTCGTGGGGGCGAGACGTCGAGATCATCAACCTCTCCCAACAAACAACAATCAATTCGCCGCAAAACAATAGAACAGCCCGTTGCCGCCGGATTTCGGCAAGCCGTCTTTGCTGCAGCGGCGCGAGGGGTGCGAGGAGTTCCAGGATTTCGAGGGCGCGTCGTCGCGCAGGCCGATGCGGCCGCTGGCAACGAAATCCGGTTGCCGTTCAGATCCGCTCCCAGAGTCCGGTTTCCTCGTCCAGCCGCGCTTGTTCGCGGCCGCGGAAATCGCCGCGGGAGACGATGCCGACCACATGTCCGGCCTTGGTCACCGGCAAGTGGCGGAAGCCGCAATCCTGCATCAGCCGCAGCGCGTCGATCGCCTTGCTGCCGGGATCGATGGTCGTCGGCTTGGCAGTCATGACCTCGGCCAGCGGGGTGCTCGCGGCGTTCTTGCCTTCGGCGAGCACACGGGAGACAGCGTCGCGACCGGTGAATATGCCGACGAGGCGCTGCTGTCCTTCGGTGACGAGCACAGCGCCGACGCGGCGCTCGCGCATGCTACGGCAAGCGTCTTTCACAGTCGCGGTGGCAGGCAGGGTCAGGGGGCGCTGATCATGGACAATGTCCAGCAGGTGTCGTTCGGTCATCGCTTCCTCGCTCGATCGGCTGCTCCCCGCGCCGTGAGGCCAGCCAGAGTAGCGAGTCCGGGAACCAGGCCGCAAGCTTGGACGCTGCGACAGAATGTATGTGGCGGCGGTCTCCAGGCTCGAACCGCGACGCCATCTGGCAAATCCGGCATTGCCGACTACAATGCATGCTGCGGAGACTCGATCGCGGGGCCAGCGATGGAACGGGAGATGACGGCGCGCTGCTGCGTCGCCGGCGGCGGGCCGGCGGGGATGATGCTGGGCTATCTGCTGGCCCGGGCGGGGATCGACGTCATCGTGCTGGAGAAGCATGGCGATTTCCTGCGGGATTTCCGCGGCGACACCATCCATCCCTCGACGCTCGAGGTCATGCATGAGCTGGGCCTCTATGAGCGGCTGCTGCAGCGGCCCTACCAGCCGACGCCGAAGCTGAAAGGACGTTTCGGCACGCTGGAGGCGGTGTTCGCCGATTTCACCCATCTGCCGGTGCGCGGCAAGTTCGTCGCCTTCATGCCGCAATGGGACTTCCTGGATTTCCTGGCGGCGGAGGCGAAGCGCTTCGCCTCATTCCGGCTGGCGATGCAGGCCGAAGTGACTGGCCTGATCGAGGAGAACGGCCGCGTCGCCGGCGTTACCGTGCGCACGCCCGAAGGCGAAACGAAGATCCGCAGCGAACTGGTGGTCGGCTGCGACGGGCGGCATTCCACCGTGCGCGCGGAAGCCGGGCTGGAAGTGCTGGATATCGGCGCGCCGATGGATGTGCTGTGGTTCCGGATGTCGCGCCAGCCCAGCGACCCCGGGGAATCCATGGGCAATTTCGGCAAGGGCGCCATCTTCGTGATGATCAACCGCGGCGATTACTGGCAATGCGGCTATGTCATCGCGAAGGATTCGCTGGCGCAGGCGCGGCAGCGGGGGCTCGAGGCGTTCCGGCAGGACATCGAGAAGATGGCGCCGTTCATGAAGGGCCGCACCCAGGAGATCGCCAGCTTCGACGATCTCAGGCTGCTGACCGTCGGCGTCGACCGGCTCAAGCACTGGCACCGGCCGGGGCTGATTTGCATCGGCGATGCCGCCCATACCATGTCGCCGATCGGCGGCGTCGGCATCAATCTGGCGATCCAGGACGCGGTGGCGGCGGGAAATCTTCTGGCGGCCCCGTTGCGCCGGGGCGCGGTGACCGACGCCGACCTCCATAGCGTGCAGGAACGGCGCGAACCGCCGACGCGCAAGACCCAGGCGATGCAGGTATTCCTGCAGAAGAACGTGATAACGGCCGTGCTCGGCAGCCCGGAACAACTGAAGCCGCCGCTGTTCCTGAAGCTGATCGCGCGCTTTCCCTGGCTCGCCCGATTCCCCGCCCGAATTCTCGGCATGGGGTTCCGGCCGGAGCATGTGGATCTGGCTGTTATCGATGGGCAGCAGCGGCCCTAGCGCTTGACCGCGCCCGCCCTGCGCCGGAAGAGGATCGTCGGCTGGCCCTTGTAGTTGGTGCGGGCGAATTCGCTGTAGCCGAATTTCTTGGCGACATAGATCGACGGCGAATTGTCGGGATGGATCAGGCAGGCCGTCGTCTTCGATTTCAGCTTGGCGTCGCCCCACTCGATCAGCGCTTGCAGAATCTCGGTGGCGTAGCCCTTGCCATGGGCCGCCGGCGCCAGGGCCCAGCCGATCTCCGGATCGCCATTCAGCGACGGCGTGATGTCGCGCTTGAAATCGGCGAAGCCGGCCTCGCCGATATAGCGGCTGAAGGATTTCTCCTCGATCGCCCAATAGCCGTAGCCCAGCAGCGCCCAATGGCCGGCATAGCGCAGCAGGCGGCTCCAGGTCTCCTCGCGCGTCGAGGGCTTGCCGCCGATATAGCGGGTGACCACGGGATTGCTCCACATGGCCACGCAATCCTCGAGATCCTCCAGGCGGTGGGGGCGCAGCAGCAGGCGCTCGGTCTCGATGACAGGCAGCTTCGACGATGCGCGCGGTTTCTTGCCCACAATTCCCCTCATTGGCTGACGGCCATGATCGCCGCGAATAGGCAGCGGCGCAATGCGGCGACCGGGGGCCGGCTTGCTTGCGCGGACCCCTGCCCCCTCTATAATCCCGCGTCTTTTTACGGGGGATTAACGCGCATGGCCAAGGCCGCGCCGCTCGTCGGCATCATCATGGGCAGCCAGTCCGATTGGGAAACAATGCGGCGCGCCGCCGAAACGCTGGAGGCGCTGGGCATCGCCCATGAGGTGAAGATCGTCTCCGCCCACCGCACGCCGCAGCGCCTTTACAATTATGCGCGCCGGGCAAAGAGCCGCGGGCTGCAGGTGATCATCGCCGGGGCCGGCGGCGCCGCCCATCTGCCGGGCATGACCGCCTCCATGACCCCGCTGCCGGTATACGGCGTGCCGATCGAGAGCAAAGCGTTGAAGGGCATGGATAGCCTGCTGTCGATCGTGCAGATGCCCGCCGGCATTCCCGTGGGCACGCTGGCGATCGGCGAGCCGGGGGCGGTGAATGCGGCGCTGCTGGCCGCCTCGGTGCTGGCGCTGAACGACAAGAAGATCGCCAAGGCCCTGGATGCGCGCCGCGCGCAACAGACCGCGGCAGTGGCGGATACGCCGGCGGGCCGCAAGAAATGAGTTCCCGCGCCGCCGACGTGATGACCGCCGAATTCACCGGCGCCGACCAGGGACAGATCATAGCACCCGGCGCCACCATCGGCGTCATGGGCGGCGGGCAGCTGGGCCGCATGACGGCGCTGGCGGCGGCGCGGCTCGGCTATCGTTGCCATATCTATTGCCCGGACGAAGATTCGCCGGGATCGCAGGTGACCAGCGTCGCCACCGTGGCGCCGTATGATGACGAGGCGGCGCTGCAGCGCTTTGCCGATGCCGTCGATGTCGTCACCTTCGAATTCGAGAACATCCCCGACAGCGCGGCGGAGTTCCTGGCCACGCGGCGGCCGACGCGGCCGAAGCCGTTCGTCCTGCATATCTGCCAGCAGCGGCTGCGGGAGAAGGATTTCCTGGCGCTGAACGGTGTGCCGGTGACGCGCTACCTGCCGGTGCCGTCGCGGGAGGCGCTGGATGAAGCGGTGCGGCGCCTCGGCCTGCCTGCCATCCTGAAGAGCGCGCAGTTCGGCTATGACGGCAAGGGCCAGGTGCGGCTGACCGCCGACACGAACCTGGACGAGGCCTGGGCCAGGATGGGCGGGCCGTTGGGCATCCTAGAGGCTGAAGTGGATTTCGCGCTGGAGGCGTCGGTCATCGTCGCGCGCAGCGTCGATGGGCAGGTGGCGCTCTATCCGCCGGTCGAGAACCGCCACCGCCATCACATCCTCGACGAGACCATTGCGCCGGCGGATTTGAAGCCGGAGACGATCGCGGCGGCCGAAGCCATCGCCCGCAAGATCGCCGGCGCCTTCGAGCTGGTGGGGCTCTTGGGCGTCGAGCTGTTCATCACCAAGTCGGGCGAGGTGCTGGTGAACGAGCTGGCGCCGCGGCCGCATAACTCCGGCCACTGGACCATGGATGCCTGCGTCACCAGCCAGTTCGAGCAGTTCGTCCGCGCGGTCTGCGGACTGCCGCTGGGCTCGACGGCGCACCACGCGCCGGCCGTCATGAAGAACCTGATCGGCGACGACGTGAAAGCCTGGCGCGAGATCCTCGGCGATCCCGACGCCAAGCTGCATCTCTACGGCAAGGCCGAAGCCCGCGCCGGCCGCAAGATGGGGCATGTGAACAAGCTGAAGCCCTAACGCCCTACGCCGCGCAACAGGCGGAATGGATCGGGCAACTGCCCGATCAGCTTGTCCAGCTTGCCGCGCAGTTTCTGGATGCGCATGACGTCGTCGATGCGGCGGTCGATGAAGGACCAGGTATCCACGGTGCCTTCCGACTTGTCGTTCAGCCAGTAGAACACGCTGGCGGTGTAGACGCCGGCCAACAGTGCGCGCTTGCTGTAATAGCTGAAATCGGCGGAGCGGTCGCCGACCGCGTACCAGATGGCATCGACGGTGCGGTAGAGACTGACCAGGCCGATGGGCGCGTTGGTGGGCAGCGCCAGGAAGGCGAGGCCCTGGCGGATCGCCTCGCGATGGCCGGCGTTGATCTCGAAGCGCAGACGCAGCGCCAGCGCCACCTTCTGCCGCAGCTTCAGGGCGGCAAGATCCCGCTTCTCCAGTTCGGCCACCACGCGGCGGTCGGTCAGGCGGTGGAAATATTCGATCATCTCGCCGATGCCGCGCGGGAAGGCGTTCAGCGCCAGCGCGCGGTCGGCGCCGGTATCCTCGATGGCGCGGTCGAAGGCGGTCTGCGTCCAGCCGTCGAACGGCACATGGGCGAGTGCCGCGGTCAGGAGTTTCTCCCGCAGCGACTCGCGCTCGTCCTGATGTTTCTTCGCCATGGCTTCAGCCCTCCGCCAGTTCAGCGAGTTCTTCCTCGCTCGGCGCCGGATGGCCGGCGGCGGCGCGGTAGCGCATCTCCTCCATGAAGGAGAGCTGGGTCATATCGGTCATTCGCATCGGATACAGCACACCGTCGAGATGGTCGCATTCATGCTGCACCACCCGGGCGTGGAAGTCGCGGGCCTCGCGCTCGATGCGCTTGCCCAGGAGATCGTAGCCGCTGTAGCGAATCTGGGTGTAGCGCGGCACCAGGCCGGTCAGCCCGGGCACCGACAGGCAGGCCTCCCAGCCGTCGGCCTTGGCCTCGGCCAGGGGCTCGATGACCGGATTAACAAGCACGGTCATGGCGACGCCGGCTTCGGCCGGCTCGCCGGGCGAATCGCGGCTGGCGCGGGCCGCCGGGACCTCGAAAATCACCACCCGCTTTGGCACATGGACCTGGGGAGCGGCCAGGCCGATGCCACCGACATCCGCCAGGGTCTCCAGCATGTCCTTGACAAGATTACGAATTTCCGGCGCGGTGGGGTCCGCGACCGGGTCGGCGCGGCGGGCGAGGACGGGGTGGCCCATGCGGGCGATCTTGAGAATGGCCATGACCCTAAATATGGCCCAAGGCGGGCCCGGCCGCCAGTCCGGGGCCGGAAATTGCCGCAGAAGACGGCTTTGCAAGCCCGTAAGGCTCTGATATAAAACCGCCCTTCCGATTAGCGCGTCGCGCGTGTCCGGAGCATTCTCCGGGCGAGCGGCGTTTTTGTGATCGAATTTCTGGAGGCTGTGGACACCGTGCAGGTTATCGTTCGCGACAACAATGTGGATCAGGCGCTGCGCGTTCTGAAGAAGAAGATGCAGCGTGAAGGCGTGTTCCGGGAGATGAAGCTTCGCCGCAATTACGAGAAGCCGTCGGAGCGCCGGGCGCGGGAAAAGGCCGAGGCCGTCCGCCGCCACCGCAAGCTGATGCGCAAGCGCATGGAGCGCGAAGGCTACTAGCCGCCAATTCCAGAACTCATGAATTCGAAAGGCCCGGTGCATTGCGCCGGGCCTTTTGCTTTGCACCAAGCATGGCAACTGCAAACTCAGGCCTGACAGCCGCCAGTGGCAGCAAAGTCGCAAGGGTCATCTGACATCGGGCGGATATTCTTGCACGGATTCCCCGCCCCTGCCCCTCTACGCCACCTTCTGACATCAGTCGGATTTACCTGCCCGCCGGCACGGCTCCAAAAGGTCGCACGCTTACGCAAATCCGAGAGGAGGAAGCCATGCCGATTCCAACCTTCGATCCCAATAATTTCGCCGGGCCAATCGACAATCCCTATTTCACGTTGCAGCCCGGCACGACCTTCATCACCAAGAGCCCGGACGGAAGCGAGGTCGACACATTCGTCGTCACGCGCGAGACCAAGGTGATCGACGGAGTCACCTGTGTCGTCGTTCGGGACACATCGAAGGTCGACGGCGAACTCGAGGAAAAAACCGCCGATTACTTCGCCCAGGATAAGGACGGCAATGTCTGGTACATGGGCGAAGACACGGCGGAATATCGAGAACGGCAAGGTCGTCAGCACGGGAAGGCACCTGGCGGGCCGGCGTCGACGGCGCGACGCCCGGCATCATCATGCTGGCATCGCCCGCACTGGGCAATGCAGTACGACCAGGAGACACGCGCTCGGCGTGGCCGAAGACCATGCCGAGGTGCTCAGCCTGAACGCGACGGTCACCGTCCCCTACGGCACGTTCGACCATGTGCTGCAGACCCTGGAGACCTCGCCGCTCGATCCCGGGCTTCAGGAGAAGAAGAACTATGTCGCCGGTGTCGGCTTTCTGCTGGCCACCGACGGCGGCAGCGGCGAGAGCGCTCGAACAACTGGTGAAGATCAAGGTCGACGGCAGCGTCCGCGGCGACAGCCTGTTCGGCTATGCCGGCGGCGATGAAATGAACGGCAATGCCGGCAATGACAGCCTCGACGGCCGGGCGGGCGCCGACACCATCCATGGCGGCAGCGGCAAGGATCTATTGAACGGCGGCAACGACAAGGCGGCCGACCTGCTCTACGGCGACAGTGGCAACGACGAGATTCAGGTTGGCACGGCGGACTTGGCCTTCGGCGGCAATGGCAACGATCTGTTCCTGCTGGCCGACAACAAGCAGTTCGGCTCGATCGATGGCGGCGGGCAGAACAACGACAATCTGCGCTGGAGCCGCGGCGACATCCTGCAGTTCGACGGCAAGCTGGACCTGACCGCGGCCGGCATCAGCGAGCGCATCCACGATATCGAGACGCTTTCCATGAAGGATGGTCAGGGCAACGACAGGCTGGTGCTCAATGCGCAGGATGTGCTGAGCCTGGGGGATGGCGAGTTCAATCCGTTTATCCTGAAGGCTGACACGTTCGGCGAAGGCAGCGCGGTGAGGATCGACGGCGATGCCGGCGATAGGGTGAAGCTGACCGGCGGCAATTGGCAGGAGATCGAGCCCAGCAACGCACCGTCAGGCTACGACGTGTTTGCCTGCGCGGTGGCCGGGGGCAATGTCTATGTTCTGGTCCAGGAGGATATTACAGCAGCGATGGCCTGACCTGACACTGAGAACCAGACCGCGGGCGCGGCTTCAGATCAGCAGCGCGCGTTCGTGCTGCAGCAGCCAGCGCTTGCGGTCGAGGCCGCCGCCATAGCCGGTCAGCGAGCCGTCCTTGCCGATCACCCGGTGGCAGGGCACGACGATGGAGATGGGATTGCGGCCGTTGATCATGCCGACGGCGCGGGTGGCGCTCGGGCGGCCGACCTCATCGGCCAGATCGCTGTAGCTCCAGGTTTCGCCGCAGGGGATGCGCCTGAGCGCCGCCCAGACCTTCTGCTGGAACGGCGTGCCGCCGCCATCGACGGGGATATCGTCGATGGCATGGAGATCGCCTTTGAAATAGGCGGCGATGCGGCCGCAGAAACCGAAGGGATCCCGGGCCGGCGTCATACGGCAATCGCCGAAGCGGAAGCGGAGATCGTAGTCGAATCGCTCCTGCACGCCCGCGAACTCCAGCGCCAGCAGCTTGCCATCCGCCGCCGCCAGCAGCATCTCGCCGATGGGCGTGGGGATATGGTCGCGGAGCAGCTCGACCGTGGCTGGCGCTTCGTGTTTCTTCAGGGCGACGGCTACCATAATCTGATACTTAGCCGATACAAATCGGCACTGTCAGCGCGCCAGCGGCTTCAGGGCACCGAATCATAGCGGTTTTCGGACTTGGTCGTGTCGAAGGCTTCCGCCCCCGCAGCGAGGCGGCCGACGGTCAGTGCCCGAAGGCCTTCACGATCTCTTCACAGACCTTTTTGGCGTCGCCGAACAGCATCATGGTGTTGTCGCGGAAGAACAGCTCGTTGTCGACGCCGGCATAGCCCGACGCCATGGAGCGCTTCACGAACAGCACGGTCTTGGCGTTTTCCACGTCCAGGATCGGCATGCCGTAGATCGGGCTCTTGGTATCGGTCTTCGCCGCCGGGTTGGTGACGTCATTGGCGCCGATGACGAAGGCGACGTCGGTGGAGGAGAATTCGCGGTTGATGTCCTCGAGCTCGAACACCTCGTCATAGGGCACGTTGGCTTCGGCCAGCAGCACATTCATATGGCCGGGCATGCGGCCGGCGACCGGATGGATGGCGTAGCTGATCTTCACACCGTCCTTTTTCAGCAGGTCGGCCATCTCGCGCAGCGCATGCTGGGCCTGGGCCACCGCCATGCCATAGCCGGGCACGATGATGACCGAGCTGGCGTTCTTCATCAGGAAGGCGGCGTCCTCGGCGCTGCCGGACTTCACCGGCTTGTCGCTCGGGCCCTTGGCCGGGCCGCCGCCGCTGGTATCGGTGCCGAAGCCGCCGGCGATCACATTGATGATCGAGCGGTTCATGCCCTTGCACATGATGTAGCTCAGGATCGCGCCCGACGAGCCGACCAGCGCGCCGGTGACGATCAGCAGGCTGTTCGACAGGGTGAAGCCGATGCCGCAGGCCGCCCAGCCGGAATAGGAATTCAGCATGGACACGACGACGGGCATGTCCGCGCCGCCGATGGGGATGATCAGCAGGAAGCCGAGCAGCAGCGACACCGCCACCAGCGCCCAGAACACGGCGGTGCTTTCGGTGAGCACCAGCAGCACGATCAGCACGACAATGGCGATGCCGAGCGCGCCATTCAGGTAATGCTGACCGGTGAAGACGATGGGCGCGCCGCTCATCAGCGCCTGCAGCTTGGCGAAGGCGATGATCGAGCCGGTGAAGGTGATGGCGCCGACGGCGATGCCCAGCCCCATCTCGATCAGGCTGGAGCTGTGCACATCCCCCGCGGTGCCGATGCCGTAATTCTCCGGCGCGTAGAAGGCGGCCGCGGCCACCAGCACGGCGGCGAGGCCGACCAGGCTGTGGAACGCCGCCACCAGTTGGGGCAGCGCGGTCATCTGGATGCGCTGGGCGATCACGGTGCCGATGCCGCCGCCGATGACGATGCCGGCCAGGATGGTGCCGTAGCTCAGCACGCCCGGCGTCACCGCGAAGACCAGGGTGGTGACGATGGCGATCGCCATGCCGGCGATGCCGTAGAGATTGCCGGCGCGGGAGCTTTCGGGCGAGGACAGGCCCTTCAGCGCCAGGATGAAGCAGACGGAGGCGATGAGATAGAGGAAGTTGGCGACTTCGGCGCTCACGGGCGGTGCTCCTTCCCCGGCCTATTTCTGCTTCTTCTTGAACATCGACAGCATCCGGTAGGTCACCAGGAAGCCGCCGCAGATGTTCACGGAAGCGAGGACGATGGCCGCAAAGCCCATCACCTCGGAGAAGGAGAAGGTGAATTCCGCCGCTGCACCGGCGGCGATGAGCGCGCCGACGATGATGACGGAAGAGATGGCGTTGGTCACCGCCATCAGCGGCGAATGCAGCGCCGGCGTCACCCGCCAGACAACATGATAGCCGACGAAGCAGGCCAGCACGAACACGGTGAATAGGGCCACAAACGGCAGATGGCCGCCGGCCGCGCCGCCTTCGCCGCCCACGGTCAGCGCCTGCTGACTCAGTTCGGACAGCTGGCTCGACAACCCCTGTGCGAGATCGCTGAGATTGTTCAGCTGCTTGGAAAGCTCGTCCTGGTTCATCTGGCGCGGACTCCCTAGGAGATGAAGGACGGATGCACGATCTTGCCGTCGCGGGTCAGCGCGGTGGCCTTCACGATCTCATCCTCCCAGTCGATTTTCAGCGCCTTGGTCTCCTTGGAGATCATCGGCGTCAGGAACGCGAGCAGGTTGCGCGCATAGAGCGCGCTGGCGTCGACAGCGATGCGGCTGGGCAGATTGACCAGGCCGACGATGGTGACGCCGTGCTTCATGACGATCTTGCCGGGCTCGGACAGCGGGCAATTGCCGCCCTGCTCCACCGCCAGATCGACGATGACCGAGCCGGGCTTCATGGTTTTCACCATCTCCTCGCTGACCAGCACCGGCGCCTTGCGGCCGGGGATCAGCGCCGTGGTGATGATCACGTCCTGCTTCTTGATCGTTTCGGCGGTCAGCGCCGCCTGCTTGGCCTTGTAGGCGTCGCTCATCTCCTTGGCGTAGCCGCCGGCGGTTTCCGCCTGCTTGAATTCCTCATCCTCAACGGCGACGAAAGTGGCGCCCAGGCTCTGCACCTGCTCCTTCGCGGCGGGCCGGACGTCGGTCGCCGAGACGACACCGCCGAGGCGGCGGGCCGTGGCGATGGCCTGCAAGCCGGCGACACCGGCGCCCATCACCAGCACGCGGGCGGCGGCGACCGTGCCGGCCGCCGTCATCATCATCGGGAAGCCGCGGCCGAACACCGCCGCCGCCTCGATGACGGAACGATAGCCGGACAGATTGGCCTGGGACGACAGCACGTCCATGGTCTGGGCACGGGTGATGCGCGGCAGGAATTCCATGGCAAAGGCGGTGACGTTGCGGCCGGCATAATCGGCAAGCTGCTCCCGCGCCGCATAGGGCGCCAGGATGCCGATCAGCAGCGCGCCGGGCTTCATCAGCGAGAGTTCGTCGGGTCCGCCCTCGCCCGATGTCAGCGGCCGCTGCACCTTGAGCACGACATCGGCATCGCCGAGGGCATCGGCCTCGTCATGGGCGATGCGCGCGCCAACAGCCGCATAGGCGCCATCGGGCACGGCGGAAGACAGGCCTGCGCCCGCCTCAACGACGACCTCAGCGCCCAGCGCGATGAGTTTCTTGACCGTATCCGGCGAGACGGCGACGCGCGCCTCATTCGGGCGGCGCTCCCTGGGAATGCCGATTTTCATGGGTGATTCGATCCCGACTTGTTCCCCCTTTGGCGGCGCCACAATGCCGGACGGGTCTGGAAAGCTCAAGTGCCGTCAGGCCTTACCGGCTATTAACCGGAAATCAGCCCTGCCGTGCCATAAGTATGGGGTATCGCAAGGTTGTGCCGGGGCGTCTTACACTAACCGGGGCCGGGAAGCAGCAAGGGCAGTACGGTTGTTCATGACCGCCAACAGTTCCCGCGTGCGCAGCGATTTCAGCCGGCAGTCCTTGCCACATCTGCGGGATAAGCGCCTTCATCTCCTTTTGGATCACTGGCTCGACCGGCGCGGCGGGCACGGTGTGCCATTGCGCTCGGCGATCGATCCCTCGGCCATCATTTCGGTGCTACCCTATATCTGGCTCTGCGAGTTCAACGCGGCGGACGAGCGCTTCCGCATGCGCCTGGCCGGCGAAGAGATCAACAAGCTCTACGGCAAGAACATCTCCAGCTGCTATTTCGAGGAGATCGCCAGCCCGAGCTTCCTGCCGGTCATGATGCGCAGATATCGCCGCATCATCGAGCAGCCGGCGATCCTGCATTGCAGCGGCCTGATTTACTTCTCCAACAGCAGCCCCGTGGTCGGCGAGCGGCTGGGCCTGCCGCTGCGCATGGAGGATGGGCGGATCACGCAGATCATCGGCGTGTCGATCTATGACTTCCCGCTGGAGCAGTACGATTTCGGGGTGAAGGGCGAGGAGATGGCGGAGATCTATACGCCGATCCTGGACTGACGGGGCGGGCAGCAGCCGAACGCCGAGCAACTCGGCCCTTGCCGATCCCTGCCGCATCGGCTGCAATCGGCGCCGCAGGAATCGGCGCCCGGAATGACAACGAAGAAACCTGAAATCCTGGTCATCGGCGCCGGCATCATCGGCGCTGCTTGCGCCTACTATCTGGCGCGGGACGGTGCCCGTGTCACCGTCATCGACAGCGGCGGCCCCGGCGGCGTGGCTACGCCCGCGTCCTTCGCCTGGATCAATGCGAGCTGGGGCAATCCCGAGCCCTATTTCCGCCTGCGCCGGGAAGCGATGGCGGAATGGCGGCGGCTGGCGGCAGCGCTGCCGAACCTGCAGATCAGTTTCAGCGGCGGCCTGTGCTGGGACATGGCGCCGGATGAAATGAGTGCCTATTTGCGCGAGCACAGTGCCTGGGGCTATGGCATTCGCCGCGTCGATCGCGGCGAGGCCAAGCGATTGGAGCCGCGCCTCGCCGATCCGCCGGAATTTGCCGTGTATGTCGCTGAGGAAGGCGCGGTCGAGCCGCGGGCGGCGGCGCTGAGCCTGCTCTCTGCGGCGGAGCGCCAGGGCGCGCGGTTCATTGCCGGCACGGCGGTGCGTGGGTTGATCCTGCGCGGGACTCGGATTGAGGGCGCACTGACGGATGGCGGTGAAATCCATGCCGACGAGGTGCTGCTGGCGGCGGGCGCCGCATCGCCTGATATCGCGGCGACAGCGGGCGTGACTCTGCCGCTGACAACGCCGCCCGGCCTGCTGGTCTCTTCCCGGCCCCATCGAGCGCCTGCTCAACGGACTGGTGATGGCGCCCGATCTGCATATGCGGCAGACCGCCGAGGGGCGCATCGTCGCCGGTGCAGATTTCGGCGGCAGCGATCCCCGGACGGATGCCGATGCCACGGCCCGCGCGGTGTTCGCCACGATGCAGTCCATGCTCACCGGCGGCGAGCGGCTGGTGATGGAGGGCCATAGCACCGGCTATCGCCCGACGCCGGTGGATGGATTTCCCGCTATCGGACGGCCGAAGGATCGCAGCGGGCTCTATGTCGCGGTCATGCATTCGGGCATCACGCTGGCACCTGTTGTCGGGCGGTTTGCGGCGGAAGAGTTACTCGATGGCCGGCGCGACCCGCTGCTGGCGCCCTATGGGCCGGCGCGGTTCACCCCATGAGATCGGTCCACGATGGCGCATTAGGCTCGATCCCGTCGATGTCCTGGTGGTCGGCTCCGGCATGGGCGGTGCGGCGTTCTGCGCGCGGCTGGCGGAGCGGGCGCCGAAGTTGCGTATCGCCTGCCTGGAACGCGGCGGCTGGGTCGATCGCCAGGCCATGCCGCCGCTGCGCCGCGACTGGCAGCGCGCGACGCTGAACGACTGGGCGGCGTCGCCGAACATGCGGCTGAAATCGGCGCGGCCCTCGCCCTCCGCCGACTACGCCATCGACGATACGGGCTCGCCGATCAAGCCGCTGATGTGGAGCGGCGTCGGCGGCTCCAGCATCAATTGGGCGGCGCATTTCCCGCGGCTGCATCCGTCGGATTTTCGTACGCACACGCTTGACGGCGTCGGAGACGATTGGCCGTTCGACTACTTCGACCTCGAGCCCTACTACGATCTCAACGACGCGGCGATGGGCGTCTGCGGTCTGGCCGGCGATCCCGCCTATCCGCCGAAGCCGGAACGGACGATGCCGCCGCTGGAGCTCGGACGGCTGGGCGATACAGCGGCGTATGGATTCGACAAGTTGGGCTGGCACTGGTGGCCGGTGGACGCGGCAATCAACACGGTGGCGAGCGGCGGGCGCGGCGCCTGCAACTATTGCGGCCCCTGCCAACAGGGCTGCGTGATCAGCGCGAAGGCCTCGACCGATGTAACTTACTGGCCAAAGGCGATTGCGGCTGGGGTCGAGCTGCGGCCGAACTGCATCGCCCAGCGCATCGTCATCGAGGGCGGCCGGGCGACCGGCGTAATCTATCGCGATGCCGACGGGCGCGAGATGCGGCAGCCCGCCGGTCATGTCGTCGTCGCCGGCAACGGCATCGGCACGGCGCGGCTGCTGCTGGCGTCTGACATCGACAGCCCGGCGCTCGGCCGCAACCTGATGTTCCATCCCGGCGGCTATGTGCGGGGCATGTTTCAGCGACGAGCTGGACGGGCCGATGGGGCCGATCGGCTGCGCGCTCTACAGCCATGAGTTCTACGAGACCGACGAGAGCCGCGGCTTCAAGCGCGGCGTGCATCTGCAGGTGACCCGGGAGAATCCGCTGCTGCTGCAGGCGGCGCGGCTCGATCCCGCCTGGGGCCGCGAGGCGCAGCGCCTGCTGCGCGAGGAGTTCCGCCATTCCATGGCCGTGCTGGTGATGGCCGAGGATCTGCCGGAAATGCATAACCGGGTGACGCTGACGGATCGCGAAGATAGCGACGGCATGCCCGGCGTGAAGATCGAGTACAAGCTGTCCGATCATTCCCGCCGCAGCCTGGATTTCGGTCTCGACCGCGCCGAGGAGATGCTGCGCGCCGCCGGCGCCTATCGCACCGTGCGCCTGCCGCTGGCGCCGCTAACGGGTTGGCACCTGCTGGGAACGGCGCGCATGGGCAGCGATCCCGCGACTATCGGTGACCGATGGCCGCGGCCGCCTGCATGCGGTGCCGAACATCCTGGTCGCCGACGGCAGCCTGTTCACCACCGTGGGCGCGGTCAATCCCGGCTCCACCATCGGCGCGCTGGCGCTGAAGATCGCCGACGATCTGGCGCGGGAGGCCGCATGAACGCGGCATTTATTGCGGCTGTCGTCGACACGTTGCTGCCGGGAGACTCTGGCGGGCCGGGGGGAGAAGCGCCGTTACCGCCCGGGAATGCAGCGTCCATCGATCTCGGAATTCTCGCGCGTTTACACGACGTGGTGCTTGAAGCCATCGCCAAGCAGGCGGGTGGCGCCGACGCGTTCAACGCCAGTTCGGAACCTGCGCGCATTGCTGTTGTGCAAGCAATCGAACGCGCAATGCCCGATGCCTTCCGTGCGCTGCTATCTGCCCTGCTTGCCGACTATTACGAGTCCCCATCCGTGCTGAGCGCCATGGGCTGGCGCACCGACCCGCCGCAGCCGCAGGGGCATGAGATGCAGCCCAGTGGCGGCGCGATGGCGCAACACCTTGCGCGTGTCTATCGTCGTCAGAAGCTCTGGCGGGACTAGTACACTCGAGTTGTCATCCCGGGGCCGACGCTTCAGCGGCGGAGCCCGGGACCCAAGCACGCGGAACTCGTCAAGGTACGTCTCCGCCGTACGGTGTTCATGGGTCCCGGACGATCACGCTGACGCGCGATCTCCGGGATGACAATCTGTGAGTAGCGCTTGTGTGCGCTAGTTCGCCTTCGCCAGCTTCCTGATCTCCTTCGCCAGCAGTTGGAACTCCTCCCGCCGACCCGTGCCCTTGCGCCAGACCAGGGCGATCTCGCGCCAGGGTTCGTCCACAGCCATCGGCCGGGTCACCAGGTTGCTGCCGGCGAGGATGCCGCCGTCGATGGCGAGCTGGGGCAGCAGGGTGACGCCCAGGCCGTTGGCCGCCATCTGCACCAGGGTATGCAGGCTGGTGGCCTCGAAGGCCTCCGCATGGCTCTTGGCGCCGATGCGGCAGGCGGAGAGGGCGTGATCGCGGAGACAGTGGCCGTCCTCCAGCAGCAGCAGCGTTTCCCGCCGCACCGCCGAGGCCTCGATCTTGCGCTGCCTGGCCAGGGGATGGTCTTTCGGCAGGGCCAGGCTGAAGCGGTCGTTGAACAGCTCCGCCGTCTCCACATTGCCGCAGTCATAGGGCAGCGCCATCAGCAGGACATCGAGATGGCCGTCATGGAGCTGCGCCACCAGGGGCGCCGTCTGCTCCTCCCGCAAATACAGCTTCAGTTTCGGATAGGCCCTGCGCAGGCCGGGCAGGATTCGCGGCAGCAGGAACGGCGCGATGGTCGGGATGACTCCCAGCCGCACCGTGCCGGACAGCGGCTCCCGCGCCGCCTGGGCCGCCAAGGTCAGCTCCCGCGCATCCTCCAGCAGCTTGCGGGCGCGGGCGACGGTCTCCTCCCCCAGGGGCGTCAGCACCACCTGGCGCTTGGTGCGGTCCACCAGGGGCGCCTGCAGGATCTCCTCCAGCTCCTTCAGGCTGGCCGACAGCGTCGATTGGGTGACAAAACAGGCTGCGGCCGCCTTGCCGAAATGCCTGTGCTCGGCCAGGGCGGCGAAGTGGCGCAATTGCTTAAGGGTCGGGAGCGATTCGTTCATCGGTAATTCCGATTACTGTCACGAAAAATATCAATTAGAACGATTATAATCTGGGGACTATATCTTGCTGTGTCAAGCAACCCCAAAGGCAGCCCGCAACCCCTCCCATTCAGGAGTTACAGAACCATGCTTACCATCGGCGACAATTTCCCCAGCTTCGACCTCAAGGCGGTGGTTTCCACCGATCCGAAGAAGGCCTTCACAGAGATCAACAGCGAGTCCGACGCGGGCAAGTGGAAGATCGTGTTCTTCTGGCCGAAGGACTTCACCTTCGTCTGCCCGACGGAGATCGCCGCGTTCGGCAAGCTGAACGGCGAGTTCAACGACCGCGACGCCGTGGTCTATGGCGTGTCGACGGACAGCGAGTTCGTGCATCTGGCCTGGCGGCAGAACCATGCCGACCTGAAGGCACTGCCATTCGCCATGCTCGCGGATATCAAGCGCGAGCTGTCGGCGGCGCTGGGCATCCTCGACAAGAATGAGGGCGTCGCGCTCCGCGCCACCTTCATCGTCGACCCGGAGGGCATCATCCGCTTCGTGTCGGTGAACGACCTCAGCGTCGGCCGCAATCCGCAGGAAGTGCTGCGGGTGCTGGACGCGCTGCAGACAGACGAGCTCTGCCCCTGCAACTGGCAGAAGGGCGAAGACGTCCTGAAGGCCGCGTAACTGCGATGAACCGCAGGGGCGGGTTTCAAACCTGTCCTCGGGCCGGCCTTTGGCCGAACCTGGGCCCCTCTTTCCGGAGAACACATATGTCCCTCGAGACCCTGAAGAACCAACTCCCCGACTACGCCAAGGACCTGAAGCTGAACCTGTCGAGCCTGGCGGCCGAGACCGTCCTGACCGACCAGCAGAAGGCCGGCGCGTTCGTCGCCAGCGCGCTGGCTTCGCGCAACTCGGCGGTGAGCGAAGCGCTCATCGCCGAGTTCGCGCCGAAGCTGACATCAGAGGCGCTGACCGCCGCCAAGGCCGCCGCCGCGATCATGGCGATGAACAACATCTACTACCGGTTCACCCACCTGGCCTCGGCGCCAGACTACAAGACCCTGCCGGCGAAGCTGCGCATGAACGTGATCGCCAAGCCGGGCGTGGAGAAGGTGGATTTCGAGCTCTGGTCGCTGGCGGTGTCGGCGATCAATGGCTGCGGCATGTGCATCGATTCGCACGAGAAGGTGGTGCGGGAGCATGGCATCACCGCCGAGCAGGTGCAGGCCGCGGTGCGGATCGCGTCGGTGGTGCATGCGGTGGCCGCGACGCTGGATGGAGAGTCTGCGGTGCAATCGGCCGCGGCGTTGGCCGCGTAGGCAGAGGAGATTGCGATCAACACCGTAGGGGCGGGTTGTAAACTTGTCCTCGGGCCGGCCTACGGCCGGACCCGGGGGCCCGCCCCTACAAACGCCCGATGGAAGGACGAAAGGAGGACGCCATGATCAACAACCCGCTGACCAAGACCCTGAGCTTCGCCGCCGTCCACTTCACCGTGGCCTTCACGGTCGCTTATCTGCTCACCGGCAGCTTCATCGTCGGCGGCCTCCTCGCTTTGGTGGAGCCGATGTGCAACACATTCGCCTATCATCTGCACGAAAAGGTCTGGGCGCGAATCCGCAGCCGCCGAGATGGTGCCGATGCCGTGCCTGGCTTCGGCCACCGGCTGCTGTCGGGCGCATAGAAGAAAGGCCCAGCTATCTCCCGGGCTTCCGTGATGTCAGTTTGTTTCGCATGGCGCTGACGCTCGGCCGAATTGCATGGTCCAGCACATAGAACTGCAGGGCCCAAATGAACAGCATGAATGACAGAATGATGATCGCCATCGCGATCATGGAGAGAATCGCACCCTTGGCCGCACCGGCAAGTAGCAGCACGAGAAAAACGACCGCGAGCACCACTTTACGGACCGGCCGTAGCCTCACGATGAGTAGCCAAATGCTCTTGTTCGGGCTGAGAAACAGGGTCAGCATGAACAACATCGCCGGCAGGCAAACGGCAATAATTAGCAAAATCAGATCAACCCTATCGGTTACATCTTGCATCAGAACGATGCTCAATTGAAGGAGCAGTAATCCAGCAATGATGGCCACGGACTTCGAATCGCTGCGCATCGAAACCATTCCAATTCTCCTACAACCTCGCCGCCTTCAGCGCCTTCGCCTGCCGTTTTTCCAGCAGCTTCACATCGAAGCCTTCGATCAGCTCGTGGAACAGGCGGTACCAGTTGATCTCGGCCTTCAGATGCAGGAACACCGAACCCAGCCCGATGGCGGCGCGGTCCATGAAGACGAACTCCCGCGGCGGCGTAATCGGGCCGAGGCGGCGGAGATCGGCATGGACGCCCTCGGCGACTTCGCTTCCCATAGACGCCTGATTTCGAATCCTGGATGCGCCGCTCCCGGTCCTCCATCAGCGGGCCGTAGACGAAGCGCGCCCAGCGGTTCAGCACGTCGATCACCTCGTCGATTGAGCCCCTTGAAGCCCCAGGACTCGTAGGCATGCACCGCGAGATCGCGGTCGCCGTTCTGCAGCGCGTGGTAGAGATCGATCACGCCTTTCACAAAGCTCGCGTGGAACACGCGGACGCAGCCGAAATCCAGGAGATTGATCGAGGCGTCCGGCCGCACCGTGTAATTGCCGAGATGGGGATCGCCATGGATAACTCCGTAGTAATAGAACGGCACATACCAGGCGCGGAACATGTTGAGCGCCACCTGGTTGCGGATCTCCAGCTCCGGATGGGTGACGATGAAGCTCAGCAGCGGCTCGCCCGAGAGCCAGTTCATGGTCAGCAGGCGCTTCGTCGAGAGCTTCGGTTCCACCACCGGCACCTGCACATTGGCCTCGTCCTTCAGCATCAGGCCGTAGAGCGCCATGTGCTTGGCTTCGCGCTCGTAATCCAGTTCTTCGCGGAGACGCGCGGCGATTTCCGGATGGATCTCCCGGGTGGAGATCGAGCGGTCATAGCGCTCATAGATCGAGAAGATCAGCTTGAGCTGCCCGAGATCCGCCTCCACCGCCGAGAGCATGTCAGGATATTGCAGCTTGCAGGCGAGATCGCGGCCGTCATGGGACACGGCGCGATGCACCTGGCCCAGCGATGCTGCATGGGCCGCCTGATGCTCGAAGGTCTTGAAGCGCTTCTGCCAGTCCGGCCCCAGCTCCGCCGCCATGCGCCGCTTGACGAAGGGCCAGCCCATGGCGGGCGCGTTGGCCTGCAGCTGCGCCAGCTCCTGCATATACTCTTTTGGCAGCCCGCCGGGGATGGTGGCCATGATCTGCGCCACCTTCATCAGCGGCCCCTTGAGGCCGCCGAGCGCCGCGCGCAGCTCCGCCGCATGCTGGCCGCGATCGAGCTTGAGGCCGAGATAGCGCTCGCCCACCACCCGCGCAGCCAGGCCGCCCACGGCCGTGCCCACCCGCGCATAACGCCGGATGCGGCCGCCGAGGCGGTTGTCTTCGGAGGAATCGGTCATGCCCGGAAGATATAGGGTCCGGGCGGGGCGGAAGCTAGAAGCAGCCGATCCAGCTGAGATCCAGCAGCATGGCCTCGCCGCGCACGGCCCAGAGATAGACCCCGCCGCCGATTAGGATACCGGCCCCGGCCAGCAACCAGAATTTCGGCCCGCGGCTCATTCCGCCGCCCCCATCGCCGGCGCCAGGCGCGCCACCGGCCGCTCCGCGATCGGCCAATGCAGCGCCGCGGCGCCCAGGCCGAGCGCCACGGAGATCCACCACATCGCGTCATAGGAGCCGAACATGTCGTACAGCTTACCACCGAGCCAGGCGCCGAAGAAGGAGCCGATCTGATGGGAGAAGAATACCACGCCATAGAGCATGGACATATAGGCCGGCCCGAACACCGTGCCGATCAGGCCGCTGGTCAGCGGCACCGTCGACAGCCACAGCAGCCCCAGCAGCGCGCCGAAGGCCAGCACGGTGAAGTTGCTGAGCGGCAGGAGGATGAACAGCAGGAACACCAGGGAGCGCAGGAGATAGAGGATCGTCAGCACGTTCTTCTTCTGGAACCGCCCGCCGAGCACGCCGGCACTGTAGGAGCCGATGATGTTGAACAGCCCCACCAGCATCAGCGTCGTGGCGCCGAGCCAGGCGGGCATGCCCTTGTCGCCGAGATAGGCCGGCAGATGGGTAGCGACGAACACCACATGGAAGCCACAGACGAAGAAGCCGACGGTCAACAGCCAGAAACCCCGGTGGGTGAAGGCCTCCCCCAGCGCCTGACGGACCGTCTGGCCGCGGGACGTCGCCGACGCCTTTGGCGCCTCGCGCACGCCCCAGATCATCGGGAACATCGTGCAGGCGATAATGGCCAGGCCGATGAACGCCGCCGACCAGCCGAGCTCATCGATGAACAGCTGGGTCACCGGCACCAGCGCGAACTGCCCGATCGAGCCGCCGGCGGTGAGGATGCCCAGCACGATGGAACGTTTTTCAGCGGGCACCATGCGGGAGACGGAGCCGATGACCGTCGATAATCCCGCCGCGCCGAGCGCCAGGCCGACCAGCACGTTGCCGGCAATCACCTCGAACGGACCGGCGGTGAAGGCCATCAGCACCAGGCCCGCGATGTAGAGCGCCGTGCCGAGGATCGAAACGCGCACGGCCCCGTACTTATCAGCGAGACCGCCGAAGAACGGCGAGGCCGCGCCCCACACCAGATTCTGCAGCGCCACGGCCAACCCAAAGACCTCGCGGCCCATGCCGAGATCGACCGAGATCGGCGCCAGGAACAGCCCGAAGCCGGCCCTCAAGCCCATGGTCACGGTGATCAGCGCCGCGCCGCAGCAGATCACGATCCACATACTACGCGTCAATGCAGCCATGCTCGGAGTCCTCTAGGGGATGAAATGAGGTCCGGATCATGGGGCTTCAAGACCCGCGGCCACAACCGGCAAGCGCACATAGCCGGATTGTGCGGCGGGTATGGCTTCGCTACCGGAGAATGTATGGATACAGTCGGACCAACCGATATTCCGCCAGGACTTACCCCAGCGTTACTGGACCGGCTTCAGGAAGGTCTCGGTCACGCCGCCGCGGAGCTTGCCGCTGCCGCCGGTATCCTTGCCTTCCCAGGCGACCTTGCTGCCGTCCACGGTGACGTGGAAACAGCCATTGGCCGAGTCCGGAGAGTTGTTCCAGGCGACGCAGACATCGCCATCCTTGTCCAGATGCCAGCTGCCGAAGTCCCGCGTGCCGCCGACCTCCTGATAGGTCGCGTTGCCGCCGGCGATGAAATACATGTTGAAAACGGTGCCCGCAGCCGTGGTGCCCGACAGCGTGTTCCCTTGCATCATCGTGACGAAGTCACCCCAGCGCACGGGATGCGGCTCGGC
This sequence comes from uncultured Alphaproteobacteria bacterium, assembly GCA_963816235.1. Classification (GTDB taxonomy): domain Bacteria; phylum Pseudomonadota; class Alphaproteobacteria; order Dongiales; family Dongiaceae; genus DATKFM01. The sequence continues at coordinate 347,155 of CAWFKD010000005.1, read as the reverse complement.
GGCGGCAGGCGCCGGCAGCAAAAGCAAGAGGGGCAGGACAAGATTTGCGCGCTCGCATTGCGTTCAACTTGATGGCGCTGTTAGTTGCCGCCGCCCGAACCTTCGCCGCTGTTATTGTCGGAGCCGCTGCCGCCGAACCCTTCACCGATGCGGCCGAGTCTGCCCAGATTGCCAAGGCCGCCGAGGAAGCCGCCGTCATCGTCGGTGCTCGGTGGCTCCGGCTCCGGTTCCGGCGCTTCAGGCTCGCTGGGCGATGCCGCCGTTTGGTCGTGTTCCGGCTCGCTTGGCTCGTCGTCCGAAGGATAGTCGGGCGGTCCCGCCGCCGGCGCGATGTTGCTCAGGTCGGCGAACAGCGTTTCGTCCTCGGGTATCGCCAGTCCGAGCGTGACGCTGACCCCGGTGCATTCGCGAGGTGACGGTTGCGGTCTCGCCCGCCTTGGCGATGCCGCGTTCTCCGCCGCAGGGCGTCACTTCGATCTCGCCGTCGAGAACGGCGACCTGGGTCGTGCCGTCGGGGGCGACCGCGATCACCAGTTCCGTGCCGCGGATCGACAGCACGGCGGTCGGCGTCGCCAGTTGCATCTTCTTGGATCTTGCCCAGGCTGCCGGAGACATAGCGGAAAGCACCGACGCCGAAGTTCAGCAGAGCCGCGCCATCGCCGGTGCGAGGGATCGTAGATGAACTTGTCGAGCTTCACGGTCGAATTGGTGCCGACGCGCAACTGCGTCTTGTCGAGAAACTCCAGCGCCGTGCTCGCGCGCGCATCCGTCAGCACGACCTCTTCGGCGTAAATCGGCTCGCTGAAATGGAGCTCATGTTCGCCGCCGGTCGGCAGCTGCCCGATAGCGCCCTTGTACTCCGGTTGAAAAACCATGCCGATCTGCACTTCTGCAGAGGCCGTTACCGGCAACATGACTGCCACATAGGCAGCCGCAATTCCCGCCGTCCGCCAAGACCTGCTCATGACTTCTCCCACCTGCTTCTTTGCCGATGATTCCGCTGGATTCCGCCACGCGGCAAAGTCCAGGCGACCCCGGCTTTATTTACGTGCTCACATCGTATGCCACTTCAGGTTCGAAGTCGAATGTGACGTTTCGCACAAACTGAATGTTCTTGATTTGTTCTACGACCCGGCCTAGACTTTCGTCATGTCGGACGTATTTCCTCGAGACTGGACCCGAGGACGGGCTGCCGGACCGGGCGCGCAAGGGGCGCGGCGCGGTCAGCAACCGTGTGGGCCGATTCGAGCCCCATGGGCGCGAGGCGGTGGACGATGGCTGGAGTTCCGCGGCGGTGCTCGATCCCGACGACGAATTGCCGCCGCTGCGCACGACCGTGGCGATCGACGCCACCCGGACCATCATCGCCCGCAACAGCTCGCCTGACATACCCTTCGATCAGTCGATCAACCCCTATCGCGGCTGCGAGCATGGCTGCGTCTATTGCTTCGCGCGGCCGACCCACGCCTTTCTCGGCCTGTCGCCGGGGCTGGATTTCGAGACCAAACTTCTGATGAAGCCCGATGCGGCCGCCCTGCTGGACCGCGAACTCCGGCACCCGAAATACAAACCGAAGATCATCGCCATGGGGACCAACACCGATCCCTATCAGCCGCTGGAGCGGACCCAGCGCATCACCCGCTCGATCCTGGAAGTGCTGTCGGCGTTCAATCATCCAGTGGGCATCGTCACCAAATCGGCGCGGATTGTGAGGGACATCGACATCCTGGCGCCGATGGCGGAAAAGCGGCTCGCCCATGCCTATCTCTCCGTCACCACGCTGGATGGCGATCTCGCGCGCAAGATGGAGCCGCGGGCTTCCGCACCGGCAAAACGCGTGGAGGCCATCAGGCAACTGGCCGCCGCCGGCATTCCCACCGGCGTGATGGCGGCGCCGATGATCCCGGCGCTGAACGATCACGAGCTGGAGAATATTCTGGAAACTGCCGCGGCGGCGGGCGCCACCAGCGCCGGCTATGTGATGCTGCGCCTGCCGCTGGAGATCAAGGATCTGTTCATCGAGTGGATGGACACCCATGCGCCCGGCAAGACCAAGCATGTGCTGGAGCTGATCCGCGGCGTGCGCGGCGGCGACCAGCTCTACGACTCCACCTTTGGCGAACGCATGCGCGGCACCGGCCCCTATGCCGACCTCCTGCGCAAGCGCTTCAAGCTGGCCATCCGCCGGCTCAACCTCGACAGCTACCGCAACCGCTGGGAGTTCGATTTCTCCCTGTTCAAACCGCCGCCGGCCGCGGGGGATCAGTTGCGGTTGTTGTAAGGACCACTTGGATACGAAATTGAATCGTAGGGGCGACCTCGGCAAGATCGCTTCGCGATCTGCCTAGCGGTCGCCCGTCCATCTGTTGCGCAGACGTCGATGGTTCTCAGAAATTGCGATTGTCGTCGCCATGGGCGACCGCCGGCCGCCCCTACAGGAAATGCGGATTAAGATCATTGTCCGAAATCGGACGGCGATCGCTGCACTGGCAATCCGACGCCCTACGGCACCGCCGTCGCTTGTTTTAGATACGCGATCAGATCTGCACGCTCTTGCGGGTTCTTCATGCCGCTGAACGGCATCTTCGTGCCCTTGATGAATTCGCGCGGGGCGGTGAGGAACTGGTCGAGAGTTGCCTCGTCCCAGATCACGCCGGAAGCTTTTATCGCTTCGGAATAATTGTAGTCGTCGAGGCTGCCGGCCTTCCGCCCGAACAAGCCCTGGTGGCGCGGGCCGACGCGGTTGACGTCGATCGAGTGGCAACCCTGGCAACGGCTGTAGAGCTTCTCACCGGCAGCGGGATCGCCAGCGGCAACAGCCGGCGACGCGCCGGCCAGCAAGGGAAGGGCGATCAGCACCGCCAGGATCTGACTTCTGTTCATGGAAATCTCCAGCGACTTGGTCTGGGTCAAAACTGCGAACCGCCCCGCAGGAGGTTCCAGCCTGCGGGGCGGCGGCGGTCGGCATTGCCTGGCGGAGGGCAGACGGCAATGCCGGTCCTGGTCATCAGAATCCGGCAGTCGCTACATGATGAACGGCGCTTCAATCGGCTTCTGGCCGAGCGCGTTCTTCAGGATGGCCACATGCTGGGTTTCGACGCCCATGATGCTGGCCGCGGCCTTCGCCAGATCGCGGTTCTCGAAGCCGGGGATCGTGCTGAGATAGGCGCTGGCGGCGCCTTCTTCGAGACCAAGAGCGAAGGCCAACACATCGCCTTCGTTCTTCAGCTTATCCACCGGGAACTTGTGCTTGATGTCGGCGACCGGCTTGCCGCCGAGCTGGCGGATGGTCTTGATCAGCACGTCGCGATGCTGCTTGTGGTCGCTCTGGAATCCGACGGCGACGCCCAGCACGCCCTTGGACAGCAGGCCGCTTTCCGCACCCACCTGATAGGCGGCGATCGCCTCATGCTCGAGGCCGAGCGCGACGTTCAGGGTGTCGATATCGGCGGACATGGTCGCGGCGCTGGCCGGACGGATGCCGGAGCCGATGCCGGCCAGCATCGCGACGGCGGTGCCCGACAGGGCCAGGCGGGCGCCCTTGCTGAACAGGCCGCGGCGGTCGATGGAAAGCTCGGTCTTCGGCAGCAGAATTGTCTCAGACATGTTGTCTGTCTCCTCCATGGGGTTGACGGGAGCACGACGCCGGAGAGCGGCGGCGGCGGCAGGTACGGTGTTGAGGGGGTCCGCCATTGCCGGCGGGCACGATCATCCGCCCCACTGACCGCTTTACGGATCGAGGCAAGCTTCGGATGCAGGTCACAAAATCGTGATTCCCCGGAAAGGCTGCCCTATAGTCGGAGACCTTGGTGTCGCTGACCGGCACAGAATCGCCGCAGATATCGCGGACATGCTGCCGGCCGGCGATGCAAGAGTTGTTGCAATGGATTTTTTCCCCGGAGGTTTCCTGATGTCCCCTGCCCGCCGCTTTCGCCTGCCCGCCGCTGTTGCCGTCGGCGCCTTGCTCACCGTCCTCGGATTGCCGGCGGAGGCGCATCTGCTGAACGCCAGCCATGCCGGCGCGGTCCAGGGTTTCGCCCATCCCTTCTCCGGCCTCGACCACATCCTGGCCATGGTGGCAGTTGGCCTGTGGGCGGCGCAGATCGGGCGGCGCGCCCTCTGGGTGTTGCCGCTGGCCTTCCCGCTGGCGATGGCGGCCGGCGGGTTGCTGGGCATGACCGGCATGGCATTGCCGGGAATCGAGACCGGCATTGCCGCCTCGGTGGCGCTGCTCGGCCTGTTGATCGCTCTCGCCGCCAGGCCGCAACTACCCGTGGCGATCGGGCTGGTGGCGCTGTTCGCGCTGTTCCATGGCTACGCCCATGGCGCCGAACTGCCGGCCACGGCCTCTCCGTTGCTCTATGGCTTGGGCTTCGTCGCCGCGACAGCCATTCTGCACCTGATCGGCCTGGGCATCGGCCAGATCCTGAAGCTGCCGCGGGGACAGCTTGCCGTACGCGCCGGCGGCGCCGGGATCGCGGCCGCCGGAGCTTTCCTGCTGCTGGGCTTCTAGCCTGTTCCGGTGTGGGGCGCGGCAAAATCCCGCGCCCCGCAGCCGCAATCGGCGGCTGCGCCCCTGCCTCTGCGGGTGTTAGAGTCGCCGCCGCTATGGGACGGGCGGACATGACTCAACGGCGGCAACGACCTGAGCGGCGGAGACTGGGATCACAGCGGCCCTGCGCCTTCTGGGAGTCGTCGGCCATCCTGGCGGTGTTCGCGCTGTTCCTGAATCTTTTTGCCGCTCTCCTGCCGCCGCCGGCTCTGGCCGCGTTTAGCGGCAGTGACGCTGCATTGCTCTGCAGTTCCGGCGGGGCGGCCGATAGCGACGGCACGCCACCCGCGCCCGCCAGGCATCATCATTGCCAGGACTGCCTGGCACAGCAGATCGGCGGCAGCGCCAACCTGCCCGAGCCGGCCCCTGCCGTCTTGAAACTCCCCGCCGCGACACCTCCGCTCGCGGCGCTCGACCAAATCGCACCGCCGGCCAAAGCATTCGCCAGGGCGCAACCCCGCGCACCACCGGTCACCGGCTAAACCGACTTCGCTGCGCTTGGTCTGCGGCCCGCTCGGATTGGGCCGCTCCATTCGACATCTGTTGTCCAGATCGCCGCCGCCCCATTGCGGCTCGCGCGATCATCGGAGGCATTCATGAAGCTTCGCTACATCCTGATCGGCGGGCTGACAGTCGTTGTATTTCTGGCGTTGCTGGTGGGCGTCGGCTGGTACCGTTCCGGCAGCCTCGAGACGGTCAGCATCGGCACGCCCAACATCGGCGGTCCCTTCACGCTGACCGACGGTGACGGCCGGACGGTGACCGACCAGACCTATCGCGGCAAATGGCTGCTGGTCTATTTCGGCTACACCTATTGCCCGGATGCCTGCCCCACCGGCCTCAATAACATCGCCGGTGCGCTGAAGCTGCTGGGCGGCGATGCCGACAAGGTTCAGCCGCTGTTCATCACCATTGACCCGGCGCGGGATACGGCGGCGGCGATGAAGGTCTATGTGGCGGCGTTCGATCCGCGCATAGCCGGCCTGACCGGCACGCCGGAGCAGATCGATACCGTCGCCCGCGCCTATCGCGCCTACTACAAGCGCGTCGGCGAGGGCGAAGACTACGTGATGGACCATAGCGTCGCGATCTATGTGATGGATCCCGAGGGCAAGTACAGTACCGCGCTGCGCCACACCGCGACGCCGCAGGAAATTGCCGCGTCGCTCGAAAAGCTTCTGTAGTTGGAGATACCCCGATGAAAAGATTTATTGCAGCACTGCTGTTGATCGCGCTTACGGCGCCCGCACCCGCCGCCGCCCATCAGATCAAGGTCGGCGACCTGCTGATCATCCATCCCTGGTCGCGGGCCACGCCCGGCCAGGCGCCCAACGGCGCCGTATTCATGAAAATCGAGAACCAGGGCCAGGCCGAGGACAAGCTGCTTTCCGCATCCTCCGATGTCGCCGCCATGGTGGAGATCCATGAGCACGTCATGGAGGGCGATGTCGCGAAGATGCGGCCGGTCGATTCCATCGTACTTCCCGCGCAAAGCACAACCGAGCTGAAGCCCAGCGGCTATCACATCATGCTGATGGGGTTGAAGGAGCCGCTGGTGGAGTACGGCACGTTCCACCTGACACTGACTTTCGAGAAAGCAGGCGGCATCGAGGTGGAGGTGCAGGTGGAAGAGGCCGGCGCCGCCGAGCCGGCGCATTGAATTTTCGGGCGGCGGCGGCACGCACCTTTGACAGCGCCTGCCGCCGCCCGCCATGCTGACCCATCTAGGGGACAGCAGAATTCATGGCCAAGCATTTCGTCTGCCTGACATTCGATCTCGACAACACCTCCGGCGCACTGACGCCCGAAAGCTCGACGCCCACCTGGATCTCCCGCGGCGATTTCGGCATGGTGGCGACGGAGCGGCTGCTGGCGCTGCTGCGGCGCCATGCGCTGCCGGGCACCTGGTTTATCCCCGGCCACACCATCGAAAGCTACCCGGATATCTGCAACGCAGTGGCGCGCGGCGCCCATGAGATCGGCCATCACGGCTGGACCCACCGCATCCCCGCCAGCCTGAGCCGCGAGGGCGAAGAACGCGAACTGATGCGCGGCAACGAGTCGATCAAGAAGCTGACCGGCCAATATGCCCGCGGCTACCGCTCGCCCTCCTGGGACCTCAGCCCCCATTCCATCGAGCTGCTGCTGAAACACGGCTTCGTCTATGACAGCAGCCTGATGGGCCATGACTACCTGCCCTACCAGGCGCGCGACGGCGATATCGTCAAGCCGGAGGAGCCGCTGATCCACGGGCCGGACACCAAGCTGGTGGAGATGCCGATCAGCTGGTCGCTCGATGATTTTCCGGCCTTCGAGTACTACCATTCCGGCGACTATCACAATCCGGGGCTCAGGAATGCCGGCCTGGTGCTGGAAAACTGGTTCGGCGACTTCACCTACATGCGCGACAACTATGACTGGGGCATAATTACCTATACCTTCCATCCCGACGTGATCGGCCGCGGCCACCGCATGATCATGCTGGAGAAGCTGATCAGGGCGCTGAAAGAAGGCGGCGCCAGCTTCATCACCATGGAGGAAGGCGTGGCCGAGTACCGGGCCAAGTTCCCCGGCGGCCGCAGCGAGCGGGGGCGAAAGGCCTTGTGACGGGTTTTTGACGCCGGCTGTGGTTTGGTGGCCGCGAAGTCATTTTTTCCTGGAGATGCATCATGAGCAGCAGCCCCCGTCGCAATCCCCTGAGTCACAAAGCGGAGCCAGCGCCATCGCCGGCGAAATCCGGGGCCGTCAAGATCGACCAGGCCGGCTGGGCCGGCGCCAAGCGGCGGGTCGCGCTGCCCAATGGCATCACCATCGCCTATGTGGAGATGGGCAATCCCGATGGCCGGCCGGTGCTGCTGGTCCATGGTTACACCGACAGCAGCCGCTCCTGGTCGCTGCCGGCGGCGCATCTGGCCCACCGCTATCGGCTGATCGCGGTCGATCTGCGCGGCCATGGCGCGTCTTCGGCGCCGGAATGCTGCTACACAGTCCCCGACATGGTGCACGACTTGCGACTGCTGCTCGATCATCTCAAGATCGAGAAGGTGGATTTCGTCGGCCACTCGCTGGGCAGCATGATCGGCCAGGTTTTCGCCCAGCGTCATCCCGACCGCCTGCGCAAGCTGGTGCTCGTGGGATCCACCCTGTCCGCCGCCAGGACGACCGCGCCGGGATCATGGCTGTCGGACAATGTGCGGGCGCTCACCGACCCGATCGATGAGAAATCTGCCTTCATCACCGAGTGGACCACCAACCCGACGCCGGTCGATGCGGATTTCATCGCCCATGCGCGGCGCGAGGCCTGCGCCATCCCGACGCGAATCTGGCGCGCGGTCCTGCAGGAACTCCACACGGCCGAGTATGGCCGTCTGTCCTCGACCATCACCGCGCCGACCATGATCCTGTATGGCGGCCAGGATCCGCTGTTCAGCACCGAAGATCAGCAGGCGCTGCGCGAAGCCATCAAGGATTCCGAGTTCGTCGCCTTCAGCAAGCTCGGCCACAATCTGCAATGGGAAGATCCCGCTGGCGTCGCCGCCCTGATCGCCCATTTCCTCAACTGAACGCCGATAGGGATTTTCAACGCCACACGGCTAGCCAGCGCCGCCGACTCGCGCTATCAGCGGCGATGCCCGATTTCTCGCTGGAGCGCAGTTGCAAGCAGGGACCGGTGGCCGGCATCGATGAAGCCGGGCGCGGCCCCTGGGCCGGGCCGGTGGTGGCCGCGGCTGTCATCCTCGACGAGAGGACCTTGCCAAAGGATATCGCCAGGCAACTCGACGATTCGAAAGTGGTGCCGCCGCCGCTGCGCGGCGAACTGTTCGGCCTGCTGCCGCTCTACGCGCTGATCGGCGTCGGCCACGCCACCGTGGAAGAGATCGACAGCCACAACATCCTGCAGGCGACAATGCTGGCAATGGCGCGGGCCGTGCAGCGCTTGCCGGTGGCGCCGGCCTTCGCTCTTGTCGACGGCAACCGCTCACCCGCCCTGCCCTGTCCCGTGCGGCCGGTGGTGAATGGCGACGGACTCAGCCTCTCCATTGCCGCCGCATCGATCATCGCCAAGGTGACCCGCGACCGGATCATGGCGGACCTGGCGCGGCAGCATCCCGGCTATGGCTGGGAGCACAACGCCGGCTACGGCACGGCCGAGCATCAGGCGGCGCTTAAACGTCTGGGTATCACCCCCCACCATAGGCAGTCTTTTCGACCCATTTCAGAGAGTCAGACCACAATATATTGATTCAATTATTTTATTGACGGTTATCCACAGACGAATCATGCTCGGCGCCCTGAAGTCGCAGGGGGTTCACGATGCCGAAGCAGACCAAGACCGCGCGCCCAGCGCCGGCCGCCACTGAGGATGTGCCGTCGAACTGCATCATCCAGGGCGACTTCATCGCGGCGATGAACGGCCTGCCGGCGGGCTCCGTGGACATGATCTTCGCCGATCCGCCCTACAATCTTCAGCTCGAAGGCGACCTGCTGCGGCCGAACAACAGCAAGGTCGACGGCGTCGACGAGGCCTGGGACCAGTTCGCCGATCTCGCCGCCTATGACAAATTCACCGAGGCCTGGCTGTCGGCGGCGCGGCGGGTGCTGAAAGAGGACGGCACGCTCTGGGTGATCGGCAGCTATCACAACATCTTCCGCGTCGGCGCCAAGCTGCAGGACCTCGGCTACTGGGTTCTCAATGACGTCATCTGGCGCAAGACCAATCCGATGCCGAACTTCCGTGGCAAGCGTTTCACCAACGCCCACGAGACGATGATCTGGTGCGCGCGGGCGCGGGAGTTGAAGTACACGTTCAACTACGCGTCCATGAAAGCGCTAAACGAAGACCTGCAGATGCGCAGCGACTGGCTGTTCCCGATCTGCGGCGGCGGCGAGCGGCTCAAGGACGGCGAAGGCAAGAAGACCCACCCTACCCAGAAGCCGGAGGCGCTGCTCCATCGCGTGATCATGGCGGCGACGAAGCCCGGCGACATCGTGCTCGACCCCTTCTTCGGCACTGGCACCACGGGCGTGGTGGCGAAGCGGCTGGGCCGGCGCTACATCGGCATCGAGCGGGACACCGGCTATCTCAAGGCGGCGCATGAGCGGCTGAGCCGCACCCAGCCGGCAGACCCGGAAGCTGTGTCGCCCATTCCCTCTAAGCGCGAAGAGCCGCGCATTCCCTTTGGCTGGCTGGTGGAGCGCGGCTATCTGACGCCGGGCACGGTGCTCGAAAGTCCCGATGGCCGCCACCAAGCCAAAGTGCGCGCCGACGGCACGCTGATCAGCGCCGAGCATCGCGGCTCGATCCACCAGGTGGGCGCACTCGTGCAGGGTGCTCCGGCCTGCAATGGCTGGCAGTTCTGGTGCGTGCCGACCGACGGCAAGCGCCTGCCCATTGACCTGTTCCGCCAGAAGTTGCGGGCGGAGCTGAACTGAACATCGCACGCCGATGGCGGACGCGGCTTTCACGCGGCTCGAAACAGAGCGGCTGATTATCAGGCGATTCTGGCCGGAAGATCTCGACTGTTTCGTCGCCTATCGCGCCGACCCCGATGTCGCGCGCTTCCAGTCCTGGGAGAACTTCACGCGGGCGGAAGGTGTCGCGTTCATCGCGGAGATGGCACGCCAGCATCCGGATGCGCCGGGCGAGTGGTTCCAGTTCGCCGTGGAACTGAAAACTACCGGCAAGATGATCGGCGATTGCGCGCTGCATGCTCTTGCGGACAGGGGCAACGAGGCTGAGATCGGCTTCACGCTCGCCCCCGCATATCGGGGCCATGGCTATGCCGGCGAGGCCGTCGCCGGCTTGCTGGACTACGCCTTCGGCACCTTGGAAAAATCCCGCATCGAAGCGCTGACAGATGTGCGCAACGCCGGGTCGATTGCCGTGCTTGAGAAACTCGGTTTCGTGCGCGATCCGGCAATACGCGAACCCGTGGAATTCAAAGGTGAAATCTGCAGTGAGTTCTTGTACCTGCTGACCCGCGGCTCATGGCGCGCGGGATCGTGACATCGGTCACATTATTTTCGGACAGCGGCCGCCATATTTCGTATTGTGTCCCACCGATCCGATTCTGCCACTCGGGCTTACCGTTCCGTCTACAAAGCGCCAAGTCCGATGAGCATCGACCGCAGCATTGCCCAGCATTACGCGCACGGCGATCTCGAGCGCGCGATCCTCGACGCGCTGATCGCTATGGGCAAGGACACCGACCACTTGACGATCGAGGATTTGGCTCCCGTCGATGAATTTCATATCGGCGGCCGTCCCGCGACGGCGGAGTTCTTCGAGAAGCTGGGTCTGAAATCCGGCATGCATGTGCTGGATATCGGCTCCGGTCTCGGCGGGCCCGCAAGATTTGCCGCGCAGGCTTATGGCTGCCGGGTGACGGGGATCGACCTGACGCCGGAATATGTCGAGGTGGCCAATGCGCTGGCGCGCCGCGTTGGCTTGGACAACCGCGTCAGCTATGTCTGCGGCAGCGCCGTCGACCTGCCGTTCCCCGATGGGAATTTCGATGCCGCCTACATGCTGCATGTCGGCATGAACATCGAGGACAAGGCGAAACTGATGGGCGCGGTGCGGCGCGTGCTGAAGCCAGGCGCGCCGTTTGGCGTCTTCGACATCATGCGCACCGGCGATGGCGACCTGGCCTTTCCGGTACCGTGGGCAAAGTCGATAAGGACCAGCTTCGTCGTGCGGCCCGGCGCCTATCACCGGCGGCTGGATTGCGCCGGGTTCGACGTCGTCCATGAGCGCGACCGCGGCAAGTTCGCGATCGAATTTTTCCGCAATCTGCGCGCGCGCATCGCGGCCAAGGGCACGCCGCCGCTCGGCCTGCATATCGTCATGGGCAAGGATTTCCAGGACAAGACCGGCAACATGATCGCCAATCTCGAGCGCGGCCTGATCGCGCCCGTCGAGATGATCGGCCGCGCCCGCTAGCTCCGCTCCAATTCGTCGATGAAGCCCTTCACCACGCCCAGGCCCTTGGCCCAGAAGGCGGGATCGGCGGCATTCAGGCCGAACGGCGCCAGCAGCTCCTTGTGCCGCTTGCTGCCGCCGGCGCGCAGCATGTCCAGATACTTCGCCGAGAAGCCCGCCGCCGCGTTCTGATAGACCGCATAGAGCGAGTTCACCAGGCAATCGCCGAAGGCATAGGCATAGACATAGAACGGCGTATGGACGAAATGCGGGATGTAAGTCCAGAACACACGGTAATCGTCATCGAAACGCAAAGCCGGCCCCAAGCTCTCGGCCTGGACCGCCATCCATATATCGCCGATCTGCTCGGCCGTGAGTTCGCCCTCGCGGCGCTGGTCATGCAGGCGGCGCTCGAATTCGTGGAAGGCGATCTGCCGCACCACCGTGTTCAGCATGTCCTCCACCTTGCCGGCGAGGAGGATGCGGCGGCGCTTGGCATCCTTCTCCTGCTTCAGCAGCGCCTGGAAGGTCAGCATCTCGCCGAACACCGAGGCGGTTTCCGCCAGGGTCAGCGGCGTGTCCGACATAAGGGCCCCCTGCGGCCCCGCCAGCACCTGATGCACGCCATGGCCGAGTTCATGGGCCAGCGTCATCACGTCCCGCGTCTTGCCGTGATAGTTGAGGAGCAGATAGGGATGGGCTGACGGCACGGTCGGGTGCGCAAAGGCGCCCGGCGCCTTGCCCGCCTTCGGCGGCGCATCGATCCAGGGCTTGTCGAAGAACTGCCGGCCGATGCCCGCGAGATCGGGCGAAAAGGCGGCATAGGCATCGAGCACGATCCTGGTCGCATCGGTCCAGGGGATGGTGCGGTCCGCATCTTCCGGCAGCGGCGCGTTGCGGTCCCAATAATCGAGCTTGTCGCCGCCGAACCACTTGGCCTTCAGCTTGTAGTAGCGGTGGGAGAGGTCGGGATAGGCTGATGTCACGGCCGAGGCCAGCGCGTCCACCACCTCGTCCTCGACGAAATTGGCGAGATTGCGCGACGAGACCGGCCGCGGAAACTTCCGCCAGCGGTCCTCGATCTCCTTGTCCTTGGCCAGGGTGTTGGTGATCAGCGCGAACTCGCGCTTATGCTCGCCCAGCACATGGCCGAGGGATTTTGCCGCCTTGCGCCTGGTCTCGCCGTTGCTGTCGGTCAGCAGGTTCAGCACTTCATTGCTGGTCAGGTCCTTGCCATCCAGCGGGAAGCGCAGGAACGCCATGGTCTCGTCGAACAGGCGGATCCAGGCGTTGCGGCCGGCGATCGCCTTTTCATGCAACATCTGCTCCACATCGTCGGAAAGCTGGTGCGGCCGGAAGCTACGGACATCCCGCAGCCAGGGCCCATAATGCGCCAGCGCGGGCGTCTTCAGCCTGGCCGCGAGATCGGCGTCCTCAAGCTTGTTCAGCTCCAGGATGAAGAACAGCAGGTCGCTGGAGATATCGGTCACCCGCTCCTGGGTCGTCTGGTAGAAGCGGCCGATCTCAGGGTCCATCATGTTGCCGGCATGGACCAGCTGGGCATAGCTCATGATCCGGCCCAGCACGTCCTGCAGCGCTTCATAGGACTTTATGGCCCCGCCCAGCGCGGCGCCGTCGATCTCCGTCAGCTTGCCCTGATAGCGCTGCTTGAAGGCCTTCGCCTCCTGCGCCGCCCGCTTGAGGTCGGCCGCCAGGGCCGGCGAGTCCGGCGCCGGATAGAGGTCCCGTAGATCCCATTCGGGCATCTGGCCGATGGCGGCCTCGGCGGTTGCGGCGGCTGTATCTGGACTCATCTGGTATCCCTCGTGACGGAATGACATAAGCAGATGCTAGCGATATATGGAGAAATCCTGGAGACGCCAAGGAGAACCGGTCAAAATCGGCGCAGCGAGGGGCGATTTGAGTTACGTATCCGCGGACAATCTTCCGGCCCTGCTGTTCGAACAAGCGGCGCGCCAGGGCGACCGGCCGTTTCTGTGGCGAAAAAGCGACGGAGCCTGGCGCGCGACAAGCTATGGTGAGGCGGCAAGGCAGGTCAATCTGCTGGCGCGCTGCCTGGTGGGGCTGGGTGTCGAGCCGGGCGACCGCATCGCCCTGGTGTCGGAGAACCGGCCGGAGTGGCTAATCGCCGACCACGCCGTCATGGCCGTTGGTGCCCTGACCGTGCCGCCCTATATCACCAACACCACGGCGGATCATGCCTATATCCTGACCCATAGCGGCGCCAAGGGCGTGATCGTATCGACGGCGGCTTTGGCGCAGCGGCTGCTGCCGGCGGCGATCGAATTGCCTGACATCAAGTTTGTCATTTCAATTGAGGCCCCGGCCACGGCGCAGCGGGCGGTGTTCCGTCAGTTGAGTTGGGACGACGCATTGCGCGAGGGCGCGGCGCGGCCGGACGACATTGCCGAGCGAGTGGCGCGGCAGAAACGCAGCGATGTCTGCTGCCTGATCTATACTTCGGGCACGGGCGGCCGGCCGAAGGGCGTGATGCTCAGCCACGGCGCCATCCTGCATAACTGCCGCGGCGCTCACGATGTGCTGCAGCAGATCGGCCTGGACGACGAGGTGTTCCTCTCCTTCCTGCCGCTGTCCCATTCCTACGAGCATACCGCCGGGCAGTTCTTCCCGGTCTCGCTGGGCGCACAGATCTACTATGCCGAGAGCGTCGACAAGCTGACCGACAATATGGCGGAGGTGCGGCCGACGCTGATCCTGGCGGTGCCCCGCCTCTATGAGGTGATGCATCAGCGGATCGTCAGGGCGATGGAGAAGATGCCGCCCTTTCGCCGCCGCATGTTCGAGATGGCGCTGCGGCTGGGCCGCAAGCGCCATCAGGACCCGCGGAGCCTATCGCTGGGCGAGAAACTTCTGGATCGCCTGTGCGATGTCCTGGTGCGGCGCAAGGCGGCGCAGCGCTTTGGCGGTCGGCTCAAGGCGTTCGTTTCGGGCGGCGCGCCGCTTAACGAGGAGATCGGCCTGTTCTTCACCGCCCTCGGCGTTCGCATCCTTCAGGGCTATGGACAGACCGAATCGGCGCCGGTCGCCAGCGTGAATCAGCCGGTGAAGGTGAAGCTGCATACGGTCGGGCCGCCGTTGACGGCAACCGAGTTCAAGATCGCCGAGGATGGCGAGATCCTGATCCGCGGCGAGCTCGTGATGTCCGGCTATTGGCGCGATCCCGAATCGACTGATATGGCGCTGCGCGGCGGCTGGCTGCATACCGGCGATATCGGCAGGCTCGATGGCGACGGCTATCTGCAGATCACCGACCGCAAGAAGGATATCATCGTGCTGTCGGGCGGCGATAATGTCGCGCCGGCGCGGATCGAGGGCTTCCTGCTGCTGGAGCCGGAGATTGCACAGGCCATGGTCATCGGCGACAAGCGGCCGCATCTGGTCGCCTTGTTGATTCCCGATGCGGAGTTTGCCGGGCGCTGGGCGCGGGAGAACAAGGCGGCCGGCGAACTCGCCGATTGGGTGGCGCTAGAACCGTTCCACAAGGCCATGGCCGCGGCCGTTGAGCGCGTAAACAAATCACTGTCGAATCTCGAGAAGATCCGCCGCTTCGTCCTGGTGGCCGAGCCTTTCACCATCGAGAATGAGATGCTGACGCCATCGATGAAGATCCGGCGCCACAAGATACGGGAGCGCCATGGGGCGGCGCTCGACGCTTTGTATGAAAGGGCCAGAACTTGACCAGCAAATTCCACGCGACCGGCGGCTGCCAGTGCGGCGCCGTTCGCTATGCCGTCACGGCGCCGGCGACCGACCTCTATCATTGCCACTGCAGCATGTGCCGCAAGGTGCATGGTGCGGTGTTCGGTACCTATGCGGTGATCCCGCAGGATGCCTTCATCATCGAGAAAGGCCGGGATGCGCTCGCCTTGTTCGAAAGCTCGCCGGGCATCCTGCGCTATTTCTGCCGGAATTGCGGCTGCCCGATCTATTGCGACACGGTGAATCCACCGACTTCCCGGGTCTACACGGCGGCGACGCTGGACAATGGCGAAACACCGGGACATCCGCCTGAAAGGGAGCGGCATATCTACGCCGCGTCCAAATCCTGCTGGTACGGGATCGATCGCAAGCTGCCGGAGGTCGCCGAGTTCTAGGGGGCACTTACACGACGACGAGCTTCTCGATCCCCTTGGGCGCCGGGGGATATTTCGGATTCAAGTCCTCCAGCGTCGTGCGCACGATGCGCGCCACCAGCGCATTGCGGTACCAGTTCCGATCGGCGGGGATCACATACCAGGGCGCCCAGGGCGTGCTGCAGCGGGTGATCGCCAGCTCATAGGCCGACATATACTGCTTCCACAGCTTGCGCTCATTGAGGTCCGCCGGATTGAACTTCCAGCGCTTGGTCGGATCGTTGATGCGGTCCTGCAGCCGCTCCTTCTGCTCGTCCTTGGAGATGTTCAGGAAGAACTTCAGGATGGTGACATTGTTCTCGGCCAGATGCTTTTCGAAAGCGTTGATCTGGTCATATCGCTGATCGATCTTTTCGGGCGGCGCCAGGCCATGTACGCGCACGATCAACACGTCCTCATAGTGGGACCGGTTGAACAGGCCGATCATGCCGCGCGGCGGTACCGCCTGGTGGACGCGCCAGAGATAGTCCTGGGCCATTTCCTTGTCCGTGGGCTTCTTGAAGCTGGTCGTGGTCAGCCCCAGCGGATCCACGGGACCGAAAACCTTCTTGATCGTGCCGTCCTTGCCGCCGGCATCCATGGCCTGGAAGACCACCATGACCGCATGGCGGGCCTGCGCCCAAAGCACATCCTGCAGTTCGTCGATGCGGACGATATCGGCGGCCATTGCGCCTTCAGCCTCGGTACGATCCCTGAACACCTTCTTCTCGCCGGGATCGGTATTCCTGAGCTTGAACCCCTTGCCGAAATCCGGCACGCGGCAATGCTCGCGCAGGTCCTTTGGCCGTTTTGCCGAGCCTTTCGCCTTTTTTCCCATCGCCACGCCTCCCCGTCCGTTAGGGACTCAGGCTAGGGCTGCCATCCCCGGGGGGCAACGGCACTGCTTCCATGGCCGACCCTGCGACAAATGCCCGCGCAGGCTATGGTTTTCTATGCGATCCGCGGCTGCTTGACCTGGATCAAGGCAGCTTCGCTGCACCTGCGAAAAAAACAAAGCGGGAAAACAGAACCGGTGGTCCAGGCTGCCGGGGCGGAGTTACGATGGCAACGATGGAACAACCGGCAGGCAACGGGGCGGCTCTGTCGTTCCCGGTCCGTAAGGTCACGGTCGATCAGCCCTGGATTTGGCTATCCAAGGGGTGGCGCGATTTGTGCCGCGCCTGGCCGGTCAGCCTGTTCTATGGCGCCGGATTCGTCATCGTCAGCTTCCTGCTCACCCTCGGCCTTTGGATCGCCGACGTTTTCTATCTCGTGATGCCATTGGCGGCCGGATTCATGTTCCTGGGACCCGTAGTCTGCATAGGGCTTTATGAAGTCAGCCGCCGGCTGGAACGCGGGCAGCCGCCAACGCTGCGCGACGCCATCATGGCCTGGCGCGCAAATGCCGGATCCATTGCCGTGATGGGGCTGGTGCTGATGCTGTTCCTGCTGGCCTGGATCCGTATCGCCTTCCTGATCTTCGCGCTGTTCTTCGGCGGCCGGCCGCCCTCCTGGGAATTCCTGATCAATACGCTGTTCTTCACCACCGACGGCATTCCGTTTCTGATCGTGGGAACGCTCACCGGCGGCGCGCTGGCCGTGGTCGTCTTTGCCATCAGCGCCGTCGCCTTGCCGCTGCTGCTGGAGCGGGATGCCGGCGTGCTGCGCGCTATCGTCACCAGCGTCGCCGCGGTGACCAAGAACTGGCGCGTGCTGATCGGCTGGGGTGCGCTCATCGTGCTGTTCACGGCGGCAGGACTTGTCACCTTCTATGTCGGGCTGGCGGTGACACTGCCGCTGATCGGCCACGCCTCCTGGCATGCCTATCGCGATCTCGTCGGCACGGAATAAAGATAAGACAGGGGAAAGTTGAGGACATCATGGCGAACACCGGAAAATGGATCGTCGGCGGCGTTGTCAGCCTGCTGGGGGTGATCGGGCTCTTCCTCGCCGCCAACGCGAAAGACAACGGCATCTATCTCTTTGGCTTCGCGATCGCCGCCTTCGCGATCTTCTATGTCTTTGCCGCAATCAAGCAGAGCTACGACCGCAAGCCCGCTGAAGACAGATCCGCGCCGCGGACGGCGAAAACAGCTTGAACAACCGAATTCAATCCAGGAGGGGGTCCCGGTGACAGCCACAACATTGAACCGCGATCTAGGCGCGGATATCGCAGGCTATAACGAAGAGGTCGTGCGCAAGTTCGCCATCGCCACGGCATTCTGGGGTGTGGTCGCCTTTCTCGCCGGCGTCTTCATCGCCCTGCAGCTGGCATTCCCGGCGCTTAATCTGGGGCTGGAATGGACCACTTTCGGACGGTTGCGTCCGGTGCATACCTCGGCGGCGATCTTCGCCTTCGGCGGCAATGCCCTGCTGATGACTTCGCTCTATGTCGTGCAGCGCACCTGCCGTGCCTCGCTGTTCGGTGGCCGGGCGCTCGCCGATTTCCTGTTCTGGGGCTACCAGCTTTTCATTGTGCTTGCCGCTTCCGGCTATGTCCTGGGCATTACCCAGAGCAAGGAATATGCCGAGCCGGAATGGTATGTGGATCTCTGGCTGACCATCGTCTGGGTCGTCTATCTCGTGGTGTTCCTGGGCACGCTGATGAAGCGCAAGGAATCCCACATCTATGTCGCCAACTGGTTCTATCTCGCCTTCATCGTCACGGTCGCCATGCTGCATATCGGCAACGGTCTGGCGGTGCCGGTCTCGTTCTTCGGCGCCAAGAGCTATTCGATGCTGGCGGGCGTGCAGGACGCGATGCTGCAATGGTGGTATGGCCACAACGCCGTCGGCTTCTTCCTGACCGCCGGCTTCCTCGGCATCATGTACTATTTCATTCCCAAGCGCGCGGGGCGGCCGGTCTATTCCTACCGCCTGTCCATCGTGCATTTCTGGTCGCTGATCTTCCTCTATATCTGGGCCGGCCCGCATCATCTGCACTACACCGCCCTGCCCGACTGGGCGCAGACGCTGGGCATGACCTTCTCGATCATCCTGTGGATGCCCTCCTGGGGCGGCATGATCAACGGCATCATGACCCTGTCGGGCGCCTGGGATAAGCTGCGCACCGACCCGGTGCTGCGCATGCTCGTGACGTCGGTTGCCTTCTACGGCATGTCGACCTTCGAGGGCCCGGTGATGTCGATCCGCTCCGTAAACTCCCTCAGCCATTACACGGACTGGACCATCGGCCATGTGCATTCCGGTGCGCTCGGCTGGGTCGCCTTCGTGTCCTTCGGCGCGCTCTACGATCTCGTGCCGAAGCTGTGGAAGCGCGAGCGGCTCTACAGCCTGCGGCTGGTGAACTATCACTTCTGGATCGCCACGATCGGCATCGTTCTCTACATCACGGCGATGTGGGTGTCCGGCATCATGCAGGGCCTGATGTGGCGCACCTATGACGATCTCGGCTTCCTGCAATACTCCTTCATCGAGACGGTCGAGAGGATGTTCCCCTACTACGTGATCCGTGCGCTTGGCGGCCTGCTGTTCCTCACCGGCGCGCTGATCATGGTCTACAACCTCTGGCGCACGGCGCGCGGCGATCTGGCCGACGAGCCGGCACAGGCGGCGCTGCGCCACTCCGCCGCGCGCGCGGCAGCTGAGTAAGGAGTGATCCCATGGCATTCCGTCACGAACTCTTCGAGAAGCACTCGCTGCTGCTGCTGGTGGGCATCCTGATCACCGTCTCCATCGGCGGCATCGTGCAGATGGTCCCGCTGGCGACGATGGACAGCACCATCGAGAAGGTGGACGGCATCAGGCCGTACTCGCCGCTGGAGCTGGCCGGCCGCAACATCTACATCCGCGAAGGCTGCTACAATTGCCACAGCCAGCAGGTGCGGCCGTTCCGCGATGAGGTGGATCGCTACGGCCATTACAGCCTGGCCGCTGAGAGCCGCTACGATCACCCGTTCCAATGGGGCTCGAAGCGCACCGGCCCCGATCTGGCGCGGGTCGGCGGCAAATACTCCAACGAATGGCAAGTGGAGCATCTGATCTACCCTCAGGGCGTCGTGCCCGGCTCCGTCATGCCGCGCTATCCCTTCCTCGCCGCGCGGGCGCTGAACTTCGACGACGTCGCCGACCATCTGCGCACCCTGCGCATCGTCGGCGTGCCCTATGACGATGCCATGGTCAAATCCGCCCTCGGCGATCTCAAGAGCCAGGCCGATCCCGACGCCGACAACGCCGCCCTATTGACGCGCTATCCGAAGGCAGTGGTGGCGAATTTCGACGGCGATGCCGCCGAGCTGACGGAGATGGATGCGCTGGTGGCCTACCTCCAGGTGCTGGGCACGCTGGCGGATTTCTCCACCTACGACGAAACCAAGGCGCTGCGGTGAGGAGGCCGTCATGATCAGTCCCGAACTTCATTCCGATCTCTTCGTCATCTGGATGGTGCTGTCGGTCATCGCCTTCATCGTCCTGATGGTCTGGACATTGTGGCCGAGCCATCGCCGCAAGCTGGAATCCTATGCCGACATGGCGCTGCGCGACGACAGCCTCAATGACAATACAAAAGGGGTCCGGTGATGAGTGCCGCACAAGAACATGACAAGGTCACCGGCCGCCAGACCACCGGCCATGAATGGGACGGCATCAAGGAGCTGAATACGCCGCTGCCCAGCTGGTGGCTCTATGTGCTCTATGCCACCATCGTCTGGGCGATCGGCTATTGGATCGTCTATCCGGCCTGGCCAAGCCTGAGCAGCTACACGGCCGGCCTGTTCGGCTACTCCACCCGCGCCGAGTTCAACAAGGATATGCTGGCGGAAGCGGCCGCTCGGCAGAGCTGGACCGATCAGCTTCAAGGGCTTGCCGGTCGATCAGATCGCGGCGAATCCCGACCTGCTCAACTACTCCATGGCCGGCGGGCGGGCGATCTTCGCGGTGAACTGCCAGCCCTGCCATGGCGCCGGCGGCCAGGGGGCGCCGGGCTATCCGGTGCTGGCCGATGACGACTGGATCTGGGGCGGCGATCTCGCTGCTATCGAGCAGACCATCCGCTACGGCATCCGCAGCACCCATGAATCCACAAGGCTGTCGGAGATGCCGCGCTTCGGCGCCGATGCCATGATGACGCCGGAGCAGATCGCCGATACCGCCGACTATGTGGTGACCCTCTCGGGCGGCCAATCGGATGCCGCGGCGGCGACGCGCGGCAAGGCGCTGTACGCCGAGCAATGCGCCGCCTGCCACGGCGAGGAAGGCAAGGGGATGCTCGACCTGGGCGCGCCAAACCTGACCGATCATATCTGGCTCCATGGCGGCAGCCGGGAGCAGATCATCGCGCAGATAACGGCGCCCAAGCAGGGCGTCATGCCGACCTGGGAGGGTAAGCTGGACGACAATACGGTGAAGATGCTGACCGTCTATGTGCATTCCCTGGGCGGCGGCCAGTAGCCGGAGATCGGGCCGGACGTGGACAACATCCTGACCAACGGCGAAAGCGGCGCGCTGGAGGAGGTCTATACCCATGTCGAGGGGCCGCTCTATGCGGACCGGGTCAAGGTCTATCCCCAGCGCATCGCCGGCTTTTTCCGCCGCTTCAAATGGGCGGTGCTTGGCCTGCTGCTGACAATCTACTACGTCACACCCTGGCTGCGCTGGGACCGCGGACCGGGTGCACCCGACCAGGCCGTGCTGGTCGATATGCCGGGCCGACGCATCTATTTCTTCTGGGTCGAGATATGGCCGCAGGAGATCTACTACCTCGCGGCCGTGCTGATCCTGGCGGCGATCTCGCTGTTCCTCGTGACGTCCCTGTTCGGCCGGGTGTGGTGCGGCTTCAGCTGTCCGCAGACCGTTTGGACCGACCTCTTCATGTGGGTAGAGCGCGCCATCGAGGGCGACCGCAACAAACGCATCAAGCTCGATCAATCGCCGCTCAGCGGCGCGAAGGTCGCCAAGAAAGCGATGAAGCATGGCGCCTGGCTGCTGATTGCCTTCGCCACCGGCGGCGCCTGGATCATGTATTTCAACGACGCGCCGACGGTGGTGCGCAACATCCTTACCGGCCAGGCAAGTTCCACGGTCTACGGTTTCACGGCGCTGTTCACCGCCACGACCTATGTCCTGGCGGGCTGGGCGCGAGAACAGGTCTGCATCTATATGTGCCCCTGGCCGCGCTTCCAGGCGGCGATGTTCGACGAGCACACGATGCTCGTGACCTACGAAGCCTGGCGCGGCGAACCCCGGGGCAAGGCCAAGGCCGGTTCCTCGCCCGAAGGCCGCGGCCATTGCATCGATTGCGGGCTGTGCGTGCGCGTTTGCCCCACGGGCATCGATATCCGCAGCGGCCAGCAACTCGACTGCATCGGCTGCGGCCTCTGCATCGACGCCTGCAACAGCGTCATGGAGAAGATGAACTGGCCGAAGGAGCTCATCACCTACGACTCGCTGTCGAACCAGGCTTGCCGGACCCGCGGCGAGCCGGAGAGCCTGCATCTGCTCCGGCCCCGGACTTTCATCTATGTCGCCATACTACTCGCGGGCGTAACGGCCATGCTGACGTCCCTGATGCTGCGAGGCGGCTTGGAAGTAACGGTGCAGCCGGATCGCGCGCCGCTGTTCGTGCAGCTCAGCAATGGCGGGATCCAGAACGGCTACACGGTCAAGATCATCAACAAGACGCGCCAGGACCGTAGCTTTGCCCTCAGCCTGGAAGGCCTGCACGGCGCCGCTCTCAGCGTCGTCGGCCATGAGAG
Organism: uncultured Alphaproteobacteria bacterium; assembly: GCA_963816235.1. Taxonomy (GTDB): domain Bacteria; phylum Pseudomonadota; class Alphaproteobacteria; order Dongiales; family Dongiaceae; genus DATKFM01. Next base: position 324,814 of record CAWFKD010000005.1, on the reverse strand, counting down.
CGATGGCGATATTCCGAAGCTGCCGGTCAAGGGCGATAGTGTCGGCAGCTTCCGCGTCTTTGTCCGCACTGCTCCAGGTGCAGACACAGAATCCTCAGTGCCTGTGAGCTTTATCGTGTCAGAAGTCAACAACGGCGAAATCAACAGCTACGGGACGTATTTCCATGGCCCTCAGAGATAGCGACATACCATCTGCCGGCGCGGGGAAGCCGCTTACGGGCTGGCATGTGCTGGCGATCCTGCTGACCGCCTTCGTCGTCATGCTGCTGGCCAACGGCGCCCTGGTTTATATCGCTACCGACGGCGAGTTCGGACTTTCGCGCCCTGATCGAGGCGCTCTGCTAAACCCAATGCGCTAAACGCCGTGATAGTCCCGGTACCAGGCGACGAAGCGCGGCACGCCCTCGTCGATTGAAGTCTTCGGGCTGAATCCCAGATCCCGTGTCGAACTCGCGATATCGGCGAAAGTCTCCCGCACATCGCCGGGCTGCATCGGCTGCATGTCCAGCTTCGCCTTCTTGCCGCAGTTCTTCTCGATCACCTCGATGAATCGCATCAGCGGCTCGCAGCGGTGGTTGCCGAGATTGTACAGCCGGTGCGGCGGTTCGCCATCAGGCGTGACCTCGGGCGGATGATCGAGCGCTGCGACGACTCCGTCGGCGATGTCGTCGATATAAGTGAAGTCGCGCTTCATCTCGCCATTGTTGAACACCCGGATCGGGTCACCGGCCAGGATCGCCTTGGTGAAGATGAACAGCGACATGTCCGGCCGGCCCCAGGGACCATAGACGGTGAAGAACCGCAACCCTGTCGCCGGCAGGCGATAGAGCCGGCTGTGGCTCAGGCTCAACAGCTCGCCCGCGCGTTTCGTGGCGGCGTAGAGCGAGACCGGCTTGTCGACGGGATCGTCGGCCGAGAACGGCAGTTTCGTGTTGGCGCCATAGACCGATGACGAGCTGGCATAGACGAAATGCCGGAGCCGGTTCAACTTGCGCGCCAGCTCCAGCATGACCAGCTGCCCGGTGACATTGCTGTCGACATAGGCCTGGGGATTGATCAGGGAATAGCGGACGCCGGCCTGGGCGGCGAGATGGATGATCTGATCCACATCGGGCGCTGCCGCGGCGATCGCCCCCATAGCCGCCCGGTCGGATATGTCTGCACGATGGAAAGAGAAGTTGTTGCGCTTCCGGAGCTGCGCCAGCCGCGCTTCCTTCAGGCGCGGATCGTAGTAATCATTGAGGTTGTCGACGCCGATGACCTCCTCCCCGCGATCCAGCAGGCGAAGGGCGGTGTGATAGCCGATGAAGCCGGCGGCGCCGGTGAGCAGAATGGCCATGGCAATTTGTCGCCGGATATCGGCGGCGGTTCAAGGACAGAGCCGCGGGAGGCGATGCCGTCAGGCTACTCCGGCATGGTGACGGTGAATTTGATGCTGGAGTACCAGGCGGCCAGATCGGCGATATCCTCGTCGGTCAGCGGCTTGGCCATGATGGACATCTGCGGGTCCTGGCGTTCGCCGGAGCGGAAGGCCTTCAGCTGCTTGATCAGATAGATATCGCTCTCGCCGCCGATGTTCGGCACATGGGGCTGTTTCGCGGCGCCGTCGATGCCATGGCAGGTCTGGCATTTCTTGGCCTTCTCCTTGCCGGCGGCGGCGTCGGCGGCCTGGGCGCAGGGATGCGTCCCGGCAGCCGCAACGCCAAATGCCAACAGGAAAGCCAGCGCCCGGCCTGGAGATTGGTGCTTGCGGCGCTGAATGGGCATCGCGATTCCCCTTTGCACAAGAAAATCGGCGCCCGGTAGAGCCTTCCGGGCGCCGATGACCCGCGCCTTACGGCGCCTGGTACCAGATGCGATAGATCGCGCCTGCCGTATCGTCGGACACCAGGATCGATCCGTCGGGAAGCTGGGCCACATCCACCGGACGGCCGAGATACTCGCCGGTGGATTCTGGTCGAGCCAGCCCTCGGCAAAGGGCTTGCTCTCCGCCGCCGTGCCGTCCTCGTTCAGGCTGGTGAACATGACCCGCGCGCCCACCGGCGTGGTGCGGTTCCAGGACCCGTGCTGGGCGCTGAAGATGCCGCCGCGATACGATTTCGGAAACATCTTGCCGGTATAGAACATCATGCCGAGATCGGCCGCATGGGCCGATCTGCTTCGATCTGCGGGAACACGGCATCGGCTGGCGGTTCGGAGTTCTTGTACTCCTCCGTACGGATCTTGCCGCCACCATACCAGGGGAAGCCGAAATGCTGGCCGGCCGCGGTGATGCGGTTCAGCTCGCCCGGCGGAATGTCGTCGCCCATGCCGTCGACCTGATTGTCGTCGAACCAGAGGTCGCCATTGGCCGGGTTGAAATCCTGACCGACCGAATTGCGGATGCCGCGGGCGAAGACTTCGCGGTTCTTGCCGTCGCGATCCATGCGGATGATGCCGCCGATACCCCATTCGTTGTAGAGGTCCGCCTTCTCCGGCGGCGGCACGTTGAAGGGCTGGCCCAGCGAGACGTAGAGCTTGTTGTCCGGCCCGATGTCGCAGACACGGGCGGTATGATTGTAGAACTCTTCTTCCACCGGGATCAGCTTGCCCTGCTCGACCACCGGCACTGCCACCACGTCCGGCCCCTCATAGAAGAACTCGGCCGCCGGGAACAGCAGCACGCGGTTCTGCTCGACGACATAGAGGAAGCCGTCCTTGGTGAAGCAGACGCCGTTCGGCAGGACGAACTCAACCGAAGGCGCGAACACCTTCACCTCATCGGCCACCCGGTCCTTGTTGCGGTCGGTAACCGCCCAGACCTTGGTCTTGCGGGTGCCGACGAACACCATGCCGGTCGACGGCCCGATGGCCATGTGGCGGGCATCGGGCACCACGGCGTAAAGTCCGATCTTGAATCCCGGCGGCATCTTGATGCGTTCGAGATTTGCCTTCAGGCCGTCGGCATAGCTGCCTTCCTGGGGGATCATCTCCATGTCCATCGAAGTACCGGTGGTTTTGAACTGGCCGAGCTTTTCCATATTGTCTGCGGTAGCCCCACGCCGGTACGAGAGCCGCGGCGAGACCAAGCAGGAAAGCCGGGAAGATGTGGCGATCCGGTCCTCATTGTTGCCTCCTCTCAGATGAACGATTTTTTGAATTTCGCGCGCAGTACGCGCCGTATATATTTAACGCCCCATCGGCACGCGATGCAATTGTGTAGTTGTATGCGGCGTGCAAAACCTGCACTGCACTGCAGTATCAACCATTCCAAAGATTGGTCTGGCAGAAAATCGTTGTGCTAGGTTGTGCGTCCGCCACACCATCATTGCAGTCCAGCGAGACAGCGAAACGTTTCGACCTATTTCGTCATCAAAATTACACAATCAGTTTGTCGGACAGACTGTGACAAGGAGGAGAGAAATGACCCCAGAGTTTGCATTCAACCGAAAGACGCGGCGCCCGATGGCGCTGCTCCTGGCTTTCGGCCTGGCGCTCGGCCTTGCGCGCCTGTGCCTCGAAGGACGAGGAAGCGCAGGAACAGGCGATGGCCGCCGTTCCCGCCAATGACAATCTGAACGCGGTGCTATGGACCCAGCGTTCGGTGGAGTTCAAGGGCAACGCGTGGACTGCGTACAAACTGGCGATGATCCGCCTGGACCAGGCGCTGGCCAACCGTAAATGGACCGGCGTGCCGGCGGAGCAGACCTCGGGTTACCGGAACCTGCCGCCGGCGGTCGTTCTCGACGTGGATGAGACCGTGCTGGACAATTCCGACTACCAGGCCTGGAACGTGACGGCCGGTACGGAGTTCGACCCCAAGACCTGGACCAGCTTCGTCAACTCGCAGACATCCCGGCCGGTTCCGGGCGCCCTGGAGTTCACGCAGTACGCCGCCAAGAAGGGCGTGAAGGTTTTCTACATCACCAACCGCGTGGTGGAGGAAGAGGCGGCGACGCGGGAGAACCTGGCGAAGTACGGCTTCCCGCTCGATGACAAGATGGACACCATCCTGGTGAAGGGCGAGAAGGAGGAGTGGAAATCGGCCAAGAGCACGCGCCGCGCCTATGTCGCGGCCAATTATCGCGTGCTGCTGAACATCGGCGACAATTTCAGCGATTTCACCGACGACTATAAGGGCACCGAGGCCGAACGCCTGCAGGTCTTCGAAACGAACGCGGCTCATTGGGGCAAGGAATGGATCGTCATCGCCAACCCCACCTACGGCTCCTTCGAGTCCACCCCCTACAACAACGACTTCAAGCTGAGCGGCGACGAAAAGCGCAAGGCCAAGCGCGACGCCCTGACCAGCTGGCCGGGGCCGTAACCCTTACGGAAGGTTTCAATGAGACACTCAAGGCGGCGGAGAAACCCGCCGCTTTCCGGCAAGCGCGCTCACCGCCACCAGCGAGCCGCTCGAGGCATTCTGGCGGAGCGATCAGTTCCTGTACTCCGCGCCGTACTACTGCTTGGCCGGCCATGCTGGAATCGATGATGACGAGGCGCGAAGGGCGCCAATCGTTCCGGAGTTTCATGGGGACCGCCCGACGATGAACTTCCGCCATGGCGAGATCAGAGGCAGCACCTGTCGGCGATATCGGCGTAGATGTCGGCGTTCTCGACATTCACATCGGCGATTAAATAAGCGGCATTGGATCTCCTCCGTCAAGACTATCTTCGCGGCCTGGGCAGCTGGCGAGCGCTCGGCTATAATACCAGGATCCGCGCCTCGATGCTCTCGCGTGGCGCAGCCCGGCGGCGATGTCGGATCGTCGAAGGCGGTGTGCGCGGTGAAGGGCGGTCCGCCGTTCGGGGCGGAGTTGAAGCATTTGAACAGGAAGATCTCGTCGCGCTGCATCCGCGGCGCATAGTACCAGCGATGATCGGGGTTGAAGGCCAGCGCGAAGGTCTCGCCGATCCGGTCGCGATAGCGCATTTCCGTCGCGATCAGATCGCCGGCCGCAATCGTGCGCGCATCGCAGAGCGCGAGTGGCGTGTCGAACACCGTTCCCTTGATCGGCCGCCAGACATTGTAGATGGCGAAGTGCTTGGCCTTCGGCGCCTCGGCCGGCAGCAGATCCCGCAAGCGCTGCGGACCGGAACCGAAGGTGTAGTCGTTGTGAACCGCCCGGACCGGCTCTCGCAGATCGCCGCCGGCGTTCGCCTGCGCGCTGCGCAGCGTGTGATCGAACATCAGGGCGCGGGACGCACCCGTGAGATCGCGCACGAGACGTTCCATCTCCGGATAATAGACCGCCCGAATTTCGGCCTGATCGTAGAAGTCGCGGACAGCGGTAATTTGCTTTCGCAGAATGAAACCTTGCCGGTCGAGGGACAGGCGGTCCACCAGCGGCCGCGCGTCGCCGATCGCCACGACGTGGCCGCGATAGTCGCCCAGCCGCTGCGGCACGCCCGGCGGCGGATCGTACATGTAGACGTAAGGCCGTTCCGGCGATGGCGTGAGATAATTCAGCGTTGCCGTTACGGTACCCGCTGCGATCGTCGCGCTGCTGTCCATGTATCCCGTCCCACTCCAAGTAACCATGCGGTAAGCGCAGCGCCGTCCTATCGGCCCAGCGCGGGGTTTCCTGAACGTAGGTTGCGCGAGACAGGAAGCAAGCTAATCCGGCAACGCCAGCGGCTGAATTTCGTCATAGAGATCGCCGGGTCCCGGATTTTCCTTCGGCGCCTTGCCGCCGAGAAAATCCACCACGCCCCAGACGGCGTTGAGTGCGCTCTGCACCGCGCCTTCGACCCAGGCGGCTGTCCAGGAGATATCATCGCCCGCCAAGAAGAGGCCGCGCTGCGCCGGCGGCAAATCCTTCTGTTCCTTGAAATGACAGAACATGCGCCGCTGATAGCGGTAGTGCCCCGGCAGATTGCCCTTGAAGGCGCCGAGGGAATCCGGGTCGGCCTCCCAGGAGACGGTGATGGGATCGCCGATGATATGCTTGGCGATGTCCAGCCTGGGATAGACCTTCTGCAGCGCGTCCAGCATCAGCTTCACGCGCTTCTCCTTGCCGAAGGGCAGCACCTTCAGCGCGTCGCCCATCCAGGTGTAGGACAGGCAGATCACCGCCGGCTTGTCCGGACCGTTGTCGAACAGATAGGTGCCGCGGGTCAGCCGGTCGCTCAGGGTCTGGCTCATGACATAGCGGCCGGTCTTGGCGTCGCGCGAGTTCCAGAACGGCCGGTCCACCATGACGAAGGTCTTGGAGGACTGCATGTAGTGGGTGCGGTCCATGGCCATCCAGAGCTTTTGCGGAAAGAGGCGCTCTTCTGTCTCGATGGTCGTCGACATCAGCCAGGTCTGGCAAGTGCACACCACCGCGTCAAAGCGGCGGGTGTCGCCCCAGCGGTCGGTGATCAGGAACTTGCCGTCATCGTCGTCGCGGGCGATGCGGGCGACGCCCGGCCGCGGGCCGCCGCCATGGAGCGCATCCAGCGAGGTGCCCGACGGCCAATGCACCGCATGATCCGGCGCCATCTTCCACAGCCGGCGCGGCAGCTGCTCCACGCCGCCCACCACCAGCCGCTGGTGGCTGTCCTGGTCGGTATAGACCACCCGCAGGATCTCCAGCATGGAGTTGGGGAAATCCGTGTCCCAGCCGCCGGTGCCGAAGCCCACCTGGCCGAAGATCTCCCGGTGGCGGTAGCTGCGTCGCGCGAAGGCATCCGACGTGGCGATGAAGCCGTAGAAGCTGCGCTCGTCCCAGATCGGGATCAGGGAATTCCAGATCGCCTTGACCTTGGCCACGTCGCGCCGGCGCATGGCGTCCTGCATGGCGGAGAACTGCGCGCCATGTTCCAGCGCCTCGTTCCAGGCCGCCTCCACCTCCTTGAAGATGCGCGGCAGGTCCTCGGGCTTCTCCACATAGATCGGCTCGCCCTCGAGGTCGATGACGGTGGAGGGCGTGGCCGGCGACAGCGGATTGGGGAACGGCTTGGTCTCCAGACCGGCCATGGCGAGATAGTGGTAGAAGGTGGTGGAGGAGACGGGAAAGCGCATGGCGCCCAACTCGGCGATCACGCCCTCCGCGCCCTCGAACGGCACCGACCGCAGCCGGCCGCCCAGCCGTCCGGCCTCGTAGACCACCGGCTTCAGTCCCATCTTCATCAGCTCGAAGGCGCTCAGCAGCCCGGCGATGCCGGCGCCGATGACGGCCACTTCCGTGCCGTGGCGCTCCGCCGGCACCTTCCCCAGCCCCGCCGGGTGCTTCACCCAATTGTCATAGGCGAAGGGAAAATCCGGGCCGAACATGGTGATCGGTGGCTTGGCGGCAGCGGCCTTGGCTGCTGACATGGAACGACCTCCCCTGACTTTCTTGCTTGGCTGTCAGGGTCGCGGGAAAGGCCTCCCGCGGTCAACGAGGATTTGTGATGCGTCCTAGGGCCGCCGCAGCGGCGGTTGCCAGAGGGAACCGTCGACGCCGGTTCCGGCGTTGGCGGCGATCATCGCCAGGACCAACTCGTTGCGCAGCGCGCGCTGCCCGCCCGGACTACCCGGCGACATCATCTGCGCCAGGCGATCGATCGCGGTGCTGCCATAGGCAATGTCGGTGAGATCGAGTTTCCACAACCCTTCCTCCTTCGAGAATTGCAGCTGGGAAACCGGAAACGACCCGTCAGACAGGACATCGGCCGCCGCCGCTTGCCTGTCGACGCGCACGCCGCCGAGATCGATCCCGGCGACCGGCCCATCGCGGGTCAGATCGGTGTCCACCACATAGGCGACCAGGTCGCGGGCGGGCATCGATTGCAGCTTCTGCGGCCCGATGCTCTGCCTCAAGCTGAGCACCGCCGCCAGCATCGCCGTCGGCTGGGCCTCCAGTTCCGCCTTCGATCCATAGAGCGCGAGATCCCTGGCCTTGTCGGACAGGACCAGGGTCGAGCGCGACACCAGCCGCGCCGCCTCGTCACCCCGGTTCTGCAGCAGAGCCGCTTTCAGGGCATGGAAGGACTGGCGCACCGCGTCCGCCTCGCCCGCCGCATTTGCGGCCGGCGCGAGCGCGATCATCAGCGCGAAAAAAAGGAAAACTGTCGGGCGTGAAATCAAGCGACACCTCCAATGGCCAGCCGTCGCGCCCCCGCGACGCCGGCAATGGAGGACGAAACTGCGGCAAAAATACGACATCAGGCAGCCCGATGAAGGGCGACATCGTCGACTGCCGATCTGACGCGGCCCGCCGCGGGCCCCGCCTATTGCTATTCCTGTGATCCCGGGCTGTTATCCGTTGGACGTACCTGACTGCGGCGTATCTCTTGGCCCATAGGGTGTCGATTGCCAAAGCCCGTCACCCAGGGGAGGTTCCTAAATCGCCACCGAAGCGTGCTTGCCGCCGGGATCGCTCTCGTTGGCCTCGCTCTAGTGTTGCACAGCTTGCGCTGACGACAAATCACTGTACGAGGGACATCGCGGAAAGTTTCCCGCAGACTATCGAGCAAAAGTGAAGGCAACGATCGAGAAAGGCTGGCCCGAGACCCGTCAAGCTTCCGCCTGTGGATGCTATCACCGAGCCGGCTGAGGGCTACATCTGCGACGGGAAACGACTGGGACCCGCAAACCTTCAGGGACTATGGGAAGTACGGGGCCTGGTCATCGGCTGTGTCTATTTCAGACCATCGCCGGCCGAGGTGCCTGACTTTGCCGAAATGGATATCTCCTATGTGATCGCCCGCTATGGAACTGCTGGTGCGAACTCGGTCGATGAACCGAGCTGCCGTCATCGCACCTATCAGCCATGGCCTCGACATGAAGGATGGTATCGAAAGCGGGCCTCTCCATGAGACCGCATGCTACCAGATCGGCGGCTGAAGCAGCCTACTGGCTCAACTTCTGCGTCAACACCTCGACGGCGCGGTCGAGCTGCGGATCGGCGCCGGCGGCGTAGCGCAGGTCGAACGGGCACTTCGATCGTCGGGTCGACACCCTTGCCCTCCAGCCGCTCGCCATCGACGGCGACATCGGCAACGGCGATCAATATCAGGCTGCCGTCGCTGAGGTAGAAGGTGCGCCCGGCCAGCAGCGCGCCCGCGGTCCGCGTGCCGACCACTTCGCCATAGCCGTATTTCTTGAAGCCATAGGTCAGCATCTCCTTGCCGCTGCGGGTGCCGCCATTGACCAGGGCCATGGCCGGCCGGCGCCATTTGGCGTTGAAGATGTGGTCGTCATTGTCGCGGCGGCCTTCCATGGTCATGGTGGGTCCCGGTGCGAAGATGTCGAGATAGTCCGGCTGCGCCCCGCCCCAGCCGTCGCGCAGATCCCAGATCAGCGCATCCGCGTCCTTCAGCACGCCTTCGGACACCAGCTCCTCCAGCAAGTTTTGATACTGCCGCCCGGCATAGCACCAGACATGCACATAGCCGATCTTGAGCCCGCCGGACTCGATGATCCTCGCGCTATCGCGCATCGCGTCGAGGAAAGCCTCGTTCGGCTGGATCGATTCCGGCGTCACCGTCAGCGGACGGGGCGAGGAGCCGGCGTTGCGGCGGATGATCAGGTTCACCGGCTGCCCGGCCTTGCCGGCGAAAGAGGCGACCGGCTCGAACGGGCCGCCCTCGACGCCGACGATCTCGTCGCCGGTGCGGAGGCCGGCTTTCGCGGCGGGCAGCCCGTCCATCACACCGGACACGAAGGTCCGGCCGTCGATCTCCCGCGTGAAGATGCCGATGCCGGGATAGCGGACCTTGTCGCCGTCAAAGAACGGCTTGGCATCGTCCCGCTCGGTGCCGCCGAAAATATCCGCGAGCTGGTAGTAGGCGGGATCGGCGGGCGTGAAATAGCCCATATGGGAGGCGCCAAGCTCCGCCAGCATGGCGTTGATGACCGCGGCGAATTCGGTTGAAGATGTCGCCGCCTCCGCCTGCGGCCGGTACTTGTCGCCAACAGCCTGCCAATCGAGGCCGGCCATGCTCGGGTCGAAGAAGCGGTCCCGCGTGACGCGCCAGGCCTCGTCGAAAAGTGCCGCATGGCTGGGTTGCGTTTCCGGGGTGGCGGCGCGTATGGGCGTAACCAGGAAAGCCGGCGCCGCCGATAGGAACAGCGCAATCACTGTTCGCAGTGCAACATGCTTCACAGTCATCTTCGCCACATGCTCCAAGATTTGCCGGACGACGCCCTGAAAATGGGGCTCATCGCTCGTTTTTAGAACAACGCAACGGCGGTCCCACGGCAATGTGAACGCCTTCCCCGCGTCCTGCCGTCGCCGTTCGCGCAACTTCGTGCCTTTTCCAAGGCACAGCCGGACATGTCAGATATTGCCGCGGGCATCGAACCGAAAGCCTCTTGCCATTGCCGCAAGCCCGCTCCAGCCTAATTGCGCCTTCGCAGGCCCTTCACTACTCTATTGAAGACACAACGATTCGGGCCTGCCAGGGCCCGCGCTAGGACGCCAGAGGCACCTAATGTCCGCCCTTGCCGCCGTCACGCTCGACGACAAATACGCCCTCGAATCCGGCCGCGTCTATCTGACGGGCACCCAGGCGCTGGTGCGGCTGCCGATGATGCAGCGGCAGCGCGACAAGGCGGCGGGGCTGGACACCGCCTGCTTCATCACCGGCTATCGCGGCTCGCCGCTGGGCGGCTTCGACCAGGCGCTGTGGCGGGCGCGGAAGTTCCTGCTCGAACAACCAGATCCATTTCCAGCCCGGCGTGAACGAGGACCTGGCGGCGACCGCCGTCTGGGGCAGCCAGCAGACCGGCCTGTTCGGCGACAACAAGCACGACGGCGTGTTCGCCATCTGGTACGGCAAGGGGCCGGGCGTCGACCGCTCCGGCGACGTGCTGCGCCACGGCAACCTCGCGGGCACCTCGCGCCCATGGCGGCGTGCTGGCGCTGGCCGGCGACGACCATACCTGCAAATCCTCCACCACGGCGCACCAGAGCGAATACGCCTTCATGGACGCCATGATCCCGATCCTGAACCCGTCGGACGTGCAGGAAATCCTCGATCTCGGCCTGCATGGCTGGGCGATGTCGCGCTATTCCGGCTGCTGGGTGGCGTTCAAGGTGACGTCGGAGACGATGGACAGCTCGGCCTCGGTCTATGTCGATCCGCGGCCGGGTCGAGATCGTGACGCCCGACGGATTTCGAGATGCCGCCGGACGGCCTGCAACATCCGCTGGCCCGACACGCCGCTGGAGCAGGAGATGCGGCTGCACAAATACAAGCCTATGCCGCCCTCGCCTATGCCCGCGCCAACAAGCTCAACCGCATCGTCATCGACGGCCCGAAGCGGCGCTTCGGCATCGTCACCACCGGCAAGTCCTATCTCGACGTGCGGCAGGCGCTGGACGATCTCGGCATCGACGAGGCCTATGCCGCGCGAGATCGGCCTCTCCATCTACAAGGTCGGCATGATCTGGCCGCTGGAGCGCGAGGGCGTGCGCCAGTTCGCCGAGGGCCTCGAGGAGATCCTGGTCGTCGAGGAAAAGCGCGCCCTCATCGAGAACCAGCTCAAGGAGCAGCTCTACAACTGGAAGGAGAACGTGCGGCCGCGGGTCATCGGCAAGTTCGACGAGGAGCGCAACTGGATCCTGCCCTCGGCCGACGAGCTGACGCCGGCGCGCATCGCCCGCGTGATCGCCAAGCGCATCGCGCGTTTCCACACCAGTCCGGCATATCGAGCAGCGTCTCGCCTTCCTCGACGAGAAGGAAAAGGCGCTCGACGGCGCAGAAGGCGCCGATCTCCGCGCATGCCCTATTTCTGCTCGGGCTGTCCGCACAACACCTCGACCCGGTGCCCGAGGGCAGCCGCGCGCTCGCCGGCATCGGCTGCCACTACATGGTGCAGTGGATGGACCGCAGCACCGACACCTTCACCCAGATGGGCGGCGAAGGCGCCACCTGGATCGGCCAGGCGCCGTTCAGCAAGACCGGCCATGTGTTCCAGAATCTCGGCGACGGCACCTACTACCATTCCGGCCTGCTGGCGATCCGCGCCTGCGTCGCCGCCAGCGTCAACATCACCTACAAGATCCTCTACAACGACGCCGTGGCGATGACCGGCGGCCAGCCGATGGACGGGCCGCTCGACGTGCCGATGATGGCCCATCAGGTCTCGCGCCGAGGGCGTGAAGCGCATCGCCATCGTCAGCGACGAGCCGGAGAAGTATCCGACCGGCGGCGTGCTTCCCGCCGGGCACCACGGTGCATCACCGCGACGACCTGGACCGGGTGCAGCGCGATTTCCGCGAGATCCCCGGCGTCACCGTCATCATCTACGACCAGACCTGCGCGGCCGAGAAGCGGCGGCGGCGCAAGCGCGGCCTGATGCCCGATCCCGACAAGCGCGTGGTCATCAACGAGCTGGTCTGCGAAGGCTGCGGCGATTGCGGCGTGCAGTCGAACTGCCTGTCGGTGGTTCCCGTCGAGACCGAGTTCGGCCGCAAGCGGGCGATCGACCAGTCCTCCTGCAACAAGGACTTCTCCTGCCTCAAGGGCTTCTGCCCGAGCTTCGTCACCGTCCATGGCGGCAAGCTGAAGAAGCGCAAGGCCGCGCGGAGCACGGCGGAATTCGCCGCGCTGCCGGAGCCGGCGCTGCCGGCGCTCGACGAGCCCTACGGCATCCTGATCACCGGCGTCGGCGGCACCGGCGTCGTCACGATCGGCGCGCTCCTGGGCATGGCGGCGCATCTCGAGGGCAAGGGCTGCACCGTCGCTCGACATGACCGGCCTCGCGCAGAAGGGCGGCGCGGTGTTCACCCATATGCGCATCGCCGAGAGGCCGGAGGACATCCATGCCGTGCGCATCGCCGCCGGCAGCGCCCGGCTGCTGCTGGGCTGCGACATGGTGGTCGGCGGCGAGCTTCGATGGCCTCGCCAAGATGCAGCAGGGCAAGACGCTGGTCGATCATCAATTCCCACGAGCCGATCACCGGCGATTTCACGCGCAAGCCCGACCTGAAGTTCCCGGCGGCCGAGCTGGAGCGGCTGATCGAGCGAGGCGACCGGGCGCGACGCGCACCGACTTCATCGACGGCACCCATATCGCCACCACGCTGCTGCGGCGATTCCATCGCCACCAACCTGTTCATGCTCGGCTACGCCTATCAGAAGGGCCTGGTGCCGGTGTCGGCGGCCGCGCATCGAGCGGGCGATCGAGCTGAACGCCACGGCCGTCGACGTCCAACAAGCAGGCCTTCCTCTGGGGCCGCCGCGCCGCCCATGACCGGCGCGCCGTCGAAGCGGCGGTCGCCGCGGCGAACCCGCCGCCGCCGAGCCACCAGCATCGCGACGACGCTCGACGAGATCGTCGGCGCGGCGCGTCGACGTTCCTGACCGACTATCAGAACGCCGCCTATGCCGGCGCGCTACAAGGCGCTGGTGGAGCGCGTGGCGCCGCGCCGAAGCAGGAGCGCGCGCCCGGCCGCACGGCCTCGCCGAGGCGGTGGCGCGCTACTACTTCAAGCTGCTCGCCTACAAGGACGAATATGAAGTGGCGCGGCTCTATACCGACGGCAGCTTCCTGAAGGCAGATCGATCGGCGCAGTTCGAGGGCGACTACCGGCTGGAATTCAACCTGGCGCCGCCGCTGCTGGCCGAGAGCGATCCCGACAGCGGCCATCTGAAGAAGCGCGCCTACGGGCCGTGGATGCTGACGGCGTTCCGCGCTGCTGGCGAAGCTGCAAGGGCCTGCGCGGCACGCGCCTCGATATCTTCGGCTACGCGGCCGAGCGGAAGCTGGAACGGCAACTGATCGCCGACTACGAGCGCACTGTCGACGATCTGCTCGCCGGCCTGAACCACGACAACCACGCACTCGCGATCGAGATCGCCAGCATCCCCGAGCAGATCCGCGGCTACGGCCACGTGAAGCAGGCCCATCTGGACCGCGCCAAGGCGCGGGAGGCGGAACTGCTGGCCGCCTGGCGCGCGCCGGCGGCGCCGCGGCAAGCCGCGGAGTAGGAACGTCCCCGCCAGAATTGGTCCGGCCCCGGAGGGGCACTCGCCTCCGGGGCCGGTAGTTTCTCAGCAGACCGAATAGCGTTTGAGGCCGTCCCCCGCTAGGGAACGACTTCGCCATGCAGGCTGAGATCCAGTCCGTCGCGCTCTTCTTCTTCCGATACGCGCAGGCCGATCACGGCCTTGATCACGTACAGAATGATGGCGGTGACGACGCCGCAATAGACGATGGTGACCACCACGCCCTTGAGCTGGGTGAACAGCTGCGCGCCATTGCCATCGAGCATGCCGACGGGATCGGCAGCACCGGTGACGGTCATGGTGGCGAAGACACCGGTCAGGAGCGCGCCGACGATGCCGCCGACGCCATGGACGCCGAAGGCATCCAGGGAGTCGTCATAGCCGAGCGCGTTCTTCACGGCGGTCGAGGCGAAGAAGCAGATGACGCCCGCCGCGATGCCGATCACCAGCGCCCCGCCCGGCAGCACGAAGCCGGAGGCCGGGGTGATGGCGACAAGGCCCGCCACCGCGCCGGAGACGATGCCCAGCACCGAGGGCTTGCCCTTGGTCAGCCACTCCGTGAACATCCAGGCCAGCGCCGCGGCGGCGGTGGCGATCTGCGTCACCGCCATGGCCATGCCGGCGCGCGCATCGGCGGCGACGGCCGAGCCGGCATTGAAGCCGAACCAGCCCACCCACAGCAGCGAGGCGCCGATCAAGCTATAGACCAGGTTGTGCGGCGGGAACGGCACCTTGCCATAGCCCTTGCGCTTGCCCAGCACGAAGGCCGCGACGAGACCCGCGACACCGGCATTGATATGCACCACCGTGCCGCCGGCATAGTCGAGCACGCCCCAGCTGCCCAGCAGGCCGCCGCCCCAAACCATGTGGGCGATCGGCGCATAGACGAGCACGAGCCAGAGCCCCATGAACCAGAGCATGGCGCTGAATTTCATGCGGTCGGCGAAGGCGCCGGCGATCAGCGCCGGGGTGATGATGGCGAAGGTCATCTGGAAGGTCATGAAGACCGATTCCGGAATGCTCGCCGCCAGCGGATGGGATCCGCCGGGTTCCATGCCGCCCAGCAGAATGCGGCTGAAACCGCCGAAGAGGCTGCCGCCTTCGGTGAAAGCCAGGCTGTAGCCGATCACCATCCACAGAATGGTGACCAGGCAGCAGATGGCGAAAGACTGCATGGCCGTGGCCAGCACGTTCATCTTCCGCACCATGCCGCCATAGAACAGCGCCAGGCCCGGGATGGTCATCATCAGCACCAGGGCCGTTGAGGTGAGCATCCAGGCGGTATCGCCGCGATCCAGCGTCGATACCGGAACCTCGGGTGCTGCTTCCTGCGCCAGCAGCGGAAGCGCCAGGAGGAGGGTCATCAGCGCGGCCGATCCTCCGGCCGCCATGCGTGAGAGTCTTGCTATCATTGTCCTGTCTCCTAGAGAGCTTCTTCGTTGCGGTCGCCGGTGCGGATGCGCACGGCTTGCATCATGTCGAACACGAAGATCTTGCCGTCGCCGATGCGTCCGGTGGCGGCCGTGGATTGGATCGTGTCGACGACGCGGTCGGCCATGTCGTTGGACACGGCGACCTCCAGTTTCACTTTCGGCACGAAGTTCACGGCGTACTCGGCGCCGCGATAGATTTCCGTGTGGCCCTTTTGCCGGCCAAAGCCTTTAGCCTCGGTCACCGTTATTCCCTGGATGCCGATGGAGGTAAGCGCCTCGCGCACCTCGTCCAGCTTGAACGGCTTGATCACAGCCATGATGAATTTCATTACGCGCTCCTCCACGCTTCACTTGCGCTTTTCACCGCGACCTCGACCGTTCGCGGCCGCAGGCATCTGCGGACGCGCTGACACTTCGTTGTGCGGCGTACCGATGGGATGATTTGCAAGAGTCGTGCCAAACGGATTGCATCCGGTCGGCTGCGGCAATCGCGCGCGGCGGCGGCGCCATATCCGGCTGAAGCGGACCAGCGGATTCGGCAAGATTCTAAAGCGCGCCCAAAGCGTTCCGCCGTTCCAGCTGACGAAACCGATTTGCGGGCCGGTCGACGCGACGGCCCCGCCACAGCCAAGCCATCGACCCCGTCGGCGCATTAATTGCCACAGGGCTGACGCCCAGAAGGGCAATTGCCTATTTTTTCAGCGCTTCGCCCACAGCCGCAAAAAAAGCCCCTCCCGGGGGGACGGGAGGGGCGCCAGGGTCGGCGCCGGGATCGGCGCCTGGGAGACGGACGGCTGGTGAGGGAACCAACGGTCCGAACGGCAACAGGGAGGCTAGGGGGACGCGGTACTCAAACTTCAGGCGGCGCGTTTGAATTCATGGAGCGTGGCGGTCGGCCGCGGGGCCGGCACGGGTGCAGCTTCTGCTATCTCCTGCGCGCGTGCCGCAAGCTGGGCGGGGCTGGCTTCGACATCCGCCCGGCTCAGGCCGATATCCCTGAGCATGCGGTCGTCGAGCTTCGACAGGGCCAGGTAGGTGGCGCGCCGCTCGCTGAAATCGTTCCAGCGGCTGACGAGGCTGCTGACGCCCGAGACCACCGCCGAGAGGGTGCCGCGGACGGCGCGGTCGGCGCCGGCGATGGCCAGGAAGCCGAACCGGGTCAGGGCTTCGGCACGCTCATCATGGGCTGTCTGGGTAAAGTGGCTGATGGTAAATTCATGAGAAGATTCGCGGGTCATCGGGCTCTCCTTGGTAGCGCCTCCTCAGAAAATCTTATCGTCGAGGCGCTGTTTGCGGTGGCTGTTGATGATGAAAATGCCTATGTTCATGCAAATCCACAAACGATCAGTTCTCATCCCATCGATTAGAATTATTGATCCGAAACGATGAATCGACGCCTGCCGCCCCTGAACGCCCTCCGGGCCTTCGAAGCCGCCGCCCGGCATCTCAGCTTCACCAAGGCCGCCGATGAGCTGCATGTCACCCAGGCTGCCATCAGCCATCAGGTGCGGTCGCTGGAGGAGTATCTCGGCATCCAGCTTTTCCGCCGGCAGAACCGCGCCGTGCTGTTGACCGACGCAGCCCAGCTCAGCCTGCCGCGCCTGCGCGAGGCCTTCGACCAGCTCGCCGAGGCCGTGGAGAGCATGGGCGCCAGCAATCCGGAGAACCTGCTCACAGTCTCCGTCACGCCCTCCTTCGCCGCCAAATGGCTGGTGCCGCGGCTGGATGGCTTCCGCAAGGCGCGGCCGGATCTGGAGGTGCGGCTGGACGCGTCGACCCAGCTGGTGGATTTCGGCCGCGACAATGTGGATGTGGCGATCCGCTATGGCGCCGGCCGCTATCCCGGGCTGGTGTCGGAGCAGCTGATGGATGTGGAGGTGTCGCCGGTCTGCAGCCCGCAGCTGCTCAAGGGCGAGCATCCGCTGGAGACGCCCGGCGACCTGCGCTGGCACCGGCTGCTGCACACCGACTGGTCGTCGCAGCGGGGCGAGGAGCCGGATTGGCGCATGTGGCTGCTGGCCGCGGGCGTGCGCGACATCGACTGGGCCAAGGGGCCGCAGTTCAACGACTGGATGCTGGCCATGCAGGCGGCGATCGAGGGCCAGGGCGTCGTGCTCGGCCGCAGCGCGCTGGTGGCCAACGACCTAGCCGCCGGCCGCCTGGTGCGGCCGTTCAACGTCAGCGTGCCCGGGAAATTCGCCTATTACCTGGTCTACCCGGAATCGGCGGTGAAGCGCGCCAGGGTAGCGGCGTTCCGCGACTGGCTGACCGCCGAGGCGGCCGCGCCCCTGTAACCTGAAAACTCTGTAGTCTGAAAAACGAAGGGGCCCGCGAGGGGCCCCTTCATCCGTCCTAAACTGCCGCCAGCTTACTTGGCGATGCAGGTATCCACATTCTCCTGGGTGCATTCGTCGAGGCCGGTATAGAGCACCGGCTCCACGGTCTTGCCTTCCACGAGGTCGCGCATCACGAACGGCGCCTTGTAGCCCATCTCGAACGGCCGCTGTCCGACCTGGGCGTGGCTGCGGCCGGCCTTCAGCGCATCGATCTGCGGCGGCAGCGTGTCGCCGGCAACGATGATCAGCTTGCCGCTCTTCATCTTGTCCATGACCTGGTCGGTGACCTGGGCATAGGCTTGGGGCGCGAACTGGGCCCAGCCGCCTTCGAGCACGAAGGCGTCGAGATCCGGGTTCGCCAGGAAGGTATCGGCCATCTGCTGGTTGGCGAGATCGGCCTGGTCGTTGGTGTAGAGCGGGCAACCGTCGACTTCGGTCCAGCCGCCCTGACCCGTCAACCGCTCGACGCCCTTCTCACCGGCCAGCGTGTCGCGCGTGCCGGCGGCGCGGGCATTGATGTTATCCGCCGCCACGTTGCCGAGCTGCAGGCAGATCGTGCCGCCGTTCGGCTTGAATTTCCTCAGATGCTCGGCGAACTTCACGCCCATCAGGTAGTTGTCGGTGCCGAGATAGGTCTTGCGCATGCCGGCATCAGCGGAGCCGAGGTCGGCGTCGATGGTCATGATCGGCATGTTCGGCGCGCGCTGCTTCAGCAGGTTGGCCATCATCGGCGCGTTCGACGGCGAAATCGCGATCGCCGCGACGCCCTTGGTGATCAGGTCGTCGACGATCTGCACTTCGCCGGCTTCATCGGCGCTCGATGCCGGGCCGGTATACAGGCAGGTGTAGCCCGACCCCGCCAACTCGGCATTCGCCTTCTCGCAGCCCAGATGGATCTGCTCGAAGAACGGATTGTCCAGGCCCTTAACCACGATGGCCAGAACCTTGTCCTCGGCCGACGCCGCCGTCGCTGCAACTGCGAAGGCGGTCGCGGCCAACAATCCTAAAGCTCTTTTCATTACTCCTCCCTTTCTTGGCGGCGCTGGCCGCCGGATGACTGCCAGGTTTGGCAAGTCGTTGAAATCCGCCCTGCTGTTGCAGGTCCGGATGTGTTCCGTGGTTATCAAGTCATTCCGCCATGGCGAGGGATACGGTGCATTGCGGCAAGTCTTGCCGTCGTCCGTCTTGCGATCCCGCTCCGCCGCAGGGGCCTGCCTGTTCCCGGTGCAAAAGGCTAATGGCGGCGCGCAAAGCAAGTCAAGCCGATTTGTATGATTTGTCAGATAAATAGGCACGCAGCGCCGGCAGCCGCCGATTGACGGCGGCGGATGCTTTGCTCTAATGACACGAGTTCGGCGTTCCGCCGGCAAGGTAAGAAGAAACGGCCCACCGGTGGATTCATAACCGTCGAGTTCGGGCTTTCAGGGAGGTAAGGCTCGGATGGCGGTGTTGGAACTCGCCGGAATCTCCAAGCATTTCGGCGCAATTCATGCATTGAGCGACGTGTCGATGTCGCTCCAGCCCGGCGAGACGCTCGGGCTCATGGGCGACAATGGCGCAGGCAAATCGACGCTGGTGAAGATCATCGCCGGCAACTTTCCGCCGACCCACGGCACGATGACGATCAACGGCAAGGAGGCGGTGCTTCACCGGCCGGTGGATGCGCGCAATCACGGCGTCGAAATCGTCTATCAGGACCTGGCGCTATGCGACAACATGACCGCCGGTGTGAATGTTTTCCTGAGCCGGGAATTGACCAAGGGCATCGGCCCTTTCCGCGTGCTGGACTATGGCGCCATGTACAAGCGCGCGGCGCAGCTGTTCGCCGAGCTGAAATCGGAGACGCGGCCGCGCGACCTGGTGAAGCAGATGTCCGGCGGCCAGCGCCAGGCGGTGGCGATCGCCCGCACGCGGCTGTCCGACGCCAAGATCGTGCTGATGGACGAGCCGACGGCGGCGATCTCCGTGCGCCAGGTGGCGGAAGTGCTGAACCTGATCCGTCATCTGCGCGATCAGGGCGTCGCGGTCGTGCTGATCAGCCACCGCATGCCCGACGTCTTCGCCGTCGCCGACCGCATCATGGTGTTGCGCCGCGGACGCAAGGTGGCCGACAAGCCGACGGCGCAGACCTCGCCGGAAGAAGTCACCGGCCTGATCACCGGCGCCATCGCCACGGCATGAACGCCGGACAAATGCATTCGAACAGCAGGAGAGCGACGCGATGAGCGCAGCGCTGGAAGACGTCATCAACAAACGCACACATGGTCCCCTCGCCTATCTGCTGACGCGGCAGACCTTCTGGGTGTTCCTGGCCACCGTGGCGGCCTGCATCCTGGTGGCGATGGGGTCCGACAAATTCCTGACCGGACAGAACCTGTTCAATGTGACGCGCAATTTCGCCTTCGTCGCCATCGCGGCACTGGGCATGACGGCGGTCATCATCACCGGCGGCATCGACCTGTCGGTGGGATCGGTGATGGGCTTCTCGGCAATGATGACCGGCATGGCCCTTGGCGCCGGCTATTCCGCGCCGGTGAGTGTCGCCGCCGGGTTGAGCGTGGCCTTGCTCGTCGGGCTCTTCAACGGGGTCATGGTCGCCTATGTGAAGATGCCGTCCTTCGTGGTGACGCTGGGCGTGCTATCGATCGCCCGAAGTCAGGGGCAGGTCATCTCCGACAACAAAGGTGTCTATGATTTTGGCACCTACGGAGAGACCGTGCTGTGGCTCGGCGGCAAATCGACCCTCGGCATCCCCAATCCGGTCATCGTGCTGATCGTGCTGACCCTGATTACCGGGTTCCTGCTGCGCTGGACGCGCTGGGGCGCCCATGTCTTCGCCGTCGGCGGCAACGAGAAGGCGGCGCGCCTAACCGGCGTCTCGGTCAACCAGGTGAAGCTCAGCGTCTATGTCTTCAGCGCGCTGATGGCCGGCATTGCCGGCATCCTGATGGCCGGTTGGCTCGGCAGCGTCACCCAGAATCTGGGCGAGGGCAAAGAGCTCACGGTCATCGCCGCGACGGTCATCGGCGGCACCAATCTGATGGGCGGCAGCGGCACCGCGCTCGGCGGCGTGATCGGCGCCGCCTTGATCGAGGTCATTCGCAACAGCCTCACCTTGCTGGGTATCAGCACATTCTGGCAGGGAACCTTCATTGGCAGTTGCATCGTCATTGCGGTCCTGTTCGACTGTCTCGAACGAATCCGGGAAACGGATTGATAGGGAGACGGAGCTTTGTTCAGGAACTCGGCGCCGGGCGGCTCTCGTAAACGGGGGCCGGGCCGGAGTCTTCATTTCGCCGCGGCCGAGGAGATCGGCTCGCGCATCCTGAAGGGCGATTTTGCTCCCGGCCAGCTGCTGCCCAATGAGGCGGAATGGTGCAAGCGCCTGCGCATGAGCCGTTCGGCCGTGCGCGAAGCCATGAAGATGCTGATGGCCAAGGGCCTGGTCAGCGCGCGGCCGAAAGTGGGCACGCGCGTGGAACCGCGGGAGCATTGGAACCTGCTCGATCGCGACGTGCTGGTCTGGTACATCGGCGCCCCCGACCGCGAGCGCTTCCTGAAATCGGTGCAGGAAATGCGCCGTATCTTCGAGCCGGAAGCAGCGGCGATGGCATCGCTCAACCGCAGCGCCGAACAGATGGCGGCGATCTCCCTCGCCTGCCAGAACATGGGCACCGCCACGTCGGTCGAAAACCGCATCGAGGCCGATGTGCGGTTCCATCTCGGAATTCTCCATGCCGCCGGCAACGAATTCCTGGTGCCTTTCGGGTCGCTGATCGAGTCGGCGCTGGCCACCGTGTTCGATTTCGCTACGCGGCGCGCCGGCACGCTGCACGCCCAGTCGCTGCATGAAGATATCGAGAAGGCGATCCGCCGGCAGCGCCCCGACGCGGCGCGGCGCGCGGTGCTGCGCCTGCTCGCCGATACCGACGATGTGATCAGCCATCCGCCGCCGGTGGCCCGGCGGACACCGGTCAAGCCGCGGCGGGCGATCGCCTAGCCGCCGCGCCGGTCCGGCCCGTCCTCCAGCAACGCCATCAGCCGCGCCGCCTCTTTCGCCATCGCCGGCAGCAGTCCGGTATCTTCGGCAAGTTTCCGCCCTTCGGAAAAAACCACGAGGACAAACCGGCGGCCGCCCTTCAGCTCGACGATCGCCGCATCGTGGCGGGTGTTGCTAGTCCAGCCGGCCTTGGACCAGAGCCGCGCGTCTCCCGGCAGCCCCTCGCCGAGAAACCCGTCGATCTGATTGTCGGCGTGACGACTCCCGGATTTCGCATCGAGGCGCCGGTGCAGCAGGCGGCGCATCTCCCGGCAGGCCGGCTGCGATACGGCTTCATCCCGGTCAATCGACCAGAGCAGCCGCGCCGCTGCTTCCGTGGTCAGCCGGTTGCGGTTGTTGCGGACCTGGACGCGGGATTGCTGCTCCCTGCCATAGGGACTCTCCTCCCAGGTCTTCTGCGTGATGCGGATAGGCGAGAATTCCGGCCAGCCCCACCGCTCGAAATAGCGCTGCACCGCGCCGCGCCGGTGAAGCCAGCGGCGGAATGCAGCCGATGGCAATTCCGGGCCGCCGGTCGTGCCTGTCAGCAGGTCGACGATATAGCCGGTGGCGTCGTTGGAGGACTCCCGGATCATCGCCGAACAGGCGCGCCGCTGTTCACGAGTGCTTGAAATACGGCCCGCCGACAGCCATGCCTGAACTGCTACCAGAAAGAACAATTTGACAACAGACGCCGGGTAGATCGGTACCGCGCCCCGGTGGCTGGCACCTAGAACCGTTCCATTCCGCGTTGCAGTAAGGATCGTGAATGCGGTCTTTGAGCCCGCCGATACGCCTACGCGGCGCAAGGCCGTTCGCCGCAGGCTGTCCCGGATTTTCCGCAGTTCCGCAGGGCACCGATAGAACCTTGCGTGATCGCCTGCTGCACGAGCCCGACTATTACCCAATCCCAGGCCCTCCAGGACCTTCCATTGCCTTCGCCACAAAGTGATTGAACCAATTTAGCTAATAGGGGAACATTCAGCTATCCGGCGGCTGGGGCGTCGTACGGACGTTCTACTGCGCAGCCGCCAACAAACAAAACTATGAGCTGACGCAATTTCTAGGGAGATAAAAACATGAATATCGCGTTTGCACGGCTTCGCACGGCAGCGCTTGCGGGAGCGTTTGTCCTCGCGGGAACGCTGGCCGCACAAGCAGAGACTGTTCTAAATCGCGGCAACGGCACGGAGCCGGAGACGCTGGATCCGCAGAAGCTGACCGGCATCCCCGAAGCCAACATTACCTACGATCTGTTCGAGGGTCTGGTCACGATGGACCCGCACGGCCAGGAGACGCCGGGTGCGGCGGAAAGCTGGACGGTCAGCGATGACGGCCTGGTTTACACGTTCAATCTGCGCAAAGACGGCAAATGGTCGAACGGCGAGCCTCTGACGGCCGACGACGTCGTGTACTCGCTGCGCCGCCTGGTCGATCCGGCCACCGCCGCGGACTATGGCTACATCCTGGCGCCGGTGAAGAACGCCGACGACATCAATGCCGGCAAGATGCCGGTCGATCAGCTCGGTGTCGAAGCGGTCGATCCCTACACGGTGAAGATCACGCTGAAAGCCTCGACGCCCTATTTCACCGGCATTCTCGCCCACAGTTCCTGCCAGATCGTCAACAAGGCGACGATCGACAAGTTCGGCGATGAGTGGACCCGGCCGGGCAATTCCGTCAGCAACGGCGCCTATGTGGTTTCCGAATGGGTGCCGCAATCGAAGCTGGTGCTGAAGAAGAACCCGAACTTCCACGACGCCGCCAACGTCAAGATCGACACGATCAATCTACTATCCGACCGAGGATCTGGACGAGGAATACAAGCGCTTCAAGGCCGGCGAGTTGGACTTCACCTACGACGTCCCGTCCGAGCGTATCAAAGAGGCCGCGGCCGAGATGCCGAAGGAATTCCACAACGCGCCCTATTTCGGCACCTATTTCTACGGCATCAACATGACGCGCGAGCCGCTGTCGACGAACCTGGCGTTGCGCAAGGCGTTGATGCTGGCGGTCAACCGCGAAGTGCTGACCGACAAGATCACCCAGG
This sequence comes from uncultured Alphaproteobacteria bacterium, assembly GCA_963816235.1. Taxonomy (GTDB): domain Bacteria; phylum Pseudomonadota; class Alphaproteobacteria; order Dongiales; family Dongiaceae; genus DATKFM01. The sequence continues at coordinate 301,051 of CAWFKD010000005.1, read as the reverse complement.
GCGGCGAATTGCCGGCCTATGCCTGGGTGCCGCCGGGCGTCCCGGGTTATGAGCAGCAGAAGATCGAAGGCGCTGGCATGACCCAGGAAGAGCGCAATGAACTGGCCAAGAAATACTATGCCGAGGCCGGCTACAGCGCCGACAATCCCTTCAAGCTGGAAATCCTCTACAACACCAGCGAGAACCACAAGAAGATCGCCGTCGCCATCGCTTCCATGTGGAAGCAAACGCTGGGCGTCGATGCGACGTTGAAGAACGAGGAGTGGAAAGTCTATCTGGATACCCGCGAGCAGAAGCAGTACGACGTGACTCGCGCGGCCTGGATCGGCGACTATCTCGATCCCAGCAATTTCATGGAACAGCACACCCAGTTCGCCGGTACGCAGAACGATCTGGGCTACAACAACAAGACGTTCGACGATGATCTGCGGAAGGCGCAAGTGACGCCGGATCCCGGCGAGCGCATGAAGGTTCTAGAGGCAGCCGAGCAGGTCTTCCTGGCCGACGTGCCGATGATCCCGATCTACCACTACACCAACCAGCATCTCGTCTCGACCAAGGTTGCCGGCTACTACGACAATCTGCTGGGTTGGAATCTGACCCGCTATATGTCGATCTCTGAATAGCCGTGGTCCTTTAGAAAGGCGCTCCATCCGAGGCCGCCGTCCGCTGGAAATCGCGGGCGGCGGCCAGGGTGGAGGCTCCGAAACCTAGAAAGGCCCGGAGCATGCTGCGTTACATTATCAAGAGGCTGCTGGGCGCAATCCCGACCCTCTTCATCATCATCACCATCAGCTTCTTCATGATGCGCCTGGCGCCGGGAGGCCCGTTCAGCCGCGACCGGAGTCTGCCGCCGGAAATCGAAGCCAACATGATCAAGGCGTATCACATGGATGATCCGCTTTGGCTGCAGTTCCTGCGGTATCTGGGCAACCTGCTGCAAGGCGATTTCGGGCCGTCGTTCAAGTACAAGGATTTCTCCGTCAGCGAACTGATCGGCGGCGGATTTCCCGTCTCCCTGATGCTGGGCGGCATCGCCATTCTGCTGGCGCTCGGCATCGGCATTGCCGCGGGAACAATCGCGGCACTCAAGCAAAACAGCCGCACCGACTACGCGACCATGGGCTTTGCCATGGTGGGCATTGCCATACCGAACTTCGTGATCGCGCCGGTGCTGACCCTCTTCATCAGTTTGAAACTCGGCTGGCTGCCGGTCGGCAGCTGGGGCAGCGCCAAGCACATGGTGCTGCCGATCATCGCCCTCGCGCTGCCGCAGATCGCCGCCATTGCGCGACTGACGCGCGGCAGCATGATCGAAGTGCTTCGCAGCAATTTCGTGCGCACGGCGCGGTCGAAGGGCTTGCCGGAGCAGATGACCGTGGCGCGGCACGCGCTGAAGGCGGCGATGCTGCCGGTCGTGTCGTATCTGGGGCCGGCGGTCGCCGGCATCATCACGGGATCGATGATCATCGAGCAGATCTTCGGCATACCCGGCATCGGCCGGTACTTCGTGCAGGCGGCACTGAACCGCGACTACACGCTGGTGATGGGCGTCACGATCTTCTACGGCGCGCTGATCATCATGCTGAATCTGGCAGCCGACATCATCTATGGATTCCTCGATCCGAAGATCCGATATGACTGAGTAGAGGGCCATGGCAGATATCACGCTCGAACCAAGACTCCACGTCTCGAGAAGGAAGTCAAAGGCCGCAGCCTTTGGAGCGACGCCCGGCACCGGCTGCTGCAGAATCACGCCGCGGTGGCCAGCGGCATCATTCTCATCATCATCGTTCTGCTGTCGTTCTTCGGACCTTATCTTTGCGCCGCACACATTCGACGACGTGAATTGGGACTTCATCGACTCTCCGCCGAATTTCGCAGCGGGCTTCTATTTCGGCACCGATCAGAACGGCCGCGACCTCTTTGTGCGCACGCTCTATGGCGGCCGTGTCTCCATCACGATCGGCGTCGTCGCAACACTGGTCAGCCTCGTGATCGGCGTGAGCTGGGGCGCCATCGCCGGTTTTGTCGGCGGCCGCGTCGACGACGCGATGATGCGCATCGTCGATATCCTCTATTCGCTGCCTTTCATCTTCTTCGTGATCATGCTCACGGTGGTGTTCGGGCGCTACATTGTCTTGATGTATGTGGCCATCGGCGCCGTGTCCTGGCTGGACATGGCGCGCATCGTGCGCGGCCAGACTTTGAGCCTGAAGCGCAAGGAGTTCGTCGAAGCCGCGCACGCCAGTGGCGTCTCGACATTCAATATCATCCGCCGTCATATCGTTCCCAACACGCTCGGTCCGGTGATCATCTACGTGACGCTGACCGTGCCGACCGTCATGCTGACGGAGTCGTTCATCAGCTTCCTTGGCATGGGCGTGCAGGAGCCGAACTCGAGCTGGGGCGTGCTGGTCAGCGAGGGGTCCCGGACATGGATACCTCCTGGTGGGGCCTGGTGTTCCCCTGCTTCTTCCTGTCGATGACGCTGCTCTGCCTCAACTATCTCGGCGACGGCGTGCGCGATGCGCTGGATCCGAAGGACCGCTGAGCGATGACCATCGTCACCGCCTTCCCCAAGTCGGGCACCCGCATCACCGAGCGGGCGGCGCAGGGGAACACGGTTCTCGACGTGAAGAACCTCGAGACGACGTTCAGCACGCCCGAAGGCCCGGTGAAGGCGGTGAACGGCGTCAGCTTCACGGTCAATGCCGGCGAAGCGGTCGGCGTGGTCGGCGAGTCCGGCTCGGGCAAGAGCCAGATCTTCATGTCGGTCATGGGCCTGCTGGCGTCCAACGGCCGCGCGCAAGGCAGCGTCATGTTCCGGGGCCAGGAGATCCTGGGCCTGCCGCTGCCGCAATTGAACAAAGTCCGCGGCGAGCGCATGTCCATGATCTTCCAGGATCCGATGACCTCGCTGAATCCCTACCTCACCATCAACAGGCAGATGACGGAGGTGCTGGTCACCCACAAGGGCATGAGCGAAGCCGACGCCCGCCTCGCCGCCATCGCCATGCTGGACCGCGTGCAGATCCCCGAGGCCGCGCGGCGCGTCGACATGTATCCCCACGAATTCTCCGGCGGCATGCGGCAGCGGGCGATGATCGCCATGGCGCTGCTCTGTCAGCCGGAACTGCTGATCGCCGACGAGCCGACGACGGCGCTGGATGTCACGGTGCAGGCGCAGATTCTCGACCTGATGAACGAGCTGCGCCGCGATTTCAACATGGCGCTGGTGCTGATCACCCACGATCTCGGCGTGATCGCCGGTCTCGCCGACCGCGTTCTCGTCATGTATGCCGGCCGTATCGTCGAGAGCGGGCCGGTCATCGACATCTTCAAGCGGCCGCAGCATCCCTACACCGCCGGCCTGCTGCGCTCGATGCCGCGGCTGGATGAGACCAAGGGCGAGCGGCTGACGACGATCGCGGGCCAGCCGCCGAACCTGCAGCGGCTGCCGGCCGGCTGCGCCTTCCGCGACCGCTGTGACAAGCAGATGGATATCTGCGCGCGCGAGATACCGGCGCTGGCGCCGTTCGAGCCCGGGAGGAGCAAGGCATGCCATCTGGCGACGCTATGAACGTCGAACGGCTGCCGGGCCGCGGTGCGCCGCTGCTGTCGGTCACCGACCTGAAGGTGAAATTCCTGATCGGCGGCGGCTTCCTGTCGCGCCGGCCGCCGGCGGTGCTGAAGGCGGTCGACGGCGTGAGCTTCGATCTCCGCCCCGGCGAGACGCTGGGGCTGGTGGGCGAGTCCGGCTGCGGCAAATCCACCCTCGGCCGCGCGGTCCTGCGCCTCCTCAACAATGTGGAAGGCCGCGTCGTGTGGCTGGGCCAGGATTTGAGCCGGCTCGACGACGAGGGCATGCGGCAGCGGCGCAAGGAGATGCAGATCATCTTCCAGGACCCGCTGGCGTCGCTCAATCCGCGCATGCCTGTCGGCGAGATCATCGCCGAGCCGCTGAAGACGTTTTTCCCGGATCTGGCCGCATCGGAGGTCAAGGCGCGGGTCAAGGCGATGATGGCCAATGTCGGCCTGCTGCCGAACCAGATCAACCGCTACCCGCACGAATTCTCCGGCGGCCAGTGCCAGCGCATCGGTATCGCCCGCGCCATGATCAACAATCCCAAGCTGATCATCTGCGACGAGCCGGTCTCCGCGCTCGACGTGTCGATCCAGGCGCAGATCGTCAACCTGCTGATGGACCTGCAGCGGCAGACCGGCATGGCGCTGATCTTCATCTCGCACAATCTGTCGGTCGTGCGGCATATCAGTCACCGCATCATGGTGCTGTATCTGGGCCGCGTCGCCGAGGTGGCCGACCGCGAGCAGATCTACGCGAAGCCGCGCCATCCCTACACCCAGGCGCTGATCTCGGCCGTGCCGATCCCGGATCCCGAGAAAGAGCGCCAGCGGCAGCGCCTGGTGCTCAAGGGCGACATCCCCTCGCCGCTGTTTCCGCCGTCGGGCTGCACGTTCCGTACCCGCTGTCCCAAGGCGACGGAGATATGCGCCCGCGATAGGCCGGAACTGCTGACGATCGAGTCCGGCCATCAGGTGGCCTGCCATCACTGGAATGAATGAAGGCCGCGCTCACCGCCGCTGCGCCAGGTAGACGCCGGCGAGGATCACCGCCGAGGATGCGGCCAGCGGCAGCGTGAGCTGCTCGCCCAGCAGGATCGCCGCCAGGATCAGGCCGGAGATCGGCTGGAAGAACTGGATCGTGGCGATGCGGGAGATGCCGCCTTTGGCCAGCGCCCAGTACCAGCCGATATAGCCGATGATCGAGGTGACGATGGCCAGGAACAACACGGCGGCCCAGGCTTGCCAGCCGGCCGCCGGCACGCCATCGGCGGCGAACAGCAGCATCGCCACCGGCAGCGCGATGAAGGCCGCGAGCGCGATGCCCCAGAGCGTCACCGCCAGGCTTTTGTAGCCCAGCTGCGCCAGCCGCGCGCCCGCCACATAGCCGCTCGCCACCAGCAGCGCCGACAGCAGCACGAGGAGATCGCCGAACAGGCTGGCCGCCCCGCCTGCATTGCCGGCGCGGAAAGCGATCAGCGCGAATTCGCCGGCCAGCGCCAGGGCGCAGCCGATCAGCCAGCGGCGGCTCGGGCGCGTGCGATCCAACAATGCCGCATAGGTGCCGGTGAAGATCGGCAGCGCCGCCAGGATCATGCCGCCATGCATGGCCGAGGTCTGGCGCTGGCCGATGGTGTAAAGCACGGGAAAGATGACGAAGCCGGAGAGCGCGGACACCACCAGGAAGCCGAACAGCTTACGGTCCCGCGGCAAGGGCTGGCGCAGTCCCGCCAGCAGCGGCAGCGCCGCCAGGCCGCCCAGCGCGGTGCGCAGCATCGCCACCACCAGCGGCGGCATCTCGGCCGTGGCCAGCTTGGTCATGACCGGCGTCGCGCCCCAGACCACCATCACCAGCCCGGCGACGATGATCGGCGCGAGCGGGATGCCAGAAGGTGCGATGGCGCGGTCGGTCATGACGGCGGCTTACGCATGCAGGATTCGCGAAGAGAGCGGATCAATCATCCAGGCCGAGCGCCTTCTTGTAGGTGTCCAAGATCGCCTGCTGCTCCTGGCGGTCCGCTTCTTCCATCTTCCGCAGGCGCACGATCTGGCGCATCACCTTGGTGTCGAAGCCGGTGCCCTTGGCCTCGCTGTAGATCTCGCGGATGTCGGACGCCAGCGCGGCTTTTTCTTCTTCCAGCCGCTCGATCCGCTCGATGAATGATTTCAGCCGCTCCGCCGCGACGCCGCCGCCTCTCGCCATCGTTTCCTCTTAAAATTCGTTGATTGTCTGCATACATTGGCCGCGGCCGGTGCGCGGCGGGCGCGACATTATCGGCGCCCGCAGGCGACGGCAAGGGCCGCGCCGGGCGACGGCAAGGGCGCCGCTGCGCTAGTGTTTATGGGCGGAATCGAAGGCTTTCTTCTGCTCCGCGCTCGCTTCCTTCTGATGCTTCGCCTTCCATTCGTCATAGGGCATGCCGTAGACGACCTTGCGCGCTTCGGGATCGGAGAGCGGCACGCCCTGCTGTTCCGCCGCTTCGCGATACCAGCGCGACAGGCAGTTGCGGCAGAAACCGGCGAGATTCATCAGGTCGAGATTCTGCACGTCGGTGCGTTCGCGCAGATGCTGCACCAGGCGGCGGAACGCCGCGGCTTCCAGTTCGGTTCGGGTCTTGTCTTCCATGAGGGGCTCCGGAACTTTGGTGAGTTGCTATTCCATGTGGTTGCGGGATCGGCATTTGCCAATGATGCATTCATAGCCCCCGCACCGTTTCTTCGATCAGCCAGTCCACCACATGCTTCAGCGCGTCCTCGCGCTCAACGCCGGCTTCCAGGGCTTCGCGGAAGATGCGGGTCTGCTGGTGGGCGCTGGTGCCGGAGGTGAGGATATCGCGCGCGTGGGCCACGGCCGCGGTGCAGCCGAAATGCTCGGCATCCTCGGCGATCAGCTCCAGGATCTCTTCCAGCAGATGGGCATAGGGCACGATCTCGCCCTTGCCGAAATCCACCAGCCCCTGGTCGATGCCATAGCGTTGCGCCCGCCAGCGGTTCTCGTTGATCAGCATGGCGGCGTATCGGCGCCAGCGCTGGTTGCTGCGGCGCAGGCGCCAGAGCATGCGCAGGAGGCAGCGATAGATCGCTGCCACCGCAATGCCGTCATCGAGGCGCGTGCAGATGTCGGTGAGGCGCAGCTCGAGCGTCGGAAAACGCACGCTGGGCCGCACGTCCCACCACAGCTTGCTGCCATCCTCGATCACGCCGGCATTGATCAGCGCCTTCAGATGCCGCTCGAATTCGCCGAAGCTGTCGAACTGCTCCGGCAGGCCGGTGCGCGGCAGCTCGTCGAACACCGACACGCGGTAGGATTTGAGGCCGGTATCCTCGCCGTTCCAGAACGGCGAGGAGGTGCTGAGCGCCAGCAGGTGCGGCAGGAAATAGCCGATCTGGCTCATGAAATCGATGCGCAGCTCCGGGTCCTCGATGCCGATATGCACATGCATGCCGCAGATCACCAGCCGCCGCGCCGTGCCCTGGAGATCGCGGGCCAGCATGTTGTAGCGTTCCTTGTCGGTGTGGCGCTGCTCGTTCCAGGCGGCGAAGGGATGGGTCGAGGCGGCAATCGGCGCCAGACCGTACTGCCCGGCGATCTCCGCAACTTTGCGCCGCAGCCGCGCCAGATCGGCGCGCGCTTCCTCGACCGAGTGGCAGACGGCGGTGCCGACCTCGATCTGGGAGCGCAGGAATTCCGGCATCACCTGGGTCTTCAGCGCCTTCTGGCAATCCTCGAACAGGCCGGCCGGCGCATCCGGCACCAGGTCCCGCGATTTGCGGTCGACGAGGAGATATTCTTCCTCGATGCCGATGGTGAATTCGGGATCGCGCAGCGCCATGTCACCGCCCCCGCGGGGCGAACACGCTGTCATCAGCCAGCACGTCCTTCAGCACGGCGGCCATGCGGTCGGCCCAGGCGACCTGTCCCGCCGCGGTGTCGATCAGGTCCTGGCGGATCTCCACCAGCCCATAGGGCACGCCGATCTCCTCGCCATGGACGAAGATGGAATAGCCCTGCTCGTCGCGGCCGGAATAGGGCTGGTTGTCGCCGACGACGAGGCCGTCCTCCCGGCGCAGCCGCGCCATCAGCGGCACGGGGATGCGGGGATCGTCCTTCCAGAGGATGCCCACATGCCAGGGCCGCTCGAAGCCGTTCATGACCGGCGTGAAGCTGTGCATGGAGACCAGCGCCGGCGCCAGGCCGCTGCGCTGGCGCGCGGCGATCATATGGGCGATGGCGGCGTGGTAGGGCGCGTGGATCTCATTCGCGCGGCGCTTGCGGTCGGCCGGCGATAGGCCGCGATTGCCGGGCACCGGCGTGCCGTCGCTCTCCTGGGCGATGGAGGTGGGATTGTCCAGGCGCCGGTTGCAGTCGATCACCAGCCGCGAATAGCCCCCCAGTAGCGCCGGCGCATCCAGATGCCGCGACAGCCGCCGCGTCACTTCGCCGATGCCGATATCCCAGGCGATATGCCGGGCCAGCTCGGCCTGGCTCAGGCCGAGGGTGCCCAGCGACCGCGGGAAGGCACGGCCGGCATGGTCGGCGATCAGGATGACGCGGCCGGCGCCGTCCTTGTTGATGATTTCGAACGGCTGGGGATCTCCCGGCTGCAACAGGCGGCCGGCGTCGGGCTGGGGCATGGCTGCGGTCTGGGACACTGGGTTCAGGAATTGGGGGCTAAGGGGTTGAACCGGCGGCCACTAGACCAAATAGCCCCCCGGCCATCAACCTTGGGGCCAGCAACCGGCCCGCCCCAGGGCTGCCGGCCCCGCCCGCGTTGACCGGTCTGGCCCCCGGCCCTACAAAACCCCGGCCGGCGGAAACTCCAGGAAACACCATGAATCCCCACACATTCTTCTGCATCGACGCCCATACCTGCGGCAATCCTGTGCGGGTCGTGGCGGGCGGCACCCCGGCCCTGGTGGGCGCCAGCTCCAGCGAGCGGCGGCAGTATTTCCTGAAGCACTATGACTGGATTCGCACCGGCCTGATGTTCGAGCCCCGCGGCCACGACATGATGTCCGGCAGCATCCTCTACCCGCCGACCCGGCCCGATTGCGACGCCGGTATCCTGTTCATCGAGACCAGCGGCTGCCTGCCGATGTGCGGCCATGGCACGATCGGCACGGTGACGGTGGCGATCGAGCGCGGGCTGGTGCAGCCGAAGACCGAGGGCACGCTGAAGCTGGATGCGCCGGCCGGCGTGGTGGAGGCGACCTACAAGCGCGACGGCGACTATGTCGACTCCGTGCGCATCAAGAACATCGCGTCGTACCTGCATGCCGAGGGCGTGACCGTGGATTGCCCCGGGATCGGCGAACTCTCTTTCGACATCTCCTATGGCGGCAACTACTACGCCATCCTGGAGCCGCAGAAGAACTACCGGGACATGGCCGATTTCCCGCCGGGCGAGATCCAGCGGCTGTCGCTGATCCTGCGCCGGCTGTTGAACGAGAAACTCGAGGTCGTGCATCCGGAGAACCCGACCATCAAGGGCATCAGCCACATCCTCTGGACCGGCAAGCCGAAGAACCCGAAGGCCCACGGGCGCAATGCGGTGTTCTATGGCGACAAGGCCATCGACCGCAGTCCCTGCGGCACCGGCACCTCGGCGCGCATGGCGCAGCTGGCCGCCAAGGGCAAGCTGAAGGTGGGCGACGATTTCATCCATGAGAGCATCATCGGCAGCCTGTTCAACGGCCGGGTCGAGGCCAAGGCCAAGGTGGGCAACCACGAGGCGATCATCCCCTCGATCGAAGGCTGGGCCCGCATCACCGGCTTCAACACCATCTTCATCGACGACCGCGACCCCTACAAACACGGGTTCCAGCTGGTCTGACGGGCGGATCGGCGCGGCGGGTCCTTGATCCGCATCAAATACGGGGCCGCTGCAGCCGCTATGCTCTTTCCCGGGCGGGACGGGAAAGAGAGGACCTCATGCGGTATCACCTTCCATCTTCTGGCGGCGGGCGCCCTGACGGCCCTGGCAGCGGGCACCGCGGCGGCCGGAGCCCAGGCGGCGGAATTCAACACCGTGGCCGGCAAGCAACTGGCCAAGCAATGGTGCTCGTCCTGCCACATCGTCGAGGAGGGCCAGGGCGAAACCATGTCGACGGCGGCGCCGAGCTTCTTCGACATCGCCGCCGATCCGGCCGTCACTGAAATGGGCCTTCACGCCTTCTTCGCCTCGCCCCACGAGCAGATGCCCGACATCCAGCTCAGCAACGGCGAGGCGGACAACGTCATCGCCTACATCCTGAGCCTGCGGAAGCAATAGGGCGGCGGAAGCCGCGTCCCGGGGATTGCGGCTGGGCCCAGGGTGCGATTGCGTGCATTTTTCTGTATTTTCCGTTCGCACATTCCCGCGACGATCAAGCGCTTTGACCCCGGAATCGACAGAATCCGGGGGACCCTGATTTTGCGGAACGATGCCATGCAAGGGAATTCCGGCCCGTCCGGTTTGCACGGCGACAGTACTCACTTCCCGTCTGTACTATCCCGGAAACCGAGCGCTCAGCGAGGTTAGTTCTCGGAACCCGATGAACACCGAGAGACTGAATGTAACTCGACGAATTCGGTGTGCCTTGCGGTCCCGGGTTCCGTCGCACGAGACAAACGCTCGCGTGCTTGTGCAACGTCCCGCCGGACGCCGGTCTGATTCGTCGGCACCGTTGATTCCAGCTGCGCTGTTCATTCTGCGGGGCTGCGTACAAATGGCACGTGTAGAGTCGGAAATGCGCCGCCGCTGCATCAATGCCGTGCTACCCTGAGCAACGGTCGGACTGGAGATCTGGCGTCGCTACGAGTGGGATTCCCGCAAGGAGGCGATCTATCGACATTACGGTGTCCTATCGCGATTGCTCGGAACGCGCCGGCCCCGGGATGACAATTGCTCGATTTTTGGCGAGCGATTCTCTCGGGGTGACAAATGGCACGCATGCGTATATTATAATGTAAAATACGTTACATTTCAACTGCGCGATCATGCGACCGGTGTCAGGAGATCGGGCGTCGCGCCGAACACGGGACTCCCCGCAAGGCAGCCGATACCAGGTAGGCGTTGTCGAATGTGGCGATGATCGACGGCGCGGCGATCTGACGGGACCTTACTATTCGAGCAAGGGCCGCACCCGGTTGGCAGTATTTGCCATGTGATTTCCGTCACTGAACCCTGCCAGGCGATCGAGCAACATAAGCTGCCGTATGAATATGCGAGTATGCGACGCGCCTAGTTCACCTTAGCCCGATTTCGCAAACGCTGCGCGGCTCACAAGCAAAAGCCGCACAGCCGATCACTCTGCGAGGGTGCTCGCAGCCGTCATATCATACAACGACTCAATGTAGCCCACCGGTACTGGCTGAGGAGACAGGCCATGCTTATGTCGGATCTATGGGCGACTCTCGGCAACAACCTGCCGCAAGTGTTCGCCGGCGTCGTGGTCGCGCTATATGCCTGGAAACGCTACGGCACACCCACCGGCAATCGATCCTCCACCACGCGCGTGCAGTTCTATTCCACCTGCTGCGCCTACGTGTTGTGCGCGCTCACCATCTATCTTGCGCTGACATCGATGCTCGAGCACCCCGACGCGATCAAGTTCCTGACTTTCGGCATCCAGGTCCCGAAGGAGGCGACCGACCTTTCCTCGCCTTTCGTGGCGGCGCTATTCCTGACGACCTTGCTGCCGTCGATCCCGTTCCTGTGCGGCATCGACAGCGCGCTGCTCAAGTTCTTCCAGCGATTGGGCTCGATCCCGATCGAAGTCAGGCGGTTGCGGCACGACCTCAAGGAGATGGGATACACGCCGACCCAGAGGTCGGAGGCGCTGGTTCGCGACTATCTCAACGCCTATCCGAAAGCCCTCGCAAACCGGCTGATGTTCGGCCGCGGCAAGACCATCCAGCACGACTTCACCCGGATCCTTTGCCTCTATTGCGAGCTGAAGGAGCTGGATGATCAATCGGGTTTTCTCGGCGACTTCGTCGACGAGGAGGAAGAGCTCAAGAAGCTGATGGAATTGGTGTGTGCCCAGGCCACGAGCTATTTCTCGTTCGCCCATGCCAAGGACGTGGCCCCCGACGCGCTTGAGGACGCGACCTTGGGCTTCGAGAAAGTCTGCGATGCGGCCGACAACAAGATCTGCTTCCTGTTCGCGCGCGGGCTGCTGAGCGCCTCATGGTCCGGCAACAGGCTGAGGCAGCGATTGGGCAACCTGGGATTCAGCGTCGGCGAGCAACCGCCCTTCATCCTGAACACGGTGCTCACCGCGGGCATAATCGTGTTCATGATCTTCGTATCGGGGATGTTCCTGATGCGGTTGGTGGGTCACGAAGTGAGCATCAACCGGCAGGTGACGCTCTCCATCGTCATCGCGGTGAACTACGGCATTGCGGCGACGCTTGCCCTCATGCTGAAACGCAGATGCACGTTCGGAAAGCGGACTCGCGAGCGTGGCCGATCGGTCCTTGCGTACCTGGTTTCCGCTGCACTGACCGGCATGGCGGCCATGTCGGTCGGCGTGCTGCATACGTCGTTTTGGGAAGGCGGCATCGCAGCAGGCCTGCAACGCTATTTCACCGTCGCGTATCCGTGGCTCTGCCCGCCGATCGTCGTCGCCCTGCTCCTTGCGTTCCTGTGCGACAACTTCGCCCTGGAAAAGAGCGAGCCGCGCTGGTTGCGGTGGGCCGAGGGCGCGATCACCGGCGTGGCGGTGGCGGCGGCCACCCTCGGCGCGTCCATCTGGTTCGGGCAACTCATCGCACAGGCATCGAAGCCCGCGACCGGCGTCAGCAATATTGCATCGCCGGCGGTCTATGCGGCGATCCTCATCTCGATCGGCATTGCGATCGGCCTGACATTGGGAACCCTGGTGCCCTCTGCGTACCGCAAGGCGCGACGGGTCGAAGACAGCCCTTCGCCGGCGCTACCGGCGCCGCCCCTGCTGCAAGCGGTCGTTGTAAACGGCTAATCTCCAAGGCGGATCGACGGCCGATGACCCGCCTGGTCGTCGCATGGGCAACCCGTCGGTCAGGACGCTTCCTATCTCGCCGATCACATTGATGACCGCGCGCATTGACCAAGGCGCAAGCGTCCGCGATCTGCCATGGGAGCGTGCGTTGCGAGCCGCTGCCCGGTCCTATGCGCTCCCGGGCCGGCTGGCTGGGTTGAGCGCTTTGAAGGCGAACGCCGCCGCGGCGCCTCCCAGCAGTTCCGCAACGATGTAAGGCCACAAGTTGGACCACGGGAGCAGGCCCACGATCGCGGCGCCGATGGCGACGGCCGGGTTGAAGGCCGCTCCCGACACCTGGCCGACGGCGAATGCGCCGGCCAGGACCGTGAAGCCGATAGCGAGACCGAAGTAGGAATTCCCCGCTGTCGCGTCGGCCGTGGCGACGTTCAACACAACGTACACCAGCGCAAACGTGAAAAGGAACTCGGCCACAAGCACCCCAAACACGGGGGCAAGGAATGGACTCACCGGTGCACCCCGGAGGGCCATGGCGACGATCCCGGCAGCAGCAGCGGCACCGAGCAGTTGTGCGCCCCAATATGGCAGCAGGTCCGAGCCGGGACACCGCCCCCGCAGGAACACCCCGAGCGTGACTGCCGGATTGTAATGGGCGCCCGAGATGTGGCCGCCCGCGTAGACCATCACCATCAGCACGGACCCTATGGCCAGCGGAGCGATCACGCCCGGAGCCGCTGCGATCCCGGTGCAGCCGATTGTCAGCAAGAGAAAAAACGTCCCGATGAACTCCACAGCGTACCGGCGCATGGCACGTCCTCTCGTCTTGATTATCGGACCTCTTCCGAGAGCAACTTCAGCGAATGCAGCAAATTGTCGTGGCGTACTGCAGAACTCGTTGCGGAATGGTGATCCAGGCCGGCAGCTGCGAGGTAATGCTCGGGTGACCGGATCCTCTCGATCTACGCCCAATATCGGAGCAGATAATACGCCTAAGCCACTATTAGCGGCGGCGGATCGATCAGACGCACCACCGGGTGCTCGGGAGAAGGACAGGCGCGTGAGCAAGGGGGCCTGCGCGCGCGCCTGTCAGGTCGAGTCCACTCTATGAGCGGAAGCCGGAGTTTCGGGCGTCGCGCACAGATCAGCAATTGGACCTTGGTCCAATGCCAGCAACCAATAGGCAGCGTGTTCGTGTGGCCAAGTCCGCCAGAGTCTGATTTGACCGGCCCTGGAGATTCCGGACGCCTACCACGAGGCGCCGAAGCTGACGATGCCGATCGCGTCGGCTTTGTCCTGGCCCTCGAACTCGTCGGTCCGGTACATGACGGCGGCGTCGAGGCGCGCGCCGTTGCGCCAGAAGAGGGAGACGCCGGCCTGGAGGTCGGCGACCAGCGGCTCCTTGTCCACCGAGGCGCTCGACTGGAACGTATTGCCGTCGAGGAAGATGTTGCGCGCCACCGCCCGGCCTTGGGCGCCGACGAAGCCGTAGATGCCGAAGTTCCCGTCCATGTAGTCGCTATTGAAGTAGTCGGTGCCCGAGAGCGCGGGGCGGATGCGCGCCGGCCCATAATCGGCCTGCAGGTTGCGGCCGAAGCGCAGCAGGACGCTGGCTTCGCCATAGGTGAAAACATTGCCGAGGCTGCCGCCCAGTTCGGGGATCAGGTCGACGCCGGTGCTGCCGTCGCCGGCGAGGGTCAGGCGCCATTTGCGCTCGTAGGACAGCACGATGCCCGGCTCGTTCTCCAGCTGCGACGTCCCATCCCAAGGGCTCCGTGGCGTCGACGAGCTCGTGCCATTGCCGCTGCACCTGCTCGCCGAGCGCCGCCGGCCCGACGACGCCGAACTGCAGCTCGAGATGCTCAAGCATGCGGCGGTCGGTATCCTGCAGCAGGTCGACGCCGAGATAGAGCCAGCCGGCATAGGGCCGGTCGCGCGGATCCGGCGGATCCGCCGCGATCACGCTCGGCGTGAAGAAGCTCTGGCCGAAGGACAGCCCGTAGCGGCGCGACCGCTCGGTCTCTGCCGCCGGGAATACCGGCAGGAAGCCGCCGAGGAGATCGAACGGCTCGTTCCAGCCGCTGTCTGGCTGCCACGTCAGGCCCGAGATAGCCGATCCGCAGACCCTGCGTGTAGTGCTTGTCGGAATCGAAGAAGAGCGAGTCGTTCTCCTCGATGACCGAAAGCCGCTGGCCGTCGTCGGCGCGCACGGCGCCGCCGCCGCGATCAGAAGCGCCGCGCCAAAGAGTGCAAGTCGCCATCCGTGCAGACGCAAGTGCGGCCCCTATTGCTTCATCCGAGCGGCCGATGCCGGCCGGCAGGAATGACAATGCTGCTCGCTGCTCACCTGTTCCCGTACGCCGTGAAAACGTAATCTTTTGACTCCACGATCGTGTGGCATTCGAACCCGCACTTGGCGTCGTTTCCCTGCGGCGGTTCGTCGGCCAAGGTGCCGGGCGTGAACGTATCGGACGCGGCGTCATACTTGAACACGGCCCATCCCCATCCGCCGCTATCGGCGAACCTCTGGCTGTCCTTCACCATGAAGTCCACGTCACTCTGGGCGCCCGGCACCGTCGTCTCCGGGAAGAACTCGTTCTGCTTCGGCTTCCAATGGATCTTTGCCATCTTGGCGCCGTCCGGGAAAGGCTTGCCGTTACCGGGAATGCCGGCCAGGTAGGCGTCGATCATCGCGGGATTGGCGAGGATCACGGCGACCGCCTTGTCGTTCTGACTGGTGGCAACAACCTGCCAGCTTTCGTATCCCCTGAACTCAGAGAATGCGAGCCCGCCCGGCACTTTCAAGCTGTACTTGTCCTGCGCCGCGAGCGCCAGGCCGCCCAAGCCCGTGAGCACGACAGCGACGATCGCGAACAACCAGGATGGAGTTCTCCTCATGACGTTTTCCCCCCACGATTTGCAAATCAAGCTCAGCGGTCTCCGTTCAAACGGAGCCGGTTCGATGCGCGTCGTACAAGTTCATGCGTGTGAGTTTGCACGCATATGAAACGCTACACATCGCCCGGCAGGCGCGAATGCCGCGATCATTGCATCGGCTATAGTCACAGTCCATACGAAATCCGCCGTAGATCGGAGACGGTTCTACAGGAGAGAATATCGTCCTCGCCAATGACCGTTTTGGGTCACAAGCGGCCGTCTCGCGATCGTTCGTGGACGTCGGCTCGAAGACGGAAACCAGCTTTGCCGGGCAATCTGCTTCGCCTGGACCGTCCGGCGGCCATCACTTATATTCCGCGCAAATCTTGTCCCAAACACCAGCGCCACAGAAATCACCCCCTCGGAGGAATTCCCAAATGGTCCGGCAGGCCCCTAATCCCACCAAGCAGAATCAATTCTATCCGTTCGGCGAGCGGCCGATGCCGGCCCCCAAGAACGGCAAGGCGGTCAATCCCGCCGTGGTGCCGCTGCATGACGTGAGCAAGCTGCCCGATGGCGCGAAGTTCGTCGTGGTCGGCGCCGGCATGCATGGCATGTCGACGGCCTACCATCTGGCGAAATACCTGACCGAGAGCGGCAAGGGGAAGGGCTCCGACGTCGTGCTGATCGACAAGGCGGGCCCCGGCGCGGGCGCCACGGGCCTGGCCTGCGGCTGCGTGCGCAACCTCTACATGACCAAGCCGCTGCACGCGATCCTGCGGGAGAGCGTGAAGGTGTGGAAATCCGACCCGTCAATTTCGGCTTCCAGCAGGTCGGCTACGTCTCGGTCGGCGAGGCCAACCAGGAGAGCGACTATATCGGCGTGCACAAGTCGCAGAACGCCGAGGGCTATCCCTCCGACCTCTATATCGGCAAGGACGCCAAGAATTTCCTCAAGAGCATCTGGCCGGACTTCAACACCGAGAAGGCCGATGTCGTGCTGCATGAGAAGCCGTCGGGCTATGCCGGCACCCATATGGCGGTCTGGGGCCTGGACCAGAAATGCATGCAGTATGGCGTGCGCCGCTGCTATGGCCCCGAAGTCATCGGCTATGAGATGCAGAACGGCCGCGTCACGGCAGTGAAGACCGACCAGGGCGACGTCAAATGCGATGTCGTGGTGATCGGCGCCGGCGCCTGGACGCCGATGCATTGGGGCTGGCTGGGCAAGGGCGACAAGCTCGACCTCAACTACAAGGACGGCCGCGTCGCCAAGGATCACGACATGTGGACCTTCTGGCGCCTGCTCGAGGGCGAAGTCTACCTGCCCGAAGGCGCTGATTTCCGCACCGCGCAGGATCGCGACAGCCCGGTGCTGCATGTCGAGCTGATGAACACGCCTGTCGTGACCGAGGACGGCCGCGAGTTCCCGGACAAGCATTTCTACATGTATGCGCGCTATGCGGCGGAACGCGTCGGCGCGCCCGGCATCCAGGGCGGCACGATTCCGATCCGGATCGGCGGCAAGGCCGATGTCGAGCCCTACGGCCACCTCAACGACAAGTACCAGGCCGACGACTGGTTCGCGGATTACTACTGCGCCACGCTCAGCTATCTGTTCGGCCGCTTCAAGGGCGGGCGCAAGCTGTTCAAGGAACGGCGCAACGGCGGCATCGGCGCCTTCACGCCCGACAACGTGCCGGTGTTCGACTGGGTCGCGCCGAACGCCTGGATGATCGCGGATTCCAATCACGGCTTCAAAATGATCGGCGTCGGCGAATTGTCGGCGCGCCATCTCACCGGCGGTCCGCTGCCCGATGAGCTGAAGCCCTTCAGCCTGAACCGCTACAGCGCCGGCTGGACCTATGGCGGCGGCAACTCCAATTGCCCGTGGGTATAGCGTAGCCATTTCGTACAGGGGGAGATCGCAAATGGGGATGCTCGACGCGAAAGTGGCCATCATCACCGGCGGCACCAGCGGCATCGGCGAGAGCTCGGCCGAGCTGTTCGTCGCCGAAGGCGCCAAGGTCGTCCTGACCGGGCGGCGAACGGCGGAAGGCAAGTCGATCGCCGCGCGGCTGGGTTCGAATGCGAGCTTCCTGCAGGCCGATGCAACCAGTGAAGCCGACTGGCAAAAGCTGATCCGCTTCACCCTGGACCGCCATGGCCGGATCGATGCGCTGTTCAACAATGCCGGCGGGCCGGCGCAGACCGGGGGCATCGAGGGCCTCGATGTCGGCGCCTTCGATGACTCGATGGCGCTGCTGGTGCGCTCGGTGATGCTGGGCATGAAGCATGCGGCGCCGGTCATGAAGCAGCAGCGCGCGGGATCGATCATCAACAACGGATCGGTCGCCGCCCACCTCGCCGGATATTCGAGCTCGATGGTCTATAGCGCCGCCAAGGCGGCGGTGGTGCATCTCACCCGCTGCGTGGCGATGGAGCTGGGCGAGCATGGCGTGCGCGTGAACTCCGTGTCGCCGGGCGCCATCGCCACGGGCATCCTGGCCAAGGCGCTGGGCGCCGATGCGGGCAAGGCGGATGCGATGGCGGTGAAGATCAGGCAGATCCACGCGACCGCGCAGCCAATTCCGCGGGCCGGCCTTGCCGACGATATAGCCCAATGCGCCTGCTGGCTCGCCTCCGACCGATCCACCTTCGTCAACGGCGAGGATATCGTCGTCGATGGCGGCCAGATCCGCGGCCGGATGTTCACGCCGCAGCAGGAAGGCTTGCGCAAGGCGAAGTCGGCCCTCGGCTTGGACGGCTGATCACCAAATACAGCTACTCCGGCAGGCCGGCCTTTCGCAGGCCGTCGAGGACCATGTCCAATGATGCAGGGTTCCTGATCGGCAGCCGCTGCCGAGCGCCGGATACCGTCAATCCGGGCGAGAGCGACCGGAGCTTGGCAAGCGCGACGCGCGCATCCGCCAGGCGGTCAAGCTGGACATAGGCGGCGACCAGGGCCCAGTAGGCCGTGTCCCAATCGGGATAGAGGGCAATCGATCGCTTCTCCAGGTCCATGGCCTGGTCCGGCCGGCCGCTGAAGAGATGGGCAAACCCGGCAATGCTCAGAAACATGAAGAAGCCGGGATCCAGCGGGCTGAGCGCCATGGCCCGTTCGGCCTGCATCAGCGCATCTTCCGCGTTGCTGCCGAAAGCCAGCGCGG
Organism: uncultured Alphaproteobacteria bacterium; assembly: GCA_963816235.1. Taxonomy (GTDB): domain Bacteria; phylum Pseudomonadota; class Alphaproteobacteria; order Dongiales; family Dongiaceae; genus DATKFM01. Next base: position 282,458 of record CAWFKD010000005.1, on the reverse strand, counting down.
CACTCGCCAATAAAGCGACAAACCCGGAGCCGGGGTTGAGTTTGAGCGCGCGGCGCACGGCGTCGAGGCCGGTGTCGTAGTCGCGCGCCACCATCACAAGGACGAAGCCGGCAGCGACCAGAGCCATCGCGTCCTCGCTGCCCGCAGCGACCGCCCGGCGGGCAAGCGCGATCGCCCTTTCCCGATCGTCATCGCCGGCCGGCGGCCAACCCCGCACAATCCGCTGCTCAAGGCACCATGCGGCATAGGCGAGCGCCGGCGCATAGGCGGGGTCGAGATCGATGGCCTTCCGGAGCAGTTCCAGCCCCGCGAGATTTTCATCCGGGCGAAAGGCATAGACGTGCGGCAATGCGCGCAGATAGAGATCGTAGGCGTCGAGATTTTCGACCGGCCTGCGCCGGGCGCGCTCGATCTCCACCTTGCGCAGCGTCGGCTCGATCGCCCCGACCACGCTTGCGGTGATCTTGTCCTGGAGATCGAAGACATCCTCCAGAGCGCCGTCGAATCTGTCCGCCCACAAATGGGCGCCGGTCGCGGCGTCGATCAGCTGTCCGGTGATGCGGACTTTGTTCCCCGCTCTACGCACGCTGCCTTCCAGCACGAAGTGCACGCCCAGTTCCTTGGCCACCTGGCGCACGTCGACCGCCCGGCCTTTGTAGGTGAAGCTCGAATTGCGCGCGATCACGAACAGCTGGTTGAACCGGGACAGGGCCGTGATGATGTCCTCGACCATGCCGTCGGCAAAATATTCCTGTTCGGGATCGCCGCTCATATTGGCGAAGGGCAGGACGGCGATCGATGGCTTCCTCGGCAGTGTCGATGCGGATTGGGCAATTTCCACTGACTCTGTCGTGCCGGATCCGGCGCCGTCGGCCTGAACCCGATAGGCGTGCACGGGTCCGACGATGTTTTTGACTTTCTGTTCGCCCAAATCCTGGAACTGCATCTGCAGCTTGCTGCGAACCTGGCGGTAGACATCGCCCGAGACGCAGATACCGCCGGGCTCGGCGAGCGACTTCGAGCCGTGCCGCCAGATTGACGCCGTCGCCATAGAGATCGCTGCCCTCGACGATCACATCGCCGAGATTGATGCCGATGCGCAGGAGGATGTGTTGCTCGGCCGGTATCCCTGCGTTTTGCGCCTGCATCGCCTTTTGCAGGTCGATGGCGCATTCCACGGCGTTGACGACGCTGGTGTACTCGATAAGGACGCCATCGCCCATGACCTTGAAGACTCGCCCGCCATGCTGCGCGACTAATGGCATCAAGACATCGTGCCGGCGCGCCCGCAACAGCGCCATCGTTCCGGCTTCATCCTTCTCCATGAGCCGGCTGTAGCCGACCACGTCAGCGGCAAGAATGGTGGTGAGACGGCGTTGGGCGCGTTCTTCAGCCATGTGGCGGGAATACTTTCAGATCCGGCAGGAGATCGAATTGTATTGGCGCCCTGATCCAGAGTCTATCGCGCCTCGTGGCCCAGGGTCGGGCCTTGCAAGTTACGGCTCATTCGAGCCAATCTCCGACTCTGCGAGGTTGTCAGTCAATTGCGTGCGGCGCGAACGGGCCGAGGTTGCATTGGGGAGAGCGTGACGTTGAACTTCATCCTGCTCCCCCATCCGTGTAAGGCGAACAAGCTCCGGCCGGGTGGCGCGTGAGCGCCACTGCCGCCGTGACGCCTGCCGGCGCCCTCGTCCGCGGGGCCGCCACCTGGTATTCCTGGCTGCTCACCGGCGCCTATATCTATCTCATCAATGTGCAGGGCAATGTCGTCCCATTTCTGCAGGACGAGTTCGGCCTCAGCTACCGCGCCGTCAGCCTGCATTCGAGCGCCATTGCCGCTGGGATCATCCTGGTCGGCCTCTTCGGCGAGCGGGTGGCGCGGCGCATCGGCCGCCGCAGGACCTTGTGGCTGGCGGTCGGCGGCCTTGCCGCTGGCGGTATTCTGCTGTGCCTGTCGCCGGGACCGGCGGCGAGCATCCCCAGCTGCTTCCTGCTCGGTGTCGTCGGCACCCTGATCCCGGCGGTCATCCCGGCGCTGTTGGCCGACATCCATGGCGAGCGGCGCGCGGAGGCCTATGCGGGCCAGTCGATCATTGCCTATGTCTTCGGCCTCGCCGCGCCGCTGATCACCGGCCTCTCCATCTGGCTGGGTTTCGGCTGGCGCCCGGCGGTGCTTCTCGGCGCGGTCTCCGGCCTGGCCATCGCCTTCTGCTTCCGGCGGACCGCCATCGAGGAGCCGGTGCCGCACGCGAGCCACGAAAGGCAGGGATTGCCGCCGGCCTTCTGGGCTTATTGGGCGCTTCTGGTTGCGTCCTGCGCGCTGGAATATTGCATCCTCCTGTGGGCGCCGGCGTTCCTCGAGCAGGTCGTCGGCTTCGCGCCGGCCTCGGCGGCGATGGCGGCCGCCGGATTCCCGCTCGGCGTGCTGCTGGGCCGGGTTGCGCTCAGCGGCCTTGTGCAACGGGTGCCGCAGCGCCGCTTGCTCATCGGCACGCTGGCCATCGGTCTCGCCGGCTTTCTCGTCTATTGGGGTTTCAGCCAGCCGGCGATCGCTGTCGCCGGGGTGTTCATCATCGGGCTTGGCGTTGCGCCGCTTTATCCCCTGTCGGTGCATTTCGCGGTCGGTGCGGCGCCGCAAGCCCGGGAACTCGCCAGCGTGCGGCTGTCGATCGCTTTCGGCGTCTCGATGCTGCTGGCGCCGATTGCCCTGGGCGCGCTCGCCGACGAGGTCGGCCTCGGCCTTGCCCATCTCGCCTTGCCGGCGCTGATCGTCATCGCCTATGCCTGCTTCTTCACCGCCGAAGCGCTGCAGAAGCGATCCGGGATGGCGGCGTCCGACTGAACTGCACCGGCGGGACCTGCGACCTTCAGTTTCGATCGCTCCGATTTTCTCGATCGGGAACTGCATTTCCACCACCGACTCCTCCATGCGGTCGAAGCGCGGCGGCTGGAGGAAGACTTCGCGGCCGGGGCCGGCGAACTGGTAGCCCATGGCCTCGACATAGCGGCCGATCTTGCCGGTGATGAGGTGCGCCTGCTCCGGCAGGCCGACGCGGACGCAGGACGCCATGCGCGCCACCGCCGGTAATTCGCGCACGGTCAGGGGTGCGCCGTCGGGCAGGCGCAGGCCGGCGGGGTCGCCGTCCTGGAGAATGAATCCGAACTCCACATCGATGCTGTCGGGCTCGAACTCCGGCGCATGGGCGATGGCCAGCAGCGGGCCGAGGGATTCGCGGGCGAGCTTGCCGCGGACGAATTGCGAAACCGTCTGGAGCTGCGCCCGGGCCGTCGCAAACGACGCCACGATCTTCCGCGCCGTCAGGATGCGGTGCGCGGGCTCGGGCCGGATGACCACATCGTCGACGGCGAGATCGTTTTCGCTGTCGATCTGGGCGATACGGGATTCGATCTGCCGCAGACGCGCGGACTCAGCGGCGACCGCCTCCTCCACTTGCGTGCGGCGTTTGGTCAGGAGAGTGCGTAGTTCCGCAGCACCCACATTGCTGTCGACGATGCCGGCGATCTCCTCCAGGCTGAGGCCGAGATCGCGCAGCACCAGGATGCGGTTGAGGCGCGGCAGCTGCGATGCGCTGTAGTAGCGGTAGCCGCTGCCGCGCTCCACCTCCGCGGGCTTCAGCAGGCCGAGCTCGTCATAGTACCGGAGCAGCCGGCAGGACACGCGCGCGACCCGCGAGAAATCTCCGATCTTGAACATGGCCGGCTCTCTACTCCTACAGAATCTGCTCAACCGCGAACGCCCAATCTTCCCCCCTTGAGGGGGAAGATGGATCATCGAGCGTCAGCGAGATGAGCCAGAAGGGGGGTATCGCAAAGCCGGGCGGCAGCCGCGAAAGTTGAAGCGACGATGATTGAAGTTGGCGAGACCGAGCCGACCCCCCACCCGGATCATCTCGCGTTGCTCGATGCTCCGACCGCCCCCTCAAGGGGGGCGGTTTATCAATTTGGTGATCCAGATACATCCGATGGCGTCTCAGCCGTGACCGAGGCTGCGATGCAGGCTCATATCCAGCCCGCCGATGCCGTCGGCCGATTTGAATTCCGCCGACAGCGCCTTCTTGAAGCAATCGCGGGCGAGGATCTTCCGGAGATAGCGGTGCAGCTTCGGATAGGTCTTCTCGGCCACGGTTTCACCGGCGAAGTGGAAATTGACCAGCATGCAGCCCACGGCGATGTCGGCGACCGAGAAGCTGTTGCCGGCAAAGTAGTCACCATCGAGGGTTTTCTCCAGATAGTTCAGCCGCTGCGGAATCATTTCCGTCAGCGACTTCTTGATCAGCGCCTCGTCGGGCGGCTGGTTCAGGAACTTCGGCGCGAAGACCCGCTGCATCAGCAGGCCGCGCAGCACATGGGGCGCCAGGCCGCTATCGACGAACTCCTCGATCCACAGCGCCTGGCCGTAGACGCCGGCCTCCTGGGGATAGATCGGCGGCTTCGGCTGGCGCCGCTCGAGATAGAGATTGATGACCGAGGAGTCCGCCAGCCGGACGCCGTCATCCTCGATCGCCGGGATCAGGCCGAGCGGGCTGAGATCGGTCCAGCCCGCCGGCGGCTTCAGCGGCACGACCGGCACGAGTTCGAAGGGAATGGCTTTTTCGTGGGCGGCGACGATGACTTTCCGCGTATGGGCGGAAAAGGGAACACCATGAATTTTCAGCATTTTCGAGCTCCTGTTTGAGAAGGAGCCCGGAAACTACAGTTTGACGCAGCGTCAAGGTCAAGGGGGATTCGGCGAGGGGGCATGACGCGTACTTCGCAAAACCGGACACGCCCCCTCACCCGCGCGACATTCGCTCTCGGCGAATGTTGACGTCCACCGGATCAAGTCACGGCTGTGCGCTCCCCGTTCAGGTGAGGGCCCAAATCAACCGCGATGTGTGAGTGACAGGCTCCTCGCCGCTACCGCCGGCGGAATACCCTCGGCAGCCAGCCGCGACGGGTGCCGCGGGAATTGTCGTCGTCTTCGACCTGCTGGTCCACCGGATTACGGCCGGACCCGTGATGCATGCGCTCGGCCGTGCCATAGGCCGCGCAGAGTCCGATTGCCAACAGTGTCGACGCTACGCTTTTCATTATTGACCTCCTGTCCTGTATTTTTTTGGTTGCGCGGTTAGACCAGCCGGCCGCAAAAGCTTCGTGACTCCGTCATGGCGTGGATTGCCGCGGCCGTGAAAAAAACGTAAAATTTTCTCTGGCCTTTCTCGGCACCGCGACATGGATGCGCCCGCAAACAGCCGGATTCGCTTGAGTCTGCTCGGCAACTTCACGATTGCCGGATGCGGCGGCGCGGACCTGACGCCGTCGAGCAAGAAGCTGCGCGCGCTGATTGCGTGCCTGGCGCTGCCGATCGGGGCGCCCTGGCCGCGGGACAAGCTGATCGCCCTGCTCTGGGGCGACCGCAGCGACGAGCAGGCGCGCGCCAGCCTGCGCCAGGCGCTGGCGGAGCTGCGCCGCACGCTGGGCAGCGGAGCGCCGCTGCAGACCGAGGGCGATGCGGTGCGGCTGGACCCCGCGCTGATCGATGTCGATGCCCTGGAGTTCGAGCAGGCGGTGAAGTCGGGCGATCTGCCGAAGGCGGCCGCCCTCTATCGCGGCGCGCTGCTGGACGGGCTGCATCTGCGGGAGGACGGCTTCGGTGACTGGCTGCGCATCGAGCGCACGCGGCTGCAGAACCTGGCCACCGGCGCGCTGGCGCGGCTGGCGGCGGAACAGGACGGCGAAGCGTCGATCGCCACGGCGCTGCGGCTGCTGCAGATCGATCCCGCGCGGGAGGACACCCACCGCATGCTGATGCATCTTTATGCCGGCAGTGGCCGGCGGGCCGAGGCGCTGCGGCAGTACCAGGCCTGCCGCGAGGCGCTGCAGCGGGAGCTGGGCGTGGCGCCCGACGCGGCGACGGAAGGGCTGTTCCGGCAGATCCAGGCCGAGGACTACCGGCCGCCGACGACGGTGCGCGCGCCTGTCCTGGCCGCGGCGCCGGCGGCGGATGCCGGGCGCCTCACCATCGCCGTGCTGCCCTTCGCCAATCTCAGCGACGATCCCGGCCAGCAATATTTCAGCGACGGCATCAGCGAGGACGTCATCACCGAGCTGTCGCGTTTCCGCGTGCTGTCGGTGCTGGCGCGCGACGCCTCATTCCACCACCGCGACCGCGCCAGCGACGTGAAGCAGATCGGCCGCGAACTCGGCATCCGCTATGTGGTCACCGGCAGCGTGCGGCGGCGGGGCGAGCGCATCCGCATCACAGCACAGCTGATCGAGGCGGAGAGCGGCAGCCAGCTCTGGGCCGAGCGTTTCGATTGCCGCGCCCAGGAGCTGTTCGCCATCGAGGACCAGCTGGTGCGCACCATCGTCGCCACCGTGGCCGGGCGGCTGCAGGCGATCGGCGCCGAGCAGGCGCGGCGCAAGCCGCCGTCGAGCCTGGCGGCCTATGAATGCATGCTGCGGGCCCAGGCGTTGACGGTCGGCGATCCCGAGGCCGAAGCGGAGATGCGCCGCCTCTATGGCAAGGCCATCGAGCTCGATCCCACATACGGCCGGCCCTACGCGCTTCTGGCCTATGCGCTGCTGCGCGAATGGTTCCGCGACATGACGGGATCGAACGCGCTGCTGGAGCACGCCCTCGATTTGGCGACCCAGGGCGTGCGGCTGGACTTGAACGACAGCGACTGCCAGGACACGCTGGGCTGGGTCCAGCTGCATCTGCGCAATTTCGACCTGGCGGAGCAGTACCACCAGCGGGCGCTGGAACTGAATCCGAACAATCCGGACGAGATGACCTCCATGGGCGCACTGGCGGCCTATCTGGGGCGGCCGGAGGAGGCCTTGTCATGGTTCGCCCAGGCCAAACAGGCCGATCCCTTTCACGATCCCACCTGGTACTGGCATCTGCTGGCCGTCGCGCATTTCGTGAACCGCGATCCCGCCGAGGCGATTTCGGCCTTCAGCCATTCGGCCAGCAAGCCGCCCTGGGTGCATGCCTATATCGCCGCCTGCCATGCCCAGCGGGGCGACATGGCGGAAGCGGCCGAGGTCGCGGCCCGCGTGAAGAAGCTGCTGCCGGAATTCTCCATCGGCCGCTTCATCGACAAGGAGCCGTTCAAGCGCAACAGCGACCGCAAGCGTCTGCGCGACAACCTGCGCAAGGCCGGGCTGCCGGAGTAGGCCGGACCGGCCCTCTGCGTGTTCCATAACAGACATTGCCAGCGGTGAACCCGCGTGGCCAACTGGGACAACAGGATGACGGCGTCTGAAAAGGGACAGAGTAGCAGCATGATGGGAAAATCGAGCGCCTGGTTCCAAATCGCCCCGGCCCTGTTGCTCGGCGGCTTCGCCGCCTGGATGGCGCTGACATCGGGCGCCGCCCCCGTCTATGCGCAGGAAGAGACGGCGGCGGTGGAGACAGACGCCGCGGCGGCGCCCGCGCTCCTGGGGCCGGACGAGCTGCGCAAGCTGGTGGCGCCGGTTGCACTCTATCCCGACGACCTGCTGGCTATCGTCCTTCCGGCGGCGACCAGCCCGCTGCAGATCGTGCAGGCGCAGCGGTTTCTCGACAAGAGCAAGTCGGACAAGAATCTAAAGCCCGACGAGGCGTGGGATCCTTCCGTCCTCGCCCTGCTGAACTATCCCGAGGTCATCGCAAAGATGAACGCGGATCTGACATGGACGGAGGACCTGGGCAACGCGGTCATCGACCAGCAGGCCGATGTCATGGACATGATCCAGCAGGTTCGCGCCGAGGCCTCCGCCGCCGGCTATCTGAAATCAGATGACAAGCAGGTCGTGGTCCACGAAACCGAGACGATCATCATCCAGCCGGCCGATCCCGAATACATCTATGTGCCGGACTATGATCCGGAGATTGTCTATGTTCAGCACTACAGCTCCTACCCGCCGTACTACTATTATCCGACGCCTTATCCCTACTACTATAACCCGGCCGCGGTTTTCTGGACCGGGGCGTTCATCGGCGCGGCGTTCTCCTACGGATTCGACTGGGGCGGCAACGACATCGACATCAATGTCGGCGGCGACAACATCAATATCGGCGGCGGCGACAACATCAACATCGGCGACCGTGATCGTGTCGATCATCGGAGCGGCGACCGCTTCAACGCCGACAAGCAGCGGGTGAACGGCAAAGACAAGATGAAGTGGAACGGCAACAAGGCCCGTCAGAAGCAGACCACGGGACGCAAACAGGCCGCGGCGAAACGCAACGGGACGCTGCCCGCCAATTCCCAGCGCGCGACAAAGGGAACCAAGCAGGCGGGGGGAGCCAACAAGGCCAAAAACAGCGCGCCGGCGACAAGAAGTCGCCGAACCTCAAGAACCCCGCGCTCGGCAATCCTTCGTCAAAGCGGGATGCCACGAAATCCCGCAATCAGGGCTCGAAGAGCATGCAGAACCGGAACCAGCGGAGCGGCAGTTCCCAGCAGCGGACCAACCAGAATCGGAGCCGGTCGCAAGCCGGCGCGTTCAGTTATGGCAGCGGTTCGAGTACGGCGAGGTCGAGCAACCGCGGCAGCAGCAGCATGAGATCGTCGAGAGGTGGTGGCTCAAGGGGCGGCGGCCGCCGGTAGATGCAGCCATTGGCCATATCGCTGGCCGAAGCTAAGGAGATGCCAAATCATGCAGGTTAGAAAATTCCCGGGCCTTGCCAATGTTCGAGTCGCGCTGATCCAGGCTCGCGCTGGGATCAATTCTGTATCTCATGACGGCACCGGCCATGGCGGCGGATCCGCAGAGTTTTCCAACACCCGAGGAAGCGGCAAAAGCTCTTCTGGATGCGGCGGCAAGCAACGATGCCGATGCGCTCTGGGCTATCCTCGGCGATGAATTCCGCGACGAACTGGAGAATCCCGATGCCGCCCAAGAGCACGAGAATCGCCGAAAGGTGCTCGAGGCCGCCAAGGAATCGATGACACTGCGGGAGGACAATGCAGATACGCGGGTAATGGTCATCGGCAAGGAAGCCTGGCCGATGCCGGTGCCGATCGTGCGCGACGCAAATGGCTGGCATTTCGATACGGCCGCCGGCGCGGACGAGATCATCGCGCGCCGCATCGGCACCAATGAATTATCGACCATCGACAACCTGCGCGCCTATGTCGATGCCCAGGTCCAGTATGCAAGCGCCGATCGCGACGGCGACGATGTCCTGGAATATGCGCAGAGGATCAACAGTACGGCAGGGCAGAAAGACGGCCTTTATTGGGAGACAGCCGAGGGATCCGGCGAGGAGTTGAGTCCGTTCGGTCCCTTCTTCGGGGAACATGCGGCCTATCTCTCGCTGGAAAACAAGGACGATCCGTTCATGGGCTACTACTACCGGGTCATCTCCCGGCAGGGCGAGAATGCTCCGGGCGGCCGCTATGACTATGTGATCAACGGCAACATGATCGCCGGCTTTGCCATGATTGCCTGGCCGGCCGAATATGGCAGCTCCGGCGTGATGACCTTCATGGTCAGCCAGAACGGCAAGGTCTTCCAAACCGACCTGGGCGATCTGACAGAGGGCGCCGCGTCCGCCATCCAAGTCTATGACCCTGACGACAGCTGGACGCTGGTTACTGAATAGAAGCGTGGACCTACTGCCGCGGAAGGCCGCAACGGTTAACGTCGTCATGGGATGGTCGCTTGAGCGGGGCTGAATCCGCCGCTAGGTTGCCATCCGCATGATTCGCAATCGAAAAGCCAAGATCGTCGCCACCCTGGGGCCGTCGAGTTCCACGCCGCAAGCCATCCGGGCCCTGTTCGATGCCGGCGTCGACGTGTTCCGCCTCAATTTCAGCCATGGCGCGCCGGAGGACCACCGGGCGCGGGTGCAGTCTATCCGCCGGATCGAGACCGAGACCGGCCGGCCGATCGCCATCATGATGGACCTGCAGGGGCCGAAGTTGCGGGTGGGTAAGTTCGCCGGCGGGTCGGTCGACTTGAAATCCGGCCAGCCCTTCCGCCTGGATATGGCGCCGACCGAGGGCGACCGCCACCGGGTCTGCCTGGCCCATCCGGAGATTTTCCAGGCGCTGGCGCCGGGCACCGATCTGCTGCTGGATGACGGCAAGCTGAAGCTGCGGGTCGAGCGCTGCGGCCCCGATTTCGCCGAGACCACGGTGGTCACCGGCGGCAAGCTGAGCGACCGCAAGGGCGTCAATGTGCCCGGCGTGGTGCTGCCCATCTCAGCCATGACCGACAAGGACCGGCAGGACCTGACCTTCGGCCTGGAGCTGAATGTGGATTGGGTGGCGCTGTCCTTCGTGCAGCGGCCCGACGACGTGGCAGAGGCGCGGCGGCTGATCGACAAGCGCGCCGCCGTGCTGGTGAAGCTGGAGAAGCCGGCGGCGATCGACCGCCTCAACGAGCTGATCGAGCAGTCCGACGCGGTCATGGTGGCGCGCGGCGATCTCGGCGTGGAGATGCCGCCGGAGGATGTGCCGGGGCTGCAGAAGAAGATCATCGCCGCCTGCCGCGAGAAGGGGAAGCCGGTCGTGGTGGCGACGCAGATGCTGGACTCCATGGTGCATTCGCCGACGCCGACCCGGGCCGAAGCCTCCGACGTGGCGACCGCGATCTATGACGGCGCCGATGCGGTCATGCTGTCAGCGGAGACCGCGTCCGGCGAATATCCGCTGGAGGCGGCGTCGATGATGAACCGCATCATCACGCGGGTGGAAAAGGATCCGCTCTATGCCCGGCTGATCCATGCCCACCATCCGGAGCCGGAGGCGACCACCTCGGACGCTATCACCGCCGCGTCGGCGCAGGTGGCCCATACGCTGTCGGCGGCTGCCATCGTCACCTACACGACTTCAGGCTCCACCACGCTGCGCGCGGCGCGGGAGCGGCCGGACGTGCCGATCCTGGTCCTCACCGAGCGGATCGAAACCGCGCGGCGGCTGGCGCTCTGCTGGGGCACCCACTGCGTGCAGACCCAGGATGTGCAGACATTTTCCGAGATGGTGGAGAAAGCCTGCCGCATCGCCCGGGAACAGGGGCTGGCGGTGAAGGGCCAGCGATTGGTGGTCACCGCCGGCGTGCCCTTTGGCACCCCCGGCTCCACCAACGTGCTGCGCATCGCCTGGATCGAGGATTAGGCCTGCGGCAACTCCGCAGAACGGCGGAACACGAAGCGCTGATAGGCGTACCCGATGCCAATCAGGCAAAGACCCAGGCCGAGGAATGACGCCACGCGGTAGAGACCGGAAAGTCCGGCGGCGTCGAACAGAAACACCTTGCTCACCGTCAGCATGATCACCGCCATCGACGCGTAGCGCAGCGCGCGGCCGCCGCGGAGGATGCCGGCAATCAGCAGCCCGACGCCGTACACCAGCCACACCGCCGAGTAAGCGTAATTCTCCGCATCTCCGAGGCCGTATCCTGAGAGCACCGGCCCCTGGAACCATTGCCGCGTCTCCAGGCTGACAAACGCGAAGCCCATGATCAGCGCCAGCACTCCCAGCACGGTACGGAACTCGGGCATGGCCGCCCAGCGGTTCTCCGGCCGGTCGAACTCCACCGCCAGGACGGCGAGCAATGCCGCCGGCAGCGCATAGCCTGGGATCAGCCAGTTGAAGAGATGGACCTCGCCCACGATGTCGCCGGTGAGGAGCGGATTGAGACCCAGCAGCAAACCGAGCACCAGCCCAACCAGGGCGATGCCCGTGACCACGCGCGCCCCCCAGAGATAGGCGAGGCGCGGCGCGCGGCGGTGGGCCTGCAGCAACACGAAGGCGATCACCAGCCAGGCGAGGTTGAAGCTGGCGAATTCGCGGAAGTCGATGGTGCCGGCGAGGATCGCCTCGCCATGGAAACTTTGGTGGACCTCCAACGTCACCAGCAGGAAGCCGATGGCGATGGCGCCCGCCTCTACCAGCCGCACCAGCAGGTCGTCGGCGCGGCGGCGGAACAGCCAGGCGGCGAGGATGAAGGCGGCGAACGGGATGCCATAGCCATAGAGGATCCAGTTGAATACCGGCGTCGCGCTTGGCGGAAATTCGAACATCCAAGGCCCGGGCAGCAGGCGCACCAGCACCAGGCCCGCCGCCACCCAGGCGGCGCGGCGCAGCCAGGGGATATCCAGCCGGTCCTCGATCCAGGCGATGGCCGGCAGCAGGATCGCCCAGCCCACCGCGATCCAGGCGTGGTCCAGCTCCATCGGCACGGCGAAGGCGAGCAGGCCGCAGACCGCCAGGGCATGGGCGCCCAGCGCATCGTTGTAGCCGGCATGGGTCAGGCGGTAGCGGGCCACCCGCTCGGCCGCCAGCACATGCAGGCCGGCAAGGATGACGCTGACCAGGCCCCAGGAGGGCAGGCCCTCATAGCTGTTCAGCCGCAAATAGGCCGTGCCAAGATAGAGTCCGGTGGCGATGGCCGACAGCAGGGCCCAACGCATCGGCGAGCGGGCGCCCCATTGGCCGATGAAGCCGCCGACGGCGAACAGGCCGCCGATCGCCGCCGCCGTGAGGGCGAAGCGCGACACGGCCTCCGCCGGGAACGGCCACCAGGGCCAGGCCAGTAGCGTCAGCGCGCCCATGGCCGCGGCAAAGGCCGCCGCCCACTCGTTCTCCGGCTGGAAGCGGGCGATGGCCAGCACCAGCAGCGACAGCACGCCATAGAACATCCAGCCGGTATCGTCATGGCCCGTCGCCATCACCAGCAGGCCCATGACCAGGGTGGTGGCGATCTGGATCGCCACCGCAAAGACGCGGGGCGCGTCCCAATCCTTCACGCCCGCGGGCGCCGCGATGGACCGGCGCGACCAGGCGGTGGCCGCCGCCGTCGCCAGCAGGAACAGGGCCGGCCAGATATCGTCAGCCCAGCTGCGCGCGCCTTCGATCAGCCAGAGGCAGACCCAGATCAGGCCGCCGGCCACGGCAATCGGCGCCAGCCACCACCAGCCGCGGCGGCGCACCAGCACCTGGGTGCCGACCTGCATGGCCAGCAGGAAGGCGAAGAGGCCGAGCGCGTTCGGCTCGTCGGTGTGCACGATGGCCGGCGTGACGAAGCCGCCCGCCAGGCCCAGCAGGCCGACGAACGGCCCCTGGCGCATCGCCAGGCCGATGGCGAAGGCGGTGAGTCCGGCGAGCATGAGGAATCCGGGGGCCGGCTCGATCAGATTGTAGAGGGCGATGGCGGCCAGAAGCGTGGCGTAGAACACGGCGACGGCGGCCGCCGACAGGGACTGGGCGATCTGCTCCGAACGGCCGCGCATGGCCTCGCCGCCGGCAAGCAGCAGCGCGCCCAGCAGGCCGCCGAGCAGGCAGCGCATTGCCGGTCCAAGCCAGCCCTGCTCGATGGAGTACTTGACCAGGAAGGCGCCGGCGAGCGCCAGGGCCAGGCCGCCGATCCAGACGAAGATGCGGGAGCCCAGCCGTTCCTCCAGGGCGATGGTGGGCCGCCGCGGCGGTGCAACGGGCGCGGCCGGGCGCGCGGCGGGCGGCGGCGGTTCGGGTGGGGCGACGGGTGCCGACGGCGCTGCAGGTTCCGGAAGTTTGATTTCGATCGGCGCCGGCGCCGAGGCTGCTTCCGGTGCCGCGATTGGCGCCGGCGGCCGAATGGCAGGTGCGGCTGCGGCGGCTTGCTCCTGCGGCGGCTGCAAGCGGGACAGCCGCTCCTCCAGATGACGCAGCCGGTAGTTCAGGCCACCGATCTTCACCAGTGCGACGATTGCCATGACAGGCACCGCCAACACGAAAAAGGTCGCTACGAGAATCCCGAGGACTTCCAGACCGTCCATGATCCGCCCTTGCCACCGCCGAATCGACGCCCCTGTAACCTAGTGTGAGTTGCCGCCGGCAACTACGGCTGATCGCGCGGCGGAGGTGAGGGTAACCATACGAATGCTTCCGCCGGTTCCTGGTCATGCCGGGAACGCGGTTCGAGGCAGGGTAAATCATGTGATTTCAAATGTTTACCCGGACCAAACTGGCCCGAGGATGCTGGCTCACCCGTCGTATGAGGAAATATCAAGCTCGGACGTGGGCTCGGCCCCTGGCCGCCAGGGGCTGGGGGTGACAAATAGTGCGCCGGATTGTCGATTTGAGCCGCGCTCGTTCGTCAATGTCAGGAGAGTGACGGGAGGAAGTGAAGTTCCTGTTTTGTTCTTGGTGATTTCCTGATATTGTCGTACTAATTCAAAAGCTGACATGCGAGTTGCCGGGCTTCCGGCAAGACCGTAACAAGAGCTTCGCGTGACATGGCCTGCCGGCTCTGCAATCGGTAGCGCCAAGATCCCAAAAAATCGGAGTTTGTAATGCTAAGGCGGGCGGTGGCGTGGCTGGTAGTCGTTGTGGCGATTGTCGCTGTTGTCGGCAGTCTCGGCTACTACAAGTACGCGCAGATTCAGACCGCGATCGCTGCCGGCGCCGCCTTTCCGGAGCCGCAGGAGTCCGTGGAAACGGCAACCGTCCATCGCGGCGAATGGGCCGCGAGCGCCAGGGCCGTGGGCACCGTGGTGGCCCTGCGCCAGGTGGAGATCCGCAACGAACTGGCGGGCACGGTGGCGGAGATCGGCTTCAAGTCCGGCGACATCGTCGAGGCCGGCCAGCTGCTGGTCCGCTTCGATACCCGCCAGGAGCAGGCGAGCCTGGATGCGGCCAAAGCCGAGGCGGAGCTGGCCCGCCTCACCTATGAGCGGCGCAAGAAGCTGCGCGCCTCCCAGACCGTATCCGCGCAGGAGTTGGACGAAGCGCAGCAGCAGCTGACCGCCGCCAACTCCCGGGCGCAGAACCTGCAGGTGGGCATCGACAAGAAGACAATCCTGGCGCCGTTCCGCGCCCGCGTCGGCCTGACCGACCTGCAGCCCGGCGCCTATCTGGATGTCGGCAGCTCCATCGCCATGCTGCAGGGCGTCGGCGATGACGCCTATGTGGATTTCTCCCTGCCCCAGGACGCCGCGGCGGCGATCAAGCCCGGCGCGACCGTCACGCTGGTAACGCCGCAAATGCCCGAAGGCGGCATCACGGCGGAGATCATGGCCGAGGACGCCAGCGTCGATGGCGTCAATCGCACCGTGCGCTTCCGCGCCCTGGCGAAAAGCATGGGCGAGGACGCTGCGGCCCGGCGGTTTCGTGGATGTGGTGGCAACCATCGGCGCGCCGCAGCCCATGCTGTTCGTGCCGCTGACGGCGGTGCGCCGCGCGCCCTATGGCGAGCTGGTGTTCGCGCTGGTGGAAGAGGACGGCAAGCTGCGGGCGCGCCAGCGCATCGTGCAGACCGGCCCGGTCCAGGGCGACGAGATCGCCGTCGTCAAAGGCCTGGCGGAGGGCGACCTGATCGCCGCCGCCGGCTCCTTCAAGCTGCGCGAGGGCCTGCTGGTGCAGGCCACCAAGCCCGGCGAGGCGGACGCCGCCGCCGGTGCGGCGCCGGAACCCGCCACCAACTGAGCCGCGGGAGCAGCAGCATGCGTTTCGTCGACATCTTCGTGCGGCGGCCGGTCATCGCCGTCGTGATCAATCTCGTGATCGTGCTGATCGGCGTGCGGGCCGCGATGGGAATTGCCGATCCAGCAATACCCGCGCATCGAGAGCTCCTCGATCATCATCACCACGGTCTATGTCGGCGCCTCGGCCGACAGCATCCGCGGCTTCGTCACCACGCCGATCGAGCGCGCGGTGTCGTCGATATCAGGCGTCGACTATGTGGAATCCACCAGCGTCTCCAGTCTGAGCACGGTGACGGTGCGGCTGAAGCTCAATCATCCGAGCAACGTGGCGCTGACGGAAGTCGGCAACCGCCTCGACCAGATCCGCAGCGAGCTGCCGTCGGAAATCGAGTCGCCTGTCGTGGAAGTGCAGCGCGCGGACCGCTCCTACGCCACCTTCTATGTCAGCGTGACATCCTCGACGATGACGCCGCCGCAGCTCACCGACTACCTGGCGCGGCAGATCCAGCCGCGCCTCTCCACGCTGCCGGATGTGCAGAAGATAGGGCTCGAAGGGGCGCGGCCGCAGGCCATGCGCATCTGGCTCGATGCCAACCGGCTCGCCGCCTTCGGCATCGGCGCCGAGGAAGTGCAGGCAGCCCTGACCCGCAACAACTTCCTGGCGGCCATCGGCCAGGCCAAGGGCGGCCAGGTGCAGGTGGACCTGCTGGCCAACACCGATTTGCGCAGCGTCGACGAGTTCGAGCGGCTGATCGTGCGCGAGGAAGGCGACCGCATCATCCGCATCTCCGACATCGGCCGGGCCGAGCTGGGCTCGGAAGAGCCGACTGCCAATGTGCGCTACAACGGCAAGGATGCGGTGTATCTCTCGGTCTGGCCGCTGCCGGGCGCGAATGAGATCAGCGTCGCCTATGCGCTGCGCGCCGAACTGGAGGAGATCAAGGGCGACCTGCCGCCGGGCACCGAGATCAACATGGCCTATGACGGCGCGGCCTATATGGAAAACGCGCTGAAGGAAATCACCACCACCTTCGTCGAAACGGTGATGATCGTGGCGATCATCGTGTTCCTGTTCCTGGGCTCGGCGCGCACGGCGCTGGTGCCGCTGGTGGCGATCCCGATCTCGCTGGTGGGCGCCATGGCGGCGATGATGGCGCTGGGATTCTCGCTCAACCTGCTGACCATCCTGGCGGTGGTGCTGTCGGTGGGCCTGGTGGTCGACGATGCCATCGTCGTGGTGGAGAACGTCTCCCGCTACATGCGCGAAGGCATGGGCCGGGTGGAAGCGGCGCTGAAGAGCGCGCGGCAGCTGTTCTCGCCGATCATCGCCATGAGCATTACGCTTGCCGCCGTCTATGCGCCGATCGGCTTCTTGTCCGGTCTGACCGGGGTCCTGTTCAAGGAGTTCGCCTTCACCCTGGCGATCGCGGTGCTCTTCTCCGGCATGGTCGCCATCACCCTGTCGCCGATCATGAGCGCCTACATGGCGCCGATGGGCGGGCGCGAGGGCCGCTACACCCGCTTTGTCGGCCACCTCTTCGACCGCATTGCCAACATCTATCGCATCCTACTGACCGCCGTGCTTGGCCTGCGCCCGCAGGTGCTGGCGATCGGCGCCTTCGTCTGCCTCCTCGCGGTGCCGCTCTACATGTTCTCCGGCAAGGAACTGGCGCCGGTCGAGGATGAGGGCTTCGTCTTCCTGATCGTCAATTCGGCGCCGGATGCCTCGCTCGCCTACACCGCGAGCCATATGGACAAGGTCTATAAGACCGCCACGGAGCTGCCGGAATTCAAGGACATGTTCGACATCGTGTTCGCCTCGAATGGCTTCGGCGGCATTCTCCTCAGCAACTGGCACGACCGCACGCGCAGCGCCCAGGAGATTCTCGCCGAGGCCTTCGGCAAGCTGTCGCAGATCAAGGAACTGCAAATCTATTCCGTGCTGCCGCCGGCGCTGCCCGGCGCCGGCAACTATGACGTCGAGCTGGTCATCAAGGGCCCCGGCACCCCGGAGCAGCAGGCGGACTATGCCGCGCGGCTGGTGGGGGCGGCGCTGGGCAGCGGCAAGTTCCTGTTTGCCGACACCGACCTGAAGATCGACCTGCCGCAAGTGCATGTCGTCGTGGATCGGGAACGGGTCGCCGATCTCGGCCTCGATCTGGCGGAGGTGGGCCAGCAGCTCGCGGTGATGCTTGGCCGGCAACTACGTCAACCGCTTCAGCCTGGAAGGCCGCGCCTACAAGGTGATCCCGCAGGTCGGCGGCGACAATCGCTCGGCGGCGTCGCAACTGCTTGACTACAAGATCCAGACCCGCGACGGGACTCAGGTGCCCTTCTCCGCGGTAGCGCGGCTGGAGACTTCGACGGCGCCGCGCACGCTGGCGCGGTTCCAGCAGGCGGACAGCTTCCGCGTCTTTGGCGGCGTCATCCCCGGCAACACCAAGGCCGACGCGCTGGCGACCCTGGAAGCGGCCGCGAAGAGCATCCTGCCCGCCGACTACACCGTCGACTATGCCGGCGAGTCGCGGCAGATCCGCCAGGAAGGCTCGACCCTGGCCGGCACGCTCGGCTTTGCCCTGTTGCTGATCTACCTGGTGCTGGCCGCGCAGTTCGGCAGCTTCCGCGATCCCTTCGTGGTGCTGCTGGGATCGGTGCCGCTGGCGCTGTCGGCCGCGCTGGTCTTCACCTTCCTCGGCTTCACCACCGTCAACATCTACAGCCAGATCGGGCTGATCACCCTGGTGGGACTGATCGCCAAGAACGGCATCCTGATGGTGTCCTTCGCCAACGAGCTGCAGCGGCAGGGCCATAGCAAGCTCGAGGCCATCCGCGAGGCGTCGGTGACCCGGCTGCGGCCGATCCTGATGACCACGGCGGCCACGGTGTTCGGCCATCTGCCGCTGGTGTTCGTCACCGGCGCCGGCGCCATGTCCCGGAACAGCATCGGCATCATGCTGGTGACCGGCATGGCGATCGGCACGATGTTCACGCTATTCATCCTGCCGGCGGTGTACATGCTGTTCGCGGCAAAGCACGCGCCCGAAGCTGTACCGGTGGAGCCGCCGCAAAAGGCGGGACTGCAGCCGGCGGAGTAGAATCGTTTCCAATCGGTGCAGTTGCTTTCGAACTCAGAACGCTAGGATTCAAACCTCCCCCCTTGAGGGGGAGGTCGCGAGCAACGCGAGCGGGTGGGGGGTTGGCTCGGTGGCGAAGATGCCAAATCCTCAACTCAGTTTGCACCGCTTGCGCACGTCCTCGACAGACCCCCCTCCTGGCTCATCTCGCTGACGCTCGATGATCCATCCTCCCCCTCAAGGGGGGAGGACTGCCGAGTGTGTTTCGGAAGAACGCGCATTTGCCTTGACGGTCATGCACTGCATCGACCGGTGCCATGCGGCCGTGTACACTTCCTCCCAACCAGGGAGCGGCCCGCCATGCCCGACGACAAGACGATCCTGCGCACCACCTGCCCGCGCGACTGCTATGACGCCTGCGGCATTGCCGTGATCAAGCGCGGCGAGCGCATCGTCAAGGTGCTGGGCGATCCCGATCATCCGGTGAGCCGCGGCGCGCTCTGCGGCAAATGCGCCATCGCCTATAACGGCGTGCTGCGCGATCCCACTGCGCGGCTGCAGCGGCCGCTGCGGCGCGTCGGCCCCAAGGGCGAAGGGACAGTTCGAGCCGGTGAGCTGGGATACGGCGCTGGGGGAGATCGCCGGGCGGCTGAACGGAATCCTGGCGGCGCAAGGCCCGGCCTCGATCTGGCACACCCACTACACCGGCACCTGCTCCATCATCGCCGGCGGCTTTCCCATGCGCTTCTTCAACCGGCTGGGCGCCAGCGAGGTGGAGCCCGACTCCATCTGCAACGCGGCAGGGCACAAGGCGCTGGAATACATCTACGGCAGCTCCAGCACCGGCTTCGATCCCCGCAGCATCAAGGACGCCGCCTGCGCCTTGCTCTGGGGCATCAACCCGTCGGCCAGCGCGCCCCACGCCCATAAGCATTGGTTCAAGGAGGCGAAGGCCTTCCGCATCGTCGTGGATCCCGTGCGCCACGGCACGGCAGAGGCGGCCGACCTCTATCTGCAGGTGCGGCCGGGCACCGACAGCGCGCTTGCCTTCGCCATGCTGCATGTGATGAAGCGCGACGGCCTGATCGACCGGAAGTTCCTCGCCGGCAACAGCATCGGCTGGGACGAGGTGGAAGCGCTGCTGCCGCCCTGCACGCCGCAATGGGGCGAGGCGCAGACCGGCGTGCCGGCGGCCGATATCGAGCGGGCGGCGCGCGCGTTTGCGAAGGGCCCGTCGCTGCTGTGGCTGGGCCAGGGCCTGCAGCGGCAGCCGCTGGGCGGCAACATCTTCCGCGCGGTGTCGCTGCTCAGCGCCGCCAGCGGCAATATCGGCAAGCCCGGCGCCGGGTTCTACTACCTCAACGGCAGCGGTAGGAAAGGCATCGACGGCGCGTATCTGGACGGCGGAGCGCTGCGCCGCGTGCCCGGCAACAGCGTCAGCCATATGGATCTCTGCGCGAAGCTGGAGGACAGCGAGGCCGCCCGCGCCCTCTTCTGCTGGAACATCAATATCGCGGCGTCCAATCCCGATCAGGCACGGCTGCGCCGCGCGCTGGCCCGCGAGGACCTGCTGACGGTTGTCGTCGATCTCTATCAGACCGACACCGCCGACTTCGCCGATTACGTGCTGCCGGCCGCGAGCTTCCTGGAGTTCGACGATATCGTCTCGCCCTATTTCAATCTGACCCTGTCGGCGCAAAACCAGGTGACTGCGCCCCTGGGCGAGGCGCTGCCGAACCAGGAGATCTTCCGGCGGCTGGCGGCGGCCATGGGCTTCACCGAGCCCGAGCTGTTCGAGAGCGACAAGACACTGCTGGCCAACATCGCCGCGCAAGCCCATATCGCCGGCGGCTATGAGGCGCTGGCCAAGGCGGGCACGGTGGATCTCTGGAAAGAGCCGGTGCTGCAGTTCGCGGACCTGCAATTCCCCACCCCCAGCGGCAAGATCGAGATCGCCTCGGCGCAGGCGGAGGCTGACGGCCATCCGCGCACGCCGCTGCCGCTGATCGACGAACGGCCGGCGAAGGGGAATCTGCGCCTGCTGACGCCGGCCTCGCCCTGGCTGATGAATAGCTCCTACGGCAATGACGATGACATCGCCGGCAAGATGGGCGCCGATATCGTCGTGCTGCATCCGGCCGACGCGCGGAAGCGAAATATCGGCGAGGGTGCGTCGGTGCGAGTCGCCAACGATCTCGGCGAGCTGCGGCTCATCGCCAAGATCGACGACATGGTGCCCGAAGGCACGGCGCTGACCTGGAAGAGCCGCTGGCCCAAGCGACAGCCCGGCCGCACCAACGTCAATTTCCTCAACCCCGGCCGCAAGGCCGACATGGCCGGCAGCACCGCGGTGCATTCGGTCGAGGTGACGGTGACGCCGGCGTAGGGTCCTTCGGAAGACATTCTGGCCGCCTATTCCCTTGGTTGGTTTGCGAAGCTCTATGAGTTAATGTTCCTGCACCGGGAGGTCGGGCATGGAACGCCGCCTGACTGCGATACTGGCCGCCGACGTCGTCGGCTACTCGTCACTCATGGAGAAGGACGAGGCGGGGACCTATGCGCGCCTGCGGGCGGGGCGCCAGGAGCTGTTCGAGCCGGAAATCGCCCGGCATCATGGCCGCATCTTCAAGCTGATGGGCGATGGCATGATGGCCGAGTTCGGCAGCGTGGTCGACGCCGTCGAATGTGCGGTCGCGCTGCAGCGCGGCTTGGCGCAGCGCAATTCATCGTTGCCCGAAGAACATCAGATCGAGGTTCGTATCGGCGTCAATCTGGGCGATGTCATCATCGAGGGCGACGACCGCTACGGCGACGGCGTCAATATTGCCGCGCGGCTGGAGCAGCTTGCCCTGCCCGGCAGCATTTATGTCTCGGGCAAGGTGGTGAAGGAGGTCGAGCGGCGACTTTCACTCACGTTCCAGCAGATCGGCGAGCAAAAGATGAAGAACCTCGCCGAGCCGGTGCAGGTCTATAGCGTCATCATCGACAGCTCAGCAAAGCGGCAGGCCGCAGCCCGCCGTAAACGCCCCAACTGGCTCTTTCCGGCGGCCGGCACCGCTGCCGCAACTCTGGTCGCCGCCGGCATCGCGGCGTGGTTTCTATTGCCGCGATCGCCCGAAGCGCCGCCGCTACCGGCAGGTGAGTCGATTGCCGTGTTGCCCTTCGCCAATCTGAGCGACGATCCGAAGCAGGACTACTTTGCCGACGGCATCACCGACAATCTGATCACGGACTTGTCCAGGCTGTCGGGCCTGTTCGTCACGTCGCGGCAATCCACGCTCGTCTACAAGAGCACGACGATCGATCCGCGAACGGTGGGACGCGAACTCGGCGTGCGCAATATTCTCGAGGGCAGCGTGCAGCGGGCCGGTGACATGGTGCGCATCAATGCACAACTCATCGACGCCGCCACGGGCGGCCACAAATGGGCCGAACGCTATGACGGTTCGATGGCCGATATTTTCGGCCTACAGGACCGCGTCACCCGGGCTGTCGTCGAGGCTCTCGCGCTGCAGCTAAATTCCGGCGAACAAACGGCAGTGGCGGCGCAACATGAGAGCAAGGTCCCTGAAGCCTACGATGCGTTCCTGCAAGGCTGGGAACTCTACCAGCGCTCGACCCCGGAGGGTTTGGCCGCCGCGATCTCCTATTTCGAGCGTGCCGTTCAGCTCGACCCGGCCTATGGGCGCGCTCAAGCCGCCCTGGCCATGATCTATTTTCGCGCCTACGACGAAAGATGGGCTGGGAAGCTCTTCATATCGAGCGATGACGCGTTCCGAAAGGCGCGCGACTATCTGACGTTGGCCACGGTACGGCCGACCTCCCTCTCGCATCAGGTCGCCGGAAGCATCTCGCGCAGCCGCGGCTGGTACGAAGATGCAGGAAAGGAATTTCAGGCGGCGATCGCCCTGGATCGCAGCGATCCCTGGAGCTACGCCTATCTCGCCTATTCGCTGATCTATGCCGGGCGGGCCGCCGAGGCAGAGCCGCAAATCGAAACGGCAATGCGCCTCGACCCACATTACCCGCCGCTGTTCGATTTCTACCGGGGACTGGCACAATTTGCGCAAAACCGGATGGAGGAAGCGGCAATCACGCTTCAAAAAGCCGCCAAGGCCAATCCCGACGAGCCCCTGCCGCTGCTGTACCTCGCATCCAGCTATGGGAATCTGGGTCGAAACAGAGAGGCTGCCGATGCAATCGCCGCCTTCAGCGAAGCCCGCGTGAGGCAGGGTAGCTTGCCCTTCGTCATGATTAACGTGACGGATCAGCCCCCGCTTTTCCGAGCGCCCGCCGGATCGCCTCTCATCAAGGGTCTCCTTCCGCTCGGGCTTCCCTACAATTTTGATGACAAGATATTCGACTCCTGGAGATTGTCAGCCGCCGAAATCGAGGCGCTCTTCTTCGGCCATCGCGTGCACGGCCGCACCTTGGAATGGGGCGCAGAGCATGGGGCATCGGTGTCGCCTGATGGGGTCGCCCTGATGTACGGAGATTGGGCTTCCGGCACCGGCACAGCGCGGATCGAAGGGGATCGTGTCTGCTTCGTCTGGACGACCACGCAGCATTGCGGCCAGATCCTACGAAATCCCGGCGGCACCAAGGATAAGGAAAACGAATACCTGTGGCACACAGGATGGACCTACACATTTTCACAGGTCGAGTAGGGCCTTCACTCAGATATTGTCTTCCGCCAGTTTCGCCTGCATCTCCTCGATGTTCTGCTGCACCGAGGGCATGTTGGGATTCACTTCCAGCGCCTTCTGCCAGGCTTCGATGGCTTCTTCGCCCTTGTCTTCCTGGGCATTGATGAGACCCAGACCTGACAGCGCGCCGAAATGGCGCGGCTCCAGGGCCAGTGTCTTCGCAACATCGGCGCGGGAGGCCTCGTATTCGCCGATCATGAAAAGCGCGGTGGCGCGGCGGTTCCAGCCTTCGGCGAAATCCGGTGCGATCTCGATGATCTTGGTGAAGGCGCCGATGGCCGTGCGCATGTCCTGGGCCGCCATGGCCCTCTCGCCCTGATCCATCAGCCGGGTCACCTCGACATCATCGGACGAGTACCAGATGCCCCAGATCATGCTTTCGAGAGTCTGCGCCTCGAGCCGGTTGTCGGTCTTCTGCAGGCGCGCGAACAGATCGTTCAGGCGCGGATCGTTCTGATCCGCGACAGCCGGCGCGGCGGCGGCGAGCAATGCAAAGCTCAACAGGACCGGGATGACTCGCTGCATGGCTGAATCCTACGACCGGGGTGCTGCCGCTGCCAACGGGAAACAGGGCTTGCCAGCGGACACAAGAGCGTGAAACTAGGCGGCGAGAGAGAAGGACTTTGCACGATGGCCACGGCCGATCATATTTCCGGTTATTTTTCGAAAGGTTATGCGGAGGCGCGGCGCAAGTTTCGCGAGGTCGCGCGTGCTGTCGGCGGCGAAGCCGTGACCCATCATCAACCGGCGCCGGGTCCCGATGACGCCACGGCCGAGGCCACCGGGCTGCCGCGCGTCGATCGCGGCGAACCCTTGTCCACTGATATCGCATGGCTCGGCCCCAGGGATGCGCGGCGCCTCTTGCTGGCGCAATCCGGCACCCATGGCGTCGAGGCCTTCTGCGGCTCGGGCATCCAGATCGGCTGGCTGTGCAGTGGCCGCCATCTCAAGCTGCCGGCGGATACGGCGATGCTGCTGATCCACGCCATCAATCCCCATGGCTTTGCCTGGCAGCGGCGGGTGAACGAGGACAATGTGGACCTCAACCGCAATTTCGTCGGCCATGGCGGCGGCTATCCGGCCAATGAGGGCTATGAGCAGCTGCGCGACAGCATCTGCCCGCGGGAATGGACAGCCGGAATCGCGGGCCGCGGCGGACAAGGCACTATTTGCCTATCGCGACCAGCATGGCGCCATGGCGCTGCAGGGCGCCATCATGTCCGGCCAGTACAGCCATGCCGAGGGCGTGTTCTATGGCGGGCGGCGGGCCAGCTGGTCGCAGACGACGCTGGCGGCGATCCTCGACCGCTTCGGCCGCCGGGTGCAGGAGGTGGGGTTCATCGATCTTCATACCGGCCTCGGTCCCCATGGCTATGGCGAGATCATCAGCAACCACGAGTTCGACCGGGCGGCGCTGGCGCGGGTGCGCGACTGGTATGGCAGCGAGGTGACCACCAGCGAGGACGGCACCTCCTCCTCCGCGCCGATCCTCGGCGATATCAACAACGGCGTAGCCGCGGCGATGCCGCAGGCGAACGTCACGGGGGTCACCCTGGAATACGGCACGGTGCCGATCGAGCAGGTGATCAACAGCGTGCGCGCCGACAACTGGCTGCATGTCCATGGCCGGCCAGCCTCGGACCAGGGACGGGAGATCAAGCGGGATATCCGCGGCGCCTTCTATCCGGAGACGGACGAGTGGAAGCGGCTGGTCTATGAGCGTTCGGTGGATGTGCTGGAGCGCACCCTGGCGGGCCTGGCGCGGCGGCCGGTGCGCTAAAGACGCCTATTGCTCCAGCAGCTCGCGGTAGCGGCGGCTCAGGGGCGGCGCCGACAGGGACCAGAGGAAAGAGGGCTGGCGCGGCTCGCGCTCCAGCATCAGGTCCACATGGCGGCCCTGATAGAGCGACATGCCGACCGAGAGGCCGAAATCCAGGGCATCCTCGCTGTCGCAGCGGCAGAGGATGAAACGGCGGGCCTCGGCAGCGGCGATCAGCTTCCGCAGGAGGTCGCGCTCGGCCACCATGTCCTCGCTCCAATCGATCTTCACCAGCTCCACATCCAGGGTGTGCCGGTCCAGGAGCGGCAGGCTGAGATGGCTGACGCCGTCCAGGCAGAGCCGGTAGCCGCGGCGGCGCGAGATCTGCCGCACCCGGGTGAAGGCGGCCATGTCGCCGAGGACATCCAGCTTGTGGAACTCCAGGACCAGGGAGCCGCGCAACCGCTGCTCCAGCCCGGAGTTGAAGGCGGCGAATTGCGGGGTGAGCACGCTTTCCAGATTGAGGTTGAGAGCGAAATTGCCGCGGGCATGCAGCCGGTCGCGCAAGGCGGCGATCGCCGGCGGCAGCTCCTGGGGGTCGACCCCCTGCCGCAGTGACGCCAGCACGCGGCGATCGAGGATACGGGTCAGATGGCGCAGCAGCCAGCGGTTGGCGCCGCGCCGGAGGTTGAGCTTGGTCGCCTGCTCCAGATCGGCGATCGAAGTGTAGATCTCGTCATAGACCGGCAGCATGGAGCCGTCGTCGCAGAGCAGGCAGACCGGCTGGCTGCGCAGCATGCGTGAGAGGTCGGCGTCGCTAAGCACCCGCATTGCCGGCCCCAGCAGATTGAGCGTCAGTTCATCGAGGTCGAGATTTCGCAATGCAGCAGGATCTTCATCCGCCCCGGAGTTGTTCGCTGCCGGTAGCGCTGCTGCGCCAAATGCCGTCCCAAGCGCCGCCGCTGCGGCCGCTGCTTCGGCAGCCGCTTGGGCAGATACATATAGGCTGTCGTTCTCATGGTGGGCGTCCCCTTCGTTTCCGGCCTCCGGGCCGTTGTTATGCGTTACCGCCGATTTGCGGACAGTTTCGTGAACCAGCAGGGGCTGCAGTTCCGCCGGATCGGCCAGGATTTCACCCCGGGCCAAGGCGGCGATATAGCCGGTGAACACCGGCAGATGCTGTTGCAGGTCGCAAGCTGCGGCGAAGCCGCCGCGGCCGTTTAGTCCGTCGTTGAAATTCGGATCCGCGCGCAGCTGCGGTTCGAGCCGCGCGACGCCGGCGCGAAGCAGGCCGACGCGGCCTGCGGACAGAACCGCCAGGCGGTCGCCATCAGGCAGGTCGAACACTTGGCCGCGGAACTGGCGGATCTGGGCGGCGATGCCGTCGATGGCGCGGTTGAATGACTCGGTCCGGGTCGCCTCCGTCAGGCGCGACGGCCGGAGCAGCACGGCCCAGCCGCGATCGGCACGGGCGGCGAGCGATTGCAGATGACTGAGCGCCGTCGGCTGCCGTTCGGTTTCTTGTTCGTTGTTGTTGTTGCCGGTCAGCATCCTGGCCTCACTCAAACCTAGGCGAGCGCGGAGAGCGGCATGAACCGCTCTCCGTTCCCGATTAGGCTACGGCCGGCCCGCTTGCCGCGGGCCGCAGGAGGGAGGGTGCCCGCGCCCGGCTGGCCAGCAAGGCGTCCACATGCTGGCCCTGGAAGAGGTCGATGCCGATCTGGCGGCCGTAGTCGATGGCCTGCGGCGTGTCGCAGCGGCAGAGGACGATCCTCTTGGCGCCGATGCGTTCCACATGCTTGCGCAGGCTTTGATTGTCTTCGGGCATATCGTTCGTCCAGGCGATCTTGACGAAGTCCAGGCCCATTTCCGCCCGGTCCACCATCGGCAGGCTGAGATGGGACACCCCATCCAGGCAGATGCGGTAGCCGAGCTTGTGTGCGTGATCCCGGACATAGCGGTAGGCGCCGAGATCGGCGAAGGCGTCGATCTTCTGGAACTCCAGCACCACCGTGCCGCGGATGGTCTCGCCGATGCAGTTGTCGAGGGCCTGGAACTCCGGCGTCAGCACATTGGCCACGTTGACATTGAGCGAGAAATTGCCGCCGCGCAGCAGGCGCGAGCGCAGCAGCGCAACGTCGTTCGCGTTGGCGCTTTCGTCCGGCCGGGCGATCAGGCTGAGCATGCGCCGGTCCAGCAGCTTGGTCAGATGCTGGAACAGCCAGCGGTCGGTCACCGCATGGATATCGGCGCCCATCGCCTTGGTCAGGTCGAGGATCGAGACATAGACCTCGTCGAACATCGGGAAGACGCTGCCGTCGGAATCGATGACGCAAGCCGGCTGCTGCCGCACGCAGGAGGAGATGTCGGCGCTCTGCAGCTTGCTCAGCAGATCGAAGTAGTCGTTGGTCGGTGCCGCCTGCGGCGCGGCACTCATGCCGCCATTGCCGGTCAGGGAGATCACCTGAGCCGATGGCGCATTCCGGCGCTCCGGCGCCGAGACGGAAGCGATCCGCTTGGCGAGGCCAACAAACTGGCTGAACACCTCGTTGTCCGTCAGGTTGTAGTAGGTGCAGAACTTGGTGGCGCCGTCCTGTTCCAGCTGGAACAGCGGGTCGTCATGGAACAGCAGTTGCACGCGGCGCACATCGTTGCGGATCTGCTGCAGATAGTCGCTGCGCAGGGTGCAGATGATGTCGCCATTCTTGAGCGCGAAGAATCGCCCGGAGAACTGGCGCACCAGGGCGCGCAGGATATCCAGCGCGAAGACCAGGTTCTCGTTGCGCGTGCGCGTGCCCAGCTTCGACAGGTGAATATGTATGGCCCAGCCGCGCTCGGTAAAGGACGTCAGGCGCTGCAGGTGATCGACCAGCAGTTGCTCTTCGTTGCCGCGCTTCAGGATCGAAATTTCTGCCGACATGATTTTCCACTCCTCCACGCGGGCCCCATCGTTGTCTGCAGTGCCCTGCGTTCCATTCCCACACCGCGATCGAGGGACCGAAGTCTTAACGACCGCACCCACTCGAAAAATAATGTACCGCAGATTTAGCGAGAATTTGCTAAGACTTGCAGTTAAGAGTGAGAAATATTTTCGGTTAATTTTCGGCCGATTATTAAGGTTGATTAACGCGGCGGAAGGGCTGCGGGACGGGGACCGCCGGTCGCCCAGTCGAGCAATTCCACGGTGTGAAGCACGGGAATGCCGGTGCCGCCGGCAATCTGCATGATGCAGCCGATATTGCCGGTGGCGACGGCGTCGGGCCGGGTGGATTCGATGTTGGCGATCTTGCGGTCGCGCAATTGCCGCGCCAGCGCCGGCTGCAGGATGTTGTAGGTGCCAGCGGAACCGCAGCAGAGATGGCCCTCCGGCACGTCGCGCACCGTGAAGCCGCAGGACTCCAGCAGGTGCTTCGGGGCAGCTGTGATCTTCTGACCATGCTGCAGAGAGCAGGCGGAGTGGTAGGCCAGGGTCAGCGGTTCCGGCGCCATCACCGTGGCGAGGCCAAGTTCCGCCAGGAACTCGCTGACATCGCGGGCCAACGCCGAGACGCGCGCGGCTTTCTCCGCCCAGGCCGCGTCCTCGCGGAACATGAAGCCGTAATCCTTGATCGGTGTGCCGCAGCCCGAGGCGTTGATGACGATGGCGTCGAGCCCCTGTCCCTCGATCTCGCGAGTCCAGGCGGCGATGTTGGCGCGGGCCAAGGCGTGGGCCTGTTCGCTCTTGCCCATATGGTGGGGCAGCGCGCCGCAGCAGCCCGCACCCTCGGCAATCACCACCTCGACGCCATGGCGGGTGAGCAGACGGATGGTGGCTTCGTTAATGCCGGGTTTCAGCACCGGCTGAGCGCAGCCGGCGAGCAGCGCCACGCGTTTCCGGCGCGGGCCTTCGGCGGGAAGGACCTGCGGCCCATCGGCCGGCGAGCGGCCGGAGAGCGCGGCCGGCGCCATGTCGAGCATCGCCCTGACGCGGCCGCCGAACAGAAAGCGCAGCGGCTTCGCCAGCCAGGCGCCGAGCAGCGCAAGGCGGAAACGTTGCGGATAGGGCAGGATGCCCGCGAGCAGACTGCGCAAGGCGCGATCGAGGAAACGGCCGCTGATGGGTCTCCTCGATATGCGCGCGGGCATGATCCACCAGATGCATGTAGTGGACGCCCGAGGGGCAGGTGGTCATGCAGGAAAGGCAGGAGAGGCAGCGGTCGATATGGAGCGCGACCTCGGCATTGGCCGGCTTGTCGTTCTCCAGCATGTCCTTGATGAGGTAGATGCGCCCCCGCGGCGAATCCAATTCGTCGCCCAGCAGCACATAGGTCGGGCAGGTCGCCGTGCAGAACCCGCAATGCACGCAGGCGCGGAGAATCTTGTCGGCTTCCGCAATGTTTGGATCGGCGAGTTGGGCCAGGGTGAAGGCGGTTTGCATTAGAGCGCGCCACCCTTGTCATCCCGGGGCCGGCGCGTCAGCGACGGAAGCCGGGACCCAAGAACACTGAGCCAGCCCAATTGCATTTGTGGCCGCTGGGTGTTCGTGGGTCCCGGATAATCTCGCTTTGCGAGATTTCCGGGATGACAATTCTTCTTGAGCTGGGCACCCACTACAATGCGCTCCCCACCCGCCCCGGATTGAGAATGCGCTGGGGATCGAATGATTCTTTCACGCGCGCGCTGAGAGCGGCAAGCGGTTCAGCCTGGGGCTCGAATACGGAAACCGCGATACGAACGTCTTCACTTGCACGGACGAGCGTGGCGTGACCGCCGCCGTGGCGGGCGATGGCGGTGCGGATGATGGCGGCGCCGGCATCGGAGCGCGGCGGCAAGGACAGCCAGATCAGACCGCCGGCCCAATCGTAGAAGTAGTCGATGGCGGCGCGTGCTGCTTCACCCTCACCCCCTGCCCCCTCTCCCCTCCGGGGCGAGGGGAGTCCTGTTGCGATATCTCGGATTACCTTTGCACCGGCGGCGGGCGGGACGGAGAGGCGCCAGAGCTGGGCGCTTGGATCGGACAGCAAGGGTGCTACGTCGCGGACTGCGCGCCAAAAGATCGTCGAGCGCATGGAATGGAGCTCTTCAGTCGCGATGCCGGCGCCGAGTTCGCGGCGCAACGCCGCGCAGCGATGGTCGACCGAGGGACCAGGTCCCTCGATGCGGATCGCGGTGACGGCCGTACCGGGCTTGGTGACGAGATCGATTCCGGTGCGTGCGGCGATGCGGGCCGGCAGATGGGCGGCGCTCGCGACCTCGTGGGGGCTGTTGAGTGCGGCCGACATGGCGGCGATGGCGCGCTCGTCGTCCAGCCCGAACAACAGGACCGTGCGGGATTTTTCCGGCGCGGGCAGCACCTTCAGCGTTACCTCGGCCATGACAGCCAGCGTGCCATAGGAGCCGCAGAGCAGCTTCGGCAGGTCGTAGCCGGTGACGTTCTTCACCACCTTGCCGCCGGCTTTGAAGATCTCGCCGCGGCCGCTGACGGCGCTGACGCCCAGGAAGTGATCACGCGCCGCCCCCGCCTTGAGCCGCCGCGGGCCCGAGAGGTTGCAGGCGAGCACGCCGCCGATCGTCCCCCGCCCCGCCGCTGCGCCGTAGAGCGGGCCCCAGTCGCCGGGTTCGAAGGCGAGCTGCTGGTTCTTCGCTGCAAGAGCCGCCTCGAGTTCCGCCAGCGGCGTGCCGGCGAGGCAAGTGAGGATCAGCTCGGCGGGCTCGTAAGAGACGATGCCCGAGAGATCAGATAGATCGAGCGTGGCGCCGGCCTGGATCGGACGGCCCAGATTGCGCTTCGTGCCCCGTCCGACGATCTCGAGCGGTTGCTGCTCCGCCAGCGCCCCGCGCACGGCGTCGACGATCTGCTCAATCGAGGTCGGTTTCACGAGGGTAAGCAAGAAGGTTTAGCCGCAGATGAACGCAGATGAACACAGATCATTCGGTTCCCCGCCACAACACCCGGCGCACATCGATGCGCGGCTTTCCAAAGTTTAGCAACAGGCAGAGATGCAGGTTGGCTGCACGCAAGTAGTTCAGGCACTGGGCAATGTGAACATCATCAAACGCCCTTACATGCTTCAACTCAACAATGATGCTTTCTTCGACAAGAACATCCAGGACGTAATCCCCGACGACGACTCCATCATACTTCACAACAACAGGATGCTGGCGCCGGATCGCAAGCCCGTGCTTTTGCATTTCATGTACAAGCGCGCGTTCGTAGACCTTCTCGAGGAATCCCATTCCTAACGCATTGCTGACCGTAAAGGCGCAGCCAATAATCCGCTCAGACAGCGCACTGAACTTGCGTTCGTCGTAACTCATCTGTGTTTATCTGCGTTCATCTGCGGCTAATTTCTCTTCTAGAATCTCGGCAACTCGGGATGCGGCAGCTCGCCCCGATGCACATGCAGCCTGCCCAGCTCGGCGCAGCGGTGGAGTTCGGGGAAGACTTTGCCGGGGTTGAGCAGGCCGTCGGGATCGAAGGCACATTTGACGCGCTGCTGCTGCGCCAGGTCGGCCTTGTTGAACATCGTGGGCATGAGGTCGCGCTTTTCCACGCCGACGCCATGTTCGCCCGTCAGCACGCCGCCGACTTCCACGCAGAGCTTCAGGATGTCGGCGCCGAAGGCCTCGGCGCGCTCCAGCTCGCCCGGCTTGTTGGCGTCGTAGAGGATCAGCGGATGGAGATTGCCGTCGCCGGCATGGAACACATTGGCGACCCGGAGATCGTAGTGCTTCGACAACTCGTTCATGCGCGACAGCACGAGGGGCAACCGCCCCCGCGGGATCGTGCCGTCCATGCAGTAATAGTCGGGCGAGATGCGGCCGACGGCAGGAAACGCCGCCTTGCGCCCGGCCCAGAACATCAGCCGCTCCTCCTCGGAATTGCTGATGCGGATGGAGACGGCGCCGCAGGTCTTGGCGATCTCCTCCACGCGCTGAATCAGGTGATCGACTTCCACGGCCGGCCCGTCGAGTTCGACGATCAGCAGCGCTTCGACATCGCGAGGATAGCCGGCCTGGACGAAATCCTCGGCGGCGTGGATCGCGGGCCTGTCCATCATCTCCATGCCGCCGGGAATGATGCCGGCGCCGATGATGGCGGCGACGCAATCGCCCGCCGACTCATTGCTGGCGAAGCCGATCAGCAGCGCCCGCGCCGTCGCCGGCTTGCGCAGGATGCGCACGGTGACCTCGGTGACCACGCCGAGCAGGCCCTCGGAACCGTTCATCAGCCCGAGCAGGTCATAGCCATCGGCATCCAGATGCTTGCCGCCGAGGCGCACGATCGAGCCGTCGATCAGCACCATCTCCAGCCCCAACACATTGTTGGCGGTGACGCCGTATTTCAGGCAATGCACGCCGCCGGAATTCTCCGCCACATTACCGCCGATGGTGCAGGCGATCTGGCTCGAGGGATCGGGCGCGTAGTAGAAGCCCTCGCCCTGCACCGCATGGGTGATTGCCAGGTTGGTCACGCCCGGCTGCACCACCGCGCAGCGATTCGCGTAGTCGATCTCGAGTATGCGGTTGAACTTGGCGAGGCCCAGCAGAATACCGTCTTCCAGCGGCAGCGCGCCGCCGGAGAGCGAGGTGCCGGCGCCCCGGGGCACCAACTTGATGCCGTGGGCGCGGCAATAGCGGAGGACCTGGGCGACCTCAGCGGTGGTGGAAGGCAGCGCCGTCAGCAGCGGCGATTGGCGGTAGGCGGTCAGCCCGTCGCTTTCATAGACCCGCCGCTCGTCCTCATGGTCGATGACGGCCGCTGATGGCAGCAGGCGGCGGAGGTCGGCGGCGATGGCAGCGCGGCGGCCGATCACGGCCCGGTCCGGTTCCGGCATCTGCATGGCCCACCTCCCTGACTGCCGGAGGGTTATACCTCAGCAATCCCGGGCAATCTGGGTGACAGGCCGTTGGGGGTCAATGCGCCGCGCAACCCGGCAATGTGCCGGGACCAAATGCAAACGGCCGTGCGAAAATGCACGGCCGGGCCATAAACAGCTATATAGCCTGCGCCGCGCGCGTCAGCCCTGGCGGGCCTTGAAGCGGGGGTTGGTCTTGTTGATCACATAGACCCGCCCCTTGCGCCGGACGATGCGGCAGTCCTTATGGCGTTTTTTGGCCGATTTCAATGAGTTAACGACCTTCATGGCCGCACCTTTCGTCTCGCGATGCCGGGAAAAGAGGGGCGGAAACTACGGATGACCCCTACTCCTGTCAACCCCGGCCATGGGGTGTGGTGCTTTCCCAAACCTCAGGCTTTTCAATGGGCGAACCATAAGACCGTCGTGTAGGGTGACCGCGTACAATGCCCGCCGCAATTCCCCGCCCCCTGCATCGGCAGATCGATACGCAAACGCTTCCGGATCATATCGTCCGGACGCTGATTCTGGCCGTTCCCGTGATGCTGGCCCGCTCCGGGCTGGTGCTGATGATCGCCGCCGGGCTGATCATGACCGGCCATGCCGGCGAAAACGAGCAGGCCTACCTCTCCGCCGCCTTTCCCGTGCATATGTCGATCCTGGTGACGGGCATCGGCCTGATGTTGAGCGTGACCGTGCTGTCGGCGCAGGCCCATGGCGCCGGTCGCCATCTGGATTGCGGCCGCATCTGGCGGCTCGGGTTGATCAGCGCGGCGACGCTGGGCGCCGTCTCCATGGTGATCATGCTCCATGGCCAGTCGCTGTTGCGGTTCTTCGGACTGAGCGAGGATCTGGCGCGCGAGGGCGGCCGGGTGCTGTGGATGTACGCCTATGGCATCCCGGCGATGCTGATGTATGTGGCCACCACCAGCTTCCTGGAGAGCATCGGACGCACCCTGCCCGGCTTTGCCATTTCGGTCGGCGCCAACATCATCAATGTGATTCTTTGCTGGACCTTCGTGTTCGGGAAAATGGGATTTCAGCCCATGGGCGCGGAAGGTGCTGCCATGGCGCTGACCATCACCCGGGGTTTCATGCTCTTGGGCATCGCCGTCTACGCCCTGCGCATGGCCGATCGCCTGCATTTTGGCGTCAATGCGTCGCTGCGGGGCTTCATGCACAACATCAAGAAGCTGATGCGCATCGGCGCACCCCTGGCGCTCGCCAACGGGCTGGAGTCCGTGGCCTTTGCCGTGGTGACGTTCTTCGCCGGCCGGATGGGCGCCAAGGAACTCGCGGCTTTCTCCGACGCGCTCAATCTCAACGCCTGGATGTTCATGATGGCCATCGGCATCGCCACGGCGACGTCGGTGCGTGTCGCCACCGCGGTCGGGCGCGGCGATCAGGGCGCCTTGCGCCGGGCCGGCTGGGTCGGCGCGGGAATCGAGGTCGTCATCACCGGCCTGTTCGCCATGCTGATCATCGCCGGCAGCGGCAGCATTGCGGTCATCTATACCAGCGAGATCGAGGTGCAGCTGATCCTGATCGGCGTGCTGCCCCTGGTTGCCTGGGTTTCCATCGCCGATGGGCTGCAGACCGTCCTGCTGGCGGCGACCCGGGGCGTGGCCGACACGGTGGTGCCGACGCTGCTGCAGGCGATCTCGTTCTGGGCGGTCATGGTGCCGCTTTGCTACTACCTGTCCCACGTCGCCAAGATGGGCGTGCAGGGCCTGTTCACGGGCATCGGCATCGCGGTGCTGGTGGCCAGTGCGATGCTGGCGGTGCGCTTCTACCTCTTCACCCGCCGGGTCGTTCTGCCGGTGTGATTCACCATGGCGATTTTCGGGTGCCCTTGCGCCGCCCGGCAAAGCGGCTAAAGAAACGACCCTATGGAACTTGATTGCGATTTCCTTGTCATCGGCGCCGGCATTTCGGGCGCGGCGGCGGCCTATGAATTGGCCGCCCACGGTTCCGTTGCCGTGCTGGAGACGGAGAGCCGTCCCGGCTATCACAGCACCGGCCGCTCCGCCGCGCTCTACACCCGGCATTTCGGCAGCGCGACGGTGCGCAGGCTGAACGCCGCCGGCCTGCCGTTCTACACCAATCCGCCCATGGGCTTCGCCGAGCATCCGCTGCTGACGCCCCGCGGCGGCCTGACGGTGGCAAACTCCGAGCAACGCGCGGAGATCGACGCGCAGCTGGAGCTGGGCGCCAAGGACGGCAGCGTCATCGAGCTGACACCCGCGCAGGCGCTGCAGCGTGCGCCCTTCCTCAAGGCAGACTCCATCGCCTTCGCGGCTTTCGAGGAAGGCTTTCTGGACATGGATGTGGCGGCCATCCATCAGGGATTTCTCCGCGGCCTGAAGGCGCGGGGCGGCCAGGTGATTTGCGATGCGCCGATCATGCGGCTGGAGCGTATCGGCCGCGCATGGCATGCGGCATCGGACAATACGCTGGTACGGGCTCCCATCGCCGTGAATGCCGCCGGCGCCTGGGCCGACAAGCTGGCAGCGCTTGCCGGCGCCGCGCCCGTCGGACTGGTGCCCAAGCGGCGCACCGCCATCCAGATCGATCTTCCGAACGGCACGGACACCCGTAGCTGGCCGGCGGTGGATGAAGCCGGCTATGGCTGCTACGTGAAGCCGGAAACCGGCCGCGTCATGGCCTCGCCCGCCGATGCCACGCCGTCGGAGCCCTGCGATGCCCAGCCCGACGATTACGACGTGGCCGTCATCGCCGATTGGCTGGAACGCCGGACCACGATTCCCGTGCGGCGCATCAATCACAAATGGGCGGGGTTGCGCAGCTTCGTCGCCGATGAGACGCCGGTGGCTGGCTTCGATGACCAGGTGCCGGGATTCTTCTGGCTTTGCGGCCAGGGCGGCTACGGCATCATGCTGGCGCCGACCTTGGGACGGGTCGCCGCGCAACTCATCGTCCATGGTTCATTGCCTGCCGATCTGACGGATGCCGGCGTGACATCAGCCGAACTGGCGCCCGAACGCTGCAGGCAATAGATGCCGGCCCCTCCCAATTCCGGCGGCGTGCTGGCGGCCGTACGCCGGTTGGCGCCGCATATTCCGCCGACGCCGCTATATCGCTCCGACAGCCTGTCGCGTGGCTTCGATGCCGATGTCTGGTTGAAAGTGGAGACGGCGACGCCGATCGCCTCCTTCAAGCTGCGCGGCGCGCTGAACACGCTGCTGATCAACCGCGAGTTCGGCGAGATCCGGACGGCGGTGACCTCTTCCACCGGCAATCATGGCCAGGGCGTTGCCTATGCGGCGCGGCTGCTGAAATCGCCGGCCGATATCTTTCTGCCCGACGGCGCCAATCCGGTGAAGCAGGCGATGATCCGCCTGTTCGGCGGCCGATTGCACCTTGGTGGCCGGGACATCGACGAGGCGAAGGACCGCGCCCGCCAATTCTGCGAGCAAAACGGCGGTACCTTCGTCGATGACGGCGAGAGCGGCACGCTGATCGAGGGCGCCGGCACCATCGGAGATGAGATCGCGCGGACGCTGGAGGGCGTCGACTATGCCTTCGTGCCCATGGGCAGCGGATCGCTGGCCAGCGGCGTCGCCATCGGCCTGAAGGCCAAGCAGGCGGCGGCGCGGGTGATCGCCGTGCAGTCCGTGGGCTCGCCGGCGATGGTGGAGAGCTTCCGCGCCCGCAAGCCGGTGGAGCGGCCCTGCAATACCATCGGCGACGCCATCGTCTGCCGCGTGCCGGCGGAGACGGCATTGAACGCCCTGCTGCAATATCTCGATGACGCCGCGCTGGTCACCGACCGCGACCTGCAGGCGGCGATGCATACCCTGCTGGTCTGGGCGCATCAGCTGGTCGAGCCGGGCGCCGCGGCAGGCCTCGCCGGCGCCTGGCAGCGGCGCAGCATCCTGAAAGGGCGGCGGGTGGTGATCCTGCTGACCGGCGCCAATGTGCCGAGCGAGGCGGTGACCCAAGCCCTGCTGGTGCCGCCGCTGTTCAATCCGGCGGTGTGACCGCCTTGTGTGCCCGGCGACAGGATCCGTATGATCCCTGCCGCGATATGAGGGAGAATGGAATATGACCGCGCTGGCGAATGAACGGGTGGCCTATCACAACGGCAAGATCATGCCGGAGCGCGATGTGCTGATCCCGTTCCGCGACCGCGGCTTCATGGCCGGCGATGCGGCGTTCGACACCACGCGCACCTTCGGCCACAAGATCTTCAAGCTCAGGGAGCATATCGACCGGCTCTACCGCTCGCTGCGCTACCTGCAGATCGATCCGCAGCTGAGCCCGAAGGAGATGGGCGACATCACCGAGGACGTGCTGGCGCGCAACCTGCATCTCCTGGACAAGCAGGACGATTACTGGGTGAGCCAGCGAGTGTCCCGGGGCATGAACACCGACGACCGCTCGCCGCGCAGTGGCAATGTGCCGACGGTGATCGTCGAGTGCCAGCCGCTGCCGCTGAAGGCGCGGGCCACGCTGTACCGCGACGGGGTTGATGTCTATGTGCCGTCGGTGCGCCGCGCGGCGCCGGACGTGATCAGCCCGCGCGCCAAGACGCATAACTACCTGAACCTGATCATGGGCGACCTGGAAGCCCGAGCGCACGATCCCAAGGCCTGGGCGGTGCTGCTGGACGCCAACGGCAACCTGGCCGAGGGCATCGGCTCCAACATCTTCCTGGTGCGCGACGGCATGCTGATGACACCCCAGGACCGCTTCGTGCTGCCGGGCGTCAGCCGCGCCACCGTGATGGAACTCGCGAAGGAAATCGGCATTCCCTGTATCGAGCGGGACATCGATCTCTACGACGCCTACACCGCCGATGAGGCCTTCCTGACCTCCACTTCGCTCTGCATCTGCCCGGTGCGCAGCATCCATGGCCGGAAGTTGAACCACCCAGGGCTGCCGGGACCGGTTACGCAGCGGCTGATCGATGCCTATATCAAGTTGGTGAGCTGCGATTTCATCGCCCAGTACCGGCGCCATCTGGAGACGCTGAACTAGGCACCGGCTGGTGCGGCCTTGGACCGCGGCAAGCGTTAATCTGCGTTTAATGCCAGGTCTTTAGCCTGGGATGGTGCCAAGGCCGCCGCCGCGGCCGGCACCGTTCCGCCAACTATTTGAAATCAAACGAATATACCCCGTGGAGCGGGGAGCGGCGGAAAGGTAAATTCTAGCGAATCGCGCGCCGGGTGGCGGGCATGCCCCGTCCGGTGGAACTTCGGAGTGAACCGCGGTCATGACACCCTTTGCGATTGCCGGCGTGCAGATGCACGTCACCACGCAGAACAACATCGCCGCCATGGGGCATCGGCTGGACCTGCTGATGCATCTCTATCCCTGGGTGCAGATGGTGATGTTCAGCGAGCTGGCCTGCTTCGGCCCGATGCTGCAACACGCCCAGCCCCTGCCCGGCGCCTCGGAAGAGGCGTTCCAGGAGATGGCGGCGCGCCACCGGGTCTGGCTGGTCAACGGCTCGATGTATGAGCGCAAGGACGGCGCCATCTACAACACCACCTCTGTCATCAACCCCCAGGGCGAGGTGATCGGCCGCTATCGCAAGATGTTTCCGTTCACGCCGATGGAACAGGGCGTCACGCCGGGCACCGAATTCCTGGTGTTCGACATCGACGGCGTCGGGCGCTTCGCAGTGCTGAACTGCTACGACATCTGGTTCCCGGAGACGGCGCGCACGGTGACCGCCATGGGTGCCGAAGTGATCCTGCATCCCGTGCTGACCTTCACCATCGACCGCGACGTGGATATCGCCATCGCCCATGCGACGGCGGCGATGTTCCAGTGCTTCATGTTCGACGTGAACGGCCTGGGCGCCGGCGGCAACGGACAGTCCTGCGTGATCGATCCCTCAGGCCGCTTCCTGCACAAGGCCGATACGCTGGAACAGTTCATTCCCATCGAGATCGACCTGGAGCAGGTGCGCCGGCAGCGCAAGAACGGCCTGCGCGGCCTGGGCCAGATGACCAAGAGCTTCCGCGACCGGCCGATCGATTTCCCTGTTTATGACCGGAAGAACTTCGATACGGCTTATCTCGACTCCCTCGGTCCGGTGCAGGCGCCGCAACGGGACACGCCCAATCTCGTGTCGTCCTGGGCGAAGAAGAACCGCAAGCAGGGCTAGGCCTCCAGCCACATAGATAAATTATTTGGGCGGCCCATGGGCCGCCCTTCGCATTTCCACCGGGATCAGTACATCCTGTGACGGTCGTGCCGATATTAGAGACTGTCCTCTCTTTCGGCGATCATAACTCGATCAGTACGTCCGGGAGTTCGTTCCGGTCCTCGGCGGCGCGCGGGAAGTGGGAGATGAGTTGCGTGCCGCAGGCCGTGAGCGCGCCGACAAAGCCATCGGCGATCTTTCCCGCGCGAACCTGCTGCGTGAAGTCGGCCACGATTTGCTTCCAGGTCCCGGGCGCCACCTTCTCGTCGATGCCACGGTCGGCGAGTATCTCGACATAGCGCTCGGCAACGGACACGAACAGCAGAATGCCCGTTCGGCCGCGGGTCTGGTCCAGCCCAAGCGCGTGGAACTGCTCCCTGGCGAGGCGTCCGGCTTGCTGGCGCTTGAAGGCCGCGGGGACGAACCACATGCGGAGGGGGCGCCACAGGACCAGCGCCGCGGCGATGATGAAGGTGCCGAGCTGAATGGCGTAGACGTCGAGATGATCGAGATCGGGCGCCGCAATCCAGACGGCAGCCGGCGCGAGCAAGGCCAGAAACGCCGCCGCGAGCAACGGAAAGGCCGCATACCCGTCACTGGCCCGCGCCACGACTGTGACGAGCTCTCCGCTCGTCCGGCTTTCGACATCGCGGATCGCGGCCGTGATCCGGCGGCGGTCCTCCTCCACCAGCAACGACAGGGCCATCACCAGCGGCCCGAGGCGCCGCCGCCGCGGAAACTGCCACCGCCCTCGAAGCTCCCGCTGCTGCTGAAACTGCTGCTGCTGAAGCTGCTGCGGCGCCTCGAAGAACGGCTGCCGAGGCCCCAATCATCGTCGTCCGACCGCCAGTTGTTCCATCTGTTGCCGCCGCCAGAGGCGAAGTTCAGCAATTCTCCGCCAGTCAGGACGTTAACGGCGATGACAATCAACACAACTCCAAACACCACGGCAATCAACACTATGGGAACCATTTGGTCGTCGGGCTGATCTGCCTGCAGGCTCCATTGAGGGCGCTCGACCATTTGGTAAGAATCGCTGAGGGCCACCAGTATGCTATCGACGCCTTGCTGAATGCCGTCTTCCTGATGGCCAGCGCGAAAGGCGGGCAGCATGCGCCGCTCGATGATATCGGCGGCCATGGCGTTGGTCAGGTGACGCTCGAGGCCGGTGCCGACTTCGATGCGCACCTGCCGTTCGTTCGGCGCGACCAAGGAGTACGATGCCGTTATTGCGCCCCGCCTGCCCGACCGCCCATTTGTTGGCGAGCGCGAGGGTATAGGCTTCGATCTGCATGCCCTGAAGCGACCGGACAGTGACGACCACGACCTGATTGGAGGTCGTTGTCTCAAGCTCGGCCAATTGCCGGGAAAGCTTGTCGCGCGCCTTCTGGGACAGCAATCCGGCTTCGTCGACGACACTGCCGGTGCGGACCGGAAAGACGGTATCGCCGCGCGCAACGCCTGCGAAAACGACGCAGAGCAGAACGAGCGCAATCCCCTTGACCCAATTGCTGGTCATGATCCGCCGGCTCATGACGGCCCCCCTCCGACGCCACAGCATAGCACGAAACCGGGGGTTGCATCCATGGGCGCCTCTGCCGCGCCCCGACAACGTCCGTATAGTGCCGCGGGTCGGAGGGGAAGCGGCAGCAACAGCTCAATACATCTTATGCGCCGTCGTCGGGTCCGGGATATGCACCGGGACTTCCGGCGCCACCGGCACGCATTGGAACTGGCCGTTGATGCCGGCGGCCCAGCGCTTCGCACGCTCATGCAGCTTGCGGTCGTCGGTCTGCATGCGGCCGCGGGCCACCAGGATGCCCATATCCGCGCCGTGATAGCGGTAGTCGCCGGCGGTGTAGACGCGCATGTAGAAGGCCTCGTTCTCGCCGGTGACGTTTGTCCAGTCCAGCGTGCGGCGGACGAAGGCGATCTTGCCGTTCTCGTCCATGCGCCAGATGCCGGAGGCCGGCGCCCTGCTGATGATCTCCACGTCATCGCCCGGCCATTTCAGGATGAGCTGGTTCCACTCGTCATAGTCCTGCCAGCGCGCCTGGATCTCCTCCAGGTCGATCTCGTAATCCACGTCCATGAACTCCAGGAGATGGAACAGGAAGATCGGCACGCCGCCGTAAGTCGACGTGACCAGATGGGTCATCGGGCTGGCGCCGCTGATGCGCGGATTGAGCTCGCCGAGATAGACCTCGCGGGTATCGGTGTCGATCAGGAAGTCCATACAGAAGGCGCCGCGATAGCCTTCCTTGTACAGCCGGTCGCCGAGCTTCTGCGCCATGCGGCGCACATCGGCCCGCTCCTTCTCCATGCCGTGGGTGAAGGCGTCGTTGCCGCACCAGCCGCCCTTGTAGGGCGTCAGCTCGCCAAAGCCGGTGATATCGGTCATGACCGGCCCCACCAGCGTGCCGTGGCGGGTGGCCACGCCCTCCACCGTGCCCGGCAGGTGATTGATGCGCTTCATCACCTTGAGCTCTTCCTTGGCCAGCACATCGGCATTCTTCTTCCAGTCGCCCTCGCCCGAGACGAAGAAAGTGGTGCGGCCGGAATCGCCGTAGGGCGTCTGCACCACGAGATCGTTGCCCAGGTTCGCCTTGGCGGCGAGCTGTTTCAATTCCTCGTAGCTCTTTGCGCGTCCCAGCACATTGGGCACGCTGGGAATGCCGGCGTCGTTGCCGAGCTGGGTGGTGATGATCTTCGAGTCCAGATGGATGCGCAGCTTGGCCGGCGG
Organism: uncultured Alphaproteobacteria bacterium; assembly: GCA_963816235.1. Lineage (GTDB taxonomy): Bacteria > Pseudomonadota > Alphaproteobacteria > Dongiales > Dongiaceae > DATKFM01. The sequence goes on along the minus strand of CAWFKD010000005.1, from coordinate 240,760 downwards.
CAGGGCGATGTCGACGCCGGCCTTCTTGGCCAGCGCCTCCGTCTCCTCGTCGAACATGACCAGCAGCATCTTGCCGCCGCGGCCGCGGATGTGATTGAGAACCTCCTTGTGCCGCAGCAGGTAGTTGTTCACGTCCTCGATGGAGCGGAACTCGTGGGGGCCATGCTCGCGCGGGACCAGGATCTTGGGATGCTGGCTGTCGAAGGAGTCGAAGAAATTGAGATACTCGAAGCCATTCACCCAGCGGTCCAGGCCCAGCAGATTGAACGGCGTCGGCGACAGGAAATAGATCGGCGTCTGATTGCGCCGGAAATAGGCATAGATGTCGGTCAATCCCTCGAGCTTGTTGGCCATGTGGTTTCCCTGCTGCCTTCCCTACTGTCTTATTGGAGCCGACGACTGCTGCCGGGGTCGGGCATAGCGCCAAGCCCACTATTGTTCCCATCATTGAACGAAGGATTTGGCTCCCGGGAAAGCGAAATCTTCCCCCGCAAGGACGGCTGTCAGTGCCGCAAGCCTGTGCTAGTCATAGTATCGTCAGGGCCAAGAACCGCTGCGGCGACCCTATGGGGAGACCTCCGATGCGCGCACCGATAGCGATTGCCCTCCTCCTAACGATGGCTGGGTGTGCTGCAGCCCTCCACCCAACCGGCAAAGAAATACCTTTTCGACACAGAGCGCTGTGCCGGCGCGGGTCCAAAGGACAGCCAGGAATACAAGGACTGCGAAACAAATTTGGGCCGGGAGGATGCACGCCGCCTCTATAATCTCAACAACGGCGGGCAGTCCGCGCCTACATTTCTGCCACCGCTGCCTAAAACGCAATAGCAGGCAGACAGAGTTCGGAACAGGTTGCGGCATACTGAAGTTATCATTGTACATTGACCGCAAACGATGGCCTGCGCGATCTTGAGACATGATTTGGCCGATTGAGGAGTAGTGCGATGCGTTGGCGAATGGGCAGGCAGAGCCAGAATATCGAGGACCAGCGCGGCAGCGGTGGCGGGTTTGGCGGCGGCATGGGCGGCGGCATGCCCCGCATGCCCATGGGCGGCCGCCGGGCCGGCGGTATCGGCGGCCTGGGGCTGATCGTCATTGTCGTCCTGGCGCTGCTCTTCGGCTTCGATCCCAGCCAGCTTCTGCAGGGCAATCTCGGGGCGCCGACCTATCAGCCCGGCGACGAGTTGGCGATTCAGAGCGGCAGCGAAGATGAGCTGAAACAATTCTCGGCCACAGTGTTGGCGAGCACGGAGGATGTCTGGAGCGGCATCTTCCAGCAGGCCGGAAAGGACTATCATGAGCCGACCCTGGTCCTGTTCAGCGGCGGCGTGCAGTCCGCCTGCGGCTTCGCCCAGGCCGCCGTCGGGCCGTTCTATTGCCCCGGCGACAGCAAGCTCTATGTCGATCTGGACTTCCTGCAGCAACTGACCCGGCAGCTCAATGCGCCCGGCGATTTCGCGCAGGCCTATGTCATCGCCCATGAGGTGGGCCATCACGTGCAGAACGAGCTCGGCGTGATGAAGGAAACCCAGGCGATGCACGATCAGATGAGCGAAGTCGAATGGAACACGGTTTCGGTGAAGATCGAACTGCAGGCCGACTGCTTTGCCGGCGTCTGGGCAAACCATGTGAACAGCGACACGCAAATGATCGAGCCCGGCGACATCGAAGAAGCGATCAATGCCGCCAGCGCGGTCGGCGACGACGCCATCCAGCAGCAGAGCCAGGGTTATGTACGGCCGGAGACCTTCACCCATGGCAGTTCGCAGCAGCGCATGGAGTGGTTCAACAAGGGCTTCAAGTCCGGCGAACCGAACGCCTGCGAGACGTTCAACTGATCGGCACTAAGCCCGGGGATTGATCAGCGGATCGGCGGCAGCGGCGGCGCCGTCGATGATGGCGCGCTCATTTTCCACGCGCACGCGGCCCTCGGCGATCCAGCGGAGAGCCAGCGGATAGATCCGGTGCTCTGCCGACAGCACGCGGGCCGCCAGGCTATCCGGCGTATCGGCTGATGCGATAGGCACGGCCGCCTGGACGATGATCGGGCCGGTATCCATCTCCGGGCGGACGAAATGCACGGTGCAGCCATGGAGCCGCACCCCCGCCGCCAGCGCCCGGGCGTGGGTGTCCAGCCCCCGGAATGACGGCAGCAGCGACGGGTGGATATTGATCATCCGGTCACGCCAGGCGGCGACGAACTCGTCGCTGAGAATGCGCATGAAGCCCGCGAGGCAGACGAGTTGGATCCCGGCCGCCCGCAGCTTGGCATCGATATCCGCTTCGAATGCCGCCTGATCCGCAAAGGCACGATGCGACACAACCGCCGTGGCAATTCCTGCCGTTCCGGCCCGCGCCAATCCCTCGGCCTCGGCCCTGTTGGAAATCACCAGTGCGATCTCAGCCGGGCTGTCCGGCCGCGCGCAATCCTCGATCAACGCCTGCATGTTGGAGCCGCGGCCGGAGATGAGGATGGCGACGCGCAATCGGGAATTTGGGCTGTTCATCTGAACATGCGCCTCAAGCCGAACAGACCATGATGGCGTGATTGTAGGGCACGCGCATGAGATCGCCATGCACATGCAATTCCACCTTCGGGAAGGCGGCGGCCGCCAGCGCCCGGTAGGCATCGGCGCGGCGGACATTGCGGCCGCGGTCCATCCGGGCCAGCATCCAGGCAACCGGGTTTTGCCGGTCTATGAAGCAAGGATCGACGGTAACGACCCGGCCGCCCTTGCGCAGCAAGCCCCGCGCCGCGGCCATCAAGCCGGCCGCCTGGCCGTCGTCCAGGTGATGCAGCAGGCCGAACATGGTAACGATGTCGAAGGGCGGGAAGCCCATGGCGGCGACATCGTTCACATCGGCCAGAATGAACCTCCCGCGGCCGCCGAATCGCACGCGCGCCTCCTCGATATAGCGCTCATTGCGATCGATTCCGGTATAATTGACATCGTTCAGAAACTGCAGCACGGTGCCCGGGCCGCAGCCGACGTCGAGCAGGTTCTCGCCGGCGACGGGGCGGAGATAGCGCGAAATGACGATGTCGGCCGAGCCTTTCTTGCGCAGCAGGCTTTGCAAATTCCGATAGATTCGTGGGAAGACCAGGAAACCATGCAACGAATTCCGGGCTTCGGCCATGACAGAACCTCGATCGCGACTCGCTCGTCTGGAAATCGGCGCAAGATCGCCGCGCCGCTCGAATCCCGGGAAGGTCGCTCCGGCGTCTGATGCGCTGGCCGGTGCCGTGATGTCAAGCGCGGACGCAATTCGGACACCGCAGGCCAAGCGCGTCGCCATCGTGCAGTCCAACTATATTCCGTGGAAGGGCTATTTCGACCTCATCGCCGCCGTCGATGAGTTCATCCTGCTTGATGATGTGCAGTATACCAAGCGCGACTGGCGCAACCGGAATCAAATCAAGACTGCGCAGGGCGTGCAATGGCTGACGATTCCCGTGATCAACAGGGGCGGACAGACGCAGCTGATCGACGAAACGGAGATCTCCGAGCCCTGGGCGGCCAAGCATTGGGCGCGCATTCGGCATTCCTATGCAAAGGCCCCATTCTTTCGCGATTACGAGGCCCCGTTGGCCGCGATGTACGAGACGGCCGGCGGAATGACCCGATTGAGCGACATCAACCGGCTGTTTCTTGTTGAGCTCTGCAGGATGCTGGCCATCGGCACGCCGCTGATCGAATCGCGCGCCTATGCAAGTTCGGGGAACAAGACGGAGAAACTGCTGGCGCTCTGCCGGGCCGCCGGCGCGACCAGTTATCTGTCCGGCCCTGCCGCAAGGGACTATCTGGACGAGTCGGCCTTCGCTGCCGCAGGCATCGCCGTGACGTGGATGGACTATGGCGGCTATCCGGCTCTATCCGCAGCTTTACGGCGAATTCGACCATCATGTTTCGGTCATCGACCTCCTGTGCAACACCGGGCCAGAGGCCCGGCGTCACATGAAGTTCTGAGCGCCGTACCATGCTCAAGCTCGATCATACGAATCTGGTGATCCTGCCGGGCATGCCCCGGGCCGGCACGACAACGATATTTGCCTGGCTGGCGCGGCATCCGCAGATCTTCGCGCCCTGGCGCAAGGAGCCTACTTATTTCTCGCAAAACTTCGGCAAAGGCGAGAACTGGTACCGGCGCTTCTATGCCGGGCTAAGGCCGGGCCAGATTGGCATCGACGCCAGCACGGAATACTTCGTCAATCCGCTGGCCCCCGAAAGAATGATCGCCTTCGATCCGAAGCTCCGGGCGATCCTCATCGTCCGCGATCCCGTGGACTGGGTGATCTCGCTCTATGCGCGGATCCGCCGCGTCGCCGCCACCGGGCCCTTCGAGGAGTTCATCCAGGGCTTCCACTACAGCCGCGGCGGCGGTGGTCTGCAGGTCAAGATGGGAACGGGATTCGTGATCAGGCAGATCGATCTGTTTCGCCAAGCATTCCAGCAAAACATCCTGCTGATCGATTTCCGCCTGATCGCCTCCGATCCCCTTCGCGTCTTGACCGCAATCGAGCAGTTCATCGGCGTTCCCGCTTATTTCGCCGATAGCGGCGTGCAGGCCTTACGGCTCAACAGCCGGACGGAGCGCGCGATGGGCCCCGTGGAATGGCTGATGACCAGGGAACCCGTGTTGAGTATTCTCGGCAGCATCGTTCCATCCGGGGTCATGGCAGGGTTGCGGCAGCGTTATGAACGGGGCATGGCAACGACAGAGGATGACAAGCCGGTTGAGGCGCCTGGGCAACGCGCTCTTGCGGAGCGAATCTTTGGCGAGGATCGCCGGCTGGTTTGCCGCTTGTTCGAAAATGCACCGATCATCCTGGGCGATGGGCAGCCGTTCGGCGCAGCGGCCGTGCCGCCGGTGCGGCTTGGGCATGGTTGAGGCCCGGCGGTCATGACGACCATTCCCGACGGCAAGATCGAGGTTGTGCGATTCATCCAGGGCCTGACGGCGGAAAGGCCGGAGCTGCTGCGGCCCGTCGACTACCAGTCCTGGGCGAAACTGCTGGCGATGTTGCTCTGGTTTGCCGCTTGCATCCTGGCCGGCGCATGGAATCCGCTGATCGCCGGACTGCCCATTTTTCTTCTGATGGGGGTTCTGCACTATCACATGATCGTCGCCATCCATGAGGCGATCCATCGGACATTGTTCTCAAACAACCGATTGAACGACGCGGCCGGCGTGCTGATCGGCGGCCTCGCGCTGGCGAATTTCGACAGCGTGAAGAAGCACCACCTGAGTCATCACCAGCTCTATGGCCGGGAGACGGATCCGGACCGGGCCGAATACATGTTCGATCCGCCGGCCGGAAGCACGGCAGAACTCATCTGGCGCATCTTCAAGCGCAGCTTTGCCCTGACCAATCTCGGCGAGAAGATCGAGCGCAATCTCTGGCGGCGGAAGACGCCGTCGACGGCGGCCGTAAAGCCCGCCGGCGAGTTCGGCGCCCTGACGGTCATGGCGCTGGCCCAGTCAATTGTGTTCCTGCTCTACTGGGCACTTGGCATCTGGTGGCAGTATTTCGCCTTCTGGCTGGCGCCGATGTTCGTGCTGTCGCGCTTCCTGAGCGGCCTGCGGATGTATGGCGAGCATGCCGGCCTCGTCCTCGGCGCGACCTCGCGCAACCAGGATCAGATCTACGCGGCCCGCACCACCGCCGCGAGCCTGCCCTGGTGGCGGCAACCGTCCTGGCTGATCGAGAAATTCCTGCTCGGGCCGTTCAACTTCAACTATCACCACGAGCATCACATCATGCAGCAGCTGCCCCACCATCATTTGCCGCGGGTACATCGGGCTTTGCTGGAGATCGGCTATTACGACCGGCATCCCCGGGCACGCAGCGGGTCGTACTTCGCGACCCTGCGCGAGCAGGTCCGGGCTGCGCCGTCACTGGGGGCGGCGGGCAGTGCATTTGAATGAAACGCGAGACCGGCATGAATCGCGACAAGGCCTCGGATCGGTAACGGCCATGGACGTTCTTGCCTGGCAACTGGCTCAAAACCAGACAGCGACAGACTATCCGTTCGCGGGCGGGCTGGTGCCGCTGTTCGAAGCGGCCGCCGCGGCGGCGCCCGACCATCCAGCCGTTGTTTTTGACAACGAGGTCTTGACCTACGGCGTACTGAATCGGCGAGTGAACCGGCTGGCGCATAGGCTGCGCGCAATGGGTTGCGGCCGGGACCGATTGGTCGGCCTCTGCCTCGACCGCTCGCTCGATTTGCCGACGGCCGTCTGGGCGGTGCTGAAGGCCGGCGGCGCCTATGTGCCCTTAGCCGTAGACGATCCGGACCTGCGGCTGAAAGAACTCATCGACGATGCCGGCCTCGAGATCGTCCTGTGCGACGCGGCCTCCGCGCCGCGAATACGACCGCTGACCAGGCATGTCGTCATCGCCGCGGAGGCCGCTAGCGCGGCCGAACAGGCCGACCACAATCCGGCAGTCGAGATTTCCGGCGACCAGCTCGCCTACACGATATTCACCTCGGGCTCGACCGGGCGGCCGAAGGGCGTGATGATCGAGCATGCGGCGATCCACAACCGGATCGTCTGGATGCAGGATCGCTACCGGCTTGGACCCATGGATCGCATCCTGCAGAAGACGCCCTACACCTTCGACGTCTCGGTCTGGGAATTTCTGTGGCCCTTCATCGCCGGCGCCACGCTGGTGGTGGCGCGTCCGGGCGGCCACAGATCGCCGAACTATCTGGTCAAGACGATGCGCGATCAAAAGGTCACCTGCGCGCATTTCGTGCCGTCGATGCTGCGCATGTTTCTGCGCGCCAAGGGATTGGACGAGTTGGGCCTGCGGCTGGTTTTCTGCAGCGGCGAGGCCCTGAGCTATGACCTCCGCGGCGATTTCCTGAAGCTTGTGAAATCGGATTTGCACAACCTCTATGGTCCGACCGAAGCGGCCGTCGACGTCAGTGCCTGGGATTGCCGCGAAGATGCCGGCAATAGCATCGTTCCCATCGGCAAGCCCATTGCCAATATCCAGCTCTTCGTGCTCGGCGCGGACATGCGGCCCGTCGCGCCAGGCGCGACCGGCGAGCTATTCATCGGCGGCATCGGCCTGGCACGCGGTTACCTCAACCGGCCGGATCTGACGGCGAGCAGTTTCATTCCCAACCCCGTGCATGGCGCCGTCGGCGCGCGTCTTTATAAAACCGGCGATCTGGCGCGATTTCTGCCCGACGGCAACGTCGATTTCCTCGGCCGCATCGATCACCAGGTGAAGATCAACGGCCAGCGAATCGAGCTCGGCGAGATCGAGGCGACGTTGCGCGAGCACGCCGCCGTCGCTAACGCCGTTGTGATGCCAAAGGAATTGAACGGCGCGAAAATCCTTGTCGCTATCGTCAAGCGCGCCGCAGGCGATGCCACGGCGGCTCCGGAGCTGGCCGATTGGTTGCGCAGCCGTCTGCCCGCCGGTATGGTGCCGCAATCGATTCATTTCGTCGACGACATCCCGCTGACGGGCAGCGGCAAGACGGACCGCAAAGCACTGCTTGCTACTCTCTAGCCGGATTGGGAGCGCTGCCGAGCCCACGCCATGACGATGACCGCAACAGGCCTACGCGATGCAAAGCCGGCCAAGGAATTTGCTGTCTACTGGGACAAGGCCTGCATCATCTGCGGCAGTCCTATCGCTGGGGCACCGATCGGCCAGGTGCGCGAGCATGAATATGTCACCACCGACCGGGAGTTCCCCGCTCACCAGTGCCCGAAATGCGGTTTGGTCTTTCTGTATCCCAGACCCGATGTGAGCGAGCTGCCGACCCTCTATGCCGCGGACTACTACTCGAATAACCTGAATCTGGACGGGAAAGACGATCAGCAGGCAAAGTCGTTTGTGCAAGGGCTGTTCTACAAGATCCACACCAAGAACTATCGCGAACGGGTGCTGCCCTTTCTGCCGAAACTTGCCGAAAATCGCCCCTATCGGATTCTAGACGTCGGTTGCGGCGTCGGGGCGCAACTGGACGCAATCAAGAGCCTGTTGCCGAACTGCGAAACCTACGGAGTCGAGTATGGCTCCGTTGCCGCCGGCAAAGCGCGCGGCCGCGGGCATACTGTATACGAGGGACGCTTCGAGGATTTGGATCTGCCGCAGGGGTATTTCGATGCGATCATCTCCATCCACGTCATCGAGCATGTGGCCCGCCCAGATCTGTTCCTCGAAAAATGTGTCCGGCTGGCGACGTCGGAGGGCTTCGTCATGATCGAAACGCCCAATACCGACTGCGTCGATTTCGATCTGCTCAAGCGCCGCCATTGGGGCGGCTACCACACGCCCCGCCATTGGTATCTGTTCCGTAAGGAAACCGTGGAGGCCCTGGCACAGCGGCTCGGCTGCAACCTGGTCACCTGCCGTCCCTATACGATGTCGAATTTCTGGGCCTGGAGCGCCCATTCCCTGGCGACAGAAGCGATCGGCCGCAAGCCGGCCGATCTGCTGTTTCCGCCGGTCAAGATCCTCTATGGGGGATTGCAGTCGTTTGTCATCTTGAGCTTTTTCGCCGTAGTCGAGAGAATGTTGCTGGCTGCGACCGGGCGGGCATGCTCGCTCTGGTTCGTGGTCCGGCGCGGCGGCGGCGTATCGGCAATTTCGGCGCAGCGAGCCTAGGGTGCGCCCTGTTTCGCCTACCGGAAGAGGAAATTTCGGCCAGTCATGAAACCCCATCTAGAGAAGCTGCTGAGAGATTGTACGTTTGAGGTTTCCTCGGTCGACGAGGTTAAGGTCGATCAGGTGAACGATATGGTCGATCGCCATTCCTTTGCCTGCGTGCGCGGCCTGTTTTCCAAGCAGGAAATGAAAGCGGCGTGCAAGCGGGTGGCGCAGAATTTTTCTTCCGCCAATGATCGCCCGGCGATCGGTGACACCGGCCGCGATGTCATGAACAACTATCAGAAGCTGGCCGTCGGCGGCGCGATGACCAGTTGGGACTATCGCCCGCGATTCTATCGCATTTTCTATACCCCGCTTTGGGCAACGGATATCTTCGGCGTGCACGACATCTTCCGCCGCTTCGCCAAACTGCGGAACCGGCTCCAGGGCTATCCGCCGGACTTCGCCATCGACAGGATCGACGAGGGACTGTGGACCGCGGCGCGGATGCAGCATTACCCGGCGGGCGGCGGATTCTTCATGGCACATCGCGACGTGGTCATCGACACGGTAACCCACGATGCCGGCCAGCGGCGTTTCCACCAGCTTCTGCTGTTGATGACCACCAAGGGCGAGGACTTCCGCGACGGCGGCGGCTTTGTCGATATCGGCGAGGATCGCCTGATGTTCGAGGAGCAATGCGGCGCCGGCGATGTGATTCTCTACAACGGCGCGACGATCCATGGGGTCGCCGACATCGACCCCCATGTCGCCGCGTCGCTGGACCGGCTGGACGGACGCCTTGTCGCCCTGGCCTCTCTCTACAAAGATATGTCCAAGGACAAGAAGCCCTATGAGGGCTACGAGGATCGCAAGGCCCCGCCCTTGCAGGTGGTGTAGGAGACAGGCTGGTGGGCGCTAGGCAGCGCCTTGTGTGCCCGGGCCATTGACCAGCCAGGCGAGATACTTGCCATAGGCGTTGTCGTGATGTTTGGCGGCGAGCCGCAGCAGGTCCTCGCCGGTGATCCAGCCGTGGCGCCAGGCAATTTCTTCCAGGCAGGCGACTTTCAAGCCCTGGCGCCGCTCCACCGTGGCGACGAAATTGGCTGCGTCCAGGATTGAGTCCGGAGTGCCGGTATCGAGCCAGGCGAAGCCGCGGCCGAGCGGCTCGACATAGAGTTCACCCAAGGCCAGATAGGCGCGATTGACGTCGGTAATCTCCAATTCGCCCCGCGCCGACGGCTGCAAACTCCGGGTAATCTCGACCACCCGGTTGTCGTAGTAGTAGAGCCCTGTCGCCACTTGATTGGAGGCGGGCCGCTGGGGTTTTTCCTCGATCGAGGTGGCGCGCATATCCGGCCCGAACGTCACCACGCCGAACGGACGGGGATCGCTGACGGGATAGCTGAACACCGTCGCGCCACTCTGGCGGCGGGAGGCGCGTTCCAGCACCGTGGTCAAGCCGACGCCATAGAAAATATTGTCGCCCAGCACCAGCACGGCCGGATCCCGGCCAATAAAATCGGCGCCCAGGATGAAGGCTTCGGCGATGCCACGCGGCTGATGCTGGGTGGTGTAGGCCAGGGAGATTCCCAGATGGCTGCCATCGCCCAACAGGCCGCGATACATCGGCAGGTCCTCTGCGGTCGAGATCAGCAGGATGTCGCGGATCTGCGCCATCAGCAGCACTGACAGGGAATAGTAGATCATCGGCTTGTCATAGATTGCCAGAAGGTGCTTGCTGATGACCGACGTCATCGGCCGGAGTCGCGTTCCTCGCCCCCCTGCGAGGACGATTCCCTTGCGCTGCATGTCCAGTCCCCGTGGCGTTAACATGTCCCATTTAGGTGGTTCGCCGGCTGCCGCCAGCATGGCCCACCCCCAACTTCGGCCATCGCCTGCACAAGACTGATCGAACAATTCGGCATCCGGCGCAAGCGCGAATGGCGGGTTAACAGGTGCGCCTGGCACACCGGAAAGCGTGAAAAGATGGGAAATCCGGGCGTGCTCGCGGTGATCGGAACCGCAGCGGTCCCGTGATTGGCGGAAATTGCGCAGAATGCAAGGCAGTCCGGGTGCGAGAAAACGCTGGCCAAATGCATCAGGGTCAGCCAGAACATTGGAGAACAACGCGGGTCGGAATGAGTTATCAGACACAAGTCACGGCCGATTTGGATCGGGGTCCCGTAGGGGTCGCCGCGCCCAGGCAGATCGTCTTGCGGGAAATCTCCGCCCTGGATCCGCGAGGTCAGTGGCGGATCCGCGAAATCCGCAATGAACCGTCGATTCGTGCGGTCATGTATACCGACCACGAAATCCAGATCGATGAGCATCAGGATTGGCTGGACCGGCTGAAGCACGACAAGTGCCGTATCGCCTTTGCCGTTGTCGACGACAAGATAGGGCCGATCGGCATGGTCAGCGTCAGCGAACTGGACTGGCGCCACCGCAAGGCCGATTGGGCTTTCTATCTGACGGAAACCGAGCGCGGCGGGCTCGGCGCGGCGCTTGAGTTGACGCTGCTGGATTTCGTTTTCGACCGGCTGGGCCTGGAAAAGCTGAACTGCGAAGTTATCGAGGGCAATAACGCCGTCATCCGCCTGCATGGCAAGTTCGGCTTTGAGGAAGAGGGCTTTCGGCGGTCGAACATCGAAAAGAGCGGTGTGCGCCTGGGTGTGCACTTCCTGGGACTGCAACGGAATGTCTGGATGGAACGGCGGGACATCGTCCGCCAGGGCTACAAGACCGTGCTGGACAGGTTCACACTGGATATCGAATGGGCAGGAAGCATGTCTCGGAAGCGCGGTGCTCCCTAGATTTTGCCTGGGCACAATAGCCAGCCGGTAAACCGGGAGCCGTGCCAGCGTCGCGTTGATCGGTAAGAAATTGCGGGATCGCTGTAGCCTTCACGGCGAACATTTGATTGGCGGATTCTGCGCGATCGCACTGTCCGGTAAATTCAAGACCAGCACTTCATCGAAGCCCCTGATCAGCGCCTGCTCGCATAGTTCATCCGATTCCAGATCTCGCGGAATGGGAACCGACGCCGTATCTGCCAAAGCCGTAGGTAACGTCCAGCTCGCAATGCAAGGCGCCCTCGCTTGGCGGCAGCCCCATGAGCATCGGCACGCCGGTCATGGCCGGAATGAAGAACGGCTGTGCGCGGCAATCACGGCTTAACAACCAGAACTTTGCATTATCGGGCGGAACAAAGACCGTCAGCCGCCCCGACGACTTGGCACGGGCGCTCCGTACCTGCTGCACGAACTGCGCCCCCACCGAACGATCGATCGCGGCCGAAACATTGTCCGGAAACAGCGGACCGAGTGCCAGGGCGGATTCGGCGATCGATGGTCCCATTGTAGCTATCATAGCAAATGACTGAGAGAGGGAGCGTTTTCGCGGCCAGTCGACCACCTCACCACTCCTGCCGTATTCCTCCAGAGCGGCAACGCGCTGCAAGTAGACCGATAGCCGGACATACCGATCGGGATCGGCCACAATTGCGAGAACCAGGAGCGCGACGGCGATCGGAACCGCAAACCGAGACAGCTGCATAAGCTTCTGCGTCAATTCCGAAAGACGCGCCGCCAGCACCACCAACGCAAACCAAGTTGCGACATTTACGAAGTAGTAGGCGACGTTCTCCAGAACGAATAGGGAGCCGGGCAAGGCACCCAGGATGGCGAACATGCCGATCACGCCCGCCATCTCAAGGCCCTCGACAGCCCGATTGCGGGCCGAGAGCCAGAAACCGACAGCGATCAATGCCGTAACCGCAAGGTCGGAAAAGAAGTATCGCCGCGATCCGCCCGCGAAATCGAACGGACTAATCAGCGTCCAGAGATCGCGATAGATCAGGGTGTCCGCGACCATCAAGACAACAGCAGAGCCGACGGCGGAAAGTATCGCCATTGCAACGAAGGTGCGCAGCCATTTCGGGTAAGTCAGCCGCCGCACGAAGACAATGGTGACGGCGGCGCCCCACATGACGCCAACCGGAATCTTGAAGGCGACGAGAACCAGAGTCGCAAGAGCGCAAACGAACGCGTACGCGATCAAAACTGCTGGCGAAAGACGGGTCCGGGAAAGCAGCAAGAGGAGCATCGGGACGGCGGCAAGATACAGAACCAATGCGAGCGAATAGGATTCTGTCAGCAAAAGCTTGTCCAACATGAACCAGCTCGCAATCGAAGTCACCGCGAGCGAGACGACGATCAGCGCCACGGGATCGCGCAGCCGGGCGCGCCCGGTGAAGGCGACCGCATAGAAGAAGAAACAGGTGAAGCAGGGCAACACGAATATCTGGAAGGCGATGGGATAGACGGCGATCGCCGGGATTCCAAACATCTGCGATAGCGACGCAATCCACATATGCGTGCCGGCGTGATGAAACTGGGTAACAAGCCCGTCAAGCCCGCCGCTCACAACGCCGAAATTGCCGATCATCTCTGTCAGCGCGGCATGAAACGACGTATCCAAATAGGGCTGCCCCAACATCATGTACTCTGGCGCATAGATGTGCGTCAGCTGCCCGCCGTTGACGGCGATAAATCGAACGAGTGCAAATGCCGGCGCGCCCACAAGCAAGGTGACCGGATGGGCCACAAGCAGATTCTTGCAATTGATGAGGACCACGGCCAGACCTACGACGCCCGCGATTACCAGCGGGAACAAAGACCACAGACCGATCTTGAAACCGAGCGATGAGCAAATGACCGCGGCGAGTAGCGAAATGAAAGTCACGAGCGGCGCCCATGAGCTGCCGGCGAAGCGCAAGGGTATGAAGGCCACAGCCATGGCGGCCACGGTTATGGCGAATACCCCGCAAGCGGCGGCGGCGTGCGTTTCAAGCCCTGAACGGGCGAATAGGTAGAGTCCGAGAGTCGCCAGGCTTTGGATGGAACAGAAGACGATGGCATAGCCGACGAGGGCTAGAATTCCCTTATCAAGCGAGCGCGTCCGATCCGCCATTTCAGCAACTGTTGGTCCCGTTCGAGAAAACTCATCTTCGATTGCTGCCAAGACTACGCCTCGAACGTATCGATGGGGACGATGCGGGATTTGCGCGCCTCCAGCAGCCGGGAACCGTCAGGAATATCCTGATGCACCAGCGCGCAGGCATTGATGAACACATGGGAACCGATGGTGATGTCGTTCACGATCGTCGCGTCCATGCCAAGAAATGTATCGGCGCCGATCTTGACGCTGCCACCGACCGCAGCACCGGCCGAAAGATGGCAGTTCGCCGCCAGCCTCGACCACTCGCCGACCCGCGCAGCAGCATCGAGATAGCAGAAGGGACCGATGTGAGTTTCGATGTCGATGACGGCGCCCGCAAGCACAATGGCCGTGGGGTCGACTTTGGCGCTGGGCTCGATCAGCGATTTTGGATGCTGAAAGCCTTGGAACCCATAGCCGGCCGATTGCGCATTTTCATAGGCAGCACGCCGTGCCGGCAGATTGCCGTAGCCGATGGCGGGTATCAGCCGCACGCGCATCGGCGCCAGGGAAGCCTGTTGCCCAAGGGAATTCAGGCTTCCGACCGTCGACAGCCCGTCCACAATAGCCGTGCCGGCAGGTTTCACATCATCGATAAAGCCGAGAACTTCAATGCCTGGCGCCCAATCCGCCAGGTTCCGGTAGACTTGCCGGCCCAGGGCGCCGCCGCCATAGATCAAGACCGGCTGTATCACGATGGCGATCCGACCCGGCCGACGAGATATCGCAGGATTGCATCGCTGCCGCTATAAAGCGCGCCGATCAGCTCCGGTTCGATTTCGATACCGAACGCCTCTTCCAGCTCCATGACGATGCCGATATGGGTCATGGAGTTCCATTCCTCCACATCGTCGACCCGGATATGGTCAGGCCCCACGGCGCGGCCCAGGCTGTCCGACAGCACGGCCCACATCTTCTGCTCAATTTCGGAAGTATCCATCGAGGCATTCCCGCAGCGATCCCGCGGCGTTCATAGCGGCTCCGCCGTCAAATGCAATGTTGATCAGGCGGTCGGCCAGGGCACAAGCATTGGGGAATGGTTCGTCCGGCTGGAGATAGTGGCGGTGCATAGGCTGGAACAGGGTGCTGACCTGCAGACCCGCGCGCCGCAAGGCTTCGACGATCGGCTGCCGGTGCGGCGGCGCGACCTGAAATGTGAAGCGCCAGAGCACGGCCGTATCGGGCGTGGCGAATGCCGTCACCTGCGCGGGCCAGCGTGCCTGCGCCTCCAGCAGGACGGCTTGTCAGATCCGCTGACGCCTGCCGCCGCCGTTCGGCGAGGCTATCGATCGTGGCAACAGCAGCGCCAATGCGCGCCGCCTGATCCTCGTCGATCTGGAAGACATAGGCGTGACGATGCCTGCGCATCAGGGCATCGCGCTGCTTGACCCATTCCGGAGGAGACGGCGCCTGTTTCCGCCCGCGGAAGCAGGCCTCCATGAACGCTTTCCGCTCCGCCTCGCTGTTCTGCGGCCCGGGCCAGCGGGCACGGACCTGCTCAGCGGCCCGGGTCAGAGCCGGATCGTCGGTCAACAATGCTCCACCGCTGCCCAGATCCAGCAGCTTGCCCTTGCCGAAGCTGACGATGGCAAAGGGCGCGAGCGCGCCCACCTTCCGGCCCTCTGCCGTGCCGCCATAGCCCTGGGCCGCGTCTTCGATGACGGCGCAGTCCGCTGGCAGGCCCCGCCCGCCCGGGCGCGGGATCGCGGCCAGATGGCCGAAGATATGCGTGGGCATGACGGCACCGATTCTGTCCGGGCCCGGAGCTGCCGATCCGGCATCGAGGGTGGCCGTTGCCGCGTCCACATCGGCGAACGCAGGTTCGAGGCCGGCGCAGACCGCGGCATTGACCGCCGTATCGCAAATGGTGTCGGGGTAGAGCACCTTTGAGTCCCGGGGCAAGCTCAGCGCTTCCAGCAGCAGGGTGATCGCCGCTGTACCCGATCCCACCAGCAACGCCCGCTCCCGGCCGAACCAGCGCGCGACGGCGTCTTCGGCGGCGGCAAGCGGACGCGCCGTGGCGAGGACCGCGCCCATCAGGGACTTTCCGCCGTCGCCATCGCCGCCGGCGCGCCATGGCGGTGCACGGCGCGCACGATGGTCAGGGGGCGGTTCTTGGTCTCGATGAAGATCTTCGCCACGTAGGTGCCGATGACGCCGAGGAAGAGAATGATGAGCCCGCCGAGGAACCACACGGAGATCATCACCGAGGCCCAGCCCGCCACCACCGATCCGAAGATCAGGACCCGCAGCAGCAGATACACCAAGGCCACGAGGCTGAGCACTGAAATGCCCAGGCCGAAGAAGACGATCACGAACAGCGGCCTTGCCGAGAACGAGGTCACGCTGTTGACCATCATCCGCAGCTTTGCCGCCAGCGAATAGCTTGACGTGCCGCGGAATCCCTTGGCCGCGGCGATGCCCACCTGCTTGAAGCCGGCGAGCACCCAGATGCCGCCGATGACCAGCTCGCGCTCGCGATACTTCAAGAGGGCGTCGACATAGCGCCGGCTCATCAGCCGCGCGGTCAGCGGATTCTCGACGAATGACACGTCGCTGAGGAAATTGATCACCTTGTAGAACAGCCAGCCGCTGAATCGTTCGAACAATGAACCCTTGCGGCGGGTCTGATAGCCGTAGACCACATCGCAATCGCCTTCCGCAACTAAGCGGCGATGAAATTCCTCCAGCAATTCCGGTTCTTCCTCGAGGTCGCAATCGACCAGGAAGACGCGCTCGCCCTGCGCCTGCTCCAGCCCGGCCATCATCGCCTGGTGATGGCCGAAATTGCGGCTGAGATCCACCAGGACGATGCGCGGGTCCGAGGCCACCAGCCTCATCGCCAAGTCGCGGGAATTATCGGGCGAACCGTCATTGACCAGGACGATCTCGAAGCTGTCGGTCAGTCGTCCGGCGCAACTGATGATGCGGTCGCAAAACTCGCCGATCTGCGCGGCGGTATTGTACATCGTCGTGACAACAGAAAGTTTCATGGCGCGGACGGACCCTAGGCGGCGCCGCTGCGCTGCATCGGCACCGGTTCGCCCAGTGGCGCGGGATTGAGTACCACAGCCGGCAAGCGCGCCGCCGCCAGCTTCTGCAGCATTACCGCGAGATAGGACGGCCGGGCGCAGACCAGCACCGTGCCGCCCCGCTTCGCCGCCTGTTCGATGCCGATCACCGGCAGGCCCCAGCGCGTCTCGCCGGCTTTCTGCTCGTCGACGATGGCGGCAATGAAATCGAGATCCAGCAGATGGCCGAGCACCACATTGTAGATGCCGGCGCCGAACAGATAGAACGGGCCCTTGCCCTTTTCCCGATTGGCGCGGGCGTTGAGCAGGACGTCCAGCCACCAGCGCTGATGGCTGTGGAACTGTTCGAGCGTGGCCGCTACCGCCGCCGGCTTTGCCTGGAATGAATCGGGCGCACGCCGCCGCCGCCGTTTTCCGGCAGATATAGTGCCGCGCCGAGCCGCAATCCTGCATGACCGTGACATTCATCCCGCCATGGCCGAGATAGTCCCGCAGCGTTTCCCGCGTGTACATGAACGGATGATCCCAGATGTAGGGCGCGAAGTGCGAATCCTCGAGCTCCAGCAGCTCCAGGCTGATCAGCGCGCCCGGCTTGGCCGCGCGGTTGATGCGCGCCAGCTCCGGCAGGATCGAGCTCCGGTTGAGAAATCCATGGGCGATCACGACGTCGAAGTGATTTTCCGGCAGATCCACATCGTGAAAGAAACCACGGATGAACTTTGGGCCATCGCCGCCCGCCGAAGGCAACTGCGCGGAGGGATCGACGCCGACGCAGGACCACTCGGGATGGGTCTGCTTGATGCTGCGAATCAGGTCGCCTTCGCCGCAGGCGATCTCCAGGCAATGGACATCCCGCGTCGGCAATGCCGCCAGATGTTCGAACAGCAGGCTGTAGACTCGCGATCGCTTGGGCACGACCTCGCGATTCTCCATGACCACCAGATTGTTCTGGATCGAGGAGGAGACGTCGTAATCGGATTCGAAGTAGTGCCGCAGGCAATCCTCCGGCGAATAGACGATGCCGATGCAGCCGCATTGCGCGCACAGCACCCGGACCGCCGCGCCGCTGCGCAGATACTGCCCGTCGGACATGGCCGGCGGCCGCTGCCGCGCGTCGGCACTGTTGAGGATTGTTGGGGTGGGCCCGCCACAGTTCGGACATCTGAACCTGGCTGCCTCGCTACCGACCTGCATTTGCGACTTTCGCTTGAGCCGTCCCGCTGCTCACCCGTATAAGTTAGACCGCCGTTCGGTGGCAATGGCAAGGTCATTGTCGCTGCGGGCTCAACGGCTTAACGATCTACAATTCCTCAGAAAAACAGCGCCCAGGCGGCCTCGCCGATGAAGTTCGTGAGATTGGATCCGCCGGGGACCTTGTGTCATCACGAGGCGGTCTTCGACCTGTTGCAGAGGGACCAACCCGGCCGGTTCATAGATGTCGGCTGTGGCCAGGGCAGCATCGCCGGCAAGCTGATCGCCCGCGGCTGGCGCGGCATCGGCGTCGATTTCTCGCCTGACAGTATCGAGGCGGCGCGCCGCGAGCTGGCGGCGGAGATCGCGTCGGACAAGATGAAAGTCGTCCAGGGCGACGTCCTCAGGATGACGGGAGAGACGCTGGGCGAAAGCGATCTCAGCATGGCGATGATGGTCATCGAGCATGTAGAAGACGATGTGGGCTTCGTACGGCATCTGGGCAGCCTGGTGCGGCCCGGCGGCATGGTCATGATCAGCGTGCCCGGCGGCCGCCATCGCTGGAGCTTCGAGGACGAGACCGTCGGCCATCTGCGCCGCTATGACCGCGCCGATGTGATCCGCACCATGGAGGCGGCGGGGCTGGTCGATGTCACCGCCTGGTCGATCGCCGTGCCCCTGGCGAATCTGACGTTCGAGATCGGCGACTGGCTCACCCGCCATAGCAACGAGAAACAGAAACTGGGCCTGAGCAAGCTGGAGCAAACAAAGTTGAGCGCCACCCGCGAGGTGCCATTCAAGACCACCTTTCCCGCTGCTTTTCGCCTGCTGCTGAACCGGGTAACGATGTTCCCCTGGTTCGCCCTGCAGCGCTGCTTCTATCTCAGCAATCGCGGCACGGTGATGCTGGGCATGGGACGCCGGCCGGCATGAGCGCGGATATTCCCTTCAACCGTCCGCCGCTGGCGGGCACGGAGCTGGAGTTCCTGAAGCAGGTGCTGGAAGACCGGCGGCTCGAGGGCCATGGCCGATTCACGCGGGAGGCCCAGGAGCGCCTGCAAGCCATGACCGGCTGCCGCAAGGCGCTGCTCACGCATTCCTGCACCAGCGCGCTGGAGATGAGCGCCCTGCTCTGCCGGGTCGGTCCGGGGGACGAGGTCATACTGCCGTCCTATACGTTCGTCAGCACTGCGTCGGCGGTGGCCTTGCGCGGCGCCATGCCGGTGTTCGTCGATATCCGCCCGGACACGCTCAATCTCGATGCAACGCTGATTGCCCCGGCCATCACGGCGAAGACCAAGGCCATCTTCACCGTGCATTATGCCGGCATCGCCTCGGATCCCCAGGCGATGCAGCAGGTGGCGGCGGCTCATGGTCTCCGGCTGGTCGAAGATGCCGCGCAATGCCTCGGCGCCAGCTATCGCGGCCGGCCGCTCGGCAGCTTCGGCGATCTTGCCACGCTCAGCTTCCATGCGACCAAGAACATCACCTCGGGCGAAGGCGGCGCGCTGCTGATCAACAACGAGGATCTGATCGAGCGGGCCGAGATCATCTGGGAGAAGGGCACGAACCGGAAGCAATTCGTCCGCGGCCAGGTCGACAAATACACCTGGGTCGATCTCGGCTCCTCCTATCTGCCGAGCGAGATCACCGCGGCGCTGCTGCTGGCGCAACTCGGCAAGATCGAGGAGATCACGCGCGACCGGCTGGCGACATGGCACCGCTACAACGATGCCCTTGCCGATCTGGAAACTGCAGGCCTGCTGCGGCGGCCCGTGGTGCCCGAGGGATGCGCCCACAACGGCCATATCTACTACGTGCTGCTGCCGACGGCGGAGAAGCGCGACGCGGCGCTGCGCGCGCTGGTGAGCGCCGGCGTCAAGGCGCAGTTCCACTACGTCCCCCTGCATCTGTCGCCGGCGGGGCAGACCTATGGCCGCGCCCATGGCGATTTGCCGGTCACCTGCGATCTCGCCGCGCGCCTGCTGCGGCTGCCACTCTGGTACGGCATGGGCGAAGAGGTCGACAGCGTCATCGCGACCCTGCGCCGCGCGCTCGGCGCCTAGAGCAAGGCCGATGCGCCCGCGGACCCTGGCCCTGTTCGGCCTCAAACTGGCCATCTCGGCCGGGGCGCTCTGGTACGTTTCGCGGCAGATCGATTTCACCACCCTGGCCAATCATTTCCCCAGCCCCTGGTCATGGCAGGTCCTCGCCGCCGAAGCCTGCTTGCTCGTCGCGCTGCTGATCTCGGTCTTTCGCTGGCAGTTGATTCTCAGGTGGCAGGGTCACGACGTCCCGTTCCGGCCGCTCTGGGCCATCACCTGGATCGCCAATTTCTTCGCGCTGCTGCTGCCCGGGGGCATCGGGCGCGATATCTCCCGGGGAATTCTATCTCACGCGATTCCGCATCGGTGCGCTGGAGGTGACACGCTCCATCCTCACCGACCGCTTCATCGGGCTGGTCAGCGTCGTCGTGTTGTCGGTGCCCTGCATGATCTTCGCACTGAGCGCAGCGGGGCCGCTGCATCTGCTGGGCTGGATGCTCCTGGTGCTGTGCATTGGAATGCCCGTGGGGCTTACTCTCTGCCGCTGGCTCGACCGCTGGTATTACGCAAGGCAGTCGCCTGACCAACAGAGCCGTTTCGCCAAGACGATCCACGCCATCGCCGCGATCCTGCGGGATTTCCGCACGCCGCGGCTGTTCGGCCTGCCGTTCCTGCAATCCTGCGCGATGATGGCGGCGACAATTCTCTGCGTGATGGCGATGTCAGGCGCCATCGGCGGCTTCTCTGCGCCGCTCTGGAGCCAGCCGCTGTTCCTGCCGGTGATCTTCCTGCTCAGCCAACTGCCGATCTCCATCGCCGGCATCGGCGTGCGCGAAGCCGCCTTCGTCTCCCTGTTCGGCGCCGTCGGCGCCACGGCCGAGCAGGCGTTGGCGCTATCGCTGGCGTTTTTCACGCTGGGTGTCGTCAACAACCTGATCGGCGGCTTAGTCTATCTCGCGTTCGGACGCCGACGGACGCAGTAGCGCCAAATCGCGCCTCAAGCCATTGAAAGTCCGGCGGTCTCTGGCGCCATCAACGGGCCGCGCGCCGATCTCAGGGAACCGGCAGGCCATGTCGACGTTTATCAAGGCGTCGCGGTCATGCCGCGCCTGCTGAAGGAGATTCGACATGCACAGAACGGGAATTTTCGTCGCCGCGCTGACATTGGCCTTTGCAATCAGTCAGTCTGCATCGGCAGCGTGCAGCGCCGGCGACAGCATCGACGGAACAACGGCCGACTATGCCAAGGGAAAGTTTGAGGCTGCCGGCTACGCTCAGGTCCGCGACCTCACGAAGGGTTGCGACAACTTTTGGCATGGAAGGGCGATGAAAGACGGCGTCGACGTCAACGTCCTGCTCACGCCTGAAGGCGAAGTGATGCAGGAAGGCGCCTGACGTCAGGCCCCTGAGTTCGAGCGCGCGCGGCGTGCGTCAGTGCGCCCGCCGCGCGCGCCGATTGAGATCTGGAAATAATTGAAGCCACCCCACGCGCTGTCGGATCGACAGCGCGGAAAAATCCATGCTTGTAGCGAAGGGTAGGATGGTGGGCGCGACTGGGATTGAACCAGTGACCCCTACGATGTCAACGTAGTGCTCTCCCGCTGAGCTACGCGCCCTTCAGATCCGCCGCGGAAACAAGGAGGCTGGCGCCCCCAAGGCGGACGGCGACTTACCACCAATGATTGGGCATTTCAAGCGCCGGCGGGCTGACGCTGCGCCAGCAGCTGATCGATCTGGCTGACCAAGTCCTTCAAATGGAAGGGCTTGCTGAGAATCTTCGGGTCGCCGGGCATGCCGCTGCGGCCGCGCAGCGCGACGGCGGCAAAACCGGTGATGAACATGACCTTGATCTGCGGCTGGTCGCGGGAGGCGCGGCGCGCCAGTTCGACGCCATCCATGCCGGGCATCACCACGTCGGCCAGCAGCACGTCGTATTTGTGCCGCGCCAGGCAGGACAAGGCTTCGAAGCCATCCGAAGCCGTCTCCACCGCATGGCCGGCGCGACGCAACGCACCAGCCAGGAAAGAGCGCATGCTGTCGTCGTCTTCGGCGACGAGAATCTGAGCCATTGAAAGCCTTGTTTACCTCTGGGGATTAAGGCGCCCTTCTGGGCGGCCAACTGCATTGCATACTACGGATCATTGAAAAGAAACTTACCAACGTCAATCATTCAACCCTGCCCTGCGGCAATTAGCAATTCCCCATGGCGGGGGCGAAGCCGTTGCTTTAAATAGATGATTTCATGGTAGTCCGGATCCAAGCTGTACCAGAGACGCTGCCGCCGGTGGAAATACTGGCGCCCGACCGGCAATCGGCGCCGGCCGTGCTGGCGTCCCCCCATAGCGGCAGCAATTATCCGCCCGAATTCGTCGCCGGCGCGCAGTTGAAATTCCCCGGCCTGCGCCGGTCGGAGGACTGCTATGTCGACGAATTATTCGGCGCTGCGCCGCGTAAGGGCCTGCCGCTGGTGCGGGCGCTGTTTCCGCGGGTGTTCATCGACCCGAACCGGGAGCCGTTCGAGCTGGATCCCGACATGTTCGAGGATCTGCTGCCGAGCCACGTCAACACCGGCTCGGCGCGCGTCGCCGCCGGCTTCGGCACCATCGCCCGCGTCGTCGCCAATGGCGAACCGATCTATAGCCGGCGCCTGACTTTCGCCGAGGCGCGCCAGCGCATCGACAACTATTACCGGCCATATCACGAGGCGCTGCGCCAGACGATCACCGCGACCAAAGTGAAGTTCGGCCAATGCCTGCTGATCGACTGCCATTCCATGCCGTCGATCGGCGGACCGACGGAGAGCGACGCCGGCAATTCGCGGGTCGACATCGTGCTCGGCGATTGCCACGGCACCTCCTGCGCGCCGCAGGTGACGGCGCAGATCGAAGCCGCGTTCCGCGATCTCGGCTATCGCGTGGCGCGCAATTCGCCCTATTCCGGCGGCTTCACCACGCAGCATTACGGCAAGACCGAGGCCGGCCTGCATGCCCTGCAAATCGAGATAAATCGCGCCCTCTATGTGGCGGAGACGACGATGGAACGCGGCCCCGCCTTCGCCGCCATTGTCCGGGACATGGAACGCATCATCGCCGCCGTCATCGACGTGGCGCGGGGTCTCGGCAGCGCCGGCAGATGAACGGCCCCGACGGCAGGCCGGCGCTGGTCCTGCGCGATGCGCGCGACGGTGACATGCCGGCGATCCAAGAGATCTATGCCCACCATGTCCGCACCGGCGTCGCCTCGTTCGAGGAGACGCCGCCGGATGTCGAGGAGATGCGCCGCCGCCGCGCCGAAATCCTGGCGCGCGGACTGCCCTATGTGGTGGTGGAATGCGGCGCCCAGATCGGCGGCTATGCCTATGCCGGTCCCTACCGCACCCGCTCCGCCTACCGGTTCTCGGTCGAGGATTCGGTCTATGTGGCGCCGGGCCTGGCCGGCAAGGGCATCGGCAAGCTGGCCCTGGCGGAAATCGTCGATCGCTGCACGGCCGCCGGCCTGCGGCAGATGGTGGCCGTGATCGGCGACTCGGCCAATACCGCCTCGATCGTCCTGCATGAGCGGCTGGGCTTCCGCCGGGCGGGCGTCCTGACCGCCGTGGGCTTCAAATTCGGCCGCTGGATCGACAGTGTTTTGATGCAGCGGGCGCTGGGCCCCGGCGACGAAATTCTGCCCACGGAACGGGCAATCGCGCCTTAGCAGGGAGCAAAAAAAGGGCCGTGGGTTGCACGGCCCAAGTTCTGGGAGGAAACGCCCGAGGGGCGTATGCGGCGGCGCACCATCAGGGAGACGGCGCAGTGCCACCGCAAAAACAATATGAATCATCCTTAACAAGTTATCAACCAAATTCCTCCATAGATTTGTTTTTAGTGGATGAATCGCCATCGGCCCTAACCCGTGCCGCGGGCGGGGGATATTATGCTGCGCTGCACCATTTTCTCAAAACGGCAGTTTTGCGAGTCGTACCAGGGCCATAGGAGCGGCCCGGGACGACGCTACGGCCGTCTGGCGGCAGGGCTGACGCTGGTGCTGTCCGTGGCTGCCCTGAGCCTGCTGGCGTCCCCGGCGGCCCTGGCGGACCCAGGAACAGCCGCAGGTGACCAAACCCAGCCCCTGGACCCTCTGCGCCAAGGCCACCAACCTGATCGAGCGTCAGGAAGGCGTGCCGCGCCAGCTTGCTGCGGGCGATTTCCAAGGTCGAATCCGGCCGCTTCCATCAGAAAAAGCGCGTCGTCATGGCCTGGCCCTGGACCGTAATGGCCGAAGGCCGCGGCCGCTATCTGCCGACCAAGGCGGCGGCGATCGCCGAGGTCGAGGGCCTCAAGGCGCGCGGCATCCGCAACATCGATGTCGGTTGCATGCAGGTGAACCTGTTCTATCACCCCCATGCCTTCGCCGACCTGAATCAGGCATTCGATCCCGTCGCCAATGTTTCCTATGCCGCGTCCTATCTGAAAAATCTGAAGATCGAGGAAGGCTCCTGGGCCAAGGCGGTGGCGCGCTATCACTCCGCCGATCCCGGCCGCTACAAGCAGTACCGCATGAAGGTGCATGTCGCCTGGCGGCAGGAGCGGGCGAAATTCCTGGCGGCGCTGTCGGAGGTCCAGGCCACGCAATATGCCGATCTCGATCCGCTGCCGACGATCATGACCTGGCATCAGGCGAGCGTCGCCGAGCCCTTCCACAATCAGCTCGCGGCCCTGACCTTTGCCTCGGCGGAGTTCGATGACGGCAGCGAAAATGAAATGCCGTCGACGGTGACCATGGCCGCGCTCGCCTACCAGCCAGCCCTGCCCGTTTCGATCGACGCCTTGGAATCGCCCAGCGAGTTCCGCGTTTCCGTGGCCATCTCGGCGCGGGAGCCGGCCGATCCGGTCATGCCCGCCATGACCGCAGCCATCGCTGCCCGCGAGCCGGCCGAGTATCATCAGGCCGAGCAACTGCCGGTGTCGATCGCGGCAAGGGAGCCGCCGGAATTCCACTGGCAGACCCCGGCGCCGGTCTCCATCGCGGCGCGTGAGCCGGCCGACTTCAGGCCGTCGATGCATGTCCCAGTTTCCATCGCCGCCCGCGAACCCGCCGATGTCGCCTATCTGGGCCGGCAGGTTGCGCTGGCAGCCCGTGAGCCCACGGAGACGCCCTCGGCCGCCGCCGGTCCCTGGGACCTGCTCGGCGGCTTCTACCCCGGCTTCGCCCGCGCCGAACCGGTAGAGCCCGGCAGCGACTGGTCCTCCCTCTGGCCGCTGATCGAACCCCATGCAGAACGCTTCGGCCGCGGTATTATCAGCCTCCTGCAATCGGCCCCGGGCCAACCCGGCGGCAACGGATAGAAACCGGATAGATCTCGCACCCGAATGACCTGGCTCACGCCCCTCTTGGAGTTCGCTGCGCGCGCCAGGGGGCGAATCGGCTGGTGGCCGGCGCTGTCCGTCATGGCGCTGCTGGGCCTCGGCGCGCTGACCATCCTGCTGCTGGTCTTCCACACCTCGCGCAGCCAGGATGAGCTGGCGCAGCAGCGGGAACGGGCCCTGGCGCAGACGCTGCTGGCGCAACAAAGCAACCATATGGCCAAGCTGGCCTTTGACTACAGCTTCTGGAACGAAGCCTATCAGAACGTGACCGTCGAGCCGGATCCCGGCTGGATGAAGTACCAGGCCGATTATCTGCGCGACACCTGGCAGGCCGGCTTTGTCGCCTTCCTCGATTCCAGCAACCGGCAACTGCAGCTTTCCGCGGAGTCCGATGAAACCGCGGGGAATGCCGAACATCTCCGCGGCGACGATTTTTACCGCGTTATTGCCGCGACACGGCGCGCACCGCTGGCCTCGGCCGAGGCGCAAAGCGGCGTGGTCTTGATCGGACAACGCTTCTTCCTGATTGCCGCCTCCGCCATCACGCCGGAGCAGCCCAAGTCCTGGCCGGAAAACAAGCTGATCCAGGAGCGCAGCATCCTGCTGATCGGCATTCCGCTCACGCCGGCGCGGCTGGCGGAGATCTTCGAACCCTACGGCCTGCACAGCCCGCTCGTGGCCACGTCGGCGGTGCCGGCCGACCGCGAAGACCTTCCACTCACTTCCAAGAACGGCCGCCTGCTGGGCTATCTCACCTGGCGCGCCAGCAATCCCGGGGCGGAGATCGCCCGCCGCGTGCTGCCGGTGGTGGCCGCCGCCTTCGCCATCATGGCGTTCCTGGCGTTTCTGATCCTGCGCCATCAGGAGCGTCTGCGCCGGGCCCATGAGGCCCGCCTGATGGAACTGCGGGAATCCCATGAACGGCTGAATGCGCAGACGGCGTTCCGCGCCAGCGTCATCGGCGCCATCGGCGACGGCATCGCCGTGTTCGATCGCAATCTCCGGCTGGTGGAATGGAACCGGCGCTATCAGGAGATCTTCGCCTACGCGCCCGGTCGGCTGACGCCCGGGCTTTTGCTGGAAGAATTGCTTCGCATCGATTCCCGCCACGGCGTGTTCGGCAGCGAACTCGGCGAACAGGCGATCGCCGACCTCCTGGCCAAGGCGCGGCTGATCGACCCGACGCCCCAGGAGTTCCACACCCGGAACGGCCAGATCCTGGAACTGACCCGCAGCCCGGTTCCCGATGGCGGCCATGTGGTATCGATCCGCGACATCACCGCCTACCGCCGCGCCGAGCAGCAGGCCATGGCGGCCCGCGACCAGGCCGAAGTCGCCAACCGCGCGAAATCGGAATTCCTGGCCAATATGAGCCATGAGCTGCGCACGCCGCTGAATGCCATCCTCGGCTTCTCCGAGGTGATGATCACCGAGATGTTCGGCCCCCTGGGCGACCGGCATTACTGGCAATATGCCGGCGATATCCATGAAAGCGGCCAGCATCTGCTGTCGCTGATCAACGACATCCTCGACCTCTCGAAGATCGAGGCCGGCCGCTTCGCGCTGGCGGAGGAGGACGTCAATCCCGTGGAGGTGGCCAAGGCCGTGCTGCGCCTCGTGGCCGGCCGCGCCGAGAATGCCGGGCTGGAGATCGAGTTCCGCGTCGATGGCGACATCGCGCAATACCGGCTCGATCCCCGCGCCATGAAGCAGGTGCTGCTGAACCTGATCTCCAATTCCATCAAATTCACGCCATCGGGCGGCCAGATCATTTTCCGGCTCTATGTCAGCGCCGCCTATGAGCTCGCCTATCAGATCACCGACACGGGCATCGGCATCGCCGCCAACGACATCGTGCGCATCATGGCGCCATTCGGCCAGGTTGACAGCCATCTCAGCCGCAAGCACCCGGGCACCGGCCTCGGCCTGCCCATCAGCCACGCGCTCGTGATGATGCATGGCGGCTCGCTGCGGCTGGAGAGCGAGCCGGGCGTCGGCACCACCGTCACCGTGACCCTGCCGCCCCTGCGGCGCGTCCCCGGCAGCAGCGTGCACGCCGCCGCTTGATCCGCCGGCCCGCAGCGCCGAAACTGCGGACCAAATCGGCGCATTCATTCAGGCGGATTCCATGACTATCGACATCGTAAAGGTCCGGCGCGATACGCCGGCCACGGCCAAGATCGTCCATCTCAACAATGCCGGCGCGGCCCTGCCGCCGCAGCCCGTGGTGGCGGCGCAGATCGCCCATATCCAGCGCGAAGCCGAAATCGGCGGCTATGAAGCGGCCGACGAGGCGCAAGGCCGCGTCGCGAATATCTACGCATCCATCGCCCGGCTGATCGGCGCCGGTGCCGATGAGATCGCGCTGGTGGAGAATGCCACCGTCGGCTGGGACATGGCGTTCTATGCCGTGCCCTTGAAAAAGGGCGACCGCATCCTCACCGCGCAGGCCGAGTATTCCAGCAACTACATCGCCTTCCTGCAACGGCAGCGGCAGATCGGCTTCTCGATCGAGGTGATCCCCAACACGCCGACGGGCGAAATCGACGTCGGCGCCCTGGCGCGCATGATCGACGGCCGCGTGAAGCTGATCGCCGTGACCCATGTGCCGACCAATGGCGGTCTGGTGAACCCCGCGGCGGAGATCGGCGCAATCGCGCGCCAAAATGGGATCATGTATCTGCTGGATGCCTGTCAATCAGTCGGGCAGATGCCGGTCGACGTCAATGAGATGGGTTGCGACCTGCTGTCGGCGACAGGGCGCAAATATCTGCGGGGACCGCGGGGCAGCGGCTTCCTCTATGTGAACCGCAAGGTTCTCGACCGTCTGGAGCCGCCCTTTCTCGACAACCATGCGGCCAACTGGACGGCGCCGGAAAAATACGAGCTGCGCCCGGACGCGCGCCGATTCGAGAATTGGGAAAATAACTACGCAGCGCAACTCGGCCTCGGCGCCGCCGTGGATTATACGCTGGATTTGGGTCTGGAGAGTATCGCGGCCCGCATTGACAGCCTCGCGGCGCTGCTGCGCCAGCGGCTCGGCGCTATCCCCGGCGTGACGGTCGCCGATATCGGCCGCCGGAAATGCGGCATCGTCAGCATGCATCTGTCCGGCAAGGATTCGTCGGCGCTTCGGACGACGCTGCGACAGCGGGGTTTCAATTGCAGCGTCTCTACTCCGGCCTCAACGTTGCTTGATGCGACGGCGCGGCGCTTGCCCGACGTGCTGCGCGCCTCCGTGCACTACTACAACACGGAGGAGGAGATCGAGCGTTTCACCAGTGAGCTTGCCGGTCTGGCGCGAAGCTAGGCGTCAGCCCCACAGCTCCGGCCTCGGCGGCTGCACCAGGCTGCCCTGAAACTGCAGCCCGTGCTCGCGGTCCCGCGCCAGCAGCAGCGGCCCGTCCAAATCGACCCAGCGCGCCCGCTGCGCCACCAGCATCGCCGGCGCCATGGCCAGCGAGGTGGCAACCATGCAGCCGATCATGATCGCGAAACCCTGGGCCGCCGCCGCATCGGCCAGCGCCAGCGCGCCGGTGAGCCCGCCGGTCTTGTCCAGCTTGATGTTCACGGCGTCGTACTTGCCCACGAGCTGCGGCAGCGTCTCCACGCCGTGGCAGGACTCGTCGGCGCAGACGGCGATCGGCCGCGCCAGCCCCGCCAGGGCCGAGTCGTCGGCCGCCGGCAAAGGCTGCTCGATCATCTCCACACCCAGCGGCACGAGCTTTGGCGCCAGCTCGACGAAGATGGCGGCCGTCCATCCCTCATTGGCATCGACGATCAGCCGCGAGTTCGGCGCGCTGGCGTGCACGGCGGCCACGCGGTCCAAATCGCCCGGCCCGGCGAGCTTGAGCTTCAACAGCGGCCGGTGGGCGTTGGCCTTCGCCGCCGCCGCCATGTTCTCGACGCTGCCGAGGCTCAGCGTATAGGCGGTGGTCACCGGCTTCAGCGCCGACAGGCCTGCCAAAGCCGCAACGCTGCAGCCGCTCTGCTTCGCCTCCAGGTCCCAGAGCGCGCAATCCAACGCATTGCGCGCCGCGCATGCTTTCATCCTCGCTTGCAATTCCTTGCGGCCGAGGCCCGCCTCCAGCGGCGCGCGCAGCGATTCGATTGCCGTGATCGACTTCGCGACACTTTCGCCGTAGCGGTCATAGGGCATGCATTCGCCGCGGCCGCGGTGGTCGCCCTCGGCGATCTCCACCAAGACCACATCGGCCGCCGTCTTGCTGCCGCGGGAGATCGTGAAAGTGCCGGCGATCGGCCAGCTTTCCGCCGTGACTGTCAGCCGGCGCATCAGAAGCGCGCCAGCGCGTCCACCAGCGGCCCGACGCCGGTGCGCACGGGATCGACCGCCGGCAGACCGAACTTTTGCGAGCAGTCCTTCAGCGCCCGTTCCGCCGCCGCGCCGTCGAGCGCCGAGGTGTTGAAACTGAACCCCGCCAGCTTCACCGCCGGATTGGTCAGGCGCGCCGCCGCGAGGTTGGCGTCGATGCAGGTCTGCAAGTCTGGCAGCTGATAGTGGGGCAATCCGCGCATATGGGGCCGCTGCGGTTCATGGCACATGACCAGCGCATCGGGCTGCGCGCCATGGATCAGGCCCAGCGTGACGCCGGCATAGGAGGCATGGAACAGCGAACCCTGCCCTTCCACCAGGTCCCAGTGGTCGCCTTCGTTCTCCGGGCAGATCCACTCCACCGCCCCTGACATGAAATCCGACACCACCGCATCGATGGAGACGCCATCGCCGGCGATGAATATACCGGTCTGACCCGTGGCGCGGAAGTCCGCCTTCATTCCGCGCGCGCGCATCTCCTTCTCCAGCGCCAGCGCCGTATACATCTTGCCGATGGAGCAATCGGTGCCGACGGTCAGCATGCGCTTGCCCTTGCGCTTCTTGCCCGTGCCGACGGCGAAATCCCGCGTCGGGTGCCGCACATCGAACAGGTTGCGGCCCAGCTTGCGCGCCGTCTCCGCCAGCGCCGGCACATCCACCAGCCGATTATGCAGGCCGCTGGCCAGATCCATGCCCATCTCCAGCGCCTGTTTCAGCACGCCGGTCCAGCCTTCGCCGATCAGGCCGCCTCGGTTGGCGACGCCGACGATGATCGTTTTCACCCCTGCCGCCTTGGCCTGCTCCAGGGTCATGTCCGGCAGCTTGAGGTCGGCCTTGCAACCCGGCATCCGCAGCTGGCCCACGCACCATTCCGGCCGCCAATGGGCGACGCCCTGGGCGGTCTTGGCCGCGAGCTGATCGGGCGCGTCGCCCAGGAACATGAGATAGGGGTGAGCAATGGACATCAGGTGACCCTCGGCGCTGTTCTATTTTGCCGGCATCCTAGCGATGCCCGCCGTTAGGGCAAAATTCCGCCCCGCCTTGCCCCGCCAAAGGCCGGCCGATATCGTGCCGGCCTTCAAAACGCGGGGCAGCCATATGGCGGAATTCACCACGAGGCCGGAGATTCTCGGCAATTTCGGCGTCGTCGCCACCACCCATTGGCTCGCCACCGCGGCCGGCATGGCCATGCTGGAAAAGGGCGGCAATGCCTTCGATGCCGCCGCCGCCGCCGGCTTCGCGCTGCAGGTGGTCGAGCCCCATATGAACGGCCCCGGCGGCGATGCGCCGATCCTGCTCTGGGATTCGACGCGCGAATCGGTCGACGTGATCTGCGGCCAGGGCGTGGCGCCGGAACTGGCGACCATCGAGCGCTATCGGGATCTTGGGCTCCACCTCGTGCCCGCCGCAGGTTTGCTCGCGGCCGTGGTTCCCGGCGCCTTCGATGCCTGGCTGTTGCTCTTGCGGGACTACGGCACACTGCGCCTGCATGAAGTGATGGAGCATGCCATCGGCTATGCCGAGCGCGGCTATCCGCTGGTGCCGCAGATCTGCGCCACCATCGCCTCGGTACAGCAGCTCTTCGAAGACGAATGGGTGACGTCGGCCGAGACCTATCTGCCCGATGGCGATGTGCCCAAGCCGGGCAGCCTGTTCCGCAATCTCGATCTCGTCGCATTGCTGGCGCCGTATCATCCTGGAGGCCGAATCGGCCACGGCGAATCGCGAAGGCCAGATCGATGCGGCGCGGCGCATCTGGGCGGAAGGATTCGTGGCGGAGGCGATCGACAGCTATTGCCGCACCACCGAGTCCATGGACAGTTCCGGCCGCCGCCATGGCGGTCTGCTGCGCGGCGGCGACATGGAGAAATGGCGCGCGACGGTGGAGAAACCGCTCACCTTCGACTATCACGGGCATACGGTCTGCAAATGCGGTCCCTGGAGCCAGGGCCCGGTGTTCCTGCAGCAACTGGCGCTACTGTCGGGCTACGACATCGGCGCCATGGATCCGCTGGGCGAGGAGTTCGTCCATACGGTGACCGAATGCGCCAAGCTCGCCTTCGCCGACCGCGAAGCGTTCTATGGCGATCCGAACCACGTCAACGTGCCGCTGCATATGCTTCTCGGCGCGCCTTATAACGATTTGCGGCGCAAGCTGGTAACCGCGCAGGCCAGCGCCGATCTGCGTCCTGGCGAACTTCCAGGTTTTGGCGGCTCTATCCGCCTGGCGATGGAGCAGCGCGCCGGGTTGGAAGGCGAATACGACACCATGGGCGGCGGCGAGCCGACGCGCACCGAATTCGCCGACGCGGCGCCGCGGGGCGACACCTGCCATATCGACGTCATCGACCGCTACGGCAACATGGTGTCGGCGACGCCGTCGGGCGGCTGGCTGCAGAGTTCGCCGATCATTCCCGGCCTGGGATTCTGCCTCGGCAGCCGGGCACAGATGTTCTGGCTCGATCCCGACTCGCCCTCGGCGCTGGCGCCGGGACGCCGCCCGCGCACCACGCTGACGCCGTCGCTCGCCTTGCGCGACGGCCGGCCTTACATGGCTTTCGGCACGCCCGGCGGCGACCAGCAGGATCAATGGAGCGTGACCTTCTTCCTGCGCCATGTGCATCACCGCATGAATCTGCAGCAGGCGATCGATGCGCCGATGTTCCACACCGATCACATGCCGAGCTCCTTCTGGCCGCGCAATCGGGCGCCCGCCAGCCTAACCATCGAGGGGCGGTTCGGCACCAAGACCGCAAAGGCGCTGCGCAAGCGCGGCCATGAGGTGACGGTGGCCGGCGATTGGGATCTGGGCCGCCTTTCCGCTGCAACGCGCGACGGCGGCCTGCTGAAGGTGGCCGCCAATCCGCGGGGCATGCAGGGCTACGCCATCGGACGTTAGCAGCGCCGCCATGATCACTTCCCCGCAGCAGGTTGGCGTCAGCCACAGGCGCGTCTGGCGTATTGCCGGACCGATCATCCTTTCGAACATCACGGTGCCGCTGCTGGGCGCGGTCGACACCGCCGTCGTCGGCCGCCTGCCCGATCCGGCCAACATCGGCGCGGTCGCGGTGGGTGCCGTCATCTTCAATTTTCTCTATTGGGGCATGGGATTCCTGCGCATGGGCACCAGCGGCCTGGTATCCCAGGCCTTCGGCGCCGGCGAGCCGGAGGCGGTGCGGGACTGGCTCGGCCGCGCCCTGCTATTGGCCCTCGCACTCGCCGCCCTGATCCTCCTTCTGCAATGGCCGGCGCGGGAGATCGGCTTTTCGCTTATGGCAGCTAGTGCAAAGGTGGAAGCACTGGGCCGCGTGTATTTCAATATCCGCATCTGGTCAGCGCCGGCGACTCTGGCGAACTATGTGATCCTCGGCTGGCTGCTGGCGGTGCAGCGGGCTCGCGCGACTTTCGCGCTGCAGATCTTTCTGAACGGCATCAACATCGCGCTGTGCTTGCTGTTCGCGCTGGGCTTGGGTTGGGGAGTTGCCGGCGTCGCCACGGCGACGGTGATCGCGGAATACGCGGCGGCAATTGTTGGCCTGATCTATGTTGCCGGACTGCTGCGCGGCGGCGGGCGGTGGAACTGGGCGGCTCTGCTCGACTGGCCGAAGCTCGCGGCGATGCTGCGCATCAACGCCGACATCTTCATCCGCACCATCTGCCTGATTCTGGCTTTCGCTTATTTCGTCTCTGTCGGCGGCGGCCTGGGCGACACCGTGCTCGCCGCCAACGCCATCCTGCTCAATCTGCAGAGCATCATGGCCTATGGCCTCGATGGATTCGCCTATGCGGCGGAGGTGCTGGTGGGCAGCGCCGTCGGCGCGCGCAATCTCTCCATGCTGCGCGACGCCGTGCGCATCAGCACGGTCTGGGCCGCCGCATTGTCGGTGGTGATCGCCGCGATCTACTTCCTGTTCGGCCCGGCGATCGTGGCGCTGTTCACCACCATCGACGGCGTGCGGCTGGAAGCAGGCCGCTATCTCATCTGGATCGCCCTGTCGCCATTGTTGTCGATCTGGAGTTTCCAACTGGACGGCATCTTCATCGGCGCGACCCGCACGGCGGAGATGCGCAACGGCATGATCCTGGCGCTGATCGTCTACCTCATCGGCGCCACGGCGCTGGTGCCGCTGTGGGGCAATCACGGGCTGTGGCTGGCCTTCCTGGTCTGGATGGGCTGCCGCACGCTGCCGCTGGCTCTATGGTATCCTCGAATCGTCAAATCGGTTACCCCGTCACCTTCCCTCGATCATGGAACAGAGCGATGACTTTTCGGCGGCGACGGCATCCATACGGCCGATCCACAGCCAGGCGCAACCGGCCATAGTGCCTTTGCGGCAGAAGAACGGCCGGTGTATTTTACCGGCCCTCCAGCCAGCTTTGCCGATCCCAGGGTTCGCCTCATGCCATCATTCGATATCGTTTCAAAGACCGACCTCGCGGAAGTGGAAAACGCCATCAACGGCATGCGCCGGGAGATCGAAACGCGCTTCGATTTCAAAGGCAGCAAATGCACGATCGAACGCAAGGACGAGCTCTTGACCATGCTCGCCGACGACGATCTCAAGCTGAAGCAGATGCAGGAGCTGCTGAAGGGCTACATCACCCGGCGCAAGCTCGACGCGGGCGCACTCGACTTCAAGCCGCCGGAAAAGGCCTCGGGCAATGCGCTGCGGCAGGTGGTGCAGGTCAAGCAGGGCATCGAGCAGACGCTGGCCAAGGACATCGTGCGCTCGATCAAGGATTCGAAATTGAAGGTCCAGGTTTCGATCCAGGGCGATGAGCTGCGCGTCTCCGGCAAGAAGCGCGACGATCTGCAGACCGCCATTCAGCATGTGCGGGAGATGAAGATCCTGCAGCCGCTGCAATATGTGAACTTCCGCGATTAGCTCTCCTCAAAAAACGGAACATGCCATGGCGCCGAAGAAGAACCCGCTGAACCTCAATCCGCTGCAGCTGAGGACGCTGACCCTGTTGCAGGAGCTGGCGCGGCTGCATGGCGAGCCGGCGCCGGAGGAAGCCGAGGGCCATATCCTCATCGGCGGCATGCCCCACCCCCATGGCGATCACTTCCATCTCGGCAATTCCGTCGTGGCGACGCGCGATGCGTCGGGCCTTGCCAACGAAGCGGCCTGGGTGGTGCTGCAGCGCAAGGGGCTGATCAAGTCCCACTTCCCGGTCGCCGCCATCATGACGCCGGCGGGCATGGCCTATGACACCGGCCTGCGCGACGAGATCCTGCATCATAGCCACCATTGACTATTCCGGCGCCCTGCTTGTAGGGGCGAGCTGCGCTCGCCCGGGCGACCGCCAGGCAGATCGCGAAGCGATCTTGCCGAGGTCGCTCCTACATTACCGCAGGCCCTGGATCCGCCCAACGACATGCGTCACCAGCCGCCGCGGCATGAACTTCACGACGAAGGCGCTGGCCTTGTTATGCAGACCGGCAATGATCGTGCGCTGTCCAGCCATGAGTCCGTCATAGGCGATTCGTGCCACCGCTTCCGCGCTCATGCCGCGCATGCGGCCGAGGCGCGAGCCATCGATTCCCGCAACGGCCTGCCATTCCGTTTTGGTCACACCGGGAAACAGGCAACTCGCTGTAACGCCGCTGCCGCGTAATTCTTCCGCCAGCGCTTCGGTGAAGAGATAATCGTAGCCCTTGGTTGCATAATAGACAGCGAGAAATGGCCCCGGCTGGAATCCTGCTATTGATGCCACGTTGAGGATGCGTCCGCGGCGTCGCGTCTTCATTTCCCGCAGAAACAGGTGCGTCAGCGCCGTCAGCGCCGTGACATTGACCGCGATCATTTCGAGCTGGCGCTGCAGCGGCATGTCCCCGAACAGTCCATGCGCCCCAAAGCCGGCATTGTTCACGAGGATGTCGATCTCGACGCCTTCGCTCTTCGCCTTGTCATGCAGGCGCTGCGGCGCCGCCGGGTCGGCGAGATCATCCGGCCAGACATAGGCTTTGACGCCACGAGCAGAAATCTCCTTGGCAAGTGCATCGAGCCGGTTGCGGCGGCGTGCGGTCAACGCGACATCGAAACCCTCGGCCGCCATCAGCCGCGCCAGCGCCGCGCCGATGCCCGCGGACGCGCCGGTGATCAGAACCGTGCCCTTACCCGGTTTGGTCAAGTGTCCCTTACTCCGCCGCCTTGGCGTCGGCCGCCGACCCCTGGCGGATGTAGTCGTCGAGAAAGGCGGTGCGATAGCCGTCCTGCCGCCAGAGAATCGGAAAATAACTTTCGTCCATCGCCGTGTCGCCGGCGCGCTTATAGCGGTTATAGATATAGCTGATCTTGGTCGGGTGGAACCTGGCCGATGAGGACATGCAATGGGCGATGGCGGAGCGGCGCGGCCGCTCGGCGCGGTTCTTGTCCGAACCGTGCCAGGTGCGGCCGTCATGGAAGGCGCAGCCGCCGGCCGGAACCTCTACCGGAACGATGTCGGGCGTCAGGCCGACCTTCGCCGCGGCCTCCACCAGTTCCTTCCGGTAATCGTCGGGTGCATGGAACTGCTTGATCGGCGGCGATACCGGCCATTTGTGGGAGCCCCGCACATACTCGATGGTGCCGCCTTGGGCGCTGGTGGGATCGAGCGCGATCCAGCAGGTCAGCATGTGGGGCGGATCGATCCAGCCGTTGTAGCTGTCATCCTGGTGGAAGCCGAGGGATTTGGCGCCCGGCGGCTTCCAGACCACATTGTCCTGGGCGATGCGCGCGCCGGGCCAGCCGGCGAGCTGGGCGCAGAGCTTGCCCACCTCCGGCCGCAGCACCAGGCTGGCGACGCTGTGGTCCGATTTCCAGCCGTTGCAGATCTGCCGCGCCAGGTCCGGCTTGTCGCGGCCTTCCTTCCAGTTCCACTCGTCAGGATACAGGCCGGTCTCGAACTCGCCGCGGAAGAGTCCCTCATACCGTGCCGCCACGCACGCCGCGACGGCCGGCGGAATGAAGTTCTCGACGATCAGAAAGCCATCGTCGTGAAATGTCTGGACCTGCTGCGGCGTCAGTTCGTTCAGCATGGCAATCCCCCGGGCCGACCTGGCCGCCATTCTGCCGTGGCGCCGCGGCCTTGCCTAGCGACTCCGCGTCGCAAACCGGTCCGGCATTGGCCGGTTTTCCACGGGCTTGGCAGCGCCGGAGGTCCGTGGCCTATCATGGCCGCCGCGATATCCAGGGGGACCAGCATGGCCGATCTCGATCTCTGCTACACGCCGGCGACGGAACTGGCGGCGCGCATCCGCGACCGCAAGCTGTCGCCGGTCGAACTGATGAAAAACACCCTGGCGCGGATCGAGGCGGTCAATCCCAAGCTCAACTGCTTCTGCTTCGTCTATCCCGAGGAGGCGCTGGCCAAGGCGCGGGCGGCGGAGCAGGCCGTGACGGAGGGCCGCACCCTCGGCCCGCTCCATGGCGTTCCCATCGCCATCAAGGACCTGACGCCCACCAAGGGCAAGCGCACGACCCTGGGTAGCTACACCCACGAGAACTGGGTGCCGGACCGCAACGCCGTCATCGTCGACCGGCTGGAGGCGGCGGGCGCGATCATGGTGGGCAAGACCACCACGCCGGAATTCGCCTATTCCAGCTTCACCGAAAGCCCGCTCTGGGGCGTCACCCGCAACCCATGGAATCCTGCGAATACGCCAGGCGGCTCCTCCGGCGGCTCCGGCGCGGCCGTCGGCAGCGGCTGCGTGCCGCGTGGCTGAGGGCACGGACATGGGCGGCTCGGTGCGCATTCCCGCTGCCTGGTGCGGCATCGTGGGCCTGAAGCCCAGCATGGGCCGTATTCCCATGGATCTGCTGCCGAGCGTGTTCGACAATATCTCCCACTTTGGACCGCTGGCACGCACCATCGACGACGCGCGGCTGTTCCTGGCGGCGGCGCAAGGGCCGGCCGATGACGACATCCAATCCATCGGCAGCAAGCTGGATCTCGACGGACCGCAGCCGGCGATGGTGAAGGGCGTGCGCTTGGCGCTGAACATGGACCTCGGCTGCTACGACGTGGATCCCGAGGTGGCGGCCGCGGTCCGCGCCGCCGCCGAGGCGCTGAAATCCCAGGGCGCCATCGTCGAGGAAGTCGCCCTGCCCTGGACGCGCCGCATCGCCGATGCCTGGGTGGAATATTGGCAGGTGTTCATGGCCGCGTATTTCGGCCACACGCTGGAGAAGTACCGGGAGAAGATGGACCCCCATGTGGTGGCGCTGATCGAGGCGGGCAACCGCATCTCCGCCCGCGACTATAAGAGGCTGGAGATCGAGCGCACGGCGTGGTGGCGCCAGCTGCATCCGATCCTGGCCAAGTACGACGCGCTCCTCTGCCCGACCATGCGCGTGACGGCGCGGCCGGTGGAGGAGGACGACTCGATCTACTACAGGGAACGCGGCGACGGGCGCTACCACGGGCTGGACATGACGGGGCAGTTCAATTTGTTCGGCGTCTGCCCGGCGCTGTCGGTGCCCGCCGGCTGGTCGAAGAGCGGCTTGCCCATCGGCCTGCAGATCGTCGGCCGGCGATTCCGCGACGATACCGTGCTCGGCATCGGCAAGGCGCTGGAGCAGGTACGGCCCTGGGCCGACAAGCGGCCGCCGATCTGACAGACGCAAGGCCGGTTCACGGTTAAGCCTTCCTTTACCCCCTAGGGCTATTGACATCGGCGCCGCGCATCACCATTCATATGCGCCGTACAGGAGTGTGGAATGTGAGCTTCGCCCCCGCCAACCGACGACGCCGAGCCGCGCGAACCCGCGGCGCGAGCTGCTGAGTCCGTTGAAGCGCGCTCACTGTCCGAAGACTCTTCCCCGAAAGGGAATTTTCCCGACATTGACGATGCCTCAGGTGGACAGCGGCTGGCGCCGCTGGCTCTTCACCTGACACCACGCGGAATGAGGCATAGGTCATGATCACGATTTCTCCCGAACAGCCGGAAGATGCCGGCGCCATCGAAACCCTTCTGGACGTCGCCTTCGGCACCGGCCGCATGGCCAAGGCGTCCTACCGCTACCGCCACGGCGTGAAGCCGATCGGCGAGCTCTGCAAGGTCGCCCGCGACATGGACAAGGGCGGCGAGATCGTCGGCGCGATCCGCTATTGGCCGGTGCGCATCGGCCGCACGGGCCTGCCGGCGCTGCTGCTGGGGCCGCTGGCGGTCAATCCGGAGCGGCGCGGCGAAGGCATCGGCCGCACGCTGGTGGCGCAGACCCTGGATTGGGCCATGCTGGCCGGCCATAAGCTGGTCGTGCTGGTGGGCGACTTGGATTACTACCGGCAGTTCGGATTCCATCCGGCGACGTCCCACGGGCTGGTGATGCCGCGGGAAAAGACGCCGGAGCGGCTGCAGGTGCGCGAGCTGTCGCCGGGGTCACTGGCGGGCTTCAAGGGCACGATCAGCCCCTGGAGGTCGGTTCGCCGCCGTGGCGTAGTCAGCGCGGCCGGCCGGAGCGGCAATACGATCCATCAGGCCGCCGAACAACCGAAACAGGCACGGGACGAAGCCTCGGTGGTGGTACCGCTGCGCAAGCGCTAGCGGCGCCCCCACGCTCATTGTCCTAGCCGGTCCAACGCCGCCTTCGAATCGGCGTCGCCCAGATCGGCGGCCTTCTGATACCAGCGGCGTGCCTCATCCAGATCCTGGGGCACGCCGCGGCCGTTTTCGTACAGCAGCGCCAGATTGTATTGGGCAATGGCGAAGTCGCGCTCGGCGGCCTGGCGGTACCAGTCGGCCGCGGCCAGATAGTCCTGGGCGACGCCGTAGCCGAATTCGTAGGCATAGCCCATGCCGTTCTGCGCGCTGGCGCTGCCCTTTTCCGCCGCCTGCCGGAACAGCTGCAGCGCCTCGTCATAGTTCTTCGGCCCGCCATAACCCTGCAGCAACAGCCAGGCCAGGCTGGCCTCGGCCTCGGTCTCGCTCTGGCCGGCGGCCTGGCGGTACCAGTACTGGGCCTGGGCGTAATCCTGGGGCAGGCCGATGCCTTGCTCGTAGAGATAGCCGAGGCGGGTCTGCGCCCGGGACGAACCCGGCTGCTCCCCCTGCGGCTCCGACGCCATCCGGTACAGGCCGGCGGCCTTTTCCAGATCCTTGGGCACGCCCTCGCCGTATTCATGGACATAGCCGAGATTGAACAGCCCGTCGGCGTCGCTGAGATTGGCGCCGCGGCGGTAGTAGCGGGCGGCCGCCACCAGATCTTTCTCGACCCCATGGCCGTAGTAGAAGAGGTCGCCGATGAAGGACAGCGCCTTGGCATTGCCGTTCTCGACCGACCGCTCATACCAGCTTTGCGCTTCGCCGTAGTTCTGGGCGACGCCTTCGCCCGTGGTGTAGAGGTAGCCGAGCCAGAGCTGCGCCTCGCCGTCACCGGTGTCGGCGAGGCGCTGGAACTCCTGGGCGGCCGCATCGTAATTGCCGGCATAATAGTCGTTGATGGCGCCATCCCTGTCGGCCCGCGCCGCACCGGCCAGCGACAACAGACAAGCGGCAAGCAACGCGGCGAACCGTGCGGCTTTCATTCCAAGGTCCATCATACGGATTCCCATACCGTCAGCAGAGCATCGCTCCCCCCGGCCTGGCAAGGTACGGGGACGCGCTGGCCATCATGCCCGCCGGGGGTTAATTTTCCCGGCCTGTCCTTCCCCGTCCCTTTCCGCGTAATCTCCCTCCCATGCCCAAACGTTCCCAGGCCCGCAGCGGCGGCCAGATCCTTGTCGACCAGCTGAAGATCCATGGCGTCGACCACGCTTTCTGCGTTCCCGGCGAGAGCTATCTCGCCGTGCTGGACGCGCTGCATGACGCGCGCAACCAGATCAAGCTGATCACCTGCCGGCAGGAGGGCGGCGCCGCCTTCATGGCCGAGGCCTATGGCAAGCTCACGGGACGGCCGGGCATCTGCTTCGTCACCCGCGGGCCGGGCGCCACCAACGCCTCCATCGGCGTCCACACCGCGTTCCAGGATTCCTCGCCCATGATCCTGTTCATCGGCCAGGTGGCCCGGGACCAGGTGGAGCGCGAGGCGTTCCAGGAGGTGGATTTCCGCCGCATGTTCGGACCGATGGCCAAATGGGTGGCGCAGATCGACGACGCCGCGCGCATCCCCGAGCTGGTCAGCCAGGCCTTCCACCGCGCCGTTGGCGGCCGGCCGGGGCCGGTGGTGATCGCCCTGCCCGAGGACATGCTGACCGACCATGTCGAGGCGGAAGACGTGGCGCCCTACAAGATCGTGCAGCCCTATCCGGGCGTGGCCGACCTGGAGGCGATGCGCGGGCTGTTGAGCCATGCGCGCCAGCCGCTGATGATCCTGGGCGGCGGCGGCTGGACCGCGGCGGCGGTGGACAACATCCGGATGTTCGCCGAGGCCAACCATCTGCCGGTCGGCACCTCGTTCCGCTGCCAGGATCTGTTCGACAACAGCCATCCCAACTATGCCGGCCATGTGGGCATCGGCATCGACCCGGCGCTGGGCGAGCGCGTGAAGAACGCCGACCTGCTGCTGGTGGTGGGCGCCCGGCTGGGCGAGATGACCACCAGCGGCTACACGCTGCTCGAAGGTGCCGGTGCCGCAGCAGACGCTGATCCATGTCCATGGCGGCGCCGAGGAGCTGGGCCGGGTCTATCAGGCGACGCTGCCGATCAATGCCGGCATGGTGCCGTTCGCGGCGGCGGCGCGCGGCCTGCAGCCGGTGGAATCCGCCGCCTGGCGCGACTGGACCAAGGCCGCCCATGGCGACTACCTGGCCACGCTGAAGCCGACCCAGTCGCCGGGCCCGATGCAGATGGCCGAGATCGTCACCTGGCTGCGGGAGCGCCTGCCCGCCGACGCCATCATCACCAACGGCGCGGGCAACTACACCACCTGGGTCCACCGCTTCCACCAATATCGGAAATTCCGCACCCAGCTCGCGCCCACCGCGGGCTCCATGGGCTATGGCGTGCCGGCGGCGGTGGCGGCCAAGGCCGTGCATCCCACGCGCACCGTCGTGAGCTTCGCCGGCGACGGCTGTTTCCTGATGAACGGCCAGGAGCTGGCCACGGCCGTGCAGTACGGCCTGGGCGTCATCTTCATCGTCGTCAACAACGGCATGTACGGCACCATCCGCGCCCACCAGGAGCGGGAATATCCCGGGCGCGAGAGCGGCACCGGGCTGGTCAATCCGGACTTCGCCGCGCTGGCCCGCGCCTATGGCGCCCATGGCGCGGTCGGTGGAGAAGACCGCCGACTTCGCCGCCGCCTTCGAGGCCGCGGCCAAGAGCGGCAAGCCGGCGCTGATCGAGATCAAGCTGGACCCCGAAGCCATCAGCCCGCGCATGAGCCTGAGCCAGATCCGCGAGCGGGCGCTGGCCAGCCGGTAGACCTCAATTCGGGATAATCTCATTCCCGTTTGCGGACGCCATGTCTCGTGAAGCTAGGCGGCTGTTTGCGCCTGCCGTTCCCGATATCGCCGGTCCAGGTCGGGCAATGGCTCGCCCCTGATCACAGCGTCAAGCCCGCGTAGCCGCTTGTAGATCGACAGGAGCTCGACAATCGTCGTCCAGGAATTGACGAGATATTGGAAGGAAGAACGCACCTGTTCAAAGGCGTTCAGAATCTGACGCATGACGCCGAATGTGATTGCGCCGGCAACGATCGTCGGAGCGAGAATGATGTAGGGAAAAATGTTGTCGGTCTGCAGATACAGAATGCGCGCCACATTGAAATACATGTAGTTGAAATAGAGCCGGAAATAGTTGCGGCGGACATGCGAGAAAAGTTCAGCGACCGTCGGCGGTTGCGCGCGCGTCTTGTCATCCTCGCCATAGACCAGCTCCTTGCGATACGCTGCCTCGACCCGCTGGTTGCGGAATTGCAGGCCTGGAAGCCGAATGCCAACGAGCGCCAGGAATGTCGTGCCGAATAACGCCCAGAGAACGCCGACAACAACGAGCGGATAGGGAATTTGGCCGATAAGGGGCAATTCAGTAATGTTTCCCGACAATCGCAGCAGAATCGGGAGGAATGCAATCAAGGTCATGATCGCATCGATAAAGTTGCCGCCCAGCCCTTCCATGGTTGTGGAGAATCGCATCGTGTCGTCCTGAACGCGCTGCGATGCGCCTTCGATGACCCTGATCGTGTTCCAGTTGGCCATGTAATAGTCGTTCATGGCGGTCCGCCAACGGAAGATGTAGTGGCTGATGAAAAACCTGGTCAGCACCGCGATAACGACGGCAGCGCAGGCAATCCCGGCAAAGTCGGCAAGGCTTAGATAGAACTCCGCGGCTGTGACCGTCTTTGATTTCGACAGCGCGGCCTGGATCAGGTCGTAGAAGGGGCCATACCAGTTGTTGATCGCGACACTGACCTGGACCTGGTAGTAGGTCGCGAAGACGATGAGCGCCGAACCCCAAATGGACCACCGCGCCCAGGGGTGAGGCGCCGCGAGACTCCAGACCGCGGCGAAGATCGCAACGGCGGCCGCGTAGTAGATGTAGAACCAGAGGAAGGGTCTCGACCAGAAGACGGACACGCCGATAATTGGCGGGGCATCAGCAGCGGGGGGCGGCAGGCCGAAGCTGGCACCGAGCTGCTCGCCAAAACCGTACCATGCGGCAATGGCAAGGGCTGTCCAAGCGAGAGCAGACCAGAAGAACCATCGGGGCTTGGGAAAGAACGAGACAAACATTCGCGGCGGCTCCTCTTGCTGGACGATTGCGGGAGGCGGCTCCAAAATCCCCACAATGGTCATCGGACGGCGAAGAATTCCGAATCACCGGGAGCATGCGCCGGCACCGGTGCCTTTGCATCGGGGATTTGCCGGCAACTCATCGGAAATGGGTGACCACGGGCACATATCCGCTTGAGGGCAGATCATGGCGAGGGTCCTGGAGTGCGAGCGTCATTGGCTCGTCACCGGATTCCACTGGAATGCCGCACTGGAAATTTGCACACGATTAAGGTCAACTCATTGTCACGCAACAAGCGCCGACAATCGCGGAGCCCACCCATGCCCGAACTCATCATCGAACCAAGGCGCCGCAGTCTCGGCGGGTTTGAGGTGGCGCGGGTGCTGCCTTATGCCAAGCGGCGGATGGTGGGGCCCTTCATCTTCTTCGATCATTTTGGACCAGTGGATATTCCGCCTGGTATCCCGCGCAGCGTCGATGTGCGGCCCCATCCCCATATCGGCCTGTCCACAGTCACCTATCTGCTCGCGGGCGAGATCATGCATCGGGACAGCGTCGGCTCCGAGCAGGCGATCCTGCCGGGCGAGGTGAACTGGATGACCGCGGGCCGCGGCATCACCCATTCCGAACGCTTCGAGGCCGCGCGTCGCAGCGGCGGGCCGATGCATGGGCTGCAGGCCTGGGTGGCGCTGCCGAAGGAAGACGAGGAGACCGCGCCGGCGTTCTTCCACCACGGCGCAGCGGATCTGCCGACCTATGAAGGCCATGGCTTGTGGGCGCGGCTGGTGGCCGGCGAAGCGTTCGGCGCCAAGGCGGCGGTCAAGACGCACTCGCCGCTGTTCTATGTGCATTGGCAATTGCAGCCGGGCGCGACGGCCGAACTGCCGGCGGAGTATCCGGAGCGCGCGGCCTATATCGTCACGGGATCGGTGGAGGTGGAGGGCCGGGTCCATGAAGCCGGCCGCATGCTGGTGTTTCCCGCAGGCAGCGCCGTGACCTTCACCGCTGCGACCGCGGCAACCGTCATGCTGCTGGGCGGCGAGCCGGTGGGCGAACGCTTCATCGACTGGAACTTCGTATCTTCGTCGAAAGAGCGCATCGAGCAGGCCAAGGCCGACTGGCGCGCCGGACGGATGAAGCTACCGGACCTGGACAATGGCGAGTTCATCCCGCTGCCGGAGGATGCGGCCGTGAATGCTGTGCGCGAGGCATAGAGAAGTAGATCCACGCGAAGGCGCGAAGACGCGGCGACGAAAGCAGGTGGCCGCGGTTTAGCGTGCCAACAATCCCATAATTGAGAGAACTATCGCTCATGAATAAGTCCACATTTAAGTTGCCGGCACTCGATCCCCAGACGGTGAAGCCCCTTGTCGGCAGCGATTACCCGCCGCCGCATGACAAGGGCCCGGCGAAGCGCGAGCGGCGGCGGATCGGCGATGCGGTTGGCCTGAAGAATTTCGGCGTCAACCTGATGCGGCTGCCGCCGGGCTGCATCTCGTCGCAGCGGCACTGGCATACGAAGCAGGACGAGTTCGTGTTCGTGGTATCAGGCGAAGCGGTGCTGGTTACAGATGGTGGCGAGCAGCTGCTGACCGCGGGCATGGCTGCCGGCTTTCCGGCCGGGACCGGCGATGGGCACCATCTGGTTAATCGCAGCGATCGCGACGTGATCCTGCTGGAGGTCGGCGACCGCACGGCCGCCGACGAAGTCGACTACT
Source organism: uncultured Alphaproteobacteria bacterium (assembly GCA_963816235.1). Classification (GTDB taxonomy): domain Bacteria; phylum Pseudomonadota; class Alphaproteobacteria; order Dongiales; family Dongiaceae; genus DATKFM01. The sequence goes on along the minus strand of CAWFKD010000005.1, from coordinate 195,821 downwards.
CCGACATCGACATGGTGGTGCGCTGGGTCAACGGCGAGGAGCGCTACCTGCACAAGGACGGCAAGCCTTACTGAGTGTGCCGAAAAGAAAGGCGGCGGCGTCCGGAGACGCCGCCGCAGGTCGTGGAGGGAACAGAGGCACTCGTGGAGGAAACTTAGCCGGCCGGGCTGACGCAGAAGCTGTTGTCCTGGTTGTTGGCTTCGTTGGATTCCGCGACCTCATGCTGGGTATCCAGCTTGATCGTGAACTGGCAGATGCCGGAGTTGCCGGGGGTATAGCAGCCGCTCGGCATGTTCTGGGTGATGATGTGCTGGGCGCCGGGCGCCAGCGACACCTGCACCATCGCGGGTGCGGCACCGTCGGTCGGGAAGCTCGGCACATACAGGAAGTTGCCGCTGGCGGCATTGCCCTGGTTGCGGATGACGAACTTGATCTGGTTCGGTGCGCCGCCGCTGGCCTTCTTCACGCAATAGCTCTCGGTCGGGAAGCCCTCGGGCAAACCGTTCGGATTGTTGTAGTAGGGCTCGATCACCAGGTCGGCCTTCTGACTCGCCGGCACGCCGAGCTTGGTCGCGCCAGCGGCCGGACCGCTGGTGGGGGCCGCGGCAACCAGCGGCTTCGCGCCGCTATCGCGCTTCAGCACCAGGCTGCCGCCGTGAGCCGCCGAACCGAGGCCGAGCGACATCGCCGCGGCAAGGGCAATCATGGAAATACGGGTACCACGCATGGCTATCCTCCTATCGTTGAGGGCGGCCAAGGCTAATTGCCGCCCGATAGTCCTGGGTCGGCGGGGCGGCGGGGACGGTTCTATCTGATAACGGCGATTCGGCGGAAATGTGACGGCGGTCACAGGGGGTCGCCAGAGGCCCGTCAGGCCTCATATTCCAGCGTCGTCATCATGCCGGCGGCCATGTGGTAGAGGTTATGGCAGTGGAAGGCCCAGCGGCCGGGATTGTCGGCGTCGAAGGCGATGGCGACACGGCCGTTGACAGGCACCAGCACGGTATCGCGCATCGGGCCGCCGATCCGTTGCCCGTCGATCTCCACCACCTGAAATGTGTGGCCGTGGAGATGCATTGGGTGGGACATGTCGGTGCGGTTCACCATCTCGATCTCGACGCGCTCGCTTTTGCGCACTGCGAGTGGCTGATGCGCGCCGTATATTCGGCCGTTCAGGCCCCAGATGTAGCCCATCATGTTGCCTGTGAGATCGAGTGTGAGCCGGCGGTCGGCGGCGCCGGGGGACGGCGGCGTGCGCGGGACAAAGCCGCGCTCAAGATCGAGAGTCAGGGCCGGCGCTGGTTCGGCGGCACGGCTCGGCACGCGGGCGATCGCGGCACCCGGCGTCGCCAGGATGATGCCGGTCTGCGCGGTGTCGCCCTCGCGTTGCGCCAGAATCGGATAGGCACCGGGCCCGAGGTGATACAGGCCGATATCGATCCGTTGCGACATGGCGAGCGGGAAGCGCCGGCCGGCGGGTGCGCCACTGCCATCGGCGGCGAGGCAGTCGGATCCGTCGACCGCCAGTAAGGCTCCTTCGAGCGCACCGAGATCGATCCAGAAGTTTGTTGAAGCGGAAGCGTTGATGATGCGCAGGCGCACACCATGGCCTGGCTCGACGCTGACGATCTCCGGATCATCAAGCGTGCGGTCGTTGGCGAGATAGGCGTCGAACTCCACATCGTTGAGGTGGGTCATGCCCATGGGCATCGCACCGCGATCCATGCCGGGCATGCCGCCCTCGCCCATGTCCATCCCCTGGCCCATGGCGCTGTGGTCCATCATCATGCCCCCACCGGTGAGCTCGGCATAGATCTCCTGGGGATCGCGGAACGTGAAGTCATGCAACATGACCACAACGTCGGTCAGGCCCGTAAAGTAGTCGATGGGGTCATTGACGATCAGCGGTGCTGCAAGGAGCTGCTGCTCCTGCAGCCCGTAGTGCGAATGCATCCAGAACGTGCCGGGCCGCCGCAGCGGGAATCCATATTCATAGGAGGCGCCGGGCGCGAGCAGCGGCTGTGACAGGCCAGGCACGCCGTCCTGATCCGGCGGTGGCGCCAGGCCGTGCCAATGCACCAGCGTTTCCTCGCTCGACTGGTTCTCCAAGCGCAAGCCGAAAGGCATCCCATGAATGAGCTTCAAACCCGCAGTCCCGTCAGGCTGCCGAATGCCGAAGACCGAGGCAGCGCGGCCATTGACTTCGATGTTGCGTTTGACGACGCGCAGAGTTGTTGCGTCCGAAGCGGCTGAGGTTAGCGATGGCAAGGTGGCGGAAGCGGCGAATGCGGCGCTACCTGTAAGGAGCTTGCGTCGAGAAAGTTTCATCAGGCCCTCCTACAGCTTCACCGCGCGCAGGCGGAGCGCGTTGGCGATCACCGAGACGGAACTGAGGCTCATCGCGGCGGCGGCCACCATCGGGCTGAGCAGCAATCCGAATACGGGATATAGAACGCCGGCGGCGATCGGCACGCCGAGCGCATTATAGACGAAGGCGAGGAACAGGTTCTGGCGGATGTTGGCCATGACGGCGCGGGACAGGTGGCGGGCGCGCACCAACGCGGCAAGATCGCCCTTCAGCAAGGTGATCCCGGCGCTCTCGATAGCAACGTCGGTGCCCGTGCCCATGGCGACACCCACATCGGCCTCGGCCAGGGCAGGCGCATCATTCACGCCATCGCCGGCCATGGCGACGATCTGGCCGGCGGCGCGGAGCTCGCGAACATGGGCGCCCTTGTCCTGGGGCAGCACGCCGGCCTGGATCTCGGCGATGCCGAGCTGGCGCGCCACTGCCTCGGCCGTGGTGCGGTGATCGCCGGTCAACATGACCAGGCGCACGCCTTCGGCGGTGAGAGAGCTGACGGCGGCGGCGGCAGACGGCTTGATCGGATCGGCGACGGCGATGAGGCCGGCGAAAGCGCCGTCGATCGCGGCGTAGACCACCGAGGCGCCGCGCGCACGCAATTCTTCGGACTTGGCCGCGGCCGGCGCGATGTCGGCCCCGACCGTCCGCATCAGCATGGCGTTGCCGATGGCCACGGGGCGCCCGCCGGCGCGGCCGGTGACGCCCTGGCCGGTGACAGCGTTGAAGTCGGTCGCGACGGCAGCGCGGCAGCTTGCGGGCCTTGGCCTCGGCGATGACGGCGGCGGCCAGCGGATGCTCGCTGCCCTGCTCCAGGGCCGCGGCGAAGCGCAGCAGCGTGGACTTCGTCGGTGCCGGGCTGGGTGGCGATTTCGATCACCCGCGGGCGGCCTTCGGTCAGGGTGCCGGTCTTGTCGACCACCAGGGTTGTCACCCGCTCCAACCGCTCCAGCGCCTCGGCGCTGCGCACCAGGACGCCGGCCTGGGCGCCGCGGCCAACGCCGACCATGATCGACATCGGCGTGGCGAGGCCGAGTGCGCAGGGGCAGGCGATGATCAGCACGCTGACGGCGGCGATCAGCCCATAGGCCAGACGCGGCTCAGGCCCCATGAAGAACCAGGCGAAGAAGGCAACGATGGCGACGGCGATGACGGCGGGCACAAACCAGGCGGAGACTTTGTCGGCCAGGCCCTGGATCGGCGCCCGGCTGCGCTGGGCCTCGCCCACCATCTGCACGATGCGGGCCAGCAGCGTGTCGCTGCCGACCTTCTCGGCGCGCAGGATCAGCGTGCCCGTGCCGTTGAGAGTGCCGCCGATTACTTTGTCGCCGGGACCCTTGGCGATGGGCACGGATTCGCCGGTGACCATGGATTCATCGACGAGCCCTTGGCCCTCAAGCACCAGGGCATCCACCGGCACCTTCTCGCCGGGGCGGAGGCGCAGGCGGTCGCCGACGATGACAGATTCCAGCGGCATGTCGGTTTCCGTTCCGTCGGCGCCGATGCGGCGCGCCTGCTTCGGCGCCAGGTCGAGCAATGCGCGAATGGCGCTGCCGGTGCGAGCGCGGGCGCGGAGTTCCAGCACTTGCCCGAGGAGCACGAGCACCACGATCACGGCGGCGGCTTCGAAATAGACGCCGACAGCGCCGTCATGGCCGCGCATCGCCGGCGGGAACAGGTCCGGTGCGGCGGTGGCCACCAGGCTGTAGAGGAAGGCCGCGCCGGTGCCGATGGCGATCAGCGTGAACATGTTGAGATTGCGGCTGATCAGCGATTGCCAGCCGCGTTCGAAGAACGGCCAGCCGGCCCAGAGCACGACGGGTGCTCCGAGCAGTAGTTGCAGCCAATTCGACATCTGTTGCGGAAGTTGGCCGTGGACCGGGAAGCCGATGAGATGAGGTCCCATCGCCAGAAGCAGTAGCGGCAGCGTCAACAAAGTGCCGATCCAAAAGCGCCGCGTCATATCAGCCAGTTCGGGATTGGGCGCGTCGCCAGCAGCGAAATCGGCCGGCTCCAGCGCCATGCCGCAGATCGGGCAGCTGCCCGGCCCGACCTGGCGGATCTCCGGATGCATGGGGCAGGTGTAGATCCTGTCGGCGGAGATCGGTCGCGGTGACGGCGCGTGGCGGCCATGATGAGTGCCCGGTCCGTGGCCGGCAGTCGCGGCCTTCGAGCCGAGGAATTTCGCAGGCTCCGCGCTGAAGCGCTTCAGGCAGGAGGCGCTGCAGAAGTAGAAATCCCGGCCTTCGTGAGCGGTGCGGTGCGCCGCCGTTGCGGGATCGACGGTCATGCCGCAGACCGGATCGAGGACGGCCGCCGGGTCGAGTGACTGCTGAAGACTCATGGAATTCCTGGATTGCTGATTGCCGGCGCCGTCGCACCCTCAATTTCAGGCGATGGCAGGATTTGACAAATATACCCTACGGGGGTATAGTTGCAAGATGAAAGCGAAGACCCAGACCGCCTGCCGCAGCCGCCTGAACCGCATCGAGGGCCAGGTGCGCGGCATCAACAGGATGATCGAAGACAACCGCTACTGCATCGACGTGCTGACGCAGATCCAGGCGGTGCGGGCGGCGCTGCGCAAGGTGGAGGACGAGATCCTGCGCGACCATGTGCAGCATTGCGTCCATGGCGCGATCGAGAGCGGCAATCGCGACGCGCAATTCGAGAAGGTGGATGAATTGCTGCGGGTGCTGGAGAAGCGCACGCCCTAGCAGCCAGGCCGCGCGAACCGGCCGCGCCTATTCGGTGAGAATGTCGTCGATGCCTTTATAGCCGTTTTTCACGGCAAGCTTGGACCACTCGTCGGCCTTGGCGGCGTCTTTCTTGACCCCGCGTCCCTGCTGGTACATCTCCGAGAGTACCCACATGGCGCGGGCATTCCCTCGATCCGCCGCGCGCATAAGATATTTTACGGCTTTGGTGTCGTCGGCCTTCACGCCAAGGCCGTCGCGATACATCAGGCCGAGACGCAGGCTTGCGGTCTTGCTGCCCTGATCGTCGGCTTGCTGAAACCACGCAAGCGCCTTGCCATAGTCCTTCGGTCCGCCGTCATCGCCGCTATAGATTTCACCGAGCATGAGTTGGGCGTCGCGGTGACCGTCTTTGCCGGCAAGTTCAAGGAACGTCAGCGCTTTGCCCGGATCCTTCGCCCCGCCGCGCCCGTCCATCAGCATTCGCGCGAAATAGTATTGGCCGTTCTTGTTGCCATGATCGGCCGAGACCTTGAACCATTTAATGGCTTCGGCGTCACTCTTCGCCACGCCGGTGCCGTCAAGATACAGTTTCCCCAGCCGATGGGCGGCCGCTGCGTTGCCGTCGTCGGCGGATTTCCGATACCAAGCTGCGGCTTCCTGCTCGCTCTTGGCGACTCCGTGGCCCTTCAGATAGAGATCGCCGAGTTCGTACATGGCGTCGCTACTGCCATTGTCGGCGGCGAGCCGCAGCCATTTGCCGCCCTGCTCGACATCCGCCTTCACGCCGCGGCCTTCGACATAAATTTCGCCGAGTTCGGCTTGCGCGCGGGCGTATTTCTGTTCGCCGGACTTGGTCAGCCAGAATATGGCCTTGGCCTCGTTCTGCGCGGTGCCCTCCCCGTTCAAATACATCCAGCCGATGCGGTACTGGCTGCGCCGGTCGCCCCGTTGCGCTTCCGGCAGCAGCTCTTTGAAGGCCTTCTTATAGTCATTCGCCTCAAAGGCATCGTCGCCCGCCTTCTTGTCGGCGGCGGCCGGAATCGCTTGAAATAAGGCCAGCGCGATCCAAACGACCGTTAGCACCGCCAAGCGCCGCCCTGCCCAAGGGTACGACATCGGAACTCTTCCATCCCGTTATGGCGGTCTTGTTTGAGTGCGCCGCCGCTTCAGGCGGGCAGTCTAGCACGGTTGTCCGGCGGCGGAATATGCATCGCGGGAAGATCTGTTTCACCGCCAAAACATGGCGCAGCCATCCGGCCTGCCGTGGCATGTTAACCATTCCGGATGCCGCATTTCCTGCGACTCGGCAGGCCTTACTTCGCGGGCGCCTTGCCGTTACCGGTCCGGCGACCGGCAAAGAAACCGTGCCCGCGATCCAGCAAGCGCTGCAGATCCTTAGCCAGCCAGCCGCCCTTCTGCCGCTTCGTCAGTTCCTGCAGCTCGACCACGGCGCGGTCGAGGCTGATCTGCTGACGCACCATGTCGCGGTAGATACGGTTGGCCTTGCGGCGGCGGCGCACGGCATCGCCGGAATCCTCGAAGGCCTCCAGCAGGGACAGAAGGCGGGCGCCCAGGCCACCGGCCTTGGCGGCATTGGACGAGGCGGCGGCGGATTTGATTTCGGCCAGACGTTTCTCAAGGTTGGCCTCGACGACGCCGAGCAACGGCAGAACTCCCGCTGCCTGGACCGCCGACGAGCCCCGCGCTTTGTCGAGGGCATCGCGCACCAGTTCTTCGGTCAGCCAGCCATGCTCCTTGAAGGAGGCGAGATCGGCGGCAGCGCGGCTGAGAGTCAGCGGATCGCTGGATGCCAGATTCATGCAGTGGCTATAGCAAGCCTGCCAGGCCTGCCACCGGTAGACGAAGTCCAGGCCAGTTCCTTTGATGTTCTGGATTCCCATGACGCGATTGAGATAGCCCGGCGGCGTCTCCTCGCAAATGCGCTCGACGATCTGATCGCCCGACGCAAAGAAGTCAGGGATCACCACGAACTTCCGCTGAAACCATTTGGAGATGACATTCTTCAATTCGCCATTCACGCGCTCCCTGTCTCCGCCGGAAAGCTGCGCGGCGAGCTTGCGCATGTCGTCGCGCTGCTCGCGCAATTCCGCGAGATAGGCAACAATGCGCTCCGCACCGGACACGCCATGTCCTGCCAGGGCCTTAGTCAGCGCCTCGGGTGTTTCAGCCAGCGCGGCCAGTTCATCAACGGGCAGGGCTTTGGGCTGGCCGGCGAGCATGGCGCGCAAGCGGCCGTAGAGCTGATCATCGTCGAAGATCAGGCGGAAGCGCCGCGCCAGGGATTGCAGCACCTCCAGCGGCGGCGGCGGCGTGCCGGCTGTCTCGGGCCATAGGGTCAGTTGGGGCGCCACCTCGTCCCAGGCCTCCTTGATGAAGCCCTGCAGCCCCTCCAGGTTGGAGCCGATCAGGAAATGCCGGTCGGCGGACAGGTCGTTGACGAGAACACCGGCGAACACCCGCGACCGCGCGACACGGTCGGCGCGATTATTGACCACGGTTGTCAGCCAGACGCCGGGCTCGCGCAACTGATCCTGCTTGTCGAAACCCATGCGCACCCAGTTGCTGATGCAGCCGAACCGCTCATTCGCCGACATGCCGTTGACGAACTCCAGCCGCCGCGTGCGCATATGAGCGACCGGATAGGCCTTGAGCACGCCGAGATCGGGGACAACGCGATCGGCCATTTCCTTCAGCGCGAAATCACTGTTGATGCCGAGTTCGGCGGCCATCGCCGATACCAGCGCGATGTTGTAGGGGTGCTCTTCATAGGGGAACCGCTTGAGCACATCGTCGGTCAGCAATCCCGCTTCCAGCCAGGTGACGTTGATCAACCGGGAATCGAGCTTCCTGGCGCCATCGGCCAGGATCGGCAGCATCTGCTCTTCGCTGGTGATCACGGTGGCGCGGCGCGGTATGAAGTTCACCATCACGTCCGGGATATCGCGCCCCGCCGGCCCCTGGATATCCTCATGGTCCGGATAGGTGTTGGTGATGGTGGCGATGTCATCGCGCATCCAATGGCGTTGCAGCAGATTCACGTAGCTGGGATTGAGCGCCATGCATTCCCAGAGGAAGACGTCGCAGCCCAAGTCCTTGCCCAGCACGGTCACATTGTACTGTTCCCAGATCGTCGCCTTGTCATAGGGGCGGAACAGAAACATCTCGCGCAGGCGGCCGAACGGCGGCGCATATAGGAACATGGCTTCGCAGCCCGTGGTCTTCGACACCAGGCTGTGGCCGAAGCCGTTCATGATCGCGGCCTTGAGCCGCTCGGTGCCGGACTTGCCGCGGGTTCCCCAGCCGCCGAGCACCAGCGGGATGCGGTTGCGGGCCCATTTCAGCCGCTGATAGACGAAGATGTGCCGGCCAAAAAACAGCGCGACGCAGCCGACCAGGAAGATCACCAGATCCTTCAGCGTATTCTGATAGACCGAAAACAGATAGCTTTGGAACCGTTCGAGCAGCTCGGGATCGAACACGGGTACGGCAACGGCGGGAAAGAATCGCGCGACCGCAGGATCGAGATTGCGGCCGCCAGGCGCCGCGGCCGCCGCACCATGGCCGCGTATGCGCACGGTGATGCCCAGCGCCGCCAGCGCCTTGATATAGCCTGATGGCGCGAGACCGCTGCTCGCCGTCCAGTTGCGCAGCTGCGCATATTGGGCGAAACGCCAGGTCAGCGTGAGCCGGGCCCTGAGCCGGCCGAAGAAGCTCCTCGGCGGCAGGATTTCGGTGACGCCTTCGCTGGTGAAGATGCTGACCGGCGATCCGCCATCGACGGCCGACAGCGCCTGGTCGACCAGCGGGACATAGGGCCGCCAGCTGGCTTCGTCGCCCATCAGCAACGGCTCGCCCGGCACCTTCGTCTGCGCCAGTTCGGCGAGGATTCCCGAGGGGGCGACATAGTTGCCGTAGAACACGCGTCCGGTGGTGTGGCTAAAGGCCTGGCGTTTTTCCGTCGAGGGATGGCGCCACTCGTGGAGCAGGCGCCAGAGGCGGAAGCGCAGCCGGTCGCCGCGGGTGATCCTGTAGCCGAACGGCCCCACAGAGATATCGAACCCGAAATCATCCTGGGCCAGCACGGCGAAAACGCGGCCGACGAGATCGGGATCGAGATCGCGCAGGAGAGACCGGGGCACGCGCTTGGCGCCGCCGCGCCGGGTTGCGGCAATGCGCGGCGCCAAGGCCTGGTGCAGTTGCCAGGCCGCCGGCTCGCCACGGCACCACAGCCGCTCTCGCGCATTGGCCGCCCAGCGGCGCACGGATAAGGACGACGCCGAAACGTGAAGCTCTGAAATCGCCGTCAGCAGCCGCCCGCGCCAGAGCTGGCCGCCGGCGTCGCCGCCAGCCATCAAGCGTTCATGCCCATCGCAGGCGGCTTTCAGGGCGGTGCGCAGGACAAAGGCGTCTCTCTCCTCGACGATCACAGCGGCCAACGCATCGGCGATGCTCTGGAACTGGGCGCCAGCGGGCAGGAATTCCAGCATTCCCAGCAAGGCTGCAGCGCGCACTTGCCGGGCCGGATCGCGGCGGGCCAATGCTTCCAGGATGGGCAGGCCGGACCCGGATTCGAGCCGGAAAGCCGCAGATGCCACCGCCTGCCGCACATGGGCGCTGGGATCGGCGGCGGCATCGATCAATTGCTTGCCCCACTCCGGATGCGCCGGGAGATGGGTGCCCAGGAGCTCGACGAGGCGGTGCCGGACGAAGAGATCGTCGCCTTCGGCCGCTATCGCCAGACGGCGGGCCGCGACCGAAGCAAAGGCGGCCGGCGAGAGGTCCACCAGCGCGTCAAGCGCGGCGCATTGCAGCCAGACATCCTGGCGCTGGTCCAGGGATGCGCGATAGATCGTCTGCAGCGTGTCTTCGGCGATGACCGCTTCGCGCTGCCCCTCGGGCAAGGCGCGTAGCGCCGTCGTCAAAGCGCGAAAGGCCGCGACGACGACCCGCATATCGCCGTCATAGGCGATGAAGCGCTTCAGGAGTTCCTCCAAGTCCAGCCTTGCCCAGTACTCCTTCACGCTGGCGGTATCGAGCCGCGACTGCGACAGACCCGCCGCCGCCACGGCGCCGAGGCGGTCCAGTTCGAACGCCAGCCGTTGCTCGGTGCTGCCGATACGGTGGCGATAGCGGTCGACAACAGCGTCAAAATCGAACCAGCGCCGCAAGGCGCGGCGGTCGCTGCGGTATCGCCGTCCGGCGGAACCCATGCCGCGGGCGAATTCCAGGATGAACGCGTCGCGGTCCCGCGCCGTGCGCGCCCAAACCTGCCGGCGGGAGAAATCGGTGAACAGAGCCCGCAAATCGAAAATGGCTTGCAGATCCTCCGACACCCGGTGGCGGAGGAAGGCGACCAGCACCATCGCCGTTTCGATCGGCGCCGCCGCGCGGCCCGGCGCGGGATCGCCCTGTGCTGCCGGCCACGCCAGATAGGCGCGCGCGAGGTCATCGAGACCATGCGCCTCCATCCGGCGCTGCAGCGCCGACAGGCCATGCTCCAGGAACTGGCGGCACTGGGAATCGAGCTTCATGGCTGCCAGGTTCCATCCAGACAAGCGGAAAAGCCGTCGGTCAGAGCCGAGTCCCGGCGCAGCCGGCTACGGAGATTCAAGCTCAGTTCCAGATGCAGGAAATAACCGCCGCCTTGCCGGACGATCTGTCCCGTCGCGTTGCGGGTGCCGCCGAGTTCCCGAGTATCCTCGGGATATAGCAGAACGCGGCCAGGCAGCAGGCGATCCAGGCAATCGCGGAAGGCATGGGTCCGCGGGCCGGTCGCGTCGGTGCCATCGCTGACGACGATATCCGCGTCGGCAAAGGACGCCTCGCCGCGCTTCTCCGCATCGAAGCCGTGGATTTGGATGACCGTGCCGCCGGGATGTTCCGCCAGGAAGGCGACGGCGAACGCCGCGAATGCCGTATCCTCGCGCCGCGCGAAATCGCCAAAGCGGGCTTGCCGGTCGACCGACCAGCGGGACAGGCTGTTGAATCCGGCGCCGGCGAAATACCCCGTGAGAAAGAGATTGCGGACAATTCGGCCGGTATAGAGGTCGTCGTCGCTATGCGGCGCTTCGAGCAAGACCCAATCATGGAGACTGGAACGCAGAAGATACGAGCCCAAACCATTCTGCCCGCCACTTCTGTTCGACAACTCCAAATATGAATCGACATAGTCCACCGTCCGTGAGGCATCAAACCCGGTGCTCTGCCACATCTCGGCACTGATACTGGACGCCCGTCGCTGCCAGACTTTGCGGAACAGGTTGACATATTCTGGGCGTGCCTCCGCAGACAGCGGCCGGAACAGGGGTTCGCTGACATGCCGGCTGCGCCAATCCCCGAGGGGGCCGGAGCAATAGCCGAGCGTGAGGGCGGCGGCGCACATGATCGCGATCCAATGTCCCCTATTGCGCATCGACGGGACCGGAGCGGACGAACCGGCCGGAGGATTGCTCAATCAGGAGCGTGCCGCCGCCGGCAATCAGCGGCGACCAGCCGGCAGGCGCCATGCCGAACCACTCCGCCGCGAACAAATCCGCCGCCGCCGGATCGTCCGCGGCAGGCGGCAGCCGGGTGAAAGCCGCGAGATAGATGTCTTGCGGCGCCGAGAGCGTGACAGCAACGACATCAGGCGGAATGTCCAAGAACGCCTGTTGTGCCGTAGACAACAGCGCCTCGGGATCGTCGCTCAGCAGGTCCGGCGCCAGAGCGGTTGCAGCGGCGGTAAAACTTCCGGAGCCGATCACGGCGTTTGCGGCGTCCTTGAATTCGAATGTGACGTCGAACGCACCGGATGTATTTCCTGCATCGCCATCGAGCCGCCGCCAGATGTCGAGGCGCACCGCCGACGGCGCCTGGCCGCCGCCCAATTCATAGGTCAAACCGCCGTTTGCGCGCAGGCGATAGGCGCGGGTCTCGAATCCGATTGCCGACGGCGAAGTTCCAGGCGGTGCGGGACTGCGGAACAGCATCAAGCGCACCGGCTTGTCGCTGCTCAGGCGAATGCCGCCGGCAGTGAGAACCAGATCGCGCGCCACGACCGGACCGGGCACGGCGATCACGAAGGACTTGTTCGCCTGGCTACTGAAGACGTCGACCCGCAATTGCGCGGGTTCCGCATCGACCCCGGGCTGGACGGTGGCCAGATTGGCCCGGAGCGAATAGCGGCCGGCTTCGGTCACCGGAAGATCGACCGGATGACCGGGTTCGAGCCGGGATTCCAGCACCGGGATGGCATAGGAGATGAACGCACCCGGCCGGTCCTCGCGGGCGAAAAAATTCCGAACGCGATAATCCTGGTTTTCCACGCCCGACGGACCCACCGGCCGCCAGCGCCGGGACAGCACCGCCGCGCGCTCTTCGCCGGTCATCAGGCTCTGCGGATAGACATTGCCCTCGGCCAGGCGGCTGCGCTGGCGATCGCTCAGGCGCTGCCAGAACTGTTCGATGGAGTGTTCGGGAATAGCCTCGGGTTCGTAGACGCGGATGCCGACTTCGGAAATCTGCGCATCGGCTCCGGCCAGGCGCACCCGCACGACCTCGGCGGCCGGCCAATCCGCCAGGCTGAGCGGGATGAGATTGACGCCGGCGACGGCAAACTTCGAGTCGTCCACCAGGTTGACGGCGAATGGCTCGCCCGTGGCGGCATCGAGATAACGGCCGACAATGCTGCGGATATGCTGGCTCTCGCGATGCAGCAGATTGCCGTCGCTGTCCAGGATCTCGATATCCAGCGTGTAGCCGGCCATCGGCGCGGCGCGCGATTCCGCGGACGCGGGCAAGAGGGCATGGGTGCGAAGGCGGACGAGATCTGCATGTCCGGACAAGCGGAATTCCACCGGACGGTCCGCGGCGACAATGTAGGAGGTCGACGCCTGGGCATCGCTGGCGACGAGACTGGGTTTCCGAACCGTGTCATAGAAGGCGCGGGACGCCCGCCAAACCGGCGGGCCCGCCATCACCAGCACGGCAAGCAAGAGAATGCCCATCAGGATGCGGCCGGCAAAGCGCATGGGCTAGGGTCCGAATGTCAGCCAGGCCGGCGCGGCGGCGAGCGCGCCCTCCAGGGCGGCCGGACCTGCGTCCGCGGAAACCGACAGCGATGGCGAAACCGGCGGCGATAGCGAAGCGACCGCCCGCAACCGGTTGTCCCCCGGGTTCGTCAGCAGGAGGTAGGATGTCCCGGACACCGGGTCCAGAATGTGCAGCAACCTGGCCGGCGCGGCATGAGCGGCGATCTCCTGCAGCGCCAGAATGCTCCGGCTGTTGCGATAGCGCGCCATCATTGCGCGCAACGCGTCGTCGGGTTGGAAGCCGCCTTCGGTTCCATAGGCAGCCGCGTATTCCGGCACGGCGATATCCAGCGTGGCAATTCGCAGCGCCGCATATTGGCGGTCTTCATCGGTGAGCGGGTTCGGCTGTCGGTCCATGCCGCGCACGTCCCGTCCGAGCCAAAGGACCAGGAATTCGCGGCCGCGGGTCTGCTGCAGATATTCCGTCTGCGAGATCGCGCCGATATCATGGCCGGCCACATCGGCGCCGCCGTCGGCGTAACGGATCGCCAGGCCATCGCCGCGGAGCTGATCGCTCAAGCGCCGGCCGAGCGTCGTCAGGTCGCCGGCAGTCCTGGCCCCTGTATCCGACGATAGGATCACGTCGAAATCGGCATTGTCGGCGGCGGGGCGGCGCATGGACCGGCACTGAACGACGGTCATCTCCGGCGCCGCCATGTCGCGCAGCAGCACTTGCTGCACGACATTGAACAGGTTCCGGCTGTTGCGCGGCGCCACGATATCGGCCGCGCCATCGGCGTTGGCTTCCGGGTGGCTGCCGCCGACGAGCAACGCCCGCGCCTGCAGCTTTGAGAAAAGCGACAGCGCATATTCAAGAGTTCCGGGCTCCCGGCCCGGGCGCGGCGCCTCGATGACATAATCGCCCGCAGGGCCGACGCGGAACAGATAGGTCCCGCGATAGCCGCGCGCGGGCGAGAATTCGTTTTCCCGCAGCAGCAGGTACTCGCTGCCGTCGGCGGCATCGCGATGACGTTCGAGGAGATAGCCCAGAGCGCCGGCCGCATTGGCGGCGCTGGCGAGCCGCGTCAGGCTGGTTTCGCTCCAAACGCCGCCAGGCGCGTCGGCCTGGATCGCGGCAAGGATTTCCGACAGCACTTCCGTGTCGAAATAGAGCAACTCAGGCAACGTCGCCGGCAGATAGCCTTCGGAGCCGCGCGCCGCATTGCCGGAAACGGCCGATGCAACGCTGCGCCGGATCGTTACCCCCTCGATGGGCGTCGTCAGCGCGGCAGGTCCGGTCGGATCTGGGGTCAGTTCGGCCGTGACGCGTCGAATTGAGCTTTCCGCCATGTGCAGTTCGGCAAAACTGCCGGCAGCGGTGTCGCGCTGCAGATTGGTCTGGCGGGTCGATCCGAACGGCGTGTCGAAATCGCCGATCAGCGACCGCAGGCTCACCAGGTTGAGGTCATCGGGGATCTTGTCGAAGACCCAGAGCCGGTTCAGCGCCGCGTCAGATGCGGCGCCGGACTCAGCGCTGTCAGCGGGCCGCATCCGCCGCAGCTGCAGGACATTGCCTTGCGCGATGGTGCGGTGAAAGGCCTGGAAGAACGTATCGCTGCTCTGCAGCGCGCCGGCGCCTACATCGCCGGCTGCCGTCCACTCGGCCCCGGCAACAGCGAAATAGCGGGCGCCCAGGGACTCGAACACCCGAAACCCGGCGGCCGCCAACCCCTTCGATTCGACCGGCAGCGGCACTTCCACCGACAAGGTTCCGGAGGCCTGGAGATCGATGACATAGAAGCCGCGCGGCGCGGCGACGCCGGTATCATGGAGATAGAGATAGCGGCCCTCCATCATCTCCACGCCATAGTCCACGCTGTGCAGCGCGTTCTGCGCCGCCTGCAAAAGCGAGGGGCTGCGATCTTCGGCGAAACGCTGCAAGAGCTGCAGCGCATCGGCAAACGCCACCACCTGCACCACCGGCTGGGTCGGCCGGGACTCGGTCAGGCGGGCCCTGTAGAGCTCGATCCGGTCATGCTGAAAGACGTCGCGCAGCAGACCCGTGGCCGGCATCACGGCCGGCATCGCCGCGGCCGGCGATGTGCCGCCGAGGATGCGGACCGATTCCGCCGAGATCATGATGGCAAAGCCGATGATGCTGGCCAGCGCCGCGCCGGTGATCGAGGTCTGCAGCGTGACCCGGGTCATGCGCGGCAGGATCTTCTTTTCATGCATCTTCATCGCCAGCAGCGTGGCGAGCAGATAGCCGAAGCCGAAATAGTCGGTCACCTTCTGCGACGGCGCCAGCCACAGCAGCAGGAAGCCGAGCGCGAGCTTGTAAGCGAAGCTGATATTGAAGAACAGCAGCAGCTTGCGCGCGCCCTCGATGGTGGTGCGGGCGAAGACCGGCAAGCGCAGCACCAGCATGCCGATGCCGTAGATGATGACCGCTTCGGCCACGGTGGTGATGATCTTGGTCGGCTGATACCACTGCAACGCCACCAGGGCCGGTATCAGGATGCCGCTATAGTCCAGGCCGTATTTCAAGTTCATCCGCGACGCGAGGAACGCCGTGGTCAGCAGGATGATGTAGGCCTTGGGGCTGGCGAGGATGGAGGTGGCGACGTCCTCATACAGGTAGTTGAGATTGCTGATGCGGAAATTGGTGAATTCCATCAGCCCATAGCGGACGATCAGATAGGTCACGCCCAGCGTCACGGCCAGAACCAGGAGGCCGCGGACCAGGCCGGTTTTCCAGAACTGGTTCGCCGTGAGCGAGATGATGATCAGTCCGAAGCTGTGGAACTCGCCGGCATAGGGAATGAACCAGCCATAGCGGTGATTGAGATACTCGCCCAGCGAAGGCAGCAGCCAGCCGTCGAAGGCGATGCGGACCACCACGCTGACCAGCACCAGGGCAAAGAAACGGTCGCGGCCGAACAGGCGGCTCCACTGGCCGAAACGCGGCGCAAGCTCCGAGAAGGTCCAGACGATCAGATAGGTCAGGATGGATTCGAGGATGACGATCGCCGCCCCCCAGGGGCGGAGGATCAGCAGCGGCACCAGATAGCCGGGCACCACCAGGCCGGACAGCACCCAGCCCAGCCGCAGATTGAGCAGCGCCACCACCCACACGCCGACCCATGTCGTGGTGATGATGGAACTGACAAGGCTGCCCTCCGGGAAGATCGGCAGGGTGAAGTCCATGACCGCCTAGGCCTGCGCCGGGTCGGTCATGACGTTGATCGTGGTGATCAGGTCGCTGAGTTCGATCGGCTTGGCGATCACGGCCTTGGCGCCCGCAGCCGACAATTCCCGCATGATGTCGGCGCGCCGGATGGCGGTGAGCACGATCACCGGCGGCGCCTTGTCCGCATACTCCTCCCGCAGCGAGCGCAGGAAGCGAAGGCCATCCATGATCGGCATCAGGAAATCCACGATGATGAGATCGAAGGCCGGCGCCGATCCATTTTCCCGCAGATGGCGCAGCGCGGCCTCGCCATGCTCGACGGCGTGAACGTCGAAGCTGGAGACCTGGAGCGCCATATGCAGCAGTTCGCGGAACGCCGCGTCGTCATCGATAAGCAGCAATTTCTTCAATGGAGTAACCGGACAACTCTGAATGATAACGCTTGCGAAATTTAACCATGGTATCGAAACCGTTCGGATACCATCGAGGGATGGGAAAATAATGAAAACCCGGCGCGCGGGCCCAAGATGGTTATGTATATGCAGTATATTAATAAAATCTTAGGAGATGCCGGGCGACACCTTAACCATCAGACGGCGAGGTCCAGCGCGGCGGCACAACTTCCGCGCGGGCTCGCCGTCGATTGCTGGATTGGGAGTAGTCATTGGTTCTCGGCTCCCTGAAGCCCTGGCGCTGGCCCATCGTTCTGCAGGACGGGCTGTTGGCCCTGATCATCCTGGCCGCGGTCGCCTGGCTTACCCAGGCGGGCGCGCTGCGGCCGGTCGATGGCCTGCTGCGCGACCTCATGGGCCGGATCCTGCCCGCGCCGCCCCCGGGCAATGGAATGCTGCTGGTGGAGACACCGGCCGGCAGCGACCGCAGCACGGACTGGCGCGCCGCGGTCGGCGAACTGCGCCGGCTGGGCGCCAAGCAGATTGTTTTCACCGGTGCTTCTGCCGATATGGTGCAACTCCTGGCCGCCGGCACGCCGCCGGCGGACCTGCTATTCGGCATCGGTGCCAGTCCGGATCGGCGGGATAGCGGACGGTGGATCTTGTCCCGGCCCCTGCCCTCGCCGATTCCGGACTATTTCGGTCTCAGCATCGTCGATGGCGCGGAGTTCGGCGTGCACCGCCGCCATTCCCTGGCGGTCGAGATCGACGGTGCCAGTGTTCCGACCATCGAAACCCTGGTGACCGCGCGTCTGAAGGGGAGCAGGTGGCAACCGCCGGCCGACAACAGTTATCTCATCAGCTACGCCAGCGGTATTGCCGCATTGCCGAAGACAACCCTCGATCGCGTCGTTGCCGGCGAACTCGTGGAGTCGCTGGTGCGCGACCGCGTCGTGGTCATCGGCTCCGATGCCGGGGCTTCGGGTGCGCGCATCTATGTTCCGCTGTTCCTGGAATCGCCCTGGATCAGCGAGCTGGAGTATCATGGCTTTGCCTTGCAAACGCTGCTGGACGGCAACATCGTCAGCGAGATGAAACCGGCGGCAGCGGCGGCTTTGCTCGCCGGCCTGCTCGGATTCGTCGTCGTCTTCGCCTATCTGGCCGGCCAGCGCCACGCGCCGCTGATCACCCTCGGCGTGATGGCGGCTTCCGTTACGACAACAGCCGTTCTGCTCGCCTTCTTCAACCGCTCCCTGCCCCTGGTGGGCATGCTACTGGCACTGAGCGCCTATCTGACGGTGGCGATCGCGCACCGCATGCGGGCCAAGGGCGCCATGCTGGAGCGGTTGGTGCGCGACGTCAGCGTGCGCGTGCGCGAACGCCTGAATCCAACCAACTCATCCACCGAGGAGCGGCCATGGGCGCAAGTGGCGGCGATGGCCACGGAGCTTCTGGACCTCAATCGCTGCGTCTTCTTCGAGACGATTCCCGGCGAGGCCCGCTTGAAGGAAGCCGAGGCGCTCGGCTGCAGCGTTGACGACATCGCCGAACGCCGCCGCGATTATCGCCGCTCGCCATTCACCGATGCGATCGCCGGCGGCGGTCCGACGCGCACGACCCGCCAGGTGCTGAAGACCCGCGGCGACGATGAGGACCAATTCCTCGCCCCGCTGGTATTCGGCGGCGATCTCCTGGGCTTCTGGGCCTTCTCGGTGCCGCGGCAGCGCTGGACCAATTCTCCGGGCTTCATGACGCTGGCTCGGGCTTTCACCGAGCGGGCGTCGGACTATCTGGCGGGCGTGCGCCAGCGCGCGGTCCTGCTGGGCGCGGACCCGGACAAGCGCATCCTCGCCAACCCGGTCATGGGCGACGATGCCGGGAGCGAGTTCCGCCTGTCGCCGCTGCTGGAACTGCTGAACCGCCGGCTGGTCCTGGCGGAAGAAGTGCTCACCGGCCTCAGCACCGCGACGATCGTCTTCGACGCCTTCGGCCGTGTGCTGCATTCCAACAAGCATATGCGGCGGTTGCTGTCGGTGGTCGAGATGTCGCCGACGGAGACGACGCCGCTGGAGATGATCACCAGGCTGACCGATGTGCCGGAAGAGCATGTGCGGCGCTATCTGCGCTATGTCATGCTGGAGGAAGGCACGATTTCCGTGCCGACCCAGGCGACCGCCGGCGGCAAGCGCTATCTGCTGTACATTTCCTCCATCGACCCCATGCCGCAGCGGGAGCGCGTCAGCGTCGAGCCGCTGTCGATGCTGCGCGCCGTGCTTTGCGAGCTTCTGGACATCACGGCCATCGACCGCATGTTCTCGATGAAGGAAGTGATGTCCGAACATCTGAGCTTCCGGCTGCGCAACAGCCTGGCGGCGATGTTCATGGCGGCCGAGCTGCTGAATACGCCGAACCTCAAGGACGAAAAGCGGACGCAGATTCTGGAGAATCTGAAGAGCTCGATCAAGCTGTCGAAGGAAGCCTTCGAGCGCTTCGAAAGCATGCTGGATGTGCCGATGGTGTCGGATCTGGCGGAGCGCTATCCCGTGGATCTACGGACGGCGATCATCGATGCGGTATCCGCCAACCAAGCCGATGCCGCACGGCGGCGGGTGCAGATCGCCACCGACATGCCGGAGGCGGTGAGCCTGGTCGTCGGCGGCCGGCAGGAGCTTGTCGGCCTGATCCGCACGATCCTCATGCTGCTGATCCAGGATTCGGAGGAAAAGAGCGCGATCAATGTCTCGCTGCTCGAACAGGAAGCCGACGTGAAGCTGAAAATCGAGAACAAGGGCTTCGGCTTGCCCCAGGACCGGCTCAATGCCTATCTCATGGGGCCGGAGGAGCCGCAGACCTCGACCTTCAAGCTGATCCGCCTGGGCCGCATGGATGCGGAACGCTGGGGCGGCCGCCTGGACTCCTATTCGACCCTTGGCGCCGGCTTCCGGTTCGATCTCACCCTGTCCAAGGTCGCCTAGGTCCACAGCCCATCAGTCTTCCGCCTGCGACCGGTTCCAGAGCAGGGCGCCGTTCGCCGGAATCTGCGACCAGGATTCGCAATCATCAATGTGAGTGGCGAGGCGCGGGCAGTCTTTCTGCACATCGGCGGGGGTCGAGACACCGGTAACGCGCGACCGCTTCATGCATATGGCTCCCTCCGGCCCCCAGGCGGCTTCGAACGGCAAGCTGGTTTGCGGCGTCTGAACGCCGGCGCGATCCCACATATCCACCTGGACACCCGGGCGCGTATGCGGCCTGCCATCGCCGCAATAGTCCGCCCGCATCATCCGCACGCAGGCGGCGAAGTAAGGGCGTAGCGACTCACCGCTCTCCACCACCGCCCAGGGCCGGTAGCCCAGCATGACGCATTTTCCGCGGGCGCCTGCGGTGCAGGTGATCGAGAATTCGCCGCCGGACGCCGGTGTCTCGTCGTCGGTGGGTGTCGCCCCCGGCAACGGGAAGCCGAGGGCGCGGCCATCGACGCCGGGCTTGCAGAGCGGCGCCCAATCGCCGCTGCCTGCAATCCGGTGCGAGAGGCCATAGAGCTCAATACCGGCATCGGGCTTACCGGGCGGCAGCGTGACGGAATCAATCCGGATATCGATCGGATCCCCTAGGCCATTGCGCAGGTGCAGGATCAGCCCGACCAGATCGGTGCCCTGCAAGATGCCGCCGCCGGCCTCAATGATGCGGAATCGGGCATCGGTGACCTCGACGCGGGGCGCCGCGCTGGAGGTATCGTCCGCTCCCGCGGGCCACGTCCGACCGATGGCCAGTACGCTCGCTATGGCGGCTGACAGGAAGATGCAGGCTCGAAGATTCATGGCGCTTGACCGGCGATATTCGATGCGATGGCCGGGAAAAGCAAAAGGAGCCCGTTAGGGCTCCCGAGCTTGAACTCTATGACGTCCGGAAACTAGCGCTGCATCACCGCCTGCGCTTGGGCCTGGGGAAGCTCGACGGAGTCGACGCTCAATCCCTCGAGATTGAGTTCCGCCTGCGGCGCCTGCGGGCTTGTGCCGGTGACGGCCGGCCCATTCGCGTCCCAGCCGCCACGGCGGTACAGGCGCGTGCCGCGATCGTCCGCGGCCGTGCCCAGCATGTCCGGGCCGTTGCCGTCCCAGCCGCCGCGCTGCAGGACGACAATCCGCGTGCCGCGATCATCGCCGCCAGGGCCGCCGGCACTCGCCGGCAGACTCAACGCCGCTACTGCTGCAACCGAGAAAAACAATGCTTTCGTCAACATGATTGCCTCTTTCCGATCCGCTCGCCCCATCCGCCGGGGCCGATTTGCGGGCCCGCTGAACTCACGTCCATGGCACCATGAACGGCTTAAGAAATAGTGTCGGGCCGGGAATGACGATGTGATGCGGGTCTCATTCACGGCGGATTCTTTTCCGCAGCGAGGGCTTTCCTGCGAAGCATGGTTTACGCAGTTTCGAAGGATCGTGAGACAGCCGGGTAGGATTGCCGTGGCTTATCAGTTTTGAAGCCCTGCAATCGGGCTTTCCCGGCCGCCCTGTTTGGTTAATTCTACAGGGAATAGAAAAAAGGGCGGGGAAGCATGGACAGTGAGGCGATCCGGCGCGCGGCGTTGACGATCAGATCCTGCTGGGAGAACCGGCGTCGTCTGACGGCCTTGCCGGAAGACTGCCGGCCGAAGCGGCTGCGCGACGGCTATGAAATTCAGCGCGAGCTTGAAACGCTGCAGGGTGCCGCCATCGGCTGGAAGATCGCCGCCACCAGCAAGGCCGGACAGCAGCACATCGGCGTCGATGCGCCCCTGGCGGGACGGCTGTTCAAGCGCTTCGCCCATGGCGATGGCGCACGCCTGCCCGCCGGGCATCTGCATATGCGGGTGGCCGAAGCTGAGTTCGCCTTCAAGATGGCGCAGGATCTGCCGGCGCGCGGCGAGCCCTACACGCTGGACGAAGTGATGGCGGCCGTCGACACGCTGCATCTCGCCATCGAGGTGCCGGATTCCCGTTATGAGGATTTCGCCACCATCGGTGCGCCGAGCCTGGTTGCCGACGATAGCTGCGCGGCCTATTTCATCCTCGGGCCGGAGGCGAAGGTCTGGCGCCTCGCCGATCTGCCGACCCACAGGGTCACCGCGCGCAAGAATGGCGAGATCGTCGCCGAAGGCTCCGGCGCCAATGTGCTGGGCGATCCCCGCGAAGCGCTGGCCTGGATCGCCAACGATCTGCAGGGCCGGGGCGATTACCTGCGCGCCGGCGAAGTGATCACCACCGGCACCTGCGTCAAGCCGGTGACGATCGCTCCCGGCGATTCCATCGTCATGGATTTCGGCGAGCTCGGCAGCGTCAAGGCATCATTCATCGAGTGATGCTCGCGCAGGCCCGCCGGGCATTCGGCTATTTGCGCTTTGATTTCGCCTTTGCAGTCACCGGCACCACGAGCTTGTCGGAGTATGTCCGGTAGTCGCCGTGCTTGCGGTAGTCGGCGTGGTACTTGGCCACCTTGTCCTCGTCGACCTCGACGCCGAGGCCTGGCTTTTCGATGCGGCCCCAGCGCGGCTTATCCATGATGGGGATGCGCTCGGCGAGGATATCGTCCTCCATCAGCTGCGCCGTCTGCTGATGGCCCATGCAGGCATTGGGAATGGTCAGCATGATGTGCTGGCCGGCGGCGGCGGCAAGACCGTATTCGCCATGGGTGTGCTTGCAGACCAGCCAGCCTTCCTGATGGGCGGCGTGGCAGAGCATATGCCAGCGCGCCAGCGAGCCGACCCAATATTGCGAGAAGCAGAGATAGTGGCCGCAGCGCGACTTGATGATCCGCCAGGCATCGGCCTCGCGCCACAGGCCCTCATTGACACAGATCGGCACGTCGAGAATTTTCATCAGCTCCAGATTGTTCTCGATGGGATCGATGCGCACCGGCGCTTCGGCGAAATCGATGGTAAACTTCTCATGCCACCGCTTGAGCAGCCGCAGCGCGGTCGGCCGGTCCCAGGCCTGGTTGACATCGATGCGGATGCGGCCTTCGGGGCCAATGCTGTCGCGCAGCGCCTCCAGCATCGCCTCTTCGCGCTTTTCGTCGACGCCGGCCTTTATGTAGTAGCAGCTATAGCCGCGCTTGCGGCCGTCGCGGCCCTGGCGCGCCACCTCGGCCGGCGATGCCCCATTCCATGTAGTAGAAATAATCGACCTCTTCCCGCGCGGCGCCGCCGAACAGTCGATACAGCGGTTGCTTCGCCGCCTTGCCGCAGACATCCCACAGCGCCATGTCGATTCCCGCATAGGCGAAATTGCCGGTCATCGGCTGGAAGGCCCAGAGGGCGGGGATGGCGAGATCGCGGTGAATCTGCTCCTTGTCCCAGGCGCTGCGGCCCACCACCAGCGGCGCCATGACATTCACGGCGCTCTCGATCCCAGCGGTATCGGCGGCACGGGTGCATTCGCCCCAGCCAACGAGCCCATCCTCGGTCGTCACCTTGACCAGGACATCGCACACGCCACTGCGGGCGATGAGCGACGAGGCCTCCACCCGCTTATAGGGAATGCGGACGGGGATGGCTTCCAGCTTGACGATCTTCATGGTTTTCCTTCTTGGGTCTCAGTTCTAACGCCCATGACTCATGCGTATCTCCATGAATCGGGCCGCAATTGACAGCGGATAGCTCATGACAAAGTAAATCGCCGCGGCCAGCACGAAGATCGCCATCGGTTGATACTCGGCAAAGGCGATGCTCTTTGCGCCGTTCATCAGTTCATTGGCGCCGATCAGCGAGCAAAGCGCCGTATCCTTGAGCAATCCCGATGCGTAGTTCGTCACCGGCGGCAGCACCACCCGCAGCGCCTGCGGCAGGATGATGTAAGCCATTGCCTTTGCCGGCGTCATGCCCAGGGCGATCGCCGCCTCTCGCTGGCCCTTATGCAGGGCTTCGATGCCCGAGCGGAATACCTCCGCCAATATGGCGCCGCCATGCACGCCAAGCCCGATGACGGCGCCAAAGTATGTGCTGAACCACTTCCAGTCGCCCGGCCAGATCTGCGGCGGCACGAAGTAGACGATATAGAGGACGACCACGATTGGAAGGCCGCGCGCGATCTCGATATAGATACCGGCAGCGGCCCGCAGCAGGCGATTGCGCGATGTCCGCAGGACGGCAAAGAACAGGCCTATCGCTATCGCCAATAGAAATGCCGCCCACGCGATATGCAAAGTCAGGCGGGCATAGGTGAGCAGTTCCGGCAGCCACCGATGGATGTTCTCGGCATAGAGTGCGGGAAGCTGAAGCATCAGCAGTGTCCTTGCCGTGTCATTGCCAGGCCTGCTTCGCGCGCTCGAGACGGGCCGCAAGCCGCGACATCGGTATGGTCATGCAGAGATAGATGAACCCCGCCATCGGATAGATGATGCCGCTTTGCAAGGTTTCGGTGACGAGCTGGCGCGACAAGGCCATGATTTCGATGATGCCGACCGTAAACACGAGCGCCGTATCCTTGAGCAGGACTATCGCGAAATTCGTCAGCGGCGGCAGCATGGTCCGCAAGGCTTGCGGCAGGATGATGTAGCGCATGGCGCGGGCGGGCGTCATGCCGATCGACAGCGCCGCCTCCATCTGTCCCCTGTGAATGGACTCGATGCCGGCGCGATATACCTCAGAGATGTAGGCCGCCCCGTTAAGTCCCAGGCCGACGATCGCCGCCTGGAACGGCGACGGCTGAAATCCGAGATCCGGCAGGCCGAAATAGATGACAAACAACTGCACCAGCGCCGGCGTGCCGCGAAATGCCTCGACATAGATGATCGCCGGCCAACGCAAGAGCCGCCAGCGCGCCAGTCTGAACAGCGCGACGATAAGCCCGAAGATGAGCGCAAAGATCAGGGCGGCAATGGCTACCTTGACCGTTTCCGGCAGCCCGACAAGAAGCCGGATGAAATAGGACCACCCCTTAAGCAAGAAGACGTCGAAAAGGCTCATCCCGGCGTCGGCTCCTTACCGGTCCTGAAGATGCTTGAGGAACTCGCGGGTGCGGGGCTGTTGCGGGTTTAACAGCACGTCGCGCGGCGGTCCCTGCTCGACGATCTTACCCTGGTCCATGAACACGACGCGGTCGGAGACTTCGCCCGCGAACTGGATTTCGTGGGTGACGATGACCATGGTGCGGCCTTCATCGGCGAGCTGCCGCATCACCCGCAACACCTCGCCGATCAGCTCGGGATCGAGCGCCGAGGTCGCCTCGTCGAACAGCATCAGCTTGGGCTGCATGGCCAGAACGCGGGCGATGGCGACGCGCTGCTGCTGGCCGCCGGACAGGCGCTCGGGATATTCGTTGAATTTGTGGCCCAGGCCGACTTTTTCCAGCATCTCGCGGCCGCGCCGCTCCGCCTCGTCCTTCGACAGGCCGAGCACCTTCTGCGGCGCGATCGTCACATTGCCCAGGGCGGTCAGGTGGGGAAACAGGTTGAAGCGCTGGAAGACGAAGCCGATCTCCTGCCGCTCCTTGGCCAGCTCGCGGTCGCTGAGATGGACATAGCCGCCATTGGTCTGTTTCTCGCCGATGAGATTGCCGTCGATGTAGATATGGCCGGAGGTCGGCTTTTCCAGATAGTTGATGCAGCGGAGCAAGGTCGTCTTGCCGGAGCCGCTGGGCCCGATGATCGAGACCTTCTCGCCCCGCGCCACATCCAGATCGACGCCCGACAGCACCTGCAGGCTGGCGAAGCTCTTATGAAGCCCGGCGATACGGAGGAGCGGATTCATGGGAGAGACGAGGATAGATGTGGGGGCGGGTTCATCGCCCGCCCCCACGGTTACCTACCCACACTGCTAACGCCGGTCAGGTGAAGCAATGGGCCGCTGTCGGCGATTTGTACTCGGCCGGGCGGTCGACGCCCGCGCGCGGATTCACGTCGGGCGGAATGAACCAGGATTTGTCGCCCATACCGTACTGCGCCATGGTCTTCACATTGATGCAGTTCGGCCAGATGTCCTCGGTGATGACCTTGCTCATCGCCTCTTCGAGCGCCTTCTCTTCCTTGGTGACGCCGAAGATGACGTTATATTTCGTGGACATGATCGGATACTTGTCCACCTCGGCCTTCAACTCGACCTGCTTGATGTCCCATTCCGGATGCTGGACGATGCCCCATTGCACCAGCGGCGGATCGAGGATCGCCATGTCCAGGCGGCCGGCGACGAGATCCTGCAGCACGCCGTCGGACGTGTCGTAGAGCTTCACCTCGCCGATGCCTTCGACGCCCTTCAGCTCGGGCACCAGGGTGAAGCCGGTGACGGTGCCGACCGAACGGCCCGCCATGTCGGCAAAGGTGCTGAAATTGTTGGCCGACTTCTGCGCCAGCAGCGTGCCGAAATAATAGATCGCCTCGCTGAGGTTCATGATCTTGGTGCGCGGCTCGATCCAGCCCATGGCGCCGTGCATCACGTCGACCTTGCCCTGCTTGGTGGCTTCGATCAGCGCCGCCCAATCCATCTGCACGATCTTGGGCTCGAGGCCCAATTTCTCGGCGACATAGATCATGAGTTCGCCGTCGGTACCGCTCAGCTTGCCATCCTTGACCTGCGTCATCGGCATATCGCCGTTCATGCCGATGGTCAGCTTGCCCGCCTCAATCGTCTTGATTTCCTGCGCGGAACCGCGCCGGGAATGCACGCCGATGATCGTGGCCGCGGCGACGCCGCCGGCCAGAAACTTGCGCCGCGAAGGCCGCCAGAGCGTTGCCCCGCGGATTGTGCTCTTCGTCATTTGCCTCTCCCTATGTCACTGCCCGATTGTGATCTGGTTGTAGGTGACTGGACAGCCCGGCAACTGTTGGGCATTTGTAGAGGCGAGTCAAGAAAGCCTGAAAAGACGCGGCTAAGCACGGGTACCCCGTAGGAATGTAGCCAGCGTCTCGCAAATGCGAACAACGAGGGGGCGAACCAATGCGCGAACCAGTGAAGACACATCTGCCGGCGGTGAGTGCGCCGCTGGAATGGGCGACGATGGCCGGTGGTATCCTCTATACCGCTCAGATTCCGAACCGCGAGGATGGCTCGATCGAGCAGGGCGACATCACCGCCCAGGCCGAACTGACGCTCAGCAATCTCCGGCGCACGGTGCAGGCGGCCGGCGGAACAATGAACGACGTGACGCAGGTCATCGTGTATCTGCCCGATCCCGCTGATTTTCCGGGCATGAACGCGGTCTATGCCAAGTCCTTCAACAAGCCCTACCCGAACCGCGCCACGATCGTCGCCCAGTTGATGGTGCCGGGCGCACGTATCGAGATCCTTGCCTATGCTCATATCGGCCGGCGAACGGCTGCAAAGAAATCGGCCGCCAAAGCCAAAAAAGCGGCACCGAAGGCCAAGGCCCGCAAGAAGGCGGCGGCCAAGCGGTCCCGCCGCCGCTGAACCGGGGTCCCATGCGCATCGTCATCCTGGGCGCCGGCGTCGTCGGCGCGACGACGGCCTACTATCTTGCCCGCGACGGTCATGAGGTCACGGTGGTGGACCGCCGGGACGCGGCGGGGCTGGAGACCAGCTTCGCCAATGGCGGCCTGGTCACGCCCAGCATGGCCGATCCCTGGGCGGCGCCGGGCGTGCCGACGATGCTGCTGCAGGGGTTGGGCCGGGACGACGCGCCGTTCGTGCTCCGGCCCGGCGCCGTGCCCGCTATGATCGGCTGGGGCCTGCGTTTCCTGCGCAATTGCGGCGAGGCGCGCTGGCGGGAGAACACCGAGGCAGTGTTCAAGCTCGCCACCTACAGCCGGGACGCCCTGGACCGCCTGACCGAGGAAACCGGCCTGGCCTATGACCGCTTCGCCGGCGGCACGATGCGGATGTACCGCTCGCGCACCGATTTCGCCCATGCCCAGGAGGGCGCGGAGATCTACCGGTCGCTCGGCGTGGAGTTCCGCGCCCTCGATGGCGCCGGCGCCGTGGCGCTGGAGCCATCCCTGAAATCGGTGCAAGCGCAGATTGCCGGCGCCATCCATTTCCCGGGCGATCGCAGCGGCGATGCCCATAAATTCACCCAGGCCATCGCCGGGCTGGCCCAGAAACATGGCGCCGTCTTCCGCTATGGCACCACGGCGGCCGACTGGGACACCGACAGCGATCGCATTGCCGCGCTGGTCACTGATAGGGGACGGATTGCCGGAGACGGCTTTGTCCTTGCCGCCGCCAGCTACAGCCCGGCAATAGCAAAGCCGCTCGGCCTGAAAATCCCGGTGCAGCCGGTGAAGGGATATTCCGCCACCTTCGCCATCGATGGCTGGAACGACGCGCCGCTGATGCCGCTGGTCGATTACAGCCGGAAGATGGCGGTGACCCGCCTGGGCGACCGCATCCGGCTGGCCGGCACTGTGGAGTTCACGGGCTATGACCAGCGGCCGAACCCGGCCCGGAGCGCCACCCTGATGGCTGGCTTCCGCGACCTGTTTCCGCACCATAAACCGCGGAACGTCGAATACTGGAACGGCCTGCGGCCGATGACGCCGGACGGACGGCCGATCCTGGGCCAGGCGCGGTGGCGCAATCTCTGGCTCAATACCGGCCATGGGCCGCTGGGCTGGACGCTGGCCTGCGGTTCGGCGCTGGTCACCGCAGCGCTGATCTCCGGACGGGTTTCGGAGGTGCCGGCGGAGCCGTTCCGGCTCGATCGCTGAGACGTTCGGTCAGGCCGAACGATCCAGCGTGAAGAGCTCTTGCGGCCGGGCAATGCCGCGGAGCGCATAGCGGCCGACCGACACCAGCTGCTCCCGGGCCGCGCCCGCGGCACCGGCGAAGGCCGACGACAGCAGGATATCCTGGTCGAGGGAACGGCTCATCCCGGCGATACGAGACACCTCGTTCACCGCCGGGCCGATGACCGTGAAGTCCAGCCGCTCGGCACTGCCGATATTGCCGTAGTAGACCTCGCCTACATGGAGCGCCAAATAGAAGCCGGTGACCGGCAGCTGGCTTTGAGTCCTGGTCGTATTCAGTTCCTCGACCCGCTGCAGGGCAGTGCGGGCCGCTTCCAGGGCGCGGCCGCAGGCCGCCGCCGGTTCGCGCGCTTCGAAGGTCGCCAGCAACCCGTCGCCGATGAATTTCAGCACCTGCCCCTCATGCTCGTGGATCGACGACACGATCGCGTCGGCATAGTCGTTGAGCAGCGGGATGATCTGCTCGGACGCCACGGTATCCACAAGGCGGGTAAATCCCTTGAGATCACTGAACCAGAGAACCGTGTGCAGTCTCTCGGCAACGCCGCGATTGATCGTGCCACGCAGGACGCGGCGCCCGGCATCGCGGCCCAGATATGTCTCCACCAGGGTGCCGGCGATGCGGCCGAGCGCGCTGCCAAGGATCGAGCTGGCAACCGCCGGCACGATGCAGCCCAGCACCGCCAGATCGGAATCCGAGAAACCTCCGGGGCGATCCGTGGTCCAGGACGAAAAGACAGCATCCATTTCGCCGATGACCAGGGCGCCGCCCAGTCGATTGGAATAGGCGACATAGTCCGTACTGCCGCTGGCGGCAAGTTCAGCAAGTACCGGAAAAATCGGGTCGTCGGCCGGATCCTGCGGCAGGCGCCGCCGGATCATCGTCTGGCCAGTCTGAAACAGATGATAGAAGGGGCTGCGGAGCCACCCGTCCTCGGCACCGGTGGGGGCCGTCCTGCCATATTCCACCTCCTTCACATCCTGAACGTCGCGATGCCACTCGAAAATGCGGCCTTCCAATACGGGATGCAGCGTGTCGGCGCCGATCAGCACGCGTTTCAGGTCAATACCGAGGCGGATAAGCCTTTCGCAGACGCCTTCGAGCATGCGCGTTTCCGCATCACCCGCGAGCGTGCGCTCGGCGATCCAGCGGCTCAGGTCCGCAAGGGCGGCGTTATCGGCAGCGGCTGTATCCATGTTGCGCAGATAGCATATCACCATCACCGCTCACAATCGCGGCACGTACCGCGCTATCCCGCGAAATCCCCATCCGGCGAGCCTTTGACGCCCGCATCCAATGCGAAGATGCCGCCGGCATTCTTCTGATCAGCGAGTTCAGCAGGGCTAAACCCGTAGGTGACGGTGGTGATATAGAGCGTGTCGAGCGATGGCCCGCCGAAGATGCAGCTTGTCACCCGGCGGCAGGGCATCTGGATGACCCGATCCATCTTGCCGTCGGGAGTCCATCTGATGATGCAGCCGCCATCCCAGCGGCAATTCCACAGGCAGCCTTCGGCATCGATGGTGGAGCCGTCGCCGAAGCCATACTTCGCTGTGTCGGCCTTGGCGAAGACGCGCCTGTTGGAAACGCGGCCGGCGGCGGCATCGAAATCATAGGCGTAGATCGCATCGAAGGTATCGCCGAAATACATGGTACGGTTGTCGGCGGTCCAGGCGAAGGTATTGGCGATGCCGAGGCCATCTTCGAACCGGGTGACGCGGCCATCGGGATCGATGCGATAAAGGCCGCCGGTATTTCCGGTGATCGGCGTCTCGCTGCCGTCGTCAGCCAGATTGTTCATCATGGTGCCGTACCAGAAGCGCCCCTGGCGGTCGCATTTGCCGTCGTTCGAGCGGTTCTTCGGCCTGTCCTTCTCAGGCTCGGCAAATCGCGTCATGGCGCCGGTTCGGGTATCGAAGAAATCGATGCCCGTCAGGCTGGCGACGATCAAGCCGCCCTTCCGCCTGATGCCGATCGACGTCACCATCTCCGGGGTCGGCCAGGTCTTGTGCGCGCCGGTGGCCGGATGCCAGCGATGCAGCTTGCGCGCCGGCACATCGGTCCAATAAAGAGCCTGCTCGCCCGGATGCCAGGTCGGCGCTTCGCCAAGCCAGCATTTGCTGTCGAGAACGCATTCCAAATTCGTCATTGCTTCGCCCCGCAGATGTCACTGGCCTCCGGACCGGCACGGCAAGACGATGCCGGCGGTCACGACTGAGAACCCTAAGTCATCGGCATGGGTCGCATCAATGCGAACCGCTGAACAGTAGCAATGCTTGATCCGCAACCGCCACTATGGACCGCAAACGCACTCGCCGAGATAACCGGCGGGAAATGGATCACCGGCCCTCCGGGAGATCCTGCCATCCTCGGCATTGAGCTTTTTCCAAAGCTGGTCGAACGCGGCGATCTCTTCGTTGTCACGAACCCCGAACATTGGGGCCGAAAATTCACCAACACATTCCGTAGTCTTCATACCGTCAAGGCGCATGCGGCCTCCGCCGTCATGACCGATTCGTTGCCTGGTAAGCTGCCACGACACCTGCCGACGCTCCAGGTTGAGAACACGCGCGAAGCGTTGACAAAACTGGCGCAGGACTCGCGCCAGCGGATCGCCGGCAAAGTCATCGGCATCACCGGTTCCGTCGGCAAGACCACGACCCGGGCCATGTTGCATCACGTCCTATCGCGGCAAGGGCGGACGTCTTCGACCGAGGCCAACGCGAATACCTCGCCCGGCGTCGCCCTCAGCGTCGCGCGCACGCCGCCCAATGCCGAGTTTGTCGTCTATGAGCTGGCCCACGGCGCCATGTCGAACAAGTCGCGCATCGCCCGGCCCCATGTGGCCTTGATTACGGAGATCGCGCTCGCGCATCTCGAAGAGTTTCCGACTCTGGAATCGATCATCAACCACAAGGCGGAGATCCTGGATGGGCTCGAACCCGAGGGAATTGCCATCCTGAATCGAGAACTCGGCAACCTTCGATCGCCTAACGGAGCATCTGCGACAGCGCGCCATCGGGAACTCCATCACGTTCGGCGCCGCCGGCAATGCGACGGCGCGGCTGATGCATTGGATGCCTTTGGACAGCGGCTCGATCATTCAGGCGCAGATCGGCGGTGTTCGCGAAACCTACCGGCTTTCGCTCGCCGGCCGCCATATGGCGCTGAACAGTATCGCCGTGCTTGCGGGCGTGCTTGCGCTGGGCGGCGATTGGCGCCGGGCCGCCGCGGATCTTTCATGCTTTGTCGCGGTTCAAGGGCGGATGGAAGAGCTGAGCCTGCCCCTGGAGGGCGGCGCCGTTCGTATCATCAATGACTCGTTCAACGCCAATCCCGCTTCAATGGTCGCCGCCCTGGCCACACTTGCCGCAACGACGCCGCCGCAGGATGGCCGGCGTATTGCCGTTCTGGGCGACATGAAGGAGCTGGGAGCCGACGCGGACAATTTGCACGCAGCGCTCGCGGATCCGGTCGCTTCGGCCGGCGCAAAACTTGTTTTCACCCTGGGCGACCAAATCGTTGCCCTGCGGCAAAAGCTGCCGGCCGAGCTTCTCGCGCCACACGCCAGTTCAGTCGATGAGCTGGCGAACAGTCTCTATGCGGCGCTCAAGCCTGGCGACGTGGTTCTCATTAAAGGGTCCCATGGCTCCCATGTCGGCGATATTGTTCCCCGACTCCTGAGCGCCAGCTCCCGCAGGACGATGCACTAAGACCTGACTATGCCGGCAGAATCGGATCGGCGTTCTGACTGGACATCGCGGGCAATTTGACCAATCATTCGCCCTCTTTCCCAATGCAGGCCCGCATTGCGCCGCATTGGCTTAACGATCGAATTGGCGTGCTGAGCGGAACTCAAGAACAAACCAGGGCCGAATCGGTTCGGGAAACGCCGCTCGTCAGGCTGCGCGGCGTCTCCAAGCGCTACGGACCCGTGACCGCTGTTCGCGAGCAGGACCTCGATATCCAGCGCGGCGATTTTCTCGCCATCCTCGGCCCGTCGGGCTGCGGCAAGACCACGCTGCTGCGGATAATCGGCGGTTTCGTCGCGCCCACGACGGGCCGCATCGAGATCGACGGCCAGGACGTCACCGCGCTGTCGCCGGAGCGGCGGCCGACCAACACGGTGTTCCAGGGCTATGGCCTGTTCCCCCACATGACTGTGCGGCAGAACATCGCCTATGGCCTGAGAACGGCCAAGCGTCCCAAGGATGAGATCGAGCGCCGGGTCGAGGAGGCCATCGCCCTGGTACGGCTGCAGGATTTCGTCGAGCGCTCCATCGATCAACTGTCCGGCGGGCAGCAGCAGCGGGTTGCCCTGGCCCGGGCGCTGATCATGCGGCCGAGGGTGCTGCTGCTCGATGAGCCGCTGGCGGCGCTGGATCTCAAGCTGCGGCAGGCGATGCAGGACGAGTTGCGCCGCATCCACAGCGAGATCGGCGGCACCTTCGTGTTCGTCACCCATGACCAGGGCGAGGCGCTGGCGCTGGCCAATCGCATCGCCGTGATGGACCAGGGCGTGATCGTTCAGCAGGGCACGCCGGAGGAGGTCTATGCCGCGCCGAAGACGCGCTTCGTTTCCACCTTCATCGGCGAAGCCAACGTGTTCTCCGGACAGCGCCGCGGCGGCATGATCCATCTGGACGCAGGGGCCGTTTTTCCCGCTGCCGGACCCGACGGCGCAGTGACCCTGGTGGTCCGGCCGGAGAAGATGCGCCTGACGCTGGCTGGCGACGGATCCGCCGCGACACTCGACGGCCGGCTTGCCGATGCCGTCTATCTCGGGTCGTTCATCAAATATGTCGTGACCTTGAACAATGGCCAGCGCGCCACTCTGCATAGCAGCGATATCGCCGGCCGGCGCACCATCGCGGTCGGCGAGCCGGTCAAGGTCGGCTGGTCGTCAGGCGACCAGCGCGTGCTGGAAGAATAGCGCCGGGCTGTTAGCGGCGCCGCATCCGCGACGCGGCCTTCCATACATCGATATTGACCTTGATATAGGGCGAGATCGCTTCGAGCAGGGCGTCGAAATTCACCGGCTTGTACAGCAGGGCCGACACGTTGAATTCGCCCCGCCAACGCCGCTCCATGGCGAAGTCCGGCTTTCGCGAATCCGTCGCACCGGTCAGCAGCACCACCGGAATCTGCTTCAGAATCGGCACCGCGCGCAGGCGCGACAGCAGATACTCGCCGGACCCGGCGGGCATCCAGTAATCGGTGACGATAATGTCAGGCGCCTCATTCACCGCCATCCACAAGGCTTGCATCGCATTGGAGGCCGCAATCACTTCGACCTCGCAGGCACGCAGGCGGATCTGCATCGCGCGCCGGAGATCGGCGTCGTCGTCGACGAACAGCAGGCGCGGCAATCTGGGTTTCTGTTCGGGCTTCGGCAACGGCGAGACGACCGCCTTTGCGATACTGGCAACCTCGCCGGCGTCGATAACGATGCCGAGAATGCGGCTGATCACCGGCCGTAGACTGCCCCAGGTATCGCCATCCTTCACGACATAGTGCGCGCCGAGTTCCTTGCAGCGGTCGATCGTCTCCTGATCGGACCGGCCGGTGCAGAACACCACCGGTACCGGCGGAATCCGCGGATCCTGCAGCAGGCGCGCCGCGACATCGAGCCCGTTACCCGAGGGCATGTTGATATCGAGGATCAGCAGGTCCGGCGGATTCTGCGACACCTGCATCAGGACCTGTGCTCCGTCGCAGGCGGTATCCACCCGCGGGCCGAGGCTCTTGCAGCGCAGGGCCATGGCATCGAGGAACGTCTTGTCGTCATCGGCAATCAGGATCGTCTTCGTCATCGCTCACCTCATACGCTGCCGGCGGCGCGGTCGGGATTGCGGTCCTGGATCGCACAGGCCCGTTCGACCGCGATCATCAGCTTGCGGAAATCATAGGGTTTCTCCACGAATGAATGGGCGCCGAGAAGCAAGGCTTCGCGCTTCGCCCGCTCCGCCGTATTGGCGGAAACGATGATGACGGGAATCATCTTCGTCAGATCGTGCTGCTGCAGCTGCCGCAGCACGGTAAAGCCGTCCATATCCGGCAGCCGCAAATCCAACAGGATCACGTCGGGAAGGCCGGACA
The DNA here is from genome assembly GCA_963816235.1 of uncultured Alphaproteobacteria bacterium. Lineage (GTDB taxonomy): Bacteria > Pseudomonadota > Alphaproteobacteria > Dongiales > Dongiaceae > DATKFM01. The sequence goes on along the minus strand of CAWFKD010000005.1, from coordinate 161,369 downwards.
GCGCCGCGGCCAGGCCGGTGGCGCCGTCATGCATCACCGTTGCCTGATGGCCGGCGGCGGTCAGCCGTACGAAGAGGCCGCGCGCGATCTCGCGGTCGTCTTCGATCAATGTGATCTTCAAGGGCCGGGTCATCGCTGCCTCACGCCCGCCGCCGCAGATTTTCGTGGTCGTCGCGCCGGCCGAATCTCGCGAGCAAGGCCTGGGTTTGGCCCGGCAGGCGCCAGATGCCCATCGGCTCCACTTCCAGGGTCGGCGAGCCGTCGCCGATCTCCCCGTAGATTTCGCCGATGCGCTCCCGCAAGTCGCGAGCCCGGGCGCGCACTTCGACTTCCTGCTTGTCGGGGGTCAACAGCACCCAGGATGCCGTGCCGATATGGAGCAGAAGCTCGTCGCCCCGCACCTGCTGCTGCAGGATCGAGTCGAAATCGGCGGCGATGGCTTCGTCCATTTCCGCGGCAATGTCGATGCGGATATCCGCGACAAAGAACAGATCAGAGCGCTCGCGCGCGAGTTTATCGACAAACAGCGATACGATGCCGGCGGGATCGAAGATCGGCACTGTGAAGGAGAAGGTCGAGCCCTTGCCCAAGCTGCTCTGCACTCCGACATCGCCGAGATTGAGATCGACCAGCTCGCGCACGATATTGAGCCCGAGGCCGAACCCCTTTGCCGTGTCGCGCAGGCGGCCGGCCTGCTTGAACCGCTCGAAGATCATCTCCAGCTTGTCCTGGGGAATCCCCGGGCCGTTGTCGGTGACGCCCATCATGACCTGCGACGTCGCCGGCAGATGGCGCATCCACAGGGTCACGCCGCCCTTGTCGCCGCCATATTTGAACGCGTTGATGGCGAGGTTGACGAGAACGCGGCCGATCTTCTCGGCATCGCAATAGAGCGACGGCAGGCCCTCATCGATCTCCAGCTTGAACTCGACGCGGCTGGCCGCGGCCCGGCGGGTCAGCACGGTTTCGACCCGCTCCACGATCTCCTGCACCGCGCATTCGCGGCGCGCGGCGCTGATCAGCCCGGCTTCGAGGCGGCTGAGATCGAGCATGTCGTTCACCAGGCCGTTGAGATCGTCGACCCGGGCGCAGATCACGCGGAGATAGTGGCGCTGATCTTCGGTCAGATCGCCGACCAGCCCTTCATTCATGATGGCGGCAAACTCGCGGATAACGGTCAGCGGCGTGCGGAATTCATGGGCGACATCGTCGACGAACTGGTGGGCATCGTCATACATCTTCGCCAGCCGCTCATTGGTCATGGTCAGCAGGCCGTTGGCCACGCTAAGGGCCATCTCCGCAGCTTTGCGCTCGGACTCGTCGGTGACGAATCCGTCCCAGACCACGTCGCCGTTCTCGCGGCGGTGGGGCAGCGCCTTCGCATGCAGCCACTTCGTCGAGCCGTCCGCATGCAGGACCCGATATTCGTGGGACCAGGTGGTGAGCTCCTGCGCCGACTCCGCGATCGACTCCGTCATGGCGTCGATGTCTTCCGGATGCACGGACTGCATCAGCTTGGCCGAGTCAGCCATCGCCTCTTCGGCGCTGACGCCAAAGAGGTCGATCAGGCGGGAACTCAGGAAGGGATACCGGACCTCGCCGTCGGCGGTCAGCTCCCGCTGATAGACAACACCGGGCATATTGTCGGTGATCGAATGGTAGCGTCGTTCACTCTCCGCAATCCGGGTCTCGAATTCCCGCCGCCGTTGCTCCTGGATCAGCAGGGTGCCGAGAAACAGGGCGCCCAAGGGCAAGGCGATTGCCGCCGGGGGCAACGCGATCGCGATCAGGGAATTCGCCAGCTCAGTTGTCGGCAGGTGCCACAGGCCGATCAGATAGCACGGCACCAGCAACGAGCCGAGCAGAAGCAAATGGGAAAGGCCCAAGCGCCGCCGGCGATAGCGCAGCAGGCTCCAGACGAACAAGCCCGCCGCCGCCGCGGCCAAGATGCCGATCGTGCCCGCGATGTCTCCCGCGCCGCCCAGGCTGAGCCGATATACCGCGGCCAACAGCGCGGCGATGACGCCGGCAATCGGTCCGCCGACGGGCGCCGCCAGGCCGATCGGCACAGTACTGCCATCGACGATGACGCCGGGCGCGATGGCCAGCGGCAGGGTCATGGAAAGCGCCGCCGTCAGACCCAGGGCCAATCCGGTCAGCCAGGGCTCGAACCGGCTGGGCAGCCGGTGCAGCACGACCTTGAGCTGGGAGAAGGTCTTGATTTGGGTATAGGTGATGACGGCCACCGCCAGCAGCGCCAGATTGGCTGCGAGAGCCACCAGAATGTCCTGGAACGTGAAGATCATGTCCGCGCCGCCGGTCGCTGCCGAGACGGCCACAGAGGCCTTCTCCAAGCCCTGGCATTATCGGGGCGGCGTGGTTAAGCCGGGGTCTCGTTTTGTCCGGCCCAAGGTCGCTGACGATCTTCTAAGGCGCTGATTAGGTTTGATTAATTGAAGACGCTGGATCGCCCTAGGCCGCCTTCGCGCCGGCCAGCGCAGCGCCGATGATGCCGGCTTCCGAACCGAGAGCGGCAGGCAGGACCGGCAAACGCCGCGCATCCTCGGCAAAAACATGCCGGCGGATGGAGCTGACCAACCCGTCGCCGTAGAGACCGCCCGCGAGGCCCAGCCCGCCGCCGATGACCACCGCCTCGGGATCCAGCATGTTGATCATCTGACCGATCAGCGCGCCCGTCGCCATTGCCGCATCGGCAATGACCGCGGCGGCATCGGCATCGCCGCCGGCGGCAGCGGCGAGCACGGTTTCGCCATCGGCGGCCGTGCGGCCAGAGCGTTTGGCGTAGGCGCTGGCAATGCCCGGACCGGCGGCGATCTCCTCCAGCACCGGGGCATGAACCTCGCCGCAGGCGCTGCATCGGGTCCATTGCGGCATCGTCGCAAAGTGAATGGCGTAGCCGCGCGCACCCTCAAAAGGCTTCCCATCCTGCACCAGGCAATAGCTCATGCCGGTACCGATGGTGACGTAGCAGAAAATTCTGTGACTCCGCCCGGCGCCGAAGCGAGCCTCTGCCCGAGCAGCAGCACGCACATCGGAGTCAAGGCGCGCCGGAGCGACCCCGCTCAGCTTTTCAATCGCCGGAAGATCGCGCCAGTCGAAAAGATGCGCGCTTCGCACCTGACCGTCAGGCGAGACCAATTGCGGCAGACCGACGCCGATGCCGGCCACCGCGATGCCGAGCGCCCGGGCCTCGGCCGCAAGGTCGCCGGCCTGGGCCAGCACATCAGCGAGCACAGCGTCGCCGCCGCGTTGCGGCAAGGTCGGCTGATGCCGGCGCGAGCGGATGGCGCCGCTGCCCAGATCGACGAGACCGCCGGCGATCTTGGTGCCGCCGACATCGACGCCAATTGCATGGTTCGCCAAGTCTGTCATTGCCGGCGCCTACATTCCCCTTGGGGACAGCGCCACGCGATCACGCGCCGGCGGCAGCGCGATCCAGGAACACCCGCCCGTTCTTGCAGGCGTGGATGATCGTTGCCGGCCAGGCGGGATCGAACTCCTTGGCCGACCAGACACGGCGCGCAGTCGCTTTCTTGTGCGAACCGTGGATGACCAGCACCGCTTCCTTGGAGTATTTGCGGATCGTACCCAGGCCAATGGTGACGCCGTGGCTCGGTACCACTTCGAGCGAGCCGAATTCGGGAAAGGTCTCCAGATTGTCGCGCCGGGTCTCTTCCGCAAGCTCCTGGATATGGGCGCCGCTATCGATGGTCACGCCCGGCGGATTGAAGGCGACATGCCCATCGGAAGCGCCGCTTGCCAGGAGAAAGAGATCGATGCCGCCCGCGGAACTCGAATTCTAGCGTCATAAGCGGCGGGGTCGGCCGGGTCCGGCACCCAGATATTCTCCACGGGCATCCAGCATTCCTGCGGCAATTCTTCGTTCAACTGGCCGCGGATCTCCTGGCGGGCGAAATTGGCGCAACCATAGGGCGCATCGGCGGGACAATTCTCGAAACTGCCGTCGGCGAGGCGATGCAGATACTCGTCCATCATGACGATGACCAGGCGCGACAGGTCCTGCCGGGTCTTGCCGGCGAGCTGTGCCAGGGCCTGGTAGGTGCTGCGCAGGCTGCGTCCACCAGGGCAGCCGAGCAGATAGGGACGGCCCTGGCCGGCGACGACACGGATCCGCTCCAGGATCTCGGCAGCCAGAACGCGGCCCAGCACCTGGGAGTTATCGAAGACCGTGACGGATGCGACCATGGAGGGCAACGGATGAGTGGGACGAATTCCGGGTTCCATTACATGAATTCCGCCTGGGCGCAAACGGACCAAGGACCAGGACAGCAGCCGACCGGACAATCATCGCAGGCAGTCTGGAATATCAAGGCGTTGCCCGGCCCAGCTTCGCCAAGCGGAAAGCTTCGGACATGCCGCTATATCCCCTTTCATTAGCCGCGGTAACGCGTGAGTCGCAGGGCGATGAGCGTGGTGCCGACCGTCATGACCAGGATGAGCGTACCGATGGCGTTGGCCTTGGGCGTCAGCGCCGTGCGAATCATCCCGAATACAAAAGTCGGCAGCGTCACGCCGCCGCTGATGGTGAAGTAGGTGATGATGAAATCGTCGAGGGACAGCGCCATCGCGATAAGCGCGCCGCCGACAACTGTCGGCCGGATTATCGGCAGTGTGACAGTCAGAAATGCGTGCAACGGCGAGGCGCCGAGGTCTCTGGCGCTTTCGACGACGCGAAAGTCGAAGTTTCGCAGCCGCGCGTAGATGACGAGCACCGCGAAGGGCAAGGTGAACAGCAGATGGCTCAGGATCACCGTTTGCAGGCCCATCGGAAAATGGGTGCGCGAATAGAAAGTCAGCAGCGTCACACCGAGCACCAGCGGCGGCAGCATCAGCGGCAAGCACAGCAGAGCGGCCGCGAGCTGCGCCCGCCGCGGTTCGAGTTGCGCCAAGCCGAGGGCTGTCATGGTGCCGACGATTGCGGACACCGCGCCAACCGCGCCGCTGATGATGAGGCTATTCCGGAGCGCCTGGGCGAATTTCGGATCGGCGATCATCTCCGCCCACCAGCGTAAGGAGAGCGACTCGATGGGAAACGCCGATTGCGCCCGGCTGGTGAAGGAGAACAGCACGACGAGCAGGAGAGGCGACAGCAGGAACGCCACAAACAAGGCCCCTACTCCGCGCCAGACGATATCTGATGTCCTGGTCATCGAGGCCGCCATTGCGACAGCAGAAAAAGGCAACCCAAGACGACGACGAGCGACGAGCCGAGGGTGACAAAGGACATCGCCGATCCCATCGGCCAATTGAAGATGCCACCGAATTGCGGCGCGATCTGAACACCGATCATGTTGACCTTGCCGCCGACCAAAGCGGGTGTCAGATAGTCGCCGGCCGCAAGCAGAAAACAAAGCGCAAAGCCGGCCATGATTCCCGTATGGCTGCGGGGCACGACGATGTCGGAGAAGATACGCCATCCGCCAGCCCCCAGATCGCGCGCCGCTTCCATCTCGATATCGGTAATGCCGCGCATCGAGGCATAGATCGGCAGGATGGCCAACGGCAGCAGGAAGTAGATCAGCGTCACAATGACCGCGCCGACATTGTAGAAGAGCCAGGGCAAAGGCTCATCGATGATGCCAAGGGTCAGCAATGCCGTGTTCAGCACGCCGGTAATCCCGAGGATCGTCATCCAGGAGTAGATTTTCATCAGGTAGCCGCCGAACATCGTGGCCATGGCGACGAACAGGAGCGGCGTGCCCCAGGAACCCGCCTTGAAGCGAACGAGATAGGCATAGATGAATCCGAGAGCCGCCGTCAGGGCGGCGACGACCAGCGCAAGGCCCAGCGTAAAGATCAGCGTGGACAGATGCAGCGCAAAGGTCTGTACATAGTTGACGAAGCTGAAATCGGGTATGAGCTTGAACAACAGCACACGCCAGAAGCTGATGACGAAGAAGTAGATCAGCGGCAGCACGAACAGGACGCTGAAAATCGCCCCGGCCGGGATCAGCAGAAGATAGGGGCCGCTGCGCTCTCTCATCCTAGCCTGCGATCGTTTCCTTGAGTGCCAGGGCGCCCTTGAAGGCGGTATAGCCGGAATCGACCACATGGATTCCGCCGGTCATCCGCTTTGCCTTGTCGCTGGCGAGGTAGACGGCAAAATCCGCGATCTCGACCGGCTGGAGAATGCCCATGAGATGCAGATCTTCGATTTTCCGGCGCTCCGCCGGTTTGTCCATGAACGGCGCCTGATGGGGCGTCTCGACGAAGCCGGGACAGATCGCATTCACCCGCACGCCTTCCGGCGACAGGCCGGCCGCCAGCGAACGGGTCATGGCGACCACGCCGCCTTTGGCCGCCGTATAGGCATCGATGCCCGCCTGGCCGATGAGCGCATCTGTCGTCGCCGTCAGGATGAGGGAGCCGGACCTCTGCCGCAGCATCTGCTGGCCTACATATTTGCTGCAGTAGAATGTGCCGTTCAGCACGAGGTCCACGATGTCATGCCAGGTTTGCTCCGGCAGTTCCGTCGCCCGGCCATCGCCGCGGTTCACCAGCGGGACGTTCATTGCATTGTGAAACAGCGCGTCGATGCGGCCGAAGCGGGCGACCGTATTGGCGACCAGCCGCTGCACCTGCAGCGTATCGCGGACATCCACAGACTCGAAGACGGCCGTCCCGCCGATTTCCTGCGCAACCTTGCTGCCGCCGTCCCGATTGATATCCGCGACCACGACCGCCGCGCCTGCCGCTGCAAATGCCACCGCGCCGGCGCGTCCAATGCCTGAGGCGCCGCCCGTAATGATGGCAACCTTGCCAGCGAGATCCGCCATGGAAATCGCAAGGGCGGGCTTTGAGGCCCGCCCCTGTCGTTGCCTCTAAGCCGCCTTGAATTTCTGGTAGGCGGCCTGCCAGTCGGCATAGCTGGCATGGGTTCCATCGGGCTCAAGCGGCGGCATCGGGAAAAATTTCGCTTTCTTCTCGAACTCGCCAAGATTGCCGTAGGGATAAAGCGCTTTCGTCGCCGGCTGCAGTTTTTCGATCGCCTCCGGAATGACGATAGCCTGGAAGGTCTTCTCGCCGAACGCGACCTGTGCGTCCACTTCCAGCGCCTGATTGGCGCATTTATGCGCGGCTTCACGGTTAGGCGCGCCCTTGGCGATGCAGTAGCTGTCAAGCCAGCCAAAGGTGCCTTCCTTGGGGTAAGTGAACTCGATCGTCTTGCCGGCGTCGGCCGCGAACTTCTTGAGGAATTCGCCGCCGCTGAAGGTGATCACCACCTCGCTACGCGCCAGCGCATTCGCCAGTTCGCCCCAGCTTACGGCCAACTGCCGCGCCGCATCCTTCTTGATCTTGATGAGGAACTGGGTGGCCTGCTCCAGCTGATCGGCGGTCAACATAGTCGGCACCTCGGCGTCCGTCGCGAGGATGGCGGCCAGCATCTGGTTGCCGATCGGATCGTCGGCCATGCCCACCTTGCCCTTGTACTCCGGCTTGAAAATATCCATCCAAGACTCGGGCGCATTCGGGATGACCGCGGGATCGTAGGCCATGGGCGCGGAGCCCCAGGTGAAAGGCACGGAATAGCGCGTACCGTTGACGATGACGTTTGAATCGTTGCGGAATACCTCCGGCACCTTGGACAAATTCGGCACTAGCGATTCGTCGATGGGCTCGATCAATTCGGACGCCGCGAGGAAGGGAATATAGCCCATATAGGGCGTCACGATGTCGATCTGACCGGCGCCGCCAGCCGCCAGGCGGCTGATGATCTCATCGTTGTTGCCGATGCCGGTGAAGGTGACGTCGATATCGTTCTTGGTCAGGAAATCGCCGACGCGGAGACCGGCGTCATAGTCCTGCCAGCCGAACATGCTGACATTCGTTGCGCTAGCCGCGGTGCGGCCGCCCAGCCCGGCCGCCGCCATCGCGCCCATCGCTGCGGCGCCTTTCATGACGTCGCGCCGCGTCACCGATCCTAACGACCGGACGCGAATCAAGCCATTGTTATCCATGAGCTTCTTCTCCCTGGTTTGGCGCTGTCTGCGCTCGTTGATTTCTGCCGGCCAGTAGACCGCAGGCGGCACAAAGCGTCAACCGGGCGGAATTTGCGATCAGTTGGAAGGGCCCAATTTACGGGCGGTGTTCTTGTGGATCGGCTCGATGGCCACCCGTACGCGCATAAGGACTGACAACAGCCACGATTGACCCGGGATTGAGACGCTTCAAACTGCCTTATGCTGAGCCAACTGGGCATACATCAACAACAGGATAGCGGCGTGGCGTGAGCTTATGCACCCTGATATATGAAATCTCCTTGGTGGGCGGCCACGGAAAACGGCAGTGCAGATCGACATTATTGACGAAGCTTCGACTCTCGAGAGCTTGAGGGACCATTGGCAGGCCCTCTATGACACAGATCCGGAGGCGAATTATTTTCTGTCTTGGACTTGGATGTCCGCTTGGCTCAAACGAGTCCAGGCAAAGTGGCTTGTTCTTGCCGCCCGACCCAATCCCGGACGCGCACCCGTCGCTCTCTTTCCAATCCTGCTGGTTACCAAAATGAACCCGGAGGATGGCTTCTACAACGAGGTCTATATGGGAGGGCACTACCTTGCGGGCTACACCGGCTTCCTGTCCGACCCGGCATGGCAGGATAGGGCAATTCCGGCGATCGCCTATGCGCTCCGGCGCCTCAATTGGACCTCTCTTTTCCTGAACGGCGTCAATGCCTCACCGAAACGCCTGGCGCTGTTCACCGGCGCCCTGCCGAAGAATAAGTTCTCGATCCGGACCAAGCCGCGCATCGATGCCAAAGACAAATTCAACTACTCGATCTATCCGCGCGTCATATTGAAAGATTCCATGGACGGCTACCTGGCCGCCGCAATGGGTGCCGCAACGCGGAAGAACGCCCGATCCGGCCTGCGCAAGCTCGACAGCGGCGAGTATCGCGTCTCGCATGCTGATGCAGCCACACTGGATCGCGACCTTGGTGTCCTGTTGGATTTGTGGGCGACGAAATGGGCGCCGATCAAGGGCGACGCGAATACGCGCATGCAGGCGGAAGATCATCGTATCATGCTGCGCACGGCCTTCCTGGCTGGCGATGCCCTGGTTGCAGTGTTATGGCAGGGCGACACACCGCTAGCCGGCCAGGGGAGCCTGATCGATCGCAAGAACAACAGTGTGATATGTCTTGTCGGCAGCCGCGATCTGGCCGTACGCAAGCCGGCACCAAGCTTCCTCTTGCATCTTCACTGTATCCGTTGGGCGATCGAGAATGGCTTTGCTGTCTACGACATGCAGCTGGGAAATCACACCTACAAGTATGATTTCGGACCGGTCGAGCATGTGATCGACGGTCACATTGTTACCACGTCCGATCGAAGGAATTTGCGCGGTCTGATCGAGCCACGCTGCCTGCCCACCGTCTTCGAACGGGTCAAGATCCTGATTGAATCGGGCCAAGCGGACAAAGCCGTGATGGGATGCCAGCAGATCCTCGAGGTCGACCCGAAGCATGCCGGCGCGCGTGCCATCCTTGCGCGGTTCCAAGACGAGAGCGCGAAAGCGGCACAGATCAAGCAGGCCGGGGAGTTGTTGCGCGACGGAAAGCCGGAAGAGGCCGAGCGCCAGTTGCAAGGTCTCGCGACGATTGACCGTGAGAATTTCCTCGTCCGCTATCTGCTTGGCCTGGCCTTGCTGCTTCGCAAGGACCATGCCGCAGCGCGACCGCATCTTCAGGCCGCCGTGCGCCTGAATCCGGAGATGGCGGCCGCGCACAACAATCTCGGCTGCTGCCAGCTCGCCCTGGGCGAGCCTGCGACGGCCCTCGCTTCCTTCGAACAGGCCATCGCGCTCGATCCGGACTATGTTCAGGCGCAGACCAACAGGGACCAGGCACAGGTCGCCCTCGATCGCAGTCGCTAAGAGGCCAGTCCCAGCGTCCTCGGCAACGCGAGTGCCGTTGACTCTGGCGCAACCGCAATTATGCCGTCCTTTCCCTGGCGACCTCTTCCAGGCCCAATTCGCGGGTCATCTGCTCCCGCATCAGGTACTTCTGGATCTTGCCGGTCACGGTCATCGGGAAGCTGTCGACGAACTTGACGTAGCGCGGGATCTTGTAGTGGGCGATCTGGCCCTTGCAGAATTCGCGAATATCCTCGGGGCTCGCCTGCTGCTCGGCCTTCAGGCGGATCCAGGCGCAAAGCTCCTCGCCATACTTCGCATCGGGCACGCCGATGACCTGCACATCCTGCACTTTCGGATGGCGGTAGAGGAATTCCTCGATCTCCCGGGGATAGATGTTCTCGCCGCCGCGGATCACCATGTCCTTGATCCGGCCGACGATGTTGCAATAGCCGTCCTCGTCCAGCGTGGCCAGATCGCCGGTATGCATCCAGCGCCCGCTATCGATCGCCTCGGCCGTCTTGTCGCCGTCGTTCCAATAGCCGCGCATGACGGAATAGCCGCGGGTGCACAGCTCGCCCGGCATGCCCGGGGGAACGATGCGGCCCGACTCGTCGACGACCTTCACCTCCAGATGGGGATGGATGCGGCCGACGCTGCCCACGCGCTTCTCCAGGGGATCGTCGGCCGCGGTCTGGAAGCTGACGGGACTGGTTTCCGTCATGCCGTAGCAAATGGTCACATCCCGCATATGCATCTCGCCGACCACACGCTTCATGATTTCGGTGGGGCATGGCGAGCCTGCCATGATACCCGTGCGCAGCGAGGAGAGATCGAAGCGCTTGAAATCCGCATGGCCGAGCTCGGCGATGAACATGGTGGGTACGCCATAGAGGCCGGTGCAGCGCTCGTCCTGCACCGTTGCCAATACCGCCTGGGGATCGAATGCCTCACCGGGATAGACCATCGCTGAGCCGTGGGTAACGCAGGCGAGATTGCCCAGTACCATGCCGAAACAGTGATAGAGCGGCACGGGAATGCAGATGCGGTCTTTCTCGGTGAGATGCATGGTCTCGCCGATGAAGTAGCCGTTGTTGAGAATGTTGTGATGGGTCAGCGTCGCACCTTTGGGAAACCCCGTGGTGCCGCTGGTGAACTGGATGTTGATGGGATCGTCGAACTGCAGTTCAGCGGCAATCTCACGCAACCTCTGGCGTTCGGCATCCGTGCCCAACCCGGCCACATCCTCGAAAGCAAGCATGCCCGGCGACGGCCCGCCGATGCGGATCACCGTGCGCAGGTCCGGCAGCTTGGCGGCGCGCAATTGGCCCGGCCGGCAGCTCGCCAGCTCCGGCGCCAGTTCGTTGAGCATGGCGATATAGTCGCTGCTCTTCAGCGCCGTGGCGGTGATCAGCGCCTTGCAGCCGACCTTGTTCAGCGCATATTCCAGCTCGGCCAGCCGGTAGGACGGATTGATATTGACGAGGATGACCCCGGCTTTCGCCGTGGCAAACTGGGTGATCACCCATTCCGAATTGTTCGGCGACCAGATGCCGATGCGGTCGCCGGGCTGCAGCCCGAGCGCCAGCAACCCGGCCGCGAAGCCGTCGACCCTTTGCTGCAGCTCGCGATAGGTCCAGCGCAGATTCTGCTGCCGCACGATCAGCGCATCGCAATCGGCCCAGCGCCGTGCGGCCGCATCGAAGTATTCGCCCAATGTCTGGCCGATCAGCGGCTTCTCGCTGCCGCCATGCACATAGCTGCGGCTCAGCTTGCCCATGACGCTTGCCTCCCCTCGCCGGCGGATTTTCTCTTTCCGGTCAGGAAACCACGCTGCCGCGGCCGTTGGCAAGCGGCGGCGTCAGGCGGATTTCTGATCCGCGGTCCGGCTGGCCTTGATCTCGTCGAAACCCTCGATCAGGCCGGCGCCAACAATGAAAAAACAGCCCAGGATCTCGCGCCAGCCGAAGGGCTCGTCGGTCAGGATGGCGGCGCTGACGGCGGCGCCGACGACTTCCAGCAGAAGCAGCACGGTGACGCGCCCGGGCTCGACAAACCCGCTGCCCCACATGACCAGCCAGGCGAGCAATACCTGCCAGAGCATGCAGATCAGCAGATAGTGGGCGGCCGAACCGATGACGGCCGGCGACGGCGGCGTCCCCGCCGCAATCGGCAGCGCCAGCAAGGGAACGGCGAACAGCGCGCCCATGAGCCCCGATACGAAGGTCTTCTGCCAGCCGGTGATGCTGCCGCCCAGCTTGCGCGAATAGGTCGCGGTCAAAGCGAAGGCGATGCTGGAGATCAGCGCCGCGCCATCGGCCAGGGACAGCGGCGCCGAGCCCAACCCCTCCAGCCCCAGCAGGATGACCGCGCCGGCAAAGCCAAAGGCGATGGTCAGCACGCGGAAGCCGCGCAAGGGCAAATGGAAGAACAGGAATCCGAACAGCGTGCCCCAAACCGGCGCCAGATAGAACAGCAGGGTCACGCGCACCACGCTGCCGGTCAGCAGCGCAAAGTTCCAGAGCGCGAGCGTCACGCCGGACATCACGCCCATGATCAGGAGGTTGCGGAATTCGGCGCTGTTCGGCCGGCGGCCGCGCCAGGCCAGCGGCAAGGTCAGCGCCGCGCAAAGGCCGAAGATGACGATGCTGGCCCAGGCGCCCTGCAGCCCGGCCGCCTCAACCTGCCTTAGCGGAATCCACCAGAGGCCCCAGAGCAGGCCGCTGGCCGCAATGGAAAGCGACGGCAATGTCGCAGAAGGATGAGGGGGGCTGGCCATGGCGGCCGCAATCTAGCGGCCCGGCCCGAGTCACGACAACCCGTTGACTAGGCGATCGTGTTCGGCATCCCTGCGAAAGGATGCCGCAGCACCGAAGCGAACTAGAGAGAGACCACGCCCGCGGCGTAGAGCGAGCCGAGCACGGCGACTGCCTGCGCCACCATGGTGCAGGCCGCGATGGTAAGACCCCAACCAATTGCCGCGGCCACGGACCGCAGCGAGGGGCGCACCGTGATTGCACTTGGAGTCTTGGTCCAGCCCGTGGACCGGGTCCCGATCAAAGCCAGCATTTTCCACTCCCACGACGTTCCGGTTCATTCGGCCTTGTTGGCCTGCCGGAGTTGAGCAGCATGCTATACAAATACGCGACAAAGGCATAGTGCTCAGTGACGAATATTACGCGTCAATCATTGTTAACAAGTTAACGTTGATTTCCGGAATGATTGAATGAAATCAAGCGGGCTTACTGAGAGCAGTCCCGATCTCTTGCGCCAATGTTTCGTTCCGGCGCGAATACACTCGCCGCCGCGCAAAAAAAACGCCCCGCGGTCATGCGGGGCGAAGTGGGGGAGGTTGGGGGACAGGGAAGTCTGGGACGGATAAGTCTTCAGAGATCGAAGACGCCGCCGTAGTACAGGAGAACGCCGAGCAGAACCAAATCGCCGAGGATAACGGCCGTGCCCACCAGCAATCTCCGGCTGACAAAACCCACACCGGCGGAACCAGTCCGCAGGACATAAGGCAGTCGCATCTTGAGATCGCTGTGGCGCATCGTCCTTGTCCTCGACAGCATCGCTCATTCGACGCTGCATCCTGATGACAGGGAGACGATAGCTGAAATGCCGTTGCGGCATGGTTTCGATAGCAGCCGCGCTACGATGATTTCCGCGAATGCACAGCGGCTCCGCCGTTACAATCCGTTCACAGCAGCGCTACGAATTGGCAATCGAGATTGCGGAATCCTTTACCGCCGCGCGCTTCCGACCTGCTCCAGCGCCAGTTCAAGCTCGTCGCAGAGGATGTCGGCCTCCTCGCGGCCGAAGACGATCGGCGGCTTGAGCTTGAGCACATTGTCAAACGGCCCGTCGGTGCTGAGCAGCACGCCGCGATCCCTGAGGATGTTGATCACGTCGCCGGCTGCCGATGTCGCGGGCTCCAATGTGCCGGGGTCGCGCACCAGTTCGATGCCCTGATACATGCCGCGGCCGCGCACATCGCCGATCAGATCGTGGCGCGCCTGCATGTCATGGAATCGCTCCAGCAGATAGTTGCCGGTTTCGAAGGCCCGCCGCTGCAGGCCTTCCTGCTCGATCACGTCGAGCACCGCCATGCCGACGGCGCAGGACACGGGATTGCCGCCGAAGGAGTTGAAATACTCCATGCCATTGGCGAAGCGTTCGGCGATGGCATGTGTCGTGACCACCGCCGCCAGGGGATGGCCGTTGCCCATTGGCTTGCCCAGCGTGACGATATCAGGCACCACGCCCTGGGGCTGATAGGCCCACATGGCGTCGCCCACGCGGCCGAAACCCACTTGCACTTCGTCGGCGATGCAGAGACCGCCGGCCGCGCGCACGAGATCGAAGGCATGGCGCAGATAGCCGTCGGGGAACACGATCTGCCCGCCGCAGCCGGAGATCGACTCCGCGATGAAGGCCGCAGGCCCTGCGCCGGTGCGCCCCTGCACATCGGCAATCCGCGCCGCCACCGATTGCGCATAGGCGCGGCCCGTCGCCTCGCCATAGCCCTTGTGCGGCCCGCGATAGGGATCGGGGATATCGGCAATATGCACATGCTCGGGCTTTCCGGCGCCGCCCTTGCGGTTGAATTTATAGGGGCTGATATCCACGAGGGCCTGCGTGTTGCCGTGATAGCCCCAATCGACGGAGATGATGTCCTTGCGTCCTGTCGCCGTGCGCGCCAGCCGCAGCGCCAGCTCATTGGCCTCCGACCCCGAGCAGACGAAATACACTACTCGCAACGGGTCCGGCATGGTGGCGGCGACGCGCCCGGCATAGGCCAGGATCGTGTCGTGCAGGTAGCGGGTGTTGGTATTGAGGATTGCCGCCTGTGTCGACAGCGCCTCCACCACCTTCGGGTGGCTATGCCCCACATGGCAGATGTTGTTCACGCAATCCAGATAGGCGCGGCCGGTATGGTCATAGAGATAGGCGCCCCTGCCCCTGATGATCTTCAGCTTCTTGCGGTAGCTGATGCTGAGCGATGGGCCAAGCAAATCGGCGCGCTTCTTGAGTAGCACGTCCGGCGGCGCCGGATCGGTACGGAACGTCGCCTCGTCGAGCCGCAGCAGCAGGTTCGTATCCGGGCAGATGGAACTCCAGATCCCCCAGCGGCTTGGCTCGCCGGCGCCCTCGAAATTGCCGCTCTTGCCCATGAGATCGGTCATGATCTGCACATGCACATGGGGCGCCCAGTTGCCATTGACGCTGGGGTCGCCGATATAGCCGATCACCTGCCCCGCCTCGACGCTCTGTCCCGCGGCCACCGTCTCCAGCGTGCGCCGCGACAGATGGCCGTAGAGCGTATAGAACGCAGGCCCATCAGCCCCGGCACGATGCTCCAGGACCACCGTGGGGCCGTAGTCATAGGCAATGGCATTGTCGACGACGCTGACCACGCGGCCCGGCAGGGGCGCATGCAGCGGCGTTTCCGCCTCGATGAAGAGATCGATGCCCGTATGGACTGAGCGCATCTCCGGCGCGTCGGTCTTGAACTGCTCACCCGCATAGCAATTGCGGTCCTCGCCATAGAGGCCGAGCGCGTAGAGCGCGCCCTCCGCCGCCATCTTTCCCTTCAGCCAATTCCAATAGGCGTGGGGGTCCGCCGCATGCTCCATGCCCGGCGCGCCGGCTTGCAGCGAAATGACAATCCGTCCGGCGCGGCCGATGTCGAATGGCAGAACGGAAGCCGGCTTGCAATCAGGCGATTTCAGCCAGGCAACAACGGCATCATGGGCAGGCACCGGCGTCAGGCCGGCCGCCTCGCGCGCGGCGAAATGCAGGAAATGCGGATTCATCCCGTCCAGCCGCCGCAGCATCTCGAAGGCCGGCTTCTGCGAGATCAGCAGATACTCATTGTCGGGATATTGCTTCGCCCGCCGTGAGGAGATGCAGACGCTCATCGCCAGGCGTATGGCAACGAGATCGAACAGCACGGCAAGCTCGTCTTCCGTCAGCGGGAACTCGGCATGATAGCCGCGGATCAATGGGCGCGCGGTGGCGATCGCATCGGGCATGTCCAGCAGGGCATAGGCGAGCGTGACGGCAAGCTCGTTGATCTGGCGGCCGAACAGCATGTCGCCGAAATCGATCAGGCCGGTGACTTTGCCGGCGTCGGCCGCATCGACGATGATGTTGTTGTCGTTGGCGTCGTGATGGATCACGGCGGCGCGCAGCCGCGGCAGGCGCGGCTTCACCTGCGACTGGTATCGCGCGAACACCCGCTCCACCAGCGCCCGGTTCTCGGCCTTGGCGATGTCGGCGATATAGCCGCGACAGGCCTCGGCATTGTCCAGATTCCACAGGAAATCGGGCCGATGCGCCGCCGGATGACCGAAGCCCTGCAGCGCCCGCGACAGCCGGCCCATGAAACGGCCCAGGCTCTCCAGCAGAGCCGGTCGTGCGCGGCACGGCGCTTAACAGCCGGCCCGGCAGAAAGCTCACCGCGCGCACCAGATGGGCATCGCGGCCATCCGCCGACGGCCAGGTGACGATCCCCTCGCCGCTCTTCGCCGGCCGGATGCGCGGCACGCCCAGCTCCGGCGCCACGGTTGCCAGATGGGCCAGCACCGCCTGTTGGAATTCCAGCGCCAAGCGGTCCTCGCCCAGATTGGCGATTTTCAGCACATAGTCGCCATCAGACGTTTTCACCCGCGCATTCTGATCCCGCTCGCTGACCAGCGGCGCAATCTCTCCCGTCAGACCGAAGCGTTCGACCGCAATTGTCTGGAGGTCGGCGGCCGAAAACATCGGTGGCGCCTTCTCGAAAGCCGCCATGGCGGAGATTGCGGGTTTGGGCTGTCCGGTCATTTCCTGCCTTACTCGATCTCTGTCCGTTCAAACGGCCTGGCGCAGCGGCTGTTTCACGCCGCCGGCGACTTCGGCGAAAACCTCGCCGCTCAGCTTCACCCGGCGCCGCTGGGTCTCATACTCTACATGGATCAGCCCAAAGCGCTGGCTGAAACCGCAGGCCCATTCGAAATTATCCATCAGCGTCCAGGCGAAATAGCCCTTCAGCGGGATGCCCGCTTGGATCGCCCGCGCGGCCTGTTCCAGATGGGCCACCATGTAGCGCGCGCGATCCCAATCCACAATGGCGCCATCCGGGCCGACGTCATCGGCAAAGGCGGCGCCGTTCTCCGTAATGTAAAGGTCGCCCGGCGCATAATTGTCCTGCACATAAGCCAGGATGTCATAGAGCGCCGGCGGATAGACTTCCCAACCCATCGTCGTGTAGACGCCCGGTGGCTTGATCCGGGTGAAATTCACCGGCGGCATATCGGCGCCGTCGGCGATGACGGAGCGGCGGTAGACATTGATGCCCAGATAATCGATCGGTGCGGCGATCGCCGCCATATCGCCGCCGCGGATGTCGGGTGTCAGGCCCGCATAGACCTCGAGCATATCGGTCGGATAGGCGCCGCGGAATAGAGCGTCGAGATACCAGCGGTTCTGACAGCCATCGAACCGGCGCGTGGCCGCAATGTCCTCCGGCCGGCCGCTTGCCGGCGTCGAGGCGTTGAGGTCCAGCACAATGCCGACCTTCGCGCCCGGCACGTTGGCGCGGATCAGCGGCACCGCCTTGCCATGGGCGATCAGCGCATGATGGCCGGCGGCGAGCGCGCCTTTGGCGCCGAGCTTCAGGCCCGGCGCATCCTCGCCGAAGGCATAACCCCACCAGGTGAAGGTCCAGAGCTCATTGAATGTGGTCCAATGCTTGACCCGGTCGCCAAGCCGCCGGGTCACCACATCGGCAAAGGCCAGATAGTCGTCGACGACGCCGCGCCGCAGCCAGCCGCCGCCCTCGTCCTGCAAGGTCTGCGGCAAGTCCCAGTGATAGAGCGTGACGAAGGGGGTGATGCCAGCCTCCAGCAGCCCATCCACCAGCCGGTCATAGAAAGCGAGCCCCGCTTCGTTGGCCTTGCCCCGCCCCTCCGGAATGATCCGCGGCCAGGCGATGGAGAAGCGGTAGGCATTGAGGTTCAGTTGCTTCATCAGCGCGAGATCCTCGCGCCACCGGTGATAGTGATCGCAAGCAATGTCGCCGGTCTGGCCGTCGGCAATCGTGCCGGGCGTATGAGTGAAGCGGTCCCAGACGCTCTCGCCCCGGCCATCCTCGGCAACGGCGCCTTCGATCTGATAAGCCGCCGTCGCCGCGCCAATCGTGAAATCCGCCGGCAGCCGGATCGCACGCGCCCGCGCGCTCAGCTCGCGGAGAACTTCAATGGGCTTTGACACTGTAGCGACGCTCAATCCATTGCAGCGCACTCGCCGCGGACAAAGTCAGGAAGACGTAGACGATGGCCACCGTATTGAACGGCGGAAACACCAGGAAGTAGGCCGACTGGAATTCCCGCATCCGCTGCAGCACGTCGCGCACCGACAGCAGCGTCAGCAGCGAAGTATCCTTGAGGATGGCGATGAACTCATTGCCCAGCGGCGGGATGATCACCCGCAGCGCCTGCGGCAGCACGATCAGCCGCGCCACCTGCCAGTTCTTGAGGCCCAGGCTGCGCGCCGCTTCGATCTGGCCCCTTGGCACGGCCTCGATGCCGGCCCGGAAGATTTCCGCCATATAGGCGGAATAACCGATCGACAGCGCGACAATGCCGCGCGTCAGGTTCGGCAGGTCGACATAGCCGCCGGTGGAGTCCTTCAGCGTGCTGGCGAGCGGAAAGCCGACATAGAGGATGATCACCAGCATCGGTATGCCGCGGGCGATGTCGATGAAGAAATCGGCGGCGATCGCCATCGGATGCCGGCCATGGAGCAAGCCGCCGAGGATCAGTATCGTGATGAATACGCCGACAATGCCAAGCGCTACGCCCGGCAGCTTGTATTTGTCGGGAAGGAACGTGACGCGCCAGATGACCGGCAAGTCCGCCGGCGCCAGTGCTTCCGGAATGAAGGTAGACGAAACCTTGTCGCCAGCCTTTATCAGTTCCAGCGCCTCTTCCACATTGACGGCGCTGCGCGTCTGGATTCGCTGACCGGAGCCGCCTTCATAGCTGCCGCTCTTGACGGCATCCACCAATCCCTCGGGCGTGCCCTTGACGATGGCCATTTGCTTTTCGAGCGTTCCCACCAGCACAAAGGTGTCGGTTGGCTGCGAGAATAGATATGCCGAACCGGCGATCAAAACGACGCTGAGCGCGGCCAGGCCGACAAGAGTCCAGCGCTTCGGCTTCAGCATGCGCAGGCCGGTCCAGATCAGGCCGAGGATCGCGGCGCCGATATAACCGAAAGTGCCGGCGCGCAGCGTGACCGCCAGGCCGGCGGCAAAGCCCACATAGGCGAATAGCAGCATATACAAAGCGCCGGCGCCGTTGATGATGGCGAGCAGCAGGAAGGCGGTCGATGCCGGGGAACGGCCGCCGGCGCGACGGCCCGCGAAATATGCAAGCGCCGTCAGCGCCGCGGCGACGGCGATGTAGATCTTGATGCAGGACCGCAGGAAATCCAGGCAGTAAATCAGCGCTTCCGGCGTCAGCTGCCGGGGCGTCTTGGCCGGCACGATCAGTGTCGAGGTGAAGGGGTCGACACTGTTGGAGACCACGGAATTCACGAACGCCGACATATCCAGCCAGAAGGCGGCATAGACCGCGACGAGCAGGCACAGCAGCGCCGCCGCCCAACCGCGCAACCGCCAGGGATCGGTTTCGAGCTTGTCGAGATAGCGCAGGACCGGCGCGGCCAGCCCGAGAACGAGTATCGCCAGCAGGACGAAGTAAGTGATGAACTGCTGCAGCGCATTGTCTTCGATGCCGAGGATCGCCCGCAGCGAACGCAGGTAATCCGACGACACGAAGAAGAGATAGACCAGGAACGGCGAGGCGAAGAGGATGACGAGATTGCTGGGCCGGATGCTCTTCAGGGCTTGCATGGCGTTTTCCCGCTATCCTCGGCAATACGCGGTGTCAGTCTTACGAAAAGAGAACGTGCCCGGAGTGTGGTCGATCCGGGCACGTCTCATCGTCATCTCCATCGATTGCGAAGCGGCGGCGCGGCGGGCCCGAAAGCACGCTTGCCGCCGCCGGCAAGCTTACGAGGTCTTGCCCCAATACTTGCCGACCAGCTTATCCAGGGTGCCGTCATCCTTGATCGCCTTCAGCCCTTCATTGAAGGCATCGCGCAGCGGATCGCCTTCGCGGAAGACCAGGCCGAGGGGATCGGACTGCAGGCCGGTGATGCCGACGACCAGCTCGCCCGCGAATTCCTGCTCATAAGCCACCGCCGAGGTGCCGTCGATGATCACGCCATCGACATCGCCGTTCTTGAGCGCGGCGACGGCGGCGGCAAAGGTATCATAGAGGTTCATATTCTCGCGGCCGACCAGCTCCTCGCCCAACGTCGCGTTGGTGGTGGCGGTCTGCGCGCCGAGCTTGCGGCCCTTCTTGAAGTCTTCGATAGTCAGCGCCTTGTCGGCGACGCGCAGGAGAATCGCCTGGCTGACGACGATGTAGGGATCGCTGAAATCCATCTCCTTGTCGCGCTCCTCGGTGATGGAGACGCCGGAGACCACCATGTCGAACTGGCTCTGCTGCAGGGCGGCGAAGATGCCGTCCCACGCCGTGGTGACGAACTCGGCCTTGCAATTGATCCGCTCGCAGATGGCGTTCATCACGTCGACATCGAAGCCGACGATCTGGCCGGTGGCCTCGTCGACGGTTTCCATCGGCGGATAGGTGGTGTCCGAGCCCACCTTCAGGACCTTGCCGCCGAGATCCGCGGCGAAGGCCGGGGCGGCCATCATGCCGACCGCGATTGCGGCCATGACAAAACGTTTGATCATTCTCACTGCTCCTCTGTCCTAGCGACGTTGTCGTGCAAACTGATTTTTCGCTGCGCCGGTTTTCACGCCAGGGATCATCGGGGCATTGCATCCCGCCCTGCCTCGATCCCGTCGATTTCTCGTTCTCTTCAGCCTCCCGGCGCTGACTGGCGCAGCGTTGCGATCACTCTAGCCGCCCGCCACGTCAATGCAAGCCGTCGAGAACTGGAATATTCGGTAGATAAATCAAATATATGCAGGATGTCTGGAGAATCCGCCCGCGGGCCCTGTAGATTGCCCGCCATGCAGTTGAAGAATATCCGGGTCTTCGCGGCCGCTCTGTTTGCGGGTTTGTCATTTGCATTGCCCGCAGCAAGCGCGGTCGCGGCCGAATATCCCTGGCTGTCCGAAGAGCCGGTCCGCGACATCGAAACCGCTCTGCCGCCGCCCGCGGGATTCCAGCGCGCACCCGTAACAGCAGATAGTTTTGCCGGCTGGCTGCGGCGCCTACCGCTGGCGCCGGCGGGAACGGCGGTCCTGCTCCATGACGGGCGGCCGCTGGTGGATCAGTCGATCATCGCCGCCATGGTCGACATCGACACCGGCACATCCGATCTCCAGCAATGCGCCGACGCGGTCATGCGGCTGCGGGCCGAGTTCCTCTATAGCCGCGGTCTCTTGGGCGCGATCGGTTTCGATCTCGTCAACAGCGAGCGCTATCCGTTTTCCGCCTACAGCCGGGGCGCGACGCCGCGGCAGGAGGGTGCCGGGATCACGCTGGCCAGCGAGAAGCCGCGGGGCGCCGGTCACAGCGATCTGCGCCGCTATCTCGATCTGCTGTTCGGCTTCGCCAGCACGCGCTCGCTGGCGCACGAGCTGCAGCCGGTCTCATCGCTGCGCGATGCCGAGATAGGCGACGTCTTCATACGCGCCGGGCAGCCCGGCCACGCCATGATCATCGCCGACATGGCGGTGAACGCATCCGGCCAGCGGCTCGTGCTCCTGGTCCAGGGCAGCATGCCCGCCCGCGGCATCTACGTGCTCAACAATACGCCAACCCCCGAACTCGGCGCCTGGTTCGAGATCGCTGACGGCCAGCCCCTCAAGACGCCGGGCTACGAATTCCGGCCGGACGAGTTGCGGCGGTTCTAGCGGCATTCAGTCGCCGGGCATATCGAGCTGATACAAGGCATCCGCCAAGCCGCGGATCTTGTCATGCCAAACCAACTTGGCAGTCCAATGCTCTGGAATTGCCGAAGCGCCCCAGATTGCGCCCGCTAGCTGGCCCGTGACGGCTGCTACCGAATCCGCATCGTCGGCCAGATTTGCCGCCGTCAAAATCGCCGTTTCGAAATTGTCGTTCTGGCCGATACTCCAGAGCGCCGCTTCCAAGGTGTGAACGACATAACCGGAAGACGATATCTGATCCCGTCGCTTGCCGCGCCACCCGCATTGGGCAATGTCCTCGATGGCCGGCTCTCCCGTGAATGGCCTTGGCGACAGCACAGACGCCGCATCGCCGCTGGCGATAGCGTCGACAATCAGTTCCGCATAGTAGGCACAGGCGTCAACAGCCTCGGCGGCGCCGTGAGTCGTGAGGCTTTGTTTTCGCGCCGCTGTGACGGCCTGCTCCTTACTCCGATGCCAGCGGATCGAGACCGGAGAGAGGCGCATGAGTGAGCCGTTGCCCGCAGCGCGGGGATCGCTGCTGCCGGCAAGCGGGTTTCCGGTTCGCCTGAAGCTGGTTAGCGCATTCGCCGTCGTGATGCCGATATCAAAGCACATACCGTTATGAGAATTTTGGCCGTCCTGCCACCAATCGACAAACCGGCGCATGAGATCAGCTTCATCAAGCACCCGGCAGGCAAGCAGGCTGTCGGCGAGGCAGAGAGCCATGCTCGTGTCGTCGGTCCATTCGCCTGGCTTGAGATGGAACGGGCCGCCGCCGACCATATCCGCGAGCGGCGGAAGCTGGTCCCGCCCCTTAAACTCGAGCGTCGTGCCGACGGCATCACCGACCGCCAACCCCAGCAGAGCGCCGATCGCCCGGTCCTTTCGCGCTTCTTCAGCCGATGCCATGCTTCAGATTAACACCGCCTAGCCCGCCCTACCTCACCGCATTCTCGATCGGCGGCAAGGAGCGGAGATAGGCGACGATGGCGTCCAGGTCCTCGGCGCTGAGGTTGTGATAGAAGCCGTAGGGCATCGGCGGCGCCATGCGGCTGCCGTCGGGGCGCACGCCTTCAGTGATCGCTTTCTTGATGTCGGCGTCGCTCCAATTGCCGATGCCGGTTTTCTTGTCGGGCGTGATGTTCGCGGTGATCGAAATGCCCCAGGGGCCGGGAATCTCCATGCCGCCGGCGGCGAGCTTGTTGGCGAAGTCCGGCATCTCGCCCGCGCCCATGGGCGTGTGGCATTCGATGCAATGGCCGAGCGGGCCGGCGAGATAAGCGCCATAGGCAACCTTGTCGTCGCGCGGCACGTCAGGCACCGACTCGATGGGCGGGCCATAGGCCGGTGGCAGCGCAATCTGGAAGGTGGATTTCGCCACCTTGTTCTTCACGGGAGTCACGCTACGGACATAGGCGACCAGCGCCTTGATATCGCTGTCCGAGATATTGCGGTACATGCCGAAGGGCATTGGCGGTCCGATCAGCGAGCCGTCGGGCCGCAGGCCTTCGCGGATAGCTTTGGCGATCTGTTCGTCGGTCCAGCCGCCGATGCCGGTGTCCATGTCGGGCGTGATATTCGCCACATTGGCAGTGAACAGGCCTGCCATGTCGATCACCATGCCGCCGGCATATTCCATGCCGGCGATTGGGCCATCCGGTCCCTGGGGCGTGTGGCAATTGCCGCAGGCGGCGATGCTGTTGGCGAGATAGCGGCCGCGCTCCAGCACGGCATCATCGGCGACAACCTGACCGGCGGCCATGAAGCCAAGCGCCGCGATGGCGATCCGCGGCAGACGGAAACTCTTACGCTGCATCTGTTCCTCCCAAGTTCACGCGTTTCTTTTTTGGAGCCAAGCGCGCGTTGCTAGCGCAACACAGGCTTCCACGCAACGGCGCAGGTGTTTCGCCGGTGTGACACAAATCCAGCCGTCATACGGCACGCCATCGATTCCCCGGCATCGCCGTGATAAGGAATGCCGCCCCGGGGAGGAAAACAGCGTGAGCGCAAAAGTCGTAACGAGCTATCCGCATAAAATCCGTCTTGTCGAAAATATCTGGATCCCGCTGCGCGATGGCACGCGTCTCGCCGCGCGGCTGTGGCTGCCGGAGGATGCGGAGAAAAATCCCGTGCCGGCGCTGCTGGAGTACCTGCCCTACCGCAAGCGCGATTCCATGCGCGCGCGGGACACGCCGATGCAGAGCTACTACGCCGGCCACGGCTATGGGGCGATCCGCGTCGATATCAGGGGCACGGGCGACAGCGACGGTTTGATCGGTGACGAATATGCGCAGCAGGAGCAGGACGACGCCGTTGAAGTGATCGCCTGGCTCGCCCAGCAGCCCTGGTGCAGCGGCGCCGTCGGCATGCATGGCATGTCCTGGGGCGGGTTCAATTCGCTGCAACTGGCGGCGCTGCAGCCGCCGGCGTTGAAGGCGATCATCACCATGGGTTCCACCGACGACCGCTACGCCACCGACGTGCATTACATGGGCGGTTGCATGACGAAGGATAATGTCGATTGGGGCGGCGTCATGTTCGCCCATGTGTCGACGCCGCCCGATCCGGAAATCGTCGGCGAGCGCTGGCGCGAAATGTGGATGCAGCGGCTGGAAAACCTGCAGCCCTGGATCATTCCCTGGCTCGAGCATCAGCGCCGTGACGGGTATTGGCAGCATGGCTCGGTCTGCCAGGATTTCAGCAAGATCAAGATCCCGGTCTATGCCGTGAATGGCTGGGCCGACAATTACTGCGTCTCGATCCCGCGGCTGCTGGCCGGGCTGAGCGGGCCGCGCAAGGGCTTGATCGGCCCCTGGGCCCACAGCTTCCCGCAGAATGGCCAGCCGGGCCCGGCGATCGGCTGGTTCCAGGAGGCGCTGCGCTGGTGGGATCATTGGTTGAGGGACAAGGACACCGGCATCATGGATGAGCCGATGCTGCGGGTCTGCATGCAGGAGAGCGTGCCGCCCGCCGTAAATTATCCCGAGCGCGCGGGCCGCTGGGTGGCGGAGGAAAGCTGGCCGTCGCCGCGGCTGCAGTGGCAGCGCCTGCATCTCAATCGCCGGCCGGCTCGACGAGAAGCCGGGCAAAGCGGCAAAGGTCATCGTGTCATCGCCGCTGACAACAGGCCTCGCCGCGGGCGAGATCGGCCGCTATGGCGACGGCGCGGAATTCGCCGCCGACCAGCGGGAGGATGACGGCGGCTCGGTCGTCTTCACCGGCGATCCGCTGCCGGCGCGGCTGGAGATTCTCGGAGCGCCTGTCGTGGAGCTGACGCTGTCGGCCAACGCGCCACAGGCCTTGATCGCCGTGCGGCTGAACGAGGTGTTTGCCGACGGCCGCTCCACGCGGGTCACCTATGGCGTTCTCAACCTTGCCCACCGCGACAGCCATGAGCAGCCGACGCCGCTGGTGCCCGGGAAGGAGTATCGCATCCGGCTGCAGATGGAAGACATCGCCCATGCCTTTGCACCAGGCAGCCGCATCGCCGTCTCCATCTCCAACCATTACTGGCCGGTGCTCTGGCCATCGCCGACCCCGACCGAGCTGACGGTGACAGCGGGAGGCAGCAGCCTCTCCCTGCCGGTCCGTCCGCCCCGGCCCGAAGATGCCAGGCTGCGCGCCTTCGCCGAGCCGCAGACCGGCGCGCCCACGCCCATGACGGAGATCGCATCCGGCCGCACGACCAACCGCGTTGTCACCCGCGACCTCCATGCCGGCACCACCACCGTGCTCCTGCCGCGGGACGGCGGCAGCCAGCATCTGCCTGAGATCAACATGACCTTGCATGAAACCGGCGAGGTGTATCATCAGGTCACCGGCGACGATCCCGCCAGTGCCACCACCTGGACGAATTTCGGCATGGGCCGTGAGCGCGGCGATTGGCGCATCCGCACGGAGAGCCACACGCGGGTGACCTGCACGGCAGAGAAATTCCACCTGGAGGCAACGATCGACGCCTATGAGGGCGGCAACAAAATCTTCACCCGCAACTGGTCGATGGATTTCCCGCGGGACAATCTGTGAGGGGCGCGATGGCTAAGGCAAAGCAGCGTAAGACAAAGCAGACCCACGGCCCCAAACCGGCGCGGGAACAGGGTCACGTGCCCGGCGCCGGCGCCAACAAGCGGATCACGGCGCAGAACCGCAAGCTGCTGGGCAAGCACTACGCGAACAAATACCGCGTGGGCTCGTAGGGGAAGCTGGCTCCAGCGGCTGTGTATTTTTCGCTATTTTCCGCTGGAAATCGTCAATCATCGCAAGGGGTTGCAAGGTAGGCCGGACGATCGATTCCGCCGCCAAGTATTTGATTCCGCAGGCGATTCCCGGGCATCCGCGAGTTCGGATATAGGGGACCCTGATTTTGCGGAACGACCCCATGCAAGGGAATCACGTCCTCTCGCGGATCGACTGCTGGCGAAAAAATTCGCGCGCGGACAGGCGCCGTCAAGCGTGGGCGTATGCCGTATTCAGATACACAATGTTCAACATCGAGAGCGGGAGCGAGAATTCGGCTGGATGCATATGGGAGTGTGTTCCCATTGTTCAAGGTTTCCAGCGATCCCAAAAATTGTCATCCCGCAAATCTCGCGCAGCGAGATTGTGCGGGACCCATGAACACCGGGCAGCGGTTGGGGAGGCTGGATGGTTTCGTGTTCATGGGTCCCGGACAACCGCGCTGAAGCGCGGTTTCCGGGATGACAACATAATGCATGCCTTCAAGATGGCGTGCGATGCCTACCGCAACCCCAGCGTCACCCGCAGCACGCCATCCGCCGCCATCGGCGCCACCGCGAAGCCCAGCCGCCGGCAGAGGTCGAGCATGGTTTCGTTTTCGGCCAGCACGTCGCCGAAGATTTCGCCGAGGCCGCGGCCTTTCGCGTAGGCGATGATCTTTTGCATCAGGAGGGTGCCGAGCCCTTGCCCCGCCATGTCGTCGCGCACCACCACGGCGAACTCGGCGCGCAGGTTGTCGGGATCCGACATCAGCCTGATCACGCCGTAGATCTCGCCGCCGGCATCGGGATCGGTCAGCAGCAGCGCCATCTCCCGCTCATAGTCGATCTGGGTCAGCCGCGCCGCCATTGCGTGGGACATCTCCTTCAGCGGCGCGAAAAAGCGCAAGCGCACGGTGTGCGGCGAGAGCTTGGCGAAACCGCGCAGGAAGGCCGGCTCGTCTTCCGGCCGCACCGGCCGCAGGCGCAACGGGCGGCCGCCGGCGGTGACAATCTCTTCCAGCTCCTGCGGATAGGGCCGGATGGCAAAGCGCGCTGTGCCGGGTTTCTCGGGCAGCCGGACGCGGATCCGGGCGTCCAGCGCGATCACCCCCGAGGCATCGGCCAGCAGCGGGTTGATATCCAGCTCCACCACCTCCGGCAGGGCCGCGGCCAGGTCCGAGATGCGCATCAGCGCCGCTGCGATGGCCTCGAGCGCCGCCGGCGGCCGGTCGCGGAAGCCCTGGAGCAGCCGGTGGATCTTCGTCCGCGCCATCAAATCGCGCGCCAGATTGAGATTGAGCGGCGGCAGCGCCACGGCGCGGTCGGCGAGCAGTTCCGTCGCCACGCCGCCCTGCCCGAACAGCACTACCGGGCCGAACTGCCGGTCCTCGATCAGGCCGAGGATGAGCTCATAGGCGTGCGGCCGCCGCACCATCGCCTCGACGGTGAAACCGGTGACGCGCGCTACAGGATTCATGGCGCGGACGCGATCCAGCATCTGCTGCGCCGCGGTCTCAACCGCCACAGCACCCGCCAGATCGAGGATCACGCCGCCGACATCGGACTTATGGGAGATGTCAGGGGAAAGTATCTTCAGCGCGACCGGACCGCCGAGCTTCGCCGCCAGTGCTGCCGTTTCTTCCGGTGTCGTGGAGGTCCAGATGGGATTCACGGGAATGCCGAAGGCGCCGATGACGGTCATCGCCTCCGGGCCGGTCAGCATGTCCCGGCCTTCGGCAAGGGCATGTCCGATGATCGCCGCAGCTTTCTCCGGCTCGTGAGGCGCAGCACCGCTCAGCGCCGCCGGCGTCTCCATCAATTGCTCCTGGCTGCGGCGATACTCCACCAGCTGCATGAAGGCGCGCACCGCATCCTCAGGGGTATCGAAGCTGGGCACGCCACGGGCCGCGAACAGGCGTTGCGCCTCGGCCGCGGCCGCGCCACCGACCCAACTGGTCAGAACAGGTACCGCCGCACTCGCCGCCCGGCCGGCAATCGCCGCCGCGGATTTTGCGCCGGCCGCCAGAGCGGTCGGGCAGTTGAGGACCAAGACTCCGTCCGCGCCCGGCTCTTTCAACAGCGCGTCGAGCGCGGCGCCGTAGCGCGCCTCGTCGGCGTCGCCGACGATGTCGACGGGATTGCCGTGGGACCAGGCCGCCGGCAGAACCGCGTCAAGCCGCGCCAGAGTCTCCGCGGAGAGCTCCGCCAGATGGCCCTTGCGGTCGATCAGGGCATCGGTGGCGAGAATGCCGATGCCGCCGCCATTGGTCAGGATGGCGAGCCGGTCGCCGCGGGGCGCCCGGCATTTCGCCACGGTCTCCGCGGCGTCGAACAACTCTTCCAGCTCCAGCACCCGCAGCATGCCGGCCCGATGGAAGGCCGCGTCGTAGACGAGATCGGCGCCGGCCATCGCACCTGTATGGGATGCTACCGCTCGCGCCGTTTCCGCATGGCGGCCCGGCTTGATGACGATGACAGGCTTGGACCGGGCCGCCAGCCGCGCCGCCGACATGAATTTCCGCGCCTGGGTGACCTGCTCCATATAGAGGAGGATCGCCGTAACTGTCCCGTCGGCCGCGAGATAGTCGAGCATATCGCCGAAATCCACATCCGCCATGTCGCCCAGGGATACCAGATGAGAGAAGCCGATCCCCCGCGGCGCCGCCCAATCGATAATCGAGGCAATGATGGCGCCGGATTGCGCGACCAGAGCGATTCGGCCGGACGCCGGCTGCAGATGGCTGAAGCTGGCATTGAGACCGATCGGCGGCACCATGACGCCCAGGCAGTTCGGCCCGGCGACCCGCAGCAACTGCGGCCGCGCCGCCGCCAGCATGGCCTGGCGCAGTTCGCCGGTGAAGCCCGCTGAGATCACGACGGCGCCCTTCGTGCCGCGCGTCGCGGCCTGTGCGATCAAAGCGGGTACCGACGGTGCCGGCGTGGCGATCACCACCAGATCGGGCGCATCCGGCAGCGCGGCGAGCGACGGATACGCCGTCAATCCCTGAAGCTCTGCATGCTTGGGATTCACCGGATAGACCGGCCCTTTGAAGCCGCCTTCCCGTAGATTGCGCAGCACCATGGCGCCGATGGAGCCGGGGCGATCGCTGGCGCCGATCAGCGCCACCGAGCGCGGCCGGAACAGCGAATCCAGATTGCGGATGGTCATGAATCGATCATTTCGCGGCAACTTTCAGGCTTCTTGGCACATGACCCCGGGGAGAGCGAGAAAGCCATAGCCGCGCCGCTACGGCAATCGCGTTGATGTCAATCAAGGCTGCCGATGTCATGCTGCGCTTTCTCGACAAGACAAGGGCCCATCGGCAAACGGCCAATCAGATTGCGGAGATCGCGAGCATGGCGAAAACCCGGTCGGACTTTCCCATTCCCATCAGCCATACAGTCGGATTCCATATCCTGCATGACATACCCATCGCCTTCACCGGCGAAACCGCCGGCGACACCCAGGCGCGATTGGCCCAGCGGCGCTACGATCTGGTCGATCCGATCTTCCTGTGCGATGGGGAGCGGCGGCCGCTGGGCCATTGCCGCCTGACGGATGTCTTGTCGGCGCCACCATCGCAGCCCGTCAATGAGCTGCTGCGCGATGAACTGCCGGCCGTTCCTGAATCCATGGATCAGGAGCATGGCGCGGCGCTGGCGCGGCGGCATCACCTGACCGCCCTGCCGGTCACGGATAGCGCCGGACGGCTGCTCGGCTGCGTGCCGCCGGCGGCGCTCATCGACATCAGCCGCCATGAGCATGCCGAGGATATCAGCCGCCTGGCAGGCATCGTGCATCATGTCGATCATGCGCGCATCGCCGCTGAGGCGTCGCCCTGGCGCCGGCTGCGGGGCCGGCTGCCATGGCTGTTCGTCGGACTTGCGGGCAGCATGATCGCCACCAGCATCATGGCTCATTACGAACAGATGCTGGCGAGCCAATTGGCGGTCGCGTTCTTCATTCCTGCCATCATCTATCTCACCGACGCGATCGGCACCCAGACCGAAGCGGTCGCGGTGCGCGCGCTCTCTCAACCTCATGGACCGCTGGTGCATATGCTCATCGGCGAAGTGGCGACCGGCGCCCTGATCGGCACCGTGCTCGGCGCCATCACCTGGGTGATCATCTTTGTCGCCTTTCACGACATGCGCCTGGCATCGGCGGTGGGCGCTACCATCCTAATTGCGGGATCATTGGCCACGACTTGCGGCCTCTTGCTACCGTGGCTTCTGTCCAAGCTGGGCACCGATCCGGCCTTCGGCAGCGGCCCCGTGGCCACCGTCATACAGGCAATCTTGAGTTTATTGGTTTACTTTCTGATCGTCGGATGGCTGTTCGGCATTTGATTCAGGTCAAGGCACCGCGCGGCTGCGCCATCCATTTATTTGGCGGTAAAGCGGAGATATCGGAATGACAGCACATCTTCAGAAGATCCGGCTCGAACTGGCGCGCACCAAGGATTCGCCCGACGGCAATCCGCGCCACGGCTATGAGCTGGTGGCGCCGCTGGACAAGAACGGCCATCTGGACGCCAAGGCCTGGCCATCGGTGCGGCTGTTTTGCCACGTGCGGCGCTTCGTACCCGATGACATCGACGAGCAGGGGCTGCTGATCCACAGCCGCGGCAAGCAATGGGCCTTCTCCTATGAGATCGGCGAGGAGGACGATGAGCCGATCTACCGCCTGGCCGATCACCGCTTCGCCATCGGCGAGTATGTCTCGATCACCGAGCATGACGGCGTGACGCGGCCGTTCAAGGTCGTTTCCGTCGCGCCGCACCGCATCGGCGGGTAACGTCGCCGCGTCACGCCTTGAAGGGGTGACAAAAAGAAAACCGCAGATAAACGCGGATTTCCGCCGATGAACGCCGATGCAGCGAGGACGTTGTCGTCATAGTTGCATCCCCTTCAAGTAACGTTTCCCGCGCGCCTTCGGCGCGCAATCAAATTGGCCTGCAGCCGTGCACAGCGTGAAAGATCTGTTGGATCCATCTGCGTTCATCCCTTCCTAATCTGCGTTCATCTGCGTTCCAACTTCCTTTCGCGCCCCGGAAGGGCTGCCCCCGTGGGCCATCGCGCGCCTTCGTGCACCCATTTGACAGATGGGGTGCGGACCGGTTCCATGCCCCGGAAATCAACGGTTGAATCCCGCGCCGGACGCAGAAGCCGGTGCGGACCAAGGGAGAACGCTGATGCCGGAAGCCGCCCGCCCCACCGCCACGATCAATCGCGACGTCGACGGCAAATTCCGCGAGGTGGAGCTGCAATGGATTCCCATGAGCGACGGCCGGCGGCTGGCGGCGCGGCTGTGGATTCCCAATGAAGCCGATGCGGCGCCGGTGCCGGCCATCCTTGAATATATTCCGTACCGGCGGCGCGACGGCACCCGGCTGGGCGACGAACCCATGCATGGCTGGTTTGCCGCCAACGGCTATGCCTGCGCCCGCGTCGATATCTGCGGCAGCGGCGATTCCGACGGCCTGCTCCATGACGAGTATCTGAAGCAGGAACAGGACGACGCCTGCGACATCATCGCCTGGCTGGCGAAGCAGCCCTGGTGCAACGGCAATGTGGGGATGATCGGCATCTCCTGGGGCGGCTTCAACGGACTGCAGGCCGCCTATCGTCAGCCGCCGGCGCTGAAGGCCGTGGTCACCATGTGCTCCACCGTCGACCGCTATAATGACGACGTGCACTACATGGGCGGCTGCCTGCTGAGCGATAACATGGATTGGGGCGGCGCCTTTTTCTCCGTGGCCAATGTGCCGCCGGATCCCCAGATGGTGGGGCCCGGCTGGAAGGAACAGTGGCTGAAGCGGCTGGAAATCGCCGAGGCCTTTCCGGCGAAGTGGCTGCAGCACCAGCGCCGCGACGGGTTCTGGCAGCATGGCTCGGTCTGCGAGGACTACGGCAAGCTGAAGGCCGCCATCCTCGCGGTCGGCGGCTGGGCCGACGGCTATACGGCGGCGGTGTTCCGGCTGGTGGAGAATCTCAACCGGCCGGACTGCAAGGGCATCGCCGGACCCTGGGGCCATCTGGATCCCTATCGCGGCATTCCCGGCCCGCCCATCGGCTTCCTGCAGGAATGCAAGCGCTGGTGGGACCGCTGGCTGAAGGGCATCGATACCGGCGTGGAGAAAGACCCGGCGCTGCGCCTCTGGCTGCAGGATTATGTGCCGCCGAAGTCGCACTATGATGTGCGGCCCGGTCGCTGGATCGCGCTGGAGAAATGGCCTTCAGCCGGTATCGAACGGCAGACCTGGGCGCTCAATGCCGACGGGCTGTCGGCGAAGGCCGGCGCGCCGGCGGCGCTCAAGATCAGTTCGCCGCAGACCACCGGCTTGGCCGGCGGCGAATGGTGCCCCTATGGCCTGGGCAAGGTGGCGCCGGAGATGCCGCTGGATCAGCGCATCGACGATGCCGGCTCCCTGGTGTTCGACTCAGCACCGCTGGAGAAGCATGCCCTGCTGGTGGGCGATCCGCTGGCGCGGCTGGAGCTTTCCGTCGACAGGCCGCTGGCCTTCGTGGCGGTGCGGCTGAGCGATGTGGCGCCCGACGGACAGGTCACCAAGGTGACCTATGGCCTGCAGAACCTGGCGCAACGGGCGAGCCAGGCCGAGCCGTCGAAGCTGGTGCCCGGACAGCGCTATCAGATCCGGGTGCGGCTGAACGAGATCGCCCATCAGTTCGAGCCCGGGCACCGCATCCGCATTTCGGTGTCGACAAGCTATTTCCCGCTGGTCTGGCCGTCGCCGGAGCCGGTGACGCTGACTCTGCAGTCGGGCGAGAGCTCCATCGAGCTGCCGTTCCTGCGCAAGGAGGCGCTGAAGGTGGTCGAACCGTTCGAGCCGGCGGAGCAGGCGCGCCCGCGGCCATCGACCGTGCTGGTGCCCGGCCATGACATTCGCGAGATTCACCAGGATGTCGCCACCGGCCGCGTCACCGTGCGCATCTCCCGCGACGACGGCTGGACGCGCATCGAGGACATCGGCACCGAAGTCGCCTATGGCAAGGCGAAGGAGATGAGTGTCGTCGAGGGCGATCCCCTGTCGAAGCGGGAGGCGGTGACCACCAGCCACAGCTTCCGCCGCGGCGACTGGAATGCGCGGCTCGACACCAAGATTGTCATGACCTGCGACAAGGATAATTTCTATCTGCAGTCGGATATCGATGCCTATGCCGACGGCGCACGGATCTTCAGCCGCTGCAAGCAGCATAAGATTCCGCGGGATCATATGTAGAGCCCTGCAGCTTTGAACCACAGAGGCACAGAGACACAGAGGTTCACGGAGAAGAAAGCAATAAGGTTTAGCCGCAGATGAACGCAGATGAACACAGATGCTTCGAGCCTGGAAAATCGGGGGCGGCACACCGCCTCGGCTGACGGGTTCCTGCGCGCCGAAGGCGCGCAAGATATTCATCTGTGCAGGTGATGCACGGCCTCTCTGCAAATCTCGGCATATCTGCGCTCATCCGCGTTCATCTGCGGCAATACTTTCTTTCTACTCTGTGACCCTCTGTGTCTCTGTGCCTCTGTGGTTCAAGGTTGCAATATCCGGTGCCATGTCGGGATTCATCCCGTCCATGCCGCTGGCAGCCAAGGTGAAATAGCGGAAATCTCTAGATTTCCCGGGCCTGCTGCCGCCCGCGGAGTCCTTCCATGCAATTCGGCCTGACCTCGGAACAACAGATGCTCGTCGACAGCGTGCGCGCGTTTGTCGACGCGGAACTGGCGCCCCATGAGGATGAGGTGGAGCGCACGGATAAGGTGCGGCCGGAGCTGATCCGGCAGATCAAGGACAAGGCGCTGCGGGCCGGCTTCTATGCGGCGAACATGCCGGAGGATCTGGGCGGCGGCGGGCTCGATCATGTGGCGCTGGCGCTGATGGAGCGGGAGCTGGGCCGCACCGGCTTTGCCCTGCAGTACGCCGTGGCGCGCCCGTCGAACATCCTGCGCGCCTGCAAGGGCGAGCAGATCGACCGCTATCTGAAACCGGCGATCCGCGGCGAGCGGGTGGAATGCCTGGCGCTGACGGAGCCCAATGCAGGTTCGGACCTGCGCTCCATGCAGACGCGGGCCGAGCGGCAAGGCGACGTCTATGTCGTCAACGGCACCAAGCATTTCATCTCCTATGCCGATGTCGCCGATTTCATCGTGCTGTTCGCCGCCAGCGGCGTGGAGGAAACGGTAAAGGGCAACAAGAAGCGCATCACCTCGTTCCTGGTGGACAAGGGCACGCCGGGGCTCGACGTGCGGCTCGGACCGCGCTCGGTGTCCCACCGCGGCTTCCATCATTGCGAGCTGGTGTTCGCCAATTGCCGTGTGCCGGTCAGCCAGATCCTGGGCGAGGAGCACCGGGGATTCGATGTCGCCAACACCTGGCTGGGCGCCACGCGCCTGACCGTCGCCGCGCAATGCGTCGGCCGCGCGCAGCGGGCGCTGGACAAGGCGACGCAATGGGCGGCGACGCGCAAGCAGTTCGGCCAGACCATCGGCAAGTTCCAGGGCACCAGCTTCAAGCTGGCGGACATGGCGACGGAAATTGCCGCCGCCGATCTGCTGGTGCTGCAGGCCGCCTGGAAGAGCGACCAGGGCACGGTGCAGGACCAGGACTATGCCATGGCCAAGCTCTATGCCACGGAGATGCTGGCGCGGGTCACCGACCATACGGTGCAGATCTTCGGCGGCATGGGGCTGATGGAAGAGGTGGGCGTCGAGCGGCTGTGGCGCGACGCCCGGGTCGAGCGCATCTGGGACGGCACCTCGGAAATCCAGCGGCATATCATCTCGCGGGCGCTGCTGCGGCCCCACGAATAGGCGGCCCTGCGACAACCCGTAGCGGCGGAATTCGGGCTTGCCCCGGCGCGGCAAATGCCCAGATTAAAAGGCATCAGCGACCAGGGAGGGGTTCTCATGTCGCGTCATAACGCTGCCGTCGATCTGAACCGGCATCACCAGCCGTCTGGCCTGTCCGACCGCATCGCCTTCCTCTTTGTCAGGTTCCTGCGCTTCTTCGCCGATACATTTTTCGCCAAGCGCTATGGCCATCGCGCCGTGGTGCTGGAGACCGTGGCCGCCGTGCCGGGCATGGTGGGCGGCATGCTGAACCACCTGAAGAGTCTGCGGCGCATGCAGGACGACCGCGGCTGGATCAAGACGCTGCTGGACGAAGCCGAGAACGAGCGCATGCATCTCATGACTTTCATCGCGGTGGCGCAGCCAAACTGGTTCGAGCGCGCGCTGGTGCTGCTGGTGCAGGGGGTGTTCTTCAATTGCTTCTTCGTGCTGTATCTCTTTGCGCCGCGCACGGCGCACCGGATCGTCGGCTATTTCGAGGAAGAGGCTGTTGTCAGCTACACCCAGTATCTGGCGGAGATCGAGGCTGGGCGGCATGAAAACCTGCCGGCGCCGCGCCTCGCCATCGACTATTGGGGCCTGGCGCCGGACGCAAAGCTACGGGAGGTGGTGATCGCGGTGCGCGCCGACGAAGCCGGCCACCGCGACGTCAATCACCACTTCGCCGATGAACTGTCGGGTGCCGCCGGTTCGTCGCCGGCGGTGGCGTAGGCGCCTAGAACTCGTCCCAGCTTTCGCCTGACGTGCCCGTCGACATCTGGGCGCGGCGGAGCGGCCCGGCCGGCAGGTGCGACTTGGCGGCCGGCGCCGGCGTCTCGCGGCCATCGGCCGTTTCCGTGACGTCTTCACCGCCCAGCGCCTGCGTGAGTTTCGATTGCAGGCCGCGGGCCGTGGCGCGCGGGCGGGCGTCGCGGGGTTTCGGCGTGGCGTAGGCCTTCTCCCGCTGCAGGTCCCGCTGGCCGGTCACGGTGAAGAAGCGCACCAGCGCGGCCAGCTCCTCGGTCTGCTGGTCCACGGCCGACAGCGCATTGCTGGACTCTTCCACCAGCTGGGCGTTCTTCTGCGTCACCTGCTCCATCAGGCCGACGGTGTTCTCCACCTCGGCCACGCCGGTGCTCTGCTCCTGGTTGGCGGCGGCGATCTCGGCGACGATGTCGGCGACGCGCTTGACGCCGCCGACGATGTCGGAGAGCGAGGTGCCGGCCTTGTTGACCAGCTCCACGCCGCGGCGGACATGCTCGCCGCTGCTGCTGATCAGGGATTTGATCTCCTTGGAGGCCTGGCCGGAGCGCTGCGCCAGGGCGCGCACTTCCGACGCCACGACGGCGAAACCGCGGCCGGCATCGCCGGCGCGCGCCGCCTCGACCGCGGCGTTGAGCGCCAGCAGGTTGGTCTGGAAGGCGATCTCGTCGATCATGCCGACGATCTCGCCGATGCGCCGGGAGGATTCCTCGATGCGGCCCATGGCTGCCACGGCGTCGGTGGCGATGCCGCCGCCGCCTTCGGCCGATTTGCGCGCGTCCAGCGCCAGCGTGCTCGCCTGCTGGGCATTCTCCGCGCTCTGCTTGATCGTGGTGGAGAGCTGGCGGATCGCCGAGGCCATCTCCTCGAGGCTGGCCACCTGCTCTTCGGTGCGCGACGACAGATCCTGGGAGCCGCCGGCGAGCTGCTGCGTCGCCGAGCGGATCGCCTCGACGCCGTTGGCGGTCTGCCCGACCGTATCGGCCAGCTTCACCGCCGTGCTGTTGCAGTCTTCCTTGAGCCGCGCCAGGTCGCCCTGATACTGGCCGCCGATGCGCTTGCTGAGGTCGCCCTGGGCCAGGGCGGACATCATGCCCATGACTTCGCCGAGTGCCGTGGCGACGGTCCCCGCCCAGCGGTTCATGCCTTCGCCGAGGCGCAGCATGAAGTCCTTCTTGCCCGTGAGATCCAGGCGGCGGGAGAAATCGCCGGCCACGGCGGCGTCCACCAGCCCGGCCACTTCCGCCTCGACCGCAAGCATTTCCGTGAGGTCGGCCCATTCGATGACCGTGCCGAGGCGCTGGCCGTCCTCGTTGACCACCGGATTTGCCGTGAGCTGCAGCTTGCGGCTGCCGATCTGCGTGCGATCCACCGCCGTCACGTCGAGGGCGGCAAGGCGCGGCGCGGCGGCGGCGCCATCGGCGTAGATCGACGACACATGCCGGCCTTCCAGGTTTCCCTGCGCCAGCGCGGCGAAGCTATCGCCGAGGAACGGCGTCATCTCCGAGAAATAGCGCCGGGCGGCGCCGTTGACATAGATGATCTCGCCGGCGGTGTTGGCCATCAGCATGATGCTGGAGGCATTGTCCAGCGCGGTCTGCACCCGCGCGGCGCGCACGCCGGTTTCGCGGATGGTGCTGAGGGAGCGCGCCATGTCGCCGATCTCGTCGCCGCGATCCAGCGCGGGAATCTCCGCATCCTGATCGCCGCGGGCGAGCCGCGCCATGACGGCGGTGATCGCGCCCAGCGGCTTGACGATCGCCCGCGCCGAAGACACCGCGGTGACGATCAATAGTATAAAGGCGATGGCGGCGACGACGATGAAGGAAGTCTCGAGAGTCTTGGCCGTCACCGCATTGTCGGTGTGGATCTCGTTCTCCGCGTCCTGCACCACATCGGCGATGCCGGCCCAGTAGAGCTCGAGATCGCTGGCGGATTCGTCGAACGAGGCGAGCTTGCTCTGCAACCCAGGGGCATTTTCGGAGATTGCCCGCGCCGCTGCTTCCGCCTTCGTCAGATACTCGTCCACCAGCGGCGCCAGCTCGGAAATGGCAAGCTTGACTTCCTTGAGCTGCGCCGCGCCGCCCTCGACGGCCAGGATATTGGCGATCGCTTCCTGGTAAGCCTTGCCGTGGTCGCTGATCTGCCCCAGCACGGCATTAAGCGAGGTCGCGCGGCTGGCGATACCCGTGGAATTGCCGCGGAGCGCGACCTGGTAGGAACGCAGCACGCCGCTGCGCACCTCGCGATGTTCGATCTCGGCTTCGAGCTGCAGCCGCGTCACGCGCGACAGGATCGGCAGGTCATTGATCCGCTGACTGACATTGTTCAGGCCGATGATGCCCACGATGGCGATGGCCAGCGTGAAGGTCACGGCGAGGCCGCTCAGCAGGAAGAGGCGCTGGCGGACAGTGATCGCCTTGCCGATCCGGGAAATCCATTTGAACGGCGAATAGCTTCGCGTGCGGGCCAATTGAGTCTTCCTTCCAGAGTACGGCAATCAGCGGCGGGGGAGGACCGGCGGTTGTTAACGGCGGCAACACCCGAAACCGGGGGTTACAGGAATATCCGAGACCGGTTAAAGCCCCCTTATCGATCCATAGCAATTTATGCTCTAGGAGTTAATTGACAGGCAGGCGAAACTCAGCGGTTCGGTCGCTCGGCGCGTCCGACAATCTCGACATTGTAGGACTGTATACAATTGCATTTGGCTGCACGCTCGGGAAACCTGCGCGGCAAAACGTTTTGCTGCGATGGACGCCGGAGCCGCGCCCGTGTCATTGGACTAATGCGGAATACATTCTTTTGCATTTCGCATCAGCATTGTTGAAGCGGGCATTATATATTCCTATTAACCCGCAATTAGCGGTTGTCCCCTAGGGTACAGGAAGAAAGACCTCGCGTTTATCGCGCGCGGCGACATAGGCAATCACCGATCCCTGGGGGACAACATGCATCGCAAATTGACATTGGCGGCTGCTGCCGCGCTCTGCATCGCCGCGCTGTCCGCGCCGGCCCTGGCCAATGACGACCTGAACATCATCGGTTCGCGCACCGTGGCGCCTTATGCAAAGCTGGTGGCCGCGGAGTTCGTGAAGAACCAGGGGTTCGGCGCGCCGGAAATCAACGAGTCCAACACGTCGCAGGCCTTCAAGCATTTCTGCCGCGGCGTCGGCAATCTCTATCCCGACCTGGCCATGGCGTCGCGTCCGATCAAGGAAGCCGAGGCGAAGGATTGCCTGGCGAATGGCGTCGAGTCCTATACCCAGGTCAAGATCGGCTATGACGGCGTGCTCCTTGCCTATCGCAGCGACAGCGGCTTCGGCAATCTGTCGCTGACCGGCCGGCAGATCTGGCTGGCCATGGCCAAGAACGTTCCGGTGAACGGCGCCATGGTGGCGAACCCCTATAAGAACTGGAGCGACATCGATCCGTCGCTGCCGGCCTCGCCGATCCTGCTGTTCCTGCCGGAAAAAGGCGTCGCCATGCGCGACGTGTTCGGCGATCTGGTCCTCAAGGGCGTCTGCGCCGACGAGCCGCTGATGGCGGACATGGCCGACGATGCGCGCGAGGAAGCCTGCCTGGCGCCGCGCGAAGACGGCGTGATCCTGGACTTCGCGGTGTCCCGCGACGCGCTGACCTCGCTGATGGAAAGCGCGGATCAGCCCCTGACGCTGACGAATATCCAGCTCATGAGCTCGACCCCGGGCGCCAAGGATGCCAAGCTGGTCAGCCTCGACGGCGTCGCGCCCGACGCCACGACAATCGCCGCCGGCACCTACAAGGCCTCCCGCTCGCACTATCTCTATGTGAAGAACCAGCATGTCGGCATGGTGCCGGGCGTGATGGAATTCGTCGCCGAGTTCCTGAGCGACGCCGCCCAGGGCCCGGACGGCTATCTGGTGAAGGATGGCTGGATGCCGCTGAACGACAAAGAGCGTCAGCAGATGCTGGAGCTGACCAAGACCCTGGTGAACTAACAGTCACGACCATGCCCCGTCGCCGGGGCGGATCAAGCGGCCGGAAGAGGAGACTCTTCCGGCCGTTTCTTGTTTGGCGCTAGCGGCCCTTGAACACCGCCGGCCGTCTTTCCGAAAAAGCGCGGACGCCCTCCTTGGCATCGTCCGACAGCAAGGCGCGTTCATAGGCGGGCAGCTTGCCGCTTCGGATGATGTCGAAACCTTCGCGAATACTTCTGCCCTCGATCGCCCGCAGGGATTCCTTGAGCGCCTGAATGGTCAGCGGCGCCCCGGCGGCGATCTTGTCCGCCCAATCCCGTGCCGTTTCCATCAGTTTGTCTTTTGGTACGATGGCATTCACCATGCCGTAATGCTTTGCCTCCTGGGCGCTCATCCGCCGGCCCAGTAGGAGCATCTCCGTGGCAATATTATAAGGCAGACGCCTGGGTATGCGCTGGATGCCGCCGGAGTCCGGCAGGATTCCGATCGGCAGTTCCGGCATGGCGAATTCCGCATGATCGGCCGCGATCAGCAAATCGCAGGCGATCGCCAGCTCCAGCCCGCCCCCGAGGGCATGACCGTTGATGGCGGCGATGACCGGCTTGTTGAGATCCCAGAGTTCGGTCAGGCCGGCGAACTTCCCGGGGCCGTAATCCAGCTCCCACCATTTTCCGACCTCTTCATTGCCGGCCGCCGCCTTCAGATCCCAACCGGCGGAGAATATCCGCTCGCCGGCAGCGGTCACGATGCCTACCCGCAAATCCGGATCGTCTCGCAGAGTCACGAAGGCGGCGCCGAGCTCCCGGCTGGCCAGGATATCGATGGCGTTTACTTTCGGCCGGTCGAGGGTGATCTCCAGGATGTGGCCGCGCCGCAACAGTTTTACAGATTCACTCATTTGGCCTCTCCCACGGAATGCCAATCACAATTTCCCGGACAATCGACTGAAACAGCCTCGGACGATCCACAGGCCACGACCTGCTCTGATTCGGCTGCGACCGCCGTGGCCGGCAAGCCGGCCTTATCATTGTCATCGTCTTGATTTCCCTACGCAAATATCGAAGACCTGTATCAGGCGAGGCATCAACATCGGTTGAAAAACAGGGCGCCACCAAGCGTCTTGGCAATTGCTAAAAATCGCCGGCTGCTCGCCGGAGGCCCCCGGCCGGCACCGATATCCCCGGGCTCATTGCCCCTAACCCACTGACTTCACTCAAAAGCGCAAGCCGGCGCGGATGTCACAACCTCGCATTTAGCGAAATTGCTACATAGTGTGACAACAATCACTGCATCAGATTCAAATTTACCTTGTAGTTGAGTGAAATTTGCCCTTATAATTCAGTAACTTGTTAACCATTTGCAGCTTCTCGGGTTTTAACAGCTGGTGACCCGGTAACCTGCAGGAACCACAAGAAAAACCGGCGCCTTTAAATGTGTGGGTGGATGCCATGAAATACGAAACTCGCGACTTCGGTCGCCTAGTGCGCGCTGCGGCCCTGAGCGCCGGTGTTGCCGCGATCGCACTTCTTCCGATCAGCGTTCAGGCGCAGACGACTGAGTCTGCCGCTTATGCTGTTGCCAAGAACTCCCAGAGCACCGACGCGACTCTGAAGTTCATCGAAGCCTACCCCCAGAGCCCGCTGGGCCTGGAACTGGTCCAAGCGCTGCCGGAAGACCTGCAGAAGGATGTCTGCGTCTCACTGCCGGAATCGCTGCCGATCGACGATACGCTGATCCAGTATTGCGCAACCCTCCTGAACATCCTGCCTGCTGCCGGCCCCGCGCCGACAGGTCGTCAAGACAACGGCGATGCTGACGACGACGATGACGACGACGACCCCCGGTGGCGACGATCCGGGCGACGATGACGGCGACGGTGATGGAGACGGCGACGGTGATGGAGACGGCGACGGCGATGGGGACGGCGACGGTGATGGAGACGGCGACGGCGACGATGATCCCGATCGACGGCGACGGCGATGACGACGATGACGACGATGATGACGATGACGGCGATGGCGACGGCGACGACGATGACGACGATGACGACGATGATGACGATGACGACGATGACGACGATGACGACGATGACGACGACGATGATGACGATGACGATGACGACGATGATGACGATGATGACGATGACGACGACGATGATGACGATGATGACGACGATGATGACGATGATGGCGGCAATAAAGGCGGCGACGGGGATGGCGACGGCGATGGCGACGGCGACGGCGGCAACAAGGGCGGCGACGGCGACGATGACGACGATGATGACGATGACGACTGACGACGATGATGACGATGATGGCGGCAACAAAGGCGGCGACGGGGATGGCGACGGCGACGGCCGACGGCGGCAATAAGGGCGGTGATGGCGACGGCGACGGCGACGGCGGCAACAAGGGCGGCGACGGTGACGACGATGATGACGATGATGACGATGATGACGACGATGATGACGACGATGATGATGACGATGACGACGATGACGACGATGATGACGGCGACGACGGCAACAAGGGTCATCACGGCAACAAGGGCGGCAACCACGGGAACAAGGGTGGCGGCAACAAGGGCGGCCATCACGGCAACAAAGGCGGCGACGGCGACGATGATGAGTAAATCTGCTCCGGCGCGTCGCGCTGGCCTTGCAGGGTTCAGTGTCCTGGCAGCGGCTTAGGTTCCGCTGAACGGTACAAGGAACCAGAAACGCAAAAGACGGGGCGGCCATTGGCCGCCCCGTTTTATTTCATGCTCGCGAATTTGCCGGATTCGGCCCGAAGCCGGTTGCGGCCCGGTCAGCTAATCGATTGAGAGCGGCCGCGCTCCGGAAAGTCGGGCGTAGCCGAGGAACGACGAGATGTTGTGCTGGATATAGTCGATCCTGACTTCGCTGTTGCCGCGGCCATGGACGAAGCTGCCGTTGGGCCGGCGATAGCCGAGCTGCAGCTCCAGGTTTTCATGAATGGCAACGCGTG
The DNA here is from genome assembly GCA_963816235.1 of uncultured Alphaproteobacteria bacterium. GTDB lineage: Bacteria > Pseudomonadota > Alphaproteobacteria > Dongiales > Dongiaceae > DATKFM01. The sequence continues at coordinate 118,749 of CAWFKD010000005.1, read as the reverse complement.
ATCTGGCTGCCGCCTGGTCGAAGATCGGCCGGTCCGCGGAGTCGCTCGACAACCCCTCGCACAAGCGCACGAACGCCAGCAGGCCCTCCGATCGGCAGGCGATCGGCGTGCTGCGCTGATGAGCGCGGTATTCCGGTTTGTCCAGAATGTCTTCGGCAATCACCCGGGCGTGGGTGCGGCTGACGGCATGGGGCCGCATCCTATGCAGCTGTTCCAGTGCGTATAGCATCCAATGGCTTTGCTGGGGCACGCCATAGTTCTGCGCCGCAAGCAGATCCTCGCTGGCCTGGCTGACGTCGAGCCAGCGCGCATCGCCGGTAACGCCGCTCAACCTCAGCAGCCCGAACAACGCCTCGCCTGTGTAGTAGTCGGAGTGGAAGGGCAGCACTTCATCCGTGGAAAAGCGGCGCTTATGGGCGAAGTTCCCGTCGGGCCTGCGCTGCAGGACGATGTATCCCGCCAGATCCCCGGCGAGCTCGACATAGGCCTGTCTGCCGGTAAGGGCGGCCACCTCCAGCAACGCGAGAATTGCCAATCCGTTGCCGCCGAGCTTGACCGCGTCCCCGGCCACCACGCAACGCGTGCCGGTGGTTCCATAAGGGCGGATATGGCGCTCGATCAGCCATTCGACCGCCCGCTGCGCCGCCTCGGCGACATCAGGCAGGGGCCCGGCGCGATTGGCGATCTCTGTCATTGCCCAGATGGTTCCGCAATGGCGCAGGATATTGTAGCCCTTGGAGGGCCCGGGATTGTCGGCGTCGTAGCGGTAGAGGAACTTTCCGCGGCGGTCGACAAGCCGCGCCAGGCACTCAGCGCCTTCGATGGCAACGGTCAGAGGGTCGTTCATGGTCGTGCCGGCCTTGATTGTTCCATATCGGCTGAAATCATCGGGCAACCAGGCGCAGATCTTCGCCGCTCATGCGCGCCAGGATTTTCAGCAGCGCCATCAGGCCGTGCTGCACATTGTCGACGCGGATCGTGTTGTCATACGCCTCCGTGCGGATACCGCCCTGCACCCGTTCGATCTGCGATGTGTAGTACATATCGATGCCGTCGCGGAACTGCAGCTGCATCAGGCTGCGCAGGCCGCGCAGGATCGCCAGGCGGTAGGCCCCCGCCCGCGCCGTATCCCCGCCGCTGCGCGCCAGCTCCAGGGCGTCGGTGAGCCCTTCCAGATAGACACCCGTGGATGACGCGTGGGGCGGTCCATATTGCGGCCGCTTCGGATCGTAGAAGCGGCCGCGCAGATCGGGATGGGGCGCGGTATCCCATTGCTGCATGCTAAGCAGCCAATCGTTCATCTCGAAGATGAAGTCCTTCACCGGGCCGGCCGCCGCGCCGATATAGGGCAGTGCGGAATAATAGGCCTGGCTATGCCAGGGCACGAAGGCCGGATTCGGGTTGGTCCGGAAAAACTCGCGGTAGAAGGCGAAGCTCTGAAGGAATCGCGCGGGATCGCGCGCACCTTGCGCCTGCGCCAAGCAGGCGGCCCAAAACACCAGTGCCTCGCCGGGATAGAAGTTCTGGCAGTCATTGCGGGTCGGCGGCTTCAGGAAGGTGCGGAACTCGCCGGTCTGCAGCCACAGCGAATCGACGGTGTTCGACAAGCCCGCCAGCGGTTCCCGGTAGCGCTCGGCGCCGGGGTTCTCGATGATCGCCAGCCCCGCCAGCGCCGCGGCACCCAGCTTGGCCTTCTCGCCTTCGGCGATGTAGCCCAGCGCATCCTCGGTCCGGTAGTACATCCGGAGCAGGTGGTCGAGATTCCGATCGGCAATCTCGCGATCGGCGGCGAGTCCGGAATTCAGGGCGATGCGATTCAGGCACACCGTCGCCATCGCCTGGCGAATGGAATTGTCGCCCTCCGATTCCCGGCCGCTGCTGGGAAAATATTTGTAGACGATGCGCCCGCCGGCATCGACCTGATTGTGCATCCACAGCATCATGTTCTCGGCCAGCGTCCGCGCGCCGTTTGCGTCGACCTCGGCCGGATCGACAACGCGGTTGCCGCGCCACATGAGATCGAGGCGCGGCGGCGTCTGCAGCCGCAGCAGAAATTGCAGGGAGTCGAACAAAGCCGGCTCGACGACGCCTTTTTCCACAGCGTCGGGCGGCAGCTTGTCCGCCGCCAGCTGCCGTTCAAGGGCGCGGGCGTGATCGCGATTGGCCGCGACCATCTCCGTGGCGCCCCGGACCGCGACGAGGCGCGTTCCCTCCAGCAGGGCCAGCCCTTTGCGGCCGATCTGCGAGCGGCCCATGGCCTTCACCGCCGCCAGGGAGGTGCGGACCGGCGGCCAGCCGATCTCGATCTGCAGCGCATCCGGATAGAGCTCCGCCTTGACCGCAGCCGCCATCGCGCGCTCGACCGTGCGGTCCACCACCGCCCAACCATCCCGGCCGGCGAGCCAGCGCCGGAACAGGATCGTGCCCTTGCGGCGGGCGATGACGATGGCCAGCCGCACGGAGTCGGGGGAGCCCGGCGCGCCGCCGGCCTGAGCCATGCTCCGCAACGCCGCTGAGAGAGCGCCGGCGGTCACTTCCCCGGCCGGGAGTTGCGTCGAGGTCGGATCGGATGTCATCGGGAAGTTGGTCTCATGCTGTCGATATTCAGGCTGAGAGGCCATTTATAGGCATGCCGCCGCAGCGGCACCAGCGAAAGCCGCGCGCCTGAAACGAGCGGCGATTCAGGCAATCGGCAGTTCCACATACCAGCCGAATTCGTCCCGCGCACCCTGCAACAGCGGGGATCCGGCGAAGATGTCGGGCTTGCGCATATCCAGGAAATTCGTCACATCGCGGAATTCGCCTGGGGTCACGAATCGCGGCTGGAAGCGCGTCATCTGGTTGTCGGAGATGATCGGGTAGAGCCGGAGGAAGAACGCCGGCGCGCCGCCGCGGTCATTGACGTTCAGGCGCGCGAGAAAGCTGTAGGGCGGCATGCTGCGGCGGGCATATTCGCCCTCGCTGCCGAAATAGCCGTTGCCCAGGCTATAGACGATCCAGCGGCCGCGCCGCCGGGCGATCTCCTGCATCATGTGGGCGCCATGGCCGACGATGAGATCGGCCCCGGCGCCGACCATGCTGTCGGCGATCCGCTTCTGATCCCGGCTGCGCCACATGTAGTTCTTGCCCCAGTGGGGGAAGGCGATGGCGAGGCCTTCGGGATTTCTTTCCTTCCAGGCTGAGATCGTGGAATAGAACGCATCGTCGATGCAGGCGATGCCGCCTTCACGGCCGCGGGCATAGCCCTGCAGATCCTCCTCGAATTCGGGGGCATACTGGTAGGCAGAGAATATCCCCAGCCGCCGCGTGCCGCCCGTCAGCGAGACCTCGATTTCCAGCGGTGCGGCGGCATCCGCCGCGTTCCGGCCGGCGCCGAAGCCGATCACGCCCGCGGCCTGGACCGCACTCAGCGTGTCGTCAAGCGCGGCGCGGCCGTAGTCGACCGTGTGATTGTTGCCGAGGGCGGCGGCGCCGATATTGACCGCTTTCAAGGCCGCCATCGTCTTCGCGGGATCGCCCTTCAGGATCCATTCCTTGGTGCCGCTGAAAGGCGACGACGGCCGTTCGGTCAGGGTGGCTTCCAGATTGACGATGCAGAAACTTGCCGACTGCAGGAACGGCTCCAGGTTCTTCAGCCCATGATCGTAGCCTTTGGCCGCCAGATAGTTCCGCTGGCCGCGCGTCTGCCGCAGTTCCTGATAGAACTCGCCGAAATAGGTGTCGCCCATGAGGCAGATATCGAGCGTGTGCCTGGCCGAAAGCTTGACGATCTTGCCGGGAGACAGGCCTGCCGGTTTCGTCCCGGCGCCGACCGCGAGTGCCGCGATCGGAGAATCCGGCAGTCCAGACCGCAGATAGCCCGGCAGCTTGTGGAAATCCGCGCCGCGGTGCGAGGCTTTGATCAACACAACGTCGCCGGGCCGGACCTCAGCAAGAATACCGCGCGCCAGTTCCAGCGTCGTGCCGGCGTGCGGCCCCAGCATGGCCGGCGGGAGCCTGTTGCGCAGTTCCTGAAGTTCGTCATGGATCGTAAACACCTTGTCGATTCCCGCATCGACAAGATCGGCCGCCAATTGCCCGTGTACTTCCAGTGCCTCCGCACCCAGGTCCACGATACGGCCCAGGGCAGCCATGCGCCTTCCCCCGGGCCCCGGACGCACGATGCCCAGAGATTCGATGCCATGCTTCATCGATATCGGCGTCGCGTTGGTCGAGTCGTCAAGCAATTGCCAGCTTCCGCCGGCGATCGGGATTGACAGGCTGCGCATGCGGCCCGGCCTTGTCCGATAGAAGGCCAGATCTGCCGCGGCCTTGCGCCAGTCGGCGCCTGCCGCACTGACAGCCGCCAGGCAGGCCAGCGAATTCATGATCATGCCCTTGCCGGCAACGGGTACTTCATAGACTGCCGGCTCGCCGAAAACCTCCGCCGCTACCACGCTATGATCCGCCGCCAGATCGGCGCGGCGCAGCCTGACATCCGCCGCCGGCGATTCGCCGAAGGTGACAATGCGGGCCGCGCCGTGTTCCGTGGCAAGCTGAGCCACCAGCGGAAACATATCCATGTCGCGGTAGATGACGGCGGTGCCGCGGCCGGTGAGCCCGTGAAAAAGCCGCGCCTTGAGCCGCGCCGTCGCTTCAATGTCCTTGGCAAGCGAGGTATGCGCCAGGCCGATGGTGGTGACGATCGCAATGTCGGGAAGAACGAGCAGCGGCATTGCATCGTCACTGGCATTGAGCGCGGCGATCGCGACCTCGATGACCGCGTAGTCGCCATCGGCCGGAATTTGCGCCACGCTGCAGGGCACGCCGAGCCGCGTATTGAAGTTGGAGTTCGTGCCGGATGTCCTGCCTTGAAAGCCCAGAACATGCTTGAGCATTTCCCGCGTCGTGGTCTTGCCCACCGTCCCGGTGACCGCGAGCAGTTTTCCGGCGAATCGCGTACGGGCCGCCGTCGCCAGATCGAGCGTGGCCTGGACAGAGCTCTCTACCCGCAGGACAGGGAAGCCGGCCGGAATCTTCGTATCCCGCTGCACGATGGCCGCCGCCGCGCCCGCTGCGCGTAGAACACCGAGCTCAGCCGCCATATCCCAGGTGTCGCCGTGGCGTTCCGGCGCCCGGCTTCCTTCCGCCCTGTGCCACGTCAAGGCATCGAAACAGACAAAGATGTCACCGGGCTGCAACATCTTGCGCGTCATGTTCGGGCCGGTCGCGCGCCAATCGGCCGCTGGTGTTTCAATCCACGAACCGCCTGTCGCCGATTGCAGATTCTCGGCGTTCCACAGCGGTTGCGGCTCATCCGCCGGCGAGCCCGGCAGGCCGGATTCACCGGCGGCGTCCTTGTCCCGCAACGACGTCGCCCGCGTCATCGCCGGCTGCCGTCGATCGAGGTCGATCTGCAAGTGCCAGCCGAAACCGTCATAGCCGGAAGTCAGGCCGCCCGCCTCCCGGGACAGGCTCGGATCTCGTTTGGTCAGGATTGCGGTCACCCTCTCGAACTCCAGGGCATCGACAAATCGTGGACGAAAATTCGTCTTCCGGTTGTCGGACAACAGCGGGTAAAGCTTCAGCCTGCGCTCCAGAGTCGCGCCGCCATCCGTCAACTCCAATCTCGCCGCCAGGCTATAAGGCGGCATCTTGCGCTCGTCATACTCGCCGTCGCTGTTGAAGATGAAATTGCCGAGCCCGTTGACGACCCAGCGGCCGTCGACGCGTTCGATCTCCTGCAGCATGTGCGCGCCATGGCCGAGCACGAGATCGGCGCCGGCGCCGATGAGCCAGCCGGCGATCTCCCGCTGTTCCGATGTCCGCCAGGAATAGTTCGCGCCCCAATGGGGATAAGCGATGATCAAGTCCTGGGGCGCTGCCGCGCGCGCCTCTGCGATGGCCGATATCAGTTCCTCCGACAGGCAGGCGACGCCCGGCCGGCCCGGCGCCGCCAGCACCTTCAGTTCCCGGTCGGCCTTGCGGCTGTATTGCAGGGCGGAGAAGACCTGGATCCCCAGCCGATGGCCGCCGATCTCGGCCGCGATGCGCAGCGGCTGCACCGCCTGCCCCTCGCGGCGGTCGGCGCCGAAAGTGCGGATGTTCGCCTTCGAGAACAGCGCCAGCATGTACCAGAGCCGGTTCAGCCCGAAATCGAAGCTGTGGCTGTTGCCCAGAGCCACCGCGCCGATCTTGTGGGAGCGCAGAGTCTTCACCGTCTGCTTGGGATCGGCGTCGAGCAGCAGCTTCTTGCGGCCGGCGAACGGGGATTCACGGGAGCGCGTCAGCACGCCGTCGAAATTGACGATGGAGAAATCCGCCGTGCGGAGGAAACCGCCGGTGTTTCGCAGCGAATGCGTGTACCCCTGCTCGCGCAGCAAATTGGCGCCGCCGCGGGCCTCCCTGCGGCGCTGATAATAGTCGCCGAGATAGAAATCGCCGAGCAGGTTGATGCTGAGCTGGCGGCGGTCGCGCAGATCGACTGTCGCCTGCTGCCGGCGCGCATCCTGTGCTTCCTTCGATGTCGGTACCGGCGGCCGGCCGCGGCGCAGCCGGCGCACGACATCGGCGAAGCCGGCGGTGATGCTGGAACCCTTGGCGGAAACCACATCGCCCGGCCGCACCTCGTCCAGCACTGCCGACGCCAGCTCGTCGGCGGCCATGGCATGCAGACCGAGCATTTCCGGCGGCAAGCCGGCGCGCATATGCAGCATCTCCTCGCCGAGAGTGAACACCTTGTCGGCGCGCGAGTCTTTCAACGGCGCGGCGAGGCCGGCATGCACCTCCTGGGAGATGCCGTCGATCCAGCCGATCTGCTGCAGCACGGCTATGCGGCGGCCGCCCGGTGCCGGCTCGGCCAGGCGCAGCACCTCGAAATTGGCCAGCATCGCCGCTTCCGTGTTGTTCCAGGTGTCGTCGATCAGATCGAAATGACCGCCGGCAATCGGCACGCGGGCCCGCTGCAGCCTGCCTTGGCGCGCGCGGTAGGTGATGAGGTCCCGCGCCGCCTGGCGCCAATCCGCACCCACCGCCCCCACCGCCGCCAGCATGGCGAGGGAATTGGCGATCATCGCGCTGCCGGGAACCGGAATCTCAAACTCGATCTCCTCGCCATGCACCGCCGCCCGCGCCCGGCTGTATTCCCCATGGAGTTCGAAATCCAGCAGGCGGATGTCGGCTTCACCGTGGCGGCCATAGGTGACGATGCGCGGCGCCTCGAACCGCCGGGCGCGTTCCAGCAGCTGGTCGAACATGCCGATGTCGCGATTGATGACGGCGGTGCCGCCGGGCGCCAATCCGCGAAACAGCCGCGCCTTATAGCGGACGGTATGGTCGAGCGTCGGCGCCAGGCTGGTCTGCTCGCGGGATATGGCAGTGATTATGGCCACGTTCGGCCGCAGCTTCTCGGCGACGGGGTTTTCCGTCCGGGCGAGCGCGCTCATCGCGACCTCGAACACGGCGAAAGCCGCTTTCGGATTGAGCTGCGCCAAGCAGAGCGCCATGCCGAAAAAGGTATTGAAGTTGCCGGAATAGCCGAACGTCTCTGCCTGGCGCGACAGCACATGGCGGATCATCTCACGCGCCGTCGATTTGCCGACGGTGCCCGTCACCGCGATCAGCGCGCCGCCATAGCGTTTGCGGCCGGCCGTGGCGAGATCATTCACCGCCTGCGCCGAGTCGGCCACGCGCAGCAGCGGAAAGCCCGGCGGTGCATCCTCGACATCGCGCTCGATGATCGCGCCGGCACAGCCGAGGGTCTGCACCTCCCGCAGACGGTTGGCCGAATCCCAGGTCAGGGGCTCGACGGTCTCCGCCTCGCCGCGATTGTAGGTCTGGGAATTCATGGTGACGAACAGGTCGCCGGGACGCTGGTAGTTCAGGTCGTAGGTGATACCCGTCGGCAGTCTTGCCGGCGGACGCCCATCGAGCCAGCGACCGCCGGTGACGGCGGCGAGGTCATCCGCAGACCAGAGCGGCATTGCGGGCAATGTCACGCGATCCGCCCCGTCATCGTCATTGCTGATCCCGCCGCGGGTCCTCTGCTGCAACCGGGTTCAGTATACAACATGGCCGCCGCTGTTTGACCAGCGGCGGCGCCGGGACGCGGGAAATCAGCCGGGGTTGACGGCGGTCAGCCCCGTTCGATCCGGCATTGATAGCAATTGTTCAGCGCCGAACGGACATGGACATAGGCCACACCGGGCCGCGCCAGGATTTCGGTCGCCGCCGCCGCGACTTCGGCCGACGGCACGATCCGGCCGGTGCCGTAGTAAATGCGGTCGTTGGGGTGATAGCCCTTGAGCAGATAACGCTCGCGCTGGAGGAACATTGCCGGGGTCTCGGCGCTGACCGGATAGCGTTCGCAGGGTTCGGCATGGAGGAAGATCGGCCCCACCTCGGCATAGGGCTGCGCTTCGTCGAACGGGCGATAGGCGAGAATCAGATAGGCCTCGCCGGCCGCCACGTCCCGCTGGCAATGGCGGCAGGGCACGCCATCGCCATCGGAGATGTGGCGCTCCGGTTGCTGGCCGTTGGCGTCCAGCGCGCCGGCCTGGTAGGCGCGGGCGATCTCGGTCGGCAGGGAAACGAAGCGGACGGAATTCATGGCGGCTGTCTCCTGAAATTCGAGTTCTTGCAATCAACGGCTGCGCTTCGCCGCGGCGGCTTCGCGGGCCAGGATCTTTTCCTTGCGCGCCGTGCCCCAGCGATAGCCGCCGAGGGCGCCGTCGCTGCGCAGAATGCGGTGGCAAGGCACGGCAACGGCGACCGGATTGGCGCCGCAGGCCTGGGCCACCGCGCGCACCGCCGCGGGCTGGCCGATCTTGCGGGCGATGTCGGCATAGCTGGCCGTTGCCCCCGCCGGCACCTGGCGCAGCGCCTGCCAGACCCGGCGCTGGAAGGCCGTGCCCTGGATATCCAGCGGCAGGTCGAGGCCGGCGGCCGGCGCTTCGATGAAGGCGGTGACGCGCTTCACCTGGGTCGCGAAATCCTTCGCATCCTCGCGCCATGACGCGCGGGGGAAACGGTGCTTCAGGTCGGTGACAAGCTCCGTGGGATCATCGCCGAAGGCGATCATGCAGATGCCGCGCTCCGTGCCCGCCACCAGGAGATGGCCGAGATAGCAGCGCACGACAGCATAGGCGATCTCCGTGCCCTCGCCGCCCTTGCGGTAGGCGCTGGCCTTCATGCCCAAGGTCTGCGCCGAAGTCTCATAGAAGCGGCTGCTGGTGTTGAATCCCGAGTCGAAGATGGCGGCGGTCACGGCGGTTCCTTTCGCGAGATGATGTTGCAGGCGGCCGGTGCGGCGCGCCGCGATATAGGCCTTGGGCGTCACGCCCAGGATCTTCTTGAACTGGCGGTGGAAGTGATAGGGGCTGAGGCCGGCGGCGCGGGCCAGATCGGCCAGCTTCGGCGGCGTCTCGGCCTCCTCGATCAGGCGGCAGGCGCGCATGACCGCTTTGTGCTGCGGGCTCGGCGCGGCGATGCTGTCGGGCTTGCAGCGCTTGCAGGCGCGATAGCCGGCGCGGCGTGCGTCCGCCGGCGTCGCGAAGAACACCACATTCTTCCGCAGCGCCTGGCGCGAGCGGCAGGAGGGCCGGCAGTAGACGCCTGTCGTCCGCACGGCGAAGTAGAAATGCCCGTCGGCCGCGGCGTCGCGCGCCTGCACGGCTGCCCAGCGGCGCTCGTCGGTTTCGAATGCCCGGGGCATGGCCGTCACCTTGCTTGCTTTGATTTGGATTGCAGTTTGCATGATCAGCTCCGGGATTGAACGAGGGAATTGGTCAGGATGCGCCAGGGCCGGCCGTCGATGGCAGCGAGGCCGATACCGATCAGGGCCATGCCGAGGAAATGCTTCGGCTCCAGCCGCTCGCCCAGGAAGACCATGCCCAGCAGCAGCGCGCTGACCGGCACCAGGAAAGTCACCAGCGAGATGTTGGTCGATCCGGCCGTGCGAAGAATCCGGAAATAGAGGCCGTAGGCGAAAGCGGTGCAGACCGCGCCCAGCCCCGCCAGGGCGGCGAATGTCTGCCAGCCCGGCATCGGCAAGTTCCAGGGCCGGTCCACGAACAGAACCACGGGCAGCATCAGGATCGTGCTGGCGGTCACCTGGCCGGCGGCGGTGCAGATCGGCGGCATTTGGCGGAAGCGGCGGCCGTAGATGGTCGCGGAGGCATAGGTGACCGCCGCGCCGAGGACGGCCAGTTGCGCCAGCAGATTGGTGCTGAGTCCGCTGAGCAGATCGGTGCCGATCATCACGACGACACCGGCAAAACCGATCAGAACCCCGAGGCCCCTGCCGCCCGTGATTTTCTCGTTGCTCGTCAGGAAATGGGCGAGGATCACGGTGAACAGCGGCGTGGTGGCGTTGAGGATCGAGGCCAAGCCGCTGGCGATATGGCTCTGGCCCCAGAAGATCAGGCTGAAAGGGATGGCATTGTTCAGCAGGCCCATGCCGAAGAACGCCGCCCAGCTGCGGCCGTCCGCCGGCATGCGAATGCCGTTCATCAGCATGAATGCATGGAGCAGGATGGCGGCGATCAGCACCCGGCTGCCCGCCACCGTCAGCGGCCCCACGTCACGCAACGCCACCGCGGCGAAGAAGAATGAGCCGCCCCACACCGCTGATAGCAGCACCAGCAGGCCCCATTCCAGGGGTCCCATGACGAGGCCGGCGGCGGTGGATTTCTGAGGCATCGGTGTTCCCGTTTCCATGATGGCCGCGAGAATGCAGGAGCCGCGCCGGGGTCGCTATCCAGTTCTTGCTCTGCAATTCAAAGGCGACGGGCGGCTCTTTCCCATACTCCACAGCGCTTAGTGAGTTGATTCTTCGAATAAAAATGTGGCTTTCCCGTAACATCGGAAAAGGCGATTTTTGCGGATCGATGCGATGCAAGGGATACCCCACGCCGGTGCGTCGCCCCCTCCCCGTCCATGACTCGCAATCGCCCGCACATTGCAACCCTCCCCCGCCCCTTGGCGGGGGAGGGTAGGGAGGGGGCCCGCTTCGAACGTCGACGGTGGCAATATGTCGACGGCCACGCCAGTAGGGTGACCGTCAGGCAGATCGCGAAGCGATCTTGCCGAGGTCGCCCCTACAGAAATGGTGTTCGCGCCCTACCCGTCCATGAACGCGAGGTCGGTGTCTCCAGGCTTCAGGCCGCATTGGGTGAGCAGACAATGCACCTGGCCGCGATGGTGGGTCTGGTGGTTGAACATGTGGGTGACGAACAGCCAGTTGGGCTTGGTGATCTGGCGATTCGCCGCGCCGGAGAAATAGGAGAAGTCCCGCTCCAGCCAGGCAGGCTCGAGGGCCGCGGCCCAATCGAGGATCACCTGATCGAACGCCTGCCGCTGGCGGGTCATGTCAGCGAAGTCGCCGAACTGGGCCACGGAGTCGCCGATGCTGCCGGCCGAAGGCTTCGGGCGTTCCGGCCAGGCGATGCATCCAGATCTGGTCGCCCCAGAGGATGTGATTCAGCGTGGCGTGGATGGACTTGAAGAACGCGCCGCGGTCGCGCTTGCGCTCTTCGTCGGAGAGCTGCGCCGCGCAGCCATAGATCTTGTCGTTCATCCATTTGTTGTAGCGCGCCATGGCGCGCACATGGTCGGTTGAGATCATTGCCGATGTCTCACTTGCGGTTCGAGATCTGCAGCGGATTGCCGTCAGGGTCCTTGCCTTCGCAACGCACAGCCGGCCTGCGAGAGTACCTTGCCCAACTTCACCCCGCGCGCCATCAGCGCCTCGCGCGTCGCAGCGACATCGTCCGCATAGAAGACAAGCTTCGGCGGGCGGGCGCCGATTTCCGATGCGCCGTTGTGGAGCGCGATACGGCAGCCGCCGGCGTCGAATTCCTTGAAGCCGTCCTCGTCGGTGACAAGCGGTAGACCGAGCGAGCCGCCGTAGAAGGCAGACATCGCCGCATGTTGCGGGTGAAGAGGATGATGCGGCGGAGTTTGAGCGGCATGGGCAAATCTCATTTAGAGCGACCTCGGCAAGATCGCTTCGCGATCTGCCTAGCGGTCGCCCTTGTCAACATGGCATCCGCTCCAACAAGGCCGAGCGGCGCTTGCCCCTACAAAGAGCCGTCGCCGATTGCGCCAGCCACTTCCAGAGATAGTGCAGGATGGCGCGGTCGACATGGAGGCGGTAGCCGCGGTTGGGCGGCTGGGGCATATGCGCCATGCCCGGCTCCCATCTCACTTCCGGCGCAGCCAGCGGATAGAGCAGGACCGGTTGGCTCGCGAGCAACGTGCGGGCGCTGAGGCTCGGCGTGAAGAGCTGGGGATCGAGATCGAGGCCGCAGCCCATGGCGATAATCTCGCGGGCGCGCGGCCCCAGGATATCGAGGACCGCGATGCCGTCGCTCACATCGCTGATAGCGACGAACTTTCCGGTCAGTGCCGAGGACAATCGATCCCTGAGGTCGAAGCGGTTGCCGCTTTCCGAGACGATCAGCCGCTTGTCCGGCGCCAGCCAAAGAAGGTACGGCTCCTTGCCCGCGATCTGGTTCGGCTGGGCCGGCGGCACCTGGTTGATGATGGCGCCGAGTGCCGCAGCGGCCGCTGCCATGTCGCCGGTGACGGCAATCTGCGCCGCCGACCGGCGCCGCCGAAATCGTCAGGCCGCGCGCGGCGATCTCGCGCGGTGCCTCGCCGAGCAGTGGCGTCGAACGGAGTCTCGTGGCGAAGTGCGTCAGCCATGGAGCCGCTCTCCCTTGGGATCGTGGAAGGCGGGTGCGACGATCTTCGCCGCGAGGCGGCGGCCCATGGCGTAGATGGCCACGGTTTCGCCGGCGGCCTGCCGTTCGCGGCCGCGCTCGATCAGGCCGAGAGCGATGGAGCGGCCCAGCGTCGGGCTCATATAGCTGGACGTGACATAGCCGAGGCTGCGCGGCCCCGACGATCCCGAGCCCGAATCCTCGATCGCGTGGGCGCCGGTGGGAATCACTTCGTGCGGATCAGCCGTCATCAGCCCGACGAACTGCCGCCGGTCCTCGCGCTTCGAGTCCGAGCGGAACAGCGAGCGCCGGCCGACATATTCGAGGGTCTTCGATTGCAGCGGGCCGAGCATGCCCAGGTCCTGCGGCTCGGTAGTGCCGTCGGTGTCGCGGCCGATCAGGATGTAGCCCTTTTCCGCCCGCAGCAGCATCAGCGACTCCAGGCCGAAGGGCACGATGCCGGTTTCAGCGCCCAGACGTCTCAAGCTCGCGCATCAGCGATGCGCCATAGCCCGCCGGCACGCTGATCTCGAACGAGCGCTCGCCGGTGAAGCTGACGCGCGCGATGCGGCCGGGCACGCCGCCGATCCGGCCCTTCCCGCACGGCCATGTGAGGCAAGGCGGCGTCGGAGATATCGATGTCGGTGTCGAGCCGCGCGACCACCTCCCGCGCCCGCGGGCCGGTGACGGCGAAGGTCGCCCAGGACGTCGTGACATTGCTGATCGCCACGCGCATGCCCAGATATTCGCATTGCAGCCATTCCTCGAGCATGGCGTGGACGCCGGCGGCATGGCTGCTGGAGGGCGAGAGCAGATAGCGGTCCTCGGCCAGGCGCGCGACGACGCCATCGTCATAGACCTTGCCGGTTTCGCTGAGCAGCAGGCAGTAGCGCACCCTGCCCGGCTTCAGGTTGGCCACTTCGTTGTAGTAGATGAGATTGAGGAAGCGCGCGGCATCGGCGCCGCTGACCTCGATCTTGCCCAGGGGCGAGCCGTCGAACAGGCCGACGCCCTGTCGCACCGCCAGCACTTCGCGGCGGATCGCGGCTGCTTCATCCTCGCCGGGCCGCGGATAGGTGCCGGGCCGCCGCCAGCCGCCATAGTCGTCGAACACGCGCGCCGCGCAGTTCATGCTCGCGATGGGCCGGCAGGCGGCGCACCGGCGAATACATCTCGCCGCGGCGATGGCCGCTCAGCAGGCCGAGGGACACCGGCACATAGGGCGGGCGGAAGGTGGTGGTGCCCACTTCCGGGATCGAGCGGCCCGTTGCCTGGGCCAGGATGGCGAGGCCGTTCAGGTTGCTGGTCTTGCCCTGGTCGGTCGCCATGCCGAGCGTGGTGTAGCGCTTCAGATGCTCCACCGAGATGTAGTTCTCGCGCGCGGCGATCTGCACGTCCTTGGCGGTGACGTCGTTCATGTAGTCGACCCACTGGCGCGACTTCGGCAGATCCACCTGCCAGTAGGGGAGAATGTTGATGCTGCGCTTCGGCCCGCCGGCGCTGGAGGCGTTCGCCTTCGCAGCCCCACCGCAGGCTTCGGCTGCGGCGATGCCCGCGGCGTGACCGTCGGCCAGGCATTCCCCGAGATCCAGCAGGCCGCGCGCCGCGCCGATGGAACGCTGCGCCTGGGTGACCCGGTCCGGCAGGAAGGCGCCGAGATATTTGTCGTAGCGGTTCGTGCCGCCGGACTGGCTGTGCAGATGGATCGTCGGCGTCCAGCCGCCGGAAACGGCCAGGAGATCGCAGGGGATGGTCTCCCGCGGACCGGCGGGATCGTTCATCGCGGCGATGCGCACCGCGCGCACCCGTGATCGGCCGCGGACGTCGACGACAACGAATCCGCTGCGCATCTCCACGCCCAGGCTGCGCATGCGGTCGATCAGCTCTTGGGACATCGGCCGATGCAGATCGACGATGGTGACATGGGCGCCCGCCGCCAGCAGGTCGCGGGCCGTGTCATAGGCGCCGTCATTGTTGGTGAAGACCACGGCGCGGCCGCCCTCCGCCGGCAGGTAGGGAAGCACGCCCCAGCGGCGGAGATATTGCGACACGGCCGCCGCCGACATGACGCCCGGGCGATCATTCTGCGGAAACACCAGCGGCCGCTCGATGGCGCCGGTGGCCAGGATCACCTGCTTGGCGCGGACCTTCCACAGCCGCTCCGGCGCCCAGCCGGCGGCGGCGCTGTCGCGCTGCTCCACCAGGGCGATGAGGTTGTGATCGAAATAGCCGACCGCCGTCGTGCGATGGAGCACCCGCGCCCGCGGATTGGTGACGAAGCCGGCCAGCGCATTGGCGACCCAGGCCGGGCCGGACAGGCCGTCGATCTCCGCCCCGCGCCACAGCAGCGAACCGCCGGCGCGGGGCTGATCGTCGGCGAGGATGACGCGCAGGCCGGCGGAAGATGCGGCCCGCGCCGCGGCGATTCCCGCGGGACCGGCGCCGATCACCAGCACGTCGCAATGGTCGTGGCGCTGCTCGAACTGGGACTCGTCGATGTCGCTGCCGACATTGCCGATGCCCGGCGATGCGGCGGATATAGGGCTCATGCAGATGCCAGGACGGCTTCATGAAGGTCTTGTAGTAGAAGCCGCCGGGCAGGAAGCGCTGCAGCATGTCGAGGCCCGCCGAGCAGATCGAAGCGCGGACCGGGCCAGCAATTGACGCTCTTCGCGACCATGCCATCGGTCAGCGGCAGCAGCGTCGCCTTGGCGTTGGGATCGTGGCGGCCCTGCGGCCGTCACATCGAGGATCGCGTTCGGCTCCTCCGCGCCGGCGCCATAGATGCCGCGCGGGCGGTGATACTTGAAGCTGCGGCCGACCACAGCGACGCCATTGGCCAGCAACGCGGACGCCAGCGTATCGCCTTCATAGCCCGTGAACGCGCGGCCATTGAACGTGAAGCGCAGCGGCTTCGTGCGATCGATCGCGCCGCCTTTTGATAAACGATGGGGTTGGCCGCCGGTCACTCCAGCCACTCCGGCGCTTTCTCGCCCATCTTGTAGACGGCGAGAATTTCGTGAGTGACCGTGCTGCGGGCGAGGTTGAACCATTGACCGCAGCCGGCGCTGTGGCACCAGCGTTCCAGATGCAGGCCTTTGTTGTTGCGCTGATTGAACAGATAGTCGCCCCAGGTCTCGTCGCTGACCTCGGCCGATGGGCCGGGCCGGGCGATATGGGATTCGCCGCCATAGCGGAACTCGGTCTCGTCGCGCGGGCCGCAATGGGGACAGGAGATGCGCAGCATGCTGGGTTCCTAGTGCGGGATGCCGGCGGCGGCGGCTTCATCCACCAGCGCGCCTGATGAGAAGCGCTTGAGATCGAAGGCCTCGGAATAGATGTGATGCCTGCCGGTGGCGATGATATGCGCCAGAAGATAGCCGCCGGCCGGGATCGCCTTGAAGCCGCCGGTGCCCCAGCCGCAATTGAGATAGAGGCCGTCCACCGGCGAGGGGCCGAGGATCGGGCTGGAATCATGCACGACATCCACCAGGCCGGCCCATTTCCGCAGCATCTTCAGCTCGCGGAAGATCGGGAACATCTCCGTGAGGCCCGAAACCACGGTTTCGACCACGGGCAGATTGCCGCGCTGGGCGTAGGAGGGATAGAGATCGAGCCCGCCGCCGAACACCAGCTCGCCCTTGTCGGACTGGCTGACATAGGTGCCGGTCGCCGGCGAGATCGCCACCGTGTGCAGGATCGGCTTCACCGGCTCGCTCACCATCGCCTGCAGCGCATAGCTGGTGACCGGCAGGCGGAAGCCCGCCTTCGCCGCCATCACGCCGGAATGGCCGGCGACGGCGAGGCCGACGGCGCCCGCCTCGATCACGCCCTTGTTGGTCTCGATCGCGGTGACGCGGCCGCCGGATAGTCGGAACCCCGCGACCTCGCAATTCTGGATGATGTCGACGCCCAGCGCATCGGCGCCGCGGGCATAGCCCCAGGCCACCGCATCATGGCGGGCGATGCCGCCGCGGCCCTGATAGAAGGCGCCATGGACGGGAAAGCGCGCGCCGTCGCTGAAATTCAGGATCGGCACCAGCTTGCGCACATCCTGGGCATCCAGCAGCTCGGCATCGATGCCGTTGAGCTGCATGGCATTCACCGAGCGGGCGAACAGTTCCATTTCCTGGCGGGAATGGGCGAAGAACAGCAGGCCGCGCTGGCTCAGCATGATGTTGAAGTTGAGATCGTCGCTGAGCTTCTCATAGAGCCGCAGCGCCAGATCGTAGACCGCGGCGCTCTCGGGGTGGAAATAGTTGGAGCGGATGACCGTGGTGTTGCGGCCGGTATTGCCGCCGCCGATCCAGCCCTTCTCCAGCACCGCCACATTGCGCACGCCGTGGTTCTTGGCGAGGTAGTAGGCCGTCGCCAGCCCATGGCCGCCGCCGCCGATGATCACAACGTCATAGCGCGGCTTCGGCGCGGCGCTGCGCCAGGCCGGCGACCAGCCGCGATGGCCGGCGAGGCCTTGCCGTATCAGCGAAAAGACGGAATAGCGGGTCATGAATGATAGGCGGTGGGACTCGGCTGTGCGGCAGAATTTACAACAAAATCGCGCCGCGTTGGCAAATTGGTACCGGGGTCCTAACTTCGCCCGAGATCGCGCCAGCGGGGGAGAAATTACAATGGATTGGGCCAAACTGGTTCCGGAGCTTCTTTGCTCGGACACGGCGCGCAGCATCGCCTTCTATCGCGACGTGCTGGGCTTCAAGATTCTCTACGAGCGGCCCGAGGAGGGCTTCGCCTGTATGGATTTGGACGGCGCGTCGATCATGCTGGAGCGGGAGAGCGACTACTGGTTCACCGGCAAACTGGAGCGGCCCTATGGCCGGGGCATCAATTTCGAAATCGGCGTCGATGACGTGGACGCGCTCTGCCGCCGGGTGAAGGCGATGGGCGTGACGCTGTTCCGCGAGATCGAGGAGCGCTGGTATCGGCGGGATGACCAGGAGGTCGGCAACCGGCAATTCCTGGTGCAGGACCCCGATGGATACCTACTCAGGTTTGCGCAGGATTTGGGCGTGAGGCCGCTGCAACAGCGGCAATAGCTTTAGCGCCGATCCTCCGGCACCAGGGCCTCCGGTTTCGTCGCCTGCATGCGCAGGACCGCGAGGCGATAGAGTGTTTGATAGAGCGCGCCGTCTGCATCGAGCTCGCCATTGCGGATGGCGGTGACAACAGCGCCGAGATCGCGGCTCTGGCCGAACTGACGCACAATGTCCGCTTCCTGCGCCGCGATATCACTTGCCATGGCCTGGTCGCGCTTCGCCAGCTCGCGGGTGCGGGCGATCATGGCGGCGATGAAGCGGGCCTCACTGCTGCCCGCTGATGGCGTGCCAGCGTCGAGCGCGGCTTGCGCGGCCTCGGCGGCGGCGAGCAGGCCTTGCGCCGGTGAGTGCATCGCCGCTCATGACGCACGCGCCCATTTGTCAGGTGGCGTCATTCGCAACACGTCGTATTCAAGCTCGTCGGCGATCCGGCCAGTCAGTGCCAGCGCCAGTGACGGCTCGGCGCCGGATGCGTGGCGCCACCCCTGCAGCAGCGCGATGGCGGCCCAGCGCAGATGGGCGACGACCTCCCAATAGCGCACGCGCGCGTCATCCACTTTGCGTCCGGTAGCGGCTTCATAGGCGCGATAGAAGCGGTCGCGCTCGCCGATGCCGCCGGCCTCCAGATCGTCGCGGCCGAAGCGCCAGCAGCGGGCGCAGAACCAGCCGATATCCGCCATGGGATCGCCCCAGGCGGCGAACTCCCAATCGAGCACCGCTGTAAGACCGCGCTCGTCCACCATGTAGTTGCCGGTGCGGAAGTCGCGATGGGTGAGCAGGATCTCACCCGGCGCGGGTGCGTGAATCTCGGCCCAGCGCAGGCCCCATTCCAAGCCAGGACGGCGCAACGGCGTGGAGTCGAGATAGCCGCGCAGTTCCGCCACCGCGGCGCGGGCCGGATCATCTGATGGCGCGCCAAGGAAACCGAGATCGGCGCGCGGCAAAGCGATCTTGTGGATCAGCGCCAGTTCGCGCGCCAGGCGCTCCGTCAGCAGCACGCGGTCGCCGCCGAGCGAGGCATCTTTCACTATTTTCGGCCCGAGGCCGACGCCGGCGACGTACTCGTAGATCGCGAATGGTGCGCCGAGAATGGCGGCATCGGCGCAGGCCGCCACCGGCCGCGGTACGGTGACGCCGCCCGCATGGGCCGCACGCACCAGCGCAAATTCCTGCAAGCGCGAGCGGCTGGCGGCAATGGTGGAGCGCGCATCCTTGCGCAGCACATATCGCCGCTCCCCCGCCTCGCGCCCACCGGAGAAGACGCAATGCAGCTTCCAGTTCTCCTGGATCGCCCCGCCGCTGAGCGGCGCGATCTCGCGAATCTCCGCGCCCGACGCGCCGAACTCGGCTGCGAGCCAGTACACAAGGGAGTCGAGTTGGCTCGCAATCATCAATTCGGCAGCGGCACGAGCATGAGATCGCTGCCTCCGTCCCACCCGACATTCTTGGGGCCAACGTAAGCAAGCCACCTTCGGTCGGGGGAGATCGCCAGCCGTTTCCTATTGTCATTGCTCGAAATGATCATCAGATGCGTATCTTCGATAAGGCACTCATGTTCGCCGGTATTCAGATCGAGCCGCATCAAGCATTCGGCGTTTCCGGTATCCGCCATAAACCACATTGAATTGTCGTCAAGAAAGTCCACATCCGCGCCAAAGTTGGCGGCCATCCCGGCCTTTGCCTTGTTCAGAAGGGAGCCCAATGCGAGGGAGGCACAGGACAGTCCCCGATCCAACAGGCTACATTTCTGGACCGTGATCAGTCGATCACTTGTGGACCAGGCATACAGCCGTCCGGATGTGGAGATGTCGAAAATAGGGTAGCCCCGCGTTCCAACTGTCAGGTGATCTGCAGCGATTACCGCACCGGTTCGAGGTTCCAGCTCGACAACATGGACCTGCATCTCACCTGAATCCAAGTTGAGCATCGAGACTGCCAGCTTGTTATTCGACAGCCAGCGAATCGCTCCGTTTCCGAGCGCATATTCATATTGCATCGAATGAGGATCGGGGCCGTGGAGACGATAGTCCGCAGTGAAGCTCCGACCATCAGCCAGGAGGATATTGAGCAGATCTCGCTTCGTACTGAGGTCGACAATGATTGGCGTTTCGCCTTCGGCCGCAAGCAAACTGACTCCCGCGGACATCAGATGCCATTTCCCTATCCACAGCGGACTAGTGACAACGGCAAGGACATTCTCATCCGGAGACAGCAAAGCCACGGCGGCACCGCAAGCAAGCAGCGCCCTATCTCCGTTCATGTCGGTGACGTAGACTGCCTGCCGGCCCAACGCATTCGCGGCATCACCACACTCCGAAGCCTCCGCTTTCCAATAGAGGACGTGCCCGTCGATGCATTGATACGGCACGCCCCATCCCATGTCGTGAAACAGCTCGGTCGGCTCGCCATCAGGAACCTTTTGCACAGCAATGCTGTATTCGTGCGAGTCGTCCGTCGAGAAGGTTACGGCGTAGACGATGGTCGAGTTGTCACACCACACCGGTGGACTTTCAGCGCGCGTGTGCAGCAGGATCGGATTTGCCGCACCTGCAGCCTGCAACGCGGGGGCAGCCGCGACAGACGCCATTGCCAAGGCGGCAAGGGCGCAAAGAGCTTTCCGCCAGCGCGGCAGCCGACGAATACGCCGCACGGCTACACGCCCCAGCGCCAGAAATCGTTGCCTTCTTCTCCGTAAGCCCGCGCCAGCACCATGCGGTGGACCTCGCTGGCGCCGTCCACCAGGCGGGCCTGGCGGGCGTAGCGGTAGATCCATTCCAGCACCGTGTCCTTGGAATAGCCGCGGGCGCCGTTGAGCTGGATGGCGGTGTCGGCGGCCTTGTGCAGGGTGTCGGCCACCTGGACCTTGGCCATGGAGATTTCCTTCCGCGCCCGGTCGCCCTGGTCCAGTTTCCAGGCGGCATGCATCACCAGCAGGCGGCCGATCTGGATCTCCGACGCCACCTCGCCCAGCTTGAGCTGCACGGACTCGCGCTCCCCGAGCTTCAGGCCGAAGCCCTCGCGCCGCTCCACATAATCCTGGGCGATCTCCATGCAGCGCTTGGCAAGGCCGAGCCAGCGCATGCAATGGGTCAGCCGCGCCGGGCCGAGGCGGATCTGCGTCACCTTCAGGCCATCACCCACTTCCATCAGCCGGTTTTCGTCTGGGATTTCCAGGCCGTCGAAGATCACCTCGCCATGGCCGCCATGTTCCTCCGGCCCCATGATGGGGATGCGCCGCTCCACCCGCCAGCCCGGCTGGTCGCGATGGAACAGGAAAGCGGTCAGGCCCTTGCGCGCATCGTCGGACGTGCGGGCGATCAGGATGAAATGATCCGCCGCCGAGGCGCCGGTGATGAACCATTTATGGCCGGTGACGATCCATTTGCCGCCGGACTTCACCGCCGCCGTGCGGATCATGGCGGGGTCGGAGCCGCCGCCGGGATGGGGCTCGGTCATGACGAAGGCCGAGCGGACCTTGCCGTCGATGACCGGCTGCAGCCAGCGGTCCTTCTGCGCCTCGGTGGCCACCTTGTTCAGCAGGTTCATATTGCCGTCGTCTGGTGCGGCGCAGTTGAAGCAGGCGGGACCGAAGATCGAGTAGTTGGCCTCCTCATACATCGCCGCCCAGCCCACCACCGGCAATCCCATGCCGCCCCGGGACTTGGGCGATTGCGGCGCCCAGAGGCCCGCCGCCTGGGCCCGGGACCGCACGGCGTCCAGCACATCCAGCCGGATGTTCTCGTGGGCGTCGTAGTTGTCGCGGTCCCGCTCCAGCGGCAGCACCTCGTCCTCGACGAAGCGGCGGACGCGCTGGCGAAGCTCTTCCAGGTCTGGCGGCAGGGTGAAGTCCATGGCGGCTCGGCCGGTAACTATTGACCATCAAGTCATAGCCGCCCGGCGGCGTTCCGCCAACCGAGCGGTCAGAAGACGTGTCCGCCATGGTTCCCGGCCACGGCTCCCGCTGTCACCAGCAATGACAGAATCAGCAGCAGCAAATGCAGCCGGTATACCAGGCGGTGGGTGCCGGAGGGGTCGCGCGCCACCCGGGCCAGCAGCCAGTCATCCAGGAACAGCGGCTCGCCAATGAAGAGGATGAAGCTGAAAATCGCCCAGACCAGAATCATGCCGTACATCCACCAGAAGGACGGCTCGGCAAACCGGTACCAGATGTCAAAGTCATAGAGAATGTAGAACCCCGTGAGTCCGGCCAGCAGCGAGGCGAATCGCGCCAGCCAGGCGAAGCGATTCTCCAGCAATATGAATTTATCGAGCCAATCGGCGCGTCCGGCCTGCGGCCGCAGCGCCGGCAGCAGCACGAGGGTCACGAATCCGACTCCGCCGATCCAGAGGATGACAGCGAGCACATGCAAAACCCGGGCGATGAGGGATAAATCCATGGCTGACAGGGTGCCTCGGGCGGGGAAAGCCGCGCCTTGAGCCACATCAACACACTTTTAACCATGATTTCCGGCGATATCCCCCTCTGAACGCGGTCTTTTTCGCGTCCGACAGCGGAATTTCGCCCAACCTCGCGCCTAAGAATTGAATCCAGGCGGGTGCGCCCTAGTCACTCTGTCAGCCACAGCATTGTCACATGGGATGCTGGCGCCGGCACGCGGTCCGATCAACGCGATGCTCTGAATCTGCCGGGCCCCACGAGTCGCCGGCCAAGCTCTTGCACAAACGTCACGCCCTCATTTGGATTATTGTCCTATGATCCATTGCGCTCCCGTGCTCTGCGATGGGGTCCCGCTGCGACACCCCGAACATGGCCGGTCCGCCAACTTGCAGCATAGTTTTCCCTGCGCAGATAGATCATTACTAATGTTTGACATATCATTATAGATATGTAGAAATCACTCAACGTTGCTCTCATGCTGCGGAGTGATGCGCCCGGAATGATTACAGCCGCACAGATGCGCGCCGCCCGCGCCCTGTTGGGCGCCGACCAGCGGAAGCTGGCGGAGCTGTCCGGTCTGTCCGTGCCGACCATCCAGCGCATGGAGTCGAGCGGCGGTGTCGTCCGCGGCAATGTCGATTCCCTGATGAAGCTGATCGACGCGCTGGATAGCGCGGGCATCGAGTTGATTGGCGAAGGCGGAGTCAGCCGCGGCGGCGGGCGCGGCGTGCGGCTGAAGACCGCGGTCGGCTCCCGGACGCCGGGCGAGAGCGGCGCGGAATCGCCGCAGCGCGACTCATGAAGAGCCGAACATGACATCGGTATCGCTGCTCCTGCTGTGCGTGGCCGCGCTGCTGAGCACCTCCGTGCTCGCGGTGGCGCTGGCGCGGACGCGGGCGGCCCATGAGCTGGTCTATGCTGTGGCGCTTGCCGCGACGCTGGCGGCGCTGGGTGCTGTCGATCGCCCATGTCATCATCGACGGCGCCGCAGACTCCGCCACAGCCCTGCCCCTCGGCCTGCCCTGGCTGGGGGCCCATTTCCGTGTCGATGCGCTATCAAGCGTTTTCCTGGCCATGGTTAATCTGGCGGCGCGCCGCGGCCTGCCTGTACGGGCTCGGCTATGGCAGGCACGAAGAAGCGCCGCACCGGGTGCTGCCGTTTTTCCCCGCCTTCCTGGCGGGCATGAACCTGGTGATCCTGGCCGACGACGCTTTCACGTTCCTGTTGTGCTGGGAGTTCATGTCCCTCGCCTCCTGGGCGCTGGTCATGGCGCAGCACCGGGACCCCGAGAATTCGCGGGCCGGCTATGTCTATCTCCTGATGGCAAGCTTCGGCACGCTGGCGCTGCTGCTGGCCTTCGGCTTGCTGTCGGGGCCGGCGGGCGACTATGGATTTGCGGCGATCCGCGTCGCCGAACATGGCGCGCTGGCAGCCGCGCTGGTCCTGGCGTTCGCGCTGATCGGCGCGGGATCGAAGGCCGGACTGGTGCCGTTGCATGTCTGGCTGCCGCTGGCGCATCCCGCCGCGCCGAGCCATGTCTCCGCGCTGATGAGCGGCGCCATGACCAAGGTGGCGATCTATGGCTTCATCCGCATCGTCTTCGACCTCCTGAGCGAGCCGCCCTGGTGGTCGAGCATGGCGGTCCTGCTGATCGGCGGCGCGACGGCGGTGCTGGGCGTGCTGCAGGCGCTGATGCAGCGGGACCTGAAGCGCATGCTCGCCTACAGCACGATCGAGAATATCGGCATCGTGTTCTGCGGTCTTGGGCTGGCGCTGGCGTTCCAGACGAGCCGCATGGTCTGGGCGGCGGCGCTGGCGCTGACGGCGGCGGTGTTTCACGCCTTCAACCACGCGATCTTCAAGAGCCTGCTGTTCTTCGGCGCCGGCGCGGTGCTGACGGCGACCCACGAGCGCGATCTCGAGCGCCTGGGCGGACTGATCCACCGCATGCCCGCGACGGCGCTGTTCTTCCTGGTGGGTTGCGTCGCCATATCGGCATTGCCGCCGCTCAACGGCTTTGCTTCGGAATGGCTGATCTTCCAGGCGATCCTGCAGAGTCCGGCGCTGCCGCAATGGGGCCTGAAGATCGTCGTGCCGGCAATCGGCGCGGTGCTCGCCCTCTCCGTCGCGCTCGCCGCCGCCTGCTTCGTCAAGGCCTTCGGCGTGGCGTTCCTCGGCCGGCCGCGCACGGCCGCGGCAACGAATGCGCGGGAGGTGGACCGCTTCTCGACGACGGCCATGGCAATACTGGCGGCGCTCTGCCTGATCGCCGGCATGCTGCCCGGGCTCGTGCTCGACTGGATTTCGCCGGCAACGCTGGCGCTGCTGGGCGATCGGCTGCCGGCCCAGGCGAGCGATCCCTGGCTCTCGCTCGTGCCGATCGCCTCGGGGCGCAGCTCCTATAACGGCCTGTTGGTGTTCCTGTTCATCGGCCTGTCCGCCTCCATCGCCGTGCTGGCGATCCACAGCTTCGCGTCGAACCGCATGCGGCGCGGGCCGGCCTGGGACTGCGGCTTCGTCGAGCCGAGCCCGGCAACGCAGTACACCGGTGACAGCTTTTCACAGCCAATTCGCCGCGTGTTCGGCACGCTGCTGTTTCGCGCCCGGGAGCAGGTTGATATGCCGCCGCCAGGAGATACGGGGCCGGCACGCCATCAGGTGGATCTGCGCGACCTGATTTGGGACGGGCTCTACGCGAACATCGCCGGCGCCATCAACTTTGCCGCCGACCGGATGAACTATCTGCAGTTCCTCACCATCCGGCGCTATTTGAGCCTGGTGTTCATGGCTCTGGTGATCCTGCTGCTGGTGCTCGCCATATGACGCTCATCGGCGACCTCGTCGTGCAGGGAGCGCAGATGGCGCTGGTGCTGCTGCTGGCGCCGCTGCTCACCGGCTTCGTGCGCAAGGTGAAGGCGCGCCTGCTGCGCCGCCGCGGCCCGCCGCTGTTCCAGCCCTACCGCGACCTCTTGCGCCTGCTGCGCAAGGAAACCGTGCTGGCCGAGAACGCGTCCTGGCTGTTCCGCGTCATCCCCTATCTGATCTTCGCGGCCACCTGGGTGGCGGCGGCGCTGGTGCCGACCTTCGCCACCGGCCTGATCTTCAGCTGGACCGCCGACCTGATCGCCATCGTGGCGCTGCTGGGCAGCGCGCGGTTCTTCCTGGCCCTGGCGGGCATGGATGTCGGCACCAGCTTCGGCGGCATCGGCGCCAGCCGCGAGATGATGATCGCCTCGGTCGCCGAACCGGCGATGATCATGGTGGTGTTCACCCTGGCGCTGGTGGCCGGGCACGACCCAACTCTCCACGCTGGCCGGGTTCCTGGCCTCGCCGGCGGTCGGCCTCCGGGTATCGCTGGGATTGGCGCTGATCGCGCTGACCATGGTGGCGATTGCCGAGAATGCGCGCATCCCCGTGGACAATCCGGCGACGCATCTGGAACTGACGATGGTGCATGAGGCGATGGTGCTGGAGTATTCCGGCCGCCATCTGGCGATGATCGAATTCGCGGCGTCGCTGAAGCTGCTGCTCTACGTGTCGCTGATCGTCGGCGTGTTCGCGCCCTGGGGCCTGGCGGCTGCCACCGCGGGTCCCGCCGCCTATGCCCTTGGCGCCGTGACCTATCTGGCCAAGCTGGCGGCCGGCGGCTTCCTGCTGGCGCTGTTCGAGACGGCAATCGCCAAGATGCGGGTGTTCCGCGTGCCGGAATTCATGGGCGCAGCGCTGATGCTCGGGCTGCTGGGCACGCTGCTCCTCTTCGTGTCGCTGAGCCTGTGATGCAGCACGGCCTCGTCTTCGACATCGCCCATCTCCTGGCCGGCAGCCTCGTGCTGATGAGCTTCGTCATGCTGTATCAGGACCGGCTCTATGCGCTGCTCAATGTCTTCGCGGCCCATGCCTTCCTGCTGGCGCTCTCCGTCGCCTGGCAGGCCTACAGCCAGCACGCGCCCCATCTCTATATCACCGCCTTGCTGGCGCTGACTTTCAAGGCAGGCATCATTCCCGTGGCGCTGCACCGCATCGTCCGCCGCCTGGGCATCCATCGGGAGATCGAGACCGTCGTCGGCATCGGGCTCACCATGCTGGCGGGCATGGGGCTGGTGGCGCTCTCCATGGTGGTGATGCTGCGCGTCACCGTCGAGGCCGATCCGCTGGCGCGGGAGGATCTCGCCTTTGCCCTGGCGGTCGTCCTGCTCGGGCTGCTGATGATGGTCACCCGCCGCAACGCCGTCAGCCAGGTGGTCGGGTTCATGTCGCTGGAGAACGGGCTGATCCTGGCGGCCACGGGCGCCAAGGGCATGCCGCTGGTGGTGGAGATCAGCGTCGCCTTCTCCGTCCTGATTGCCTTCATCGTCATCGGCATCTTCCTGTTCCGTATCCGCGAGCGCTTCGACACGGTGGATGTCCATGCGCTCGACCGATTCCGGGGCGAGCAGCCATGAACTGGCCGGCTTTCGATCCCGTAGCGGCGGTGCTGCTGATCCCGCTTTGCGCGGCGGCGCTGCTGGCGCTGCTGCCGGGCTACCGCGTCACGGCTCGGATCAATCTGCTGGCGGCATTGCTGACCCTGCTCTCCGCCTTGTCGCTCTTCATATTCGAGCCGCAGACGCCCGGGACATATCTATTCATCGACGACCTCAACATCGTCTTCATCGTCCTCAACACCTTCGTAGGCTTCACCACCAGCGTGTTCAGCGCCAGCTACATCTCCCATGAGCTGGAGACGGGCCGGCTGAAGCCGACCTATCTGCGTTTCTACCACGCCATGTTCCAGATCATGATGTTCGGCATGAACCTGGCGCTGGTCGCCAACAATATCGGCCTGATGTGGGTGGCGATCGAGCTGGCGACGCTGACAACCGTGCTGATGGTCGGCATCTACCGCACGCCGGCGGCGCTGGAGGCCGCCTGGAAATATTTCATCCTCGGCAGCGTCGGCATCGCCCTGGCGCTGTTCGGCACGATCCTGGTCTACATGGCGGCGCGGCCGGTGATCGGCGAAGGCCTCGACGCCATGGTCTGGACCATCCTGATCGACCATGCCGCGGGCTTCGATCCCGCGCTGATCAATCTGGCGTTCGTCTTCCTGATGCTGGGTTACGGCACGAAGGTGGGGCTGGCGCCGCTCCATGCCTGGCTGCCCGATGCCCATGCCGAGGGCCCGACGCCGATATCGGCGGTGCTGTCGGGCCTGCTGCTCAATGTGGCGCTGTACGCCGTGCTGCGGTTCAAGCTGCTGCTGGCCGCCAATCCCGAAGCGCTGGCGCCGGGGCCGCTGATGGTGACGATGGGCCTCACCTCGCTGGTGTTCGCGGCGTTCATGCTCTACCGCCGGCGCGACATCAAGCGCATGTTCGCCTACTCCTCGATCGAGCATATGGGCATCATTGCCTTTGCCTTCGGCATGGGCGGGCCGCTGGCGAACTTCGCCGGACTGCTGCACATGGTCATGCATAGCCTGACCAAATCGGCGATCTTCTTCGCCGTCGGCCATGTCTCCCAGGTGAAGGGCACGCAGAGGATCGCGGATATCGGCGGACTTACGGTGACTCATCCCTGGCTGGGCTGGGGGCTGGTGCTCGGCGTCGTCGCCATCGCCGGCCTGCCGCCGATGGGCATCTTCATGAGCGAGTTCCTGCTGGTGAGCTCGACCTTTGCCCGGGTGCCGTGGCTGGCGATTCCGCTGGTGTTCGGCCTGCTCGTGGCCTTCGGCGCGCTGCTGTTGCGCCTGCAGGGGCTGGCGTTCGGCGAGCCCAAGGGCAGCGCGGCGCCGGCCGAGGCATCTTATGTGCCCATGTTCGTCCATCTGGCCCTGGTGTTCGGCGCCGGCGTGTATCTGCCGCCGCCCCTGGTCGGCTGGTTCCAGCATATCGCGCTTCTTCTGGGCTAAGCGGGAGCACGCGGCCGATGTCGACTCTGATGGAATTCATCCGGGAAGGCCGGCCTGTCTCGCAGCATCGGCCCTGGCCGCGGGCAATGGTCGATGCCGCGGCCTGGAATGGCGCTGCCGTGCAGCTCGCCGACGGGCTTTGGACTTTGCTGGACCTCTGGGGCGAGGCCGCTTCCGTGCATATGGCATTGTTGGACAATGGCGATGGCGACATCGGCGTAATCAGCCTGGAATGCCCCGAGGGCCGCTATCCCGCTGTTGGCCAGCTTCACGCGCCGGCCTTGAGGCTGGAGCGCGCGATCCAGGATCTTTTCGGCCTGGAAGCAAGCGCCCTGCCCGATGCGCGGCCCTGGCTCGACCATGACCGCTGGGGTGTGCGGCATCCGCTGGGCGCGCGGGTGGAGGCACCGGCTGCGGGCGCGCGCTATGAGTTCCTGGCGGCCGAGGGCGAAGGACTGCATCAGATTCCCGTCGGTCCCGTGCATGCGGGCATCATCGAGCCCGGCCATTTCCGCTTCACCGCGAACGGCGAGACCGTGGTGCGGCTGGAACAGCGGCTGGGCTATGTGCATAAGGGCATCGACGGCCTGATGGCGGGCGCCGATCTTTCCAAGGGCGCCATGCTCGCCGGCCGCACGTCGGGCGACAGCACCGTGGCCTACGGCATCGCCTTCGCCCGCGCCGCCGAAGCGGCGCTCGATATCCAGGCACCGCCGCGTGCGCAATGGCTGCGCGGGCTGATGGCGGAGCTGGAGCGTCTGGCCAACCATTTCGGCGACATCGGCGCGATCTGCAATGACGCCTCCTTCTCGCTCATGCATGCCCATTGCGGCGTTTTGCGCGAACTTGTGCTGCGCGCCGCCGATACGTCATTCGGGCACCGCCTGATGCGCGATATCGTGCGGCCCGGCGGCCTTGCCCGCGATATCGGTATCGACGGAATCGCCGCCGTCCGAGCGGTGATCGGCGAAATCCGCCGCCGCTTCCCGGCTTTGATCGAACTCTATGACAACACGACGTCCCTGCAGGACCGGACCGTTTCGACAGGCATCCTGAAACCCGGCTTGGCGCGCCAGTTCGGCGCCGGCGGCTATGTCGGACGGGCCTCCGGCCGCGCGTTCGATGCGCGGCGCTCCGTCGCCTATCCGCCCTACGATCAACTTCAAGTTCGAAGTCCCGGTGCTGGAAGAGGGCGACGTCAACGCCCGCGTCTGGATCCGCATCCGCGAAATCGAGCAGTGTCTTGTGCTGATCGACCAGATCCTTCAGCGGCTGCCGGAAAGCCCCATTCATGTTGCGATCGACGCCGCCGGGACCGCGTGCGAAGGCCTGGCGCTGGTGGAAGGCTTTCGCGGCGATATCCTGGTTTCGCTGCGCCTGGGAAGCGACGGCCGGATCGAGCGCTGCCACCTGCGCGATCCCTCCTGGTTCCAATGGCCGCTGCTGGAAGCGGCGATCGAGGGCAACATCGTCGCGGACTTCCCGCTCTGCAACAAGTCGTTCAACTGCTCCTACTCCGGGCACGACCTCTAGAGGACCGGCAGCATGCGCAAGCTCCTCCTGGAAGGCCTGATCCGCTCGCCCCTCACCGAGGTTCCGCCGCAAGCAACTGACGCGGCGCTGGCCGAACTCGCCGCCGCGGTCGAACGCAAGTCGCGGCACCGGTTGGGGCGCAGCCTCTCCATCCGCGAAGTGGATGCAGGTTCCTGCAACGGCTGCGAGCTGGAGATTCATGCGCTTAACAACGCGTTCTATGATATCGAGCGGTTCGGTATCCGCTTCGTCGCCTCGCCACGCCATGCGGATGTCTTGCTGGTCACCGGACCGGTGACGAAGAACATGCGCGAAGCGCTGCTGCGAACCTACAACGCGACGCCGGGGCCCAAATGGGTGGTCGCCGTCGGCGATTGCGCCGCCGATTGCGGAGTCTTTGCCGGGAGCTACGCCGTCGAAGGCGGCGTTTCTTCGGTAGTGCCCGTCGATCTGCATATCCGCGGCTGTCCGCCCTCGCCGCTGGAACTGCTGAAAGGGCTTCTGGCGCTGCTGGAGGACGCCGCCGCAGGTGAATCGGCGGCAAAGTCCAAGGCAAGGAAGTAGATCGACTTCCCGCCGTCGGGCCAGCTACTCCGCCGGCGCCGGTGCCAGGGGCGGCGCTTGACGCCCGGCTTTGTCGGCGCGATTGCGCGCAAAGCGGCGGGTAGCGACGTAGAACACCGGCGTCAGGATCAACCCGAACAGGGTCACGCCCAGCATGCCGCTGAAGACGGTGGTGCCCAGGGACTGGCGCATTTCAGCACCGGCGCCGCTGGCGATCATCAGCGGCACCACGCCGAGGATGAAGGCCAGGGAGGTCATGAGGATCGGCCGCAGCCGGGTGCGCGCCGCATCGATGGCGGCATCGAAGCGGTCGGACCCGTGTTCCTCTGCCTGCTTGGCGAACTCGACGATCAGAATCGCGTTCTTGGCCGCAAGTCCGACCAGGACGACGAATCCGATCTGTCCCAGCACATCCACGCTCATGCCCCGCAGCAGCAGGCCCGTCACCGCCGCCAGCAGGCACATGGGCACGATCAGGATGACCGCGAAGGGCAGGCTCCAGCTCTCATACTGGGCCGCCAGCACCAGGAAGACGAACACCACGGCGGCGCCGAAAACCAGCAGCGCCGTGTTGCCCACCAGCTTCTCCTGGTAGGCCAGCTCGGTCCATTCGAAGCTGAAGCCGTCGGGCAGCCGCTCCGCCGCGAGCTTCTCCATGGCCGCCAGGGCATAGCCCGTGGAGTAGCCGGGCATCGCATTTCCCTGCACCTCGGCGGCGGGATAGAGGTTGTAGCGGGGCACGCGATAGGGGCCGGTGATGTCGCGGAAATTGGTCACCGCGCCGATCGGCACCATCTTCCCGGCGGCATTGCGCGCCTTCAGATTGGCGATGTCGCGGATGTCCTGGCGGAACTTGCCGTCGGCCTGGGCGGTCACCCGGTAGGTGCGGCCCAGCAGGTTGAAGTCATTGACGAAGGCGGAGCCGACATAGACCTCGAGCGTCTCGAAGACCTGCTCCGCCGTCAGGCCCAGCATCTCCGCCCGCACGCGATCGATATCGGCATAGACCTTGGGCGTCCGCGTGTTGAAGAGCGAGAAGATGCCGGCCAGTCCCGGCGTCTGATTGGCGGCGCCGACGATATCCTGGGTCGCGGCCTCCAACGCTTGCAGGCCGCGGCCGCGCTTGTCCTGGATCATCATCTTGAAGCCGCCGGAATTGCCGATGCCGCGCACCGGCGGCGGCGGAATGGTGATGATGAAGGCTTCCTGGATGGCGCCGAGCCTTTTCGTCAGATCGCCGATGATATGCTGGGCGCTTAAGCCCTTGGCGGAGCGTTCCTTGAACGGCTCCAGGCCCGAGAAAATGGCGCCGGCGTTGGGGGCATTCGTGAAAGTGGCGCCGTCGAAACCGGCGAACGGCACGACATGCACGATGCCGGGCGTCTCCAGCATGATCTTGGCCGCCTGGCGCACGACTGCATCCGTGCGTTCCAGGGAACTGCCGGGCGGCAGCTGGATCACCGTGATCAGGTAGCCCTGGTCCAGCTGCGGAATGAAGCCGGTGGGCGCGCGGTTGAACTGCCATCCGGTGAGCACCGATCAGGCCGCCGAAGACGACCAGGACGACGACAACCAGGCGGACCAGCCGCCGGGTCAAGCCGCCATAGCTGCCGGACAGTTTTTCGAAACCCCAATTGAACCCACGGAAAAACCAGCGAACAGGCAGTGTGATAGCCCATTCACGGTGCGGGGCTTCCGTATGCGGCTTGAACAGCAGCGCGCACATGGCCGGACTCAGGGTCAGGGAGACGAAGCAGGAAATAATCGTCGCCGAAGCGATGGTCACCGCGAACTGGCGGAAGAACTGGCCGGATATGCCGGCGATGAAGGCCGCGGGAATGAACACGGCGCAGAGCACGAGGGCGATGGCGATGAGGGCGCCACCCACCTCGTCCATGGTGCGGTGCGCCGCCTCGCGCGGCGTCATGCCGCGGCGGAGATTGCGCTCCACATTCTCCACCACGACGATGGCGTCGTCGACCACGATGCCGATGGCCAGCACCAGGCCGAACAGCGACAGGTTGTTGAGCGAGAAGCCAAGCGCCGCGAGGACCGAAAAGGTGCCGATCAGCGACACCGGGATGGCGACGATAGGGATGATCGAGGCGCGCCAGGTCTGCAGGAACAGGATCACCACGAGTATGACAAGAGCGACGGCCTCGAAGATCGTCTTGATGACTTCGCGAACGGATTCGGCGATGAACTCCGTCGGGTTGTAGACGATATCGTAGCGGATTCCCTCCGGAAACGCCTTCGACAGTTCCGCCATCGTCGACTTGATATTGTCCGCGGTCTCCAGCGCATTGGAACCGGGCCGCTGGAAGATCAACAGCGGCACCGCCGGCAGTTCGTCGAGATAGCCGTTGGCGTCGTAGCTCTGGGCGCCAAGCTCCACGCGGGCGATGTCGCGGACACGGGTCACGCGCCCGTCCGGATCGGTCTTGACGACGATGTTGGAGAATTGCCGGACATCGACCAGACGTCCCAGCGTTTCGATGCTGAGCTGGAAGGCGCCGGGCTCCGGCACCGGCGGCTGATTGAGCGAGCCTGACGCCACCTGCACGTTCTGCGCCTGCAGGGCAGCGACCACTTCGCCCGCCGTGAGATTGCGCACCGCCGTGAGTTCCGGATCGAGCCAGACGCGCATGGAGTAGTCGCGCGCGCCGAACACCCGCACATCGCCGACGCCGTTGATGCGCGCCAGCACATCCTTCACCTGCAGCGTCGCGTAGTTGGAGATGTAGAGCTGGTCCCGCGACTGGTCCGGCGAGCTCAGATGAATGACCATCATGAGGTCCGGCGAGTTCTTGCGCACGGTGATGCCGAGACGGCGCACTTCTTCCGGCAGCCGGGCCTCGGCCACGGCCACGCGGTTCTGCACCAGGACTTGCGCCGTATCGAGATCGGTGCCCAGGGCGAAGGTCACGGTGATGGACAGAATGCCGTCGCCGGTGGCTTGCGAGGTCATGTAGAGCATGTCCTCGACGCCGTTGATCTCCTGCTCCAGCGGCACCGCCACGGTGTTGGATACCACCTCTGCGGAGGCGCCCGGATAATTGGCGGTGACGACGATGGTGGGTGGGGCGATCTCCGGATATTGCGCCACCGGCAAGGTGAAGTAGGCCACCCCACCGACCAGCGTGATGAAGATCGCCAGGACGGTGGCGAAGATCGGCCGTTCGATGAAGAAATGGGACAGGTTCATCCGCTGGCTCCGGCGCGTCAGTTCGCGGCGACGACCGGTTCGATCTTGCCGTCAACGGGCGTCACTTGCGCCCCGGGCCGGGCGCGCAAGAGCCCGTTGATGATGATCCGGTCGGTCGGCTCCAGCCCCTCGCGCACGATGCGGAGACCCAGCTCATCGAACATCGGTCCCGGCCGGATTATTTTCGGGACCACCTTTCCATCCGGCGCTACGGTCAACACGATCTTCTGCGATTGGTCGGTGACGATCGCGCTATCGGGGATCAGGATCGCCTTGTAGGGCTCCGAGCCGGGAATGCGGATCCGGCCGAATTGGCCGGGGGTGATGAAGGCGTCGGGATTGGCGAAGACCACGCGCGCCCGCACGGTTCCGGCCGAACGATCCACCTGGTTATCGACGAAGTTCATGTTGCCCTTGAGCGTCCAGTTCCGTTCGTCGAACAGATGGCCCGCCACGGGCACCGATACGGCCCGCGTGGATTGCATCAAGCCGGCCTCATAGGCCCGCTGATAGGCGAGGAACTGCGCCTCGCTCATGTCGAACTCGAGGTAGATAGGATCGAGGGAGACAATCGTCGTCAGCAGGGTGGTGTTGCCGGAATTGCCGCCGGTGATCAGGTTGCCCTCGCCGACTTCATGCTTGCCGATGCGGCCGCTGATCGGCGCCTTTACCTGGGTGTATTCGAGATTGAGCTCGGCGGCCTCCACCGCTGCCTGCGCGCCCGCCAATGCCGCCTTGGCCCCCGCCGCTTCGCTGGTGCGCTCATCGAATTCGGTCGCCGCCGCAAAGTCGCTTTTGCGCAGCTTGCTGGTTCGCTCGAGCTGGCGAGTCGCGACATCGAGTCGCGCCGCCGCTTCGTCGTACCGCGCCTTCGCGGCTTCAAGGTCGATCTCATACGGGCGGCGATCGATGCCGAACAGCAGATCGCCGGCATTGACGATTTGCCCGTCCTGGAAATGGATCGACTCGATGTAGCCGCTGACCCGCGCGCGCAGCTCCACCTTGTCGACCGCGGAGAACTGGCCGGTGTATTCGTCCCACTCGGTGATTTCCTGGTAGACCGGCGTTGCCACCGTTACTTCCGGCGGCGGCATCGTCTGTGCCGCGGGCGCGGCTCCGGTGGCGGCCTGTCGCTGCCAATAGACGACACCACCGATCACCAGCAGCATCAGCAGGCCAATGCCGAGAAGCCAGGCGACTCGGGAGCGCGGCGCACCGGACGGTGTCACATTTGCAGCCGGTGCACCGGCTGCGTGATTCTGATCGCTCATCGCCCCTCCACTATTCCCCGCCGGGCGGCTGATGAAACTCTGTGCAGCGGACCAATAACAGGTCAGCGGCACCATCTATGCTACTATGAGATGGCCTGTGTCGGAAATATCACAGCGCCTCAGATCGGTCAGGCAGCGCCGCCTGATGCAGATAGGGACATCCGATCCGCAATCAATAGGCCGAAGATAACCAGTCCTGCGGGGCGGCCGTAGTAACCGAGCCGTTACTACAGCCTCACGCCGCGCTCAGCACATCGCAGAGCCGGTCGATCTCCGCCTTCGTGTTGTAATGGCAGAGCCCCATGCGCAGGAAGCCGCCCTTGTCGGCGAGGCCGAGGCGGTCGACCACTTCCTTGGCATAAAAATCTCCCTCCCAGGCAAAGACGTTTTCCGCGCCGAGGCGGCGGGCCAGATCGAGGGGATTGCGGCCGTCGATGGTGACGGAGAAGGTGGGTACGCGCTTGTGCAGCTTGTCCCGCGCGGTGATGCCATGGACTTTGAGACCGGGGATACGCTCCAGCCGGTCCAGCATATGGCGGCCCAGTTCGATCTCATACTCCACCATGGCCGCCATGGCGGCATGGACATTCCGGCGTCGGCCGATCATCGAGCCGAACTTCGCGGTGTGGGCGCCGCCCATGGTCTGGCCCAGCCAGTCCAGATATTCGACCGCACCGAGAACGCCGGCCTGGGCCTCGAAACTCTGGGTGCCGGTTTCGAACTTGGTCGGCAGCAGGTTCGAGGCCGGGCGGACCTTGTAGGGTTCCAGTTCTTCCAGCAGCGCGCGGCGGCCCCAGAGTATGCCCTGATGCGGACCGAAGAACTTGTATGACGAGCAGGCGAGAAAATCGCAGCCGATGTCCTGCACGTCCGTCGGCGCATGGGGCACGTACTGCACGGCGTCCACATAGACCAGGCCGCCGACCGCATGGACCGCGGCGGCAATCGCCTTCACGTCGTTGATGGTGCCCAGCGCGTTGCTGGCATAGTTGATCGCGGCCAGCTTGGTGCGCGGGCCGATGAGCGACGGCAGCGTATCCAGGCGGAACTCGAAGGTCTGGGGATCGAAATCGAGCCATTTCACGGTGAGGCCGAGATCCCGCGCCAGCAGCAGCCAGGGGCCGACATTGCCGTCATGGTCCATGCGGGTGAGGAGAATCTCGTCGCCCGCCTTGAAGCGCAGGCCGAGGCTGCGGGTCATGGCCAGGGTGAGCGTCGTCATGTTGGCGCCGAAGATGATCTCCTCCCAGGCCGGCGCGTTCAGCAGGTCGGCCATGGCGCGATGGGCTTCTTCGCTCAGGGCATCGGAGTCGCGGGAGGTGACGAAGGGGCCGCCGGAGTTGGCGTTGCTGCGCACGAGATAGTCCGTCATGCGCTTGATGACCTGCTTGGGCACCTGGGTGCCGCCGGGCGCGTCGAAGAACAGGCGGCGCCGGTTGTCGTCGGTGACGTCGAGCGCGGGAAACTCGGCGCGGATGCGGTCGACATTCCAGGAAGCATTGGTCATGAGCGCGTGAACTCTTCTTGTTGCTAGCGATGTTGGCGATTGGAGAGGTGCCTAGAGCACCAGGATGGCGCGGAAATCGTTGACGTTGGTGAGGGTGGGGCCGGTGATCAGCTGATCATCAAGGGCCTCGAAGAAGCTGTGGCCGTCATTGTCGGCGAGGCGGGCCATGGGGTCCAGGCCCTTCTCCCGCGCCCGCTGCCAGGTGGTGGGATCGATGAAGGCGCCGGCGATCTCCTCCTGCCCGTCGACGCCGTCGGTATCGCCGGCCACGGCATGGACGCCGTCGAGGCCGCGGAGCGCCACCGCCAGCGCCAGCAGGAATTCCACATTGCGGCCGCCGCGGCCCTTGCCGCGCACGGTGACCGTGGTCTCGCCGCCGGAGATCAGGGCGCAGGGCCGCGCCGCCGGCTGGCCGTAGCGCTTCACCTGCCGGACGATGCCGGCCATGACCCGCGCCACCTCGCGGGACTCGCCCTCGATGGAATTGCCGAGGATGACCGGCGCGATGCCGGCGGCCTTGGCCACCTTCGCCGCCGCTTCCAGGGAGAGCTGGGGCGTGGCGATCATGACCGCCTCGTTGCGGGCCAGCCGGGGATCGCCGGGCTTGGGCGATTCATCGGCGGCGCGGTCCATATGGGCCTGGACCGCCGGCGAGAGCAGCAGGCCATGGCGGGCCAGGATCGCCCTTGCATCGGCGAAGCTGGTGGGATCGGGAACAGTGGGACCGGAGCCGATGACGCCGGGATCGTCGCCGGGCACGTCTGAGATCAGCAGGCTCACCACCCGTGCCGGCGCCGCGGCGGCAGCCAGGCGGCCGCCCTTGATGGCGGAGAGGTGCTTGCGCAGGCAGTTCATCTCCGTGATGTCGGCGCCGGAGGCCAGGAGCTGCTTGGTCACCATCTGCTTGTCGGCCAGGGTCAGGCCCGCCGCCGGTGCCACCAGCAAGGCCGAGGCGCCGCCGGAGATCAGGGCGATCACCAGGTCATCGGCGGTGAGCCCCTTCACCAGCTCCAGCATCCGCGCTGCCGCCCCGGCCCCCTTGGCATCCGGCACCGGATGGGCCGCCTCGACGATCTCGATCCGCTCGCAGGGCACGCCATGGCCGTAGCGGGTGACCACCAGCCCCTGCAGCGGCCCGTCCCAGCTCTGCTCCAGGGCCCGGGCCATGGCGGCCGAGGCCTTGCCCGCGCCGACCACGATGGTGCGGCCGCGCGGCTTCGGCGGCAGATGGCGCGGCACCAGCTTGGCGGGATCGGCGGCATCGACGGCCGCCTGGAACAGCGACCGCAGCAACTCCCGGTGGCTCATTGACTCCGCGCCCATTCGCGGATCCAGCCGAGGCCGTCGGAGGTCTTGCCCTTGGGCTTGTATTCGCAGCCCACCCAGCCCTCATAGCCGGCGACATCGATCTCGGTGAAGACGTAGGGATAGTTGATCTCGCCGGTGCCGGGCTCGTGCCGGCCGGGATTGTCGGCGAGCTGGATATGCTTGATGTGGTCCTGGTGGCGCTGGAAGTTGGCCACCAGCTCGCCCTCGCTGCGCTGCTGATGGTAGAGGTCGTACTGGATGAACAGGTTGTTCGAGCCCACCTCGTCGATGACCCAGCGAGCCATGCCGACGCCGCAGAGATAGAAACCGGGCATGTCGTACTGGTTGATCGGCTCGATCAGCAGCCGCACCTTCTCCGCCGCCGCGGCCTTGGCAGCGAATTTCAAATTGTCGATGAAAGTCGTGTGCACGGATTCGCTCCGCGCATCCGCCGGCACGATGCCGGCCAGGCAATTGATCTGCCGGCAGCCCAGCGTCCGGGCGTAGTCCAGCGCCTTGCCCACGCCTTCCTGGAACTCGCCGGTGCGGCCCGGCAGGCAGGCAAGGCCGCGTTCGCCCTTCTCCCAATTGCCGGGCGGCAGGTTGAACAGCACCTGCACCTGCCGATGGGCCTTCAGCTTCTCCAGGATCTGGTCCTTCGGATAGGCATAGGGGAAGTGGTACTCGATGCCCTTGAAGCCGTCCTTGGCCGCGGCCGAGAAGCGGTCCAGGAACTCATGCTCGGTGTAGAGCATGGACAGATTGGCGCAGAAACGCGGCATAAACCCCCTGAGGCCCAATAGGAGCCGGCGGCCCGCATGGTGGAGTCTGCGGGCGGCCGGGGCAAGGCCGGAAAGCCGGAAAACCTTCCGCCCCTACCCCCTTGTCCGGACAGGAACATCTGGCACAAATGGCATCGGACCCTGCGGCCGGAACCGGCCGGTGGCGCCCCGCTGCGGAGACAAAGATGAGCGCGACGCCTGACATCCCCGAATTCGCCCGCAAGCTGGTGAACCTGGCCTCGCCGCGCCTGGGCACCAAGCCAGCCGGCAGCAGCGACGAGTTCTTCGCTCCGGCGACGCGGATGCTGCAGGACACGCCCGCGGTCTTCATCCCCGACAAATACGACAGCCACGGCAAGTGGATGGATGGCTGGGAATCCCGGCGGCGGCGCGGCGGCGGCCATGACTGGTGCGTCGTCAAGCTGGGGGTGAAGGGCGTCATCCGCGGCGTCGATATCGACACCAGCCATTTCACCGGCAATTACCCGCCGGCGGCGTCGCTGGAAGCCTGCCTGTCCGACAAGCCGCCTGGCGAGAAGACGAAATGGACGGAGATCCTGCCCTCGGTGAAGCTCGGCCCGAGCGCCCATCACTTCCAGCCGGTCTCAGCGCCGGGCGTGTTCAATTATCTCCGGCTGAACATCTATCCCGATGGCGGCGTGGCGCGCCTGCGGATCTATGGCGAGCCGGTGGCGGCCTGGGAGGGCAAGAACAAGAAATCGGTCTACGAACTTTCGGCCCTGGCCAATGGCGGCCGCATCGTCGCCTATAACGACGCCCATTACGGCACCGTCTGGACGCTGATCACCGCCGGGCGCGGCATCAATATGGGCGACGGCTGGGAGACGCGGCGGCGCCGCGAGCCGGGCAATGACTGGCTGATCCTCAAGCTGGGCGCGCCCGGCCATATCGAGCGGGTCGAGCTGGACACCGCGCATTACAAGGGCAACTACCCGGACCGCTGCTCGCTGCAGGCAGCGCTGGTCAAGGGCGGCACCGACCAGGCGGTCATCACCCAATCCATGTTCTGGCCGGAGCTGCTGCCGCAGCAGAAGCTGGCAGCGGACAAGATCCACAAGTTCGAGAAGCAGCTCCGCGCCGACGGGCCGGTCAGCCATGTGAAGCTCAACATCTATCCCGATGGCGGCGTCAGCCGGCTGCGCATCTTCGGGCGGCTCGCCTAGGCATTGCCGTGCCTGTCGTCTTGAAACCGCAGCCGCTGACCCGCGCCGCCTTCGCGCCCTATGGCGACGTGATCGAGATGGAAGGCGCCCATCACTACCCGATCAACGAGAACACCACCGAGCGCTACCACGATCTGGCCGCGGTGGATGTGGCGGCGGAGAGCGGGCGGCCGCTGATCAACTTCTTCCGCGGCCAGCCCCGGCAGCGGCCGATCGCTATCAGGCTGATGGAGCGGCATCCCCTGGGCAGCCAGGCGTTCTATCCGCTGCAGGATCGTGACTACTTGGTGGTTGTGGCTGATCCAAGGGAGAAACTCGCGCCCGCGACCTTGCGCGCCTTCAGCGCCACGGGCCGCCAGGGCGTGAACTACGCGCGCAACGTCTGGCACCATCCGCTGCTGGTGTTGCAGCCCGACAGCGATTTCCTGGTGGTGGATCGCGGCGGTGCGGGGGAGAATCTGGAGGAATCCTGGTTCGACGAGGCGGAGAAGATTTTTCTCGACGTCTAACGAACTATTCGTGACATCCCTGAATTGTTTTCCCCGCGAATGCGGGGATCCAGGAGTTGCAGCGCGCCCTGCTTCCCCTGGCCCCCGCTTTCGCGGGAGACAAAAAGGGGAAAGGTCTGTGCTCTACGCCGCTTTGAAGTTCTCGTGCCAGTGGCGCGCGATGTCGATGCGGCGCGGCAACCAGACGCGGTCATGGCTTTGCACATAGTCGACGAAACGCTGCAGTGACGCAGCGCGGCCCGGCCGGCCTGCGAGGCGGCAATGCAGGCCGACCGACATCATCTTCGGCGCGCCGGCCTTGCCTTCGGCATAGAGCACGTCGAACGAGTCCTTCAGGTAGCTGTAGAACTGATCCCCGGAATTGAACCCCTGGGGCGTGGCGAAGCGCATGTCGTTGGCGTCGAGGGTGTAGGGGATCACCAGATGCGGACCCTTCGGGCCGGCAACCCAGAAAGGCAGTTCATCGGAATAATCGTCGGAGTCGTAGAGGAACCCGCCCTCCTCCATCACCAGCCGGCGGGTGTTCACCGAGCAGCGGCCGGTGTACCAGCCGAGTGGCCGCGATCGCCGTGATTTCCGTGTGGATGCGGATCGCCTCCCGCAGATGCTGGCGCTCGTCGGCCTCGGTGAAATCCTTGTACTCGATCCATTTCAGGCCATGGCTGGCGATCTCCCAATCGGCTGACTTCATCGCCGCCACCTGCTCGGGCGAGCGCATCAGCGCCGTGGCCACGCCATAGACGGTGACCGGCACCTTGCGCTCGGTGAACAGGCGATGCAGCCGCCAGAAACCGGCGCGGGCGCCGTACTCGTAGATCGACTCCATGTTCATGTGCCGCTGGCCGGGCCAGGGCTGCGAACCGACGATCTCCGACAGGAAGGCCTCGGAAGCCGCATCGCCGTGGAGAATGTTGTTCTCGCCGCCCTCCTCATAATTCACCACGAACTGCACGGCGACATGGGCGCCGCCGGGCCAGCGGGGATCGGGCGTGCGCGCGCCATAGCCGCGGAGATCGCGGGGATAGGGGCTGTCGGCCATCAGCTTTTCTCCTTCTCCGGCGCACGGCGGTGGACGCAGCGGCCGGCGACATAGGTCGCGGCGACCGCGCGGTCGTCGCCCAGCATCATCAGGGCGAACAGCATGTCTTCAAGGGATTCCGACAGATCCTGCCGGCTGGCCAGCACCGGCGTGGCCTGGGGATCCAGCACCACGATATCGGCCCAGAAGCCGGGTTCGAGGCTGCCGATCTCGGATTCAAGTTCGAGCGCCTGCGCATTGCCACGGGTCGCCAGATAGAACGCGTCGAGGGCGGGCAGGCTGCGGCCCTTGAGCTGCGCCACCTTGTGGGCCTCGCCGAGCGTCGCCAGCATGGAATAGCTGAGGCCGCCGCCGACATCGCTCGCCACCGCCAAGCGTACAGGGCGGCGCGGGTCGCGAAGATGGCCGATATCGAACAGGCCGGAGCCAAGAAATGTATTGGAAGTCGGGCAATGCACGACCACCGAGCCGGTCTCGCTGAGCCGCGCGCATTCGCGCTCCGATAAATGGATGCCATGGCCGAACAGGCTGCGGCGGCCCAGGAGGCCGAAACGGTCATACACATCCGTGTAGTCGCGCGCGCTCGGGAAGAGCGATTTCACCATCTCCATCTCGCCGGCGCTTTCAGAGAGATGAGTCTGCATATAGAGGCCGGGATGGGACCGGTAGAGGTCGCCGGCGGCCTGGAGCTGCGCTTCCGTGGAGGTGATGGCGAAGCGCGGCGTCACGGCATAACGCAGGCGGCCGCGGTTGTGCCATTTCTTGATCAGGGACTCGCTATCGCGCGTACCGGAAGCGACATCGTCGCGCACTGCGTCCGGCGCATTGCGATCCATGAGTGTCTTGCCGGTGACCAGCGCCATCGAGCGCTTCTCCGCGGCAGCGAATAGCGCCTCCGCCGATGCCGCGTGGACCGAGCAATAGGCAGCAGCCGCCGTGGTGCCGTGAGTGAACAGCCGGTCGAGGAAAATTTTGGCGGCGGCGGCGGCATGGGCCGCATCGCCATAGCGCGCCTCCTCGGCGAAGGTGAAACGGTTCAGCCATTCCAGCAAATCCGCGCCGGGTGCGGCCAGCATGCGGTACTGGGGGAAATGGATATGGGTATCGATAAGACCCGGCAGGATCAGCTTGTCGCCAAAATCGTCGACCGGCAGGGCGCGATGGGCCGGCGGCAGATCGCGCGACATTTCCGGCCCAGGCGATGCGGCCCGCGCCATCCAGGGCGACCGCGCCTTTCCGGTGAAAGATATGGGCGTCACTCGGAACGTAATGAGGGTCGGCGCGAAAGCTCAGCACCGCACCGCGGAGAACGCGCTGCTGATTTGCAGGCGCGGCGTTCATGCCTTTACCCGCCCTTCGATGCGGAAGTGAAAGATACGGCAGACCTGAGTCAGCGCAATCGCGAACTCCGTGGCATGATTGTTCTTCACCCGCTCCTCGAAGGCGTCGAGGATCTGCTGCTTGGTGGCGCCCTTGACGGCAAAGATGAAGGGAAAGCCGTTCTGCTGCCGGTAGAGGCCGTTGAGATCGGAGAAGCGGGCGAACTCCTCCGGTGTCAAACTATCCAGACCGGCGCCCGCCTGCTCCCGCTTCGAGTCATCGGTCAGTTCGCCGGCGACGGCGGCGCGGCCCGCCAGATCGGGATGGGCCCGGATCAAGGCGAGCTGATCGGCCCGCGGCGCCCGCATGACAGCGTTGACGAAGGCGGCGACCATCGCGTCGCGGTTCGCGAAGGGCCGCGCATGACCGGCGCTTTCCGCCACCCAGGGCGAATGTTCGGCCACATCGCCGAACAGGACGGCAAAACTGGTGGCATCCAGATGATTGACTTCTTCAATATCCATCGGCGGCGGAGAAGACATGTTCCGATGCCGTTCAAAGTTGCGTCGAAAGCCAGGCACCAAGTTCCCGGCGCTCCTCCGCCGTCATGCCCGTCCGGTTGCCCAGGGGCATGGCGTTGGATCGCACGGCCTGCTCCAGGATCAGCGGGGCGTAGCGGCGCAGCTCCGCCAGGGAATCGAAGGCCACATTCCGGGGCGCATGCACGAAAGCCTCATCGGCCGGATGCACCGAGTGGCACATGGCGCAATGGGTCTGGGTGATCTCGATCACGCGCTCGTCGCTGACTTGCAAGGCCGGCGCTTCGGCATCGCTGCGGGGCGCGGTGAGGATGACGGCCAGCAACAGGGCCACGGCGATGACTGGCAAAGTCCAGCCGATCTTCGACAGGGGATCGCCGACCTCGTGCCGCAGCAGGAAATGCCTGATGGCCGCGCCGGCCACCAGAATCAGCGCCACCAGCAGCCAGGCCTGGGGATGGCCGGTCAGCATGGGATAGTGGGCGCTGACCATCATCAGCAGCACCGGCAGGGTCAGATAGGTGTTGTGCACCGAGCGCTGCTTGCCGATGGCGCCCAGGCGCGGATCGGGCGCCTCGCCGCGCAGCAGCGCCGCCGTGATGCGCTTCTGGTTGGGAATGATCACGCCGAAGACGTTGGTGGCCATCACCGTGCCGATGAAGGCGCCCACATGGAGCAGCGCGCCCCGGCCGGAATAGATATGGCCGTAGGCAAAGGTGGCGGCGACGATGAGCAAGAAGACGGCGATGGCGAGCGCCGTCGGGTTCTGTCCGAAGTTGGAGCGGCAGAGCCCGTCATAGACGAACCATCCCACCAGCAGGCTGATCACCGACAGCACCACCGCCAGCATCGGCGTCAGGTCGGCGACGGCGGGATCGATGAGATAGGCCGTGGCGTTCCAATAGTACTGCACGATCATCAGCAGGAAGCCGGTGACCCAGGTAAGGTAGGCTTCCCATTTGTACCAGAGCAGATCGTCGGGCAGCGATTTCGGCGCGCTCAGGTATTTTTCGACATGATAGAAGCCGCCGCCATGGACTTCCCATGCGGTGCCGGAGACGCCCTCGTTCATCCGCGCCCGCTTTTTCAGGCTGAGGTCCAAGGCGATAAAATAGAAAGACGTGCCGATCCAGCCGATGCCGGCGATGAGGTGCGCCCAGCGGATCGCCAGATTGAGCCAATCGAGAATGAAGGCGCTCATGACCGGTCTATTGCTGAGGCAGCCGCGGCGGCGCCTGCGTTGTCACATTCAATCCAGGCCGGTGGGATGCGCGCGCATCCCACCGGCCCCGGATGTAGTTACTGCGGCAGTTGGTCGTCGATGCCCTTGACGTACCAATTCATGCTGAGCACGTCCGCCATCGGGCAGCGGCTTGCCCGCTTCGCCGACCACGGTGCCGTCCTGCTTGGTGATCGGGCCGGTGAAGGGATTGAGCTGATGGGTCTTGATCTTCTCCACCGTATCCGCCGCCATCTTCGCGACATCGTCGGGCATGTTGGTGAAGGGCGCGATGTTGACCATGCCCACATCGATGCCGCCCCAGGTGTCGATCGAGGTCCAGCTGCCGTCGAGCACGGCATTGACCCGCGAGATGTAATAGCCGGACCAGTCATCGACGATCGCGGTGAGCTGGGCCTTCGGCGCGAACTTGATCATGTCCGACGCCTGGCCGAAACCCACCTTGCCCTGCTCTTCGGCGATCTGCAGCGGCGCCGTCGAATCGGTGTGCTGAACGATGATGTCAGCGCCCTGGCCGAACAGCACCTTGGCCGCATCGGCTTCCTTGCCGGGATCGAACCAGGAATTGACCCAGATGATCTTGACCTTGAAGTCGGGATTGACCGACTGGGCGCCCAGCATGAAGGCGTTGATGCCCGATACAACTTCCGGAATCGGGAATGACACGATATAGCCGGCGACGCCGGTCTTCGACATCTTCGCTGCGATCTGCCCGATCACATAGCGTCCTTCGTGGAACTTGG
The DNA here is from genome assembly GCA_963816235.1 of uncultured Alphaproteobacteria bacterium. Taxonomy (GTDB): domain Bacteria; phylum Pseudomonadota; class Alphaproteobacteria; order Dongiales; family Dongiaceae; genus DATKFM01. The sequence goes on along the minus strand of CAWFKD010000005.1, from coordinate 73,963 downwards.
CGCTATAGGTCGACACATTATCGGAGCGTTTGTATCCCGTCGCATGCTCGAACTTTACGTCGGGAAATTTCTTGGCGACCTTCAGCGTCGCATCCATGAAACCGAACGAGGTGGTGAAGATGATCTTGCAGCCTTCGCGCGCCAGCCGCTCGATGGCGCGTTCCGCATCCGGGCCTTCGGCGACATTCTCGACAAAGATCGTCTCGACCTTGTCGCCGAGCGCCTTGTCGACGGCGAGACGGCCCTGGTTGTGCTGATAGGAATAGCCGTAATCGCCGATGGCGCCGACATAGACCCAACCGGCCTTGATCTTCTCTTGGGCGATGGCCCCGCCAGCCGACAACGCCAGCGCGAGGGCCACGGTCAAACCCAACAATCTCCTCATGAAGCGCTCCTTCCCTGCTTTAGAACCACAGCCGATTTTGCATTGCCGCGCCGCCCGGGCTGTCACGGGCGTGCGGCGGTTTCCGGCTAGCGATCAGGCACGAAAGGCTGACCCAGGCAGGCCGGTGTATTGAGCCGCGTCAGCATACGATTTGCCGAGATGAAAACCAATGCGGCGATGGTGACGATGTAGGGCAGCGACGACAGGAATTGCGAGGGGATGCCGATGCCCTGGGCCTGCACATAGAAGCCGAGGATCATCAGTGTGCCGAACAGATAGGCACCGATGGCGACGCGTCCCGGCAGCCACGACGCAAAGACGACAAGCGCCAGCGCGATCCAGCCGCGTCCCGCGGTCATGTTCTCGATCCATTGCGGCGTATAGGCCAGCGACAGATAGGCGCCCGCCAGGCCCGCGCAGCCGCCGCCGAACATCACGCAGAGATAGCGCACGGAGATGACGCGGTATCCCAGTGCGTGGGCCGAGTGATGGTTGGCGCCGACGGCACGGATGATGAGGCCGAGCCGGGTCCTGAACAGCACATAAGACACGGCCGCCGTCAGGAAGAGCGAGAAATATACCAGCGGATCCTGGCCGAACAGGATCCGGCCAATGAACGGGATGTCGGTCAGCACGGGAACATGGATGGCCGCAAGCTTGATGCCCGGAAGGCCCACGAATCCCTCGCCGATGAGTCCCGACAGGCCGAGGCCGAGCAATGTGAGGGCCAATCCCGTGGCTACCTGATTCGCCACCAGGGACAGCGTGAGGAATCCGAACAGCAGCGACAGGCCCATGCCGGCGCCGATGCCCGCAAACACGCCAAGCAGGGGCGATCCCGTGGCGAAGGCCGCGCCGAAGCCGCAGACCGCGCCCATGACCATCATGCCTTCGACGCCGAGATTGAGGACGCCCGACCGCTCCACCACCAGCTCGCCGATGGCCGCCAGCAAGAGCGGCGTCGACGCCGTGATGATGGTGAGGATGACGGATTCGAGGCCTTCCATGTCCGTTACTCCACCGCCGCGCCCTGGGGCGCAAGACGGCTTTCGAAGCGGATGCGATAGAGGATCAGGGAATCGCAGCCGAGAACAAAGAACAGCAGGATGCCCTGGAACACCTTGGCGATCTTGTCGGACAGGCCGAGCGTCACCTGCGCCGCCTCGCCGCCGAGATAGCTGATCGCCAGCAGAAGTCCCGCCAGCAGAACGCCGATGGGATTCAGCCGGCCGAGGAAGGCGACGATGATGGCCGTGAAGCCGTAGCCCGGCGAGATCGTCGGTTGCAGCTGACCCACCGTGCTCGCCACTTCGCAGATGCCGGCGAGGCCCGCGAGGCCGCCCGACAGCAGGAAGCAGAAGAACACCATGCGGTTGCGGGAGAAGCCGGCGAAGCGCCCTGCCCGCGGCGCGTTGCCGAGCACCTTGATCTCGAATCCCTTGAGCGTGCGGCCCATGACCACCGCCATCGCCAGCACGGCGATCACCGCGAACACGGCGCCGATATGCACGGTGGTGCCGATGGTGGGCAGCAGTTGCCAACCCTCGAACGCCACCGACTTGGGAAAGTTGAATCCCATGGGATCGCGCCAGGGACCGCGAACCAGCCAATCCAGCAGCAATTGCGCGACATAAACCAGCATCAGGCTGGTGAGGATTTCGTTGGCGCCGAAGCGGACCTTGAGCAGGGCCGGGATGGCGGCATAGATCATGCCGCCCAGGATTCCCAGCAGCAGCATGACCGCCAGCGCCAGCGGCGACTGCCAGGTGGTCAGAAAAACCGGCACGAGGCCGCCGAGAATGGCGCCCGCCGTGAACTGGCCCTCGGCGCCGATGTTCCAGACATTGGCCAGATAGCAAACGGCCAGGCCGATGCCGATCAGCACCAGCGGCGCTGCTTTCACCATGAGCTGTTCGACGGACCACAGGCTCATGACCGGCTCGATGAAATAGACGTAGAGGGCATGCAGCGGCTCGAGACCGCGCAGGGAGAATATGATGCCGCCGACGATCACCGTCAGCAGGATCGCCAGCAGCGGCGACAACACCATCATCAACCGGGAATGCTCGGCGCGCTTTTCAAGCACCAGCCGCATGCGCCGCCTCCCGGATCGCAGGTTGAGCCGCGGCGGGCGCCTCGCCGGCGCCGCCCATCAGAAGGCCGATCCTCTCCCTGGTCATTTCCGCCGCCGGATAAGCCTCCGACAGATGGCCGCGGGAGATGACGGCGATGCGGTCGGCGATTTCGAAGATTTCATCCAGGTCCTGGCTGATCACCAGCACCGCCGAGCCCGCCCGCGCCAGATCTATCAAGGCCTGCCGGATTGTCGCCGACGCACCGGCATCGACGCCCCAGGTCGGCTGATTCACCACCAGCAGCGCCGGCTTGCGATCGAGTTCCCGGCCGACGACGAATTTCTGCAGATTGCCGCCTGATAGCGAACGGGCCTCCGGATCGGGCCGGCCCCGGCGCACATCGAAATCTACGGCAACGCGCTCGCCGATCGATTGCGCCCGGCCGCGATCGACGAAGCCCTTGCGCACCAGTCCATCAGCCGCGGAATGACGGGTCAGGACGACATTTTCCGACAGCGGCAAGCCCGGGACGGCGCCGTGGCCCAGGCGCTCTTCCGGTACGAAGGCGGCGCCGCGCCGGCGCCGCTCGGTCACGCCGAAATGGCCGCAAGCCGCGCCGTCGATCTGCACCGCCTGGGCATTGCGGCTGCGACGCTCGCCGGAGACGGCGTCGAACAGTTCCGACTGGCCGTTACCGGCAACTCCGGCGATGCAGACCACCTCGCCGCCGCGCACATCCAGGCGGATATTGTGAAGCGCCACGGCGAACGGGTTCTCGGCCGCCTGGTTCAGCCCATCGAGCCGCAGCCGGGGCAGGCCGCCAAGCTTGTCGGCGCCGGCCTTCACGGTGTGGATATCCGCGCCGACCATCAGCCGCGCCAGGCTGGCGGCGGTTTCCTTCTGCGGATCGACCCGGTCCACGACCTTGCCGTGGCGCAGGATGGTGGCGTTGTGGCAGAGGCGCTTCACCTCTTCCAGGCGGTGGCTGATGTAGAGCACTGCGCAGCCTTCGCCAGCCAGGCGCTGCAAGGTGAGAAAAAGCTGGTCGGCTTCCTGGGGTGTCAGCACCGCCGTCGGCTCGTCCATGATCAGCAGCCGCGGCTCCTGCAGCAGGCAGCGCACGATCTCGATCCGTTGCCGCTCGCCGACGGAGAGGTCCGCCACCGTGGCCGATGGCTCCAGCGGCAGGCCGTAGTCGACGGAAACCCGGGCGATCCGCGCCGACAGCGCCGCCAGATCCAGCGTGCCCGACAACGCCAGGGCGATGTTCTCGGCCACCGTCAGGGCCTCGAACAGGGAGAAATGCTGGAACACCATGCCGATACCCAGGCGCCGTGCGGCGGCGGGGCTGGCGATGGTCACCGGCCGGCCCTGCCAGCGCAGTTCGCCGGCGCTGGGCTGCAGCGAGCCATAGATGATCTTCACCAGGGTGGATTTGCCGGCACCATTCTCGCCCAGCAGCGCGTGGATCTCGCCGGGCGCCACCCGGAGATCCACATGGTCGTTGGCCCGGAGCGCGCCGAAATCCTTGCAGATGCCAAGGGCCTCCAGCAGGTAAGCGGCCGCGCCGGCGCCATCCGCCCGTGCAGCTTCCCGCGGTTCCGACCCCTGGCCCATGGCAGACTGTGTGCTCCCCTGCTTGCCGCTATGCCGTCTGGCCAAGGATACCAGCAGGCGCCACCGCCGCACGCAACGATTCGTCGCGCTGCAGCAATTCCGCCGCCGTGGCCGCGGCGATGACAGCCGGCGCCTTGCCGCCGATGCCGGAAATCCCGATGGGGCAGACCAGGGACGCGATCCGGTCCTCGGGCAGGCCCGCCTCGCGCAGCCGCTTGACGAACCGCGCCCGCTTGGTGCCGCTGCCGATCAGGCCGACATAGGGGAAGCGGCCATCGGCCAGAGCGGCGTGGGTGATATCCAGGTCCAGGGCGTGGCTGTGGCTCATGATCAGCACGAAACTGCCGGCCGGCGCCACGGCGACGTCGCCCACGGGCGAGGCCGAGACGACGCTGTAGGCATTAGCCGGCAGGCGCGCGGGAAAGGCCTCGGGGCGCACATCGACCCAGGTGACCTGCAGCGGCAGCGGCGCCAGTGCCAGCACCAGCGCCCGGCCGACATGGCCGGCGCCGAACAGCAGGATCGGGCGGCGGGTCTCGCCAAAATGCTCGATGAGGACGCCGTCGGAGGCGATATGGGTCGGCTCCGGCGGCGTGCCATCGGATTCCAGCCGCTCCCGGAAGACCCGGCCATCGACATACTGGGTGCAGCAGGAGAAGCCGCCGCCGGCCTCCAGCGCGGCAAAATCCCGCACCTGGACCAGCGACTGCCCGTCGATGACCTCGACCAGCAGGGTCACCCGGCCGCCGCAGCATTGGCCGAGCTCCGGCCCCAGGGACTGGCGGATCCAGCGGGCCCGGGCGCCGCCCGATTGCAGCGCCCGCTGCGCCTCGGCCAGGGCGCGCCATTCCATGGTGCCGCCGCCGATGGTGCCGTGGAAGCCGCCATCGGGCAGCACCACCATCCGCGCGCCGGCTTCCCGGGGCGTCGAGCCGTCGGTGGCGGCGACCGTGACCATGGCGCAGCGTCCATGGCTGGCCAGGGCCTCGGCGATGTGGGTCCATACACGCATATTATTCCTGCCCTTTCAGCGCGTTGACCGCGCGCATGATGGCTTCCGGCGTGGCTGGCGCATCCAGCGGCGGCACGGTGCCCGGCTTGAGACTGGCGATGGCGTCGGTGATGGCGGAGAACACCGCGATGCCCAGCATCAGCGGCGGTTCGCCCACGGCCTTGGAACGGAAGACCGTGTCCTCGCGGTTGCCGGCGGATTTGTAGAGCGCGACGCGGAAATCGGCCGGCACGTCCGACGCCGTGGGGATCTTGTAGGTGGAGGGCGCATGAGTGCGGAGGCGTCCCTGATCGTCGAACACCAGCTCCTCGGTGGTCAGCCAGCCCATGCCCTGGACGAAGGCGCCCTCGATCTGGCCGATATCCACGGCGGGATTCAGGGAGCGGCCGACATCGTGGAGGATATCCACGCGGTCCACCCGCATCTCGCCGGTCAGGGTGTCGATGGTGACCTCGGCGCAGGCGGCGCCGTAGGCGAAGTAGAAGAACGGGCGGCCCTTCACCTTCTCCCGGTCCCATTCGATGCGCGGCGTGGCGTAGTAGCCGGTGGAGGACAGGGACACCCGGGCCAGATAGGCGCGCTTCACCAGGTCGGCGAAGGGCAGCGCGGTGTTGCCGATCGTCACCTGGCCGCGCTCAAAGCGGATCTGGTCCTTCGGCGCGCCGAACGCGGCGGCGGCGAAATCCACCAGACGGCCGCGGATGGTCTCGGCCGCGATCCGGGCAGCCATGCCGTTGAGGTCGGAACCTGAGGACGCGGCGGTGGGCGAGGTGTTCGGCACCTTGTCCGTGGTGGTGGCGGTGATCTTCACCCGGTCGAGACCAATACCGAACACGTCGGCCACCACCTGGGCCACCTTCACATAGAGCCCCTGCCCCATCTCGGTGCCGCCATGGTTCAGATGGACGGAACCGTCGGTGTAGACATGGACCAGGGCACCCGCCTGGTTGAGATGGGTCAGGGTGAAGGAGATGCCGAACTTTACCGGCGTCAGCGACAGTCCCTTCTTGAGGAAGCGGCTCTGCTGGTTGAAGGCGCTGATCTCGTGGCGGCGGCGGCGGTATTCGCTGGTCAGCTCCAGCTCGGCCACTAGCTCGCGGATGATATTGTCCTCGATCTGCTGGCCATAGGGGCTGAGGTCGCGCCCTTCGCCGTAGAAGTTGCGCTTGCGCACATCCAGGGGATCGAGGCCCAGGCGGATAGCGATGGCGTCCATCATCCGCTCGGCGAACAACATGCCCTGGGGGCCGCCGAAGCCGCGGAAGGCGGTGTTCGACACCGTGTTGGTCTTCAGCCGCCGGGAATGGATGCGCACCGCCGGATAGAAGTAGGCGTTGTCGGCGTGGAACATGGTGCGGTCGTTCACGCCGAGGGAGAGATCGGCGGAGATGCCGCAGCGGGACAGGAAATTCACTTCGACCGCGCGCAGCGTGCCGTCGGACTCGAAGCCGGCGTTGTAGTCGACGCGGAAATCATGGCGCTTGCCGGTCATGATCATGTCGTCGTCCCGGTCCAGCCGCATCTTGGCGGCGCGGCCGGTGAGGCGCGCGGCCAGGGCGGCCAGTGCCGCCCATTGCGCCGCCTGGGATTCCTTGCCGCCGAAGCCGCCGCCCATGCGGCGGCATTCGCAGACCACGGCGGCGTCGGGCACCGCCAGCATCTTGGCGACGCAATGCTGGACCTCGGATCGGATGCTGGGTCGAGGAATAGACCAGCATCCCGCCGGCCTCCTGGGGCACCGCCAGCGCCACCTGGCCTTCCAGGTAGAAATGCTCCTGGCCGCCGATGCGGAAGGATTCGCCGAACAGTCGCGGCGAACCGGTGAGGGCGGCGGGAACATCGCCGCGCAGGAACTGATAGGGCGGCAGGACGTCCATCTCGGCGGCGATGGCGTCCTCGACGGTGACCGCCGGCTTCTCCGCCTCGATCTCGATGACCGCGTGCCGGATGGCGCGGCGGGCCTGGTCACGGGTGGCGCCGACTACCGCGAACACCACCTGGCCGTGGAAGTCGATGCGGCCCGGCGCCAGGATGGGATCGTCGCCTTTGTTCGGACTGCAATCATTGATGCCCGGGATATCTTCGGCAGTCAGCACGGCGATGACGCCATCGGCGGCGCGGACCGCCTTCAGATCCAGCTTCACGATCCGGCCGCGGGTGGCGGCGGCATAGCCGGGCACCAGATGGACCGTGCCGGCGGGCTCCGGCATGTCGTCGATATAGATGGCGGTGCCCTGGACATGGCGCTCGGCGCTGTCATGGGCGATGGCCTCGCCGCTCACCCGGCTGGTGGCCGGCGTGGCGGACCGCGGCGTGCCCTGGGTCTCAAGCGGCGCCGGCATGGAGCACCTCCCGCTGGCCGGTGATCCGCGTGGATTGGCTGGGTGCGCCGGCGATCTCGTGGAGCGCCTTGGTCAGCAGCGCCCGGGCGGTCGCCTTGCGATAGGCCGCCGATGCCCGGTGATCGTCGATCGGCTTGAAATCCTGGTCGAGGGCGGCGATGGCCGCGTCCCAGCTGGAGGGACGGGTCAGGTCGCCGTCCTTCAATGCGCTTTCCGCGCGCTGGGCGCGTTGCGGCGTCGGCGCCATGCCGCCAAAGGCAATACGCGCCTCCGCGATCCGGCTGCCATCCAGCGTCAGGCAGAAGGCGCCCAGCAGCGCCGAGATATCCTGATCGAAGCGCTTGGAGATCTTGAAGGCGCGGAAGGCCTGGTTCGGCCGCAGCTTCGGCACGGTCACCGACGCGACGAATTCGCCCGGCTGACGGTCCTGCTTGCCATAGGCGATGAAGAACTTCTCCAGCGGCAGAGTCCGCGTGCCGCCGGCAGCACGCAGTTCCACCGTGGCGCCGAGCACGATCAGGGCCGGCGGCGTGTCGCCGATGGGCGAGCCGTTGGCGATGTTGCCGCAGACGGTGCCGGCCGTACGCACCTGCTTGGAACCCAGGCGGCGCAGCAGTTCGCCGAGATCGGGGTCGATGGCGGTCAGCGACTCGGCGGCCGCCTCGTAGGTGACGGCGGCGCCGATGGTGATCGAGTCGCCGTTGCCGGCGATCCCAGCCAGATCGGCGGCGCGGCCGAGATGGATGATCCTGGGCAGGCTGCGGAGTTGCTTGGTGATCCAGAGGCCGACATCGGTGGCGCCGGCCACCAGCACCGCGTCGGGATGGGCAGCATAGAGCTTGGCCAGGCTCTCGGCGCTGGCCGGTGCGGCGAAGAATGATTTGTCGTTGCCGATGAAGACATCCTTGCCGTCCGCCAGCTTGCCGAGGGCTTTGGCGGTCTTGGCTGCGGCGGCAGCGTAGGAATCGCCGGCTGTTCCGGTGCAGGCTTTCAATCCCGCTTCGACAATCGGCCGGTAGCCGGTGCAGCGGCAGAGATTGCCGGCGATCGCGTCGTTCACCTCAGCCCGGTCGGGCGCGCCATCGGCATGGTAGAGCGCGAACAGGCTCATGACGAAGCCCGGTGTGCAGAAGCCGCATTGCGAGCCGTGGGTCGCCACCATCGCCCGCTGCACCGGATGCAGCCCGCCCTCGCGGACATGGAGATCGTCGACGGCGACTACCTCTTTCCCATCCATCATGCCCAGGAGCTGGATGCAGCTGTTGACCGGCTCATAGACCACGCGGCCGTCGCGCAGGTTGCCCAGCGCCACCGTGCAGGCGCCGCAATCGCCCTCGCCGCAGCCTTCCTTGGTGCCGCAGGCGCGTTCCTCCAGCCGCAGGTAATCCAGCAATGTGGCCATGGGCGGCACATCGGTGAGCTGGACCACCTTGCCCCGGCGCAGGAAACGGATGGAGCGCCTGATCGCCATCAGCTTCCCCTGTAGGTCGAATAGCCGTAGGGAGAGAGCAGCAACGGTACGTGATAATGGGCGCCGGTATCGGCGATGCCGAATTGAATCGGAATGACATCCAGAAACGCCGGTTCGGTCAGCTTCACGCCGGAGGACCGCAGATAGTCGCCGGCATGGAAGCGCAGTTCATAGCGGCCGGCGATAAGCGCCTCGCCCTCCAGAAGCGGCCCGTCGCAGCGGCCGTCGGCGTTGGTCGTCACCGTCTTTATCTGGCGCGGGGCGCCATCGAGCCGCCAGACCTCGATGCGAAGTCCGGCGGCCGGCTTGCCCGCTGCCTGGTCGAGGACATGTGTCGTCAGTCGGCCCATCATTGCTCCCGCGGCCGGTCCCTGCCGGCCTTCCGTCCAGGATTTTGTCACACCCCCAATGCTCGAAAAAGAAGAGTTATGCGCACGATTCGATGCCTTAAAGGCAACAGATCAGCAGGTTATTCGGGCAATTCCTGCAAATGGGCGCGGGCAAACTCGACGAAGGCGGCGAGCGCCGGATTGGCGGTCCGGCCCGTCTCGCACATGACCACAAAGCGGTTGCTGGGAATCGTCCGGTCGCTCAGGGGAACCAGCACCAGCGCCCTACGCTTCAGCTCGGCATCAATTCCGACCGAGGTCTGGAAGGAGATGCACTGGCCGGCCCGGGACAGCGTCGCTGTCAGCCGCAGGGAGTTGCTCTGCAGGCGCGGCGGCTTCTTTGAGGCGTGGCGAGCCAGCACCCGCTCCAGGGCGGCCCGCAGGCTGAGCCCCCGCGCCGGCAAGGCCAAGGGATACTCCATGCATTCCCTGACCGACACGGTCTTGCGCTTGGCCAGGGGATGGGACGGCGCCATCAGGGCACCGATGCTGAAGGAGCGCTCATAGACCACGGTCACGCCCTCCATGCCCCGGGGATTGAAGGTGAAGCCGATATCGGCATGGCCCTCCTGAACCTGCCGCGTCACCGCTTCCGCGCCGGTCACGGTGACGGAGATCTCGATGTCAGGCAGCTTCTGCCAGAAGGCGGTGAGCAGGTCGGGCAACACGCCGACCGAGATGCTTTCCACCGTCGCGACCTTGATGCGGCCGCGGGTCAGTCCCCTCAGCGCATCCAGCGCCGTGACCACGTCGCCATATCCCGACAGCGCGGCGCGGATGTTCCGCAGCAGCAGGCCGCCGGCATCGGAGAGCTTCAGCCCGCGGCCGATGCGGTCGAAGAGCTGGATGCCCAGGATCTGCTCCAGCGCGCCGATCTGGCGGCTGACCGCCGAAGAGGCGATGTTCAGCTCCTTGGCCGCCGCGCGGATCGAGCCGCTGTCGGCGACGGCGAGGAAGTAGCGGAAACTGGTGGAGAGGATGGCGGTTTCGGCCTGGCGCATCTGTTCTCCCGCGGCGCGGCGCTACTGACGGCGCTTCATGCCGGTGGATGCAAGGCTAACCGCAGCGTCTTGCGGGTCAAGGGCGGGCGCGGGTCGCTTGCGATTTATGCACATAGTCAAATCCATGCATCCCTCCTCCGCGAAGCGGGGGAGGTGGCTCGCGCAGCGAGACGGAGGGGGCCACTACAGGATGCCAATTGCCATACGCATGTGCAGCTCGCGCGTTCTTGAGCATTGAGGAGGCGCACAAGCGCTTTCAAGACCGAGCCTGCCCCCTCCGGGCTAGCACGCTGGACGCGAGCTAGCCGTCCTCCCCCGCTTCGCGGAGGAGGAACTTAGTCGATTCCGATTGGATGATCCTCTATCGCAGTACGAACTGCACGGGCACCACGAACTCGACTGACGAGGCTTGCATCGCTTTGGGCCCCGGCGGCATGGGATCGGCGCGGCGGACGAGATCTTTCACCTCAGAGTCCAGAATATCATGGCTTGAACTCTCCTTGATGCGGAAGTCCAGCACATGGCCTTCGGTGTCGATGGAGAGCCAAAGCGTGGCCGTGCCCTGCATGTTGCGCAGCTTGGCCCGGCGGGGGTAGCGCATATGGTCCTGCAGCCAGGCCTGCAGCACGGAGTGCATAGTTGGTCGCCGGTGGCGTCGGCGCCGTTCTGCAGATCGGGATAGGCCTCGACGCCGTAGGCGAAGGTGATGTTGGTGTTTTCGGACACCGCCATGCGCAAACGATTGTCGACGCGGAAGCCGATGCTGTCGGAATTCTATTTGTTCAGGATCATGCCACCCTTGCTGGTGATCTTCAGGCGATAGCGGTGATGCTCGTGCTGGATCACCACTTCGCGCGCTCCGGCAAAGAGCTCGGCGCTGCTGACATAGCGGATATCGCCATCGCCATGTGATGTGGGCGGTTGCGCGCCGTCTGCGCCCAATATCGCTGCCGTTGGTCCGCAATCGCTTCTAGAGCCGTCTCCCGGCGACGACATCTTCTAAACCCCCATAAATCGGCCGCGCCCGCTTTGCTGGTGCCCGGCGCGAAACCGGTAGAACCCAACGTCCGCAGAGGTTAGTCCCGTAACACTCGAATTGCAACTGCAAATCATTCGCATATCCAGCCTATTCGATGGTTCCCGCGCCCGGCGGCCTCGACGGGGCGTGCTGCAGCGTACTGCTGCCACGGATTCGACCTTGGCCCAATTGCGACCGGATGACAGATTGCCCTACCACCGGCCCCGCCAATCCACGGCTCGTCCCGCGGTGTCTTTTGGTGTGCCCAAGGCGGAGAGAGAATGAAAAAGAAACTGGCTCTCTTGCGGGCGCTTCCCGCGCTGGCGATGGCGGCGGCGCTTTGTGCTTGTTCCACAGCACAGATGAATGAGCCGGTCACAAAGCTGGCCGATGCCAGCGACAGGGAGCGTATCTCCGAGGGGGGCTACCGGTTCTCGGCGCTGTCCGCCAATGGCAGCGCCGATGACATCCTGGTGCTGATGGCCTCATCCGGCGGTGGCAAGCGATCCTCGGCTTTCTCCTACGGCGTCCTCACCGGCTTGCGCGATTTCAATATCGACATCGATGGGCGCAACCGCCGGTTGCTGGATGAGTTGGATACGATCGCGGCCGTATCCGGCGGCAGTTTTCCGGCAGCCTACTATGGTCTCTACCGCGACAAGATCTTCACCGATTTTGAGCAGGATTTCCTTAAGCAGGATATCGATGCCTACATCTGGGGCATCTATCTGCTGCCCTGGAGGTGGCAGTGGGTCAGTCCCAACTATGGCACCGGCGACGAGATGGGCGCGGTCTATGACAAGCTGATGTTTCATGGCGCGACGTTTGCCGACCTGCAGCGACAGGGCAAACCGCTCATCTCCATCAATGCGACCGACGTCAACTACGGCAGCGTGTTTCCGTTCAGCCAGGACCAATTCGACTTCATATGCTCGGACCTATCGTCCTATCCCATCGCGCGCGCGGTTGCCGCTTCGAACGGATTTCCCATCGTTTTCACGCCGATCACGCTCGAGAACCATTCCGACAAATGCGGCGGCCGCAAGCCTGCCTGGGTCACGCGATTTGCAGAGAACAAGAAAATGATGCGCCAGAGCTATATGGCCGATCAGGCGGAACTTTATCTTGACCCGGAGAAGACCAAGTATGTGCATCTGATGGATGGCGGGATCGCAGATAACCTGGCGCTCCGGCACATGATCAACAATGTGCTGATCTTTGCCGAAGACGACGAGTTTATCCGAAATGTGCATTTTGACCGCATCAGGCGGATACTCTTGATCAGCGCCGATGGCCAAAGCAGCCGCGACTCTTCGTGGTCGCAGCAGCGCTCCGTTTCCAGTCTCGGGCAGGTTTTCTCAGCGGTTTCGGGGACGCAGATCGACCGCTACAATTTCGAAACAATGATCCTCGTCGAAGAGGAAATTAAGCACTTGGTTGCCAGCCTCAAGCGTGTTCGCTGCGCCGAAGCGCCGACGATCGATGGCCATGCCTGCGACGACGTCGAAGGCTACTTTGCCCACCTCTCGCTGGCGGAGATTCCCGACCCCAAAGAGCGTGAGGCATTGCAGGCGATCCCCACGGGCCTGACGATCCCGGACGAGGACGTCGACAAGCTGGTCCAGGCCGGCGCGAACGCAATTGCCACTTCCGAAATATTGGAAGATTTCCGCAAGAGCCTGACAACGAATTCAAGCGTCAGTCAGTAGGCCGAAACAGGGTCAGGCGACCCGTTGCGCGATATGCGCTTCGGGGACCGGATAGCCGTTGCTTGCAAAGGTGCTGCGGATGACTTTGTTCGTGTCGAAATAGACCTGCCAGTAATGGACATTGTCGCAATAGGGCCGCACCGCCAGGACCGGGCCGCGTTCGTTGAACGTGAGAATCTCGACATCGGGCGCCGGCGTCGTCAGCACGTTCGGAATGCCGGCGAGCGCCACTTTGAGCTGTGAAATAGCCGTGACTGGATCGACGGAATGGGCGAGTTGCGCGGCGAGTTCGACGCGCCGGTAGGGGTTCGCCGAGTAGTTCTTGACGTTGTCGGCGAAGATCTTGCCGTTGCCGACGATGGTAAGGACATTATCAGGCGTATTGATCGTCGTGACGAACAGGCCGATCTCTTCCACCGTCCCCTCGACACCGCCCGCCAGGATGTAGTCGCCGACCTTGAACGGCCGGAACATGAGCAGGAACGCGCCGGCGGCAAAGTTGGACAGCAGGCCGGCCCAGGCGGCGCCGATGGCGATGCCGGCGGCGGCAATGAAGGCGGCGAAACTCGTCGTCTCCAGGCCGAAATAGCCGAGGATGGCGACGACCAGGACGACGTTGAGCGCGATCGTCAGGAAGGACAACAGGTAGCGGATAAGCGTCGGCTCCACATGCTGCCGGGTCAAAGCCGCCGACAGCAGCCGCATCGCCAAGTTGATGAGCCAGCGACCGACGACCCATACGACGATCGCGCCGAGGACCTTCAGCGTAATCGCGACGACGATGCTCATCCAGTAGCTGGAATCGATATTGGTCATCATGCCGGACATGCCCTGCTCCCCCAACGCTGCAGCGTCTTATTCTTCGTCCTTCACCACCGTCCACGTGCCATCGGGATTATAGTCCTGGATTCCGGCAGCGATCAACGCCGTGTCGTCACCCAGATCCTTTTCGTACAGCTTGCCCTGATGGCTGATCATGAACGTCATGACGCCGGTCTCCGCGTACTCCGCGGGGACGGCAATGGCGGCAAAGCCCGCGATCATGTTGCCATTGATGACATAGTCGTAGCGTCCGCCCGGCGGATTGTCGCCTTGGCGCGTGATGATCCGGTAGTAGTAGCCCATATAGGGCTCTCCCTTTGTGCGATCATGGACGTAGTCAGGCAGCTCGGCGATAAACGGCCCGAAAGGACTCACGTCCTCGTCGGCGCTCGCCACCTGCCAGTACAGGCCATCCTTCTTTCCTTCGGTGCTGATGACCTTTTGCGCATATTCCAGCACTTCGTCGCCGTCGCGGTCCGCGCTGGCATACTGGGTCTGTGCCTCGACGAAGGCTCGCAATGTCTCGATGGTCGCCAACTCATTTTGGCCGATAAGCCGGGCAAGCATTTCGTCGATGCCGGCCGCCGTATCGAACGCCCAGCCGGCGTCGGTCTTTACGATCGGAATCGGCATCGGCCAGGCATTCTTGCCGATGACCATCACGCGGGTATTGTCATCATCGGCACGCAATTGCATGACTTCCTTGGCCCCGGCAACGATGCGCTTATAGCTGTCGCGCTCGCGGGATTCCTCATCCGTGAATAGCTCGTCGGCATATTTGTCGCCGAGGACGGCAAGGATCGCGTCGCGATCGGCCTTTGCCAGCGCATCCAGGATCGCCTGGGCTGCCGCCTCCGCCGAATCGTAGACTGCGGGATCTTTTGCCAATGCCGGCCGGCCGGGCAGCAGGATGGCGGCGATCGTTGCAACAAGCATGACCGCCATCGATCGCCTGATGATCCGGATTAGCATGCTGTCCACTGAACTTGTCAGGATTGCCATTTTGCCACCTTTGATCTTGCGAGCTGCGCACCCAAGAAACTGACCAGGCTATCTTTCGGCTATTTGCGCTTCTTCGGCAGGCCCTGCCCGCCCATGCTTTTCTGGCCACGGCTCTTCTGCGCATTGGCCCTCTTGCCGCTGGACTGGCCGCCAAAGGCGCCGCCGCCTTGCTTTTTTTTCTGCATCTTCTGTTGCTGGTTGCCGCCGGCGCCCTGGCGCTTGCGCGTATCGGCCGAGCTGCGGTTCAGGCTGTCATTGCCGCGCTTGCTGTCCTTGGCGGTCTTGCGGTTGCCTTGGGGATTGCCGAGACCGGCCTTGTTGCCCTTGTTCTTGTTCTGCCCGCCGATCTGTTGCTTCTTGCCGGCTTGATTATTCCGGTCGCGGGCCTGCCCCTGCTTGGCCCTGTCCGCGGTACCCTTTCCCAGCGGCTGGGCGGCAACGTCCTTGCGCTTCTTGGCGGTCGTGTCGCGCTTCGCGCGCTCTTCCTTCGGGTTCCACTTGACTTTGTCGCCGCCCTCGCCCCGGACCCGGTCGCCGTTGAATCTGTCGGTATCGATGTCGTTGCCGATATTGATATTGTCGCCGCCACCGATATTGATGTTATCGCCGCCGACATTGATGTCGATATCGTCGCCGCCCCAATCGAAGGCGAATGCAAATGCGGCGCCGGTAATTGCCCCGGCAAAGAAGGTCGCGCCCGGCGAGTAGTAGGGCGGATAGGGATTGTAATAGGCCGGCGGCGGATAGCTTGCGTAGGACTGCTCGACGACGACCACCGGATCGTATTGCGGCACATAGATGACCTCGGGGTCGGCGGACTGAATGACCACGGTCTCCGCGGTCTGCGTCACCGTCTGCTTGTCGTCGGATTTCAGGTAACCCGCGGCGGCGGCCTCTGCCCGAGCCCCCTGGATAGCATCCATGACGTCGCCCTGCTGATCGAGAACGGCATTGCCGAGGCGTTCCGTCCAATCGAGGTCGGCGTTCATGAGATCGATGACGTCGGGATAATTGATCAGCGCCAGCACCGAGGGATCCCAATCCGGATTCGGCTGGAGCGACGAATCGGCGGCCTGCTTCTCCAGGAAACGCTGCGCCTGGACGATCTGGATGCCGGTGGTGCTGGCCGGCAGCACAACGGCCAGGACCTCATCCGGATAGAAGGCAACCGGCGCAACGATGACGCGTAGCTCGTCGGCGGACAGCAGGCCGTCATCGGCCTCGACCGCAGCTTCCTGCGTATCCTCCTCCTGAGCCACGACAGAGGCAGCCGCGCAGAAGATCGCCAGGCCGATGCACGCGGCAAGGGGCCACAGGCGCCGGTGCAACCCCGAAACCAATCCAGTCAAGCTGATCATGGTCGAACCCCACTGCTGCGGCTGGTACTCAAAACAAGTTCGGCATCCACAGCGCACGCTGCCGCGGCACGGTTCCAATGAGCCATGCCAAGGGCGCACCGCCGTTTCACCCAGGTGCTGCCTGCGATGTTATGTGCTTCCGCCGGACTCACAATTGGACCTTGGTCCAATGAATCGAGCCGGCGTCGATCCCCTAAGCGCGGAAGCTAGTTCGCGAAACCGCGCGCGCCATCGACGACATTGCGCAACTGTTCCTGTTGCCGCGCCTGATCGCTCGTGGCCGCCTTTATCTGGGCATCTTCCGCCGCCTTGATCTGCTCGATCAATTGCTGGACCCGGATCCGTCGCTGACTGCGGGTCATCGTGCCCTGCTGAATGGCCGTGGTCATTTGCAGGTCTTCGGTGATCAACTGCTCATACCGATCGCTTACGGCCGGATGCGCCTGCCCGTATTTGTGCGCCGCATCGTAGGCGCATTGCCGCCATGGCAATTCATTCGGCGCGAGTGCGTTTTCCGGCAGGCCGGCCGCATTCGGATCGTAGCCGTGGTTCAGTGTACATTGCTTGAGGTCCGCAACGAATGCGTCCCGCGCCGCGATCACGCTGTCGGAAGATGCGCCTGTTGCCGTGGACTGGCTCTCGCAGGCCGTGACAACGAGGATCATAGCGGTTGCCAGCGCCAGGCTCCGCAAATTTTTCAGTTTCATTGACTTTCTCCTTCTCTCCGATGTGCGGTGGATGGGCGGATCGCAAACCCCGCGAAAGAAGAAACGTGGTGTGGCGCCAAGGCCGGCTTGGTTCGACCGCCGCGTCGGGCCTAAGCAAGCAGTGCAGTATCAGCGCGCCAACCGCCATCTATTCTCAGATTTGGCTTTCTCATCCCCTGCACACGCCCTTCCGGGCTTGTTTGCCGGATCATCTTACATCACGGCCAACCGCTCGATGGAACTCGAACGACCGCATCATGTCTAGCTACATTTGATGAAGTCTTGTCCATCGGCCCCAATCCATCTCAAGTGGACAACGGCGCAAGTTGCTTCGATTCCACTGTCTTTGTGCAATGCACCAAATCGCCACGCTGCCAGCTCCGGCGTCCCAATCGAAGGACAATTGTCCAGACCGTTCAAGACGATCACTAGGAGATATGTGTTTATACTTTCAGGGGACACAGCTATGCTTTGTGTGGGCTAGGGCAGATAGCGTCCAAACACAGCCGAAGCAGGAAATCTGTGATGGATGTCCCAGGGGGCGAAGACACCGGGGATTGCGTACCGCGTTCGCCATGCGCGGGGTTTTTGCGCGTCTGCGCGCTGACCCTTGCAATGGCAATTGCTTGCCTGAGCGCCGCCTTTCCCCTGCAGGCGCAAGAGTCAAAGCGCGTATTGCTGTTGTTCTCGAACGAAAGCCTGCTTCCGGCCGGGCAGATCCTTACCAGCAGCATCCAGAATACGCTGAATGCCGGCACGGAAGAGCATCTCGAATTCTTCCCCGAGTACTTGGATTTCGTTCGATTTTCCGAGCCCGGACATGAGGCGCGGATGCTGGAGTATCTGCGCGGCAAGTATGGGTCGATACGGTTCGATCTTATATTTGCAATCGGCCCCGAAGCGCTGAGTTTCACGGTCAAGCATCGCGCCGCATTGTCCTTGCAGGCGCCTGTGGTTTTCACAGGCATACGCGAGGATACCCTACGCACCATGGCGCTCCCTGCCGACGTCGTGGGGACGACATTTCAGCTCGACCCGGTCCGAACCCTGGATCTTGCCCTGCAGCTCCAGCCCGATATCAAACATGTCATTGTCGTTACAGGCGCCGCGCCATTCGACAAGAAATGGGAGGCCACCGCGCGGGCCGACTACCGGGAATATGAAAAGCGCTTGGATTTCATCTATTTGTCGGGGTTGCCGATGCCGGAGCTGTTGCGGCAGGTCGGCCAATCTGCCCGAGCGCTCGGTGGTCGTATACTTCAGTGTCTTCCTGGACGGCGCCGGCGCCCGATTCTACGGGCGAGACGTCGCCAAGCTGATCTCGACCGCCGCGAACGCGCCCGTCTACGGCCTGTATGACACATATCTGGGTCTCGGCATCGTCGGCGGCTATATGAGCCGGTTCGAAGATCTCGGCAATTCGGCAGCCGGGATCGCACTGCGCATCCTCGCCGGCGAAAGCCCGGCAAATGCCTCGCTGCAGCTTGCCAATACCGACGGCCTCATGGTCGATTTTCGGCAGCTCGACCGCTGGAACCTCAACGCGTCCCGTCTGCCGCCAGGCACGATCGTCCAGTTCAAGGAGCCGCCCTTTTGGGAACGATATCGGATCGAGTTTGCCATCATCTGCGCGGTTATTGCCGTTCAAGGACTGCTCATCGCCGCCCTGCTATTGCAAAGCCGGCGCCGGCGCCGCGCAGAGGAGCATCTACGGCAGAGTGAAGAGCGCATCAGCATCGCCGCGAAGTCGGCAAACCTGGGCCTTTGGCAGCTCGACCCCGACACTTTTCGCATTTGGGCGACGGAGCACTGCCGCAGGATCCTTGGACTGGATCCGGACGCGGAAGTCACGCAGCAGTCCTTCATCAATGCCTGCCATCCCGAGGACCGGGCCAGGCCACGCGCATCTGCCGGGACGCCATCGAGAACGGCAAGTCCTACGAACAGGAGTACCGGGTCGTCCATCCGGACGGGCAGGTCCGCTGGATTCTCGATCGCGCGCATAATCTGGTCGATGCCGCGGGCAAATCGCACCGCATCACCGGCGTCGTCATCGATATCACCGAGCGCAAGAAGGCGGAAGAAGCGCTGCGCGAAAGCGAGGAACGGTACCGCAATGTCGTGGAAACGCAGTCGGAACTGATCTGCCGTTATCTGCCGGACACTACCCTCACCTTTGCCAACGACGCCTACTGCCGTTTCTTCGGCCGCTCGCGCGAGGAATTGATCGGCACGAAGTTCATTGACTTGATTCCCGAGCAGGACCGTGCCGGCGCGCTTGCCCATGTTCAAACTCTGATCAGCAACCAGCGGCCCGTCCGCTATGAACATCAGGTGATCGGAAGAATGGGCCGCAGGGCCTGGCAGGAATGGAGCGATCACGTCATCTGCAGCGCGGACGGCAAGATCATCGAACTCCAGGGCGTCGGCCGCGATATCACTGAACTCAAGCGGGCGAAGCGGGAAGCCCGCGACCGCAGCCGGGAGGTGACGCATCTCACGCGTGTCGCCAACCTCGGCGAACTGTCCGGCGCATTGGCCCACGAATTGAACCAGCCGCTGACCGCGATCCTCAGCAATGCGCAGGCGGCGCAGCGGATACTGGCAAAGAAGGTCATCGACCTGCCGGAGGTTCGCGAGATCCTGAATGACATCGTCATCGACGATAACAGGGCAAGCGAGGTAATCCGCCGGCTCCGCGTGCTGTTCAAGAAGGGCGAAGCGCAGCTTCAGCCGACCGACATCAACCAAGTCATCATGGAAGTTCTGGGATTGGCCCACAGCGAACTCGTCACCCATCAAGTAATAGGAAACTATCATCTGACGCCCGATCTGCCGCCGGTGCAGGCGGACCGGATCCAGCTACAGCAGGTGCTGTTGAACCTGATCGTGAATGCCTGCGAGGCCATGGGCGGCACTGAGCCCAATGCACGCACGCTTGGCGTCTCCACGATCTTGCGCGACAATGGGATTGTGAGCATCGAGGTCACGGATCGCGGCAGCGGTGTGCCGCAAGACGCGATGGATCGGCTTTTTGAACCGTTCTATACGACAAAGGAGAACGGCCTCGGCTTGGGGCTGTCGATTTCGCGTTCAATCGTCGCGTCCCACGGCGGGCGGCTCTGGGCGCGCAATAATCCCGACCGCGGCGCGACCTTTGTCGTCGAACTGCCGCGGGCACTTGGAGGAAGCCAATGACCACAAACAGCATCGTTTATCTCGTCGATGACGATCCCCGGGTTCTGCGGGCGCTTGCCCGGCTGCTGCGGGTCGAAGGCCTGGAAACGCAAAGCTTTTCCTCGCCGCAGGCCTTCCTGGAGGGGCACGATCCGGCGCGGCCCGGCTGTGCGGTAATCGACATGGCCATGCCGGGCCTGGACGGGCTGAAACTGCAGCGGGCCTTGGCGGTCGCCGAAATCCCGCGGCCGATCATCTTCCTCTCCGGCCGCAGCGATGTTCCGACCAGCGTCAAAGCCATGAAAGCGGGTGCCGTCGATTTTCTGACCAAGCCCGTGAAGGCCGACGACCTTGTCGCGGCCGTGCAGCGGGCGATCGACATCGATCTACAGTCGCGCCGCGATCAAACGGAACTAAATGAGGTATTGCAACGACTTGGAGCGCTGACGCCACGCGAGCGCGAAGTCTTGCAGCATGTCGTCGCCGGCCGCCTGAACAAGCAGATCGCAGCGGCCCTGGGAACAGTGGAAAAGACGATCAAGGTCCACCGGGCCCGGGTGATGGAGAAAATGCACACGCGCTCCATCGTCGAGCTCGTCCGCATGACGCAGCGGGCGGGAATAGAATCGCGCCAGAATTCCCAATCTGGTACGGCTTAGGCCTGCAAACATTGACAGAATGCGGCGTCGCCAGGTGCGGCGGCCTGACATAAGGCCATAGTCCAATATACAACCCAGCCTGCTATCTGCTATCGACTTCCCTTGGTGGGCGATCTGCGACCTCGAATTGCCGTTGATACAGCGGTCCCCGCATAAGGCCATGGTCCAATACACAACCGAGCCGGTAATCTGCTATCGACTTCCCTTAATGGGCGATGTGCGACCTAGGATTGCCGTTGTCGATGATGATCTCTCGGTGCGGAGAGCGCTCGAACGCTTGCTGCGCGCGTCCGGATTCGATGCCGCCGTGTTCGCCTCCGGGCATGAGTTCTTCTACTCCCTGGATGGCCAGACGCCCGATTGCCTCATCCTCGATCTGCATATGCCGGGGATGAACGGACTGGAGGTGCAGCGGCGGTTGCGGCAGACCGGCGTTCGGCTGCCGGTGGTCGTGATCACCGGACATGACGAGCCGCAAACCAGGACGCAATGCCTGGATGCTGGCGCCGCCGCCTATCTCTGCAAGCCGCTGAGCGATGAAGCGTTGATCGCCGCGATCCAGGGCGCGATAGCGCCGGCAGTCTGAACCGGCGACGAGTCCTCAGCGTCTCCCGGCAGCGGCCACAAACGCCTTTGCTTTCCGGGCGATACCGGCGGCGTCGAGCTTGTAATGCGCATAGAGCGCGGCCGGCGGTCCCACCGGCACGAATTCGTCGGGGATACCGTGGCGCTGGAACGGCACCCGCTCTTCGCCCACCAGCACTTCCATGACGGCGCTGCCCAGACCGCCGGTGATGTTGTGTTCCTCGACGGTCATGACGGCCGCGGTCTCGCGCGCGGCCTTGCGGATGGCGGCGGCATCCAGCGGCTTGATCGTGTGCATGTCGATCACCCGTGCCTCGATCCCCTGCTTCGACAGCAGATCGGCGGCATCCAGCGTGGCGCGCAACATCGAGCCGCAGGCGATCAAAGCCAAATCCTTGCCTTTGCGCAGGGTCGCAGCCTTGCCGATGCGGAAATCCCGCGGCACCTCCGGATAGACCTGGGGATCGCGCCCGCGGCCGAGACGGATATACATGGCGCCCGGATGATCGGTCGAAGCACGCAGGATCGCGCGCAGGTGATTGGCATCCGTGGCGCAAATCACCGTCATGTCGGCGATGGTGCGGGCGATCGCCAAGTCTTCCAGTGCGTGATGGCTGGTGCCGTAGAAGCCCATCGACATGCCGGAATGATGGCCGACCAGGCGCACTTTCATGGCGGGATAGGCGCAGTCGGTCTTCGCCTGCTCCGCGCCGAGGATGATGCAGAAGGAGGCGAAGGTCGCGGCATAGGCGACCATGCCGCAGGACGCCATGCCGGCCGCGATCGTCATCATGTTCTTCTCGGCGATGCCGAGATTGAAAAAGCGGTCGGGATGGCGGGCGCGGAAATCGTTGGTCCGGTTGGCGTTGGCGAGATCTGCCGTCAGTACCACGATCCGCGGATCGCGGTCGGCGAGATTCGCCAGCTCCTCGCCCAGGACGAAGGCGGGCAGCGCTGCGTTCGGCGTGCCGCGGACGGAGCGCTGATCCTTGAAGGCCTCGTCCTTGAGCTTGGCATCGCCGCCCGACGTGCCGCGGAAAATTGCATCCTGGCCCTGGGTGTTCTCGGGCTTACGCTGCTTGGCGCGCCGCTTAGCCATTCTTGTTCTCCGAAGCTGCGCGCGGCTGCAGACCGGCGCGGATTTCGGCAGCGGCATCGTCATAGTCCTCGCCGGCCAGATTGGCGACATGCCATTGCAGCGACAGCTCCATGCGCTTGACGCCGCGGCCCTTGATCGTGTCGGCGACGATGAGCTGCGGCCGGCCGGTCCCGGCCGGCGCCAGCTTGCCCAGGGCGCCGAGGATGGCGTCGAAATCATGGCCGTCGATGCGCTGCGTGTCCCAGCCGAAGGCCGCGAAACGCTCGTGGATCGGCTCGACGCCCATCACCGCCTCGGTCTGGCCATCGATGCAGAGCTGGTTGCGGTCGACGATGGCCACCAGGCCCTGCAGCTTGTAGTGGCTGGCGGCCATGGCCGCTTCCCAGATCTGGCCTTCGGCCAACTCGCCGTCGCCCAGCATGCAATAGACGCGGAAGCTGCGTTTCTGCACCCGCGCCGCCAGGGCCATGCCCACCGCCACCGACAGGCCGTGGCCGAGGGAGCCCGAGGAGAAATCGATGCCCGGAATGTCCTTCATGTTCGGGTGGTCGCCGAACGGGCTGCCGAGGCGGGTGAAATTGTCGAGATCGCTCGCCGGGTAGTAGCCGAGATCGGCCAGGATGGGATAGAGCCCGATCGCCGCGTGACCCTTGCTCAGCACGAAGCGGTCGCGGTCCGGCCAGGCGGGGTCCTTCGGATCGAGGCTGCAGATGCGCATAGTAAAGTGCCGCGAACAGCTCGGCGGCGGAGAAGGTCGAGGAATAGTGGCCGGCGCCGCAGATACGCGCCAGGCGCAGGGTCTCCAGCCGCACGAACATCGCGCGGTCGGTCAGATGGGCGCGCGAGACATTGTGGCCGCGCTTGCCCGCAACGACATTCATTGACCACCTTCCGTTTCGCGCCGTTCCAATTCCTGCAGATGGGCCACGAACTTGCGGCCGCCTTGAATCATGTCTTCGCGCACCGCCCAACACAACGCATCCGCGTCATGGCGGCGCAAGGCCCGGAGAATGCTGAGATGCTGATGTTCATTGTCGTATGTCGGGTGACCGTCGGGATAGAGATGATTCAGCATCGGGCCATGCTGGATCCAGAGATTCTCCAGGATGGCGATCAAGGCCGGCATCCTCGATTGCCGATAGAGCCCGAAATGAAAATCGAAATTGACGCGCACGGCAGTCTCGTAGTCATGGGCTTTTTCCGCGGCGATCAGGTTCTCGTGGTGACGCTCCAGTTGGCCGAATTCCGTTTCCGTCAGGTTTTCCAGCGCCCGCCGGGCGGCCTGCGGTTCCAAAAGCAGGCGGATCTCCCGCAACTCCAGATATTCCGCTACCGACAGCTTACGGACTCGAAAGTAGGAATGGGTCTTTGCTTCCACCGCGCCGTCGCGGATCAGCTGGAAGATCGCCTCCCGCACAGGTGTCTCGCTGGTGCCGAAGGCCTGAGACAGCTCCTTAATGCGCAGACGCTGGTGTGGCCTGAAAATGCCGCGCATCAGGCGGTCGCGCATCTGCCGGTAAACGCGGTCGGTACGGCTTTGGCCGTCGACCTGCTCGAGCTTCATGCGGGCAAGCGGCGGATCATGCAGGAATGCCAGCTTCGCGGTCATGCCGGACCTATCCGAACTGCCGGGCGACTTCGGCGAGCGCCGCGTCTGTCGCCTCCAATGTCCGGTCGATATCGGCGGCGGCGTGGGCAGCGCTCAGGAACATCGTGTGGGTGGCATGCAGATAGATGCCGCGCTTCAGGGCCTCGGTGCAAAATAGCCAGCCCTTGCGGCGGTCCTCGTCGTTGTCGAACAGGATCACCGGCATTTGCACCGGGCCGCTCTGCTGCAGCGCCACGCCATGGGATTTGGCTTGTGCCGCGATGCCGTCGCGCAGGCGCTGGCCCATGCGCTGCATGATGTCGACCGCACCGATATCCTTCATCTTGCGGATCGAGGCCAGCGCCGCCGCCATGGAGACCGCGCCGCACCAGAAGGAGCCGGTGATGAAGACGCGTCCGGCCGCCTCGCGGAACCGGTCATTGCCGGTGACGGCACCCAGGGCATAGCCGTTGGCGATCGCCTTCGACCAGGCGGAAAGATCCGGCTTCACCCCGACAAGCTCCCAGCTGCCGCCCATATGCAGACGGAATCCGGCGCGCACATCGTCCACAATCAAGGCCGCGCCAGCCTTGTCGCAGATTTGCCGCGCCGCGGCGGCGAAGGGTCGGGTCGGCGCCTGGTGCGTCTTACCGAGATCGTGCTTGAAGGCGGAGACGAAGATGCCCGCCAGATCGTTGCCGGCCTCCGCTACGGCACGCTCGAGGCTCCCGACGTCATTGTAATCATAGCGGATCACATGGACGCGATCTTCAGTAGTCGCGCCGTTCGGGTAGGGATTGCACCAGGGAACCGCGCCATGATAGGCGCCGGTGGCGAGCAGCAATTTGCGCTTGCCGGTCGCCTCGCGGGCGATCATGGCGCAGGCCGTGGTCGCGTCGGTGCCGTTCTTCTGGAACATCGCCCAATCGGCATGGGCGATGGTTTCCACCATCAGTTCCGCCAGTTCGACCAGCCGTGCGCTGGGTCCATTGAACATGTCGCCCTGCGCCCGCTGCTCGTCGGCGGCACGGTTCACATCGGCATCGTTGTAGCCGAGGACCATCGGGCCATAGGCGCACATGAAGTCGATATATTCGTGCCCGTCCACGTCCCACAGACGGCAACCGTCGGCGCGGGCGAAGAACTGCGGATAGGCCGGCGGCAGGCGTGTGGCATTCATGTGGCCCCACATGCCGTTGGGGATCACCCGCCGGGCGCGATCGCGGAGCGCCGAGTCGATGGAGTTACGCAGTGGGTCCAAGAGTGTGGACTCGTTTCGATCTGGAAAATCACGAGCGAACTAGTTTGAAGATATATCCTATAGGATAATTCTAGAAAACAGATTTAACAGGCAATTACAAATATTTACAGTCGTCACGGGCGGATGAACCACTTTTGTCACAGCCGGCTACTTTGGCGTCTCGGATGCCAGAGCCGGCGGCTTGCTGAATGCCAGGAAGGCGCGGAACAGCGGTGCGGTCGCCAACCCCAAGGCCATGCTGATCGCAACCGCGGTGCCGGCGGAGGAGACGATGACTGCCAGGCAATAGGCGATGGTCAGCAGCGCCACCCAGACGATGGCGCGCGGCAACAGGTTCTTCTGGATGTAATAGGACACCGCCACCGCGGCAAAGATATAGGGCGTGAGAACGAGCAGAACGGAGATGTCGGCCAGGACCATGAACGCATCGCCGACCGTTGGCGACAAGGTCAGGAAGACGATCACGCTCATCACGACAGGAAACGATGAACAGGCCGCGCACCGGCACGCCCCGTGAATCGGTGTGCGCGAACATCGCGGGGAAGAGGCCGTCCCGCGCCGTTGCCAGGGCCGTCTCCGCATTGATCAACGTCCATCCGCCAAGGCAGCCCGACGCCTTGATGATGGCGCAGATGGTGATGACGATCGCGCCGACCGGTCCCAAGGCCCGCATCGCGGCATCGGCGAATGGCGCGGTGGAATGCCGCAGCTCATTGTTCGGGAATGATGCCCATGATCGCCGTCGTGCTGAGGACATAGACGACGGCAGCGATGGCGACGCCGTACATGGTGGCGCGGCCGATGTTGCGCTCCGGATTCTCGACGATCGCCGCCGCCACCGACGCGCTTTCCACGCCCATGAAGGCCCAGAACATGATGGACACCGCCGAGGAGACCGCCTGGAACGGGCCAATGCCCGCGGTGTCCCAGCCGGCCGCAAACATCTGGGGATCGAAGAAGTACCAACCGCCGACGCCCACGAGCAAGATCGGCCCGACACCAAGCAAGGTGGTGTAGGTCTCGAACCGGGTGACGATCCGCGGACCGATCATGTTCAGAAGGGCCGACAGCCAGATCATCACCACGGTGCTGCAGCCGGCCAGATACGGATTTCGCAATGCCGGAATGAAGACGGTCAGGTAGCCGGTGATCGAGGTCGCGATCGCGATGTTGGCGATGACGTTGGAGAACCAGTACAGCAGATTGCACTGAAAACCGGCGAAATCTCCCAGACCCTCGCGGGCGTAGGCATAAGGGCCGCCGGCCTTTGGCTGGGCCTTGCCCAGGCGGGCGAAGAGATAACCCATGATGAAGGCGCCGGGCACCGTGACCAGCCATCCCAGGACGGCGATACTGCCTATGCTGGCCATGATCGTCGGCATCATGAAGATGCCGGCGCCGATCATGTTGCCGGCCACCAGCATCGTCGCGGGGAAGAGTCCGATGCGTCTTGCGTTGGCGGTCATTGGCCGTTTCCTATGGAGCCACTCACTCGGGAATCGAATGCGCCAGGATTTCGCTGCTGATGACTTGCGCTTCCTCGGGGAAGTACTGCTCAAGCAGGGCCATAAATTCCGGCGTTGAATAGAAATCCGACAAGGTGCGATCGACGATGAGGCGCAGATCTGCATCGCCCCGCTTCATGGCAATTCCATAAGGCTCGCGCGTGAAGAGTCTGCTGGCCAGTACGAGATTGGAAATGTGCGGTGTTTGCTGAAGCAGGCCTGCGAGCAGCGCCCGGTCGCCGAAATAGGCGTCGATCTCTCCGGACTCCAGAGCGGCCAACCCCTCTTTGTGGGTCGCGAAGTCCAGGACCTCGGCGCCATATCCCTCCTCGGCAATGGCACGGCGCAGCCTCGCCTCGGTGGTCGTTTCGTCGCGGACGCCGATCCGGCTGGTCGCAAAGGGGCGCAGCGCCGGCGAGCGCGGCGGGCTGATCGTGCGCTCGCCCAAGAACAGCTCGCGCAGATCCCGCGGTGCGTCTGACCGAAGCAGCCCGCTCATGCCGGTCATGAAGATCGGCTCGGAGAAATCCACGGTCTCGCGGCGACCTATCGTTGTTGTGATTGCCCCACACAGCAGGTCGATCTGGTCATTGGCCACGGCCTCAAAGGCCTGGGCCAGGGTCGTTTCGACATATACCTGCTTCACGCCGCCGACGTCTTTGCCGATCTCGGCGACAACGCGATCGCAAAGGTCGATAGCGTAGCCATCAGGTCTATCTTCCGCGCCTTTCGAGGCAAAGGGCGCCTGATCCGCAATATAGCCGATCCGGACTGTCTTCGTGGCTGCGACGCGGTCCAGCGTCTGCGCTGCGGTACTCTCCGGTAGCACTGCACAGAACAAAAACAGTGGCACAATCACGCGCAGTGCTGCC
Organism: uncultured Alphaproteobacteria bacterium; assembly: GCA_963816235.1. Taxonomy (GTDB): domain Bacteria; phylum Pseudomonadota; class Alphaproteobacteria; order Dongiales; family Dongiaceae; genus DATKFM01. The sequence continues at coordinate 46,309 of CAWFKD010000005.1, read as the reverse complement.
TGCATCATTCCGTATCGATCCCCTTGAAACACGGATGAACGCAATTGCCCGAATACGCAAAGTGCGATGAGGCACACCCGGGAGACTATCGCGGCCCGTGGCGAAATGAAATCGCTAAAGACCGGTAGCCATGGCTGTTCACCTTCCAAGTCCTGTCAAGGCTGCCGAAAAGCGGGCAATTCAGAGTCGGCGGCAGGAGCCGGCCGAACCGCATTCCGGGGCGGTTCTACATCGACAGGGACGAGGGCCGATCTACCAAGCCGGAGAGCGACAGTGGCGCGGGCCTTCGGCGGGCTCTGGCGCCCGGGCCGACGCGGCGCGCCTCACTTCGCCGACACGGCCAGATCAAACTTCTTTGAATGCTGCAATCATCCGATTGAAGCAGCTTCGACGTTTCGATAAAGTTCGTCGAACTAGGCATTGTCCGATGGTTTGGGCCTATCGGCGTGGATCTAGAGAAACAAAAACAATGTCCCGCTTGGGTGGAACGCCGGTTGCAAACAGCATTGAACACGCTTCCCCGGCTCTACGCCGGGGGCGATGTATCGCATACTGCGACCGGGTTTAGCTGCTGTCGGGCCTTGGAAAGGGCCACAATATGTTTGCATCGTGGATTCGCCTTGCCCGCTCCGCTTTGAATCCCGAAGTGCTGCGCCGAAGCTGGAAGGCCGTATTAAATCGCCTGAATTCGAGCTGGGACGCGGTCGGGTTGCGCCGCGATCTTGCCGTTCCGCTGGAAGCTCCGGTGGCCGCAATTGCGATCAAGGTAAGACCGATCGAGGAACGGGACGTAGCTTCGATCCTCGATGTGAGGGACCCTCATTTAACCAATGAAGAGAAATGGCAGCGCGTCGTGCGCCGTCATCTCCTGGATGCCAATTTCGGCACTTGTTTCGTTGCCGTAACGGAAGACGACACGCCCTGCTACATGCAGTGGCTGTTTACCAGCAGCGATAACGAGCGGATACGCAGCTATTTCAGCGGATTGTTTCCAACTCTTGCCGGCGATGAAGCGCTTCTCGAGGGGGCTTTCACGCCGGAGGCGTTTCGCGGCAAACGGATCATGCAAGCCGCGATGGCTCAGATTGCCGAGAAAGGCTCCGGGCTCGGCGCGCGCTCCGTGATCACCTTTGTCGGCTTTGACAATATTGCCTCGCTGAAAGGCTGTGCCCGGGCCGGCTTTTTTCCATATGTGCGCCGGTCGCAGATCTGGCGCTTGTTCCGATGCCGAACCGTGTTTGGCCCCTATGAGGAACCGGCTTCCGGCGCGCCGGCGCCATCAGCCCTCGCCCGATCAACCGCAGCAAGTATCAAGGCGACAGCGAGCTGATACGCCACCGCTTCAATTACCCGCGGACGAGGCGCGGTTACTTCACATGGAATCGGGAGTCAGAAGTCCGATTGCTTCCATTCGCGTTTTGCGAGGTGCTGCCTGACACCTTCGATATAGTGCCTGGCGCCACTGTCGTACCAATTTCCGGAGAACCACGCACCGACGCAGCCCCACTCGTCGCCGGCGGCATAGCCATTCTCCAACCAGTGACCGAAAGCACCTTCATAGCAAGCGCGCAGCCACGCCAGAGAATAGTCGACATTGTACGCCGTGGAATCCTTGGCAAGCGGATAGGTTTCCTCGTGCACCGTACCCTTGACCTGCAATAATCCATAACTTTGCCAGCAAGGCGCAGCTTGCCCGATTGTGGCGCAGGCGGCGCGGCTATCGGTCTTGTCGCCCAGCTGAGATTGCTGCCAATTGCTTTCTTGTTTGGCGCGTGCGCGAGTGAGATCTTCGTCGAAGCCCCATTTGCAAGCACCCCATTGGATGATTTCATCTGTCGTGCCGACAAAATCGCCGTCGACGCGCGATGCGTATCTAGCATTGAAGGACGCATCGGCGCCGTCGATCTTGGCGCCTGAACGACCCTTGGTCTGATTCGCCACAGCGTTCTGCGGCCGTGGTTCCCACGCGGAGCGTCTCACAGCGGCGGCACAGTCCGCTGCCGATGGCAACCGGGATCCGGGCGGCAATGTGCGGAATCCGCTGGACAATGACGGCGTTGTCACAGGCTCCGGTGCCTTAGGCACTGAAGGCGTATCCCGGTTGGCCTCGGCATTCGCCGGTAGTGGTTCGCCAAGAGCAGCCAATCCGACGATCAAGATGGGAGTTACCGCTTTACCGATCGATCTAATAAACTTCAACAAACGCCTGAGATCCTCCTGCATTTTCAGCACGTGCCGCTGCGGCCGACTATTCCGCCGGACCGGTCGTCTTTGTGTCCGGAAGCCGCGCCGGGCCTGCCTGGCTCACGGCTACCGAGCCGTCGAGCAATGAGTCGTAGACTGCAAGGTACTTACGTCTCTCCGAAGACCACCGGTAGCCCTCGTAGATGGCGGTAGCGTTTCGCACACGTTTGGCAGCCGCTTCTCTATCGGTGAAAGTCTCCAGCAACCGACGGGCGAGGTCGGCATCGTCGTCTGGTTCGAAATATTTGATGGCATCGTCGGGAAAGTATGCCGCGACGGAATCCAGCCGGGACGCTACGATTGGCCGCTCAAGCGCCAGATACTCGAACATCTTGTTCGTGTGGACGAGTACCGAGTATGCGTTGCGCCTCATCGGCACGACCGTGATATCGGCTGCAAGAATTTCTGCGATCATCGTCTCAAAGGGTACAAAGCCGAGATATGTAACTCGGGTTTCAATGTTCAGATCCTTCGCGAGGGCCAGTACTGCAGGAAGATGATCTCCTTTGCCCATGAAGCGGAACTCGATCCCCGGAATATCGGCCGCCAGTCTCGAAATCGCCCGCACTACGAGATCAAACCCATATCGCTCTTCGATCGAACCGTGGCATAGGACACGAAATGCGCCTTGCCGATCTCCCGGCCGATTTGTCACCGCTGCCGCACCCGTTGCCGGCACCTGCCGTGGGAGCCGAATCAGATCATCGTCGGGAACATTGACGATAACGGTTATCTTGCTGGCATCCGCGCCCCGCCGGCTGACATTCTCCCGCATTTCATTCGTCACGGTAAGCACGCGGTCGGCAAATGCCAGGCTGAGGCGCTCCGACCAACGGATCAGGGTCCGCAGCCATGCATAGCGGCGCTGGGGAAACATCGTCTGCAAACAGCTCCGGCATCGGCTCGTGAAGATGCAAGACCACCCTGGCGCCCAGCAGCCGCGGGATCAGCGCGGCAAACACGAGATAATCCGGCATTGTATTCACCTGGATTGCGCGCAATCGGCACCGCAGGTGCAGTCTCAGCAATTCAACAGAAGCCAGCAGGAAGAACGCGTTGTACTCGAACAGATATCGCACGATCTTGCCGCGGCGATGGCGGACCGGCAGGCGGCGGACCTGAATGCCGCCGATTGCCTCACGCGCCGGCTGCGCTTTCTCCCGCAAACAAATGACGTGGACGTCATACCCGTCGTTGAATAGCGCCTCGGCTTCGCGCCTGACATTCAGCTCAGCGGGATAGCTGCTATGCCGCAGGATGCAGACAGTGCCCTTTCCGGATTTCCCACCCTTGACGGTCATTGAAGGTCCGAGCTACCGCCACTCGTCTGAATCTCGATCAGCTGGAGCGGCACATTGGCCGTGTTCTGCAATTGATAGACCGCTCCCGCCTGAAGCAATATCGACTCGCTCTGTTGCAGTTGTCTCCGCTCATTGCCAAGGGCTACGCAGGCGGTGCCCTGCGCGACAACCCAATGCTCCGCGCGGCCATACCCCACCCGTCTGGAAACTTCCGCACCGGGTTTTAGCTCGATGCGATGCACCGAGAACTCGGATCCTTCATCAATTCTCTGGACCCGGCCCCAGTTGCCGCTGCCCAGCGGATGCGATACCACCTCTGGCCGCCCCTGCTGCAGCAATCGCTCGACCAGCGCCTTTGTCTCTGCCGCGCCGCCGCGTCGGGCAACGAGTACGGCGTCCGCAGTTTCGATCACCACGAGATCTGTCAGGTCCACGGCGACCACAAGCCGGCTTTCGCTCCGAATGTAGCAGCCTGTCACACCTTCGACGACGACGTCTCCCGCCAGGCTGTTGGCGTCAGCGTCCTTTGCCGACGAATTCCAAACTGATTCCCAGGTTCCCACATCGCTCCAGCCGGCGTCGATCGCTACGACAGCGGCACGGTCGGTTCGCTCCAGAATCGCCCGATCAAGTACTTCAACCCGCAAGACGGACAACGATGACTTTTCCAGCTGGACGCCGTTGGCAAAGAGCGTCGCCCGATCCAGCGCTGCGCGGCAAGCCGCAAGGATATCGGGCCGCAGACGATCAAACTCGCTGAGTAGCACGTCGCTCCTGAAGAGAAGATTGCCGCTGTTCCACAGATGGCCGCCGAGCTTCAGCAGAGATTCCGCCTGATCGCGGCCTGGTTTTTCGACAAACGCGCGCACGCGACAAACGCCCGGCACCGCGTCGACGGCATCGCCGATCTCGATGTAGCCAAACCCGCTTTCGGCGTATGTCGGCGCAACTCCGAATAGGACGATCTGTCCTATATCTGCAGCCCGGGCCCCCAATGCCACGCCTTCAAGAAAAGCTGCAGGTCGTTGCAGGTAGTTGTCGGCAGCCAAGAGCAGCACTGTGCTTCCGGGATTCTCGCGTTCAACAAACTGCGCCGCCAATGCCGCGGCAGCTGCAGTACCCCGCGCAAGAGGCTCAAGAATGATCGCCTTCGGCACGATGCCGGCTTGTCGCAGTTGTCTTTCGACAAGGTCATGGTGCTCACTATTGCAAATGATGACAGGCTGGTCGAATTGCAGCGGCGCGGCAAATCGACGGCAGGTCGCGATCAAAAGACTGTCGGCCTCCATCAACGGCAGGAACTGTTTGGGCTGCGAGGCGCGAGAAAGCGGCCAAAGTCGCGAACCTGATCCGCCTGCAAGAATGACCGGGACTATGCGACCAGCACTTTTTTTATTCTTCTCCATGTCGCCGCTCAGTCAGCTCACCGCAATCCGCCCTATGTCGCATCATGACACATGGGCCTCGCTTCGGGAAAGCAATCGTTGTCTGGAGCAGCAAGTGTTGTTTGTTGCTCTCGAGAACTTCGACGCACTATCGCGTTGGTGCCGATCAGCCGCCACGTTTGTACTAGCAATGAGACACTCTGAGTTTCAGAAGTGAAACACGGGCGGTTGCATGCGTTCGGCAGTTCAAGATTTCGTGTTCGCCGCTGAATGACGTCGTGTTCGCACTGATTTGCTTGCGGAAATTTCGCGACTCGTTCATAGTCATATTAAGTGCTGCTGAAGGACCGTGGTCCATAAGACAGCACAGTAAAGCTAGGCTGTGGGTAGTGAGTAACATCGTTTGATCGACGTGCGGCTAAGTCGCTCGACGTGGGGTTTTTTGCCAAGTGAATCTGATTGAGGCGCAGCACCATCGCAGCGCAGGAGATGACTCGTGCCCAGCTTGAGGATGAACTGATTTGATTTTTAACCGGACTTGGCTTGAGTGGGCACAAAATGACAGCAGAAATTGGCACGATAATTCGTGGCCAGGCGGATAGTCGCAGTCAAAGCGAGCTCATCGGATTTACCAATCCGAATGCGCGACAGAGCGACCTCCGAGTCGGCGTCATCGGATGCGGTTACTGGGGTTCTAAGCACGTCCGCGTGCTGAATAGCATTCCGAGAGTCAAAGAAGTCGCCATCATCGATCAGAGTGCGCGCATTCGCGACACCATGCGCGGCGCTTTTCCCAACGCTCCATCATTTCCAGACCTCGCTTCGGCCCTGCCGCATATTGACGCAGTCGTCATTGCGGTGCCGGCGCAGCGCCACGCCGAAGTTGCCCTCGAGGCTATCCGCAACGGCAAGCATGTCCTGGTGGAAAAGCCGCTCGCCACGTCGGTCAGTCAGGCTGAGATGCTGATCCAGGAGGCCGCACGCGCCAATGTGGTGCTGATGACCGGCCATACTTTCAGCTTCAATCCGGCCGTGCGAGAACTGAAGCGGCGGATGGACAGAGGCGATCTCGGCGAGATTTACTATATTCATTCCGCACGCCTGAACCTGGGCCAATATCGGCCGGACGTGAATGTCGTCTGGGACCTGGCTCCGCACGATATCTCGATCCTCAACTATCTCCTGCAGTCCACGCCCACTCGGGTCTCCGCCTGGGGAGCTTCGCATGCATTCGGCGGGCTTGAAGACTTGGCCATTGCCCGGCTGGAATATGAAGAGCGGCGCATTACCGGCTACATCCATGTCTCCTGGCTCGATCCGGACAAGGTCCGCCGGGTCACGGTCGTCGGCAGCAGCAAGATGGCCGTGTACAATGACATGATCGAAGAGCGCTTGCGGATTTTTGACCGCGGCGTCGAGCGGCAACGCCCCGAATTGCCTTTGCACGAGCAACCGCTTTCATACCGGTATGGCGACATTGTCTCGCCGCACATTCCGTTGGCCGAGCCGCTGGCGATTGAAGACACGCACTTCGTCGACTGCATCTATAGCGGTGGCGTGCCGGATGAGGATGGCTGGGACGGCCTTTCGGTTGTCGCCGTGCTCGAAGCGATCGACGAGTCCCTGCGCAGCGGGCAAGCAGTGAAAGTCGGTGCGGATTTTGCCCGCCTCAAGCCATCTCGGGTTACACCAATCGGAGCATTGTGAGTTTACCATGAACAGCGTCCCCTTCCTGGATTTGGCGGCCATGCACGCCGAGCTCATGCCGGAGTTGAATCTTGCTTGGAGCCATGTGGTATCGACGTCGGGCTTTATCGGCGGCGCGCCGATCGAGCGTTTTGAAGAGGAATGGGCGGCATACTGCGAAACCCGGCACTGCGTCGGCCTCAGCAATGGCACGGCCGCGCTCCAGCTGGCGCTGGCCGCGCTGGGCATCCGGATGGGCGACGAGATCATCGTGCCAGCCAATACATTCGTCGCCACGGTGGAAGCCATCGAAGCTGTTGGCGCGACGCCCGTATATATAGACGTCAATCCAAGTACCCTGCTGATGACGGCCGGCGCGGTCGAGGCGGCGATCACCCCGCGGACCGCTGCTGTCATTGCCGTGCATCTCTTCGGGCAGCCGGTTGACATGGACGCCATCGGGCGCGTCGCCGCAAAGGCTGGCATCGCCGTCATCGAGGATGCAGCGCAGGCCCACGGTGCAACCTGGAAGGGGCGCCGCGCCGGCGGCCTCTCGACTATCGGCTGCTTCAGCTTCTATCCCGGCAAGAACCTTGGCGCGTTCGGCGACGCCGGCGCGATTGTCACCAACGACGGCGGTTTGGCGGAACGGATACGCTCTATCGCCAACCATGGCCGCGCGCTGCACAATCCGCATCAACATGATTTCGTGGGCAATAACTATCGCCTGGACACGCTGCAGGCCGCAGTGCTGTCGATCAAGCTAAAGCGACTTGACGATTGGAATGCGCAGCGCCGCCGCGCCGCGGCGTGCTACGAGTCCGTACTGGCCCCGCTACCTGTGGAATCCGTCAAGATCGCACCGGGTGCAGTGAGCAGCTACCACCTTTACGTCATCCGGTCGCAGCATCGCGACGATATCCGCCGCGCCCTCGCCGCGCAGAATATCTCGACGGGCATTCACTACCCGACCCCTTGCCACCTTCAGCCGGCATTTGCGACCAAGAAGCGCATTCAGCTGCCGGTAGTCGAGGCGGCAGCGTCGCAAATCCTGTCTCTGCCCATGTACCCTCACCTGAGCGACGCGGGCATCACGCAGGTCGCAACTGCATTGAGGCAAGTCCTGCGACAATTCGAGTCGCTCCACGCCCTCGCTTCCTAGCCGAGTGACCCATGAGCGTGCAGGGCCTACCCATTGCCGCGGCTGCCGACATTCAGCTGGGGCTTGCCACGGTTGTCGACCTCCCGGAAGACGCCCAATGGGAGCGGTTTGTCACTCAAGCCCCCGGCGGCGATATCCTGCAGACTGATGCGTGGGCGCAGACCAAAAAGGCGCTCGGTTTCGATGTGGGGAGGGTGATCCAGCGCCGCGGCGGCAGAATCGTCGGCGGCAGTCAGATCATCGTCAAACGACTTGGGCCGCTCGGCGGCATCGGATATATCGCCCGCGGTCCTGTCTTATCCAGCTCTCACACGGGCCACCATGAGGAGCTGCTGGACGGCATCCACGCCTGGTGCGGTACCAACAGGGTACGTCATCTGATTGTCCAGCCCGATGAAAATGCGGCGGATATCGCCGACGCCTTGGTTGCACGTGGTTATATCGGGAACGCACCAGCCGTGGCACCGACAGCTACGGTGCGCGTTGATCTCCGCCAAGGCCTTGATGAGATCCTCGGCCGGATGTCCGCGGCCCGAAGGCGGGACATCAGGCTCGCGGAACGCAATCAGATAGACGTCCGCATCGGCGGCGAAGCCGATCTCGATATCTTCTGTGCGATGCATGAAGCAACCGCGCAACGCCAGGAGTTTGCACCTCTGTCGCGAACCTATCTCCAGCGACAATGGAACATCCTTCATCCTCTGGGCTGGCTGCAGCTTTTCGTCGCTCGCCATGAAGGCCGGCCCATCGCCGGCATCTCCGTGACCGCCTTTGCCGATCGCGTGTCATTTCGCGTGGCAGGTTGGACCGGCGAGGCGGCAAAGTTTCGTTGCAACGCCGCCTGTCATTGGAGCGCAATCCAATGGGCCAGGCGACAAGGCTATCGCCACTACGATTTCGGCGACTTCGATCGCAATATGGCAGAGACGCTGATTGCAGATCCCAATGCCGACGGCGATCACGCACAATCGCCCGAGGCCTTCAAATACCGATTTGGCGGCGATGTCGTGCTGCTGCCGAAGCCGCTGCAGTTCACTTTCAACCAGGTGGCAAGAGCGGTGACACGGGTGGCATTCGGCCGGCTTGCCGGGCGATCGTCTTTCCAGCGGTTTATCCACCGGTTCCGAAACGGATGAGCGAAGGAAACTCGTCGCAATGACATCTGCTCCTGTCGCATCCGGTGCACGCCACGCCGAAGCAAAGAGTTCCGGAAGCATACCTGCTCCGGCCAACCGGAATCTTCGGCTCAGCAAGCGAATCCTCGATCTGACGGTGGCTTGCCTGGCCCTCGCGTTGATCTCGCCCGTAATGCTGGCGGCTGCGCTTCTGGTCAAGGCCACCAGTCCAGGACCAGTACTCTTCCGTCAGACGCGGATCGGTCAGTCCGAGAAACCCTTTGCCATGCTCAAACTGCGGACGATGCATGTCGGCGGGGACGATCGCGCGCACCGGGAACTCAACAAGCGGGAGCTTCTCGGCGATCCCAGCGCCCGGGCGAGCGACGGCATCTATAAGCAGCAGCATGATCCGAGAATTACCGGTATCGGCCGCTTCCTGCGCCGGTTTAGCATCGACGAGCTTCCGCAACTGATCAATGTGCTCAAGGGCGATATGTCGCTCGTTGGCCCCCGGCCTTCCCTTCCCTGGGAGGTTGAACTCTTCTCCATGGATCAACGGCGCCGACATCATTGCCTTCCCGGCATTACCGGATTGTGGCAGGTCAGCGGCCGGAATGCCCTGAGCATGGTCGAAATGCTCAAACTTGACGTCGAGTACGTCGACCGCCAATCGCTGATGTTGGATCTCTGGATACTGCTCCGCACACCTTATGCCGTGCTCTTTGATCGAGGCGCCCGATGAACGGATATCCCGCGCCCCTTTCGACAACCGTTCTTGAGCCGGAACAATCTTCACCGTCGAACGCTTCGGCGCGTCGACCGGATCGATTGCTTGACTTTTCGCAGATCGACGCTCGAAGCGCTGCGCAATGGCCGGACTTCACGCGCCATCGCTTCGGCAGCCTGTTCTCCTGTCCTTATTGGATCAGCGCGATTGCGGAAACCTATGGCTTCGTGATCAACGCATCGGTGCGGACCAACGGCGGCAGGATCGAGGCGGCCATTCCTTACTGCCGGATATCCGATTTGCGCGGCGACCGTATCGTCAGCTTGCCGTTTTCAGACTATTGCGATCCCCTGGTTACCGATGCAACGACGTGGGGCCGGCTCATCGCGCCGCTGCTTGCTGAGAAGATTCCCATTAGCCTGCGTTGCCTCCGGAGCGATGTGCCCGTGATGGATGGCCGATTCCAACGAAAGATACCGGCACTCTGGCATGGCGTCGATCTCACCAAATCCGAAGAGGAACTGTGGGCTGGTCTTCACAGTTCCGCTCGCCAAAATGTCCGCAAGGCGCAGGCTAACGGCGTGGCCGTCCGGCACGGCCGGACGGTCGAGGACATGCGGATCTTCCATCGCATGCACGGGAAGCTCCGGAAATCGAAGTATCGCCTTCTGGCCCAGCCATTGGCATTCTTCGAGAACATATTTCACGAGTTCGCCCGGACCGACGGGGTTAACGTGCTGATCGCCGAGCGGAACGGCGAGCCGATCGCCGGCATCGTCCTGCTCGATTGGAACGGCACGCTGTACTACAAGTTCAACGCCTCCCTTGACCAACAATACTGCCCAAATGACCTCCTGGCCTGGCATGCGCTGCAATATGGTCGCCAGCGCGGGATGGTGCGGTTTGACTTCGGGCTTTCCGATCTCGAACAGTCCGGGCTCATTCGATACAAGCGAAAATTCGCGACTGACGAGCGAGAGATTTCGTTTCTGCAATGGCACCCCGAAGGCCACACAAATCCGAGGGGCGATCAGGCCGCTCAGATCCTGAGTCAGGTGACGAGTTGGTTGACCGACGCGACGGTGCCCGATGAGATCTCACGGGCCGCCGGCGATAAACTGTATCGCTTTTTTTGCTGACCGAGTTGAAGACGGAAAATTCACGTGACGCGCAGTGCATCCATGTTTTGGGTCGGCCTTGCATCGGGCTCCGGCGCAATATGCCTGCTGTATTGTGCGGAGATGTCCATCGCGTCGGCACAAGCGGCGGAGGCTGCCGATATTTTCGAGCCATCTGCCTGCACGATCTTCGTTGATGGTGAGGGGGTCATCGACGGCGCCATTGCGCCGGCTCCCCACTTCACCTCGATTCAGGCGGCGCTGGACCAAACGAAGCCAGGCGATATCGTCTGCGTAAGATCGCCGCATCATGACTACGAACGTCCACACGTCACTATCTCAGGAACAGAAAACGCCACCATTCAAATTAGAGCGCTTGCAGAGGTGAAAACGGCGGGCTTTGTGATTGAAGCCAACTATATCCAACTCGACGGTTTCACAGTAAGCAACCACGGCAGGCACGACACGAAAGGCCGCGATTGGGGCATCTACCTTGCCGGCACCGGACTAAGAATTACCAACAATGCCGTTCTAGATTCGGAAAGCTATGGCATCAGTTGCGAGACTTATCCGCCTGGCTGCTTTGATACCGTTATCGCCAACAACCTTGTCCAAGGCGCGGACGGCACCGGGATTCTTGCTGCGGGGGAGCGGATTCTGGTCGAGAACAATGATGTGTCCCGGTCGATAATGGTTGATGAGACTGATGCCGATGGAATGCGTTTCTTCGGCTCACAGATCACAATGCGGAGCAACTACATCCACGACATCTTTGATCGGGGCTATCCCGCCGACAGCAACCCGCATACCGATTGCTTTCAGACGTTTGACAAAGATAAGCCGGCGTCACAGGCGATCGTTATCGAGAACAACATTTGCCTTAATGTCGATCATCAATGCTTCATCGCCGAAGGGCTGGAAAAACAGAGTTCATCCGCATTCAAATTCCGCAACAACATATGCGGAAACAACGGCAGCCAGGCTGTACTCATCCGCGGCGTCGCTGACGTCGAGATTGCAAACAATCTCTTCCTGCCGACAATGCTTTATCACGGTGTGGTCGCACAGTCCGGATCAAAACAGCTGACAATTGCCAATAACATATTCATCGGCTCCTATCGGGCCTATGACATTGATGCGGATTCGCAGCAAGGCCTGATTGTCGACTACAATCTGGTGTATGACAGCACGCGTCTAAAGCAGGCAAGCTGGTGGGGCGAACTCCATGGCAAGTGGGGGATCGCCCCGGTTTTTGCATCGCCGATCGCTGATGCAGCGATCGAGAACTACCGGCCGGCTTCGAACTCGCCCGTGATCGATGCCGGCGATAATTCATACAATGATTCCGGCACCGATCTCGATGGCAAGCCGCGTATCTACGATGGCGATGGCAACGGTATGGCGGTTATCGACATTGGGCCTTACGAAAACGACAGCAAATAGACGGCCGAGATATGCAGAACCCCTGTAACCCTGTTCGCGTCTTTAACTTTCACGTAAAATCCGCTCTTGGGTCCATGCCCGTGACAGCCGAGAGTTCCCCGGCGCCCAAGAGAGTGACTAACCATGAAGAAAAAGCCAACTCCTGGAGCAACTTCCATGCCTGAACACATGGCTGCCGATTCAATTGTTGATACGGGTTCGATTGAGCCGGGACCGACCGGCGATCGTTCCACCACTGCCGTAGAATCGGCCGTTACAAAGACACGACCCACGCGGGTGAGAAAGCTGCGGGCCAAGGCTCCTGTTTCGCCCAAAGTCAATCCGGACCGGCCGACTCTTCGTCTGAAGGCCGCGTCGGCGCCGTGGAAGACATCCAGCGAACTGAATTACTCGCTTGGAACAGAAGCACCTGCTATCGAAGGTGAAGCGTTTAAGCTGGCCAGCGCGTCCGAGCCGGTGTCACCAGCGGAACAGTCGGCCAGTCCGCAGCAGATCGAGATCCCTGAGCTGCGCCCGTCGCCTCGCGCTGAGTTCGATGAAGGACATGATGTGGCGCCGGATGGTGTTGTGCAGGATGCGGCATCGGCATCGTTGTCGGTCGCCACGCCCTCTGAAGACCCCTCACAAGCAAATGGCCATTTTCCGGTCGAGCCCGCCGGCGTTGCTGGCGACGATCTGATCGCAGGCGGTCCGCCTAGCGAACCGCAAATCGAAAGCGTAGATCTGCAGGCGCGGCAAGAGGCGCCCGATGCAAGTGAACCTCTTGTCAGGCACGAGCAGATCAACACGGACTCTGAGCCGCCGGCCGGAGACCGAGTGCATTGGCCTTCGCCAATCCCGGACAATGATGCTCGCTTCACCTATGTGCCTCGACCGGATGGCTGGCAACTCCCCGTCGAAGAGCGCCTTGATCGTCAGGCGGACGTGGCGGAGCCTGACCCCGTCGAGGCAAGGTCCTATGAGCGTCCAGAAGCTCCAGTCGAGAGCAACGCGGTTCCTCGAAAGCTGCCGAAATTCAGCCTGAGAATGCAATTGGTCATTCTCGCATTGGCGCCGATCCTTGTTGGAAGCCTGATTGCATTCGTTGTCGCATCGCGAAGTCCCACGCTTTTCGCGGCACGGAGCGAAATTGTCGTGAATGTCGCTACAATGGACTGGAGCAGGGCGGAGCGGTTCCTGGCAACTCAGCTTGTCATCGCAAAAGCCCGAACAACTCTGGAACCCATTTCCGTGGCGAACAAAATTCCGCTGCGTGATCTCCAGAGGGACGTCAAAGTCGAGCTTATTGGTTCAAGTGATGTCATAGCCATTCAATATGCGAACAGCGATCCCGCTCTTGCATTGGATGTCGTGAAAGCTCTGACAGCCCAATACCTGCTCAACCTTCGGGATTATGAGCAAGTCGGGAATGACGGGCATCGCCTGCTCATGCCTGCCACGCAGCTGGAAGATCCGGTGTCTCTAAAGCCATCATATGCTGCGCTCATCGGGGCAATAGTTGGCGTTGCGATCGGAATGGCTGGAATCATTCTTAGAACGCAGGCTTGGCGGATGAAGTGAGGCATCGATTTGTCGCTGACTGACACCAGGGAGTTGGTAACGGCGCGAGAGGAAGACGGATTCGCCGATCTTGCTGCGGATTCTCGCACTGTCGCGATCTGGACGCTTGTCAGCCGGGTAACCGGGCTCGGCCGGGTTGTCGCAATAGCGGCCGTTTTGGGCCCGACTTACTTTGCCAATCTCTACCAAACGCTGAACACGCTCCCGAACATTCTTCACGTCATGCTCGTCGGCCAGCTTATTTCTGCGTTGCTTGTGCCGGCACTCGTGAGCCATCTGGACTCCGGCGATCGATCCGGCGCGGGCCGTCTGGCGAATGGCTTTCTGGGAACCATCATGCTGGTCGCATCGGCCGTCATCGGCCTTTGCGTGCTCGCCGCCCCAATCGTCCTTGATGCAATCACATCGGTCGTTGCCGATACCGGCACCCGGCTGGATCAGCGGCTGCTTGGCTGGCCGCTTTTGATAATGGTGCTACCGCAGATCATGCTCTACGGCGTCATCGCGACAGCGGTGGCGGTACAACAGGCTCATCGGCGTTTTGCCCTGCCAGCGGCCGCACCGGCACTGGAAAACATCGGCACGATTGCCGTCATGGCTGCCGCGGCGGTGCTCTATGGAACCGGCAACGATGTGCACGAGATCGACACCGCACAACTCGTCTTAATCGGGAGCGGATCGACAATCGCGGTTGGCCTTCATGCGTCGGCTCAATGGTGGGGCGCCCGACGTGTTGGAATCATGCTCATCCCCGGAAGTGGCTGGCGCAGTCCCGAAGTGAGACGGATCATCCGTTTGGCGCTTCCTTCGAGCGGCTATGCTGCCCTAAACAGCGGCACTCTTTTTGGCCTGCTTGTGGTCGCCGGCGCTATCCCCGGCGGTGCGGTTGCCTTTCAAATGGGCCTGAATTTCTTCAGTTTGCCCCTCGCTTTAGGGGCGTTACCGGCGGCAGCGGCTCTACTGCCACGCCTTTCTCGCGGCTTCGATCAGGGAAACGTAACGGCGATCGGCACCATCTATAGAGATAGCCTCAAGCTTGCGGCCTTTGTCGCGCTGCCGGCGAGCTTGACCTTCCTATGCCTGCCGACAGCACTTGCTCAATTCGTATCATTCGGCGAGATGTCCACACCGACCGGATTGGCGCTGGTCGCCGCCGCGGCCGGCAGTCTCGGCCCCGGGATCATCGGCGAGGCGAGCCTGATTGTCGCGACCTCAGCCGCCTATGCGTGCCGCGACGCCGTTTCGCCATTCCGGGCGATGCTTTGCCGGGCACTGATCGCCTTCGCCGGCATGGCCTGCGCCATGATCGCTTTCGACGGTGTGGCAATAATCTGGGCGTTGGGCCTCTCATTCTCGGGCGCTACCCTCATTTCGGCAGCATATTTGCATTGGCGCCAGGTTCGCCATTGCCATTTACCCTGGGCACCGGATCCAGTTCGACTCCTGGGCGAATTGACCGCATCTGCCATCGCGGTCGTGCCCGGATGGGTCATTCTTACTTTGCTCGGAAGTGTGCCGTCGGCACCAGGGCGGAATTTTCTGGTTGCCCTTGCCGCGATCGCCGTCAGCGGCCTCACCTATCTGGCGGCACAGTGGTTCCGCGGATCCCGGGAATTTGCCGCACTCTTTGCGGTCATAGACCGATCACGCTCAAATGCCGCTACCGAAGCTTCGCCCGAATGGAGCGGCAAATGACCAGCGTTGCCGTTCCAGCCTATAGAGAGGACGCTCCAAACCCCGCAGCGAGAACCGTTGCTGTGCCGATGGCTGCGTGCGTCATCATCGCCGCCGTCGCTGCTCCTATCATTGCCCTGACAGGTGAATATGTCTTGGCCATCGGCGCAGTTTGCGCGACAGCCCTGGTCATCGCGATCGTACTTAGGCCGCAGGTCGCGGCGTATGCGTATCTGGTTGCGACGCCCCTCATCGTCGGCATTGCACGTGGCGATGCATTGCCGATCCTGAGACCCAATGAAGCGCTCATTGCGGTTATTCTTCTCGGCCTCGGGATTCGGATCTTGATTTCAATGCTTCGGGGCGAGCGCTATCGCCCCGCGGGAAATGGAGTCGATCTAGCTTTCATACTCCTGGCGATCTGCGCCTCCGCTCTCCCATTGGCGTTCCGATGGGGTCGTGGCGAACCCATATCATCCGACGACCTGCTCTATGCAATCGTCCTCTGGAAGTACTACGTCATATTTCGTGTGTTTCGCGAAAGTATCACGACTCAAGAGCAGATCGCTGTCTGCCTTTGGCTGTCCATGGCCTCCGCAATCCTCGTCGCCCTCGTCGCCATTCTACAGGTGAATGACCTGCTGGGAGTGCCGGAGTTTCTCCTCGCACATTTCGACAATCCGTTCCAAGCGACTGCCCGCATCATTACCGATCGGGGCACGTCAACGATCGCATCCTCTTTTGGCGTCGCCGATTGCATGATGATCAATTTGGCAATTGTCATGGCAATGCTCTCGCAGAGCCTTCGGAACTGGCGGACGCTATCGATTTGCGGCGGCATCTTCGTTTTCGGCTGCATCGCGGCCGGGCAATTTTCCGGTTACATCGGCCTCGCCGTGACTGTCCTTACTGTCGGCCTTCTTACAGGGCGCCTACGGCAGACTTTGGTGGTGACAATTCCGGTCGCCTGTATTGCCGTAGCATTCCTTTGGCCGGTTCTGGCCGAGCGGCTCAGCGGATTCGACAGCCTTGCGGGCCTTCCCGCCAGCTGGATCAATCGCCTGGAAAACCTGGAAAGATTCTTCCTCGGGGACCTGTCGAGCGGACTGAACTGGCTGACGGGGGTGCGCCCGAGTGCGCGGATCGCAACGCCGGAACCCTGGCGCGAATGGGTCTACATCGAGAGCGGATACCTTTGGCTCCTGTGGACCGGGGGCATCCCTCTGGTGGGAGCCTTCGCGCTTTTCATTTGGACCGTTCAAGGCAGCCTTCGGCAGATCATTCACAGAGATCGCGACGCTGCCAGCGTTGCAGCCACAGCAAGCCTATCCTGGGCCGTTACAATGACCGTACTGATGCTTTTGGATCCTCATCTGACGATGCGGGGAGCGGCGGATCTGTTTTTTCCGCTGCTCGCGCTGTCATTTGCTGGAGTGGCATCTCGGGAACCCTCGGCAACAAAGGATCGTACAGCGGCGTTTCTCCAATCAAGGTGAGGCAATTGCGCTAAAGTGCTTCCTTCGCAAACATGTTGCTCATCGTTGAAACATGCACCGCTGTCCGGAGGGGTGCTGGAGGGGCCGTCTGTCGACGGTGTCTTCCGTTGCTCGGAAAGCATCCCTGTTCACGATCAATTGGCCCGTTTCGCATGCGGGAATCATTGAGTTTCTTTGCAATTTGAAGCAATCTGTCGGCACAAAAACAGTCTCGAAAAATGAATCTGCGTTTCGACAATTCGAGATCTACAACAGGGTGGAAACTAGCCATGTCCGAACCGCATCATTCTACATTGTTTGGCATAGTTAAGAGCCTTCGGCGGGTGCATATCGGCACTTCGGTGTTGGCATTCACCCTTGTCACCGGCTGCAGCTATCATGAGGGCGAGGCCGCGCTTCAGGCTGGAAATGCGGAGCAGGCCGCAGAACATTGGCGGTCGGCGTCTGACCTGGGCGATCCCCAAGCTAAACTCGCGCTTGCGCGCCTGTATCTGAGTGGCGAGGGCATACCGCGCGATCCTGTGGCCGCAGAGCAGCTGGTCAAGCCCATGGCCGAAACGGCGGCGGAATGGCGGCGGGTCTGGGCGCAGGAAGTTCTCGCTGACGCCTACCAGCAGCAGGGCAAGTCGGAAGAAGCCGTACGCTGGTACAAAGAGGCGATGGATCTCGGAAATCCCTCGGCGAGAAACAAACTCGCTACGGCTTACTTCGAAGGCAATGGCGTGCCGAAGGACATTGTACAGGCAATAGTCTTGTACAAGGAAGGTGCTGAAACCGGAAATCGGGAGGCCAGGACGGTGCTCGCAGGTCTTTATGCGACTGGAACTGGCGTGCCCCAGGATCTGAAGAGAGCGGCAAGCCTGTATCAGCAGGCGCAGGCCGCAGGTGATCCCTGGGCCCAGCTCCGGTTGGCGGAAATGTATTTGAACGGCCGTGGAGTGCCCAAGGATCCCATCGAGGCGGCTCGCCTCTATCAGCTGGCCGCTGACGCCGGCAACGATTACGCGATGACGGCGCTCGCCGATCTCTATGAATCGGGCACGGGCGTGAACAAGGACCCGAAAAAAGCGGCGGAACTGATTCAGGCGGCCGCCGCCATGGGCAACGATCAGGCAAAATACAAGCTGGCCGGGATGTACATGACCGGCAATGAAGTTGAGCGCAACCCTTCGAAGGCATTTGAGCTGTATGGCCAGGCGGCCGCGGCGGGTGTTGTGGCCGCGCAGGTCGCACTAGGCGACCTCTACGCGTCCGGCACCGGCGTCGTAAAGGACTCCGCAATGGCGGTCACATGGTACGAAAAAGCAGCAGGCCAAAATGATCCTTGGGGCCAAGTAAAGTTGGCTGACCTGTACATGAAGGGCGATGGCGTAGCCGCGAACCCGAATCTCGCTCTTGGGCTGTACGAGGCGGCCGCCAAGACTGGCAATGCTGTTGCCGAAAGCGCATTGGGTGACATCTATGCCGGCGGAGAGATTGTCGAAAAGGATCTGCCACAGGCAATCCAGTGGTATGAGAAGTCGGCTTCGCACGACAATCCCTGGGCGCAGCACAAACTTGGCGATCTCTATTCCAAGGGCCAGGGAGTGAAATCGAACGCAGCGTTGGCGGCAATGTGGTATCAGCGCGCCGCGAGTTCCGGCAATGCATTTTCTCAGTTGGAGCTGGGCGATCTCTACGCTTCCGGAAGAGGTGTCAAAGCCGACATATCGCAGGCGGCCAAGTGGTATGAGGCCGCGGCATCACAAGACAATCCCTGGGCGCAGACAAAGCTCGCCGAGCTCTATATCAGCGGCAATGGCGTCGCCAAGGATCCCGGCGTGGCTGCTGTCTGGTTCGAGAAAGCCGCCAACGCTGGCAATGTGCAAGCGCAGAGAAGACTTGCCGATCTCTATCTGGAAGGCAGGGTATTCCAGCGCGATATAGCGCGCGCTGCGACGCTCTATAGGGCCGCCGCCGAACAAGGTGATGCGGAGTCTCAGCTCGCCTATGCCGATTTTCTGTCGTCACGCGGCAACGGCAACAGCAAGGAAGCGCTGCAATGGTATCGGCGCTCAGCTGACAAGGGAAACGCCTGGGCGCAGTTGAAGTTAGGCGACATCTATTTGAAAGGCCTGGGTGTGCCGCAAGACGTAAACAAGGCCATTCTACTGTACACATCTTCGGCAAATGCCGGGAATCTCCAAGCCATGACGGCCCTTGGCGATATCTACGCCGCGGGTATCGGCGTGCCACAGGATATGGAAGAGGCCGCAAAGTGGTACACCAGGGCGGCAAAGGCCGGAAAGCAGAGCGCGGAAAACTCGCAGTAGACGTTCCCGGAAGGCTGGTTTTTGATCTTGGAATGTCGGCCCGCGCTTGAGCCCCAAATGGAAATCTCCCTAGTGACCGTTGCTGCGGCCAATACGGCCCGTCCTTCGCTGAAGGCCAGGCGCCCTCTGGTGTTTCGGGAATACCGGCAAGCACTACTTCGAGTTAGATCAGAGGATTGGCGTCGTGGATTCCGGGCATAAAGGACGCCGTGTTCTTATCATTGTAGAGAATTTGTCAGTCCCTTTCGACAGACGGGTCTGGCAGGAGGCTCAATCGCTTCGGGCCGCCGGATATGAAGTTTCAGTCATCTGTCCGGTTGGCCGGACGCACAAAGTTCGATCCGAACAACTAGAGGGAATCAGCATCTTTCGCCATCCATCGCCCATCGAGGCGCGGGGGCCTCTCGGCTATGTGCTTGAGTATGCAAATGCCATTTTCTGGCAGACTTTGCTCACATGGCGAATCTTTCTGACACGAGGCTTCGATATTATTCAGGGCTGCAATCCGCCCGACAATATTTTCCTGGTTGCCCTGCCATTCAAGCTCCTGGGAAAGAAGTACATCTTCGACCAGCACGATATCTCGCCCGAGGTCTTCGAAGCAAAATTTGGCCGCCGCGGTATTCTTCATCGAATTTTGCTTTTCCTGGAATGGTGCTCCTTTCGGGCGGCGGATGTTGTGCTGGTCACGAATGAGTCCTTCCGCAAGATAGCGGAAGATCGGGGTAGAGTTCGCAAGGACCGTATTCATGTCGTTCGCAACGGCCCCGACCTTCAGCGAGTACGGCTGCTTCCGGAAAACAGCGCATTGCGCCGGGGAAGACGATACCTGGTGGGTTATGTCGGTGTTATGGGCAAGCAGGAAGGTATCGACCTGTTGCTCCGGATTGTCCGCAACATCGTTTACGCTCGAGGCCGAAGCGACATTCAGTTTGCCCTGATCGGCGACGGAACCGAACTGTCGAGCATGAAGGCCTACGCGCGCGAGTTGAAGATCGATGAATACGTAACATTTACGGGCTATCTCCAGGGAGACGGTCTCTTCGAACTCCTGAGCACGTCGGACGTCTGCGTCAGTCCCGATTTTCCCAATGAGATGAACAACAAGTCCACGATGGTGAAGATCATGGAATACATGGCTCTCGGAAAACCGATTGTGCAGTTCGACCTCGTCGAAGGGCGCTACTCGGCACAGCAAGCATCTCTGTATGTCGGGCGAAGCGATGAAGACGAGTTTGCCGAAAAGCTGCTGTTTCTCCTGGCGCACCCGGACGAACGGCAAAGAATGGGCCAGATCGGCCGCGAGCGCGTGCTGTCGGAATTGGCATGGCCACACCAGGCAACGAAACTCTTGTCCGCCTACGAGGCGGCCTTGAGCGGCCAGTGGCGCGGTGATGGCCAGAATGCTTGCACAGCGAGTAACCCGGATCATGTATGACGTTGCCGTCATCGGCGCGGGTCCGCACGGACTCGCCACCGCAGCCCATCTACGCGGCGCCGGCATGGACGTACGCGTGTTCGGCGAGGTAATGGGTTTCTGGCGCCGCAACATGCCGGTGGGAATGGTGCTCCGGTCTGAGCGGCCGGGATCTCATATCCCAGACCCGAACCACGCTCTTACTCTCGAGCGCTTTGAAGCCAAGCTCGGCAGGGTGTTTCCGCCCCGAATGGCGCTCGACGACTTTGTCGCCTACGGCACCTGGTTTCAGCAGCAAGCCGTGCCTGAGGTCGATAGCCGGAAAGTCCGGCAGGTCGAATCCCTTGGCACCTCATTTCGTATGACATTGGACGATGGAGAATTGGTCGACGCCAAGCGCGTGGTGATGGCCACAGGATTGGAAGCATTCTCATCCCGGCCTTCGGCATTTGACCGGATCCCATTGGAAATCGCGATGCACTCCTCTCAGGTCCGCGATCCGGCCGTCTTTGCGGGACGCTCGGTAGTCGTGATCGGCGCAGGGCAAAGCGCTCTCGAGACGGCAGCACTTCTTCACGAGGCCGGCGCAGATGTAGAAGTACTCGCCCGGCGGCCGGAGTTGCGATTTCTTTCAGGCAGGAACCGCTTGCGCGACACGCCTTTCCATATCCTGATCTATCCGCCTGGCGAAGTCGGGCCTCCGGGCGTCAATTGGATTATCCAGCTACCTGACTTGTACAGGTCGCTGCCAATGGGCTTGCAACAGTGGGTGACCGGTCAGGTGACTCCGGTTGGTTCAGCCTGGCTTAGGTCGCGACTGGCGACCGTGCGAACCACAGCGGCCCGGTCGGTCGCATCCGCCACTGAGTCAGCGGGCCGTCTCCAGCTCGTCCTCGATGACGGCAGCAAGCGCGAGGTCGACCGGGCAGTCTTGGCGACGGGTTATCGCGTCGACTTGGACCGCCACCCGGTGCTGGCGCCGACGTTGGCTTCGTCGCTTCAACGCCTCAATGGCTCGCCCCAACTGAAGCGGGGCCTCGAGGCTTCCGTTCCGGGACTGCACTTTGTCGGCGCCGCGGCGGCGGCCAGCTTTGGCCCGCTGATGCGCTTTGTCGCCGGTGCCGGTTATGCCGCAAGGGCGGTAGCCCGGGAGGTTGTTGCAGCCTCCAGGAGATCCTGACTTGGGCCACGCGCATCGCGTCGATAATTCGCCGATGTGCGCCGGCAGCCCCGTTGACCGGCCACGAATAGTCAGCGCCGGCGACGCGCCCGGCGCCATCGTGATCGGCAGCGATTACATTGCTCTGGGCGTGGTGCGAAGCTTGGGGCGCCAGGGAATTCCCGTTTGGGTCCTGCGGGATTCGATGCATGCCGAGGCAGCGGTCTCGCGCTACGCCCGGCGTTGCTTGCCTTGGCCGGCGGAGCAGGCCGCCCGCCTCGCGCTTCTGCTCAAACTGCCGATTGAATTCGGCCTGCGCAATTGGGCCCTGTTTCCCACCGATGATGAAGCAGCCGCGCTTGTTGCTCGCAATCACCAGGTCCTCGCTGAGCATTTTGTATTGACCACTCCGCCTTGGGAAACTCTCCAATGGGCCTACGACAAGCGGCAGACGCACGCCCTCGCGGTTCGGCTGGCCATCGGCCAGCCTCGGACGTATTTCCCGCGTGACGAAGCCGCGGTTGCAATGCTCGAATGCACTTTTCCGGCCATACTGAAGCCGGCTGTCAAGAATCTGACGAATGCGTTCACGCTGGCACGCGCTTGGCGGATCGACGATCCTGGTCAGCTTCTTAAGCGTTATGCCGAAGCCGCCCAACTCGTGCCGCCTGATGTAATCATGGTCCAAGAACTGATTCCCGGTGGCAGCGAGACTCGACGCTCCTTTGCCGCGCTCTGTGTAGATGGGCGGCCCCTCGCCTGGTTGACGGCACAGCGGAGTCGCCAGTTTCCGATCGAGTTCAGCCGCGGCAGCACCTTTGTTGAGACAATTAGCGAACCGGCAGTCGAACAATTGGCCAGCCGCCTGCTAGCCGAGATTCGCTACACAGGGCTGGTCGAAGTAGAATTCAAGCGCGATCCGCGCACGGGCGAACACAAGCTCCTGGATATCAATGCGCGAACTTGGGGTTGGCATACGCTCGGACGACGCGCTGGAATCGACTTCCCGTTCCTTTCCTGGCAGCTCGCGCGCGGGATGCCGATCGCTGCAGTTCATGCGCGGCCCGGCGTTAGATGGGTGCGAGCACTGACCGATCTTCGGGCGGTACTAGCGGAGATCTGGCGCGGTGAGCTGTCCATACCCGCCTACCTTCGCTCAATCCGGCCGCCATTTGAGTGTGCGATATTCGCATTCGATGATCTGATGCCCGCCCTTTCCGACCTTCCCTCGGTCATCCGGCGATCCTGGAGTCGTGCTAAGAAGTAGGTTGGCCCAAAGGGCTCTACTTTGGCGAATACAGAGCATGTCCAATAGAACAGGTCAGCGAGATATCAAGCAGGACAGCCTCACAGGCCCGTGACAAAGCTCAAGCGCGTTCCGTCAGTGAAGCGGGCGAAACGGAAGGCTGCCGGATCGACGATCGGAGGATGGCCGGTGACAATGTCCGCCATGAGCCGGCCGGCGCCGGGCCCGATGCCGAAGCCGTGGCCCGAGAAACCGGTGGCGATATAGAAGCCACGCCGGGCTACGGCAGCAGGATCGTCGACCCCATAGTGCGGCGGCTTTCCAGGGCGCGGTGGGCTTCGGCGGCATCGCGCAGCGGCAGGCGCTGGCCGATATCGACCGTGAGGATGCCGCGGCGGATGGCGTCGAACAGGCGGTCAGTGATGGCGCGCACCTCGGCGGGCGTGCCGGTGTAGTGGCCGAAATTCGGCCGGGAAACCCGCGCCGATTTGCCGACGAAGGCGCCGATATCCAGGGGTTCGATGGGCCCTGAGGCTTGGCCGTAGCTCACCAGATGGCCGCGCATGGCGAGCGCTTCGTAGGAGCGCAGGAAAGTGTCGCGCCCCACCGCGTCATAGACCACGTCGCAGCCGCGGCCGCCGGTGATGGCCTGCACCTTCTCAACGAAATCCTCTTCGGTATAGATGATCGGATAGGCACAGCCATGGGCGCGGGCGGCGCGGGCCTTGTCCAGGTTGCCGACCGTGCCGATCACTGTCGCGCCCAATGCACGGCCCCATTGGCAGAGGAGCTGACCGACGCCGCCGGCCGCCGCATGGACCAGCATGGTAGAGCCGGGCTCCAACTGATGGACCCGGTGGAGCAAGAATTCAGCGCTCATGCCCTTGAGCAAGCCGCCGGCGGCGGTCTCGTCGGAGATCTCCGGCGGGAGCACCACCAGCAGGTCCGCTTTCATAGTGCGATACTCGGCATAGGCGCCGGGCGGCAGGCAGGCATAGCCCACGCGGTCGCCCGGCAGGACGCCATGGACATCCGGGCCCACATCCACCACCACGCCCGCGCCTTCCAGGCCGGGTACGGCGGGTGGCGTGCCGAGCGCGTAGTAGCCGGTGCGGAAATAGACATCGATGAAATTGACGCCGATGGCGGTGTGGCGGATCCGCACCTCCCCCGGTCCGGGCGGCGGTGCGCTGAGCCGTTCCCATTTCAGGACCTCCGGGCCGCCAAAGCGCTCGAGCACCACGCCGTTGCAGTCGATCGGCGTGCTGGATGGCGCGGACGTCGCCGTTGCAGCGGCACCGGGCCGGCGCGAACGCGGCATCACCGCCTGGCCGAAATGACTCTTCACCGCGTCGAAGCCGGATTCATAGACCTGCTCGCCCACCAGGGCGGCCAGAGCCGTCTCTTCGCCTTCCGGCGCCTCGAAGCTAGAGGTCCATTCCCAGAAGGTGCGGCTGCTTTCGGTGATGGGCTTCAGGCGAACGGTGGCGACGTAGTCGTAGAGCGGGATCGGCGCCTCCAGGATGCAATAGGTGAAGCTGTGCTCCCGGTCGGAAAGCTTCAGCAGCTGCTCCCGCAGCCAGCCGCCCTCGCTCAGGCGGAATCGGCGCACGCAGCCGATTTCGTCGGCGCGCCGTCCATTCTCGATAGCGCTCTCGGCGACGATCGGGTGCCAGTTCTCATGGCCGTTGAAATCCCGCAGCAGGTTCCACACCGCGTTGACCGGCGCGTCGATTACCGTGCTCTTGCGGACTTTGACCTGGGCCATGCGCGGCCTAGCGCCGGGTGACCTGGCGCTTGAGGGAATCGAACCCGGACTGGAAGACGCCATTGCCGACGAGATCGGCCAGTTCCCGCTCCCGTTCCGGCGCGCAATCGAATTCCGCGCTCCATTCGATGAAGCAGCGCTCGCCATCGGTAATCGGCGTCAGCTTCAGCGTGGCGATGTAGTTGCGCACGCCCATGGGGGATTCCAGGATCGAGTAGCTGCAACTGAGATCGAAATCCGAGAGGGTGAGCAGTTGCTCGCGGATATTGCCGCCGTCCTTCAGGTTAAAATTGCGGATGCAGCCAACGCGGTCTGACGGCGCATCATTCTCGATCCGGCTGTCGCGAATCAGCGGATGCCATTTTGGCAGGCCGTTGAAATCCCGCACCGCCGACCAGACCCGGTCGGCCGGCGCCTCGATCACGCTGGATGTGTACACTTTCACCATGGCTTGCGTCCCATCCGCCTAGCTCGTCTTCTCTTTTTTCGGCCGCGGCGGCGCGTCGGTCAGACCGCCGGTGAATTTGGTGACGTCGCCGCCGGTGATGCCGATCTCCTTCAGCAGGGAATCGAGCAACGGCGCCTGGGCGCGATAGCGGAGCGCGCTGTTGACGATGTTGTCGGCGATGTTGCCACCGCCGCTACCGTCGCTGGCCGCCGGCCCACCGCCGCCAAATCCGTCGATTTGCAGGATCTTGATGCCCTCGATCTTCTCCAGCGGCCGCACGCTTTCCCGGATGATGCCTTCGAGCTTGTCGATCAGGCGGGCGCGCATGTTCGACGTCCGGGATTCCGGCGTCAGAATATTCTGCGCCTCGTTCATCAGGCGTGATCCCTCGGCCTCGATTTCGTAGCGCAGCTTGGACGCCAGGGCGCGGATCTTCTCCGCCTCCGCCTCGCCTTCCGCATCCATGCGGTGCATCTCGGCCCGATCGACGGCGGCCATCTTCTCCGCCTGGGCCTGCAGTTTGATCCGGATGCCGTCCCGCTCCGCATCCTGCTGGGCGGCGATGATCTCGATCTGCTTCTTGCGCTCGGCGATCTCGGTCTCGCGGGCGGAGAACACCTTCTCCTCCGCCGAGACGGCTTTTGCCCGGGCCAGCTCTGCTTCTGCCTGGGCCTCGGACTGCGCCCGGGAGGCCTGGGCTATGGCGATGGCGCGCTGCTGTTCCGCCAATTCCAGCGTCTTGCGGCGATCCACTTCGAGCCGCTGGATGTCCTGCTCGCGCTTGATGCGGGCCTCGTCCAGCGACCGCTCGGTGACGATCCGCGACTTCTCCACCTCATGACGCGAGGTGATCTGCGCCTGCTCAGCCTCCTGCTCACGCAGCGCCCGCTCCCGGGCGACTTCGGCCCGCTGCAGCGCGCGGCGCACTTCCACATCCCGCTCATGCTCCAGCCGGGCCGCCTCGCCTTCCTGGTCGATCTGCAGCGACAGCTTTTCGGTTTCCAGGTTCTTGTTGCGGATCTGGATCAGGGTGTCCTGCTCGATGTCGTTGCGGATCTTCTTGCGCCGCTCGATTTCCTCGGTCAGCCGGGTCAGGCCCTCGGCGTCGAACGCGTTCGACGGATTGAAGAAATCCATGTTGGTCTGATCCAGGCCGGTGAGCGATACGGATTCGAGCTCGAGGCCGTTTTTCAGCAGGTCCTCGGCCACCGCCTGCTTCACCCGCCGCACATAATCGCCGCGCTTCTCATGCATCTGCTCCATGGTGATTTCTGCAGCCACAGAGCGGAGCGCATCGACGAACTTGCCTTCCAGCAGTTCGCGCAGCGCTTCCGGTTGCATGGTGCGCTGGCCCAGGGTCTGCGCCGCATTGGCTATCGCATCGGGCATCGACTGCACGCGGACATAGAATTCCGCCAGCACGTCGACGCGCATGCGGTCTTTGGTGATGACGGCGGATTCGCGGCCGCGCTTCACCTCCAGCCGCAGCGTGTTCATGTTCACGGGGATAACCTCGTGGATGATCGGCAGCACGAAAGCGCCGCCATTCATCACCACCTTCTGCCCGCC
The DNA here is from genome assembly GCA_963816235.1 of uncultured Alphaproteobacteria bacterium. Classification (GTDB taxonomy): domain Bacteria; phylum Pseudomonadota; class Alphaproteobacteria; order Dongiales; family Dongiaceae; genus DATKFM01. The sequence continues at coordinate 19,476 of CAWFKD010000005.1, read as the reverse complement.
GAGGCCGGTGCGTACGAACGCCACCTCCTTCGAGGAGCGGCGGAACAGCCAGTTCATGAGATAGACGACGATCACGATGGCAATTGCCAGCAAGACCGCATAGACGACGATCAATCCGATTGTTTCTCCACTCATTTTATCCTCCCTCGGCGTCCCGGCCCCTGCGACAGGCCGGGAGGGCCGATCAGCTTCGTTTAATTGACTTGAATTTTCTTGTCTGCTCGGTCAGCGCGATTTCCGTCGGCAGCCGCTCCATGCTGGAGGCGCCGTAGAAACCGTGGCAATCCGGGCAGACTTTCAGGATGTAGGTCGCGTCCTCCGGCGAGGAGATCGGTCCGCCATGGCAGAGCACGATGATATCGGGCCTGACGGCGCGCGCGGCAGCCGACCAGGCATTGATCAGGGGCACGCAGTCGCCGGGCATCAGCGCCGTCTCGGCGCCGATGGCGCCGCCGGTCGTGAGTCCGAGGTGGCAGACGACGATGTCGGCGCCGGCCTTGGCCATCGCTTCGGCCTCTGCCTCCGAGAAGACATAGGGCGTGGTCAGCAGGTCCATTTCATGGGCCTTGCGGATCATGTCGACTTCGAGGCCATAGCCCATGCCGGTCTCTTCCAGATTCTTCCGGATGGTCCCATCGAACAGGCCGACGGTGGGAAAGTTCTGCACGCCGGAGAAGCCAAGCGCAGCGATCTGCGACAGAAATGGCTCCAGCAGCATGAAGGGATCGGTGCCGTTGACCCCGGCGAGCACCGGCGTTTTCTTCACGACCGGCAAGACTTCGTGCGCCATCTCGACCACGATATCGTTGGCATTGCCATAAGCCATCAAGCCGGCGAGCGAGCCGCGGCCAGCCATGCGGTAGCGGCCGGAATTGTAGATGACGATGAGGTCGATGCCGCCGGCCTCCTCGCATTTCGCCGACAGGCCCGTCCCGGCGCCGCCGCCGACAATCGGCTCCCCGCGCCCGATCATGGCACGGAACTTGTCGAGGATGTCCTTGCGGGGGATGCGGGGCATTAGTGTGCTCCCCGTGGGGCACAAAGAATTGTCATCCCGGAAGGCGCGCGAAGCGCGGCTATCCGGGACCCATGAACACCGAACGGTCGTCGAGGTAAATCGGCGTATCCTGTGTTCCTGGGTCCCCGGTTTCGGCGCACGAGACAAACGCTGCGCGTTTGCTCGGCAAGCGCCGGCCCCGGGATGACAACTTTGAGGAACGCCCGTAGAATCACCGCTTCCCCTCCCCCACAATCTCCAGAAAACTCTTCACCAGCGCCGCCGCGAATTCAGGATCGTTCACGTTATGCGGCAGGCGGATCAGGCGGCGGCGCGGTGTCTGGCGCACCGTGGTTTCGAGCGCGCGGAACAGCGCCGCGTCGGCCGCCGGATCGTGGAAGGCGCGGCCCGGCTGATCCAGCAGGGAGACGCCGCCTTCGGGAATCAGGAAGCGCACCGGCCCGTCCATGCGGTTCAGCCGCTCGCCGATCCAGCGGCCCATGCGCTCGTTCTCTTCCGCCGTGGTGCGCATCAGCGTCACCTGGGGATTATGTTCGTAGAGATTGCGGCTGCGATAGCGCTCGGGCACCGTATCCTTCGGTCCGAAATTCACCATGTCCAGCGCGCCGCAGGAGCCGACATAGGGCAGCCGCGTGCGGATGATGGCGCCGAAGCGGTCTTCATCCGGCGCTGAACACGCCACCCATCAGCAGGTCGCAGACCTCCGTCGTCGTCACGTCGATGATACCGGCGAGCAGACCGCTGTCCGCCAGCTTCTCCATCGACTGGCCGCCGGTGCCCGTGGCGTGGAACACCAGGGTATCGAATTTTTCTTCCAGCGCCTTCGCCACCATCTGCACGCAGGGCGTGGTGACGCCAAACATGGTGAGGCCGATGGCGCGCTTGGCCTGTGTCTCGGTACGCTTGCTGTGGGCGATCATGCCAGCCAGCGCATGGGCGGCATTGGACAGCACCTGCTCGGAGATGCGGTTGATGCCCTGCACGTCAGTGACCGAGTACATCATGCAGATGTCGGACGGACCGACATAGTCCTTCACATTGCCGGACGCGACGGTGGAGACCATGACTTTCGGCACGCCCACCGGCAGCCGGCGCATCGCCGGCGTCGCCAGCGCGGTGCCGCCGGAACCGCCGGCAGAGACGATGCCCGCAAGATCGCGCCGCGTGAGGATAAAACGCTCGAACGCCTCGGCCATCGCCGCGACGGCGCGGCCGCGATCGCCGGTGAAGACGGCCAGCGGCCCCTTGGGATGGCAGCGCGCCACTTCGGCCGGGCCGACCTTGGCCGGTGACGGCTTCTGGCTGGTGCTGAGATCGACGGTGACGACGGCAAGGCCGAGCTTTTCCAGGCAATTGGCGACGAAGGTGAGTTCGCGGCCCTTGGTGTCGAATGTGCCGGCGACATAGGCGGCGCGGCCGGTGAGCTGCGCCACCGGCATTTGCGCCGGGCCGGTTTCCGGAAGCATCTCTTCCGCGACGGCATCAGTGGCCGCCTCGCGGCGCACGGCCAGTGGATTGGCCTGGGTCCAGCGGGTGGGCGCGCGCGCCACCTGCACCACCGGCACCGGCGACGGGCCGCCGGGTGCTTCGCCTTCAGCGGCATCGGCCTGGCGGCGCACCTGATAGACGATGGTCTGCGGCGGCTCCGCCAGCTCCAGCTCCGCCCGCGCGTCAGCCTCGGTATCGTGGGTCTGCACGCCCAGCAGGCGTTGCTGCAGAGCGTGGTCGTTCGCAAGATCCCGGGCGCTCATTTCCCGCACCAACCGGCCATTGACCATGATGGCGACGCGGCTCGCGACATTGGTGGCGACGCCGAGATTCTGCTCGATCAGCAAGACGGAGATGCGCCCCTCCTCCGCCAGCTCGCGCAGCGTTTCCGAGAGGCGATCGACGATGACAGGCGCCAGGCCTTCGGTCGGCTCGTCCATGATCAGCAGCCGCGGATTGGCCAACAACGCGCGGCTGATCGCCAGCATCTGCTGCTCGCCGCCGGAGAGTTGCGCGCCGCCGTGGCGGCGGCGTTCGGCCAGCGCCGCGAAAGTCTGGTAGATGCGTTCCACGGTCCACTCGCCCTTGCCGCGGCGGGCGGCGAGGCGCAGATGCTCGTCCACCGTCAGCGACGGCCAGACGCGGCGGCCTTGGGGCACATAGCCGATGCCGGTGTTGACGATCTCGTGGGAGGCGCGGCCCAGCAGCTCGATGCCGTTGCTGCGCACACTGCCGGCGGCGGCGGGCACCAGGCCCATGATGGTGTTGCAAAGCGTGCTCTTGCCCATGCCGTTGCGGCCGACCACCGCCAGCACGCCCTGGTCCAGCGTCAGCGACACGCCCTGCAGCGCATGGGCGCGGCCGTAATAGACATGGAGATCGGCGACGGTGAGCGCCGGTCCGCTGGCCATCTGCCTGACGGCGTCAGCCATGACGGTCACCCAAGTAGATGCGCTGCACGTCGGGATCGCTTTGGATCTCGGCGGGCGTGCCGTGCTTGAAGATCTTGCCCTGATTCATGACGGTGACGCGCTCCACCACCCGCAGCACCACGTCGAGGTCATGCTCAATGATGATGAAGCCGATATGCTGGGGCAGCGCACCCAGGATCTGCACCAGCTCGCGCCGCTCTCCCGGCGACAGGCCGGCCGCCGGCTCGTCGAACAGGATCAGCCGCGGCGCGCCCGTCAGCGCCATGCCGATTTCGAGCTGCCGCTGCTGGCCATGGGAGAGGTCGGCGACCAGTCGATCCGCCACGGTCTCGAGCCGCACCACATGGGCCAGCTCCCGCGCCGCGGTCAGCGCCGCATCGTCCTGCGCCGGGCGCAGCAAAGACAGCCGCCCCCGCGTCACGCCGCAGGCGGCGAGATAGAGGTTGTCGATCACAGACAAACCGCGGAATAGCATCGAATTCTGGTAGGTGCGGCGCAGGCCCCGGCGGATCCGCTCATGAGGCGGCCAGCGGGTGATGTCCTCGCCGAAGAATCGCACGCGGCCGGCGGTCGGCGGGAAATCGCCGGTGATGGCATTGAACAGTGTCGTCTTGCCCGCGCCGTTCGCTCCCAGAATCCCGCGGCGCTCGCCGGCGCCGATCGTGAGATCGACGGCGTCGAGCGCCACAAGGGCGCCGAAGGCGCGGCTCACCCCCTCGAGCACGAGGGCATGGGCCGCGCCGGCCTGCGCTATTCTGAGAGCGTCGGACATCGGGTCAATTGTAGATCATCATGGACATTGCGGGTTATCGCGGCTGACCGGGCCCAGGGCGAGGAACTCCGCCTCGTCGATACCCAGGGTCTGGTTCACCTGCGGGATGACCTTGACCACCTTGTTGAACAGATTGCCGTCAGGGCCTTCCGCCACTTCCGTCAGGAAAATGTCGGCGATGCCATTACGGTTCTTGTCCAGGGTGACCTTGCCGGTGGGCGTGTCGACCTCGAGGCTGGCCAGAGTTTCGCGGAACTTCTTCTGGCCGTCGGAGAGATCGCCGCCGACCTTGTCCAGCGCGTCCAGCATCGCCTTGGCTTCGACATAGTAGCCATGGGCGAACAAGGACGGTGACGGGAAGCCGTCGGGATAGGCCGCCTTGTAGGCCGCAACGAACGTCTTCCAGGACGGATTGTCCCAGTTGTCGGCGATCGGACCGGCCGATGGCGTGCCGATGATGTATTTGCGGCGCTGGCCCTCTGAGCCGAGCACGGTCTGGTCGACGGTGATCGAGCCGCCGATCAGCGGCTTGCTGCCGCCGCCCTGCTGGTACTGCGTCAGGAAGTTCACCGAATCGGCGCCGCCGAGCGCGACGTAGATGGCGTCGATGTCATCGGGGATGGAAGCGACGATGGTGGAGAAGTCCTTGTTGCCGATCGGTACCCAGAACTTGTCGGCGACATGACCTCCCGCCTTGCAGAAGCCGAGCATGAAACCGAGAACCTGGGTGTAGGGGAAGGAATAGTCCTCGGCGATGGTGACGACCTTCTTGTAGCCCTTGGTGCTGTAGGCGTATTCGCCGAGACCGGCCTGCCACTGGGCGCCATCGGTGGTGAAGCGGAAGAAGTTGGGCGCGGGATCGCGGAGCGTGGTGTCCTGGGCGGCCGAGGTGCCGTTGATGAAGGTGACCTGCGGCTGCGACTTCGCATAGTTCTTCACTGCCAGCCCTTCGTCGCCGGAGAGCGGGCCGACGAGAATCTGCACGCCATCCTGCTCCACCAGCTTGCGCGCGGCGTTGACCGCGCTGTCGGGCGAGGCGTCGGACGAGCCGGTGACCAGCTCGATCTTCTTGCCGCCCGCCATGTAGTTGCGTTCTTTCAGCGCCAGCTCCAGGCCGCGCATGCTGTCCTGGCCGAGCACCGTGAAGGCGCCCTCCAGTGTCGCGAGGCCGCCGACCTTGATCGTCTCCTGCGCCTGCGCCAAGCCGGCGCCGAGCGCGAGCACAGCGGCAGCCGTGGCTGCAAGAACCGTGCGTCTCCCTAATCCAGTCATTCGTATTCCTCCCTCTTCCGTTGCGGCCCTTTATCCGCCTCGCGGGCCGATCATGAGCTCCGGTTATTTCGCCAGCCGCCGGCAGCGCCGGTGGTCGTGGCCCAACCGACGAGTCGCTGCCAGAGCCCCAGCAGCCCGTCGGGCGAAAACAAGACGATGGCAAGAAACACCAGACCGATGAGCGTGTTGAATCGCTCGCGGTCGATCAGATCGATGGCGAAGTTCTCCAAGAGTATGAACACCACCGCGCCGATGAAGGGACCGATGGGACGGCTCAGGCCGCCGAGCACGGCGATAACAAGCACATTGATCAGCGGTCCGATATCGATGGTACCCGGCGATACCCGGCTGTTCATCCACACCAGCAGCACGCCGCCGAGCGCCGCGAAGAACCCGGCGAGACTGTGGGCGAGCACGCGATGGAGAAAGACATTGAAGCCCAGCGCGCTCATGCGCCGGGGATTGTCGCGGATCGCCTGCAGCGACAGGCCGAAAGTGGAGCGCGAGACATAGATCGTCGCCAGATAGCAGAAGGCGGCGACGCCCAGCGACAGATAATAGAATGGCTCCGGGTCGCGCCAGTTTATGCCGAATACCACTGGCGCCTGCACATTGGCAAAGCCGCTGAAGCCGTTGAAGATGGCGTAGTTCTGGCGCGTGAAGTAGAAAAAGGCGACGCCGATCGCCAGCGTGATCATGATGGTGTAGATGCCGGCGGTACGGACGGCGATGACGCCGATCAGCGTCGCCGCCGCTGTCGCGACCACCAGCGCCGCCGGGATCTGCGCCCACCACGGCCAGCCGAAGCCGATATTGACGTGGTTGGTGCCGAAGAGCGCGATCATGTAGGCGGCGACGCCAGCCACCGTCATTTGCGACAGCGATACCATGCCGCCATAGCCGGCGAGGAACATCAGCGAAAGCGCGATCACGCCGAGGAACAGCGACTGGGCGCCGATCTGCACGATCCAGAATGGCGTCGCCACCAGCGGATAGGCGAGCAGGAACAGCGCCAGCAGGATATGCTGTGGCCGGACCCGCCAGGGCCAGATCACGTTCGACTCCGGCGTCGAGGCGATCACGCTCATGCCGGCCGCCCCATGATGCCCTGGGGCCGGAAGGCCAGCACTGCCACCATGATCAGGAAGGTGTAGACGACGCCATAGGTGGGCGAATAGGCGAGGCCGAGCTGTTCGGCGAGACCGATCAACAGCGCACCGATCGCTGCCCCGGTGACGCTGCCCATGCCGCCGACGATCACCACGACGAGCGAGGCCAGCAGATAGCGCGTGTCCTCGCCTGGCGCGATGGAGAGCGCGGTGCCGCCGATCACGCCGGCCAGACCGGCAAGACCCGCGCCGATGGCAAAGGTGATGGCGAAGACCCGCTGCACATTGACGCCGGAGCAGGCAAGCATCTGCCGGTCATCGACGCCGGCGCGGATCATCATGCCAACAGGCGTGCGGTTGAGAAACAGCCAGAGGACCACGCCGATGATGATCGCCACCGCCAGCAGCACAAGGCGATAGGTTGGATAGGCATTGATGAAGGGCATCGGCGTGGCACCGAAAAGCCAGGCCGGCGGATCGAACTGATAGGTCTTGCCGCCCCAGACTGCTAGCATGAGATCGGCCAGCACGATGGAGATGCCGATGGTCACGAGCGTCTGCCGGAGATCCTGGCCCTCCATGCGGCGGAAGATGCCGATCTGCAGCAGCACCCCCGCCACCGCCATCGAGGCGAACCCTGCCGCCGCGCCGGCGAACCAGGAACCGCTGGCATCGGCCGCGCTCCAGCCGACATAGGCGCCGAGCAGGAACAGCGAGCCGTGCGCGAGATTCACCTGCCGCATGAGCCCGAACACCAGCGTGAAGCCGCTGGCCACCAGAAAATAGAGCGCGGCCAGCGTGAACCCGTTCAGCATGGTGAGGATGAAGAGCTTCATGCCGCCTGGCGCCCTCTTTCCTCGCGCCCGCCTAGACCGCGATCCGCGCCCGCTGCGGCGTCATGTCGGGCGTGCGGAAGAATTCGCCGTCCTTCATGACCGCGAGGATGCGCTTCTTGTCCTGGAGGATGCGGATGTTGGCGACGGGATCGCCATCCACCAGGATCAGGTCGGCGAGATAACCTGCCTTGAGCTGGCCCAGCTCGTTGGGCCGCCCCATGATCTCGCCGCCATGCTTGGTGGTCGCCAGCAGGACTTCCATCGGCGACATGCCGACCATGTCGACGAAATATTCGAGATCCTTGGCGTTGGTGCCGTGGGGCGTCCAGGCGAAGCCGTAATCGCCACCGGGCAGAACGCGGATGCCGCGGCGGTGCATCTTGCGCATGGTCTCGACGGCGATATCGAGCTCGCGCGCATAATACATGCCCAGCGACGAATCCGGCTTGATGCCGAACGGACCGGCATTGCGCGCCGTGTTCACCAGCCAGCCCAGGCCGGGTGCCACGAAATGCTTGCTCTTGTTCGCCTCCAGCATGTCCAGCGCTTCCTCGTCGGCATAGGAGGCGTGATAGATGATCTCGATACCGTGGCGGATGCACATCTTCACCGACTCGGCGGAGCGGGCATGGGCGCAGACCCGCAGGCCCCGGCGCTTCGCTTCGCGCACGGCCATGGCCGCTTCCTCGTCGGCCATGGGCGTTTCCTGGGCGGCGGTGTCGGTCATCTCCTCGCCGGACAGGTTCAGCTTGATCAGGTCGACGCCGTACTTGATGAACATGCGGACCGCCTTGCGCATTTCCTCCGGTCCCGTGACGACCCAGCCGAAAGAGAGCTCGCGCACATCCACATGGGGAGGCGTGGTGTCGCCGAGGCCGCCCATGGTGGCGATCTCCTGGCTGTTGGCGAGATAGCGCGGGCCGGGAATTAACCCGCTGTTGATGGCGTTGCGGATCACCACGTCCAGGCGCGGCTTTGCCGCCGCGGCGCCGACACAGGAGGTCCAGCCCATGTCGATGTAGGTCTTCGCCACATTGGCGGAGAACAGGGTGTGCTCCTCCGGCGGCATGCGGAAGATCGCGTCCAGCGACGCCGCGTTGTTCCAGGAAAGATGGGTATGGGCCTCGGTCAGGCCGGGCATCAGGGTCGCGCCGGCGCCATCGATCACGGTGTGGCCGTTGTTCGGCACGGTGCGGCTGCCCCGCCCCACATGCTTGATCCGGTTGCCCTGGATCAGCACCTCGCCGAAATAGGGAAGCTCGCCGCTTCCGTCGAAAATGCGCACATTCGAGAAAAGAATGTTGCCCATGATGTCCTCCTCAACGCCTGTTCAGGCTCGTCCCGCGAGAAACTCCTTGAGTGCCGTATTGCATTCCGCGCTGCGCTCCAATGTCGTCCAGTGGCCGCAGCGGTTGAGCACGGTGACCCGCGCCCCTTTGATCTGCTGCGCCATCGCCCGGACATTGGAAGGCGGCGCGACGCCGTCCTCATCGCCGGTGACCAGCAGCACCGGACAGTCGATGCGCGCAGTGTCGGCCGGCTGCGCCGCCGCCAGCGCTTCGCAATTCCTGGCATAGCCTTCGGCATCCTGCCGCATCAGCAATTCGCGCACCAGCGCGGCGCAGACCGGATTATTGGACTTGGTGTCGCCTGACGTGGCGCCCTGGACGATCGCGTCGGCTATATCGGCCATGCCTTCGGCGCGGGCCTTGGCGGCGCGGTCGCGCATCGCCTGGCGCGCCGGGTCCGGCGGCGCCAATAGCGGGCCGAACAGGGTCAGGGAGCGGACCAGCTTCGGTTCGTTCGCGGCAATATGCTGGCAGACGATGGTGCCCATGGAATGTCCGACGAAATGGGCGCGATCGACGCCGAGCACGCCGGCTATGCGGATCATGGCGTCGGCCAGGCCTTCGATGGAGATCTGGCTGCCGGCGGGCGAGCGGGCCGAGCCCGGCAGGTCCGGCCGCACGGTCCGGTAGCGGCTGCCCAGGGCCATGACCTGGGGCGTGAAGACGTTGGAGCTGCCGCCGAGGCCATGGACGAAGATCACGGCATCGCCCTGCCCCGCCAGATCCACGGCCATACGCTCGATGGTCTGGGTGCTCATGCCGCCGCCCCCAGCTCGGCCACCGGGTTCTCCAGAACGCCGATATTGCCGATTTCGATGCGCACCACGTCGCCGGGCTTGAGGTATTTCGGCGGATTGAAGCCGATGCCGACGCCGGCCGGCGTGCCGGTGGCGATGATGTCGCCGGGCATCAGTGTGAGACCCGCCGAGATGGTCTCGATCAGGGTCGGCACGTCGAAGATCAGGGCATTCGTATTGGCGTCCTGGCGCAGCTCGCCATTCACCCAGCAGCGCACCTGGGTGTCGGCGAGGTCCAGCTCGTCGCGGCTGACCAGCCATGGGCCCATGGGACAGAAGCTGTCCTGGGACTTGCCGATCAGCCATTGCTTGTGCCGGCCCTGGAGATCCCGGGCGGTCACGTCATTGACGATGGTGTAGCCCCAGACATGGTCCAGGGCGTCCGCCTTGCGGATGCCGCGGCCGCCCTTGCCGATGACCACGGCGAGCTCGGCCTCGTAGTCGATGGCGCCGCTGACCCGGGGATCGATCAGGATCGGCCGGCCCGGGGCCGGTGACGGTCTCCGGCACCTTGGAGAAGATGATCGGCGCATCCGGCACGGCCCCGGACTGGGCGCTGGAGTCGAAGCCGCTGCGGGCGAACTCGTGGGCATGCTCGTGGTAGTTCTTGCCGACGCAGAAGATGTTCCGGTCAGGACGCGGGATCGGCGCTTCCAGTGTCACTTTGTCCAAGGGGATCGGCGGGCCGCTGACTTCCAGCTTTTGACCGGCCACCAGAAGCCGGATGGCGGTTGCGGCATCGGAGCCGGGATCAAGCTGGAGCGGCTCAATGGCCGCGCCATCGGCGGCCATCAGGCCGACCTGGCGCTTCCCACTGGCACTGAACGTGGCCAGCCGCATCATGCCTCCCCAGGCGATGGACCAATGTTGCACCATTGATCCTATTGGTATATCATTAGTTTGACAGCCCGAGGATCGAGAGTCAACGCGGTCTCTTTCAGTAATGAATTCTGTTGGTTAGCCTAGGAGGAGTCTCAACAGGTGGCGGAGAAAATTCGCACCTCCCATGACGTGGCGCTTGGACATCGGGCGGAAGATTGACGCCGGCGATTGGCCCGACGGCTACCGGGTGCCGGCGGAGCGGGAACTGGCCGCCACCTACAACCTCGCCCGCAACACCATCCGCCGCGCGCTCCGCGAATTGGACAGCCGCCTGGTGCGGATCGTCGGCCGCGGCACCTTCGTCAAAGGCAATCCGGCCGGCCGGACCCGGGAGTTCGTCGGCCGCCTGAAGGACGCCAGCCCCACCGACATCATGGAGGTGCGGCTGATCATGGAGCCTCAGGCCGCCGCCCTGGCCGCCCACCGGGCAACCACCGCCGACCTCCAGGAAATCGAGACCATCCTGCGCAAGAGCATCGCCGCCAAGGGCACGGCGGAGTTCGAGCATTGGGACGCGGCGCTGCATCTCGCGATCTTCCGCGCCACCAAGAACGCGCTGCTGATCGACTATTGCGAGGCAATCAATGCCGCGCGCAACCAGCCCCATTGGTACCGCCTGAAGCAGCGCAGCCTGACCGAGACCCAGCGGCGGCAGTATGATCAGGACCATGCGGCCGTGGTCTCGGCGCTGCTGCAGCGGGATGCGGAGACGGCCCGGCGGCTGCAGCTGCAGCATCTGACCGGCGTCCGCGACCGGCTGCTGGCCATCGACGCCTAAGCCGACGGGGATCGCCTTAGCCAGGCACCAGGTTCGCGCCCGTCGAACCGTCGAAGAAATGCAGCTTCTCCGGATTCCACCCAAAGCGCACGGTGCTATCGATCGGCAGTTCCAGCGTCGCCGGCGCGGTCGCGCGCAGCAATTGCTCCCCGACCCGGAGCGTGACGATCTTCTCGACCCCGAGATTCTCAACGTCATGGACGCGCGCCTCCAAGGCCTCTGCCGGCCCGATGCGGATATCCTCGGAACGGATGCCGACCGTGACAGGGCCCGAACGGCTGGACAGCCACCCACGAGCCGAAGCTTCGGCTGTGAGATCCATCTGACCCGCCAAGGCCGCCAGCCGCCCATTGCCGCTCTCACCCGGCAGAAGATTCATCGCCGGCGAGCCGACGAAGCCAGCAACGAAGAGATCCCGCGGCCGGTTATAGATCTCCTGCGGCGTGCCGACTTGCACGATGCGGCCCTGATTGAGGACGCCGACCTTGTCTCCCATGGACATCGCCTCGATCTGGTCGTGGGTGACGAACAGGAACGTGGCGCCGAGCTTCATCTGCAGATCCTTGAGCTCCGAGCGCAGCGCCTCGCGCAGCTTGGCGTCGAGGTTGGACAGCGGCTCGTCCATCAGGAAAACCCGCGGTTCGCGCACGATGGCGCGCCCGATAGATACGCGCTGCATCTCGCCGCCGGACAGGCGGTCGGTCTTGCGGTCCAGCAAGTGCTCGATTCGCAGCGTCTTGGCGGCGCGGGCGACGCGGGCGTCGATATCAGGCTGCGGATAACGGCGCACCCTGGATTTTAGTGGAAATTCGAGATTCTGCCGCACCGTGTAGCGCGGATATAGGGAATAATGCTGGAACACGAGCGCGACGTCGCGCTGGGCTGCATTCCATTCCAGCACATCCTCATGGTCGATCCTGATCGCGCCGGCATTCGGCCGCTCCAATCCGGCGATCAGCCGCAGCGTCGTGGTCTTGCCGGCGCCGGTCGGCCCGAGCAGCACGAAGAACTCACCATCGGCGATCTCCAGATCGAGACCCTTGAGTGCGCTGTGGGAGCCAAAATTCTTGCTGACGTTTTCGAGCTGGATATGCGCCATGTTATCAGCTCAGCCTTGCATCCAGCGATCCGCCACTGCCGGTGTCGAAGAAATGGGTCTCCGCCGCGTCGAGCTTCGCCCAGACGGTATCGCCGGCCCGGGCGACGAAGCCGCTCGGAGTCCGCGCCCGGAAGATCTGCCGGCCGAGCTTGAGATCGACGATATCGTAGGCGCCCAGCGGCTCGATGATATGGGCCTCCACCTGGGTGAAGCCGTCGGCGGGCTGGCGGGCAATGCGCACGCTTTCCGGCCGCACGCCGATCGTCAGATCCCCACTTTTCGCAGAGGCAACCTGCCGCTGAAGCTCTGCCGGCAGATCGAAGGCACCGTCGCCATCGCCGATCACTACCTGGGCGCGGCCGTTCTCTTCGCGCAAGCTCGCCTTGGCGATATTCATCACCGGACTGCCGATAAACTGGGCGACGAACAGATTGGCCGGATGCCGGTAGACGTCGGTCGGCGTACCCACCTGCTGCAATACGCCGTCATGCATGACAGCAATCCGGTCGGCGAGCGACATGGCCTCCACCTGATCATGGGTCACATAGACCGTGGTCGTGTCGTTCTCCAGATGCAGGCGCTTGATCTCCGTGCGCATGTCCTCGCGCAGCTTGGCATCGAGGGAGCCGATCGGCTCATCCATCAGCATCGCCTTCGGCCGCCGCACCAGGGCCCGCCCGATCGCGACACGCTGCATATCGCCGCCTGACAGCGCCGACGGCCGTTTGTCCAGCAGATGCTCGATAGCCAGCGCCTGGGCGACTCGGCGGACCTGGGCGTCGACGGCTGCCCTGCTTTCATTCATGGCCCGCAGGGGAAAGGCGATGTTCTCGTAGGCCGTCAGATGGGGGTAGAGGGCATAAAGCTGGAACACGAAGGCGATATCCCGGTCCGACGCCCGGAGCTTCTCCACCGGCTTGCCGTCGATGATGATGTTGCCGCTGTCGATCTCCTCCAGCCCGGCAATTGCCCGCAGCGACGTTGTCTTGCCGCAGCCCGACGGACCGAGCAGCACGACGAACTCCCGGTGGCGGACCTCCAGGTTGAGTTGCCGGATGACATGGGCCTCGCCAAAATATTTCTGGATGTCCCGCAGGATGATGTCGGCCATGATCGGTCAGTCCGGCTTCGACTCGGGCTTGAATTTGGAAAACACGCTGAATCCCACCAGGCCGACGAGGATGATCGTCAAGCCGTAGCGATGCAGCAGTTCGCTCCAGGGCTGGCAGAGCGCGGCGATGCCGAAGACCATCGTCCATTGCGACAGCGGCTCAAGGAATTTCGAATTAAGTCTGCGAAAGCTCATGAGTGTTCTCTGTCTCCGGCCGTCATTTGCGGATCGCCCCGAAGGTGACGCCCCGCAACAGATGCTTCCGAAGCGCGAAGGTGAAGATCGCCACCGGCAACAGGAACAGGAAGGTGCCGGCCGCGATGGCCGTCCAGTCGGTCAAGCCGGAACCGACCTGCGCGGGGATGAAGGGCGGCGCCGTCTGCGCCCGTCGGTTGGTCATCATCAGCGCGAAGGCATATTCGTTCCAGGCGACGATGAAGCAGAACACGGCCGTCGCGGCGATGCCGGTCACCGCTTCCGGCAGGACGATCTTGAAGAAGGCCTGCAGCCGCGTGTACCCGTCGACCAGCGCCGCCTCCTCATACTCCTTCGGGATCTCGTCGATGAAGCCCTTCATCAGCCAGACGGAGAAGGAGAGGTTGAACGCCGTGTAGAGGATGATCAGCCCGATATGGGTATCCGTCATGCCGACGGCGCGGTACATCAGGAACATCGGGATGGCCACCACCACCGGCGGCAGCATGCGGGTCGACAGGATGAAGAAGAGCAGATCCTGTTCGCCGGCTATTCGGAATCGGGAAAAGCCGTAGGCCGTCAGCGTGCCCATGGATACCGCGAGCAGCGTGCTGCTGATGGCGATGATCAGGCTGTTCTGGAACCGGTTGGGATATTGCGAGAGCTGAACGCTGTCGCCGACCTTGAGCACGCGCTCGCCGCCGTCATAGATGCGCTTCTCCCACCAGGGCGCGGCTGCATAGACCTCCGGCTCGACCGGCTTCGTCAGCTGCACGCGGCGGGTAAACAGCTTGATGAAGGAAGTGATCTCCGGCGAGAAGATCACGGTCGGCGGCACCGACGTGGCGATAGCCCGGGACTTGAAAGCGGTCGAGGTGATCCAGTAGATCGGCGACAGGAAGATCAGGGTGATCGCGATGACAGCGGCGACGGCGACGCGGTGAAGGACACGCTGGCTGCGGGTGCGGACGGCGGCCATCTCAGCGCTCCTTCACCCGGTTCAGATATTTCACGTAGATGTTGGTGATCGCCAGCACGATGATCAGCATGACGTAGGCGAGCGCGCAGGAGCGGCCGGTCTGCCACTCCTGGAACGCCATCTTGTAGAGCCTGATGGCGATCACTTCGGTGGTCGGCTGGCCGCTCATGATGAAGGCGAGGTCGAAGGTCTTGAACGCCTCCATGGTGCGGAAGATGAGGGCGATCAGCAGCAGCGGCGCCACCAGCGGCAGGGTGATGCGCGTGAAGGTGTACCAGCGCCCGGCGCGGTCGATCGCCGCCGCTTCATAGAGATGCTGCGGCACCGCCGATAGGCCCGCGAGCGACAGCAGCATGACGAAAGGCGCCCACATCCAGATGTCGGTGATGGCGATGGCATAGAGCGCCATGTTCGGATTGGACAGCCAATCGAAGGTGCCCAGCCCCAGGGCATAGTTGATGATGCCCCAGGACGGATCGTAGAGCAGCTTCCAGAACAGCCCGACCACCGCCATGGACATCATCATCGGCAGCAGGAGCAAGGTCGTGACCAGCCCCTTGAACGGGAAGGCGCGGTTCAGCAGCAGCGCGACGCCGAAGCCGACGATCATCTGGCCGCCCACGGAGACGATGACATATTTCGCGGTGACCGAGAAATTGCGCCAGATGTTGGGATCGGCCAGCAGCTCGCGGTAGTTCTGCAGGCCCACGAAGTTCGCCGGCTCGCTCACCGAGGCGCGAAAATCGGTGAAGGAGTAGCCGAGGGAATAGATCAGCGGAAAGATGTTGAAGACGATCAGGAAGAGTATTGTCGGGATTATGAAGAGATTGCGGATGGTGAGATCGCTCCAGCCGCGCGCGGCCGCCCGCGAATCCGCCGTGAGCTTCGCCATAACCGCCACGCCCGCCTCCCTCCTACGCATCATTCAGACGGCCGGCAGAGGGATGTCCTCCGCCGGCCGTCTGCGTTGGCCGCTTGCTATTGACGACCGTACTTCTTGAACGTCGCCGTCCAGTCCTGGGCGAGTCCGTCCAACGTTTCCTTTGCAGAACCTTCGCCGCCGACGACGAAGGGATAGATGCGGTTATTGATCTGGGTCAGCAGTTCCGCATATTCCGGCACTGCCCAGAAGTCCTTCACCATGAACATCGACTGATAGAAGGCCTCGTTATAGGGCGTTGCCTTGCGGAACTCCGATGATTCCAGAACCTTGGCGTTGCAGGTGTAGCCGCCGAGCTCGGCCCACTTCTTCTGCACATCCTCGCGCACGAACCACTCGAGGAACTTGTAGGCTTCCTCCTGCTTCGTGGAATAGCTGACGATGGACATGCCCTGCCCGCCCAGTGCCGCATGCTGCTTACCGCTGGGGCCGGCCGGATTGGCGAAGTAGCCGGTGACGTCGGCGTAGGGATTCGCCGCCTTGTTGGCGAGTGCGGGGAAGAAGGCGAAATAGTTCATGCTCATCGCCGCCAGGCCTTCGGTGATCGCCTGGTTGTTCTCCAGGAAGAACGTCTTGCCCCAGTTCGGCGGCGTGAACTTGTAGAGTTCCTTATAGCTCTCAAGCGCGGCCACAGCCTCGGGGGAATTGACAATGCCCTCGACCTTGTAGGTCGAGTAGTCGCCGAGATCGCCGCCATAGCTGAAGAGGGCGTTCTCGAAGCCCATCACCAGGGCGTCGTAGGCGTTGTCGGTATAAATCGCGATGCCGTAGCGCTTCTGGTCCGGACGCTGGAAGAACTCGGCGATATCGCGCATCTGCGCCCAGGTCTTCGGCACGTCCAGGTCATAGCCGTATTTCGCCTTGAAGGCTTCCTTCTCCGCCGGGTCCTCGAACCAGTCCTTGCGATAGGCCCAGCCGGTGGCGTCGCCCTCGGTCGGGATGGCCCAGTACTTGCCGGCGCCTTTCGGATATTCGGCATAGGCCTGCACGGTGGCGGGCGCGAAGGATTCTGTCAGCTTGTGCTTGGCGAAGAAGTCGGTGAGATCGACATAGTGGCCGCCGACCGACCCGGCGCCGAGCCACTGGGAATCGCCGACGACGATGTCATAGGCATCACCATGGGCATTGAACTCGGCAAAGGCTTTGGTCTGGAAATCCGGCCAGGGCGTCGTCTGCACGGTCACCACGACGCCGGTCTCCGCGGTGTATTGGTTGGCCAGTTCCTGCAGATAGTTGGACGGATCCCATTCCGCCCAAAAGATCGTCAGCTCCTCCTGAGCCGAAGCCGTGAAGCCGGCGAAGGCGACGGTCGCGCCGGCAAGCATTCCAAGCAAGGTCCTCTTGAGCATTTGTTTTCTCTCCCTAGTCTAAGGGCTGCAGCCGGTGGGCCGGCCAACAGCGGTTTATTTGTTCGTTGAGCCATTCTCCTTCTTGCGCGGTCTTTGTGCCGCTTTGACTTTAGCATGACCGGCGGCTGCGGAAGCAACCGTCGCGGCCTCGGCAATGGCGGTTCTGACGATGGCATGGGCGGTCCAGAGCGCCACCCGCAGGACCTGCTTATCGTCAAGCTGCCAAATGTCCTTCAGGACGACGAAAGCCTCGGTCCCGAACACCAGTGAAAGGGATTGCGTGACGCGATCGAGCGTCTTGCGGTCCAGCGTTTCCCGCAGTGGCGCCAGCGCCAAGCGCAACAGCGCCTTGCGATGGCCGCGCACGATCGGCGCCTCGGGCGCCAGCGTGCCGGCCTGCCGCCTTGTCCATTGGTCGATCGCCAGCAAAAGCGCCGCCCTGAGCGTCGCCTCATAGAGATGCATGCGCGGATAGGCGAAGGCGAGCAGATCCGAGATGCGTTCCTCGGCATCGGCGGACTTGGAGTCCCATTCCAGGATCGGCCCCAGCGCTTCGTCGACCGCGGCCTGGATCAACGCCGCCTGGCTCGGGAAATAGCGATAGGCGGTCGTGCGCGACACCTCCGCCGCTTCGGCGACGTCGCTCACCGACGGAATCAGTCCACTCTGCATCAATCGCATCGCCGTATCGAGCATCGTTCGCCTCATCCGCGCCCGCGGGCCTTTCGCAGCCGACGGCACGATGTCCCATTCTTGACGTGAGACGGTCATGCCAATACGGTACTGGCGTCCCACAGGAATTGCAAATTCCGCCGGCCCGGGTCGAACCTGTCGCGGGAACGCAATGAAGCGCATCTACATCGTCGGCACGGCGGATACCAAGGGCGAGGAGCTCGCCTTTCTGCGAGACCTCGTCGCCGGCACCGGATTTCCCTGCGCCCTGGTCGATGTCGGCACGCGGGCGGCGAAGATCCAGGCCGATTTCGTCATCCGCGATATCGCAGCGCAGCATTCCCGCGGCACCGGTGCCGTCTTGACTGCCGATGACCGCGGCGCCGCCGTTGCCGCAATGGGCAATGCCTTCGCGCGCTTCATCAGCGAGCGCGACGACGTGGCTGGCGTGCTGGGTATCGGCGGCGGCGGCGGCACGTCCATCGTCACCGCGGGGATGCGGGCGCTGCCGATCGGCGTGCCGAAGCTGATGGTCTCGACCCTGGCGTCGGGCGATGTCGGCCCGTTCGTCGATGTCAGCGACATCGCCATGATGTATTCGGTCACCGACATCGCCGGTCTCAACCGCATCAGCCGTGCCGTCCTGACCAACGCCGCCTCCGCCATCGTCGGCATGGCGCGGGCGCCGGTGCCTGCGGCGGATGCCAAGCCGGCGATCGGCCTGACCATGTTCGGCGTCACCACGCCCTGCGTGACCCGTGCGGCCGAGGCGCTGCGTGCCGACTATGACTGCGTCATCTTCCACGCCACGGGTTCCGGCGGCCGGGCGATGGAGAAGCTGGTGGACAGCGCCATGCTGGTCGGCGTGCTCGACGCCACGACGACGGAAGTCTGCGATCTGCTGCTCGGCGGCGTGCTGAGCGCCGGCCCGGACCGCCTGGGCGCCATCGCCCGCACGCGCGTTCCCTATGTCGGCTCGGTTGGCGCGCTGGACATGGTGAACTTCTGGGGACCTGATAGCGTGCCCGAGAAATATCGCGGGCGGCTGCTCTATCGCCACAATCCGCAGGTCACGCTGATGCGCACGACGGCAGAGGAATGCCGGAAAATCGGCGCCTGGATCGCCGAACGGCTGAACCGTTGCGAGGGCCCGGTGCGGTTTCTCATTCCGGAGAAAGGCGTCTCGGCTCTCGATGCGCCGGGTGCAGCATTTCATGACCCCGTCGCCGACGCGGCGCTGTTCGATGCCATCGAGCGTACGCTGAAGCCAGCGCCGAAGCGCCGCCTCATCCGCTTGCCGTACCATATCAACGATCCGGAATTCGCCGACGCCCTGGTCGCGCAGTTCCGCGAAATCATGCCCTAGGGGAGGAGAAACAGATGGCCAATGTCTATGTCAGCGGGATCATCAATCTGCCGGTCGACAAGGTCTGGGCCTATGCCCGCGATTTCAACGGCCACCATGAATGGCACCCGATCATCGCCGAGAGCCATATCGAGGACGGCCTGCCGAGCGACCGTGTCGGCTGCGTGCGCAATTTCAAGCTGTCCGACGGCGGCCATTTGCGCGAGCGGCTCCTGTCCTTCAGCGACCTCGACCGCAGCTTCACCTACAACATCATCGTCTCGCCACTGCCGATCCGGAACTACATCGCGACCTTTACCTGCAAACCGGTGACCGAGGGCGACAAGACCTTCGTCGAATGGACGGCGGATTTCGATGTCGCGGAAGCAGACGAAGCGCGGATCAAGGAACAGGTCGGCCGAAACACCTTTGCCGTCGGCATCGCAGCGCTGGCCAAGAAACTCGGCGCGAAAGTCCTGATGCCGGGAAGACGTTGCAAACACAAAAGCCGCCAAGTCGGGTGACTTGGCGGCTTTTCCGTAAGGTTGGTTGC
>CAWFKD010000004.1:0-344554 GCA_963816235.1 uncultured Alphaproteobacteria bacterium | reverse complement strand
CCATCGGGACGTTGCTGCTTTCTTCGCAATTTCAATGCGTTGCTGGTGAGACAAGCGCTTGGCTCGGGCTTCTCCTCCAGCTTTACCGCTCTTTGAGCGGTTACTTACCCGTGATTTTTCTTCGATTTGGCCGGTAGCGATTCGCATGACGTGCACGGCATTGCCGATCACATCCGCTGGTCTGCGCTGGCCCTTGGGTCCCTTTGCCATAGCTTCAATATGGCATGACTGATGGTGGTTATCGACCATCGTCAACCGGCTTTCGTTTGAAACTGTAACAGTGCCCGGCGGGCCGAAACTGGCCGCCGGTCCACGTCGGCACGAGGCGGGCGGTTCTGGCCACTGCCGCGTGGTGCGGCCGGGAAATCAGCCGCGAGGCGGCAGCAATTCCTGTGCCAGCGTTGCCCAATAGCTGGCGCCCGTCGCCAGGATCCGATCATTGAAATCATAGCCGGGATTATGGATCGGGCAGGCGTCCTCGCCGGCACCCAGGAAAACGAAGCAGCCTGGGCGCGCCTGCAGCATGAAGGCGAAATCCTCGGAACCCATCAAAGGCCGCGTATCCCGGCGTACATTGGACTCGCCGACGACCTTCGCGGCGATCGCGGCCGCCTGCTCGGTCTCCGTTGCCGTGTTGATGGTCGAGGGGTAGCGCCGCTCGTATCGCAGTTTGATCTGCGCACCGAAGGCGCCGGCAACCTGCTGTGCAATGCGGCCGAGATCCTTTTCGATGCGATCTTGGACCGATTTGTCGAAGCTGCGCACCGTACCCCGCAAATTCACAGCCGGCGGAATTACGTTCCAGGTGTCGCCGCCATGGATTTGCGTAACGCTGACGACCGCCGAATCCAGCGGATGGGTGTTGCGGCTGACGATGGTCTGCAGCGCCAGCACGATATGCGAGGCAACCACGACGGGGTCGATGCCTTGATGGGGCAGCGCGGCATGGCTGCCACGCCCTTCGACCTGGATCTCAAAAATGTCGTAGGAGGAGAGCATGGCGCCCGGGCGCATGCCGAACTGATTTTCCGGAATGCCGGGAATATTGTGCATGCCGAATACCGATTCGACGGGAAACTTTTCGAACAGGCCTTGCTCCACCATCACGCGGCCGCCGCCTTCATTCTCTTCCGCCGGCTGGAAGATGAAATGCACGGTGCCGTCGAAGCCGCGGGTCTCCGCCAGATATTTCGCGGCTCCAAGCAGCATGGCGGTATGCCCGTCATGTCCGCAGGCATGCATCTTGCCGTTTGTGGTGGATTTGTGGGCGAAGTCATTGGCTTCGGTGATATGCAGCGCATCCATGTCGGCGCGCAGGCCGATGGCGCGGTTGCCTTGTCCCGCCTTTAACGTGCCGACCACGCCGGTGCCAGCCAGCCCGCGATGAACTTCGACGCCGAACTCCTGCAATTTGCCGGCGACGAAATCGGCCGTGCGGAATTCCTCGAACGCGGTTTCGGGATGAGCATGAATATCGTGCCGCCAGGATTTCATTTCCGGCTGCAACGCGACAATACGATCGATGAGGGGCATGACGATCTCTCGGCGATCAGGGCAGCGTCAAAAGAAACTATAGGGGTCGACATCGATCTGCAATCGCACCGGATTCGGCAGCTTCACCCGGCCGAGCCAGTCCCGGAGAACTGCCCTGGGGCGCCACCTCGCGGCGGCATTTCAGCAGGAAGCGGCGGCGGTGGCGGCCACGGAGGATGGCCAGCGGCGCCGGCGAGGGCCCTAGTATAGAGAATCCGTCGCCATGGGGGGCGGCGCGGGCCAGCGCCGAGGCGGCCCGGTCGGCCATGGGGCCTTCGGGCGCGGAGACAATCAGCGCTGCCAGCCGGCCGAAGGGCGGCATGCCCGCCTGGCGCCGGTCGTCGGCCTCCTGGCGCAGGAAACGGTCGCGGTCGCCGGCCACCAGGGCCTGCAGCACCGGATGATCCGGCTGGAAGGTCTGGAGATAGACCTTACCGGGATGGGCGGCCCGGCCGGCGCGGCCCGCCACCTGATGCAGCAGCTGGTAGGTGCGCTCGGCCGCCCGCAGGTCGCCGCCCTGGAGACCGAGATCCGCATCCACCACCCCTACCAGGGTCAGCATGGGGAAATGATGGCCCTTGGCGATCATCTGGGTGCCGATCAGCAGGTCGATCTCATGCTCCTGCATCCGATGGAGAAGCTCTTCAGCAGCAAGGGGTCCGGTGATGGTGTCGCTGGTCATCACCTCGACGCGGGCCTGGGGCAGGACCTGGGCCACCTCCTCCGCCAGCCGCTCCACGCCCGGACCGCAGGCGGCGAGCTGGCCCTCGGCCTGGCAGCTCGGGCAGTTCGACGGAAACGGGATCTGGAAGCCGCAATGGTGGCATTGCAGCCGGCCGATGAGCCGATGCTCCACCAGCCAGGCGGTGCAGCGGGGACATTGCAGGCGATGGCCGCAAGACCGGCAGAGCGTGAGCGGCGCATAGCCGCGGCGGTTCAGGAACAGCAGTGCCTGCTCGCCGGCGGCGATGGTCTCCGCCAATTTGCTGCGCAGCGTCGGCGATAGCCAGCTCTGCCGCGGCGGCTTGTCCTTGCGCAGATCGATGGCCGCGATCTCCGGCAGCAGCGCGCCGCCATGGCGATCGGGCATATGCAGCGCGCGGTAGCGGCCAGTCTCGACATTCTGCACCGTCTCCAGCGACGGCGTGGCCGAAACCAGCAGGATCGGAATCTCCGTCAGCCGCGCGCGCACGACAGCCATGTCCCGCGCCTGATAGATCACGCCGTCTTCCTGCTTGTAGGCGGCGTCATGCTCTTCATCGACGATGATGACGCCAAGCTCCGAGAACGGCAGGAACAGCGCCGAGCGTGCGCCCACGAGCACGCGCACCTCGCCGGTTGCCACGCCGCGCCAAGTGGCGCGCCGCTCATGGGACGGCACGTCGGAATGCCAGAGCGCGGGCGGCACGCCGAAGCGCTGCACGAAGCGCTCGAGCCATTGGGCGCTGAGCGCGATCTCCGGCAGCAGCACCAGCGCCTGCTTGCCCCGGCGCAACGCGGCAGCGATGGCCTCGAAATAGACTTCGGTCTTGCCGGCGCCGGTGACGCCGTCGAGGGCGATCACGCCGAAGCCGCCGGCGGCTACCTGTTCCGCCAGCGATCGGGCCGCAACATCCTGCGCGTCGTTCAGCTCAAACCCTGCACGCTCGGCGTCCGGCATCTCGAACGGGCTGGGCCGCGGCAGACTCACCGCAACAATGGCGCCGATGCCGGCCAGGGATTTCACCACGCCGCTGGAGACGCCGGCTTCCCGCGCCAGGTCCGCCGTCACGCGTGGCGGCCCGTCGCGGAGGATGTCGAGCACCCGCCGCCGCGCCGCCGTCATCCGCACGGTGCTTTCACCCGCTGGTGATTCGCCGAGCCGCCAGGCCGAGATCGGCTTCGGCGGCTCCAGCGCCGCCGGCACGCTCATGGCCATGCGCAACACTGCACCTGGCGGCGACATCGTGTAGTTCGCGACCCAATCCACGAAATCGCAGACCACCGGCGGCAGCGGCGGTGCATCGATTCGCCCCGCCACATCCTTCAGCTTCGATTCAGTGACATCGCCCAGCGCCTCGCCCCAGACCACGCCGGTCACGTCGCGGTTTCCCAGGGGCACCACGACGAAATCGCCGCGCGTTAACGCCTGTGCCGGATCGGCGCGGTAGTCATAGGCGCCGGTCAGCGGCAAGGGCAGCAGCACGCTGACGCGCCCCGGGGGTGCTGCGCTTTCGTCCGTGCTTCTGGCATCGGCGGCGGCCATCGACTACACTCCGCCAGTCATTGGGATTCGGGGCAGCATCGGTTCATGAAGTTCTTCATCGATACGGCAGACATCAACGAGATTCGCGACCTGGCCGCAACCGGTCTGGTGGATGGCGTGACCACCAATCCGTCGCTGGTGGCCAAGAGCGGCAGGCCGTTCCTGGAGGTGATCAAGGAGATCTGCGCCGTGGTGCCCGGCCCGGTCAGCGCCGAGGTCACCGCCACCGATCACAAGACCATGCTGGCCGAAGGCCGCAAACTCGCAAAGCTGGCGCCGAACGTCACGGTGAAAGTGCCGCTCACGCCCGATGGTCTCAAGACCTGCAAGGCACTGGCCGATGAGGGCACGAAGGTCAACGTCACGCTCTGCTTCTCCGCCGCGCAGGCCATTCTCGCCGCCAAGGCCGGCGCCGCCTTCATCTCGCCCTTCGTCGGCCGCCTGGACGATATCGGCACCGACGGCATGGGGCTGATCTCCGACATCGTGCAGATCTATGACGCCTATCCGGCCTTCACCACCGAAGTGCTGGTGGCCTCGGTGCGTCATCCCATCCATGTCATCGAATCGGCCAAGATGGGCGCCCATGTGGCGACGTTGCCGCCCAGCGTGCTGAAGCAGATGTTCAACCATCCGCTCACCGACAAGGGCCTGGCCGCCTTCCTCGCGGACTGGGCGAAGACCGGCCAGTCGATCCTGTAGCGGCTGCGCCCATGCCGAAGACGCCTGATGATATCCGCACCGCCTTCTCGGTCGACAAGGTGAAGGCGCGCATTACATCTTCGCAAGTGGCTGAGTATCTGCGCCGCCATCCGCAATTCCTGGTACGTCATCCGGACCTGCTCGATTATCAGATACCGCCGGCGCGCAATAAGGGCGAAGGCATTATCGACCTGCAGCAATTCATGGTGGAGCGGCTGCGCCGCGATATTGCCAAGCTGCGCGCCGATCAGGACGATCTGCTGGCCAACAGCCGCGACAATCTCTCGACCCAGGAGCGCATGCACAAGGCGATCCTGTCGATGCTGGCGGCGGAGAGCTTCGAGCATTTCATCGAGATGGTCACCACCGATCTTGTCGTGCTGCTGGATGTAGATGTGGTCACGCTCTGCGTCGAGGCGCTGGACGACAAGGCGCCGCTGACCGAGATCGAGGGCGTGCATGTGATGTCGCCGGGCGGCGTTGCAGAGGCCATGGGCGATGAGGACATCCTGCTGCGCGACGATGCCGAGGGCGATCCCGCCGTGTTCGGCGGCGGCGCCGGGCTGGTGCGCTCGGACGCGCTGATTCGCCTGAAGATCAGCGACCGGACGCCGCCCTGCCTGCTCGGCTTCGGCACCCGCCATCCCGGCTATTTCAATCCCGGCCAGGGCACGGAGTTGCTGCATTTCCTGGCCCGCATCGTTGAACATTGCATCCGCCAATGGCTCGGGCTGCCGCACCCGGACAAGTGATCGCCGCCGATACGGCGCGGGCGCGCGAAGACTGGCTCGCCTGGCTGCGCCATGAGCGCCGCGGCTCGCCCCATACGGTGGCCGCCTATGGGCGCGACCTCGGCGCATTCCTGGGATTTCTCACCGGGCATCTGGGCCAGCCGGCGGCACTCGCCGATCTCAGCGTGCTGAACCGCGGCGATTTTCGCGCCTGGCTGGCGGCGCGCGGCCGCGAAGGACTGACGGCGAGTTCCACGGCACGGGCGCTCAGCGTGCTGCGCAGCTTCTTCCGCTTCCTGGCCCGGCGCGGCCTCGCGACCAACAGCGCCATCGGCCTGCTGCGTTCGCCGAAGCTGCCGCACTCGGTGCCGAAGGCGCTGACCGCCGGCGAGGCGCTGGAAGCCGTCGATGCGGTGGGCGATCTCAGCGACGAGCCCTGGGTCGCCAAGCGGGACACGGCGCTGCTGGCGCTGCTCTATGGCGGCGGCCTGCGGCTGAGCGAGGCGCTGTCGCTCAATGTCGGCGATCTGCCGAAGGCGAAGCCCGGCGAGACGCTTTCCCTCACCATCACCGGCAAGGGCCGCAAGCAGCGGCTGGTGCCGATGCTGCCCGCCGTGCGGGAAGCGATCGACGATTACGTGCGGGCGGCGCCTTTCTCCGGCGAACGGGATGGGCCGCTGTTCCGCGGCGTGCGCGGCGCAAGGCTCCACCCGCGGTTGGTTCAGCTGCAGTTGCAGAAGCTGCGACCGTTGCTGGGGCTGCCGGAAACCGCCACGCCCCACGCGCTGCGCCACAGCTTCGCCACCCATATCCTGGCCGGCGGCGGCGATCTCCGCGCCATCCAGGAGCTGCTGGGCCATGCCTCGCTGTCGACCACGCAACGCTACACGGACGTGGATGCAGCGGCGCTGCTGTCGGTCTATGACAAGGCCCATCCGCGCGCGCGCAAAGCCGACTGAACGAGTTTCCATGCCCGTCACCATCCGCCCGCTCACTGCAGCCGACGCCGATTCCTACATGCGCATGTGGTCGAACTTCGCCGACTATCTGCGCAATCTCGGCGACAGCGACGAGCAGGGCATGACGAAGGAGCGGTTCTTGCGCGACGGCTTCGGCGCCGATCCCGCTTTCGCCGGTCTGATCGCAGAGGCCGAAGGCGCCGCCCAGGGCTATCTGCTCTATCACTTCGGCTATGACGTGGATCGCGCCATCCGAATCCTCCACGTGGCCGATCTCTGGGTCGAACCCTCGGCGCGCCGCCACGGCGTCGGCCGGGCGCTCATGTCTGCCGCAGCGGATCTGGCGAAGGAAAGCGGCGCACCGGAATTGATCTGGGCGGTGTTCAAGCCCAACCGGCTGGCGTCGCAATTCTATGAGAAGCTGGGCGCCGAGTATTTCCGCGAGCTGGAATTCATGCATATCGCCGCGCGGGATGTCGGCGGCGGCTAGGGCTGCTTCAGCCGCTTTTCCATCATGACTTCGTAGGGCTCGAACCCCTGCTTGCCATAGGCGCGCTTTGCCGAATCATTGGCCACCAGGGTGTTGATGCGCAGCCGCACCATGCCCTTGGCGCGCAGGAAATCCTCCACCGCCTGCAACAATAGCGAAGCGACGCCATGGCCGCGCCGGTGCGGCACCACATAGACGTCGTTGATATAGCCGCAGATGTTTGAATCCTCGGTCTCAGCCGGGTTCTCATCCCGCAGGACGAACCCTGCCGCATAGCCCAGGAAGCCGCCATCGTCCTCGGCGACGAATATCTCGCCGTCATTGGCGTTGATCAGGGATTCCAGCAGCCGGAAGGTCGGCTCGGCCGCCTCGTCGCCGGGGATGCGGGTATCGTGGAGCTTCCGCTCATATTCCTGCAGGTCCGCCTCGGCGGCGATCACATCGGTGCGGTCGCGCGGCTCATAGGGCCGGACGCGGACTTTGGAAAGATCGAAGGCGGTCATGGACTCCGCCTGTAGACCGGCCGCGCCGCCGCGTCAAATCCCGGGCAGCAAAAGCAAACGCGCCGCGGCCCGGCAGGACCGCGGCGCGCCCTCGTGGAAGCGCTATTCCATCGCTTGTAGAAGGTCGTTGTTGTTGCCGCGGACGGTGTGCCGGTCGGCGGTGGCGCTGGCATGGCCGCCTTCGCATTTGCCGTTGGCATCGCACTCAACCCAGGCGTTGTCGGTCATGCAGCCATAACGGCCGCTGCTGGCGCCCGTGCCCCATTCGACGCCGTCATTGGCCTGGCACGCGGCACTCACCTGCTCGCGGGTCGCATTCAGCTTCTGTTTCTCAGCGGCGCTGGACGCATCGACTGTCAG
Organism: uncultured Alphaproteobacteria bacterium; assembly: GCA_963816235.1. GTDB lineage: Bacteria > Pseudomonadota > Alphaproteobacteria > Dongiales > Dongiaceae > DATKFM01. Next base: position 337,031 of record CAWFKD010000004.1, on the reverse strand, counting down.
GGAAATAGCAGCCATCGCGCAGAGCGCGCCAGCGAACAACGTCTTCGCGCGAAAACTCGAGATCATGACCCATCCTCCAGGTTTTCCGTCGGCCGGCAGCACCGGCCTGCACTGAGCAGAATCTAGGTGGCCCCCGCCTCAATACGGGTGATTGGCATCACAGGATGCAGAGATATGGCTGGGATGGCGGTCCGTTAATAAACGGCCGGCCGGAATTCAGGGGCTTAGGCGCCTTTAACAAATCGGGCGCGCGGGCCGCTAGATATGAATCGCCCGGCCGGCGACGCCGAGGGCAGCTTCCTTAACCGCTTCATTCAGGGTTGGATGGCCGTGGAAGGCGCGGGCGATGTCCTCGGCCGAGCCGCCGAACTCCATCGCCATGACGCATTCATGGATCACCGTGCCGGCATCCGGCCCGATGATGTGCACGCCGAGCACCCGGTCCGACTTGGCATCGGCCAGGATCTTCACGAAGCCATCGGTATCGGCGTTGCAGCGGGCGCGGCTGTTGGCGGTGAAGGGGAACTTGCCGGACTTGTACTCGATGCCGGCGGCCTTCAGCTCCTCCTCCGACTTGCCCACGGTCGCGACTTCCGGCCAAGTGTAGACGATGCCGGGCACGGTCTCGTAGTTCACATGGCCGGCCTGGCCGGCGATGACCTCGGCGACAGCGACGCCCTCTTCCTCCGCCTTGTGGGCCAGCATCGGCCCGGCGATGACGTCGCCGATGGCATAGATGCCCGGCACGTTGGTGCGCCAATGGCTGTCGGTCTGCACCCGCTTCTTGGGGTCCAGCGCCACGCCGGCCGCATCCAGGCCGAGTCCTTCGGTGTAGGGCCGGCGGCCGATGGCCACCAGCACGGTATCGGCCTCCAGCGTCTCCGCCTTGCCGCCCGCGGCCGGCTCCAAGGTCAGCGTCACGCCGGCCTTCGCCGCCTTGGCGCCGGTCACCTTGGTGCCGAGGCGGAAGGTCATGCCCTGCTTGGTCAGCACGCGCTGGAAATTCTTGGCCAGCTCGCCATCCATGCCCGGCACGATGCGGTCGAGGAACTCCACCACTGTCACCTTGGCCCCCAGGCGCCGCCAGACCGAGCCCATCTCCAGCCCGATATAACCGCCGCCCACCACCACCAGATGCCCCGGCACCTTGGCCAGGGACAGCGCGCCGGTGGAGGAGACAACCTGCTTCTCGTCGATGGTCACGCCCGGCAACGGCATCACGTCGGAGCCGGTGGCGATGATGATATTCTTGGCTTCCAGCGTCTGCTCGCCGCCGCTGCCCGTAATCGCGATCTTGCCGCCGCCCAGGAGGCGCCCAGCGCCTTTCACATAGGCAACCTTGTTCTGCTTGAACAGAAACTCGACGCCCTTGGTGAGATCGCCCACCACCTTGTCCTTGCGCGCTAACACCGCCGCCAGATCGAGCACCACATTGCCGACCTTGATGCCGTGCGTCCCCAAATGCTTCGACGCTTCCTCGTAGAGATGCGAGGATTGCAATAGCGCCTTCGACGGAATGCAGCCGACATTGAGGCAGGTGCCGCCGAGCGCGCCGCGTTTCTCCACGCAAGCCGTCTTCAACCCGAGCTGCGCGGCGCGGATCGCGGCTACATACCCGCCGGGGCCACCGCCGATTACGACGACGTCGAAAGTCTCAGTTGCCATGATTTCACCTGACGAAGATCAGATTCAGCGGGAGACGAGAACGACGGCCCTTTCCTTTTTTGGACCGAACGCCGTAATGCGCTCGAACACGCGGCGCGGGATCGGCACGCCGGACATGTCGCGGGCGGTCTTGCGGCGCGTCTTCGACACCCAGGGATCGTTCACATAGACGCTCTCGTCGTCGATATCGGTGACCACGAACCAGTGGGCGGTCGGGTCCTGGTGCAGGTAGCGCATGCTGTTGAGCACGATGGGCATGAAGCCGGCGCGCAGCTTTGCTTCGATCTCATCCAGCGTGATGCCGTCATGTGTCACAGGGATGCCGGCGGCCTTCGCCTCCGCCAAGTCTTTGTCCTGTAGAACGCGCATGACGGCAACGCGCTCCTTTGACTTGGCGCGGTAGGCGAGCAGCACGCCCTTGTGATTCAGATGCACCTCGGCCTTGAAGCCCCGGCGATGGGCCGAAAGCGCCAGGCCCAAGGCGCCGCAGCCGCCATGGCCACCGCTCGGCCCCATGAAGATGGTGTTCGCCTCGCGCCAGAGCTGCAGCTCCAGGGCGCGGCTGCGCTTCACTTTCGGGTCCAGCGCCGCCATGCTCATGATCAGCGAAGACGGACCGCAGGTGAAATCCGTGGTCTGCGCATAGTGGGGCACGCGTTTGACCGCGTGCTTACCCTTGCTCGTCCTTGCCGGCCGCTTCGCCATCTCGGCTACATATCCAGGAGGATGCGCTGGGGATCCTCGATGCAGTCCTTGATCCGCACCAGGAAGGTCACGGCTTCGCGGCCATCGATGATCCGGTGATCGTAGGACAGCGCCAGATACATCATCGGCCGGATCTCGATCTTGTCGCCGACGGCCATGGGCCGGGGCTGGATCTTGTGCATGCCCAGGATGCCCGACTGCGGCGGGTTCAGGATCGGCGTCGACATCAGCGAGCCATAGACGCCGCCGTTGGAGATTGTGAAGGTGCCGCCGGTCAGCTCCTCGATGGTCAGCTTGCCGTCGCGCGCCTTCAGGCCCAGCTCGGAGATCTTCTTCTCTATATCGGCGAAGCTTAGGGTATCGGCATCGCGCACGACCGGCACCACCAGCCCCTGCTCGGTGCCCACGGCGACGCCGATATCGTAGTGGTTCTTGTAGATGACGTCGTCGCCGTCGATCTCGCCATTGACGGCGGGAATCTCCTTCAGCGCCACGATCGCAGCCTTCACGAAGAACGACATGAAGCCCAGCTTCACGCCATGCTTCTTCTCGAAGCTGTCCTTGTGGTGGGCACGCAGCGCCATGACGTTGGTCATGTCCACCTCGTTGAAGGTGGTGAGCATGGCGGCGGTGTTCTGCGCCAGCTTCAGCCGCTCGGCAATGCGCTTGCGCAGGCGGCTCATGCGCACCCGCTCTTCCCGGGCGCCAAGCTGGCGGGGCGGCGCGGGTGGCGCTGGGGGCTGGGGTGCCGCCGGCGCGGGGGCCGGCGCAGGTCTCGTAGCGGCGGGCGGCGGCGCGACTTTGGCCGGGCGCGCCTCCAGGAATTTCTGTACGTCCTCCTTGGTCAGCCGCCCATCCTTGCCGCTGGCGGGGATGGATGCTGCGTCCAGCTTGTTCTCTTCGATCAACTTGCGCACGGCCGGCGACAGCGGCCCCGCTTCGGCAGCCGGTGCAGGCGCCTTTGCCGGGGCCGGGGCTGGAGCGGCGGCAGGTGCAGCCGCGGGCTTTGCCGCCGGCGCGGCCTTCGCGGTGCCGGCGCCATCGCCGATCACGCCGAGCACGGCGCCAACCTCGACGGTCTGGCCCTCGGCGACGCGGATCTCCGACAGCACGCCGGCTGAAGGCGCGAACACCTCCAGCGTCACCTTGTCGGTTTCCAGCTCCACCAGCGCTTCGTCGGCGGCGATGCTTTCGCCCTGCTGCTTCATCCATTTCGCCACCGTCGCCTCGGTGACGGATTCGCCCAGGGCGGGAACGACGATATTGCTGCTCATGGCGGAAATTCTTTCCTCGGATTCCGGCGGCCGGTTCTGCCGGCTGATAATGGCCCGAAACTATGAAACGGTCAGGGCCTCGCTCACAAGCTTATCCTGCTCCTTGAGATGCCGGCGCAGCAGGCCGGTGGCCGGCGAGGCCGCCGCGACGCGGCCGGCATAGCGCGGCCGGTTGTTCTTGCGACCGGCGGCGGTGAGGACCGCCTCGATCTCCGGCGCCACCACCATCCAGGCGCCCATGTTCTTGGGCTCTTCCTGGCACCAGACCACCTCGACATCGGGATAGCGCGCCAGTTCCTGGCTGAGCGCCTTGGCCGGGAAGGGATAGAGCTGCTCCAGCCGCAGGATGGTCACGTCCTTGACGCCGCTCTTGGCGCGGGCTTCGAACAGGTCGAAATAAAGCTTGCCGCTGCAGAGCACGATCCGCTTCACCGCATTGTCGGCCGGCGGCGCGTCGTCCCACAGCACCCGGTGGAAGCTGGTGCCCGGCCCCATCTCCGACAGCTTGGAGACGCAGAGCTTGTGCCGCAGCAGCGACTTCGGCGTCATGATGATCAGCGGCTTGCGGAAGTTGCGATGGATCTGCCGCCGCAGCACATGGAAGTAGTTCGACGGCGTGGTGCAGTTCACCACCTGCATATTGTCTTCGGCGCAGAGCTGCAGATAGCGCTCCAGCCGTGCCGAGGAATGTTCCGGCCCCTGGCCCTCATAGCCATGGGGCAGCAGCATCACCAGGCCCGACATACGCAGCCATTTGCTTTCGCCGGAGCTGATGAACTGGTCGATGATCACCTGGGCGCCGTTGGCGAAATCGCCGAATTGCGCCTCCCAGACCACCAGGGCGCGCGGTTCGGCCAGGCTGTAGCCATACTCGAAGCCGAGCACGCCGGCCTCCGATAGCGGGCTGTCGATCACCTCGAACGGCGCCTGATCGACGCGCACATGGTTCAGCGAGGCGTAGGCGGTCTCGTTCTCCTGATCCACCAGCACCGCATGGCGCTGGGAGAAGGTGCCGCGCTGGCAGTCCTGGCCGGACAGCCGCACCGGATGGCCTTCCGCCATCAGGGTGCCGAAGGCCAGCGCCTCGCCGGTCGCCCAATCGAAGCCCTCGCCTGACTCGAACATCTTCTTCCGGTGCTCGAGGAAGCGCAGGATCTTGCGGTTGGCATTGAAGTTGCGCGGCACGGCCGTCAGCGCCCGGCCGACTTCCTGCAGCGATTCCATTGTCGCCGCCGTCTCGCCGCGGCGGTCTTCGCCGGACGCGATCTGCATGCCGGCCCAGGCGCCTTCCAGCCAGTCGGCCTTGTTCGGCTTGTAGCCGGAGGCGGCTTCGAATTCGTTCTCCAGCCGACGCTGGAATTCGCCGGTGACCTGCGTGACGTCCTCTTCGGTCAGCGTGCCTTCGCGCACCAGCCGCTCGGCATAGATGGCCCGGGCTGAAGGCTGCAGCGCGATCTTGCGGTACATCAGCGGCTGGGTGAAAGCCGGCTCGTCGCCTTCGTTGTGGCCGAAGCGGCGATAGCAGAACATATCGATGATCACGTCGCGCTTGAACTGCTGGCGGTACTCCGTGGCGATGCGCGCCACATGCACCACCGCCTCCGGATCGTCGCCGTTCACATGGAAGATCGGCGCCTGCACGATCTTCGCCACTTCCGAGCAATAGGGGCCCGAGCGGGAATTCACCGGATTGGTGGTGAAGCCGATCTGGTTGTTGACGATGAAATGAATCGTGCCGCCGGTGCGGTAGCCCTTGAGGTCCGACAAATCCAGCGTTTCGGCCACCAGGCCCTGGCCGGCAAAGGCGGCGTCGCCATGGATCAGCAATCCCATGACATTGTCGCGGGCGCCGTCGCCCTTCTGCTGCTGCTTGGCGCGCACCTTGCCCAGCACGACAGTGTTGACCGCTTCCAGATGGGACGGGTTGGCGGTGAGCGACAGATGCACCACCTTGCCGTCGAACTCGCGGTCGGCGGAGGTGCCGAGATGGTATTTCACGTCGCCGGAACCCTGGACGTCCTCCGGATTGGCGGCGTTGCCCTGGAATTCGGAGAAGATGGCGGCAAAGGGCTTGTTCATCACATTGGCCAGCACGTTCAGCCGGCCGCGATGGGGCATGCCGATCACCACCTCGTTGATGCCGAGCTGGCTGCCGCGCTTCAGGATCTGCTCCAGCGCCGGGATGAATGACTCGCCGCCATCCAGGCCGAAGCGCTTGGTGCCGGTGTATTTGCGGTCGAGGAAGCGCTCGAACATTTCCGCGGCGGTGAGCCGCTCCAGGATGGCGCGCTTGCCGCGCTCGGTGAACTGGGTCTGGTTGCGGATCGCCTCGATGCGGTCCTGGATCCAGAGCCGCTGGGCCGGATCCTGGATATGCATGTACTCGATGCCGATATTGCCGGAATAGGTCTCGCGCACCAGCTGCAGTATCTCGCGCAACGTCGCAGAATCCCGTCCCAGCACATTGTCGATGAAGATCTGCCGGTCCATATCGCCGTCGGTGAAGCCGTAGCTGCGGGGATTGAGGTCCCCATGGGACTCCTTCGGCTTCAGGCCGAGCGGGTCCAGGTTGGCTTCCAGATGGCCGCGCACCCGATAGGCGCGGATCAGCATGAGTACGCGGATGGAATCCTTGGCCGAGGCGCGGATCGCCACCTGGCCGACTGCATCGGTCACCAGCGGCAGCCCACTGCCGTTGCCGGTCGTAATGTGGCCGGTGCCATTGCCATTCGACGGCCGCTCGCCGCCGCGCGGCGCCCAGCTGGCGCCCTTCAGGTCCTGCAAGACAGCCCGGCCTTCATCCTGCAGCTCGGCGAAGAAGGTTTGCCAGCTGGGATCAACCGAATTGGGGTTCTCGACATAGCGCCCGTAGAGTTCCTCGATGAATGAGGCGTTCGGGCCGGATAGAAAAGTACCTTGTGGCGTCTGCATTGCCGTTCCAAGCCGTTCAGGGCCATCGCCGCAAGGGCGGCGGGCCCGGTAGCCGCCGAGGCGGCCGGGGAGCTAACTCTTCAGCACCTTAGACATGGTACTTCCGAGGCTGGCTGGCGAGTCCGCAACGCTGATGCCCGCGCTGCGCATCGCTTCGATCTTATCGCCGGCCGACCCCTTGCCGCCGGAAATGATGGCGCCGGCATGGCCCATCCGGCGGCCCGGGGGGGCCGTGACCCCCGCTATGAAGCCTACGACTGGTTTCTTTTTTCTTGCGCTCTTAAGAAATTCTGCAGCGTCCTCCTCGGCCGAGCCGCCGATTTCGCCGATCATGATGATCCCCTGGGTCTGGTCGTCCCCAAGAAACAGATCCAGGCAATCGATGAAATTGGTCCCGTTGATGGGATCGCCGCCGATGCCGATGCAGGTGGATTGCCCAAGGCCCGCCGCCGTGGTCTGGGCGACGGCCTCATAGGTCAGGGTGCCCGACCGGGAAACGATGCCAATCTTGCCCTTGGCATGGATATGGCCGGGCATGATGCCGATCTTGCAGGCCTCCGGAGTGATGATTCCCGGGCAATTCGGCCCGATCAGCCGGGTTTTGGCGCCGCAGAGCGCCCGTTTCACCCGCATCATGTCCAGAACCGGGATGCCCTCGGTGATGCAGACCGCCAGGGGCAGGCCGGCATCGATGGCCTCGACGATGGCGTCGGCGGCAAAGGCCGGCGGGACATAGATGACCGTCGCGTCGGCGCCGGTCTTGCGCACCGCCTCATCCACTGTGTCGAACACCGGCAGGTCCAGATGGGTGGTCCCGCCCTTCCCGGGAGTGACGCCGCCGACCATCTTGGTGCCATAGGCGACCGCCTGCTCGGAATGGAAAGTGCCCTGGGCGCCGGTGAAGCCCTGGCAGATGACCTTGGTATTGGCGTTCACCAGGACGGCCATTATTGGGCCTCCTTGACCGCCCGGACGATCTTCGCCGCGGCATCGCCGAGATCGTCGGCCGAAGTGATGGCCAGGCCCGATTCCTTCAGGATTTTCTTGCCCAGCTCCACATTGGTGCCCTCGAGCCGGACCACCAGCGGCACCTGCAGGCCGATTTCCCGCGCCGCCGCCACCACGCCCTCGGCGATGACGTCGCAGCGCATGATGCCGCCGAAGATATTGACCAGGATGCCCTCCACATTGGCATCGGACAGGATGATCTTGAACGCCGCCGTAACCCGTTCCTTGGTGGCGCCGCCGCCCACATCCAGGAAGTTCGCGGGCGCGCCGCCATGGAGCTTGATGATGTCCATGGTTGCCATGGCCAGGCCGGCGCCATTGACCATGCAGCCGATATTGCCGTCCAGCTTGATGTAGTTGAGGCCATGGCGGCTGGCCTCGACTTCGGCCGGGTCTTCCTCGTCCTCGTCCCGCAGTTCCAGCACATCCTTCTGCCGGAACAGGGCGTTGTCGTCGAAATTCATCTTGGCGTCGAGCACCAGCACCTCGCCGCCCTTGGTCAGCACCAGGGGATTGATCTCCACCAGGCTGGCGTCGAGATCGATGAAGGCCTTGTAGAGCGCGCTCACCAGCTTGGTGGCGGAGGCGACGGCAGCGCCCTTGAGCCCCAGGCCGAATGCGACCCGCCGCGCATGCTCGGGCATCAGGCCGGAGGCAGGGTCGATGGACACCCGGAAGATCTTCTCCGGGCGGTTGGCGGCGACCTCTTCGATATCCATGCCGCCCTCGGTGGAGGCCATCAGGGTCACCCGCGCCGTGGCCCGGTCCACCAGCAGGCTCAGATAGAGCTCGCGGTCGATATCGCAGCCGGACTCGACATAGATTCGCTTTACCTCGCGCCCGGCCGGCCCGGTCTGCTTGGTGACCAGGGTCATGCCGATCATCTTTTTCGCGAGGTCGCGGACTTCATCAGGGGATTTGGCGATCTTGATGCCGCCGCCCTTGCCGCGGCCGCCGGCATGGATCTGCGCCTTCACGGCCCAGACGGAGCCGCCCAGATTGCGGGCAGCGCTCTCGGCCTCTTCGGCGGTGTAGGCAACGGCGCCGCGCGGGACGGCGACGCCATATCGGCTCATCAGGCTCTTGGCCTGATATTCATGGATGTTCATCGGCCTGCTTTGACATTAGCGAGTGGCGGCGGTCCCCAACCTGCCGCGCCGAAGCGCGGGCTGTAATCTAGCAAGTTCGGGGAGCGACGCAAGCGACGCCCCCGCGAATTCGCGAAAAAGTCGGGCGACCGCCGCCGCAGGCCGTAAGAATTAGGCGCTCAGTGCCTACTTCTTCTTCTTCGAGGACTTCTTGGAAGATTTCTTCTTCGAAGATTTCTTCGTGGTCTTCTTGGCCGCAGCCTTTGTGCTCCTACGAGTAGTCCGTTTCATACTCAGGTCTCCTCTCTAAATTTTCCTCACCACATCGATGAGGCCCCTAACAGCCGAAACCGATTTCTCGAACATCGCCCTTTCGGACGCATCCAAGTCGATTTCGACCACTCTCTCCACGCCGCCGGCCCCGAGAATGACCGGGACGCCGACATAGAGATCCTTAATCCCGTACTCGCCGTTCAGATGGGCGGCACAGGGAAGCACGCGTTTCTTGTCCAGAAGATACGACTCCGCCATCTGCACCGCCGCTGCCGCGGGGGCATAGAAGGCCGAGCCGGTCTTGAGCAGGCCGACGATCTCCGCGCCGCCATCGCGCGTCCGCTGCACGATGGCGTCGATGCGTTCTTTCGTCGACCAGCCCTTTTTCACCAGGTCCGGCACCGGAATGCCGGCGACGGTGGAATAACGGATCAGCGGGACCATGGTGTCGCCATGGCCGCCGAGCACGAAGGCAGAGACGTCCTCCACCGAAACCTTGAATTCCTCGGCCAAAAAAAAACGGAAGCGGGCCGTGTCCAATACGCCGGCCATGCCGACGACCCGGTTGTGCGGAAAGCCCGTGGCCTCGCGCATCACCCAGACCATCACATCCAGCGGGTTGGTGATGACGATAACGAAGGCATTCGGGCAATGGGTGCGCAGCGCCTGTCCGACTTCGCGGACGACCTTGGTGTTGATGCCGATGAGATCATCACGGCTCATGCCGGGCTTGCGCGGCACGCCGGCGGTGACGATCGCCACGTCGGCGCCGGCGATGTCGGCGTAATTGCTGGTGCCGCGCAGCGACGCATCGAAGCCTTCGATGGGTGAAGCCTGCGCGAGATCCAATGCCTTGCCCTGGGGAATTCCGTCGACGATATCGAAAAGGATAACGTCGCCCAATTCCTTGAGCCCAACGAGTAAGGCGAGTGTTCCGCCGATGTTGCCCGCACCAATGAGTGCAATTCGCTTACGTGACATTCAGTGGTCCTAGTCGTCCCCAGCGCCGTCTGACTGATTTATCCCCATGCGACGCAATTGCGGACTCCCGACATCGTACTAGCGCTGGTGTACTTAATCTTTTTTTCACGCAATATCAAGTGGGTTCGACATGCCCATGTCGCATTCAGGCAAGATGGGCTTTCGCCAGGTAGTCGATCGACTGCATTTCGATCAGCCGCGAGGCGGTGCGCTTGAACTCCGGCGCGCCATCTCCGGCCTCATAGAGACGCTCCGGACTCGCGGCCGCGCTCATCAGCAGATTCACTTTATGCTCGTACAGCGCGTCGATGAGAATCATGAATCGACGCGCTTCGTTTCGCTGATCTGCCGACATTTTCGGCACGTCGTCGATGATGACGGTGTGAAAGTGGCGCGCGATCTCCAGATAGTCGGCGGCGCCGAGAGGCTGCTCGCAAAGTTCCGCGTAACTCATGCGCGCGACTCCGTTTGCGGTGCGCGGCACCGTCAATCGCCGTCCTTGCACGATCATCGTTGCCGCTGTCGCAGTTGCGCCGTCGGTCATGCGCTCAAACGCTTGATCGAGGGCCGCCGAAGCCCGCGCGCCGAGCGGATGATGATAGACGGAGAGGTCTTTGAGTCGCTTCAACCGATAGTCGACGGCGCCATCCAGTTCCAGGATGTCCATGCGCGCCTTCAGCAGATCGATGAATGGTAAAAATCGATCGCGCTGCAAGCCGCCGGCATAGAGATCGTCGGGCGCGAGGTTCGACGTGGCAACGACGACGATGCCGAGATCGAACAGCGCTTCGAACAGACGGCCCAGCAGCATCGCATCGGCGATGTTGGAGACGTGGAACTCGTCGAAGCAGAGCAGCCATGCGGAGTCGCCGATCTCCCGGGCCAGCGGCGGAATCGGATCGCCGTCGGCTTCGCCCGCCTGGCGGCGGCGATGCAGGGAATCATGCACCTCCAGCATGAAGGCGTGGAAATGCACCCGGCGCTTTTTCGCCACAGGTGCTGCCAGAAAGAACAGATCCATCAGCATCGATTTGCCGCGGCCGACGCCACCGAAAATATACAGCCCCTGGGGCGGATCGATCTTGCGGCTGCCCAGCCCGAGCCGCTCGCGCCAGCCGGCGCTGCCGGAAGCAGGTTCATAGTTGCGAATCGCGTTGTGCAGGCTCTGCAGCTTTTCCGCCGCCAGTTCCTGCGCCGGATCGGGCTGCAGATGGCCGGCATGGCGGCGCGCGCGATAGAGCGGCAGCGGGCCCGCCGCTGCATCGGCCGTTGCCGCCGGCGGCTGCGTCGGTGCTGCCACGGCTAGATCCCCGCGCCGAGGCGGGCGATGGGATCGGGGAGAGGGTTCAACTTGCGGCACGTGGGGTGAAAGATTTGCCGGGAACCGGCGGCGCGCATTGTCCCGCACGCCGCCGGCACCCAAGGATACCTGGTAAAGGCCTACTGCGCCGGCATCGCCATGGGATTGAACGGCTTGCCATTGACGGTGACGTCGCCGGTGTTCGCCAATTCGATGGCGAATGAATCCAGCGGCTGGCCTTCGGCGTTGGTGGTGCGGTTGGAAAGCTGCTTCAGCATCTCCAGCGGCGCCGTGGTCGAGGGATCGCCGCCGCCGAACATCTGCGCCATGCCCAGGATGGTGTCGAAGCCGACGAGATCCAGATTGAGCGACGCGATCGCGCCCATCATGGCACTGGCATCCGCCTTCACCGAACCGCCCAGATTCAGCTTGATGCCCTGGGAATCGTACTCCCAGCCATTCAGCTTGAAATTGCTGCCGACCGTCTGCGCGGCCTGCACGATCTGCTGGCCGGCCTCTCCCGTGGCTTGCTCCATCGCCGCCGGATCGTTCTGAGGCGTGGCCAGGACGGCGACGAAGGCCTTCCACAGCTCCGTGCTCGGCACGTCGTCGATCGTGACGCCGACTCCGAACTTCGTGGGGATGAACTGGCCGAACATGGCCATTTCCGGCGACGCGGCGGCGGCGGGCGCGGTAATGCCATCAAAGCGCATGTCAAAGTTCAGCTTGCTCTTGGGCTGATCGAACGCGGCCCAGCTGCCATCAAAGGTCGCCTTCTCCATTTTGAAGGCCTCGGCGCCGCTGGCGTCCTTGAAAACGATCGAGGTGGCCTCGCCCTTGCTCACATAATCCTTGAAGAAAGCCTTCATGCCCTTCAGCGCTTCGACGACGGCCGGATCGGCAGGCTTGTTTTCCACCGATGCCGCCATGAGGGCGTTGAACTGATCCCGGAACTTCACCAGGTCGGCCAGATTCGCGCCCTTGATATCGGCGGTGCTGGTGATCGTGGCGATGGTGGCGCTGCCCTCGGGCGTGTTCACCGTCATGTCCTTCAGCGCGAAATTGCCGGTCTGGTCATAGACGCCGGAGCCCTTGTCGCTGCTGGTCTGCTTCATCGTCGCTTCGGCGATGACGAACTTGACGCCCTGGTCGGCGGTGAGGGTCACGTTCTTGTAGGCCGCATCGGAATCGAGGAAACCGGATAGGGTCTTTGACCAGGTGCCGCTGAACTGCTGGGAGCCGATCTCCAACCGCGCCTTGCCCTCGCCCTCGGGCAGGGCAATGTCGACGCCGCTGGGCAGCATCAGATTGCTGATGGCGTATTTGTCCTCGTCCTTGGGCTCGACATTGAAGGTGACGTCGCCGATCTTCGGTCCATTCGGCTCATTCGGCATGATCTTGATGCCGCTGAGCGTTGCCTTGTAGCTGTCGCCGTCGGGCACGACCTCGAGCTTGTCGTAGCCGACGATCTTCAGCTTGTCCCTGCCGAACATGACATCGAGGCCGGCCGTCAGATCCTGTTTGATCTTCTCCGCCTCGGCCGCCCGGTCTTTGCTCTCGCCGCAACCGGCGACCAGGACAAGAAGCGACAACACCGCTGCATAGCGGATCCACCGCATGGTCAATCTCCTATGGAAATAAATTCGCAGGGCCCCCCAAGGCCCGGGCTTTATGACAGCTTAACATGAAACGTGGCACGTTAACTCTTCGTTAACGACGGGCGACCATCAGTTTTTTGATCTCCGCGATCGCCTTCGCCGGATTGAGTCCCTTGGGACAAGTCTTGGTGCAATTCATGATCGTATGGCAGCGATAGAGCCGGAACGGGTCTTCCAGATTGTCGAGCCGCTCCCCGGTCGCCTCGTCGCGGCTGTCGGCGATCCAGCGATAGGCCTGCAGCAGGATCGCCGGGCCGAGATAGCGGTCGCCCGTCCACCAATAGCTCGGACAGCTGGTGGTGCAGCAGAAGCAGAGGATGCATTCCCAGAGGCCGTCCAGCTTGGCGCGCTCTTCGGGGGATTGCAGGCGCTCGCGGCCCGGCGGCGCCGTAGTGGTCTTCAGCCAGGGCTCGATCCCGGAATATTGCGCATAGGCGTGGCGCAGATCCGGCACCAGGTCCTTGATCACGGGCATATGGGGCAGCGGATAGACCTTCACGTCGCCCTTCACCTCGTCCACATATTTGGTGCAGGCCAGCGTATTGGTGCCGTCGATATTCATGGCGCAGGAGCCGCAGACTCCTTCGCGGCAGGAGCGGCGGAAGGTCAGCGTCGAATCGGTTTCGTTCTTGATCTTGATCAGAGCGTCCAGGACCATCGGCCCGCAATCGGCCATGTCGACGGTGTAGGTATCGATTTGGGGATTGGCGCCGTCATCGGGCTGCCAGCGATAGATGCGGAAGGTCTTCGGCTTCTTGGGCGACGCCGGCGCGGCATGGCGTTTGCCTTCGCTGATCTTGGAGTTCGCGGGGAGGGTGAATTCAGCCATGGCTCAATACACCCGCGCCTTCGGCGGGAAGGCCTGCACGTCGTTGGTCAGCGGCTGCAGATGGACCGGCCGGTAGTCGATGCGCGGACGGCCATTTTCGCCGCACCAGGCGATCGTATGCTTCAGCCATTTCTCGTCGTCGCGCTTGGGGAAATCTTCGCGCGCATGGGCGCCGCGGCTTTCCTGGCGGTTGGCGGCCGATTCCATGGATACCACCGCCTGGCTCAGCAGATTGTCCAGTTCCAGGGTTTCCACCAGGTCGCTGTTCCAGATCATCGAGCGGTCGCTGACATGAATGTCGGCGCGGCCGTTCCAGCAACGGCGCAGCTTGTCGACGCCCTCGTTCAACACCTCGCCGGTGCGGAACACGGCGCAATTCGACTGCATCGCCTTCTGCATCTCCAGCCGCAGCGCCGCCGTGGGTGTGCCGCCGTCGGCATGGCGGGCGCGGTCCAGCCGCGCCAGCGCCTCGTCGCCCGCATCCTTGGCCAGCGACGGCTGGCTCTCGCCCGGCTTCACCACCTCGGCGCAGCGCAGCGCCGCCGCGCGGCCGAACACCACGAGGTCGAGCAGAGAATTCGAGCCCAAACGATTGGCGCCATGGACGCTGACGCAGGCAGCCTCGCCGATCGCCATCAGGCCGTGAACGACGGCATTGGGGTCGCCGTCGCGCAGCGTCACCACCTCGCCGTGATAGTTCGTGGGGATGCCGCCCATGTTGTAGTGGCAGGTGGGCAGCACCGGGATCGGCTCCCGGGTCACATCGACACCGGCAAAGATGCGTGCCGTCTCGGAGATGCCCGGCAGGCGCTCATGAAGGATCTTCGGGTCCAGATGCTCCAGATGCAGATGGATATGGTCCTTGGCCGGCCCGACGCCGCGGCCTTCGCGAATTTCGATGGTCATCGCCCGGCTGACGACATCGCGGGAGGCCAGGTCCTTGGCCGAGGGCGCATAGCGCTCCATGAAGCGCTCACCCTCGGAATTGGTCAGATAACCGCCCTCGCCCCGGGCGCCCTCGGTGATCAGGCAGCCGGCGCTGTAGATGCCCGTGGGGTGGAACTGGATGAACTCCATGTCCTGCAGCGGCAGGCCGGCGCGCAGCACCATGGCGTTGCCGTCGCCGGTGCAGGTATGGGCCGAGGTGCAGGAGAAATAGGTGCGGCCATAGCCGCCGGTGGCGAGCACCACCATGCGCGCGCGGAAGCGGTGGATGGTGCCGTCATCCAGGTTCCAGGCCATGACGCCGCGGCAAATGCCCGCTTCATCCATGATCAGGTCGAGGGCGAAATACTCGATGAAGAACTCCGCCGAATGCTTCAGCGCCTGCTGATAGAGCGTATGCAGGATGGCGTGGCCGGTGCGGTCGGCGGCGGCGCAGGTGCGTTGCGCGATGCCTTCGCCGAACTTCGTGGTCATGCCGCCGAACGGCCGCTGATAGATCTTGCCGGCGTCGGTGCGGCTGAAGGGCACGCCGTAATGCTCCAGCTCGATGATGGCGGGGATCGCCTCGCGCACCATGTATTCGATGGCGTCCTGGTCGCCGAGCCAGTCCGACCCCTTCACGGTGTCGTACATATGCCAGCGCCAGTCATCCTCGCCCATATTGCCGAGAGCGGCGCTGATGCCGCCTTGCGCCGCCACCGTGTGGCTGCGGGTGGGGAACACCTTGCTGATGCAGGCGGTCTTCAGCCCCTTCTCGGCCATGCCGAACGTGGCGCGCAAGCCCGCGCCGCCGGCGCCCACCACCACCACGTCGTAAGTGTGGTCGATGATCTCATAGGCCTTGCCGTTGATCTTCGGGCTGGCTGATGTCGAACCGCTGCTGTCGGCCATGATCGCCCTACCGGCCGAAGGCAATGACGAGGAGCGCCACGATGGCGGTCAGCGCCAGCACTGCACAAGCGAATTTCATCAGCAGCAAGGCGGCGATCTTGGCACCTTCGTGGTGCAGGTAATCCTCGATGATCACCTGCAGGCCCAGCATGGCGTGATAGAACGTGACCACCACCAGCAGCACCATGATGCCGAACACCACCGGCGAGGCGAGCCAGGCCGACGCAGCATCGTAGCCGGCGCCGGTATGGGCGATCAGCGATGCGACGAACCAGATCGCCAGCGGCACCAGCGCCACCGCCGTCAGCCGCTGCATCCACCAGTGATGCACGCCCTCCTTGGCCGAGCCCAGGCCGCGCACGCGGGCGAGATCGCTGCGGCGGTCGCTGCTGCCGCGGTCGCTCATGACATGTCTCCGCGCGCGGCATAGCCGGCGATCCAGGTGGCGAGCGTCAGGGCCGTGGCGAGAATCACCACCGTCCAGCCGCTGGCCGCCACTGTCGGCAATTCGAAGCCCTTGCCGGCATCCCAGAAGAGATGCCGGATGCCGTTGGCCAGGTGATAGAACAGCGCCCAGGTCCAGCCCAGCAGCAGCAGCCGGCCGATGATCGAACCGATCAGGGACTGCGCCGCGTCATAGGTATCCGGTCCGCCGGCCACGGCCACCAGCCAATAGACCAGCAGCAGCGTGCCGACCGCCAGCGCGCCACCGGTGATCCGGTGCAGGATCGACAGGACCGAGGTGATTTGCGGACGGTAGATCTGCAGGTGCGGTGAGAGCGGGCGCTCGCGTGATGCCATGATGCAAACTCTGCGTGCGGTCAGGAGGCGGGCGCCGCGATGTCGCGTTCCGTCGCCGGTCCGCATTTTGCCTATCGACTCATTTAGACGGCGCGCCATAGGCAAGTCAACGCGCATACTGCGGCGCAACATAGCTCCATTCCTATGTCTGTCGCCGCGCCAATCGGCATATTCGCGCTTGCGATTGCAATAGCTTGACCTCAGCGACGGAACTGAAAACAGCAGCAGCGCGCCTGCCTGCCTGTGGATAACTTGGCGGATGAAATGTGCGCTACCGCGCGAATTACACACAGCTTTTTTGCCGCTGCGGCGAAATTGCGGTTGCGGGCGGACGGGATTTTGTTCCACGTTAAGCATGGTACGCGGAGGTGTCGGGACGTTTGGATTTCGGCAGGATGCCTTGGTTGGCCCGGGTGCCAGCCGGCCTCTTTCGTGGAAGCGAGGGAAACTGCCGAACTCAGATGGACCGACCGGCGATTCAGGCCTTCACCGGCCGGGATCGACGGGCGTCGGGGCCTAGGGCCCGCGGTGGCGACCCGCAAGGGGAGCGGCCGCAGGATCGAAGCACCGGAGTTCGGATGCCGGGTCCCTTTCGCAAGACCAGTCTGAAGGTCGCTTTGCCCGCCACCCTGCGCAGTGCGGCGAAGCGGCAGAGGCAGCGAGGCCCGCAAGGGTTTTGCAGCTGAAAGGGGTGCTTGGGCGCTGTCCGGTTTCGCCGGATGGCCGCCGGGGAACCCGCCGACAGGCAGGTTGAAGGGGGTCAGCGTTCGAAACAGGGTCCGGGCTCCCCGCGAGGAGAGCCCAGGTACCTGATGGATAGAGGGATTCGGCAGAGTCCTTTGCAGCTGTCAGGCCGAAACGACCCCGCTGCTTGTTCGTACCGGAGCCGAGCCGGCTCCTTGAGACGTCAGGTCGTGCTTCACCCGAGGCACTTAGCGCTGGGCGGCAACGCCCGCGCACCTGACGTCTCATTCATTACCAGAGCGATTCGCTCCCCCGCAACAGTATTTTGTGTGTCGAGGCCGGTGACCCGCCAGATTTTGTGGTGCGGGCTCGTCGCGCTAGTCTCGATGGCTGCGCTCAATGACGGATTCATGCCGGGTCGCCGGCGCCGGCGGCTGGCCTTTCAGCAGGCGGATCCGCTGGCTTTGTCGCAGTTTCCGGGCCGAACAGCCGCGAACGCGCCATCGCGGCGCAGAGATTCGCGTATCGCCGACAGCGTCGCCAAGAGACCGAAGGCCGAGAACACCGTGCCCATGCCGCCGAGAACCAGCGGCAGCAACCAGAGTTGAAAAAAGCTGTCGATGCGCGCGGCTTCCGGCCGGGCGGGATCGAACAGCACGCGCACCGGCTCACCCACGTCGAAGGCCGCAGGCCGTGAGCCCGTGTCGCTGGTGAATGCAATTGTCCGGTGATCTTCCGTCTGGAATTCGACCTGCGGATAGTAGGTGTAGTCGTTGTCGTCGGAGTCCCAGCGCTCCTCCAATCCGACGACCATGCCATCTGCGGAAACGGCCTCGCCGATGAACCTCGAGGTGGTGACAAAGCTGAAGACCGCGCCGCCCAGGAGGCCGAGGCCGATGAGCAGGAACGTCCCGGTGGAGAGCCAGCTGGCAACGGAAGACTTGCCGGTTTTCGCCATGCTCCCGACCATGCTCCCGACGCGTTAACGCGGCATGAATACCCAGTAGTCGAGATCGAGAACGATGGCCGGATGCGGCTTGCCATCGCTGCCCTTGTCCGGGAAATCGGCGCAGGGATGATCCTTCGCCGCAACGGTGCGCAAGCGGAGCGCGCCGATGTCGCGGCGGCCGGACAGTTCCGCCTTCGCCTTCACCTCGCTCCAGGCATAGATCGTGTCGCCGGCGAAGCTGGGGCCCACATGGGTGCCGCTGTTGATGGCGGCGATGCGGAAGGCATTGGCGAGGCCGTTGAAGCTGTGCGCCCGCGCGATGCTCATCACATGGCCGCCATAGACGATGCGGCGGCCGAAGCGGCCGTCCTTCTCCACATGCTGGTTGAAATGAACACGCGCGGTGTTCTGATAGAGCCGGGTCGCCGTGATGTGACAGGATTCTTCGATGGTCATGCCATCGCGATGATCGATCCGTTCGCCCGCTTCATAGTCGCCCCAGCGATGCGGCGAACCCGCGGCGGCGAAGTCATAGCGCGATGCCTCAAACGCCTTGGGCAGAACCAATCTGTCCGGCGTCACTGCCGCCGGCAGATCGGGAACGCTCGATGCCGCAACCGGCGCATGGGGATCGCGCTTCCGCACCATCACCCAGCGGGCATAGTCCAGCACCGTCTCGCCGCGCTGATTGGTTCCGGTCGAGCGCACATAGACCACGCCGGTCTGCCGGTTCGAATTCTCCTTGAGGCCGATGACGGTCGAGCGCGCGCTCAGGGTATCGCCGGGATAGACCGGTGCCCCGAAGCGGAAATCCGCATAGCCCAGATTGGCGATGGCATTGAGCGAGATATCCGGCACGGACTTGCCGATGACGATATGAAAGACCAGGAGATCGTCGATTGGAGAGCGCTCATGGCCGAGGGCGCGCGCGAACTCATCGGAGGAATGCAATGCAAAGCGGCTGCCGGTCAGGCCGGTATAGAGAGCCGTGTCGCCGGTCGTCAGTGTCCGCGGCGTGGCGTGGATGATTTCCTGGCCGAGGCGGAAATCCTCGAAGAAGTTGCCGGCCCCCGCCTTGTCCGAACCGGTCATTGGCCGGCGGCGCCGGCGTTGGCGGCTTCCAGCTTGGCGATGGCATCGGCCAACTCCACCACGCGCCTGGCGTCCAGCACATGCAGGTTCTCGACCAGCTTGCCGTCCACCACCACCACGCCCTTGCCGGCCGCCGTGGCATCCGCATGAGCAGTAATGATCCGCCGCGCCCATTCCACTTCGTCTGTCGCCGGCGCGAAGATTCGGTTAGCGGTCGCCACCGTCTTCGGATGGATCAGCGTCTTGCCGTCGAAACCCATCTCCAGCCCCTGGCGGCAGGCCGCCTCGAAACCGGCGTCGTCATTCAGATCCAGATGCACGCCATCCAGGATGGCGAGCCCGAACGCCCGCGCCGCCAACAGGCAGAGCCCCAGGCTGGTGATCATCGGCAGCCGGTCCTTGGTGTGGCGGGCATGGACATCCTTGGTCAGGTCCGAGGTGCCCATGACGAAGCAGCCGACCCGCGGATTGGCGCCCGCGATCGCCTCGGCATTCAGCACCGCCCGCGGCGTTTCCATCATGCACCAGATGGCGAGATCGGCCGGTGCGCTGTTAGCCTCCAGCACGGTCACGGCCTGGCGAACATTCTCCGGGTTCTCGGTCTTCGGCAGCAGGATCGCATCGGCGCCGGCGGTCGCGGCCGCGACCAGATCGGCATAGCCCCAGGGTGTATTCAGGCTGTTGACCCGGATGACGATCTCGCGCCCGCCATAGCCGCCGGCCTTTGCCGCCTCCACCACCTGGGTGCGGGCGTCGCGCTTGGCATCGGGCGCCACCGCGTCCTCGAGGTCGAGGATCAGCACGTCGGCCGGCAGGCTGCGGCCCTTCTCCAGCGCCCGGGCATTGGAGCCCGGCATATAGAGGACGCTGCGGCGCGGGCGGGCTGGTCTAAGCATGGGCGGGTCTGGGCATCGGTCCGGTCCGTGGATGAAAACCCCAAAACCGGGGCGGCGGGACTATAGCCGACAGACCTCCCGTGACAAGCAGGCGGCGCCGGGCTAACTGGGGTCAGGTTGCGTAACCGCCCGATTTAATGGACTTTCCCGGCATGAACATCCTGTCCATCCAGTCCCGCGTCGCCTATGGCCATGTGGGCAACGCCGCCGCTCAGTTCACGCTGCAGCGCCTGGGCCACACGGTCTGGCCGGTGGAGACCGCCTATCTTTCCAACCATCTGGGCTACAAGACCTGGCGCGGCCGTTTTCCCGAGGCGGCCGAAGTGGCCGAGGTGGTGACCGGTCTGGACGAGCTGGGCGTGCTGGCCGCCTGCGACGCCGTGCTCAGCGGCTATCTCGGCGCCGTCGGCAATGGCGATACGGTGGCCCAGGCGGTGCGGCGGGTGCGCGCGCAGAACCCCTCGGCCGTCTATGCCTGCGACCCCGTGATGGGCGACCTGCCCCATGGCTTGTTCGTCAAGCCGGAAGTGCCGCCGATCTTCGCCGACAAGCTGCTGCCCCTGGCGGACTTCGCCTTCCCCAACGCCTATGAGCTGGAATACCTGACCGGCGGCAAGACCAATACGCTCGCCGCGGCCCTGTCCGCCGCCGATGCCTTCCTGGCCAAGATGCGCGCGGGCGCGACCGTGGTCATCACCAGCCTGCTGCGCGAGGACGGGCCCGCCAATTCCATCGAGACCCTGGCGGTGTCGAAGGATGCCGCCTGGGTGGTGGCGACGCCGCGCTACAACGCGCCGCCCCACGGCGCCGGCGATTGCTTCGCCGCCCTGTTCCTCGGCCATCATCTCTACATGAGCGATCTCGAATTCACCCTCGGCTTCGCGGCGACCGCCATTCACGCGGTTATCGTTGCCTCCGCCGAGGCCGGCACCGAGGAGCTGCTGCTGGTGCCGACCCAAGACCGGCTGCGGCCGACGAAATTCGATTTCCCGCCGAAGCGCGTGCGCTGAATCACTTCGGCGCCGGACGAAGCATTCCCGGCAGATCAAGGTTGTCTATTGCCCTGAGATGACGCGGCCGTCGCACCGCCGGCCGCCAGCTCAAGGAGACAACGATGACCTTCGAACCGAGACCCTGTGACCTGTTCTCGCCGCCCGCGCCTGCCGGCAGGGAAACCGCAGCGCATCCTTCATCCGTCGAGACCTGCCTGGCGCGGGCCTGTGCGTGGCTCGCACGATACAATCAGTGCCGCCGCCAGCGCATGATGCTTTGCGGCCTCGACGATCGCCTGCTCTCCGACATCGGTCTGTCGCGCGCCGATATCGGCAGCGAGACCGAGAGGTATCCGTGGCAGCTCTGAAGCGGCGACGCGCGTGATGGCGCCGCAGAATAGCAATTTTCTGAAAGCGCGATCTGCGCGGCGCCTGCTACGACACAGGCCATGACGTCCTTGGGCGCGGCTTCGGTCGAAAACCGAATGCCGGCTCGCCCTGGGCTGAACGCCAACTCTGGAGGTCATGGATGTATGATCATATTGGTCTGAAGGTGAAGGACGTGGCCGCGAGCGTCCGTTTCTACAAAGAGGCACTTGCGGGTTTGGGATATGTGCTTTGCTCGCAGGATGACTCCGGCGCCGGCGTCGGCCCGCCCGGCGAACCGGCGCTATGGCTGCATCTTGCCAATGGCAAGAGCCCCGGCGGCGTGCATGTCGCCTTCCGCGCCGGAGATCGCGCTTCCGTCGATAAGTTTCACAAGGACGGCTTGAAAGCCGGCGGCCGCGACCACGGCGCACCGGGGCTGCGCGCCGACTACAGCCCCAAATACTATGCCGCGTTCCTGTTGGATCCCGACGGCAACAATGTGGAGGCCGTCTGTCTCAAATAACCCTCGGCCTTCCCTGGCGGGGGTTTTGCATCCGCGCCGCTGCGGCGATAGCGCAACAGCGGCGCGGATATTTTCGCTGATATCGGCTTAACGCGCGCCAACGTCGCCAGCGAGGCGGCGAAGTAGCCTGGCAGCTTTGAGGCATGTCAGTAGAGAGCTAAAATAGACGATTTCCCGAAAGCGCTGAAGCCGAAGGGCCTGCTATGATGCGGGCCATGAACGATCATGCTCCGAAGAAAAGCGGCGGCCTGAAATATCTGGACCCCGCCTATCGCCATCATCCGAAGCTGGTGACGCCCCAGGCGGGAATCGAGCTGAACGGTGCGCGGCTGAAATGGTACGACCTCGCCCGCGCCGAGGCGCCGGTGCCCGGCGGCATCCGCCAGATGGCTCGCGACTATTTGACGGCTGAAGCTAAAGCGGGTCGGCTCGAGCTCGACAGCGAGCTGGGCTTCGTGGTGCTGCATTTCTGCGGCGAGGAATTCTTCTTCCTGATCATCAGCACCTGGCGCGGCAATAACGAGCTCTGGGAGTCCGTCTACTACAAGCAGGACGCGGCGATGTCCGGCTTTGCACTCTTCCCGCGGGACAACAGGCACAAGGGAGCCTACTGCGTCTGGGAACTGGGGCCCGTGTGGCACGAGAAGCAGGCCTGGGTGCGTTTTCTCAACTCGGCGCGAGACGCCGCTTCGGAGCGGGCCTATCTCGAAGACCGCTTTGCCGGCGCGGTGTAGGATCAGATTTTGAGGCACGACGGCGAAACCTGACTTGCCGCAGTAGCGCAAGAAGAGAGCTCACCACAAAGTCACAAAGGACACGAAGATCTTCGTAGGGGCGACCTGCGGTCGCCGCTGGTGACGCTGCACGAGTTGCAAAGCCGGGCGACCGCAGGTCGCCCCTACATTTTCTTCGTGTCCTTTGTGACTTTGTGGTGAACGTTTCTTATGGCGGCGGCCCTACCGCTTCCCGACGAGAGCGAGCTTCTTCTCCGGCTTGGCCAGATGCTTGCCGATCAGGGCCTCGGCGATCTGGATGGCGTTGAGGGCGGCACCCTTGCGCAGATTGTCCGACACCACCCAGAGCGATAGGCCGTTCTCGATCGTCGGGTCCTTGCGGATGCGGCTGACGAAGACGAGGTCGTCGCCGGCGCATTCCAGCGGCGTGGCATAGCCTTCGTCGGCGCGGTGATCGATCACCGACAGGCCCGGCGCCCGCTTCAGCGCCGCGCGCGCTTCATTGACCGAGATCGGCCGCTCGAATTCGACATTCACCGCCTCGGCATGGCCGATGAACACGGGCACCCGCACGCAGGTGGCGGTGACGGCGATGTTCGGGATCCAGGATCTTCTTGGTCTCCACCCCCATCTTCCACTCTTCCTTCGTGTAGCCATCCTCCATGAACACGTCGATATGGGGGATGACATTGAAGGCGATCTGCTTGGTGAATTTGGAGTGCTGCACCTGGGCGTTCATGTAGATGGCGCGGGTCTGCTCGAACAGCTCATCCATTCCTTCCTTGCCGGCGCCGGAGACGGACTGGTAGGTCGCCACCACCACGCGCTTGATCTTGGCGAGGTCGTGCAGCGGCTTCAGCGCCACCACCATCTGAATGGTGGAGCAGTTCGGGTTGGCGATGATGTTGCGCTTGGCATAGCCGTCGATCGCCCGCGGATTCACCTCCGGCACCACCAGCGGCACGTCGGGCTCCATGCGGAAGTGCGAGGTGTTGTCGATGACCACGCAGCCGGCCGCCGCCGCGCGCGGGCTGTGCACCGCCGAGACCTTGGCGCCCGGCGAGGACAGGGCGATGTCGACGCCCTTGAAATCGAACGTGGCCAGGTCATAGACCTTGAGGACCTTATCCTCGCCGAAGGAGACCTCGCTGCCCGCCGAACGTTCGGAGGCAAGCGCGATCACGTCATCGGCGGGAAATTCGCGGTCAGCCAGCGTCTGCAACATCTCGCGGCCGACATTTCCCGTGGCACCAATCACTGCAACTCTGTAGCCCATGGCAATCCTCTAACATTCCCGTTCGTTGCTGCCGCCCGTCCTTCCGGGGACTGGGGCGGCGCGAAAAGGACCTAATCAAAAGGGCCGCTCTGGGCGGCCCTTTCCGGCTGGAAAACCCAGAGCGAAATCCGTCTAGCCGCCCGTTTTCGGCGTGTCGGTGGGGATCGGGGTCATCGGCGGCGTGCCGGAATCCACCACGGTCTGCGGGTGTGGACTGCGCGGTCGTATCATGTTCCATGCAGGCGAAGGCCGGCAGTGTCGCACCGGCAAGGGCGACGAAAGCGGTAATGGCAGTCAATGCACGCATCATGACCAATGCCTCCCTCACAGGAAAACAGGCGGCGCAATCATAACCCGGCCTCGACCCGGATGTCGAGGCGGATGCGCTAACCTCGGGAGCCGCAGCGGCGCGGCCCCGCTCATGACCCTAAGCCCCAGCAATCGGACGGTAATTACCGTCAGCCGGCGGTTGCTGGCGTCACCTTCTGCGGCGGAATAGCCGGCGGAACGGGCCAGTCGGGCACATTGGCCGACAAGGTACCCCGCTCCTTGATGATCGCCTCTTTTTGGCAGTTGCAGGCCGAAGCCGGACTTGCCACGGCAAGCAGGACCGCTGCCAGCACCCCCATCCATAGACCTTTGATAATCACGATAAACCCCCAGGTTAATCGCTGCCGTTTACCATGGGGTCATGGGGGCAGGCGTGGCGAAATCGTGGCCCGGCGAGTTCACCGGAAACTGTGGCAAGTCTGCCACATTCTGGGGTTTCTGGCGAATCGGCCGGCCGAGGTTCAATGGCCGGTCGCGGCTGGGCGGCCACCCGCGACCCAATGAAAAGGGGCATGTCCCCTATGGGACATGCCCCCGGTTCGCAGTTCGGAGCGTAGTGCTTAGAGCGCCACGCTGGCGGTGCAGACCTGCTGGGAGAGAATGATCGTCGAGCCGACAAAGGCGCTTTGATTCGGCTGCAGACTGGTCGGCAGCGTCATGCTGCCCTTCTGCTTCGCCGTCGTGCCTTCCTTGATCACGGTCCAGGAGACGAGCTTGCCTGCCGGGATGGTGCCCGGAGTCTGGTTGATACACCCGCACGGTCGCGGCCACGTCGCCGCCGCCGCCGACCGAGCATTGCAGTTGAATATGAGACAGCGTGTTGAGCACCGCCGAGTTGGTGCGGTGATTCTGCGCCGCCGTGCTGGTTTTCATTGTGGTTGAATCCGCGCGGACCGGCGCCGCGATCTGCAGCGACGCCAAAGACGCCACCGCGGCAATCGCCAGGGAACTCACCGTCACAACGAGACGCGACTTCATGTCTTCCTCCATTTTGGAAGAGCGCTTGGTGCGCCCGTGGGGGAGACATACGTGGTTACCGGCCAATTGCGAGTGACCGATGTCACTGACTTGCGCGATCCCCAGGGGAATTCGTGACCGGCATCACCGAAATCCTGTGATAAAAGTCACAAGGCACCGCCGCTTTGGAACGCCTATAAAAACTGGCGCCTAAGCCGCCAGCCGGTCCAGCGCCTTCAGCACCGCATCGCCCATGGCTGTCGTCGACACCTTGCTGCTGCCGGGCGTGGCGATGTCGCCGGTGCGCACACCGGCGCTGAGAACTTCCTGCACCGCCTTGTCGATCAGATCGGCATCGGCGATGAGATCGAACGAATAGCGCAGCATCATCGAGAAGCTGAGCAGCGCCGCCAGCGGATTGGCCAGGTCCTTGCCGGCGATATCGGGTGCGGAGCCATGCACCGGCTCGTACAGCGCCTTGCGCCGGCCGGTGGCATCGGGCGCGCCCAGCGACGCCGAGGGCAGCATGCCGAGCGAGCCCGTGAGCATCGCCGCGCAATCCGACAGCAGGTCGCCGAACAGATTGTCGGTCACGATCACATCGAACTGCTTGGGATAGCGCACCAGCTGCATGGCGCAGTTGTCGGCGTACATGTGCGACAGCTCCACGTCCTTGTACTCGGCATGCAGCTTGGTCACTTCCTCGCGCCAGAGCACGCCGCTCTCCATCACGTTCGCCTTCTCGACGGAGCAGAGCTTGCGGTTGCGCTTGCGCGCCAGCTCGAACGCCACGCGGGCGACGCGGACGATCTCCGCCGTCGTGTAGACCTGGGTGTTGATGCCCCGGCGCGAGCCGTCGGGCAGCGTCTCGATGCCGCGGGGCGAGCCGAAATAGACGCCGCCGGTGAGCTCGCGCACGATCATCAGGTCGAGCCCGCGCACCAGATCGGGCTTCAGCGTCGAGGCGTCCACCAGCGCGTCGAACACCAGCGCCGGCCGCAGGTTGGCGAACAGCTCCATGTCCTTGCGCAGGCGCAGCAGGCCGCGTTCCGGCTTCTTCTCGAACGGCAGATTGTCCCATTTCGGACCGCCGACGGCGCCGAGCAGCACCGCATCGGCATTCATCGCCTGATCCATGACGGCATCGGTCAGCGGCACGCCATGCTTATCGAGCGAGCAGCCGCCGACCAGCGCCTCGCCGACATCGAACGACACCGCGCGCTTCTTGTCGAGCCAGCCGATGACCCGCTGCACCTGGCGCATCACTTCCGGGCCGATGCCGTCGCCGGCGAGGATCAGGAGATTCTTGTTCTTGGGCATGATGTGTCCGTGTTTGAATTTAATTTCACCACAAAGGCACAAAGAACACGAAGGAGATGAAACCGCAGATGCACACAGATAAACACAGATGAGAAACGATGCGCGCCTACGGCGCACGAAAAACCTTATCTGTGTCCATCTGTGTGCATCTGTGGTTCTAACTTCTGCTTCGTGTTCTTTGTGACTTTGTGGTGAACCCTCTTACGACCACAGCCAGGGCTGGCTGGTGCGGTTCCTGGCTTCGAAGCTTTCGATCGACGGTGCTTTCTCCAGCGTCAGCCCGATGTCGTCGAGGCCGTTCAGCAGGCAATGCTTGCGGAAGGCGTCGAGCTCGAACTTGATGCAGCCGCCATCGGGGCCGCGGATCTCCTGCTTCTCCAGATCGATGCTGATGATTGCATTGGCGCCGCGCTCGGCATCGTCCATCAGCTTGTCCACTTCGGACTGCGGCAGCTTGATCGGCAGGATGCCGTTCTTGAAGCAGTTGTTGTAGAAGATGTCGGCGAAGCTCGGCGCGATGACGCAGCGGATGCCGAAATCCAGGAGCGCCCAGGGCGCATGCTCGCGCGAGGAGCCGCAGCCGAAATTGGCGCCGGACACCAGGATGCTCGCCTTGCGGTAGGCCGGGCGATTCAGCACGAAGCCGGGCTTCTCGCTGCCGTCCTGGTTGTAGCGCATCTCGTCGAACAGGTTCTTGCCGAGACCGGTCCGCTTGATGGTCTTCAGGAACTGCTTGGGAATGATCATGTCGGTATCGACATTGATCATCGGCAAGGGCGCCGCGACGCCGGTCAAACTGGTGAATTTCTGCATGGTCTGGAGCCTCCGCTCCCGCCGGCCGGTCCGGCAGGAGCGGAGTCATTACACAGGGAAACCGCCCTTCACAAGCGGGGTCGATCGGCGCCTAGGCGTGCACGACCACCGTATTGGCGATCATGTCGTGCAGCCCCTGCTTGCGCGAGGTGAAGGCAACCATGAGGTAGCCGACGTTGAAGATCATTCCCGAAACGATCTTGCCGAAAAAACGCCCGGTGGCGCGGCCAAAGCCGATCGGCTCGCCGTCGGCCGTGGTAACCCGCAGGCCGAAAACCAACTTGCCCGGGGTGGCCTGCATGAGTGAAGAGGTCAGCAGCGCGTCATAAAGCCAAGCCAAGAGGAACACGCCCAAATATAAAATCACCATCTGGCGGGTCATTTCCATCATCAGTTCCGGGCTTGGTTCGGCGCCGGGCTGCATCGACGATTCGTCGACAAGCGCCGAGATTGCCGCGAAATCAATGAGTCCGACAGCGGATAGGGCGAAATACAAAACGCCAAGCAGGACGAGCAAGATGATGCTGTCGATGAAGTACGCCACCACCCGGACCCAGAATCCACCATACGCCATATGATCCCCCATGAAACTCGGGCGCCGGTGATCGCACCGGCGGCCACGACAGAGTTCAATCGGGATAGCGAACAGCGGAAATGGCTAACGGACCGTTAAAAATTGTTCGGATTGCCCATGACAATGGTGCCCGTGCCGTCGACCTTGCCGTCGCTCAGCCACTGGATCTGGTCGCCTTCCTTGGACACCTGCCAGCAGGCGGCGGGGTCCGAGCCGTACTGGAAGCACATATTGTCGCCATCGATGGTCCAGGCGCCGGCATAGCCCTTGCCGGCGGAATCCTTGCCTTTGATCGTGCCGTCGGCGGCGTAGAATTCGGTATAGACGCCGGTCGCTTCCATGCTGCCCTGCACGGTATTGCCGGACAGCAAGGACCGGATCTGATCGCCGCTCAGCGCGTCGCCGGCCAGCGCCGCCAATGGCAGGACCAGGACCGATAGCGCCGCACTCAACAGAAAGCCCTTCCTCATCAATCTCCTCCAACAAAAAAGCACCGCGTACGTTCTCGCCCAGTAGCCCTCCGGGTGCGCGCGACGGTGCCGATATCAAAAGGTTAGCTAACCCTGGCCATCCGCGGCAAGGACCAATCGGGCGCCTCGCCCAGTTGTGATCTTTGTAATTTCAATAGGTTAGGCGAGTCCACGCCGTCGAAGACACCCTAGGAAAGCTTGCGGATATCCGTGAGGTGGCCGGTGACGGCGGCGGCGGCGGCCATGGCGGGACTCACAAGGTGCGTGCGTCCGCCGCGGCCCTGGCGGCCTTCGAAATTGCGGTTGGAGGTGGAGGCGCAGCGTTCGCCTTCCTGCAGCTTGTCGGCGTTCATCGCCAGGCACATGGAGCAGCCGGGCTCGCGCCATTCGAAGCCGGCGGCGGTCAGGATCTTGTCGAGGCCTTCCTGCTCGGCCTGTTCCTTCACCAGGCCGGAGCCAGGCACCACCATCGCCTGCACATGGGACGCCACCTTGCGCCCCTGGGCGACCTTGGCGACTTCCCGCAGATCCTCGATGCGGCCATTGGTGCAGGAGCCGATGAAGACGCGGTCCACTTTCACTTCGCTCAACGGCGTGCCCGGCGTCAGGCCCATATAGGCCAGCGACCGCTCGATCGCCTTGCGCTTGCCTTCATCGGCCACGTCGGCGGGGTTCGGCACTTTCGCCGTGATCGGCAGCACGTCTTCCGGGCTGGTTCCCCAGGTCACCTGCGGCACGATGTCGGCGGCGCGCAGCACCACTTCCTTGTCGTAGAAAGCGCCGGCATCCGAGGGCAGCGTACGCCAATAGGCGACGGCCTGTTCCCACTGGCCCGCCTTCGGCGCCATGGGGCGGCCCTTCAGATATTCGAACGTCTTTTCATCGGGAGCGATCAGGCCGGCGCGGGCGCCCGCCTCGATCGACATGTTGCAGACGGTCATCCGCCCTTCCACCGACAGATCGCGGATCGCCTGGCCGGCATACTCGATCACATGGCCGGTGCCGCCGGCGGTGCCGATCTTGCCGATGATCGCCAGGATCAGGTCCTTCGCCGTCACGCCCACGGGCAGGTCGCCCTCGACGGCGATGCGCATGTTCTTCGCCGGCTGCTGGATCAGCGTCTGGGTCGCCAGCACATGCTCCACTTCAGACGTGCCGATGCCGAAGGCCAGCGCGCCGAAGGCGCCATGGGTCGAGGTGTGGCTGTCGCCGCAGACGATGGTCATGCCCGGCTGGGTCATGCCCTGCTCGGGGCCGATGATGTGCACGATGCCCTGGCGGATATCGTCCATCGAATAGTAGGTGATGCCGAACTCGCGGCAGTTCTTCTCCAGGGTTTCCACCTGGATGCGGGACTCCTCGTCCTCGATGCCCTTGCTGCGGTCGGTGGTCGGCACATTGTGATCGGCCACCGCCAGCGTGGCGCTGGGCCGGTGCACCTTGCGGCCGCTGGCGCGCAGGCCTTCGAAGGCCTGCGGGCTGGTCACTTCATGCACCAGATGCCGGTCGACATAGATCAGGCAGGTGCCGTCATCCTGCCGGTGGGCCAGATGGCTGTCCCAGATCTTGTCGAAGAGGGTGCGCGGCTTTTGCGACATGGTGGTTCCGTATCAAACTCGGCCGCAGATGCGGCCGCCGCAATCCCGGGGCGTTCGGCCCTACGATGCGCTTGTGGTCTCGGCCAATGCTTCCGGGGTCAGATCGCTGGCGACGGCGCCGCCGGTCTTCTCGAGGATGCGCGCCGACTTGCCGCGGCGGGTGCGGAGATAATAGAGCTTGGCGCGGCGGACATCGCCGCGGCGCACCACCTCGATCGTGGCCAGGCGCGGGCTGTAGAGCGGGAACACGCGCTCCACCCCTTCGCCGTAGGAGATCTTCCGCACGGTGAAGGAGGAGTTCAGGCCGGCATTCTTGCGGCCGATGCAGACGCCTTCGAAGGCCTGGATACGCTCGCGCGTGCCTTCCACCACCTTGACGTCGACGCGCAGCGTGTCGCCGGGCGCGAAATCCGGAATCTTCTTGCCGCCCTTGGCTTTTTCGATCTGCTCCAGCTCGAGCTGTTGGATGGTCGTCAGGGTCATGGTCGTCGTCCTTCTTCTCTGTTCCGCTCGGCGACATAGCGGGCCCACATATCCGGCCGCCGGTTCTTTGTCGCCGCTTCCGCCTGGGCCAATCGCCAGGCCTTGATCCGTTCATGATGGCCGGAGATCAGCACCTCCGGCACTTGCCGCCCCAGCCATTCGGCCGGACGGGTGTAATGGGGATACTCCAGCAATCCCCGCTCGAAACTCTCTTCATCCAGCGTCGCCGGCGCGCCCACCACCCCGGGCAACAGCCGCACCACCGCATCGATCAGCGCCATCGCCGCCGGCTCGCCGCCCGACAGCACGAAATCGCCGAGGCTGATCTCGTCGATGCCGTGCGCCTCCAGCACCCGTTCATCCACCCCTTCATAGCGGCCGCAGAGCAGCGTCAATGCCGGCTGGGCCGCCAGTTCCCGCACCACCGCCTGGGTCAGCAGGCGCCCGCGCGGGCTGAGATAGACCACCGGACCGCGGCCATCGCCGAGCGCCGCGGAAATTGCCGCGTCGAGCACGTCGGGCCGCATCACCATGCCGGGGCCACCGCCGAACGGGGCGTCGTCGACGGTGCGGTGTTTATCGCGTGCAAAGCCGCGGATGTCCACCGTTTCCAGGTCCCAAATCCCGGCCTCCAGGGCCTTGCCGGCCAGGGATTGGCCCAGGGGTCCCGGGAACATTTCCGGAAACAAGGTCAGGACCCGGACGGTCCAGCGGGGCGACGGGGCGTCAGCCATGGGCGGCCGCCCTTTCCTGCTCCAGGTCCGGCTTAACCTCCACCACGGCGGGCGGTTCGATGACGGCCCGGCCGGCTTTCGGGTCCAGGTCGGGAAAAATCCGGCGGGTCAGCGGCTGGAACTCGGTGCCGCCGGCCTCCAGGGCGATCTCCACTACATCCCCAGCGCCGAAATCCTCCACATTCTTGATCCGGCCATAGGCGCTGCCGTCGCTCAACTGCAGTGGCAAGCCGATCAGGTCGGCGCAGTAGAACTCATCCTCGCCGGTATCCGGCAGGGCCGAGCGGGCGACATAGAGCCGCAGGCCTTTCAACGCCTCGGCGGCGTTGCGGTCGGCGATACCGTCGATCCGCGCCACGACGGTGCCCTTGGCCTCGCCAACCGGCTTCAGCTTCAGCTGCCGGGTCCCCGCCTCGTCGGTCACCGGACCATAGGCGGCCACATCCACGGCGGCGGCGGTGAAGCTCTTGATCTTCACCTCGCCGCGCACGCCATGGGCGCCGACGATGACGCCGATGAGGATGCGGTCGGACATGGACTCGAGTCCCGCGCTGCGTCTTGGCTGCTAGCTCGCAGCCGGCGCGTCTGCGGCCGGAGCGGCAGCCGGGGCAGCGGCTGGCGCCGCAGCGGCAGCCGTCGCGGCCTGCGCGCGCTCCTGCGCCTTCTTCTTCGGCAGATGCTGCTGCGTCTGGTCGCGGCGCACCGGTGCGGCACCCATGCCGGCCCTATGCAGGAAGATGGCGATGCGCTCGGAGGGCTGTGCGCCGACGCTCAGCCAATGTTTCATGCGCTCGGCATCGAACTTGACCCGCTCCGGATTGTCGTGGGCCAGCATCGGGTTGTAGGTGCCGATCTTCTCGATGAAGCGGCCGTCGCGCGGGGCGCGGCCGTCGGCCACGACGATGCCGTAGAAGGGACGTTTCTTGGTGCCGCCGCGGGTCATGCGAATTTTGAGTGACATTTAGTCTCTGCTCCTCTTTCTCAGGTACGTGCGTTTTTCAATTCGGGTTGTTCATTCCGGCTTGTGACAGCAGGCTTCGATCTTGTGCCCATCGGGATCCAGGACGAAGGCGCCGTAATAGCCGGGGTGATAGATCGGGCGCAGGCCCGGCTTGCCGTCATCTTTCGCGCCGGCCGATATCGCCGCGCGGAAAAATTCATCGACCGCCTTGCGGTTGGCGGCGGCGAAGCAGATATGCGTGCCGCCGCTGGCGCGTGCCGGCCGGCCTTCATCCAGCGGCGTGCCGATCCAGAAGAACGGTTTCTCAGCGCTGAGGCCATAGCCGCTGCCGCCGTCATGATCGTAGTAGCGCTTCATGCCCAGCGTCGCGAGCACCGCATCGTAAAACTTCTTGCTGCGCTCGAAATCGGTGACGCCAAGGGAAACGTGATCAATCATCGCTGTTGCTGCTCCCGCCTCAATGCCGCGGCATCAGGGCCGACAGGCCCTGGCGCATCAGGCCTTTCTGGCCGAGCTTTTTCATCTGCTTCATCATCCGCTGCATTTCCAAATGCTGCTTCAGCAGCTTGTTGACGTCGGCGACGCTGACGCCCGAGCCGTTGGCGATGCGCTGCTTGCGCGAGGCCTTGATCAGTTCCGGCTTCTTGCGCTCCTCCTTGGTCATGGAGGAGATGATCGCCTGCTGCCGCTTCAGGATGCGCTCGTCGATGTTGGCTTGCGAGAGCTGCTTCTGGATCTTGCCGACGCCCGGCAGCATGCCCATGACGCCACCGAGACCGCCCATCTTCTGCAGCTGCTTCAATTGCTGCGACAGATCGTTGAGATCGAAATTGCCCTTCTCGAGCTTGGCGGCCAGTTTCTCCGCCTCGTCGCGCTCGATGGTCTCGGCCGCCTTTTCCACCAGGCCGACCACGTCGCCCATGCCGAGGATGCGGCCGGCAACGCGGCTGGGATGGAAATCCTCCAGCGCGTCCAGCTTCTCGCCGACGCCCAGCAGCTTGATCGGGCAGCCGGTGACCGCGCGCATGGACAACGCTGCGCCGCCGCGGGCATCGCCATCGACGCGGGTCAGCACGATTCCGGTGAGGCCGACCCGGTCTTTGAAATTCTGCGCCACATTCACGGCGTCCTGGCCGGTCATGGCATCGGCGACCAGCAGCGTCTCCGCCGGCGATGTGGCGTCGCGCACCGCCGCCACTTCCCGCATGAGGTCGTCATCCACATGCAGGCGGCCGGCGGTATCCAGCATCAGCACGTCATAGCCGCCGAGCTTCGCCGTCACGACCGCGCGCTTGGCAATCGCCAGCGGCGGCTCGCCCGGCACGATGTTCAGGGTATCGACGCCCGTCTGCTCGCCCAGCACCGCCAGCTGCTGCATCGCGGCCGGGCGGCGCGTATCCAGCGATGCCATCAGCACCCGCTTGCGCTCGCGGTTGGTGAGGCGCATGGCGATCTTGGCCGTGGTGGTGGTCTTGCCCGAACCCTGGAGGCCGACCATCAGGATCGGCACCGGCGGCGTCGCCTGGAGGTTCAGAGCGACGCTCTCCGCACCCAGTGTCTCCACCAGGTGATCATGGACGATCTTCACCACCATCTGGCCGGGGGTGACGCTCTTGATCACGGTCTCGCCGACCGCCTTGGCCTTCACCTTGTCGATGAAGTCCTTGACCACCGGCAGCGCTACGTCGGCTTCCAGAAGGGCCACCCGCACCTCGCGCATGGCGGCGTCGACGTCGGCCTCGCTGAGCGCGCCGCGGCGCGTCAGCCGGTCGAACACATCGCCCAGGCGCTGGGTCAGGTTTTCAAACATGCGGTCGCAAATCCCGGTCGGTTAGGGCCAAAAACGAAAACGCGCCCGTGCGCGAAACTCGCGGACGGGCGGGGCCCCTCGGGGCCATGGTCACTTCCCTCTTGTGAGGTGGCGGGAAAATAGGGGCGGCGGCGGCTGGCGTCAACCGCTGGGCGCTAGGGGCAAGGTTTGGAGTTCTAAGTGATCGTCAGCCACATCCATGCCGTGATTCCGAGATTATCTATTTGAAATATAACATATTTATTGCAAGGCTCGAAATTCTACCGCGGCCGCGGAAGTGTTCAAGGCCGCAGAATACTACCTACTTCCAAAGCGCGATGTGGGCGGATATATCAAGGGTGTCCATTCAACAACAGAAAGGAGGTGATCCAGTGTC
This sequence comes from uncultured Alphaproteobacteria bacterium, assembly GCA_963816235.1. Taxonomy (GTDB): domain Bacteria; phylum Pseudomonadota; class Alphaproteobacteria; order Dongiales; family Dongiaceae; genus DATKFM01. The sequence continues at coordinate 302,741 of CAWFKD010000004.1, read as the reverse complement.
TCATTGTCTTTGTCCGCGGTCGTCGCGTGAGGTGACCTGGATCCTCGCCTCTATCGAGGGTTCCGGCGCCTGACCGGCGTTTTTCCGGCCGGCTGCGCCGGAACGCGGTTCGACAATGGAAGGGCCGTCCGTTAGGGCGGCCCTTCTTTGCTTTTCGGCTGAAACCGACAACCCCATGCCCGGCCCGATCCAGATCTACATTGATGCCGATGCCTGCCCGGTGAAGGACGAGGTCTACCGGGTCGCCGGCCGCTATGGCCTGAAGGTCTGGGTGGTGGCCAACAGCTTCATGCAGGTACCGCAAACACCGCTGATCGAGCGGGTGATCGTCGACGGCGGCTTCGATGCCGCCGACAACTGGATCGCCGAGCGGGCAGCTGGTGGCGCCATCGTCATCACCTCCGATATCCCGCTGGCCAGCCGTTGCGTGAAGGCGGGCGCCGAGGTCATCGGCCCCGGCGGCAAGCCCTTCACCGAATCTTCCGTCGGCATGGCGTTGGCCACCCGCAACCTGATGCAGGACCTGCGCGCGATGGGCGAGATCACCGGCGGCCCCAAGCCCTTCGCCGCCCGCGACCGTTCGCGCTTCCTGTCGGCGCTCGACGAAACGATCATGCGGCTGAAGCGCGCCGGCTACGGCTGATCTCGCAACCGCCGGCGCTGCCGGCGTTAACCATATTCGTGCACAGATCGAAGCGCGAAAGTCTGCAGACTCAATCGGCGCGGATTGGACCAACGTCCAATTGCATCGACAATCATCGGCATTCCACAAGTATGACGCTGGCAGAAAGCCGCCGGGTATGCCGGAGCTATTCCCAATGCAAACAATTTTTGCAACATCGCCGCCTCAGGAACAAAATCAGGACATGGAAATCGCGTCGGACCGCAACCTGCAGGGAATTGGCGGCCTCACTGACGGGCGGATGAGCGCGAAATGTTCGTAGATCGCAGGCCTGGCGCCGTCGCCGATGAGCTGACATCGCGCGCTGCCGTTGAAGCCGCAATAGCAACCGATGGCACCACGCTGATTCCGCTTCCACGATCCGGCGAGCGTGTCGTTGTCGATCTCGCGGGGCTTGCAAAGGCGCAGTTCGCGTTCGATCCGGATGCAGCCGAAACCGCAGTGCGCGGCGATGACCTCGTCCTGACCATCAATGGCGGGGAGGTCATCCTCGTCGGCTATCTCGAGAGCCTCCGGCTGGAGGATTTGCCGCTCTTTGTCTCACCGCAGGGGCAGACCATCTTTCCGGATGCGTTGCTGGGCCGACCCGGCGGCCGGGACCCAGCGCAGTCCGCGAACAAGCAGCCGGAGATTCCGGAGTCGAGCGGCGGCTTCACGCCATTCAACGACGCGCCCGAATTGGGGCAGGAGAGCCAGCCGTCCGGCGGGCTGGCCGCGACGAGCCTCGAATACACAACCTCCGCTCAGGTCCAGACCTTTCTGCCATTTCCCATTGAGCTGGGACAGACGATCACGCCCATTCCGCCGCCGATCGCAATCGACGATAGCGCGCTCACGGACGAAGACGCTGCTGTAACAGTCGCCATTCTCGCTAATGACCAAGCCAATGACGGCGGTGACCTGACCGTCGAGTCCGCCAGCGCCGGCAATGGCACTGTCGTCATCAACGATGACGGCACACTCACCTATACGCCGGCCCCGGACTTCAGCGGCACGGATACCATCACCTATGTCGTGAAGGACAGTCATGGCGGCACGGCCACGGCGACAGTCACCGTAACCGTAAACCCAGTAAATGATCCGCCGGTCGCAACGGATGACGCTTTCAAGACCGACGAGGACATCGCCGTCACCGGCAGCGTGCTGGGAAATGACAGCGACCCCGACGGCGACAAGCTGACGGCGTTGCTGATCGCCGGCCCGGAGCACGGCACGCTGCAACTCAACGCCGATGGTACCTTCACCTATACGCCTGACGCGAATTTCAACGGCACTGACAAATTCACCTACCAGGCGAACGACGGCACGGCCGGCAGCAACATCGCCACCGTCATCCTGACCGTTAACCCGATCAACGACCCGCCAACCGCGGCTGATGACGCAGTCGTGACCGACGAGGACGTTGCCGTCAGCGGTGCTGTTCTCGGCAATGACGGTGACGTCGAGGGCGACAAGCTGACGGCATCGCTGGTCGATGGTCCTGACAACGGCACCCTTCTTTTCAACGCCGACGGCACTTTCACCTATACGCCGAACGCGGACTTCAACGGCAGTGACACGTTCACCTACAAAGCGGATGACGGGAAGGGCGGCACCGCGACGGCAACCGTCACGGTAACGGTCAATCCGATCAATGACGCGCCCGTCGCGGCCAATGACGTGTTTGTCACGGACGAGGATGTCGCCGTCGGCGGCAGCATCCTCGGCAACGATGCGGATCCGGACGGCGACAAGCTGACGGCGCTGCTGATCGCCGGCCCCGAGCATGGCACGCTGCAACTCAATGACGACGGCAGCTTCAGCTATACGCCCGATGCGGACTTCAACGGCATCGACAAGTTCACCTACCAGGCGAATGACGGCGCGGCCGACAGCAATCCGGCCACCGTGTTCATCACGGTCCTTCCCGTTAATGACGATCCCGTTGCCGCGAACGATGCCCTGGTTACCGACGAAGACGTCGCGGTCAGCGGCAGCGTGCTCGGCAATGACAGCGATCCTGATGGCGACAAGCTGACGGCGCTGCTGATCGATGACCCCGACAACGGCACGCTGCAGTTCAACACCGATGGCACCTTCAGCTACACGCCGGATCTCGACTTCAACGGCATCGACGAGTTCACCTACCAGGTGGATGACGGGAAAGGCGGCACCGCGACCGCGACGGTCACCGTAACAGTCAATCCGGTCAATGACGCGCCGGTCGCGGCGGATGACAGCGCAGTCACCGATGAAGACACCGCCGTCAGCGGCAGCGTGCTCGGCAATGACAGCGACCCCGATGGCGACAAGCTGGCGGCGACTCTGGTGGATGGCCCGGCAAACGGTACGCTCCAGTTCAATGCCGACGGGAGCTACAGCTACACGCCCAATGCAGACTTCAACGGCACGGACCAGTTCACCTACCGGGCCGATGACGGCAAGGCCGGCAGCAATCTCGCCACGGTCGTCATCTCGGTCGTCCCGGTCAATGACGCTCCGGTTGCCGCGGACGACGCGGTGACGACGGATGAAGACGTTGCCGTCAGCGGCAGCGTGCTCGGCAATGACAACGACCCGGATGGCGACAAGCTGACGGCGCTGCTGATCGACGGGCCGCAGCATGGCGCGCTGCTATTCAACGCCGATGGCACCTTCACCTACACGCCCGATGCTGACTTCAACGGCACGGACAAGTTCACCTATCAGACGAACGACGGCAGCGTTGACAGCAATGTCGCTACGGTCGTCATCACAGTGAACCCCGTCAATGACTCGCCCATCGCCCGCGACGACAACAAGGCGACGGACGAGGATATACCGCTAACCAGCGACGTTCGCATCAATGACTTCGACGCGGATGGCGACAAGCTGACGGTGCAGGTGATCGACGGCCCCGAGAACGGTACGCTACAGTTCAACGCCGACGGCACAATGACTTATACGCCCGACGCGGATTTCAATGGCATCGACGAGTTCACCTACAAGGTGAATGACGGCACGGCGGACAGCAACCTTGCCACGGTCACTATCACAGTCGGCGGAACCAACGATGTGCCGGTCGCGGTTGACGACGCGGCTGCTACGAAGGAAGACACGGCGGTCAACGGCAGCGTACTCGGCAATGACACCGATGCCGACGGCGACAAGCTGACGGCGATTTTGGTCGACGGTCCTGACAACGGCACGCTGATATTCAACGACGACGGCAGCTTCACCTATACGCCCGACACCGACTTCAACGGCACGGATACATTCACCTACCAAGCCAGCGACGATGGCCCCCTCGACAGCAATATCGCCACCGTCACCATCACCGTGCAGCCGGTCAACGACGCTCCGGTCGCAGCGAACGACGCGGCGGTGACGGACGAAGACGTTGCCGTCACCGACAGCGTACTCGGCAATGACAACGATCCTGACGGCGACAAGCTGACGGCTGTCCTGGTCGACGGTCCTGATAACGGCACGCTCCAACTCAACGGCGACGGCACCTATACCTACACGCCCAATGCGAACTTCAACGGCATCGATAAATTCACCTATCAGGCAAGCGACGGCGCCGCCGCCAGCAATCCCGCCACCGTGACGATCACGGTTCTGCCCTCGCCCGACGCGCCGGTCCTGATTCTCCAACCGGCGACAGGCACCGAGGATACGACCATCCCGCTGGATATCGAGGTCGTCGTCACCGATCCCGCCGAGGTGGTTACGATTGCCATCACGGGTGTGCCCGCGGGTGCCCTGCTGTCCGCGGGCACCAAAAACGCTGATGGCTCCTGGACGCTGACACCGCCCCAGCTGGCCGGACTGACCCTCACGCCGCCGCCTGATAGCAGCGACGATTTCACGCTGACGGTGACCGCGACCAGCCGGGAGCCGCGCCTGTCCGGGCCCGGCGACAGGGCGTCGCAGACGGGCACCCTGGCCGTGACGATCACGCCGATCGCCGACCAGCCGATATTCATCGTGCCGGATATCCTGGTCGTGGCAGCCGCCAACAAGACGATCAATGGCACCCAGGGGAACGACACGCTCGTCGGCGGCGACGGCAACGACCGGATCAGCGGTCTTGAAGGTAACGACCTCTTGATCGGTGATCCCGCCAGCGGCGGGCAAGCGGCGCTGCTGGACATCACGGCCATAGTCACGGACACCGACGGCTCGGAATCCCTGGAGGTCCTGATCACCGGACTTCCCAGCAGTGCGATCCTCTCGGCCGGCACCAAGAACAGCGATGGCAGCTGGACGTTGACCCCTGCCGAATTGGAGGGCCTGCTGATCATTGTCGGGCCCGGCACCGCGCCATTCGATTTGACGGCCACCGCCATCATCACCGATCAGGGGCCCGATGACTTGGCGGCGGACACGCTACAGGTGGACGAGACTATCCGCATCGAGATCGGCAACGACGGGGGCGGCAACGACTCGCTGTTCGGCGGCAGCGGCGCCGACACTTTGCGCGGACTTGCCGGCAAAGACTCACTCGAAGGCGGTCCGGGCGCCGACATCCTCGAGGGCGGGGCCGGCAACGACAAGATGCGCGACGATGACGGCGCCGTCGCGCTCGGCGGTGAGGGAAATGACAGCCTCGATATCATCTACAACAGCGTCTTTGCGGCGATTCAGCTCGAGGGTGGCGCCGGCAACGACACCATCGTCATCTCGCTCAACAATAACCCCAATCTCGGCATCAATGGCGGCGTGCAGTTCTATGCCGACAGCAGCAACCCGGCCGACGGATCGGGCGACGATGTCGTGCTCGTGAAAGGCTCCTTCACCAATGGCACATCCGGCAATGCCGGAATCTTCCTGGGCGGCGGCAACGATCTCTTCACCAGCGAAGCGCAGTCGGCCATCCGCGTCGAAGGCGGGGCCGGCAACGACACGCTCCGCGGCTCGCCGGTGGCCGATTCCCTCAGCGGCGGCGACGGCAATGACGTCATCACCGCCGGCGGCGGCAATGGCAACGACACCCTGGATGGCGGAAACGGCGATGACAACATTACAGGCGGTCTTGGCGCGGAGGTGATCACCGCCGGCGACGGCAACGACACGGTCTTCGGCAGCCAGGCCGCAGATACAATCAACCTCGGCGGCGGCAAGGACCTGATGATCTACAAGGACATCCTCGACGGTCCCGACACGGTGATCGGCTTTGACAGGACCGCCGGCGGCGTCAGCCAGGATGTGATCAATCTGGACGCGCTGTTCGACAGCCGCGGCATCGCAACCGCCCAGCGCGCCGGCCTTGTGACCTTCATCGATACCGGCAATGACGTCGAAGTGCGGGTCAATGTCGGCTTCTCGGTCACGGTCCTGACGTTCAAAGACATGCCGGACACGAACGGCCTCACGGCCGGCAATTTGGCGACCGACGACGTGTTCGTGGGAACGCAGTAGCGCAGCTACACCGGCACCGGCGGCGGGTTGCGCTCGGCGAAGCCGCGCTGGTGCCAATAGGGATAGATCAGCGTTGTCTTGCTGGCGTCATCCAGCACCGACATCTGCGCCGGCGTCAGGGTCCAGCCGGTGGCGCCGAGATTGGCCTTGAGCTGCTCCTCGTTACGTGCGCCGACGATGACATTGGCGACGGTCGGCCGCTGCAGCAGCCAGTTCAGCGCGATCTGCGGCACCGTCTTGCCGGTCTCGTGCGCGATGTCATCGAGCGCGTCGGTGACGCGATAGAGATGCTCGTCGGTCACCGGCGGGCCATCGGCCGCGGTCTCATGCAGGCGGCTTTCCTTCGGCAGCAGCTTGCCGCGGCCGATCTTGCCGGTGAGCCGGCCCCAGCCCAGGGGGCTCCAGACCACTGTGCCGATCTTCTGGTCCAGCGCCAGGGGCATCAGCTCCCACTCATACTCGCGGCCGATCAGCGAATAGTAGGCCTGGTGCGCCACATGGCGGGCGAGGCCGTACTTCTCGGAGATCGCCAGCGACTTCATCAGATGCCAGCCGGAGAAATTCGAGCAGCCGATGTAGCGGATCTTGCCGGCGCGCACGAGATCGTCGAGCGCACCCAAAGTCTCCTCAATTGGCGTCAGCGCGTCGAAGCCGTGGAGCTGGAACAGGTCGATATAGTCGGTGCCGAGGCGGCGCAGGCTGCCCTCGACGGCGCGCATCAGATGATACCTCGACGATCCCACATCGTTCGGCCCGGGGCCGAAATCGAAGGTCGCCTTGGTGGAGATGATCACCTTGTCCCGCCGGCCGGCGATCGCCTTGCCCAGCACTTCTTCGGCCAGACCCTTGGAATAGATGTCGGCGCTGTCGAACATGTTGAGGCCGGCATCCAGGCAGATATCGATGAGCCGCGTCGCGCCCTGCGCGTCGGTCGAACCCCAGGCGCGGAAGAAGTCGGTGCCGCCGCCGAATGTGCCCGTGCCCAGGCTGAGCACGGGGACCTTGAATCCCGATCCACCAAGCAGTCTTTGTTCCATGGCTGCAGCTTTCCTTTGATGTCTGGTCTGGTTCCGGACCGGATCGGCCCGACGGATAGCGATGGCGCTAAGCCTCGCGGCCCGGCCGGATTTGTTTCGTCTCTATTCTGTATTCGGCAAGGCGGGCTGTAAAAGCATCCCAGCTAATATCTACGCATAGCTGGTATCGGCCCCAGGAGGCGCTGCCTAATCGTTGTGCGTTCCCGTCTTCTTGAATTCCCGGACGGGGCGGTCCGGCTCGGCATCGTTTTCCACGGCGATGACTTCATAATCGGCATCGATGACCTTGCCCCGCGCCGCAAAGCCGCCGCGCCTTTGCGACGTCCCGCCGAAATATTTCAGCGCCAGGGCGATGGCCAGGAAGATCGGGGTGATGATCACCACCAGGACTGTCGCCACCCCGGCGACCGCCAGGCCGAGGGCAATGACCACCGCCGCCAGCAAACCGGTCTGCCAGCGCGACAATCGCCAAATTCTCAGGCGGTCGGCGTTGAAACGATCCATTCCGGATTATCCCGCAATCGGGCCATCAAATCCAATGGCGAGCTTACATATTGTGTGCCATCGGGGCGTTTGAAAGATCGGGCAAGATTTTGCCGTCCAGCCGCGCCCGGTGCCGCGCCATCAACGCCACAATCGCCGCCGAAGTGGCGCGAATGCGCGGCACGGCCCGCAATTCCCGGTGCACCACCAGATAAAGCGGCTGGCCGGACAATTCGGCGATCGGTGGCGTCAGCCGCTGCAGCGCCGGATCCTCATCGCCGGCCACGCAGGCGAGCACGCCGAGGCCGGCACCGGCCCGCACGCCATCCATGACCAGCATGGCGCGGCTGCAGCGTAGCTCCGGCTGGCGCCCTTCCCGCTTCGATGCCAGCCAGCGCGCCGTGGGCATATGGGCGAGGGAATCGTCAAAGCCGATCCAGGAACAGTTGCGGTAGCGCGCCTCGCCTGCCGTTGCCGGGGTTCGTGCCACATAATCCCGGCTGCCATAGACCGCATAGGCAAAGCCCTTGAGCTGCCGCACATACAACGCGCCTGCATCGGGCATTTGGTTGCGCAGGGCGATATCGGCTTCGCGCCGGGACAAATTGGCATATTGCTGCGCGGCCACCAGCTCCAGCTCGATTCCCGGAAGCGCCGCCTGCAGTTCCGGCGCACGGCCCGCGAAAAACCGAGCCATCCATTCGCCGGAGGCAATGCGCACCGTGCCGGTTGGCGCGGGATCCGCGCCGGCGCGGCGCAGCGCCAGCCGGGCCGCTGCCGCATCCATCGCCTCGGCATCCGCCAGCAACGCCGAGCCGGCAGCGGTCAGAGTGAAACCCTCCGGCCGGCGCTGGAACAGGGCCTGACCGCAGGCGGCTTCCAGCCGGCGCACCCGCCGTCCGAGAGTCGGCTGGCTGACCCGGATCTTCCGCGCCGCCCCCGACAACGTCCCCGCCCGGGCTACGGCCAGGAACAGCCGCAGATCCTCCCAATCTAGGTCCCGGAGCATCGCCATGACATGCATTCATTCATAATTGAATGGATAATGAACAATCATAGCCGGTTTCCAGTCAAAATCAACTGATGGACAATCGGTGCCAGTTTTCCGGGGAGGATTCCATTATGTGCATCTCATCGACCGTCCCGAGCCGTCCTGAGCCGACCACGACAGTACCGGCGCTGCTGCGATTTTGGCTGATAACCAAATTCGTGCGGCGCGACCCGCTCACCCTGCCCGCCGGCCTCGGCAATCTCACACCCCACATGCGCCGCGACATCGGCCTTGAGCAGCGGGCCGCGGTGCATTGGTCGGACGCGACAGCCTATATCGACCGCGACTCCCGCCGGCCTTGACGCTGCGCGGCAGGGGGGCATGCTCCGGGCTCCAATTGGGGAGCGCCGCGTGAGTCAGCCGCAAGCCATCCGCCGCCTGCAACGCACCCAAGGCGCCGCCCATCTGTCCTTCGGCATCTCGGGCGTGCAGCGCTGGCGCGAGGACGGCGCGGCGAAGGTCCGACTGCCCCGGCGGCCAAAGGATGCGCCCGCCGAAGCGATTCTCATCAACACGGCCGGCGGCCTCACCGGCGGCGACAGCCTCGACTGGAGGTTCGATGTTGCCGCCACCAGCCTCGTCGCCACCACCCAGGCAGCGGAGAAGATCTATCGCTCCCTCGGCGATGACGCCGAAATCCACAGCCGGCTCACGGGATCGTCCGGAGCGCAGCTCTATTGGCTACCGCAAGAGGCCATCCTGTTCGACGGCGCGCGGCTGCGGCGCAGCCTCGATGTCGATCTCACCGGCGGCGCTACGCTGCTGGCGCTGGAAGCCACGGTGTTCGGCCGCCGGGCCATGGGCGAGTCCATCCAGGACCTCGCCTTCCATGACCGCTGGCGCGTCCGCCGCGAGGGCGAACTCATCTTCGCCGACGATGTCCGCTTCGACGGCCCGCTTCCACGCACGGTAGCAACGCTCGGCGAAGCTGGCGCGACGGCAACATTGCTGCTGGTCGCGGAAGACGCGGAATCGCACCTCGACGCACTACGCCGGTGTCTCGGCAGTGACGGCGCCGTCAGCGCCTGGAATGGCAAGCTTCTTGCACGTATCAGAGCAATGGACGGGTTCGTGTTACGAAAACTGTTGAATCCGGCACTGAAGAAGCTTGTGCCTGACGGCGCACTGCCCGCGATTTGGTCATCCTGAGCAAAAACCATGCACCTCACGCCGCGCGAGAAGGACAAGCTGCTGATCGCCATGGCAGCCACTGTCGCCCGGCGCCGGCTGGAGCGGGGCGTGAAGCTGAACCATCCGGAGGCGGTGGCGCTGATCAGCGATTTTGTGGTGGAAGGCGCCCGCGACGGCCGCAGCGTCGCCGATCTCATGGAATCCGCCGCTCATGTTGTCGCCCGCGATCAGGTCTTGGAGGGCATCGCCGAGATGATCCATGAAGTCCAGGTGGAAGCCACCTTTCCCGACGGCACCAAGCTGGTGACCGTGCATAAGCCCATCCGCTGACGGAGGCGCCCATGATTCCCGGCGAGATCATCTGCGCTTCCGGCTCGATCGAGATCAACAAGGACGCGCCGCGACTGACCCTCGAGGTCGCCAACAGCGGCGACCGGCCGATCCAGGTGGGCTCGCACTATCATTTCTACGAGACCAACATCGCCCTGAAGTTCGACCGCGAGAAGGCGCGCGGCTGGCGGCTCGATATACCCGCCGGCACTGCCGTGCGCTTCGAGCCGGGCCAGCGCCGCGAGGTGACCTTGGTGCCGATCGCAGGCGCGCGCCGCATCTTCGGCTTCCAGCAGAAGATCATGGGACCGCTCTGATGCCCCAGCCGCTCTCCCGCGCCGCCTATGCCGCCATGTACGGCCCCACGATCGGCGACCGGGTGCGGCTGGCCGATACGGAACTGTTCATCGAAGTGGAGAAGGATTTCACCGTTCCCGGCGAGGAGGTGAAATTCGGCGGCGGCAAGGTGATCCGCGACGGCATGGGCCAGTCCCAGGTGACCCGCGCCCAAGGCGCCATGGACACGGTGATCACCAATGCCCTGATCCTGGATCACTGGGGCATCGTCAAAGCCGACATCGGCCTGAAGGACGGCCGCATCGCCGCCATCGGCAAGGCGGGCAACCCCGACACCCAGCCCGCCGTCACCATTATCATCGGCCCGGGCACGGAGATCATCGCCGGCGAGGGCCGCATCCTCACCGCCGGCGGCATCGACTGCCATATCCATTTCATCGCCCCGCAGCAGATCGAGACCGCGCTCTATTCCGGCGTCACCACCATGCTGGGCGGCGGCACCGGTCCGGCGCATGGCACCCTGGCCACCACCTGCACGCCGGGGCCGTGGCATCTTCAGCGGATGATCGAGGCGGCCGACAGCTTCCCGATGAATCTCGGCTTCATGGGCAAGGGCAACACCGCACTGCCCGCCGGCCTGGAAGAGCAGATCGTCGGCGGCGCCTGCGGCCTCAAGCTCCACGAGGATTGGGGCACCACGCCGGCCGCCATCGATAACGCGTTGACCGTCGCCGACAGGCATGACGTGCAGGTGGCGATCCACACCGACACGCTGAACGAATCCGGCTTCGTCGAGACCACCATCGCCGCCTTCAAGGGCCGCACCATCCATGCCTTCCACACCGAAGGCGCCGGTGGCGGCCACGCGCCCGACATCATCAAGGTGGTTGGCCTGCCGAACGCCCTGACCTCCTCCACCAACCCGACGCGGCCCTACACGGTGAACACCATCGCCGAGCATTTGGACATGCTGATGGTCTGCCACCATCTGGACCCGCGCATTCCCGAGGACATCGCCTTCGCCGAGAGCCGCATCCGCAAGGAGACTATCGCGGCCGAGGATATCCTCCACGATCTCGGCGCTTTCTCCATGATCTCCTCCGACAGCCAGGCCATGGGCCGTGTCGGCGAAGTCATCATCCGCTGCTGGCAGACCGCCCATAAGATGAAGACGCAGCGTGGGTCGCTGCCGGAGGACAAAGCTGGCGCCGATAACATGCGGGCCAAGCGATACATCGCGAAATACACCATCAATCCCGCCATCGCTCACGGCATCGCCACCGAAGTCGGCTCCATCGAAATCGGCAAGCGCGCCGATCTGGTGTTGTGGTCGCCGGCCTTCTTCGGCGTGAAGCCGGACATGGTGCTGCTGGGCGGCTCCATCGCCGCGGCACCCATGGGCGATCCCAACGCCTCCATCCCGACGCCGCAACCCGTACATTACCGGCCGATGTTCGCCGCCTATGGCCGCTCGGCGGCGCGGTCATCAGTTACGTTCACGTCGCGGGCCGCGTTGGAAGCCGGATTGGCGCAACGGCTTGGCGTGATGAAAGAGCTGGTGCCCGTCGGCAACACCCGCGGCGGCATCTCCAAGGCCTCGATGATCCACAACAGCCTGACGCCGAAGATTGACGTGAACCCCGAAACCTACGAAGTGCGCGCCGACGGCGAACTCCTGACTTGCGAGCCGGCCACCGAGCTGCCGATGGCGCAGCGCTATTTCCTCTATTGACCATGCTGCGCGCCACCTCCGTCCGGCCGAGAGATCAGATGCGCGCAGGCGAGCCAGTGGTCGACCGCATCGCCCTCGATCATACCGCGCGGCACCGCCGGCGCGTCGTATTCACCACGGCAGGCGGATTGCAGTTCCTGCTCGATCTTGAACATGCGCAGGCTCTCCGCGATGGCGACGGCCTGGTCCTGGAGGACGGGCGATTGGTCGTGGTGAAGGCGCTGCCGGAGCCGCTGCTGGAAATCCGCGGCAAGGACGCCCGGCATCTGGCGGCGCTGGCCTGGCAGATCGGCAACCGCCATCTGGAAGCGCAGATCGAATCCCAGCGCATCCTGATCCGCCGGGATCATGTGATCGCCGGCATGCTGCACGGCCTCGGCGCGGCGTTGCGGGAGATCGACGAGATCTTCGAACCTGAGTCCGGCGCCTACTCCCACGGCCACGGCAACGGCCATCACCATGACCACTGACGCGCAGCAACTCCAGCTCCTGCTCGCCTGGATGTCGCCGGCCTTCCCCATCGGCGGCTTCGCCTATTCCCACGGTCTGGAGTACGCGATTGACGACCGCCAGGTGACCGACGCCGCGTCCCTGCGGCAATGGATCGAAGATGTGCTGACCCGCGGCAGCGGCTGGAACGACGCGGTGATCTTCGCGCGCTGCTGGGATGAGGATGCCGGTGCGCTGAACGAATTGGCGCTGGCGTTCGCGGGATCTCGCGAGCGGTATCTGGAGACGACGAGTTTGGGCAATGCTTTCTTGCAGGCGGCGGCGATGTGGAACGTGCAACAGGAACCCCCTCTCCCCTTGGGGGAGAGGGGGCAGGGGGTGAGGGGTCAATCTCACGATGTTGCGGGTGACATTGCAAACCGACCTGCAGCGAGCGAGTCGGTGGTCGATGCAATTCCGGATTTCGCATCGACAACTAAGCCTGTGAAAAATAGAGAGACGGCACGATACCCCTCACCCCCTGCCCCCTCTCCCTCAAGGGGAGAGGGGAGGTTTCATTCTGACTCGGATAACCGTAACAACGCCTATCCCGTCGCCGCCGGAACTTTCTGCCGCGCCGCCAACATCGAGCGCGCCTCTGCCCTCCTCGCCTACCTCCAGGGCTTCGCCTCCAGCCTCATCTCCGTCGCCGTGCGCCTCATCCCGCTCGGCCAGACCCAGGGCCTCGCCCTGCTGCGCGATCTCATGCCGGTCATCGCTGCCACCGCCGCCCGCGCCGCATCAGCCACGCTCGCCGATCTCGGCAGTTCCACCATCGGCGCCGACATTGCGGCGATGAAGCATGAAACCCAGTATTCCCGGGTGTTCCGCACATGAGCCGCGCGACCCATGGCCCGCTGCGCGTCGGCATCGGCGGCCCGGTGGGTTCGGGCAAGACCACGCTGACGGAAATGCTGTGCAAGGCGATGCGTGAGCGCTATTCGCTGGCCGCCATCACCAACGATATCTACACGCAGGAGGACGCGCTGATCCTCAACCGCGTGCAGGCCCTGCCGGAAGAACGCATCATGGGTGTCGAGACCGGCGGCTGCCCCCACACCGCGATCCGCGAAGACGCCTCGATCAATCTCCAGGCTATCGCCGAGATGAACCGGCGCATTCCCGGTCTCGATCTGATCTTCATCGAATCCGGCGGCGACAACCTGGCGGCCACGTTTTCACCAGACCTTGCCGATCTCACCATCTATGTCATCAGCGTCTGCCAGGGCGAGAAGATCCCGCGCAAGGGCGGCCCGGGCATCACCCGCTCCGACCTGCTGGTGATCAACAAGACCGACCTCGCGCCCCATGTGCAGGCGCGGCTGGACATCATGGAAGACGACACCAAGCGCATGCGCGCCGGCCGGCCCTATGTCTTCACCGATCTGCTGCGCCGCAAGGGCGTGGCCGACGTGGTCAGCTTCATCGAACAGGCCGGCGGCCTGATTGCGAACTAGCCGCAGGACTTCCCGGCAGCCGCTACGGCGTCACCGTAAGCGCGGCGTGCATACCGGCCATGAAATGGCCTTCCTCATTGCAGAACAGCAGGTACTTGCCGGCATCGAGCTCGGCCGTCCAGGTTTTCGTATCGCCGGGTTCGATGTCGCCGAATTCATGGAATCCCGTGAGCTTGCCTTCATCCACCTTGATGCCGCCCTCCTGCATCGGCAGCTTGTCCGGCGCCATGTCGGTCTTCACATAGAGGAATTCATGCTCCATATCCGTGGAGCTGTTCGTGACCTCGAACGTGACTTTGCCCGCCTTGATCTCGGCCGCACTCAAAGTCATGCCCTGCGAGCCATCCTGCTTGTTCCAAACTTCGATCTTCAATGTCTCGTCGGCGGTGGCAGGTCCCGGCAATGACGTTGCCAGCAGAGTTCCAGCCGCAAACAAAGCCGCGAGAGCGGTTGCACGCATTAAGCCAGTTCTTCGTGCCATGACGACCTCCTAAAGTATTGGGCCAACGCACCGGTCGAACCCCGGATCTTGCTCCCTCCTAGTAAATGTGTTGTGGCGCGCCGCGCCTGGCTGACGCAGATCAAGGGGTTCGAGAAAATACGCGGCTTGCGACAATTCGCCGCTACGTCGCCGGGTTGTGGGCGTTCATTCGACGCCCCGGCAAGCAGCGGGGGCCCGCTTGCGGCGGGCCCCCGGCTTCGTTCAGGGCGTGACCGTCAGTTCGGTGTGCATGCCCGCCATGTAGTGTCCTTCCTCGTTGCAGAAGGCGAGATACTTGCCGGGCGTAAGTTCGGTGCTCCAGGCCTTGCTGACGCCTTCGGGCAGGTCGCCGCCCTCCTTGAAGCCCGGGATCTTTCCCTCGTCGACCTTCGCGCCGTCTTCGTTCATCGGCATGGCATCGGCGGCCTTGTCCGTCTTGTAGAGCAGGAATTCGTGCTCGAGATTGGTCGATTCGTTGGTGATCTCGAAGGTCACCTCGCCGGCCTTCACTTGGCTGGGCGTCAGCGTGAGCCCCTGCGTGCCATCAGGTTTATTCCAGAGCTCGACCTTCACGGTCTGAGCAGCCGAAGCCGGCAGGCTCACGGCCAGCAACAGGCCGCCCATCGCGGCCGCCTGCATCAAGCGTAATCTGTTCATTTACTTGCTCCTGAATGAAATGACGTGGATCCCGATCCCCGTGGGCGATTTCGCCAGAGGTCGGTTACCGCGCCATTACACGGCTATTTTGGGCTTGAGCGATTTTGTCGCCGGCGATATGCAGCGATGCGCTCTAGAAGCCGGGCGGGGTCTTCTCCCATTTGTATCCAGCCTTGCCCTTCTCATAGCCGAGCTTGAAAAGCTCCTCCATGTAGTGATGATCGAACGGCTCGGGCAGGGGCACGTCGAAGGTCGCGGGAATGTAGGCCAGATTGAAATCCACCTTGTCCCGCTGGGCGAGGGCATAGATGCGGTAGAGATCGCCATTGCCCTGATTCTGGATCAGGGACGACACCGCCCGCCCGGCGATTGTCAGCGTCTGGCGCTCTGTATCCGCCCAATCGGGATCGAGGCGTCCGTTGCGGATGATGTACATATGCCGTTCCCGCTCAACGCCGGCCGCCTCGGAAATTTCCGCGACGTGCAGCCTGGCCGGATAGACGAAGACCTGGGCGCTGGCGCCGCCATCGACATGCATCTCCTGATACTTCGTGCCGTTGGCTTCCACATCGATCATCATCGGCGGGAACGCACCAGGGATGGCCGCCGAAGCGACAAGAATTTTCCGCATCAGCTCCAACGCCTGGGGACCACCATATTCCGCGAGCTTGCCGATATCCCAGATGACTCCGCGGCGGGCATCCAGGTTCGTCGTGCCGATAAACAGATTGCGGCCTTTCCTGTGTTCCGCGGCGATCTTCGCCAGCATGTCCTCATTCACATACTTCGCCACCAGATTCTGCAGCGGCGCATTGTCGGCCATCGCATCGTTCCAGATCGCGGCAAAGATCCCGCGTTCCTCCAGCACATCCTTGGCGCTGATGGTGGTATAGACCTCCTTGAGCTGCTGGTCGTAGGCCGAACCGAGGAAGGCGAAGGGCGCGGTGAGTGCGCCTGTGCTCACACCCGTGACCAGCTTGAACTCCGGCCGCGTGCCGGTTTCGCTCCAGCCGCACAGCAGGCCGGCGCCATAGGCGCCATTCTCACCGCCGCCGGAGAGGGCGAGGAAGTTGGCCGGCGGCATCGGTCCCTTGTTGCCGGCGGCCTTCCATTGCTCGAGTTCGCTGTAGAACGACTTGATGCCTTGGTCGGCCAGCCGCTCCATATCGCCGCCCTGCCAATAGCGCACGCCCGGCATGCCCGGAATCTCGGCCTGCGCCTCGATATCCTTGGGCACGGCATTGAGGCGTTCAGGAAGCGAACATGCCTGCAGCAACAGCAGCGCCAGGGCGCCCGTGATGGCCGCTGCAGCACGCAACATGCTTTTGCCGGGAATGAATCCTGAACTGAAAGCCATGCCAATCATGCCCGCACTCCCTGCCATCTAAAATGAGCGGGTCTTCCGGGGATTTCCCGCAGACCCGAATTTAACTTCCTTGCCCGCGCCGATGTTCCCTTGTTCGCGGCCAAGGGGCAAGCCGGTTATGGTAACGCGCTAGCGGGCGGGCGGCGACCGCCACGCAATTGGCAGATAGACCAGCCACATCAGCGCCAGCGCCGCAATCAGCCCGTGGGGCGTCCAGATGTCCATCGCCGTGCCCGATATCAGCGGACCTGCCATTGCCGCTCCGCCATAGAGTATGGCCCGCACTGAATTAGCGCCCGCCACATGCTCGGCCGCAAAATCGTCGCCGATCAGTGCTAGGCTCAACGCCCAGACGCTGCCGACCGACGCGCCAAGCAGGAACAGGATCGGCCATTGCAGTACCGTGGTCGCGGCAAAGCCGAAGGCCAACGTCAAGCCGAGACCCGAGATATTGGCGATCAGCAGCACCCGCCGCCGGTCCATATGATCGGCGATCCAGCCGATCGGCAGTTGGATCAGGGTCAAGCCCAGCAAGAGCGTGGTTACCATCAGCACGGCCTGGGAAACCTCCATGCCCAGCCGCAGGCCATAGATCGCCACCAAGGAATCATGGCTCGACTCCACCAGGCCCAGAACCACCAGCGCGATCAGCGGCGCGGGCGAGCGGCGCAGCAGGGCGAGGAAGTTCGGCGGCTTCAGCGACTGCGCCGGCACCGCGACGGCACCGGCGAACAGCAGCGGCAAACCGGCCGAGAAAGCCGCCGTCGCACCCACCAGAAACGGTCCCCAACCCGCGATGCCCAACAGGCCGATAATGATCGGGCCGAGCGCAAAGGCGCCGCCCCAAACCAGCCCGAGGATGCCGACCACGCGGCCGAGATAGCGCGCCGGCGCGATCAACAGGATCCAGCTTTCGCCGGCGATGAAAAGGAAGGAAGAGCTCGCTCCCAGCACGAACCGCAAGACAAGCCAGGCGCTGTAGTTGTCGAACGTCGGCAGCGCCAACATCATAGCCATGGTCATGATGGTGGCGCCCAGGCAACTCCGCTTAAATCCGGCGCGCGCGATGATCCGCGGCGCCACCAGGCCGATCAGCGCGATGCCCAACGACTGGGCCGCCGCGTTGAAGCCGATCGCCGCGCCGTCATAGCCTTGATGCTCGAGCCGCAGCGCCAACAGCGCCCAGGCCAGGCCGGTGGACATGCCCATGATCGATGTGCAGGCGATCGCCGCGGCGAGGCTGAACAGCCGCGCCGATGTGAGTTCCCGTTGTGTATCCGCAAGATCGACCATGCCGCTTGGTAGCAGAGCGCGGCGGTGGGCGCAAAATGGGCGGGTGGTGAAACGCCCTCTTGTAGGGGCGAGCTCAGGCAGATCGCGAAGCGATCTTGCCGGGCTCGCCCTGCTGACATCATGCAAAATGGTGGGAGGGCGACCGCAGGTCGCCCCTACATATTATCGACCAGCACTCTATCGATTCCTTGGATGGTTCTTCGCCAACCGCTCGTTGCCGCGGCGATAATTGCCGGTGATGCGGGCCATGATCTGCTGCTGCTCGTCGGCATCGGCGCCGTCGATATCGGCAAGGAACTCCGCTGCCGCCTCGCCGCGCAATGTCGTCGCCAGCTTGCCGCGATGATGCACGAACACCTCGCCGTTTTTCGTCGCGCGGAATGTGAAACCGAGATCGCTGCTCAAGGCGCAGCCCGTGCCGTCTCTTCCGCGATCAATAACTTGATCTCCGCCGCCACCATCTCCTGCAATTGCCAGAGATCCTCGTCGCGGATGCCGAACTCCTCCAGCTTGCTCACGGTGTGATACAGATACTCCGCGCCCGAGCCGATATGGCCGCAGGCTCGGGCCAGGATCCGCGCCACTTCCGGCAGCGGCAGCGAAACATTGAAATCCGTATGGGTGGTGTCGGCCCAGAAGACCAGTGCCTGCTGCATTGCGCCGCCGACCTCGATGTCGATCCAGCGCACCGCCTTGATGCCGTCATGGCCGCTGATCTCCCGCCGCAACAGCCGGCCGATCTGCGCGCCGTGATCGCCATCGCGCAGCCGGTAGGCGATGCCCTCGCAGCTTCCGCCCAGTTCCAGCCCCAGCATCAGGCCGGGCTGCTGCGGCGAGCCGCGCCAGCGCGTCAGTTCCATGCAGAAGGCGCGGTGCCAGCCTGGGGCGATAGCGCGGCGATGCTCCACCGAGTCGAACTCCGGCTTCCAGATCAGCGAGCCATAGGCGAACAGCCAGAGCGGCCCCGGCGCCTTCTGCCGCAGCAGGTCGGCAGCGGCCGCGTCATATTCTCCCTCGGTGAATTCAGGGTAGCCATCCTCCGGCCCGGGATCAGGCTCTTCCCGATGGCAGCGCGCCACCAGCTCCGCCGTCAGGGCCATCGGGGACTTGGGGGACTTGGTCGGAGGCAAACGCCAGGGCTCCCTGGTTTCGCTGCGAATGCCCCAGTATAGGGAACCAATTCCCGCCGGACTAGCGGCGGTCGAAGTACCAGGCGGTGCTACGGTCGGCCATGCTTTCCATGATCCCATGGCTCCAGTCGCTGGAGCCCAGCATCGGCGGCAGCCAGTCCTGGCTGCGATCGCTGCCGAACCGCATCGCCGGCTCCCGCGCCAGCAGTTCGCGAAAGCCTGTCCGTAACCTCGCGAAAAGTCCCATCTCCGCCTCCCGCCGCTCTTGTGGACCGTATCTGGCGGGACAGTGACCCGCGGTCGTAAAGCCCGGCGGGACGGCCGCGTAAAATCCGGGTAAAATCGTCTGACGAAGGGAGTTTATTCAGTGGCTTCATGCAGGCTGAACCTGCTGGGCGGCTTTGCCCTGGTGTCCGGCGGCGGCGGGAAGCTGAACCTGCCGACCCGCAAGGACCGGCTGCTGCTGGCCCATCTGGCGCTCAAGGCGGGCCAGCCGCAGGCGCGGGAGAAGCTCGCCGGCCTGCTCTGGGGCGATCGCGGCGAGGCGCAGGCGCGGGACAGCCTGAAGCAGGCGCTGGCCGGCATCCGCCAAGCCTTCCGGCAGGCCGATGCCGATCCGATCCGCGCCGACCGGGAATCCATAACCCTCGAACCCGCCGGGATCGCGATCGATGCCCTGGAGTTCGCGGACTTCGCGGCCGATCCCGCCACGGCTGGGCAGGCGATCGCGCTTTACAAGGGCGCGCTCCTCGAGGGCATCGACGCCGCAGCGCCGGAGTTCGACGATTGGCTGAAGCCGGAACGGGAGCGGCTCGCCGCGCTCGCCGAACGCGCGCTCGAGCAGCTGGCGCAGACTGCGGGTACGAACGGGACGATTGACGAGGCGATCCAATTCGGCCGCCGGCTGCTCGCCGCCGATCCTCTGTCCGAACCGGTTTACTGCGCGCTGATGCGCCTCCTGGCGCGGCGCGGCGACAATACATCGGCCCTGAAGCTCTACAGCGACTGCCGCGACGCCCTGCAGAAGGGGCTCGGCGTCCCGCCCGACAGCCGCACCGAGGCGCTCTATCGCGACATCGTCACCGACCGCCTGTCGCCGACGGCGGCGGCATCGGCGAGCGAGCCCGCCACGGAACGGCCGTCGGTTGCCGTGCTACCCTTCAGCAATCTCAGCGCCGATCCGGCGCTCGCACCGCTCTGCGACGGCGTGACCGAGGACATCATTACTGGCCTTGGCCGCTTCCACATGCTGTTCGTCATCGACCGGCATTCTTCGTCGGCGATCTCGCAGCAGACCGCCGACCTCCAGGAGATCGGCCGCCGGCTTGGCGTCATCCATCTCGTCCAGGGCAGCCTGCAGCGCCAGGGCGAACGGGTGCGCATCACCGTGCGCCTCATCGCCGCCGCCAGCCGGGCGCAGGTCTGGGGCGAGGCCTACGACATCGCGCTGGCCGACATCCTCGCCGTTCCCGACAAGGTGACGGGAGCAATCGTGTCGACGCTGCACAGCCGGGTGGAAAGCTCGCTGCTTGAGCAAACGCGGCGAAAGCCGAAGCTGAGCGCCTACGAGTGCGTACTGCGCGGTATCAAGCATCTGCGCAGTTATGGATCCGAAGACAATCAGCGCGCCGTAGAGCTGTTTCAGCAGGCAATGGAGCTTGATCCCGACTACGCGCGGGCTCGCGCTTACCGCGCATTTTCCGATGTCGTTCTCCATGGTTACGCCGACACGCCGGAGAAGATCTTGCGGGATGCGGTGGCACTGGCACAGACAGCAGTCGAACTCGATGAAGACGATGGCCGCTGTCACTGGCTGCTTGGCATGATCTACGGCTATAGCGGCGACCTAAAGAACGCCGAACTGCATTATGAACGGGCCATCGCTCTCAATCCGAACGACGCCAACGCTCTGGCAGGCTCCGGCCTGTTACTGGCAGGCCTCGGGCGGGCGGAAGAAGGCATTGAACGCATCCGCAAGGCCATGCGAATCAACCCCTACCATCCGGAGTGGTACTGGATGGACCTGGGCATGGCGCTCTATGCCGCGCAGCGTTATGAAGATTCGGCCGACGCCTTCAAGCGCCGAACTCACGTGGGATACTGGACCTTGTGGCGCATCGCCGCTTGTTATGCGCAGATCGGACGGACAGAGGAAGCGGCCGCCGCGGCTGATGAAGCCCGCCGAGAGAAGCCGGACCTCTCGATCTCAAAAATCAAGCTCCATCTGTGGATCGGCACCGAAGCCGAACATGTTCGCAGCGGCCTGCGCAAGGCGGGCATGCCGGAATGAGCAGCGCCGGAAACCGGGACATGCCGCCATCGCTCTTGGCATTGCCGAAACTGGTGTGAGCCTCCTACCATCGCCGCCGCAAGACATGGCCAGGCGACAGGTTCGGCTACTGGGTTAGTGAGCCATTTCGGCGGGGGATAGCGCATGACAGCTTGGTTGATCGGAGCGATCGTCTTCGCCTGCGCCTTCGGCGGGGCGCTGCTGGGCATGCGTCTGCGGGGCATCCTGCCGCAGACCGATCTCGGCGAGGACTCGAAGGATGCGGTGAAGCTGGGGATGGGGCTGGTGGCCACGATGGCTGCCCTGGTGCTCGGCCTGCTGGTCGCGACGGCCAAGGATTCCTATGACGAACAGAAGAGCGGCCTCAACGAGATCGCGGCCAATCTCATCCTGATCGACGGCGCGCTGGCGCTCTACGGGCCGGAGGCGCTGCCGGCCCGCCACCGCCTGCGCGGCATCGTTGCCGATGGCCTGAAGAAAATCTGGCCGGTTGACGGTTCCAGCGAGTCCCGGTTGGCGCCTGATTCATCGGCGGAGGGCGAAGAGTTCCACAGCCTCATCCTCGGGTTGCAACCGGCCAACGACAAGCAGAAAGAGCTTCTGACCATGGCCCGCCAGCTCAGCATCGAGGTGGGGAAGGACCGCTGGCTGATGGTGGCCCAGTCTGAAGGCGCCGCCATACCCATGACCTTCATCGTCATCCTGGTCTTCTGGCTCGTCGTGCTGTTCATCAGCTTCGGCTTGTATTCGCCGCGCAACCTGA
The DNA here is from genome assembly GCA_963816235.1 of uncultured Alphaproteobacteria bacterium. GTDB lineage: Bacteria > Pseudomonadota > Alphaproteobacteria > Dongiales > Dongiaceae > DATKFM01. The sequence continues at coordinate 280,690 of CAWFKD010000004.1, read as the reverse complement.
CCGTGATCGGCACGATGTTCTTCAGCGCGCTGTCGGTATCCGGCGCAATGTTCCTGATCATCGAGCTGGCCCATCCCTTCGAAGGGCTGGTGCAGATCTCCGACCTGCCGCTCCGCACCGCGTTGTCGCACCTGGCGCAGTAGGCCGATGCTCACTTGCTCAGCGGCACCCAGATCTCCAGACCTCCGTTGCCGGTGCGCGGATTGAACTTCTCGTCATAGCGCTCGAAGGACGGCGCGTCGGCCGGCTCATGGCCCGATTCCGGGAGCCATTGACTCCAGATCGTGTAGTGGGTGCGCCGCACTTCCGAGATATGCCCGTTATGCCGGAACACCGCATAACGCTTCGCCGGAATGCGCAGCCGCGTCAGCTCCTTCGGCAGCCCGTCGAAACTGCCGACCTCGACGCCGGCCATGTAATCGAGATTGCCCTCGTCATCGCTGTTATAGCGCACGCCGTAGGCGACGTTGCCCACTTGCCCCGGAATGTTGCCGAGGTAAGGCGTGAAGCGCTGCCATAGCTTGGGAATCTCCATGCAGGTCTCATAGTTGTAGCGTTCCGCCAGGCCGGCGATGAGCAGCAATTTGCTTTTCTCGAAACGCGGCGGTTCCAGCTTCACGATCAATGAATCGTCCATCTTGAAGGTCTCCACGAGCGGGATGTTGTCGAGAGAGCGCTGCGCGCGCAGGGCCTCGGGCGTGAGGCCGAACTGATCGCGGAACGCCCGGCTGAAGGCTTCGTGGGACCCGTAGCCCGTCGCCAGCGCCACCGACAGGATGTCGCCGGCGCCGTTCGCCAGCGATTTCGCCGCCTCGGTCAGGCGCCGTCCGCGGACATAGCGCATGACCGAGCGGTCGGTCGCCGCGCCGAACGCCCGCGAGAGCGCAAAGCGGGACAGGCCGCTGACATCGGCGATATCATCGAGCGAGATGGAGCCGGCGAAGTGGCTCTCGATGTACCAGATGGCCTTGGCGACGGGCTCCATGGGGTCCTCACGATACCGTTCCGAACCCTGCCCCGCATCCGCAGTTCCGCGCTTGATCGTTCTTGCGCGGCCGTTACGCCGCTTACGCCACGCCAACCGCCAGCCCGTCCGCCGGCTTGCGCTCCCGGATCGCGAGCACCATCAGCCCGGCAAAGACCGCCAGCGCGAATGACGACCACCAGATCCACGCATACTGCGCATAGAGATCGAAGAGATATCCGCCGAGATAGGCGCCGAGCGCGCCGCCGATCTGGTGCCCCGCGGAGATCAGTCCGAAGGCGAGGCCCATGACCCGCAACCCAATGTGGCTGGCGACCAGGCTGGCGGTCACCGGCACCGTCGAATAGTCGACCAGCCCGAACACCACGCTGAACAGCAGCAGCGTTTCATAATCGGCGCCGACATTGACCAGCACGACGAAGGTCAGGCCGCGGATGACATAGATGGCGGCCAGGAGCAGCGGACGGTTCATCCTGTCGGTGAGCCATCCCGCGAGGATCATGCCCACCAGGTTGATCGCCGAGAGCAGGCCATAGGCCGTCGCAGACGGCACCGGTCCGAAGCCGCAGAGCGACGCATAGGGCAGGAAATGGGTCTCGATGACGCCGCTGGTCGTGTAGCCGCAGATGAAGTAGCTCCAGAACAGCAGGTGAAATGTCGGGTTCCTGAGGATGAGCAGCAGGTCCGCGCCGAGACCGGCGCGCGACATGGCGGCAGCGGCAGACTTCTCCTTCGACTCTATGCGCCGCGGCAATAGCCAGTATACCGCCGCCGCGAGACCTGCGCAGACGACCGCCAGCGCAAAGTACGACCAGCGCCAGTCGAGCACCGTCAGCATGACGGCTATGAGCGGCACGATCACGAACTGACCCGCCGTGGAGCCTGATGTCGCGATTCCGATGCCGAGACCCTGGTTGCGGGTGAGCTGCTGTTCGACGGCGGTGGACACCACATGGGTGGCGACCAGGCCGAAGCCGAGCGCCGACAGCCCGCAGAAAGCGATGACGAACCATGGCTTACTGTCGTTGAGGGGGATGAGCGCGCAGCCCGCCGCCAGCGCCAGAAGGCCAATGACCAGGGAGTTGCGCGATCCCTGCCGGTCGACGAGCCGTCCCGCCAGCGGCGCCAGAATGGCCATGACGATCAGGGCAGCCGCCACGCCGCCGGAAATGAAACTCCGCGACCAGCCGAGTTCGCCTTCCCAGATCGGCATCATCAGGCCAACGGCCGCACGCGCGGAGAAAGCCAGCGCCAGGGCCACGAAGCCCAGCAGGATCACCAGCATTGGCTGCAGAGCTCTGTGCGCTACGGCGCTCGACATTGGACGGACAGACTCCCCTTACCCGCGCCGGCGATTCTTCACAGGTGCCATGATCGGATATCCGCCCGGCCCTTCTGCGGCCATGGCGACCTGGAACGGATGAGCCGCGCCCTGCGGAATCTTGCGTTTTACGTAGATCTTGTGTATTATACGTATAACTGCAGAGACTCGGAAAGGCTCCACTGTCACTCGCCGGCTAAAGGCAGGGTTGATTTTGCAAAATCAAAAAACCTCGAAAATTCCGGTGATACCCCAATGCCTTATGGACCACACGCGTGAAAAACAACCCTCAGCCCAACCAACACTCGGGCAGCAAATCATCGCCCCCATCAGGCGCCCCTCCTCCGCGCAGCGGGGGAGGGTAGGGAGGGGGCAAGGCGTCGATCCGGACGCACTTGCCATCGTCCGACCCAGCAGTCGCAACTATCGCGACAGGGTTGTTTCATGAACAATTCCCGCTGGACATGGGGTTCATCGCTCGGATTCAGGGTCGCCGCGGGATGCATCCAGCGGGACCGCTGCTGGCCCCCTCCCCAACCCTCCCCCGCTGCGCAGAGGAGGGGCCGATTGCGCTCTGAAGATCCAGGCATTTTTCATTGTTCCCACAGGCCTTGGCCTACCGTGGACTCGTCTCCCCCCACCCCCCTATAAACCCTGGCCATGAGCGGACTTCCTTTCATCAAGATGCACGGCCTGGGCAACGATTTCGTCGTGCTGGACGCGCGCAAGCGGCCGATCGCCCTGACCGACGCGGCCACCAAGGCCATCGCCGACCGCAAGACCGGCGTCGGCTGCGATCAGCTCATCGTGCTGGAGCCGCCGGTGCTGGCCGGCGCGGACGCGGTCATGCGCATCCGCAATGCCGATGGCGGCGAGGTGGAGGCCTGCGGCAATGCCGCGCGCTGCATCGCCCACCTGCTGATGGACGGCAAGAAGAACGGGCCCGTGGTACTCGACACCACCGGCGGCCGTATCGCCGCCACGGCCGCCGGCGACGGCCGTGTCACCGTCGATATGGGTCCCGCCCATACCGGCTGGCGCGAAATCCCCCTGGCGCGGGAAATGGACACGCTGCATCTCGATTACGGCCAGGGGCCTCTCAAGGACCCGGCCGCCGTCAATGTGGGCAATCCCCATGTGGTGTTCTTCGTCGAGGAAGCCGAGGCAATCGATCTGGAGCGGCTGGGTGCGCTTATCGAACACGATCCCCTGTTCCCCGAGCGCATCAATGTCGAGGTCGTGGAAGTGAAGGGCTCGGACATGCTGCGCATGCGCGTGTGGGAGCGCGGCGTCGGCATCACCCGCGCCTGCGGCACCGGCGCCTGTGCCAGCCTGGTGGCGGCGGCGCGCCGCGGGCTGACCGGCCGCCGCGCCCATGTCTTCCTCGACGGCGGTGCTTTGGAGATCGAGTGGCTGGAGAACAACCACGTCCTGATGACCGGCCCCGTCGCACAGAGCTTCACCGGCACCCTGGACGAGTCGCTGTTCAAGCAATGACCGGCCCCGGTGCAAGTCATGCCGCTCGCTTTGACTCACGCGAAGGCGCGAAGCCGCGGAGAAGCAAGACTAGATTTGCCGCAGATGAACGCAGATCAACGCAGATCGATACGGTCAGTCAAATAAAGCACGCGGCGTCTGTGATTATGGGTTGCTTGCGCGCCGAAGGCGCGCAGGATTTCGTAGAAACTTTCAACGCGCCATCGTTGCCGAAATATGCGCGCAGCATCTGCGTCCATCTGCGTTCATCTGCGGCTAAAACTTCTCTTCTTCGCGTCTTCGCGCCTTCGCGTGGAACCAGCTTCTCAGCGAGCTTGGCCCAATGACCGCGCCGCAAATCATCACCTTCGGCTGCCGCCTCAACACCTGGGAATCCGAGGTGATGCGCGGCCATGCGTCGGCGGCGGGGCTTTCGGGCGCGATCATCGTCAACACCTGCGCCGTCACCGCCGAGGCCGAGCGCCAGGCGCGGCAGGCAATCCGCCGGGCGCGGCGCGAAAATCCGTCGGCGCGCATCATCGTCACCGGCTGCGGCGCGCAGATCGACGCCAACAGCTACGCCTCGATGCCCGAAGTGGATCATGTCATCGGCAATGAGGAGAAGCTGAAAGCCAAGAGCTATGCCGGTTTCGTCGACCGCAACGCGCCGCGGGTACAGGTCAACGACATCATGCAGGCGCGGGAGACGGCCCATCACCTGCTCGCCGGCTTCGCCGAGCGCTGCCGCGCCTTCGTCCAGGTGCAACAGGGCTGCGACCATCGCTGCACCTTCTGCATCATCCCCTTCGGCCGCGGCCCGAACCGCAGCGTGCCCATCGGCGATGTCGTGCGCCAGGTGCGTGCGCTGACCGATGGCGGCGTGGCGGAAATCGTGCTGACCGGCGTGGACATCACCGCCTATGGCACCGATCTGCCGGGCCGCCCTGCTCTCGGACAGATGATCCGGCGCCTGCTGGCGCAAGTCCCTGAACTGCGCCGCCTGCGGCTTTCGTCGCTGGATCCCGTGGAGATCGACGAGGATCTGCTGCAGTTGATCGAGACCGAACCGCGGCTGATGCCCCATCTCCATCTCAGCCTGCAGGCCGGCGACGACATGATCCTGAAGCGCATGAAGCGCCGCCACAGCCGCGCCGATGCGCAGCGTGTCTGCGCCGACATCCGCCGCCGCCGGCCCGACGCGGTGTTCGGCGCCGACCTGATTGCGGGATTCCCGACGGAGACTGGCGAAATGGCCGAGAACAGCCTGCGGCTGATCGACGACTGCGATCTCACCTTCCTCCACGTCTTCCCCTATTCCGCCCGCGCGGGCACGCCGGCCGCGCGCATGCCGCAACTGCCGATGAGCGAGCGCAAGGCTCGCGCGGCAAGATTGCGTGCGGCGGGTGAAGCGGCGAAGGCGCGGTTCTTCGCATCTCAGCGCGGCGCCCGCGCCGAGGTACTTATCGAGCGCGTCGAAGCCTCAACTGCCTTCGGCCACAGTCAGCATTTTGCACCGGTGCGCATCGCCGATGCGCCGTCAGCCATTGCACCGGGCACCATCGTCGAATGCATGATCGAAGGCGCGACCGCCAGCGAACTCACCGCAGCTGGCTGCTCGATCGGCTCCCTCGCACCTACACCCCATTGTCATCCCCGCGAAAGCGGGGACCCAGGAGTAGCAGGGCGCTCTGCAGCCCTGGGTCCTCGCTTTCGCGAGGATGACAATGAAGAGAGCATGGCGGGCGCGGCGGCATGACCGACCAGGCTACCACCACCGAAGCGCCGAAGCGCGGCTGGTTTCAGCGGTTGCGGGAGGGGCTGAGCCGCTCGTCCTCGAAACTCGCCACGGGCATCGGCGATATCTTCACCAAGCGCAAACTCGATGAAGCGGCGCTGCACGAACTTGAGGAACTACTGATCGCGGCCGATCTCGGCCCCGCCACAGCGGCGCGCCTCACCGCCAATCTGGCGAAGACGCGCTTCAACCAGGAAATTTCCGCCGAAGAAATCCGCGGCGCGCTGGCAAAAGATATCGCGGAGATTCTCGCGCCCGTGGCAAAGCCGCTCGCGATCGACCCACAGCACAAGCCCCACGTCATCCTCGTCGTCGGCGTCAATGGCAGCGGCAAGACCACCACCATCGGCAAGCTCGCCGCCCGGCTGCGCGAAGACGGTCATCGTGTGATGATGGCCGCCGGCGATACCTTCCGCGCCGCCGCCATCGATCAGCTCAAGATCTGGGGGGCGCGCACCGGCGCGACCGTCATCACCCGCGCGCCCGGCAGCGATCCCGCCGGCCTCGCCTTCGACGCCTTGGCCCAGGCCAAGGCCGAAGGCTATGACGTGCTGCTGATCGACACCGCCGGCCGCCTGCACAACAAGGCCAACCTGATGGCCGAGCTGCAGAAGGTGTTGCGCGTGCTGCGCAAGCAGGACCCGGCGACGCCCCATGACTGCCTCTTGGTGCTGGACGCCACCACCGGCCAGAACGCCCATGCCCAGGTGGACACCTTCCGCCAGATGACCGATGTCACCGGCCTGGTGGTGACCAAGCTGGACGGCACCGCCCGGGGCGGCGTACTGGTGGCCCTGGCCGAACGCTTCAAGCTGCCGGTCCATGCCATCGGCGTCGGCGAGACCGCCGACGACCTCCGGCCCTTCGAGGCCGAGGCCTTCGCCCGCTCCCTGATGGGCCTGAACGGGCCCGCTCGGGGACCGTGATTCGGGAAATAGATAAAATGCCACCTTTTTTTCGCTAGACAGCAGGGGCAGGTTTTCTGTATGTGCCAATGAGTTATCGGCGGGATTTCATGCCAACTGGGGGCACCATCAAGCGGACCGGCGTATCAGTCGGCGCCAAGCAAGGCTCCGACAGGTCGCTGTTCAAGACGCTGCGCCGCATCGCTCTGGGCGGTGATGATCCCCCGACTGTCGGCCTCAATGGCGGCCCGCCGAAATCCGCCATCAAAACCCTACCCAGCACCCAGGCCGCCACGGCCCAGGCCGGCCCTGACAATGCCGACCGGCACAACTTTGCGTTCATGGAACGCTATCTCCACACCGGCGACGCGGTGCTGGATATCGGCGCCAATGCCGGCACTTACGCCATCGCCGCGGCCAAGGTGGTGGGCCTAGCCGGGCGCGTCGATGCCGTCGAGCCAAGCCCCACCATGCGCGCCAGGCTGCTGGAGGCGGTGACCGCCGCCGGCGTCAAGGCGACGGTGGTGATCCATCCGGTCATGGTCGGCGCCAAGGATGGCCTCGGCCGCTATGCCGACGGCACCACCAAATCCGGCCGCCGCCGCTCGCCCGCCGCGGGCGAGCTGGCCACTCGCGTCGTGGGCATCGAGAGCGTGCGACTGGATGCGCTGTTGTCGAAGCGGCCCTATGCCCTGCTCTGCATGGATATCGCCGGCTGCGAACTGACCGCGCTGCAGGGTGCCCGGGAGCATCTGGCGAAGTGCCACCCGGCGGTGATCCTGCTGGCCATGGACGACGCGCTGAAGGATTTCGGCAGCTCGCCGGCGGCGCTGATCGACTGGCTGGACGAGCTAGGATACGAGATCGCCTTCTACGACGCCGACCGCAATGTCATCGAATATCCCGATATTCCCTGGCAGCGGCGGCGCAAGCTGCTGGCCATCGCCCGGCGCGAGCGCAATACCGTGCTGCGGCGGCTGGCCGATCATCCCGCCGCCCCGGGAAAGGCCGCGCCATCGGGCCGGGCGAACTGAACCGCCGCCCATCCGTCCATTGCAATTTCCCGGTCTGATCCGTGACTCTCACCGTCACCTTGCTGGTGCTGTCCGCCGCCGTGATGCACGCGACCTGGAACGCGTTCGTCAAGGCCGGCAACGACAAGGCTGTGATGCAATGCCTGGTGATCTTCTTCGGCGGCATTCCCGGGCTGATCATCCTGCCCTTCGTGCCGCTGCCGGATCCCGCCTGCTGGCCCTACCTGGTTGGCTCCGTGCTCGCCCATTCCGTCTACTATTTCACCCTGGTCGAGGCCTATCGGTTTGGCGCGCTGTCCCAGACCTATCCGATCGCCCGCGGCTCGGCGCCGCTGCTGATCGCCATCGCCGGCATGGCGGTGGCGAATGAGCATCTCAATGGCGGCGAGTGGCTTGGGCTGATCATCGCCTGCGCCGGGCTGATCAGCCTGGCCGGCATACCCAAGGCCGGCGAGGGCCGTTCGATACTCTTCGCCTTCGCCACTTCGCTCGGCATCGCCTGCTATTCGGTGCTCGATGGCCTGGGCGTGCGCTCAACCGCCAACGGCCTGAGCTACATCACTTGGCTGCTGGCGCTGGAGATGATCCCGGTCGGGCTCGCCTTCCTCTGGCTGCGGCGCGGGCGGGCCATGGCGTCGCTCACGGAGAACTTCAAGCGCGGGCTGTTCGGCGGCATCATCGCCGGCATCGGCTATGGCATCGTCATCTGGGCAATGGATTTCGCGCCCATGGCCCATGTCTCGGCCATGCGCGAGACCAGCGTCATCCTGGCGGCGCTGATCGGCACCCTGGTGCTGCATGAGCCGTTCGGCCCGCGGCGCATCGCGGCGGCGGCCCTTGTCGCCGCCGGCAACGCGCTGCTGCACCTGGCAGGCTGAATTGAACGCGCGGTCAGTAGTCGCCGAACTCGCCGGGCGGATTGCTCCGGGTATGAAAGCTGCCGCTGTCATGGGCCTCGCGATAGTGGGTGAGCGCCCAGCGCACCGACGGGAAGGCGATGTCGGGCCAGGGAATCTCCTGCCAGCGGAACAGCCCGACCTCCGCGCTCTCCGGCCCCGCCGACACATCGTCAGACAGCAGTCTTGCGCGGTAGATCACCTGCACCTGGCTGAGCCTGGGTATGGAATAGACCGCGAGCACGCCGTCGATTTCGATCCGCGCCCGCGCCTCTTCCCAGGCCTCGCGCAGCGCACCGTCGCCGGTCGCCTCGTTCAACTCCAGATAGCCCGCCGGCAGCGTCCAGAATCCCAGCCGCGGATTGATGGCGCGGCGGCAAAGCAGGATGCGGTCTTCCCATTTGCAGACCGAGCCCACCACCACCTTGGGATTCTCATAGGCGATGAAGCCGCAGGAATCGCACACCATCCGGTGGTGGGTATCGCCCTCCGGCACCCTGTGGGAGAAGCCGTCGAACGGCTTGGTTCGGGTTTCGGCCATGAGCCAGTATACGGCGGGAATCGCTCGGCCGCACAAGTGGCCAATGGGCACCGCCGGGCGCGGCTTGGACTTGCTTCCGGCCATCCACTATCTTCGCACCGGATATCGGCCCCAGCAGACGGAGCGGCGGCATGAGCCGTTTGTTCGATTTCTTCAAGAAGACGGTGGAGCGCAGGCGCGTCGTCGAGGTCGGCTGGATGATCGACGCCGAGAAGGCCGGCTTCATCTACGACGCGCCGCGGATCTACCAGCGCAACGCGCCCAAGCCCGCCTCCACCAAAGGCGTCGGCCTTTGCCCTGCCGTGCTCGACTATGAGTCGCGCATCGTCGAGGTGCTCTGTCCGTTCGATGTCCATCTGCGCCTGGGCCGCGACGACAAGGGCAACATGCAGCTGCAATATCCGCGGCCCCATGACAGCGAGTCGAACCCGCAATACATCGCCCGGCTGATCACCACCAGCAATCCCAGCGAGTGGCGGGAGATCAGCAAGCCGGTGCTGCAGCTCCACACGCCTTACCGCTTCGTCGCCGACGAGACCGTCTATATCAACCAGCTGCCGCCCTTCTATCACTACCGGCCGACGCCGCTGCCGGGGGTGATGATCGGCGGCCGCTACCCGATCGATGTCTGGCCCCGCATCCTCATGTGGGCCTTCGAATGGCATGACACGAGCCAGGACCTGATCCTGAAACGGGGGGAGCCCTGGTTCTGCGCCCGCTTCGAAACCGAGGACCCGTCGCGCAAGATCAGCCTGGTGGAAGCCGAAATGACCCCGGAACTGCAGCAATATCTCAAGGGTATGGACACCGTGACCCAGTACGTCGCCCGCACATTCTCCCTGTTCCCCACCGCCCGCAGCCGCCGGCCCAAGCAATTGCTGATGAAGGCAAAACGCTAGCCGTTAACGGTTTCTTAACCATCTCTCCCCCAGCCTCCCCGTAAGGGAACGTTAAGGCCGCCCGTGTCATGATTTACCAAGATCGTGAAGCATTTGGCGGCACGGGCTGAAGCGAAATCGGGGCCAGGCCATCGCTCATGTCGGCGTTCGCAGATCAGCTCTATCGTGCCGCGGGCTGTCGCCCGCGCGGTTTACTGCGTCGAGACCGGAGACTGAGCTGAGCCATCATGTCGACCAATGAAGACATCCGCTTTCTGGTCGGGCTCGCCCGCGACAAATCGGTCGAGGGGCGCAAGCGGCTCGTTGCCGTCGTCAACGACATCTTCTTCTCCGACCACAGCACCCTCACCGATTATGAGCGGGCGCTGATCACCGACATCCTGCACCGCCTGATTGGCGACCTGATCGAGCCGGTTCGCCGGGCGCTGGCCGAACAGCTGCGCAAGGACGGCAACGGGAGCCAAAGCCTGATCGATGCCCTGCTGCAGGACGATATAGAGATGGCGGCGCCGGTGCTGCGCACCAACGAACCCTGGCTGGATGTGGAATTGGTGGAGGTGATTCGCCACCGCGCCCTCGAGCATCAGCTCATGCAGTCCATGCGCCGCACCAAGGGCGACGCCGCCAGCGACTGGGGCGTGGCCGCCGGCGACAGCGACTTCATCAAGGGCCTGCTGGACGGCAATGACGATCCCGTCACCGAGGCGGCCATGGCCTATCTGGTGGAACAGGCAAATACGGTGGATGGCTTCCAGGAGCCGATCCTCCGCCGCAGCGATCTCAGCGACCGGCTGGTGAAGCGCATCCTGCTCTGGATCCTGGCGGCTTTGCGCCAGCATCTGCTGGAACGATTCGATTGCGACATGACGCGGCTCGACGATGGGGTCGAGGCCGCGGCGGCCGGCCTCATCGTCAGGATCGCCGACGAACGGGACTCCGCCGCTGAATCGGCGACCACGAAACTCGCCAAAATGCTGCGCGAGGCCAATCTGCTGCCACTGCCCTCCCTGGTCCAATTGCTGCGCCAGGGCGAAGTCGGCCTGTTCGTCGCCGCCCTCAGCGAGATGACGGGATTGCGGCTGACTTTGATTCGCCGCCTGCTGTTCGAGCCCGGCGGCGAGGGGTTGATGACGGCCTGCCGCGCGATCGGCCTCGACAAACCCAATGCCGCAGCGATATTCCTTCTGACACGCCGGGCGCGGCCCGGCGATTGGGCGGTGGATCCTCGGGAGTTGGCGCGCGCCATGTCTATCTTCGACCGGGTCGAACCCGCGGCGGCGCAGGGTGTGGTGGCGCGCTGGCGGCGGGACCCGGATTTCCTCTGCGCCATCCGAACCGTGGAAGAGGCCCGAGCCGATGCTGCCGCGGTCTGAATTGCCGTCAGCCGACACATCCGGCCCGCGCGCTCCGGACGCCAGCCGTCCGGCGGCGACAACCCTTCCAGCCGAATATCTCAGCCAGATCTTCCAGCAGGAGCTGCTGGACCACGGCCCGGCGATGTATGTCGCCGATCTGGAGGGCCGCATCCTCTGGTCCAATGCCGGCTTCAAGCGCATGGCCGCGGCGGCCGGCGGCGGCTTCCTGCCGCTTGCCGACATCGCCGGCGAGATCGCCCTCCTGGGCAGCATGGTGTTCCGCGAAGACCTGATGCGGCTGGGCGACAGCATGCAGCGGCTGCGCTCGCGCCATGTGGCGCTGAAGGAGAGCGACGGCAAGACCGGCGCCATCGCCGGCATCATCCATGCAGCACCCGAAGACCCCAACCGGCTGGAGACTATCGCCGACCTCCGCGACCGCATCGACGACATGCTGCGACTGGTGTCGGACTGGATCTGGGAGACCGATGCGCAGCTGAACCTGCTGCATATGTCGAACCGGGTGGTCGAGCTGCTGGGCTTCCATCCCCGCGAGCTCGCCGGACAGAATCTGCTGAGCCTGGCCGAAGGCGGCGCCGATATCGCAGCCCTGGAGCAGAGCTTCCACCGCCATTCTCCGTTCCGCCATCAGCGCTGCCAGCTGGTGGCGAAGAACGGCGAACTCAAGACCGTGCTGATCAGCGCGGTGCCGGTGTTCAATTTCCATAGCGGCGCCCTGACCGGGTTCCGCGGCACCGCCACCGACGTCACCGAGCTGCGCCGCCGCGAGATCGGCCTGCAGGCCGCAAAGGAAGTCGCTGAGACGGCCAACAGAGCCAAGACCGAGTTCCTGGCCAGCATGAGCCACGAGCTGCGCACGCCGCTCAATGCGATCATCGGCTTTGCCGAAGTCATGCACATGGAACTGCTGGGGCCGATCGGCAACCGGCAATATTACGGCTATGTCGGCGATATCCATGAGAGCGCACGGCATCTGCTGAATCTGATCAACGACATCCTGGATGTGGCAAAGATCGAAGCCGGCCGCACCGAGCTGCATGAGGCGCCGCTCGACATCCGCAACATGTTCGATTCCGCCGCGCGGCTGATCCGCGAGCGCAGCCTGCGTGCCCAGGTGCAGCTGGAAATCGCCGTCGATCAAGGGTTGCCGAACTACAATGCCGACGAGCGGAAACTCAAGCAGGTGCTGATCAACCTGCTGTCCAACGCGGTGAAATACACACCCGCCGGTGGCCGCATCAAGATGCAGGCGCGGCGCGACGAGATCGGCGACCTGATCCTCACCGTCGCGGACACCGGCATCGGCATTCCACCGGGAGCGCTGGTGAATGTGATGGAGCCCTTCGGCCAGGTGGATAACGCCATCAACCGCAAATACAGCGGCACGGGGTTGGGCCTGCCGCTGACCCGCGGTCTGGTGGAGCTCCATGGCGGCACGATGACCCTGGCCAGCGAGCAGCGCGTCGGCACCATCGTGACCATCCGCCTGCCCGGCAGCCGGTTCGTACATAGCGGGCGGTAGTTAGCCAGATTGTACTGCAGTGGCGCGCGGGCTGCGCGCTATCCCTTCAGCGCCGCGACCCCCGGCAGTTCCTTGCCTTCCAGCCATTCGAGAAACGCGCCGCCGGCCGTGGAGACGTAGGAGAATTTCTCCACAACGCCGGCTTGGGCCAGCGCGGCCACGGTGTCGCCGCCACCGGCGACCGTGAGGAGCTTGCCTTCCCCCGCCAATCTTGCCGCCGCCCTGGCAATGGCGACGGTGGCGGTTTCGAAGGGCGGCGTCTCGAAGGCGCCGACCGGGCCGTTCCATACCAGCGTGCGGCAAGCAGCGAGGCGTTCATTGATCGCCTTTACTGTCGCCGGGCCGATATCGAAGATCTTGTCCTCTTTGCCTACCTCGCTGACGGAGAGCGTCTTGGCCGGCAGGTTCGGCCTCAGGTCCGCCGCAACCACCACATCCGTCGGCAGCAGAATCTCGCAATGCTCGGCGCGCGCGGTCAGCAGGATCTGCCGCGCCGTTTCCGCCATGTCGCGCTCGGCCAGCGAGGCGCCGATTTCCACACCCTGGGCCGCGAGGAAGGTATTGGCCATGGCGCCGCCGATGACCAGCAGATCGACCTTTTTCACCAAATTTCCCAGGAGATCGAGCTTGGTGGAGATCTTGGCGCCGCCGACGATCGCCGCCACGGGGCGCGCCGGATTCTCCAGCGCCTTGGACAGGTGATCCAGCTCCGCCTCCATCAGCCGGCCGGCGGCGCTGGGCAGCAGCCGTGCAATCGCTTCCGTCGAGGCATGGGCGCGGTGGGCGCAGGAGAAGGCGTCGTTCACATAGAGATCGCCGAGCGACGCCAGCTCGCGAGCGAATAGAGGATCGTTCTTCTCCTCAGCGGCGTGGTAGCGCAGGTTTTCCAGCAACACGATCTCGCCATCCTTGAGCGCGGCCACCGCCTTGCGCGCGGGTTCGCCGATGCAATCTTCCGCGAATGCGACCGGCTTGCCGCCGAGCGCCTTCGACAGCGGTTCCAGCACCGGGCGCAGGGACATCTCGGGTACGCGCTTGCCATCGGGGCGGCCGAAATGGGCCAGCAGCACGACGCGGGCGCCGCGGCCGAGCAATTCCTTCAGCGTGATCGCCGTGCGGTCGATACGCGTACTGTCGGTGACGCGGCCGCTCTTCACCGGCACGTTGAGATCGGCGCGCACCAGCACCCGCTTGCCGCGCACGTCCAGATCGTCGATGGATTTGAATCCCTTGCTCACGGCAATCTCTCCGTTCCAATTCCGCACCCCCGGCGGGCCGCATCATCCTGAAGGCGCAGGAGAATGGCATCCATCCCTGCGGCGTCAACGGGGTTGCCGGGCGCGAAGTTCTCCGCCAGCCTACGGGCTGTGAGACGGCATTACATCCCGCTGGCCCTCCTGGTCATACTCGCCCTTGCCGGTATCGGCGCGTGGTTTCTGGCGCATCAGCCTATCGCGGTTGCGGTGGCGGTTCCCACCCGCGGTCCGGCCGTAGAAGCCATCTATGCCACGGGCACCGTCGAGCCGGTGACCTGGGTCAAGGTCGGCCCCACGATTCCCGGGCGTATCGAATCCCTGGCCTGCGTCGAAGGCACAACCGTGAAGCAGGGCCAGCTCCTGATCGGCCTGGAGCATGCGACCTTGGAGGCGCGGGTCAAGGAGCAGGCCGCCTTGCTGCGGTTCCGGCAGCAGGAAGTGGACCGTTTCGGCGCCCTGGTGAAGCGCGATGTGGCCAGCCGTCAGGCCTATGAGCGGGCCCTGTCGGAACTGGATCAGGGCACGGCGGCATTGGCGGCCGCGCAGCAGCTGTACGAGGACACGATGATCCGCGCGCCCATGGACGGCGTGGTGCTGCGCAAGGAGGGTGAAATCGGCGCCGTGGTGAAGGCAGGCGATGCGATCTGCTGGATCGGCCAGGCGACGCCGCTGCGGGTGACTGCCGATATCGATGAGGAGGACGCGCCGCGGCTGAAGCTGGGTCAGCAGACGTTGATCACCGCCGATGCGTTTCCCGATCGCGTCATCGAGGGCCAGGTGAATGAGATCACGCCCATGGGCGATCCCATCAACAAGAGCTATCGCGCCCGCATCAGCCTGCCCGATGATTCGCCGCTGCTGTTCGGCATGACCACGGAGGTGAATGTCATCGTGCGCCATGTGAACGACGCGATCCTGGTGCCGCCCGATGCGCTGCGGGCCGCCGCGGTTTGGGCCGTAGCCGACGGCGTTGCCCACCGCATCCCCGTGAAAACCGGCGTCTATGGCGACGACAGCGTGGAGATCCGCGAGGGACTCAAGGGCGACGAGATCCTGATCCTGAATCCGCCCGCCGATCTGGCCGAAGGCGACGCGGTGCGGCTTCGCAACCGCTGAGGTCCGCCCATGCTGGTCGCCGATATCGCCCTCGCCCATCTCAGCAAGCGCAAGCGGCAGACCGTCGTGTCGATCCTCGGCGTGGCCCTGGGGGTCGGGTTCTTCATCGCCATCGCCGCGCTGATGCAGGGCTTCCAGAGCTATTTCATCAGCCAGGTCATCGACGTGTCCCCGCACATCATCATGAAGGACGAATTCCGCAGCGCGCCGAAGCAGCCGGCCGAAGCGCTGGGAGAAGGCGGTGCGGTGCAGCTGTCGGGTGTCAAGCCGAAGGACGAGCCGCGGGGCATCCGCAATGGCGAGGCGATCACCGCGACCCTGGCCAAGCTGCCGGGGGTGAAGGCGGCACCGGCGCTGATCGGCCAGGCGCTGCTGCGCTATGGCAGCAAGGACGTGTCGGCGACCGTCATCGGCATCGATCCCGACGCCGAGCGCAGCGTCACCCGCATCGAGCGCGACATGACCGTGGGCAAGCTGGCGGACCTGCGCTCGGTGGCCAACGGCATCATTCTCGGCGAAGGGATCGCGGTCAAGCTGGGCGTCGGCCCGCATGACAGCCTGAATGCGGTGTCGCCGGAGGGCGTGCTGCTGAAGATGAAGATCACCGGGCTGTTCCGCACCGGTGTCACCACGCTAGATAACAGCACTGCCTATATGCTGCTGAAGAAGGCGCAGATACTGCAGGACCGGCCTAACGTGGTGAACCAGATCCGCCTGCGGCTGGATGACGTGGAGCAGGCGCAGACGGTGGCCGCGAGCGCCGAGGCGCGGTTCAAATACCGCACCGAGTCCTGGCAGGAGACGAACGAGGGCGTCCTCGGCATCTTCGTCATCCAGAACGGCATCATGTATTCGACGACCGGCGCCATCCTGGTGGTCGCCGCCTTCGGCATCTTCAACATCATCTCGACCGTCGTGCTGGAGAAGACCCGGGATATCGCCATCCTGAAATCGATCGGCCTGGACGAGACCGACATCAAGCTGATCTTCCTGATGGAGGGGCTGGCGGTCGGCGTCGCCGGCGCCCTGCTGGGCTGGGCGACCGGCTATGCATTGACGGAGCTTCTGGCGCAGGTGCGGCTGCCGATCGAAGGATTCGTCAAGGCTCAGGGCTTCTATCTCAAATACTCCATCTGGCACTATTTGATTTCGGCGGGGATCGCAATTTCCGCCGCGGTGTTCGCCGCCTATCTGCCGGCCCGCAAGGCGGCGCGGGTCAATCCCGTCGATATCGTGCGGGGCGCCGCATGAGCGAATTGCTGCTGGAGGCACGTGGCGTAAAGCGGGTGCTGCCAGGGCCGTTGCCGGTGACGCTGGTGCAGGATATCGATCTGCGGGTCGAGGCGGGAGATTTCTTGGCGATCACAGGTCCGTCGGGCTCGGGCAAGTCGTCGCTGCTCTATCTGCTGGGGCTGCTCGACGAACCGACCGAGGGCGAGATCACGCTGATGGGCCATGAGACCGCCGGCCTGAGCCGCAGCGCCCGGGCGCGGCTGCGGCTCTCCAGCCTGGGTTTCATCTTCCAGTTTCATTTCCTGCTGCCGGAATTCACCGCCATGGGCAATGTGTTGATTCCCATGCGCAAGCTGAACGCGCTGAGCGAGAAGGAGATGCACAAGCGCGCCGAGGAGATCCTGGTGGGGCTGGGACTGCAGGACTGCCTGAAGAAGACGCCCGACAGGATGTCCGGCGGACAGCGGCAGCGGGCGGCGATCGCCCGGGCGCTGGCGAACAATCCCCATCTGATTTTCGCCGACGAGCCCACCGGTAATCTGGACAGCAAGAATGCGCGCATCGTCTTCGATATTTTCAGCCGCCTGGCGCAGCAGGACCGGCGGGCGGTCGTCGTGGTGACCCATGACCTGGACCTGGCGGCACGGGCGACGCGGCGGGTGCATCTGGTGGACGGGCGGATCGTCAGCGACCAGCCGCAGCAGAATGTCGCAGGGGAACAGGCGGTCCATTGACAGCGATAGTTAGCGTTTCCAGTCTGTACTGGATGGGCTTATCGTGCCGCACAGCGCCGGGAGGTGGCCATGACGTCGACGGCAGCGGATGCCGATTCCGGACCCGATAAACTGACGCCGGCAACACGGGCGGCGTTGCGCGCCGCCCATCGGCTGCGCACGGGCTGGTTTACGGCGCAGTATCTGCTCAGCCGGCGCCTCAGTCCGCGCACGCAATTGCCGCCGGAGGTGCGCGCCGCCATGCCCTCGGCCGCCATGCTGACCGCCGACCGCGATGCGCTGATGCAGCGGGATATCGACAACATCGCCGCCGGTTATTACCGCCCGCCCCACGACCTGCTGGCCAATCCCCTGGCGACCCTGCGCCGGAGCCTGGCCTATTTCGCCGATTTGGCCAGCGTAAACCGCCGCCGCAGCGGGGATGAAGGCCCGGAACTTGCGGTGGAAGACGCGGCCGAGTTTCCCGAATATTACCGCCGCGCCTATCATCATCAGACCGACGGCTATCTCAGCGAGAAATCGGCGCGGCTCTATGACCATCAGGTGGAGGTGCTGTTCGGCGGCGCTGCCGATGCCATGCGGCGGCAGGCGCTGGTGCCCATGCATCGCTTCCTGCAGGGCCGCAACAGCGCCGATGTCAGCATGATCGACATCGCCTGCGGCACCGGGCATTTCCTGACCTTCGTGAAGGACAACTATCCGCGGCTGCGCTGCACGGCGTTGGATATCAGCCCCTACTATGTGGCGGAAGCGCGGCGCAATCTTGGCGCCCTGGTCGCGCTGCGAATTCGTCGAGGCGGCAATCGAGAGCTGCGATCTTCCCGCAGGCGCGTTCGATATCGCTACCTGCATTTACTTGTTCCACGAACTGCCGGCGGCGATGCATGGCGACGTGGCGGCGGCGATTGCGCGGCTGGTGAAACCGGGTGGCCTGTTCGTGCTCGTCGACTCCCTGCAGAATGGCGACCGGCCGGAATATGATGCGCTGCTGGAGTCGTTCCCCTTCGCCTTTCATGAACCTTACTACGCTGATTATCTGCGGCAGGATCTGACGAAGCTGTTCGTCGAAGCCGGCTTCGAGCAGCAAGGCGCCGAACTGGCTTATCTGTCGCGGGTGATGACGTTCAAACGCAAGAGCCACTGAGCGTCATGGATGGAGTCTCACTGCGCCAACCCGAACGGCCGCTCTGGATGGAATTCGATCCGGCGGCGCTGGCGCATAATCTCGACTATGTCCGGAAGCTGGCCGGCCAACGGCGCTTGATCGCATCGGTCAAGGCGAATGCCTATGGCCACGGCGCGGTGGAGTTCGCTCGCAGGCTCGAGGCGCTGGGCATTGACACGCTTTGGACCGGCGGCATCGCCGAGGCCATCGCCATGCGCGAGGCCGGTATCAAGGCGCGCATCCTGCTGTTCGCCGGCTATCTGCCGGCGGAGATACCGGCGTTGTTGGAACGTGGCTTTGTGCCGACGATCTATGATCGCGAAGGCGCGATCGCTGTCAGCCGCGCGGCAGGCAAGCCAGCTCCCATGTACGTCAAGGTCGACAGCGGTCTCGGCCGGCTCGGCGTGCCGCTGCCGGAGGCCGAGGGTTTGATCAAAGAAATCGCGGCGCTGCCGAACGTTCTAATCGAAGGAATCTACAGCCATCTTCCCTTCGGCGATGGCGCCGGTCGCGATTGGGCGCTGGCCCGCTATCAAGGCTTCGCCGGGCTTTTGGAACGGTTGGCATCGACGGGCATCCGGCCGGCGGTGACGCAGGTCTGGGCCAGTTCCGGCTTGCTCGCCGAGTTGCCTGATATCTGCAACACGGTCTGCGTCGGGCATCTGTTGTACGGCCTGTCGACCGTGAGCGACGACGTTGCGCCGGCGACCGGGCTAAGACGTGCGATGAGCGCCATCAAGACCCGCCTGATCCATGTCGCCCATCACGCGGCCGGCGAGGATCTTGCCAACAATAGCGGCTATGGCGGAAAGAACGCCCGCGTCACTGGCGTTGTACCGCTGGGCCTCGGCGACGGCATGCGCAACCCGATTGATGGGCAGAGCCTGACCCTTCTCCTGCGCGGGCAGCGCGTGCCGGTGCTCGGCGTTTCGCTTGAACATACGACCTTGGATCTGACGGAGATCGGTTCCGCCGAAGTTGGCGACGCGGTGACGGTCATCGGCGCCGGCGGCAGCAGCTTCAAAGACCTGGCCCGCGCTTTCGGCTGCAGCGAGCTGGAAGCGGTGATGACCTTCAGCGGACGGCTGTCCGCGCTAGGTTAAACCTTCTCCCGCTCGGCGAAGAAATCGTCGCTATAGGGGTACCACCAGTCCTGCAGCGCGGGCTTGGGATCGAACATCACCATCTTGGTCTGACGGAAGGCGTTGAGGCCTGGGCGGCCGAGGGCGCGGCCCAGGCCGGACTGCTTCCAGCCGCCGAAGGGCAGCGCGTCGTTATCGCCAAGTACGTTATTGACCCAGACCATGCCGGCTTCCAGCCGCTCGGTGGCTTCCATCGCCTCGGCGGTATCCGTCGTGTAGATCGTGGCGCCCAGGCCGAAGCGGGAGTTGTTGGCGAGGCGAATCGCCTCGTCCAGGCTGCGCACGCGGCAGACCGGCGCCACGGGACCGAAGACCTCCGATTGCATGATCGCCATCTCGGGCGTGACGTTGGTCAGCACTGTCGGTTCGTAGAACCAGCCGGTGTTGAAGGACGGCGGCACGCGGCCGCCGCAGACGATCTTCGCGCCCTGTTTCACCGCGCCATCCACCAGGGCCATCACCTTATTCCGCGCCGCCTCGCTGACCAGCGGGCCGATCTCCACCCGGTTCATGCCGTTGCCGATGCGCAACCGCCGCGCCAGTGCCGCCAACAACTCGACGAAGGCGTCATGCACCCGCTCATGGACGAAGAAGCGCTCGGCCGAGGTGCAAATCTGGCCTGAAAGATGGAACGCTGCCGTCGCAGCCGCGGCGGCCGCCACATCGACCGGCGCACTGTCCATCACGATCATCGCATCGTTGCCGCCCGCTTCGATCACGCAGGGCTTCATCTGTTCGGCGCAGGCGGCGGCCACCTGGCGGCCCGCCTCGACGCTGCCGGTGAAAGCGACGGCATGGGTGCCGGACGAGCGGATCAGCGCCTGTGCCGTGGCCGCACCGCCGGTGACGCAGGCGACCAGCCCCGAGGGCAGAGAGCGGAAATGCTCCATGAAGCGCAGGGTGCAGAGCGAGGTCGCCTCCGCCGGTTTGATGATGACGGCATTTCCCGCCGCCAGCGACGCGGCCACAGTGAAGGCCATGAGGATGATCGGGAAATTGAACGGCAGGATATGGACGCTGACGCCATAGGGGAAATAGCGCATATATTGCAGCGCGCCCGGCGAGTTCGCGCCGGCGATCTGCCCGGCATCGTCCCGCGCCAGCTCGGCGAAATAACGGAAGATCGGCGCCACGTTCATCAGTTCGCCCACCGCCTCGGCATAGGGCTTGCCCATCTCCCGCACCATCAACTCGGCGGCGGGGCGGTGGCCGGCATTGGCGATGCTGTCCGCGAGCTTATGCAGCAGGCCGGCGCGGCTCTTGGCGTCCAGCGCCGCCCAGCCGCGCTGCGCCGCATTCGCGCCGGCAATCACCGGCTCGAGCGCGGCCCCGTCGCATTGGGAGATGACGCCCACCTTGTCGAGCGTCGCCGGGTTCATCACCAGGCTGTGCTTCTGGCCCGGCAGCGCGCGATAGCCGTGATCGGCGAAAATCGTGGCAGCGAAGGGATCGAATTCGGTCATCGGCTGACTCCTCCGCCTGAAGCCGCAGCTAGCGGATCATGTAGACCTTGCGCACGGTGTCGTGGATGCGGCAGGTGCCTTTCCAGTCCTTGGGAAAGAACGCCACCGTATCCGGCCTGATCTCGATCTCCTCGCCGGATTTATGGGTGTAGGTGCAGCTGCCGCGGATGAAGTGACAATATTCGTCGCTGGTGACGTGGCAATTCCAATAACCCGGGGTGCAGACCCAGATGCCGGTCTCGTTGCGGCCGCCGGGACCTTTGTGCAGCAGCTTGCCGGAGGTCAGGGATTTGCCTTCGATCATCGTCGGCACGGGACCCCAGTCGGCGGAGGCTTCGATCGAGTCGGGCTTACGCATGACAGGCGTCGTGCCGCGATCGATCGTCGCCGGGCCGTTCACCAGCATGTAGGTATTGCGGATCGTCTCATGCACATCGCAGCGCCCGCTCCAGCCCGACGGGAAATGTACGACAGTGCCCGGCGTCACCTCGATGGTCTCGCCATTATGCTCCGTGTAGGTGGCGCGGCCCGAATGGAAAAAGCAGAGTTCGTCGCCCGGCATGTTGAGCCGCCAGGAACCGGGCGTGCAGACCCAAAGGCCGCTCTCCACCTGCTGGTCGCCGCTCTTGTACAGGAGCAGGCCGCTGGAATGGGATTGGCCTTCGATGGCGTCTGCCTGAACGCCCCAATCCGTGAGGTTCGCAACCGTCTTCGCATCGTAGATGTGCGGAGCGGAGCTCTGGCCATACTGCCGCGGTTGCGCCTGAGTCACGATCAAACCCTCTTTCTTCCTAAGCTGCGCGGCTGGCGATTTCCGCGATGATGCGGGCGGCTTTGTCGGTGCCCTTGGCCGCCTGCATGCTCTTGGCCACCGCGGCGAGCCGGACCTGCATGGCCTTGTCCTCGATCAGCCGCTTGATGGTGCCGGCGAACTGTTCGTCGGTCCAGACATAGCGCGGCAGCTTGGCGCCGTAGCCGGTGTCGTCGATGCGCGTGGCGTTGTCCAGGCCATCCCAGCAATAGGGCATGATGATCGCCGGCTTGCCGAAATAGAGCGCCTCGTTGAAGCTGTTATTGCCGCCATGATGGATGAACAGCGACACATGGGGGATCACCGCCGGCTGCGGGTACCACTTCTCCAGATGCACATTGGGCGGCACGTCGCTGTATTGGCCGATATGGTCGCCCACATTCATCAGGAAGCGGTAGGGCAGCCTGCCGAACAGCGCGATCATGCGCTTGTAGAGATCCACGTCGGCCGATCCCAGGCTGCCGAAGCTGACATAGATCAGCGGCTTGTCGCCGTTGGCCGCGAAGGCCGGCACCTTGTAGGTGCCTTCGCTGCGCACGCAGCCTTCCAGATATTGGAATTGCTTTGGGTTCAGCGGCTTCCGCCGCTTGAACTGCAGCTGCCGGGGATAGAGCAGCAAGTTCATGTGGGGCGATGCTTCGAAGAACTCGCCCGCAGGATAGGGCGCGTGGCCGATCTTTTTCAGGAAGTCGTTGAAACGGTCATGGGTCGGCTTCACCAGGCGCAGGAATTCGTCCTCGAACGCCTTGTAGCCGGCATGGTCGCCCTCGCTGCAGCCGGAAAGATGGGGCGGAATATCCGGATCGGGAATCTCATTTTCCGAACAGGAGATGATGCGGATCCAGGGCCGCCCGGTGCGCTTGATCGCCGGGAACAGGATGACGTTATCGACGCAAACGATATCTGGTTTGATTCGCCGCAGGTGAGCATTGAGTCCGTCTTCGGCGATGACGGCGGAATCGACGATCGCCTCCCAGACGGGGATTACATAGGTGGATAGCTGCTCGATCGGCGACAGGCGGAAATGGGGCAGATGGCCGGCGATGAAGTTGGCCCAGAAATTGGCGATTTCCTCGTCCGACATGCCACCGGACATATCCACCAGATTCTCCTGGAAGCCGTAGCCTTCAAACACGCCCTTGAAGCCGCGGTCGCAGACGAACACCGGATTGTGGCCCATCTCCCTGAGGCGCTGGGCGATGCCGACGCAATTCAGCGCCGGGCCGTAGGCGGCTTCCGGGAACAGGACGATGGTCTTGCCGGCGGGCTTGGCGGGTTTCGCCTTGTGAGTGGCTTTGGGCTTCACCGCCTTGGCCTTGACCCGGCGTGCCGATTTCTTCGGCTTCGCCGCCGCAGTCCGCTTCGGGCGCTTCACCGCCTTCTTCTTTGCCGCGGCCTTCCGCTTGGGCGCTGACTTGCGGCTCGATTTGGCGGCGGCTCTGCGCACGGATTTTTTGCGCGTTTTCGGCGCGGCTTTCCGCTTTGCCGTTTTTTTTGCCTTCCTTGCCTTCTCTGCTGCGCTTGGCCATCGCTCAACTCCCCCGTTTCGATTCGAGCCGGCTATCGGAATGGAACCGCCCATGCCGCGGGTTCGCCAACGGCATGGGCGGGTTATCGACAGACGCCGCGGCGCTACTGGGCCGCCAGGATTTCCGTCACGATCTTCGAATAGGCCTTTTGCCCCTCCCCGAGATCGCGGAACTGTTCCTGCTGCAGCAATTCGGCCGGCGTCATCGCCATGTTCGGATATTGCTCGAACAGGGCCTTGTCCAGGGACTCCATCGCCTTCTGGTTCGGCACCTTGTAGAGGATGTTCTCCGCCGCCCAGCGATGCACTTCCGGCCGCAGAACATAGTTGATGAAGGCGTAGGCCGCGTCCTTGTTCTGCGACGCCGCCGTCACCACCATCGTGTCGACCCACATGTCGCTGCCTTCCTTGGGCACGACGAACTTGATCTCCTTGTTCTCGGCGATGCCGTAATTGCACCAGCCGTCCCAGGCATGGACCAGATCGGCGTCGCCGGTCAGCAGCTTCTGGTAGAAGGTGGTATCGTCGTAGTCGAGCAGATCCTTCTTGGCCGCGATCAGCAGCTCTTTCGTCTTGGCCAATTCGCCGGCGTCAGTGGTGTTGATGGAATAGCCCAACGCCTTCTGGCCCGCCGCGAGCAGCCAGCGCTCGGTGGCTAGCATGGTGATCCGCTTCTTCAGGCCATCCGCGGGTTTTAGCATGTCCATCCAGCTGGTCGGTGCGGTCTTCAGCACGTCGCTGCGATAGCAAAGGCCGGTGGTGCCCCAGGCATAGGGCGCGGAAAGCTTGTTGCCGGGATCGTAGGCCAGGGTCCGGGCTTCCGGATAAAGATTTGCCAGGTTGGGAATCTGGGCGGCATCGAGTTCCGCCAGCAGACCCTGCTGGCCCAGAGCCTCCACATAGGGCGAGGAGATGAAGAGGACGTCGTATCCCTTGCCGCCGACCGCCTGCACCTTGCCGACGATCTCGTCATTGGTGGTATGAAGCACCAATTCCGCCTCAATTCCGGTATCCCGCGTGAAGTTCGCCAGCAGGTCCGGCGGCATATAGCCGTCCCAGTTGGAGATGACGATCTTGTCCGCCGCGGTGGCGCCCGCCGGCCACAACGCAGCAGAACCCGCCGCGACAACGGCGGCGATGGCGATTTTCCTGAGCATGATTCTCCCTGTCCCTTCGGACCTGATTGTTTAGGGGCGGCAAGCAATCCGGCGCTCCGCCCTGTTCTTGTCCCGGCATAGTCCGCAAGCCCCGGACAGAAGTCAATATTTCCGGGCGATTGGCTGGACGAAGGCGCAAAGGACCGGCAGATTGCCGCCTGTGGAAAACCGGGCCGCAGAAGCAACATGATCGGCAGGCTGTTCAACCGCCTGCGCGGCAAGCGCTGGCTGGAAATTGTCATTCCCAGCCTGCTGCTGCTTGCCGCCGTTCTGGTCTGCAAGCAGCAGCCGGCGGTCCTGACCCATATGCAGAACCTGGTGTGGGACAGTTTCCAGCGCAGCAAGCCGCGGGTCTACCAGCCTTTGCCGGTCCGCATCGTCGATATCGATGAGGACAGCCTGTCGCGCCTTGGCCAATGGCCCTGGCCAAGGACGGAAGTGGCCCGGCTGATCGATCGATTGACCGACTTGGGCGCCGCAACCGTGGCCTTGGATATTCTTTTCTCCGAACCCGACCGCATCTCGCCGAAGAATCTGCAGAATTTCTTCGGCAACGACGCCAACAATGCAGAATTGAGCAATGCGCTTTCCCTTTTGCCGGATTCTGACGCCGTGCTGGCGGAATCCATGAAGCGGATACCCACCGTAACGGCATTTGCGCTGCTGGGAGACGAGCGCGTCTCGTCCAAGCCGGCATCAAGACATGGCATCGCCGCGGCTGGTGACGACCCGCTCCTCTTCGTGCGGAATCTCCCGGGCGCCGTTAGCACGCTTCCAGTATTGGAAGACGCCGCCGTCGGAAACGGCGCCGTGAATTATGTTCCCGATAGCGACAACGTGATCAGGCGCGCGCCGATTCTTCTTGGTCACAACAAAGACACCGTGCCAACGCTGCCCATGGAGGCGCTGCGGGTCGCTCAGGGCGCATCCACCTACATCGTCAAATCCTCGGGCGCCAGCGGCGAGCTCGCCTTTGGCGAGCAGACCGGGATCGTGGAGGTCAAAGTCGGCAGTGTTGTGGTGCCGACAACATTCGAAGGCATGATGCTGCTCCATGATACCGGTCACGTCGACGAGCGATTTATCCCGGCTTGGCAGATATTGGAGCCGGATTTCGACGCCGAAAGGGTTGCCGGCCAGATCATATTCATTGGCAGCAGCGCCCAAGGCTTGAATGACATCAAGACAACGCCCCTCAGCGCCGCTATTCCGGGCGTCGAAGTGCAGGCGCTGGTCCTCGAGCAGATACTGGCCGGCGACTTCCTGTCGCGGCCGGATTGGGCGTTCGGCGCCGAGCTCATCTATCTCGTGGTCTTCGGCATCATCCTCATTGTCGCCATTCGCCGGGTCGGCGCGCTATGGTCGATGGTGCTCGGCCTGTCGGCGATCGCTGTCGCCTGGTCCGCATCCTGGTATGGCTTCTCGCGCTACGGCTATTTGATCGATCCCCTGTTTCCGTCCCTTGTCGCGGCGCTGATCTATGTGTCCTCGTCGCTGATCAGTTTCCTGCGCACCGAGGGCGAGAAAAAGTTCATCCGCTCGGCGTTCGGCCGCTACATGTCGCCGGTGCTGGTGGAGCAGCTGACCAAGGATCCCAAGCGCCTGCAGCTCGGTGGCGAGATTCGCGAACTGACCATCCTGTTCTCGGATATCCGCGGCTTCACCAAGATCTCGGAATCGCTGAATCCCCAGGCCTTGACGCGGCTGATCAACAACTACCTGACGCCGATGACCTCGCTCATCCAGGATCAGAACGGGTTCATCGACAAGTACATCGGCGATTGCATCGTCGCTTTCTGGAATGCACCGCTGGACGATCCGATTCACGTGCCCAACGCGGTGCGGACCGCGCTGAGAATGCGCGAGAAACTGCGGGAGCTCAATCGCGGCTGGAGGACCGAAGCCGAGGCCGAGGGGCGTAAGTTCATCAAGATCAAGACCGGCCTGGGCCTGAACACCGGCGATTGCTGCGTCGGCAATTTGGGATCAGAGCAGCGCTTCGACTATTCCGTGCTCGGCGATGCCGTGAACACCGCGGCACGGCTGGAGGGCCTCACCAAGGGCTACGGCATCGACCTGATCATCGGCGAGAGCACGGCAACCCGGTGTGCGGAGTTCGCCCTGGTGGAAATCGACCAGGTGAAGGTCAAGGGCCGGGCGACGCCGTTGCACATCTTCACCGTGATGGGTGACGAAGCCTTCGCCAAGACCCCGGAATTCAAGATCATGCATGACCGTCAGGCGGAATTGTTGGCCGCCTACCGGCGCCAGGACTGGGATGCGGCGTCGGCGGCGCTGGTGGACTGCCGCAAGCTGGCGCCGTCGCTGGAGGGCCTGCACGACGTGTTTTCCGGCCGAATCGCCGAATACCGCGCCAGCCCGCCGCCGGCCGACTGGGACGGCGTCTACGAGGCGCGCACCAAGGAAGGCTGACGCTGCCGGCGGTGGCTAGAAGGCGTTCAGGGGAATCTTCAGATAGCTGATGCCGTTGTCTTCCGGCGGCGGGAGATGGCCGCCGCGCATGTTCACCTGCACCGACGGCAGGATCAATACCGGCATCGACAGGGTCTTATCGCGCTCGCTGCGCATGCGCACGAAATCCGCCTCGCTTATTCCGGTATGCAGATGAACATTGGCGCTGCGCTGTTCCGCCACCGTTGTCTCCCAGGCATAGCAGTCGCGCCCCGGCGCCTTGTAGTCGTGGCACATGAAGAGGCGGGTCGCCGGCGGCAATTCATAAAGGCGCTGGATGGAGCGGTAGAGCGTCGCCGCATCGCCGCCGGGAAAATCCGTCCTGGCCGTGCCGTAGTCGGGCATGAACAGGGTATCGCCGACAAAGGCCGCGTTGCCGATCACATAGGTC
Organism: uncultured Alphaproteobacteria bacterium; assembly: GCA_963816235.1. GTDB lineage: Bacteria > Pseudomonadota > Alphaproteobacteria > Dongiales > Dongiaceae > DATKFM01. The sequence goes on along the minus strand of CAWFKD010000004.1, from coordinate 253,472 downwards.
ACGCAGGCCGGCGTATGGCCGGGCGTATAGAGCGCCCGCGCACGTAACGCGCCGATGGCAAAGCCTTCGCCGTCGCGGAACAGGCTGTCGAACTGGGAGCCGTCGGTGCGGAATTCCGGTTCGACGTTGAATATCTTCTTGAACGTGGCCTGCACGGTGCCGACATGGTCGCCGATCGCCAGACGGCCGCCCAGCTTCGATTTCAGATAGGCGCCGGCGCTCAGGTGATCGGCGTGGACATGGGTTTCAAGGATCCAGCCGACCGTCAGTTTCTCGGCCAGGACATGATCGACGATGCGATCGGCTGAAGCCGTGCCGGTGCGTCCGGACTTGGGATCATAGTCCAGGACCGAGTTGATGATGGCAGCACTCGGACCGGCGGGTTCCCTCACGACATAGCTGACGGTGAAGGTTGCTTCGTCGAAGAAAGCGGTTACCAGCGGTTTCACCCGGAATCCTCCAGTCCGACAGACACGCGCCGCTGAATGCCGCGCTCTCCCACCATACCCGATTTGGCATCGGCCGAACGGTCAGTGGAAGGCTTCACCCGGCCGGACGCCGATACGCTTCAGGATCTTCGCCAGCGGACAGAAGCCGGTGAAGGAGGCCTGCAGCAGATTAGCGCCGACAAAGGCTGTCACCCACAACCAGCCCGGATGATGATATTGCGACAATAACAGGCTGACCAGAACCACGGTTCCGGCAAAGGCCATCACGGCACGATCGATCGACATGTCAGGTTTCTCCTCTTAAGTGGTGGCATCCAGAGTCCGGCGAGCGCCATCAGGCCGCCGTCGGCTTGTCGCGCTGCTCACGGATCAGCTTGTCGATGCCCATGAGCTTCAGGATGTAGGATTCGTAGATCGGTTCGCTGATTCCCTTGCGGATCTTGCGCAGGAAGTACTTCTCGAACGCGACCTTGGCCGTATGTACCCACCGGCCATGGCTCGACCAGTTCACGTTGCGCGGCGGGATTTCGGGAATCGCCACGAACGCCACGCCCTTGTCGCCGAAATCGGCCAAGCAGACCGCGTTCCAGGTTGCCTGTTCCGACGGCTCCTTGCCGTCGATCAGCGCGCGGATGTTGCGTGCGGCGGCGCTGACCATGGATTCGATCATGAAGCCGGTCTTCGGCACGCCTGTCGGCACCGGCGTCTTTTCGATCGGCGGGATGGCGATGCTGACACCGACGCTGAAGATGTTCGGAAAGCGGGCGTTGCGCTGGTGTTTGTCCACGAGGATGAAGCCGCGCGGATTGGTCAGTCCTTCGATGCCGGTAACAGCGGGAATGCCGCGGAAGGCCGGCAGCATCATGGCGAACTTGAACGGGAAGATCATGGGCGCGCTTGTCCTTGCCGTCTTCGTCCACCTCCATGACATGCATAACGCCTTCATCGACCTTCGTGGTCTTGGCGTTGACTATCCACTTGATGTGGCGCTCGCGGAAAGCCGATTCGAGCAGTCCCTTGGTATCGCCGACGCCGCCGAGGCCGAGATGGCCGACATAGGGCTCGGAGCTGACGAACGTCATCGGCACCTTGTCGCGCAGCTTGCGTCGGCGCAGTTCGGTATCGACGATCATCGCGAACTCATAGGCCGGCCCGAAGCAGGAAGCGCCCTGCACCGCGCCGATGACCACGGGTCCGGGATTGGCGCAGAACTTCTCCCAGGCCGCGCTGGTCGCGGCGGCATGGCCGGTCTGGCAGATGGAGTGCGTATGGCCGCCATCGGGGCCGAGGCCCGGCACCTCGTCGAAGGCGAGGTCAGGCCCGGTGGCAATCACCAGATAGTCATAGGCGAGCGTCCGCCCGTCGTTCAGCTCCAGCTCATTGCGTTCCGCATGCAGGCGCTTGGCGCCGGTCGCGACAAAGTCGATGCCCTTCTTGGCCAGCAAGGGGGCGATCGGAACTTCGATATCGTCACGCTTGCGCCAGTTCACGGCCACCCAGGGATTGGACGGGGTGAATTGGAAATTCTCACCCTTGCTGACCACCGTCAGCTTATCCTGGGGGCGCAGCAGTTCCTTCATCTCGTACGCCATCGGCATACCGCCGAGTCCCGCGCCGAGCACGATGACATGGGCCATGGAACGTCTCCCTCACCTCCGCCGGGCCGCCGCGCGGCCCGCCGGAGATGGCTTGCTAGAGTTTGCGGATTGCGGCGCGCAGAAAAGCTCATGCAGGACGTGGATGACTTGATCCACGTCATTGTTGGCCGCGGAGTAAAAAATAGTCTGTGACTCGCGGCGCGTCTTGACCAGCTTGTCCCGCCGCAAGCGGGCCAGATGCTGCGACAGGGCCGACTGGCTGAGTCCGGTCAGCTGTTCCAATTCACCGACGCGTTTTTCGCTGCCCAAAAGCTGACAGAGGATCAACAGCCGATGGGGATTGCTTAGTGCTTTCAGCAGCTTCGTCGCGGACCGGATCGCCGGGTTCGGCATCATTATATTCATACTTGCTAATTTAGTTATTTCTAATATATATGTCAAGCAGGTGTTGCGGGAATTTCTGTTTGCTCCCGCGGCCAAGGAAATGGAGCTGAGGATGCAACGCATTTTCCGCCGAGCGGCCCCGTTGGCGATTGGCGCAATCTTCAGTGGCTTGGCTATTGCCGCCACAGCCGCGGATTTTCCGGTTGAACGGCGCGATATCGCCGACATCAAGGCGGTATTCGCCACGGTCGAGAGTGTCCGCACGGCGCCTGCGCGAACCCGCATCGGCGGCACCATCGACGGACTGACTATCCGCGAGGGCGACCGTGTCGAAGTCGGGCAGCGGCTGGCGATCGTCAATGATCCGAAGCTGCCGCTCCAGCTCGCGGCCCTGGAAGCGCAGATCGAATCCCTGCGCGCGCAGCAATCCTTCGCGGTAATCGATCTCGCGCGGGTGCAGAAGCTCAAGACAACCGGCGCGGTTTCCCAATCGCGAGTCGACGAGGCGCAGACCACAGTCGATGTGGTCAAGGCCAACATCGCGGCAAAAGCCGCCGAACGCGCCGTCGTGGCCGAGCAACTGGCGGAAGGCGCCGTCCTGGCGCCGGCCAATGGCCGCGTCCTCCAGGTTCAGGCCGTAAACGGTACGGTGGCCCAGCCCGGCGAGACGATCGCCATGATCGCGATCGAAACCTATGTATTGCGGATGCGCCTGCCGGAGCGCCATGCCCGCTATCTTCGCGCCGGCGACAAGGTGATGGTGGGCGCGCGTGGTTTGGAAGCTGCACCGGATCGGCTGGTCGAAGGCACGGTCCGCCTGGTCTACCCGGAACTCGATCAGGGCCGTGTCGTCGCCGACATCGACGTCGCCGGCCTGGGAGATTTCTTCGTTGGCGAACGGACCCGCGTGTTCGTCGCCACCGGAACCCGACAGGCGATACTGGTTCCGCCGGACTATCTGTTCAAACGGTCCGGAGTGACCTTCACGGTGGTCAAGGGCGCCGGCGAAGTGGTCGTCCAGCCTGGACAGGCCAGCGCTGACGGAGTTGAGATCCTGTCCGGTCTCAAGGCCGGCGATATCCTGCAACCGCCGGAGTCCACGCCGTGAAACTCGGAATCGCGGGGCTCATCACCCGCGCCTTCATCGCGTCGCCGCTGACGCCGCTGCTGCTTCTGGCTTCACTGGCCGTGGGTGCGATGGCGCTTATGGCGCTGTCGCGGGAAGAGGAGCCGCAGATCAGCGTGCCGATGGTGGATATCCATATCCGCGCCGACGGCCTGAAGGCAGTGGATGCGATCGAGCTGGTCACAAAGCCGCTGGAAACCATCGTCAAGGGCATCAGCGGTGTCGAGCATGTCTATTCCCAGACGGAAGACGATCAGGTCATCGTCACGGCAAGATTCTTCGTCGGTACGTCGGAGGATAGCGCGATCCTGCGCGTGCATGAAAAGATTCGCGCCAACCTGGACCGCATGCCCTTGGGGATTTCCGAACCGCTGATCGTCGGCCGCGGCATCAACGACGTTGCCGTGGTGGTGCTGACGCTGGCGCCCAAACCCGGCCAGTCGCCGGCGGCGATCGCCAGGTGGAACGACAATGCGCTGTTCGATATTGCCGAAAAGCTTCAGCATGAGCTGTCGAAAGTGCCGGACATCGGGCTTTCCTACATTGTCGGCGGCCGCGCCGACCAGATCAGGGTGGAGCCCGATCCTGAGAGGCTGGCGCTCTATGGCGTTACGCTGAACCAGCTGATCGACAAGGTGCGAAATGCCAATCGGTCCTTCCTGGTCGGCAATCTGCGCGAAGACGGCGGCAATCTTCAGGTCATGGCGGGCCAGACGCTGCAAGGTGTGCCGGATATCGGCCAGCTGCTGATCACGACGCGCGATGGCCGTCCGGTCTATGTCAGGGATGTGGCTACTGTCGTCGTTTCCGGCCGGCCCGAGGAGCATCGCGCCTGGCATCTGGTGCGCAGCGCCGGCAATGGTGAGCTTCAGCGCCTGCCAGCCGTGAGCATCGCGCTGGCGAAACGGCAGGGCGCCAATGCCGTGCAGATCGCCGAGGCTATCCTCGACCAATTGCAGCGCGTGCGCGGCGCGGTGGTGCCGGAGGGCATCGCCGTCACAGTTACGCGCGATTATGGCGCGACGGCGAACGATAAGGTCAATGAGCTGCTGTTCCATCTGGCGCTGGCGACGCTGTCGATCGTGGCGCTGATCACCCTGACGATCGGCTGGCGCGAAGGCATGGTGGTGTTCGTGGTGATACCCACAACCATCCTGCTGACGATGTTTTCCGCCTGGGCCATGGGCTACACCATTAACCGAGTCAGCCTGTTCGCTTTGATCTTCTCCATCGGCATCCTGGTCGATGACGCCATCGTGGTGGTGGAAAACATCGACCGCCATTGGGCGATGCGGGACGGCCGCAAACGGCTCCAGGCCGCGATCGAGGCGGTGGCCGAGGTCGGCAATCCGACCATCATCGCCACGCTGACGGTGATCGCCGCCCTGCTGCCGATGATGTTCGTTTCCGGCTTGATGGGGCCTTACATGAGCCCGATCCCGGCGAACGCATCGGCGGCGATGCTGTTTTCCTTTTTCGTGGCCGTGGTGGTGACACCCTGGCTGATGGTCAAGCTGCGCCGCGGCGAAGTGCCGGCTGTAGGCCACGGCGAAGCCCAGGGCGGCGGCCCCCTTGGGCGGCTCTATCGCCGCCTTGCCCTGCCGCTGCTGCAAGGCCGGCGGCGATCCTGGATCTTCCTGCTGAGCGTCGGCGCGGCGACACTTGGCGCCTGCGTGCTGTTCTACACCAAGGACGTATCGGTCAAACTGCTACCTTTCGACAACAAATCGGAGATCCAGGTTGTGGTCGATCTGCCCCGCGGCTCGAGCCTGGAGGAAACCGAGCGGCTGCTGATGGCGGCCGCAGATCGTCTGGCCGACATACCGGAGATGACGGATATCCAGATTTATGCCGGCACGGCGGCGCCGTTCAACTTCAACGGGTTAGTGCGGCACTCCTATCTGCGGCAGCGGCCGGAGCAGGGCGAGCTGCAGATCAATCTCCAGCCGAAATCCGAGCGCGACCGCGCCAGCCATGCCATCGCGCTGGAGGTGCGGCGGCGCTTGGCCGATCTGCCGCGGCCGGAAGGCACGGCGATGCGCGTCGTCGAAGTGCCGCCGGGGCCGCCGGTGCTGGCGACATTGCTGGCGGAGGTCTATGGACCCGATGCCGGCGCCCGCCGCGCGGCGACGGCGCAGCTGCGTCGGCTGTTCCAGCAGGTCGGCTTCATCGTCGATGTCGACGACACGGTGCATGCGCCGGCTGAACGGCTGCGCTTCATCATCGATCACGAGAGCCTGGAATTTCACGGTGTCGAGGAGCAGGCCGTCTACGACACGATCGCCGCTTTGATGAGCGGAGTCAGTGTCGGCTATTCCCATCGCGGCGAAGGCACCAGTCCGATCGAGATCGCAGTGCGGCTGCCGAAGGAAGCGCTGTACGCATCCGAGCGCATTCTCTCGACTCCGGTGCCGGCTCCCGGCCCGGCCGGCGGCCAGCCCCGTGTCGTCGAACTCGGGGACCTGGTGACGCTGCAACGTGAGACGGCATCCTATCCAGTATTTCGCCGCGACGGCCGCTTCGCTGAAATGGTCATGGCGGAATTGGCCGGCCAGTTCGAGGCGCCGATCTACGGCATGCTCGCGGTTTCGGATGCGGTGGCTGGGGCCGACTGGGGCAGCGCCGGTGCACCTGCCTTCTCGCTGCATGGTCAGCCCGACGACGAGTTGGCGGTCAGCTTTCTGTGGGACGGGGAATGGGAGATCACTTATGTCACGTTCCGCGACATGGGCCTGGCCTTCGGCGCCGCCATGGTCGGCATCTATCTGCTGGTGGTGGCGCAGTTCGGCAGCTTCAAGCTGCCGCTGCTGATCCTGGTGCCGGTGCCGCTGACGCTGATCGGCATCGTTCTCGGCCATTGGATCTTCAGCGCGCCGTTCACCGCCACATCCATGATCGGCTTCATCGCCCTGGCCGGCATCATCGTCCGCAATTCGATCTTGCTGGTCGATTTCATCCGACAGCGGCAACGGAGCGGCGCGACACTGCGCCAATGCCTGCTGGAGGCCGGCATGGTGCGCTTCAAACCCATCTTCCTCACGGCGGCCGCGGCGATGATCGGCGCCGCCTTCATCCTGCTCGACCCAATTTTCCAGGGTCTGGCGATCTCGCTGCTGTTCGGCCTCGCCTCCTCGACCGCTCTCACCGTGCTGGTCATTCCCGCGATCTACGTCGTACTGCGGGATGACGGCCGGGGATTCGGCCAGCGGCCCGGCGATGCGCCAACCCGTTAACCCCGAATTAACGATACCAGCCGCAAATTATCAGCCGTTTTCGAAGACCGGTCGGCGTGACGGCGGTCACGAGTTGGTCCGGCGGCGCTTGCCGCTTCTGGCTGCCATGCCCATCTGGCAAATGCCGGATTTTCGACATGAGGTCTGTCGGCGATGTTCTCACCTCGCAAGTTCCTGCCGGTTCGAGTTGGCCAATGGCGCGTTCCGTCCCTATGGGCGGCCGGCGCAATCGCGCTTATCGCCTGGGGCATTGCCGGCAGGGCCGACAGCGCCGGCGATCTGCAGATCGGCGCTGTCCTGCAGCGCGACTACACCGGCGCTATCGGCGAACGGCTCGATGGCGAGCATCGGGAGCTGTTCTTCGATCTGCCGGTCTACAGCAACGAAACGGTGGTCACCGGCAACACGGCCAACACCGCGCTGTCGTTTCTCGACGAGACCCGCATCCAGGTCGGCGAGAATTCCAAGGTCATCCTGGACAAGTTCGTCTACGATCCCAACAGCAACACCGGCGACGTGGCGATCAATTTCAGCAAGGGCGTGTTCCGCTTCGTCACCGGCAACATGCAGAACAAGGACGGCTTCCTGCTGAAGACGCCGTCGGCCACGCTGGTGATCCGCGGCACAGTGTTCCTGGTCAACGTCGCGGGCGACGGCACGACCGACGTCTCCGTGCTCGAAGGCCAGGTCGAGGTGAAGCCTTGCGGCGGCGCGCCGCAGACCGCCAACCCCGGCGAGTCGGTGACTGTGTCAGGCGATTGCAGCGGCAGCCGCCATCAACAGGGCCGCACCGTTCCCCGCAGCCGTTCGGTGGATCAGGAAGTCGGCGCTTTCGGCGACCCTGTCGGCGGCGACCGCGAGAGTGAGAAATCGCCGTCGAAGGGCCGCAACTAAACGCAGGCCTGTGCTGCAATTTCCGTGAGTTCGATCACTTGCGACCGGGGGATCGAGCGGTTAGCTTGACCGGGCGCTGAGGGACGGAAGCGGCCGCCGCCGGCGGCATCCCGGGACTGGGCGCCAGCTAGTCGCGCCTATGCACGAAATCGCTCTCACCGTCCTCGGGGTCTCCGGCCTTCTCGCCATTGTCAGCTTTCTGCCCGCCCTCGCGCGGCGGCTGAGGCTGCCATTATCCGTGTTGCTGGCCGCGACCGGCTGCGCGCTGGGCGTTGTCGTCGCCGGCGTCAGCAATGTGGAGCCTGCGGGAATGGCGGGCGATTTCATCGCCGCCCTCAGGGGCATCAAGCTGTCGCCCGGCCTGTTCATCTACATCTTCCTGCCGACTTTGCTGTTCGAAGCTGCGCTGGTGATCGACGTGCGGCGGCTGATCGACGACCTCGCGCCCATTCTGGTGCTGGCGGTGGTGGCGGTGATCGTCAGCACGCTGTTCGTCGGATTCATGCTGGCGCCGGTCAGTGGCGTCGGGCTGATTGCCTGTCTGCTGCTGGGTTCCATCGTCGCCACGACGGATCCGGTCGCGGTGGTCGGCATTTTCCGCGATATCGGTGCGCCGCGGCGGCTGTCGGTGCTGGTCGAAGGCGAAAGCCTGTTCAACGACGCCGCCGCCCTCGCCCTGTTCGCGCTGCTGTTTGCCATGCTGACCGGCGAGCGGGAGGCCGACATTCTCGGCACCAGCATCGCCTTCCTGAAGAATTTCTTCGGCGGAGCGGCGCTGGGCTTTGTCATGGCGCGCGTGGCCTGCGAGCTTGTGGGGCTGCTGCGGGGCCTGCGCTTTGCCGAGATCACGCTGACCGTCTCGCTGGCCTATTTCGTGTTCGTGGTCGGCGAGCACTATCTGGATGTCTCCGGCGTCGTGGCGGCGGTAACCGCGGGGCTGGTCATGGGCGCCTATGGCCGGGTCCGCGTCACGCCCACCACCTGGGATCACCTGGTGGAGACCTGGGAGCAGCTCGGCTTCTGGGCGAGTTCGCTGATCTTCATTCTCGCCGCCATGCTGGCGCCGCGCCTGCTGGCCGACATCACGCTGCACGACATCGGGCTGCTGATCCTTGTCATCGTCGGCGCCCTGCTGGCGCGCACGGTCGTCATCTTCGGCATGCTGCCGCTGCTGACCATGGCCAAGCTGGCCGAGCAGGTCAGCCTTCGCTACAGCACGGTCATGCTGTGGGGCGGGCTGCGCGGCGCCATCTCCCTCGCGCTGGCGCTGGCGATCAACGAAGCCACGAACTTGCACCCCGATGTCAGGCATTTCGTCGCCGTGCTGACGACAGGCTTTGTGCTGTTCACGATCTTCGTCAACGGCACGACCCTGCGGCCGCTGCTGAAACTGCTCGGCCTCGACAAGCTGACGCCGGTGGAACAGGTGCTGCGCGACCGCGCGCTCCTGGTATCGCTGACCGCGATCAAGGAAGGCATCGACAGCGCGGCAGCCAGCGACGGCTTGAGCGAACCGGCAACCGCGACGCTCGATGACGAGTATGGACGGCGGATCGAGCGGGCGCAGGAACGGCTGCGCGGTGGCGCCGACCTTACCGCGCCGCAGCTGCTGGACATCGGTTGCATCGCGCTGGCGCAGCGCGAGCAGCGCCTGCTGATGAAGCGATTCAAGGCTCGCACCATATCCCGCCAGATCATCCAGCGCCTGCTGGCAAGGGCGGGATGGCTGATCGACGGCGCCAAGGTGGGCGGCGCCGCAGGCTACGAAACGGCGACGCGGCAGGCCCTTCGCTATGCCTGGTCATTGCGGGCGGCGGTATGGCTGCAGCAAACAACCGGCCACAGCCTGTTGCTGGCCCATGCCCTGTCGACCCGCTTTGAGGCCTTGCTCATCTCCAACATGGTGGTCCGGCAGCTTGGCGTCTTCACGCGGCGCCAGCTGACACCGCTGCTCGGCGCCGACATCGGCAAGAAACTCGGCGAAATCATCGAGACCAGGCTCGACCGCATCGAGCAGGCGCTGGAGGCGATGAAGCTGCAATACCCCGACTACGCCCAGGCGCTGGAGCGGCGCTATCTGGAGCGCGTGGCGGCGCAACTCGAGGCCGACGAGTTCGATTCCATGCTGTCGCAATCCTTGATCAGCGGTGAAGTGCATACCGACCTCCGGCGGCGTATCGGCGAGCGCTGGCGCGGCATCGACCGCAGCCCGCCGCTGGACGTGCAGCTGCAGAGCGATCAGCTGATCGCCCGGGTGCCGCTGTTCGCCCAGTTCGATCCGCCCCGCCGTGCCGAGCTGGCCCGGCTGCTGCGGCCGCGCTTCGTGGTGCCGGGTACCCGCATCGTCGCCAAGGATGAACGCGGGGACGCCATGTATTTCATCGCCTCCGGCGCCGTCGAGGTGATGGTGAAGCCGGAGCCGGCACGGCTGGGCAGCGGCGACTTTTTCGGCGAGATCGCGCTGCTGCACAACATGCCGCGCATGGCCGACGTGGCGGCGATCGGCTATTGCCATCTGCTGGTGCTGCAGGCGCGGGATTTCAGGCGTATCGTCGACAGCGACCCGAACCTTCGGGCCGCCATCGATGACGCCGCGCGGCACCGCCTCGGCGTCGCCGCCAGCGCCGCGCAGCCGGTCTGACAGGCCGGCATGGCGCCCTCATCCGATATCGCCCCTGCGATAGCGCCGGCAGCCATCGTGCAGGCTCCGCTACGCGGCATTCTGCTCATGCTGCTTGCCGTGTTCTTGTTCGTAATCATGGATGCCACGGGCAAGGCGCTGACGGCGGACTACAATATCTGGCAGATCAGCTGGGCCCGCTATCTGTTCCATCTGGCAATCCTGCCGGTGTTTATCCGCGGTCAGTCCGTGACCTCGGTCCTGCGCACATCGCGGCTGAAGCTACAGCTCCTGCGCTCGGCCTTGATGCTGGGCTCGACGGTATTCTTCTTCGCCGCGATCAGCTACATTCCGCTGGCCGAGGCGACGGCGATCGGCTTCGTCTCGCCGCTGCTGGTGGCGGCATTTTCCGTGCCGCTGCTTGGAGAACGCGTCGGACCGCGCCGCTGGGCCGCCGTCATCGTCGGCTTTCTCGCAGTGATGCTGATCATCCGCCCGGGGTTCGGCATGGCTCATTGGGCCTATCTGCTGCCACTGGTGAGCGCGAGCTGCTTCGCGCTCTATCAAATCACGACCCGGCATCTGAGCCGCTATGATTCCTCAGTGACGACGTTGGCCCACTCGGTTTCCGTCGGCTTGCTGGTCACCGCCGTTGTCATGCTGATTCCCGGCCAGTGGCGGAACCCCGATCTGCACGGCTGGATCCTGATGATCCTGGTCGGCGCAGTCGGCGGCGTTGCCCACTACATCCTGATCCGGGCGCTGACCCTGGCGCCCGCGGCGCTGCTGGCGCCGTTCGCCTATCTGCAGCTCGTCTGGGCTGCGATCGTGGGCTATTTCTGGTTCGGCGATATTCCCGGATGGTCGACCCTGGCCGGCACGGCGGTGCTGGCCGCCAGCGGCCTCTATGTCATGTACCGGGAGCGCAAGGCGGCGCAAGCGGCGGCGTAGGCCGAAAGAAAATCGGCGGGGCCCATTAGGACCCCGCCGCAGTCTCATCAGAGGATAGCTGTGGGCCGGTCTCAGCCGACGATCATTTTTGCGATCAAGACGACTGCCAGACCGGCGATCAAGACCACATAGGGCAGCATGCCGGCCTTCTTTTCGCCAAGGCCCTGCCCTTCCTTGAGGCCCAGATCCTCCATCATCTGCGGCGGGAATTTGCCGCCGTCCTGCACATAGTGCCGGTACCAGAAGACGGGAATGATCAGGGCTGCCGCAATCAAGCCGCCCCACAGGGGATCGATGCCCTTTTCCGGATCCAGGTCCCATACCGCTGCGCCGGCTCCCATCAGGAAGGCGTTCAGAAAGGCGAAGATGGCACCGAGAGCGAGAATGAAGGTCGGCGCCCGATAGGGACGCCGCACATGGCCGGAATCCATGCGATGGATCCATCCGGAATGCAGGTTCAGGAAGTTGAAGATGATGTACCCGCAGTTGGAGAGCGCAAGGATGATGTAATAGCTGCCCGCATCCGACGCTGCGAAGGTCAGCAGGATCAGGTTGAAACAGAGATCGGTCCACATGGCGCGGGTGGGTGCGCCATGGCTGTTCACATGGCTGAGATAGCGCGGCAGCCAGCCGTCGACCGAGCCCTGATAGAGCGTGCGCGAAGACCCCGCCATCGCGGTCATGATGGCCAGCAGCAGTGCCAGGATCATGAGGATGACGAGGATGCCCTCGAGGGCAGGACCGCCGCCAACCATATGCGCCATGGCGGCGGCAACTCCGGTGCCCGCGACCACGCCCGGGTCGGTCATTCCGGCTACACCAAGCACGCCCTGGAAGGTGAAGGGCACCAGGACATAGATCAGGATGCAGAGCAGGCCGGAATAGAAGATCGCCTTGAAGGTATCCGTCGCCGGATTCTTGAACTCGCGGGTGTAGCAGATGGACGTTTCGAAGGCGTAGGTGGACCAGGCGGCGATGAACAGGCCGCCGAACACCAAAGTCCAGCCCTCGAGATTCCATTCGCCTGTTATCGGCACCATCGGCGAGAAGTTCGCCGCGACCACCTTGCCTTGAAGCAAGGGCACGATGCCGAAAATGAGCATGGTGATGACAATCACCAGGCCGATGATCATCTGCGTTCTCGCCGTGTTGAGAATGCCGCGATGCTGGATCGCGAACACGATCAACATGAGGACTGCGCCGATGAAGAACGGCGTGCCGATCGAGAATGTCGTAAAGCCTTCAATCTCGAAGCTGAACAGGGTCCAGGTCTGCATCGTCGGCGTCAGCGCCCCGATCGCCGCGGCTGCCGCATCTTCCGGTGTCATGCCGGCGATGGCGGCGCTGTTCGCGGGATTGGCAAGCCAATCGACGACCGCCGGCGAATCGGCGCCGGGAATGGGCGCAATGCCGTTGAGGATATAACCGGCTGCGATCGCGCAGCCGAGCGACAGCACGGGAGTCCAGGCGAGCCAGTTGCACCACACCGAAAGCGGGGCGATGAATTTGCCGTACTTGATCCAGGCGGCCGCGCCATAGACGGAGGCGCCGCCCGACTTGTTCGGAAACAGGCCCGCGATCTCCGCATAGGTAAAGGACTGCACGAAACCCAGGAACATCGAGACGGCCCAGATGGCGAAAGCGGCCGTGCCGCCGATGCCGCCGATGCCGCCGATGGAAAAGAGGACCAGCGCCGGAACGCCGCTGGCGACCCAGAAGGCGCCCTTCCAGTCGATCGTTCTCTGCAGTTGCTGATCCGATCCGGTCACTATTGTTGACATCTTATGCTCCCTGTTTGACCGACAAGATAAACGCCGCTCGTCCGCGATTCGCGCGGGGCGGCAAATTCTGAATGCATTGCAATCGAGGAATAGGGAATCGGACTATGCCTTCCGAAACGCGACAGGTGATCTGCGCGCATTCGGCAGTCAACGAAATCCCAATGTGACTTGGCCGCAAATTCAGCTAGGCGGCTCCCCATGACCTGACTCTACCCCTGTTACCTTCGGCCCCCGCCCTGGGTCCGTTCTTGTTTTTGGTATCACGATGGCGGATGCGCATTTATACGCGCCCGGGGCCTGTTCGATCAATCCGCCGGGCGGCATCAAGGAATATGGCTTGCACCAATGTTACCGGTAGTGAATTGGTCAACGTTTGCCGTGGGGTTGTTCCGCTGCAAACAAATCGGGCGCCGGATTTAATCCGGCGCCCGTTAGTTCAGTTATCGAGAAGTCTCTAGAACCGTTCGACCGGCTGCTCGGCCTCAACGGCCTTTTGCAGGTTGTTGCCCTGCCTTAGCGTCCGCGCCTCCTCGTCAAGATTCCGATTCTCGGCGCGGATTTGCAGGATGTGCCAGACGATCCAGAAGATCACGGCGATGATTACCATCAGGCCCTCGGATCCGACGAAGGGATAGATCGGGCCGATCTGAAGGAGGTCGCCGTCCCAGTTTGCGAAGTTTCCAGTGCTCATGACATATCCTCCGATTACTCGGCCGCGGCAGGAGAGCGTCCCGCCTCGAGCGATGCCGCAATGATGTCCTTGTCCTCCTGCATGACGATCGACTGCGTGTGATAGTCGAGTCCGGCGAGTTCAACCTCGCGCGGCACGCGCAGCAAACCGGCCTGCTTCAATATCCACGACAGGATATAGCCGGGAATAAAGCCGAGAACCCAGAACATGATGACAGCGCCTACGAACTGGCCCCAGGGCGTGACCCTGGCCCATGGCTCGGCATGGCCCAGCAACGCATCCGGCGATGAGGGATAGCCCCACAGCAGGATACCGGCAAAGCACACACCGAGGAATCCGGCATAGCCATGCACGGCAACCGCGCCGACGGCGTCGTCGATCTTGAATCGCCGCTCGACCCAGTAATGCAGCTTGTAGATGATTACCACGGTGACCGCCCCGACCAGCATCGCCTGGATCGGATGATACAGGTCATTGCCGGCCGAGGCCGAGATCACGCCGGCCAGGCCACAGGAGAAGGTCCAGTAGGGATCGCCCTTCGAGACGATGTATCCCGCCATCAGCCCGCCGCAGAGGGACATGATGAAATTGAAGGTAATCGCGGAAAGCGTCGTCGCCTGGAGATAGATGTTGGTCGCGGAGTAGAACACCCCGTCGCCGGCTTGCACGTCGAAGATGGGAATATTGCAGGCGGCATAGAAACCCCAGAAGCCGGTATAGATCAGGAACAGTCCGATACAGACCAGCCAGGGATTCTGCGGCGGGATGTTGCGCGGCGTGCCGTCGGCTTTGAACTTGCCGATGCGGGGGCCGAGATTGATCAGCACCGCAAGGCAGGTGCCGCCGGCGATCGCATGCACCACGCCCGAGGCATAGGCGTCATGATAGCCGAGCAGTTGCACCATCCAGCCGGCCGGATGCCAGCCCCAGGCCGCGTCGATGATCCAGGTTATCGAACCCAGCATCACGGCGATCAGCCAGAAGGCGCCCGACTTCACCCGCTCGATGATTGAACCCGAGACGATCGAAGCGGTGGTCCAGGAGAACAGCAGGAATGCCGCCCAGAACACGCCGTTCAGCCGCGCCCAGTACATGTTATTTGTCAGCGTGGGCGCCATGGCCTCATCGAATCCCGGCGTTGCCGACGCGCCGCCCATATGGGCGCCCATCAATTCGCTCCAGGGCGTCGCAAAGGGCGCCGGCACGAGATCGCCGGTGATGCCCGGCCCGTTGGTCATGGCGAAATAGAACCACCAGCCAAAGAGATAGAAGGTGACGCCGACGGTCGGAATCACCATCGCGTTCTTCATCAGCGTGGTCATGTGGTTCTTGCGCCTGCTGACGCCGACTTCATAGGTGCAGAAGCCGACATGGATGAGAAACATGAAGACCACCGTCACCCAGTAGTAGAACTCGGTGAAGATGACGTTCAATGAACCTGGTAAGTCTGCCATTGCCATCCCCGATTATTGTTGATTGTCCCAACGTCCGGCCCGGGACTTATGACTCCTGTCGGACGCACCCTCTTATCCGTCCCGGCGGGACGGACTCGCGCACAGGCCTGCCGCAGCCAGCCGATTCCGGCCCGCGGCGCCCGTTATTCCCGTGTATCAACTTTGTTTCCCCTCATTGAATTCAGGATAGGCGCAGGCCGTTTTCACCCGCAAGCGCGAAATGCGCCTGCCGGATCGGTACCGGTCAGCAATTGGGCCGCCGGAACCCAGCCTCATCGATCCCGCGGCGGAGGCTGCGGGATGCCTGCAACAATTGGAAATTGTTCGCGTTTTTGGGTAGACGGGGCCGCCGGCGGCGGCGTCAGAGCCGCGCCAGCCGCTCGGTCAGCAGCTTGTAATAGGCGTCGGCGTCGATCTCCGTCATGACCGTCGCATTGGGCGCGCGGTCGGTGACCTTCCACCAGTCGGTCACGGTCATGCCGAGGGTGAGCGGGCTAGCGGTCTCGATGGCCACATTGACCTTGCGGCCCCTGAAAAGGCCGGGCTGCAGCAGAAAGGAGATGACGCAGGGATCATGGAGCGGCGCGCCGTCGGTGCCGTATTTCTGCTCGTCATAGCGTTCGAAGAATTCCAGCATCTTGACCACCGCCGTCGCGACCGGCGTGCCCAGCGCGCGGATGCGGTCGATGCGGACGCGGGTGGTCAGCGCCTTGTGGCTGACATCCAGGGGCATGACGGTGATCGGCACGCCGCTGCGGAACACCACGTCGGCGGCATGGGGGTCCACCAGGAGGTTGAATTCCGCCGACGGGGTCGAGTTGCCGCCTTCGAACACCGCACCGCCCATCAGTACAATCTCGCGGATGCGCGGCACGATGTCGGGCGCCTTGACCATCGCCAGCGCCAGATTGGTATGCGGCCCCAGCAGGCAGAGCGTTACCGTACCTGTCGGCCGGGCGCGCAAGGTCTCGACCAGAAAGTCCGACGCGTGGCCGGGCGACGTCTTCATTGTCGGCTCAGGCAGATCCGGTCCGTTGAGGCCGGTGGAACCATGCACCGCTTCCGCCGTCTGCAGGGGCAGGATCAGCGGCCGCTCGGCGCCGGCATAGACCTTGATATCGGGACGGCCGGCCAGTTCGCAGACCCGGCGCGCGTTCTTTTCCGTAAGCGCCAGCGGCACATTGCCGGCGACGGTGGTGATGCCGATGACGTCAAGCTCCTGCGGGCTGGCCAGCGCCAGCAGGATGGCCACGGCATCGTCCTGGCCGGGATCGGTATCGATGATGATCGGGCGCGCGGTCATGGGAAGAGATCTCGAACTCCGTTGCTTTCAGCGGCGGGGAGAAGGACAGCGGGCGACAGTGACCCGAACCATTGGTTCGATCAAGCCGTCCGAAAACTCGACGCTTCACGCCCCCGGCGCGCGCAGGTCCTCATAGGAAACCATGACGTGCTGACGGTAGGCCGGCCGTTCCTGCAGGCGCTTGTACCAGCCCTCCAGGTTCGGCAGCGACGGCCGCTTAATCGGCAGGGTGAAATAGCGATAGCAGGTGGCGCCGACGGGAATGTCGCCGATGGTGAGTTGGTCGCCGGCGATGAACTTCCGGCCCTGCAGTTGCTTGTCGACCAGGCCATAGAGCGCGCCGAGCTCCACCGCCGCGGCATCGATCGCCGCCTGGTTGCGCTTGTCGGCCGCGGTCCGCACCAACCCCATGAACACCACGGTCAGCGGCGGTGACAGCGTGGTCTGCTTCCAGTCCATCCACTGGTCGGCGCGGGCGCGCGCTCCCGGGTCGGCCGGCCATAGGCTGCCGCTGCCATAGCGGGCTGCAAGATAGCGCACCACTGCGCCGGATTCCCAGACGATGACGCCATCGTCATCGATGGTGGGAATGCGCTTGTTGGGATTCATCGCCACATATTGCGGGGTATCGAGCCCGCCGAACTTGCCGCCGGCATCGATGCGCTCATGGGCGATGCCCAGCTCACCCAACGCCCACATGGCCTTCTGCACATTCATCGAATTGGCGCGGCCCCAGATTTTCAGCATGAAGATTCTCCTGGTTGCAGACAGTCATGCAGCCAATGAAGAACGACCGTACGGCCGCCCGGCAATTGGCCTTTAGTACAATGGCTTCAGCGATCGGAACAGACGGCGATAGCGGTCATAGGCGTCGTCGTAAGCGGCGCGGTTCTTCTTGTCGGGCTCGATCGTTTCGGCGATAGCGCTGACCGACGACGCGGCCGCCGCGAGATTGGGAAGCCGCCCCGACGCCACCGCCGCCAGCAGCGCCTGCGCCGACGGCCGAACTGTCGGCAACGGCTGAGCGTTCCACCGGCAGGCCCGTGACATCGGCGCGGATCTGCGCCCACAGGCGGCTGCGGGCGCCGCCGCCGAGCAGCCGCACGCGATCGGCGGCGACGCCCATCTCGCGCAGTCGATCTGCCACGTCCTTCAGACCGAAGGCGGTGCCCTCCAGCGCGGCCCGCGCCAGGTGGCCGGCGCCGTGGGACGGCGTCAGGCCGTAGAAGCAGCCGCGTGCCCCGGCGATCCATTCCGGCGTCATGGCGCCGGTGAGTGCCGGCAGGAACAGCAGGCCGTCGCAGCCCGGCGGCGCGTCCGCGGCACGGCGGTCGAAATCGCCGAAATCCGGGATCGACAGCAGCGCCCGCAGCCATTCCAGCGCGCCGCCGCAAACCCAGCCGGGATTCTCGATATAGTTGAGATCGGCGCCGACATAGCGGTGGGTCTCCACCAGGCCCTGGGGATCGATCAGCGGCCGCGGGTCCAGGGCGCCGGTCACTTCGGCCGTGCCCAGCACATTGGCGATGATCCCGGGCGTCGCCACGCCTGCCCCCAGCGGTGTCGAGAAATCATCGCCGGTGCCGACCGCGACGACGATCCCCGCCGGCAGGCCGGTTAGTTCGGCGCCGCGAGCGCTCAGTTTCCCGGCAGCGGCCTCGCTGCGGTCGACACGCGGAAATTGGACCGCCTTCAAGCCGAAGAGATCGAGCAGATCGCCGGCATAGGCGCCCGTCTTGAGGTCGTAGACCAAACTGGTCGAAGCATGGCCGTGATCCATGACCGCCTCGCCGGTGAGCCGTTCCACCAGATAGCTCACGGGCTGATGGAACCGCGCCGGCCGTACGCCGCCGGGCGCGTGGGACAGCAGCCAGCGCGCTTTCGGCGCCATGTGGCTGCCATCCAGATTTGCGCCGGTGCGCGTGCGGAAGAACTCATTGCCCGGCGCAGCGCGGAGATCGGCAAGATCGTCGTCGGCGCGGCGGTCCATCCAGATCAGGCAAGGCGCCAGAGCCGCGCCCGAGCTGTCGACCGCTATGCAGCCATCCAGTTGTCCGGCGATGCCAAGCGCCGTGACATCGCCAGGCTTCCGCCCCGCCGCCGCCAGCGCCTCCGCAATCGCCGGGCCCAGCGCCTGTTCCCACACCGCCGGACTTTGCTCCGCCCAGCCCGGTTGCGGGAAGTCGATGGCATAGCCGCGGCGGCCGCTGCCGGCGGTGCGCAGCCTATCGTCCAGCAGCACCGCCTTCAGGCTCTGGCTGCCGACATCGATCCCGAGAATCATGGGACCCCGAGGATCATGGATGCGATACCCGCCGCCGGATCAGGCGGCGCGCGGCTTCTGGTCTCCGCGGCAAGCGTCGAGGATGAGCCGCAGCTGATTCGACAGCAGGCCGAAGCGCGGGGCGAAGCTGCCGTCAAGCGCCGCCGTGCCGATGGTGAAGAGATCGGCGCCCGCAGCCGCCACATCGCGGATGCGCTGCGGCGAGTTCACGTTGCCGGCGACCACCACCGGTTTCTTGGTGGCGGCCCGCGCCGCGCGGATCAGCTCGAGCGGATCCGCTTCGGTGGCGCGATAGGCGAGAAGGTCGACTCCGGCGCAGCCCGCCTCGACCATCGCCTTGGTGTCGGCGCCGATCCGCTCGACGCTGCCGCCGAGCTTGGTCGGATGCCCCTGGGGAATGCCGGGGAACGGGTAGTAGCCCGACTTGCTTCCCTTGAGGATCGCCATCACCTCTTTCACCTGGGTGCCGCCCATCAGGCAGTCGACGCCCAGCTTGGCGCCAACCTCCGCCGAGCGCAGGCAGGATTCGGGGCGTCGTGCTCACCACTTCCATGTAGCTGGTCTTGCCGTCCTGCTTGATCCGGTCATGGAGCTTGCGCAGCGTCTCCACGGACACGCCCACATCCTTGAAGCCCACATGGGTCAGCGGCACAGCGCGGATCGAGTCATAGACCTCCACGCAGTCCTCGATGGTCTGGTCTTCCCGCGTCAGCATGAAAATGAAATCCATGGTCAACCTTCGTATTTTCTATTTTGGGGATGGGCGGCGGGGGTCGGAGTATGGGCAGGAAAAACCGCAAAAGAAAGGGGGTGGCCCAACCGCCACCCCCGCATAGGAACGGGAGATTGTTGAATTCGTTAGGGTTTGCTCACACCCAGCGGAACACCGCGAAGGCGTAGATCAGCGCGATGATCAGGCCGCCCCAGAGCGGCGTGCCCATGATGCCGAGCCAGGCGAGAAAGATGAAGGCGCTGCCCAGCAGCGAGATGAACAGCCGGTCGCCGCGGGTGGTGTCGAGGCTGAGGATGCCGCGGCGCGGCGAGCCGCCCGGGCTGAAATACTCCCACACCGACATGCCGCAGAGGCATAGCAGGATGAAGATGAAGAACGCCGCCGTCGGCAGGGTCCAGGCCATCCATTGCAGCATTCCCGTGTTTTCCATGGCGTGGCTCTCCGCTTACACGCGGCCGAGGGCAAAGCCCTTGGCGATATAGTTGCGCACGAAATAGATGACGAAGGCGCCGGGGATGATGGTCAGCGTACCCGCCGCTGCCAGCAGTCCCAGCTCATAGCCCGAAGCGCTCGCGGTGCGGGTCATGACCGCGGCGATCGGCTTGGCCTCCACCGCCGTCAGCGTCTTGGCCAGCAGCAACTCGACCCAGGAGAACATGAAGCAGAAGAAGCAGGCGACGCCGATGCCGGCGGCAATGGTCGGGATGAAGATGCGCAGGAAGAATCGCGGGAAGGAATAGCCGTCCACATAGGCGGTCTCGTCCAGCTCCTTTGGCACGCCGGACATGAATCCTTCGAGGATCCACACCGCCAGCGGCACGTTAAACAGGGTGTGCGCCAGCGCGACGGCAATGGGAGTGTCGAACAAGCCGACCGCCGAGTAGAGCTGATAGAAGGGCAGCGCGAACACCGCCGCCGGCGCCATGCGGTTGGTCAGCAGCCAGAAAAACAGATGCTTGTCGCCGAGGAAACGGTAGCGCGAGAAGGCGTAGGCCGCGGGCAACGCCACCGTCACGGAGATGACGGTGTTGAGCAGCACATAGCTGATCGAATTGACATAGCCCATGTACCAGACCGGGTTGGTCAGGATTTCCCGATAGCTGTCCAGCGTGAAATCGCGCGGGAAAAGCGTGAAGGAGCCGAGGATCTCGTTCGTCGATTTGAACGACATGTTGATCAGCCAATAGATCGGCAGCATCAAGAACAGGATGTAGACAACCGGAATGAGCCAGCCCAGGCGCCTCATGACTTGTCCTCGTTTCGCATCATCAGCGTGTAGAACAGCCAGCTCAGCACCAGGATGATGAGGAAGTAGATGATCGACATGGCGCCCGCCGGCCCCAGGTCGAACTGGCCGAGGGCGATCTTGTCGAGATCGATCGACAGGAAGGTGGTGGCATTGCCGGGGCCGCCGCCGGTCAGCACTTTCGACTCCGTGTAGATCATGAAGCTGTCCATGAAGCGCAGCAGGATGGCGATGGTCAGCACATGCTTCAGCTTCGGCAGCTGGATGTAGCGGAACACCGCCCAGGCCCGCGCCCCATCCACTTTCGCCGCCTGATAGTAGGCGTCGGGGATCGACACCAGCCCGGCATAGCAGAGCAGCGCCACCAGCGACGTCCAATGCCAGACATCCATCAGCACCAGGGTGAACCAGGCGTCCAGCGGATGCCTTGTGTAATTGTAGTCCCAGCCGATGCCGTTGAGCACACGGCCCAGCAGGCCGATATCGGGCAGCGCCAGGATGTTCCACATGGAACCCACGACGTTCCAGGGAATCAACAGCGGCAGGGCCATCAGCACCAGGCACACCGAGACCCACGGCCCCTTGCGCGGCATGGCCAAGGCGACGATGAGCCCCAGGGGAATCTGGATCGCCAGGATGATGCCGGTGAAGATCAGCTGGCGCAGCAGAGCGGCATGGAAACGGTCGGAATGCAGCACATCCTCGAACCAGCCGACGCCGTGCCAGAAGAACTGCGTTGTCGCCGAACGTCTCCTGCACCGAATAGTTCACGACCGTCATCAGCGGGACGATGGCGTTGAACGCCACCAGGATCACCACCGGCAGGACGAAGAACCAGGCTTTCTGGTTGACGGTCTTTCTCATGACGTCAGGTCACCATCCAGCCGTCTTCATAGACCTGGGTATGGGCGGGATCGAACTGCAGATGCGCGCTGTCGCTCGGAATCGCGCCGCCCTCCGGCACCAATAGCTTGATGACCGCCTGGGGATGGCGCGTCTCGACGATGCGATAGCGGCCGGCATCGGCCACCTTGGTGATCTGCACCGGTATGCCCGTGGGCGCGAAATGCACGAACTCCGGCCGCACGCCCAGCTCGAGCTGCTTGCCGTTGCCGCGATAGGCGGCGGCGTTCACCGTCTCGATCTGCAGGCGGTCGAACATGGCCTTGCCGTTGTCCACGTGACAGGGCAGCAGGTTCATGCCCGGCGAGCCGATGAAATGGCCGACGAAGGTGTGCTTCGGCCGCTCGAACAGCTCCACCGGCGTGCCGATCTGCACCACCATGCCGTTGTTCATCACCACCACCTGGTCGGCGAAGGTCAACGCCTCCGTCTGGTCGTGGGTCACATAGATCATGGTGCGGCGGATGCGGTTATGCAGTTCCTTCAGCTTGGAGCGCAGCACCCATTTCAGATGCGGATCGATCACGGTCAGCGGCTCGTCGAACATGATGACGGCGACATCCGAGCGCACCAGGCCGCGGCCGAGCGAGATCTTCTGCTTGCCGTCTGCGGTCAGGCCGGAGGCGCGCTTGTCGAGCCGCTGGTCGAGATCGAGCATATGGGCGATCTCGCGAACCTTCTTGTCGACGTCGGCTTCGGCGACACCGCGGTTGCGCAGCGGAAAGGCAAGATTGTTGTAGACGGTCATGGTGTCATAGATGACCGGGAACTGGAATACCTGGGCGATGTTGCGTTGTTCCGGTGTCGCGTCCGTCACGTCACGGCCGTCGAACAGGATCTGGCCTTCGCTCGGCCGGATCAGGCCGGAGATGACGTTGAGCAGCGTGGTCTTGCCGCAGCCCGACGGGCCCAACAATGCATAGGCGCCGCCATCGTCCCAATCGAGCGACAGCTTCTTCAGCGCCCAATCGTCATCCGTCTTTGGATCGGAATAATAGCTGTGGCGGAGGTCCCGAAGCGTGATTCTGGCCATCAGGCGCTCCCCGCAATCAGCCTATCGTCGGCATCGAAGAAGAAGCTTTGGTCCACATCCACATAGAGCTTTGCCGTGGAGCCCACGGGGAACGGATGGATGCCATGGGATTGGGACACCCAGGTCTGCCCGTTCATATCGAGATGCAGGATGCTCTCCGAACCCGAAAGCTCGGCGACCAGCACGCGTCCTTCGAGTGCGGCGGCGCCATGATTCCGTTCGGTGGGCGTGATGTGGTGCGGCCGGATGCCGATGGTGTAGTTGCCGTCGGGCACGCCCTGAGCGCTCCTGCCCGCGCGCCAGGTAATACCCTCCCCGAGGACGATCTCATCGCCCCTCTTGGTCACCTTCGCCAGGTTGATCGGCGGGTCGGAGAAGACCTGGGCGCTGAGCAGCGTGTTGGGCCGGCGATAGATCGCCGATGTCGGGCCGAACTGCGTGATGCGGCCCTCGTGCAATGTCGCGGTATTGCCGCCGAACAGCAGAGCCTCTGCCGGTTCGGTCGTGGCATAGACCACAATGCAATCCCGGCCAGCGAACAGCTTCGGCAGCTCATCGCGGAGTTCCTCGCGCAGCTTGTAGTCCAAATTCGCCAGCGGCTCGTCCAGCAGGATCAGGTCGGAATCCTTCACCAGGGCGCGGGCGATGGCGGTGCGCTGCTGCTGGCCGCCGGACAGTTCGTTCGGCCGGCGCTGCAGCATCGGCCCCAGGCGCAAAAGGTCGGCGACTTTCTGCACCCGCGCCTCGATCTCCGGCCGGCTCATGCCGGAAACGCGCAGCGGCGAGGCGATGTTGTCGAAAACCGAGAAATTCGGATAGTTGATGAATTGCTGATAGACCATCGACACGTTCCGCTTCTGCACGGGAACGCCAACGACGTTCTTGCCGCGGAACCAGATCTCGCCCGAGGTCGGCTGATCGAGCCCGGCCATGAGCTGCATCAGCGTCGTCTTGCCGGCGAGTGTCGTGCCAAGAAGAATGTTGAAACTTCCCTGCTCCAGGACCAGGTCGGTCTCGTGGATGTGAATTTCGGCGCCGACGCGCTTCCTGACCTTCCGGAGTTCAAGTGACATCGATATCGTTTTCCCGACCGCGGTCTCAGTAAGCCAGTTTAATAGGTAAAATCCGGGGAGCGCCAGCGGCGCCCCCCGGAGTCAGTCTCAGTTACGCTTATTGTGCCGCCCAGCGCTTCACCAGCTCATCGTAGGAGATGGTTTCGCCCTGGGGCTTCTCGTTGTCGAGCTTGGCCGCCGGACCGTTGGGCTTGCCCAGCCATTCGGACGGATCCTTCGCCTCGTTGAGCCGCGGACCGCAACCGCCATAGGTCTTGGCCTGCTCGTCCGCCGCCTGCATGCGTGACATCGTCACGTCCATTTCGCCGGCCAGACGATCCATCGCTTCCTGCGGCGTGAAGGCGCCGGAGTTCACGTCACCGATCTGCTGCCACCAGATCTGCGCCAGCTTCGGATAGTCAGGCACGTTGATGCCGGTCGGCGTCCAGTTCACGCGGTCGGGCGAGCGGTAGAACTCGACCAGGCCGCCGAGCTGGGGCGCGCGCTTGGTGAAGGACTCATGCCGGATGGTGCTGTCGCGGATGACAGTCAAGCCAACCTGGGACTTCTTCACATCCACCGTCTTCGACACCACGAACTGGGCATAGAGCCAGGCGGCCTTGCGACGGTCGACCGGGGTGGACTTGAACAGCGTCCAGGAACCGGCGTCCTGGTAGCCCAGCTTCATGCCGTCCTTCCAGTACGGGCCGTGCGGCGACGGCGCCATCCGCCAGAGCGGATTGCCGGCATCGTCCACCGTGTTGTTGCCCGCGCTCTTGGGCGCGACCATCGACGCGGTGAAGGCCGTGTACCAGAAGATCTGCTGGGCCACGTTGCCCTGGGAGAGCGCCGGCAGCGACTGATAGAAGTCGAGGTCGGCGGAGCCCGGCGGCGCATATTTGCGCAGCCACTCGTCCCACTTGGCGATGGCATAGACCGACGCCGGAGCGTTGGTGCCGCCGCCGCGGGAGACCGAAGCGCCTGCGGGATTGCAGGAGCCTTCTTCCATGCGGATGCCCCACTCGTCGATCGGCCGGCCGTTGGGCAGACCTGGCGAGGTGGAGCCAGCCATGGACAGCCAGGCATCGGTCATGCGCCAGCCGAGATCCGGCGCGCGCTTGCCGTAGTCCATGTGACCGTAGACGCGGACGCCGTCGATTTCCTTCACGTCGTTGGTGAAGAAGTCGGCGATGTCCTCATAGGCCGACCAGTTGACGGGAACGCCGAGTTCGTAGCCGTACTTGGCCTTGAACTTGTCCTTCAGATCCTGGCGGTCGAACCAGTCCTTGCGGAACCAGTACAGATTGGCGAACTGCTGGTCAGGCAACTGCCAGAGCTTGCCGTCCGGACCGGTGGTGAAGGCCTTGCCGATGAAGTCGTCCACATCCAGCATCGGATCGGTGACATCCTTGCCTTCGCCCGCCATCCAGTCGGTCAGGTTGACGGCGCTTTGCAGGCGCGAATGCGTGCCGATGAGATCGGAGTCGTTGATGTAGGCGTCGTACAGATTGCGATTAGTCTGCATCTGCGTCTGCACCGCCTGCACCACTTCGCCTTCGCCGAGCAGCTGGTGATTGACCTTGATGCCGGTGATTTCTTCGAAGGCCTTGGTCAGGGTTTCCGACTCATAGGTGTGCGTCGGGATGGTTTCCGACAGCACGTTGATCTCATAGCCCTGGAATGGCTTCGCCGCATCGATGAACCACTGCATCTCCTTGAGCTGATCATCGCGCGACAGGGTCGAGGGCTGGAACTCTTTATCAACCCATTTCTCCGCCGCCGCCATGTCGGCTTTAGCGGGAGCGGGTACCAGGACGGTGATCGCACCGACGACGGCAATCGCTGCCGCGCCGGCCAACCATCGGCCTGCACCCAGACTTCTGCTACTCATCTTCATTACGGACCTCCCAAAAGCTGGGCCTTTGTCTTAGCGCTGCCGGTTTCGGGGAAAGGCCCCTCAGCCCCGCCGGCCATCCAGGCGCGTGCCTGAAATCGAAAATTCCTTCCTCTGCTCATGCCACACCGGCCTGGGCGCCGCGGACGGCGCCCGGTGCGGCTGCGACAAACCATGATTCCAATGCGGCGGCGGTGTCCCGCGCCACATGCAGCCCCAGCTTCGAGCGGCGCCACAGTACATCGTCGGCGCTCATCGCCCATTCCTGATCCATCAGGTAGCGCACTTCCCGCTCATAGAGCCCGTCGCCGAAATGCCGGCCCAGATTGGCCAGGGAGCCGGCATTGGCGAGGATCTGCTGCATGCGCGTGCCATAGGCGCGGGCCAGCCGCCGCGCCAGGTCTGCCGGCAGCCAGGGCCAATCGGCCCGGGCCTCGCCGAGGAAGCGCTCGAAATCCGCGTCGGGCATGTCGCCGCCGGGCAGCACGCCGTCGGCGGTCCAGGCCGGCCCCATCTGCGGCAGCAGATCCCGCAGCCGGTCCAGCGCATGTTCGGCCAGTTTACGGAAAGTGGTGATCTTGCCGCCGAAGATCGACAGCAGCGGCGGACCGTCGGTATCCACCTCGAACACATAGTCGCGGGTCACGGCCGAGGCGTTCTGCGCGGCGTCGTCATAGAGCGGCCGCACGCCGGAATAGGTGCGGACTACATCGGCCGGCGAGATGTTGCGCTTGAAATAACGGTTGATGACCGAACAGAGATAGTTGGTCTCCTCGGCGGAGATTCGCACCTGCGCCGGATCGCCTTCATAGGTCTGATCGGTGGTGCCGATCAGCGTGAAGTTCTGCTCATAGGGAATGGCGAAGACGATGCGCCGGTCGTCGTTCTGCAGGATGTAGGCCTGGGCGCCGTCGAACAGCTTGGGCACGATGATATGGCTGCCCTTGACCAGCCGCAGCGCGTGCTTTCGCTTCACGCCGACGGTGTCGATGAAATCGGCGACCCACGGTCCCGCCGCATTGACCAGCACCCGGGCGCTGATCTCCCGCGTCTCGCCGCTGGCGACGTTCTGCAGCGTGGCAATCCAGCGGTCGCCATTGCGCCGCGCGCCGGTGCAGCGGGTGCGAGTCAGGATGGTGGCGCCATGGTCGGCGGCGTCGCGGGCGTTCAGCGCCACCAGCCGCGCATCGTCGACCCAGCAGTCGCTGTAGCTGAAGGCCTTGCCATAGCTGTCGCGCAGCGGCGTGCCAGCGGGA
The DNA here is from genome assembly GCA_963816235.1 of uncultured Alphaproteobacteria bacterium. Classification (GTDB taxonomy): domain Bacteria; phylum Pseudomonadota; class Alphaproteobacteria; order Dongiales; family Dongiaceae; genus DATKFM01. The sequence goes on along the minus strand of CAWFKD010000004.1, from coordinate 226,587 downwards.
TCGCGGCGCAGATCCAGGCCGCGGGAGGCCGGCAGCTTCTCGCGGCCGCCGAGATGGTCATAGAGGAACAGGCCCAGCCGCACCATCCAGGCCGGGCGCAGCGCCGACACATGGGGCAGCACGAAGGTGAGCGGCCAGATGATATGGGGTGCCGCCTTCAGCAGCACCTCGCGCTCGATCAGCGCCTCGCGCACCAGGCGGAATTCGTAATATTCGAGATAGCGCAGGCCGCCATGGATCAGCTTGGTGCTGGCCGACGAGGTGGCGCTGGCGAGGTCGGCCTGCTCGGCGAGCAGCACCTTGAGGCCGCGGCCCGCGGCATCGCGGGCGATCCCGGCCCCATTGATGCCGCCGCCGACGATGAACAAATCGACTGATCCGGACGCGTCCGGTTGGAGCAACGTCCCGCCCTCCCCTGTGACTGCCGGTTTTTCTGGGTTGCCCCGCCACGGTTCGTCCGCGGTCGGGACATTAGCGTTTAAGATGCCCCCGGCTTTCGCAGCGACGGTAGGACAGAGGATTTGTTTTCACAAACGAAATTTTTGCTGTTCAATTTGCGCGAAAACGAAAATGAACATGTCCGATTACCGCCTTACGGCAACCGGCGGCATGGCAGCCGGCGGCATGGCCGCGACGTTGTCGTCGGCCAGTTCGTCGACCATATGCAGCACCACGCCATGCTCGCCGAGCTTGGCGACGATGGAGGCCGGGGGCCGGCGGTCGGTGAAGATGGCGTCGATATCCTGCAGGCTGCCGAGGCGCACCATGGCGCGGCGGCCGAACTTGGTGTGGTCGGTGACCAGGAAGATCTGCCGCGAGTTGGCGATGATGCAGCGCGACGCGCGCACTTCCCGGTGGTCGAAGTCCAGCAGCGAGCCATCCACGTCGATGCCGCTGATGCCGATGATGCCGAAATCCACCTTGAACTGGCCGAGGAAATCGATGGTGGTCTCGCCGACCACGCCGCGGTCGCGGCTGCGCACCACGCCGCCGGCGACGATCACCTCGAAATCCTCGTTCTGGCTGAGAATGCTGGCCACCTGCAGGTTGTTGGTGATGACCCGCAGGCCGCGATGGCGCAGCAGGGCGCGCGCCACCTCCTCGGTCGTGGTGCCGATATTGATGAACAGCGAGGCGTCGTCGGGGATATGCCGCGCCACCAGCTGCGCGATGCGGCGCTTTTCTTCCAGGCAATGCACCTGCCGCGCCTGGTAGGCGGTGTTCTCGACGCTCGACGGCAATCCGGCGCCGCCGTGATAGCGCCGCAGCCGCTCCTGGGAGCAGAGCAGATTGACGTCGCGGCGGATGGTCTGCGGCGTGACGTCGAAATGCTCGGCCAGCGCCTCGACGGAGACGAAGCCCCGCTGGCGCACGAGATCGAGAATCTGCTCATGGCGCAGCTCGTGATTCATGGCGATATAGAACCTCCCGTATCGCGTCCCGTTTGATCCGGGATCGGCGTTTTCGTTGATATTTTCACATCACAACATTCAGGAGCGGTTGACAATAGTTCTCCGCGCTTCCGATCATCAATCCCGAAAACGAGAAAACACACATACAGAACCTCGGGGGGATCATGGCGCCGACATACATCCTGGCGATCGACCAGGGCACGACCAGCAGCCGGGCCATCCTCTTCGACCGCGACGGCGAGCCGGCCGGAGTCGCCCAGGCGGAATTGCCCCAGCATTATCCTGCATGATGGCTGGGTCGAGCATGACGCCGACCGGATCTGGAACGACACCGTCGCCGTGGTCCGCGGCGTGGTCGAGAAGGCCCGCGTCAAGCCGGAGGACGTGGCCGCCATCGGCATCACCAACCAGCGGGAGACGGCGGTCATCTGGAACCGCAAGACCGGTGCTCCGATCCATCGCGCCATCGTCTGGCAGGACCGGCGGACGGCGGAACTCTGCCGCACGCTGAACGCCGGCGGCCATGGCAAGCTGGTGCAGGAGCGCACGGGCCTGCTGATCGATCCGTATTTCTCGGCCACCAAGATCGCCTGGATGCTGGACAACGTGACCGGGCGCGCGGGCCCTGGCCGAGAAGGGCGAGCTGGCTTTCGGCACGATCGACAGCTTCCTCTTGTGGCGGCTGACCGGCGGCAAGGTGCACGCCACCGATGCCACCAACGCCTCGCGCACGATGCTGTTCAACATCCGCACGCAAGAATGGGATGATGACCTGCTGCGGCTGCTGAAGATCCCGCGCTCGCTGCTGCCGGAGGTGCGCGACAGTTCCGGCGAATTCGGCGCCACCGACAAATCCTTGTTCGGCGCGGCCTGGCCGATCACCGGCATCGCCGGCGACCAGCAGGCGGCGCTGGTGGGCCAGGCCTGCTTCGCGCCGGGCATGATCAAGAGCACCTACGGCACGGGCTGTTTCGTGCTGCTGAACACCGGCGACAAGGCGGTGGAATCGAAAAACCGGCTGGTCAGCACGGTGGCCTACCGGCTCAAGGGCAAGCCGAGCTACGCCATCGAGGGCAGCATCTTCGTCGCCGGCGCCGCGGTGCAGTGGCTGCGCGACGGCCTCAAGCTGATCGGCCAGGCGGGCGAGACGGCGGGGCTGGCGGCGTCGCTGCGGTCGAACAACGGCGTGTATCTCGTGCCGGCCTTCACCGGTCTCGGCGCGCCCTACTGGGATCCGACGGCGCGGGGCGCGATCTTCGGCCTCACGCGCGACACCGGCATTGCCGAAATCGTGCGCTCGGCGCTGGAGGCCGTGTGCTACCAAACACGGGACCTCATGGCGGCCATGGAGAAGGACAGCGGCACCAAGCTGACGGCGCTGCGGGTGGATGGCGGCATGGTCAAGAACGACTGGGTCATGCAGTTCCTGGCCGACATCCTCGACCTGCCGGTGGAGCGGCCGGTGGTGACGGAGACGACGGCGCTGGGTGCTGCGTATCTGGCGGGCCTGCACGCCGGCGTTTTCCAGTCCACCGCCGACATCGGCAAGCGCTGGCAGCGCGACCGGCGCTTCGAGCCCGCCATGAACGCCGACCAGCGGGACTCGCTGTACGCCGGCTGGCAGCAGGCGGTGGCGCGGGTGCGCAGCGCGGCGGTGTAGGCGCGCCGCGCGCATCAGGCCGCTTGCGCCAGCTTCGGCGCCCTCTCCAACATGCCAAGCGCGTCGTGGCGGATGTGGTTCTTGGCCATCTCGCCCCGCAGCATGCTCTCGGTCACCAGCCCCTGGTCCAGGCATTCCCGCAGCAGGCCGAAGAAGAATTCCTCCTGCCTGGGATCGGGATGGCGCTTGTAGGTGGCGAAGGGCGATGCGTTGCCCAGCAGCGCATTGACCGCGCCGATCATCCAGCCGGTGGCGATGTAGCCCTTGTGGATTTCGCGCCGGCGTGAAATCGACGGGCAGGCCGGTCTTCCAGGGCTGGGTGCGGCGCTTGGTGTTGTGCAGCAGTTTGGTCTTCTCGTTGAGGGTGTCGAAATGGTTCCACCCCTCTTCGAGCAGGCCGATGGTTTCCCGCGGCTCCAGCGCCAGCGAAATCCAGTCGAGATAGTCGCGCTTGAACGCGAACATCTCGGCGAAATTCTCTTCGACGTGCCAGTGCCTGAGCTTGGCGCAATCCAGCAGCATCACCGACGAGGCCAGATATTCCTTGCGGCCGTTATGGCCGCCGCGGGCCCGGCACATCAGCGCCTTGCCCTGCATGTCCCGCGACAGCAGCTCCCAGACATCGCCGGCGGCGAAGATATCGGGATCGATGATCGCGGCGCGGCCTTCGTAGCCCATCAGCTCCGGCGGCGCGAAGCGGAGCGGCGTGAAGGATTGCAGGTCCTCCATGTCCCAGACGCGCTCGACGCCGCCGCGGAGGAATTTCTCGCCGTGGCGGGCGCGCAGGAACGGGAAGTCCCTCACCTCGAGCACGCGCACATCGAACTTGTCCGCGTTGGGCGAATTCCGCTTCAGGGAATAGGCGGAGACGATGGCGCCGACGATCTGCTTCTCGTTGGTGTGGATGAAGACGGTGGGTTTCATGACCGTGCCCTATGCTGCGCTGCTTCCCCGCGGGCGGAGAATGGCAGGGCGGGGTGCGCAGTCAATGCGACGGGGTGCCCTGGGGCGCGGGTGTATTTTGCGCTATTTCCCGCGGGAAAAGGCCAGGGATTGCAGAGGTTTGCCGGCGAATTCCGGCGCCGAAAACCGGTCTTAAGTGTCTGATCCGCTTTGGCAATCCGGCATATCTTTGGCGGCACGTGTCGGGGACCCAAGTTTTGCGGAACGATGCCATGCAAGGGAATCACCTGCCGGGAGGGCGCGACAAACTCGCGACAGGAATCCCAACGGCGCATTCCATATTCCGACATACAACTTCTCGATTTGGATTTCGCGGCGACAGTATAGAACAAATTCCTACGAATTGTCAAGGAAGATGCGCCGCGTCCGAGCAAGAAGGGTTCACCACAAAGTCACAAAGCACACGAAGAAGGATTGTCACGCGAAGGCGCGAAGCCTGCGAAGAAGAAAGTTGACTAGCCAAAAAGGAACAAGAGACGCATAGAAGGTTTCGAAACCACAGATGCACACAGATAGACACAGATATGAGTCTTGCGCGCCTTCGGCGCGCGAGAAGAAAACTTTCAGATCGCTAAGCCACGCAGACGCTCGAATCTGCGTTCATCCCTTCTATCTGTGTGTATCTGTGTTCCCCTTCACTTCTTCGCGGCTTCGCGCCTTCGCGTACAATCCTTCTTCGTGTGCTTTGTGACTTTGTGGTGAATTCCTACCGCAGCAAAAACCCCTGCCCGATTTCGTCGCCGGGCTCGTAGGTGAAGCTCGCCGTGCCCGTGTAGTGGGCGCGGCCGGAGACTTCGACTGTTACGGCGTCGAAGCGGCCGGCCTTGGCGCTGCGCAGCGCCTTCCCGGTGAAGATGGCGCCGGTGATGCTTTCGAACTTGCGCGTCTGGCCCAAACGAATGAGTCCCTTGGCGAGCTGCACGGCGATGCGCGCGGTGACGCCGCTGCCGGTGGGGCTGCGGTCCACTTCGCGTTCGGCGAAGACGCAGATGTTGGCGCTCGGCGTGTCGCTGAATTCGTCCGCGCCGTCGGTGAGAATCGTGCCGTAGAGGAAGGCGAGATCGGCGTCATCGGGATGCTCCAGCGGGATCTGCTGCTTCGCCGCCTCGGTCACCGCGGCCGCGGCATCGACGAGATCCCGGGTGCGCGAGCGCCTGACATCCAGGCCGAAGCGCGAGGCCGGCACCAGCCCATAGAAGGCGCCGCCATAGCCGATATCCAGATGGACGCGGCCATGGCCGGGCACCTCCACCGCGCGGTCGAGGGCGTAGGCGAAGGCCGGCACGCTTTCGAAGGCGACCGCGCCGGCCTTGCCGTCCTCGATCGCCACCCGGGCGCGCACCAGGCCGCAGGGGCATTGGATGTTGACGATGGTCTCGGGGGCGGTGAGCTTCACGCGGCCGGTATCGACCGCCCAGCGGCCGAGCGCGATGACGGCATGGCCGCACATGGTGCTGTAGCCCTCGTTGTGGATGAACAGCACGGCGAGATCGGCGCCGGGGATGTCGGGCTCCACCGGGATGACGCCATACATATCGAAATGCCCGCGCGGCTCGAACATCAAGAGCTTGCGCAGGTGATCCAGGTTCTCGCGGGCATAGCGCCGCTTGGCGAGGATGGTGTCGCCGGGGATGGGCGGATAGCCGGAGGTGACGATGCGCACGGGCTCGCCGCCGGTGTGCATTTCGGTGGTGGTGAGGGTGGCGAGCAATTTATCCTGCATTAGGAAGACTTGAAGGTGCAAACATCCAAATAAGTGTCCGATGCTTCAACTTCCCTAGCCACGACGTGGTGGAACTCCGCCCTTTCGCAGAAGTTTGGCTGCAACTCTATAGATGTCGGGCATGTTTATTCGGGTATCAGGCCGTCGTTCCGCGACGCCGATACGCAGTAGCGCTTCAAGCAGTTCAGCGAGTCCCTCTCCCTTAATTCCGTCAAGTTCAATTGGGAGAAGATATCTTTCTCTTCGTGACGTAGATCGAATCTTCGTCACAGTTGAATCATCTCTCCAACGATTGACAAACTCTTCCTCACCACAAGGCACACGCAGGTCTGCCAGCGGCGTCAATGCGATGCTGATCCAAGCGTACTCCTCGCGAAGTTGCAGCACACGAGTCTCTGACGCCGCTTGAATTCCTACTCGAATTCCTGCTGGATCAAGCGCTTTGCCTTCGGGAGAAGGACGGTGTTTTGCAGCACTACTTAGGGCAATAAGAAAGCTCCTTGGGCTCACACGACCGCGCGCATCCCCCAAATGACTATGAAGCCATGAGTACGTCTTACCTCGCCGGTGATCGACGCCCATGTACGGGCCAGCAATTAGCGTAAAAAGCTTCTGCTGTTCTTCCTCATTGTCCTTAAGCCACGAAGGCAGTGTTTCGATGGAGTCACTCCGCAGTGTCCGCACTTGGCTCACAAGATTGTGCATCGTTGAGGCGGATCTATTGTCTTGCAAGAGTCGACTAAAAGCGAGTCCGTAGAGATCGCGCCGTTCCCAAACTAGGTCAACCCGAGCGTCCAGCAGCTTCGATGCGTCTGGAAAATTTGTCAGTGAGTTATCCGCAGCTTGATCGGGTCGTATAAAGATTTTTGGCTTTATTGATCTGTAGCCACGCATAGCGAGGGACATTCGTAACAAGGCACGAGTTCTCGTTTGTATCTCCGTCCATGATGGTGCAAGTCGATCTAGCCCATCGAACACGATGACGAGAACCGTTTTCTTGTTCGTCAACTCCCCGTCAGCCTTCCTAAGCGTCAGCTGCAAGCGTTCAGGATCGTCAGCCGCCCATCTGCAGAGATCGCGCCACGTCTTTGGGACACGGATCCCTGTCGCACTGGCTGCAGATCTCAAGATCACGGTGCGCCAGATCACATCAATGGAGTGCTCTTGCGTTGTCAGCAGGTCGTCCAGAATTTCAGTAGAGATCGGACCATTTTCGATGGTATCTCCCGGCGCAAACCCAAGACGAATCCGAGCATTCTCGAGTTCCAGTCCCGGATAAATCTTGCTGACGTAGGCTCGGGATTCTTCCCCGGCAAGCGTAGCGGCCCAGAAACTCTTTCCCATTCCACGCCCGCCAATAACCAACGGGCGATCAGGATCCAGTGCTGCCTCATGTCCCGAAGGAGCGTAGATCTCAGATACTTCTGGTGGGCGAGTTGTCTCGTGAGATGAGGCAGGATCAATCCTGGAAAGTGCATCTCGAATGGCTGCAAACTTAGAGCTCATCTTTGCTCCCAATCTCCAAATCAAGCCATTCTCTAGTCCCGCGAATTAGGGAGGAGAATGTTCTCCCATAAAATTCCTCAGTTAGCGCCTTCGCGTCCTTTAGCGGATCGAACTCCGCGTAATTTGAATCCGACAAGATTGCCCAAGCATAGTGCGGAGCTTCTTCGCTATCTGCACCATAGAGGTCGACCATGATTCGCGTTCCATCCTCGGCTAGAATTGGTTGGCCTTTCTCGTCGGCTAGTGGAATGGAACTGTACATGAATTCTCTGAATAGCTCGTATGCGCGATCGCGAAACGCTTTACGAGCATCATCAGTCGGAGAGGCTTTTGCGTGTACCATTTGCAGTCGAAGCCACCAGTCTGATTCACCAATCAGCGAGGCCGAACGCTGCAGTTCTGCAAACAGGTACCGATAGCTCGCAAATGTTTGAGGTTGATCGATGCCAAACAGAAGCACGTTGGCGCTGAGGCCGAGCAGAGCTGCTGCGGTTGTCTCATGCAGGCCAGCCCGAGTGTCAATCAATACCGCGTCATAGCGGCGGCGCACGGCGAGGCGATCGACCAGTTCGCGAGCCTGGACAAGGAAACTTGCAGGCACAGTGTCATTTCTAGGGTCCTCGAGGTAAGCCCGTGCAATCTTGGAGAGCACATTGCTTGGATGACCATCTGCGGTCCTACCCATCGCTGGCACAACGTCGATCAACCCCCTGCCGCGGCTTAGCGGACTTGCAGCCACCATGTCATCGATGAAAGTGTCGTCAATATCACCTAAGCCGTTCTCAACGAAGAAATCTAGAGCTCCAAATCTGGGCTTTCGCCCCTCGTCAAGAAGCGTCGGACCAAGTCCCGGTGCTTCGAGATCGAGGTCAATAGCAAGGACGTTCATACCATCGCGCGCCAAGTCACTCGCCAAGACTGCGAGCGCTGTAGAGCGGCCAACACCACCTTTCAGACTTGCAAAAACCAGCCTCTTCGGTGGCTTAGTTTGAAGCGGGGCAAGTTTCGACAGCCAATCGCGTCCAACAATGCGGCGATCAATCAGCATTACAGAAGCTTGTTCGCCATTTTTCAGAACGACATGTTCCTGAACAACACCTGCATCTGCTAGCAACGCTGCCGTGCTGGCCTCAGCGGATGTTAGCAAAAGTTGGTCGTATTCATTTGCGTAGGGTCCGAGGTGGTCAGCAAGATGGCCGATTAAGGACTTTCGCTCTTTGATTGAGAGTTTTCCTTTATATACGAACGATAGACGTCCATAAGCATCGCGCACTACTCGCCCCGACGTAAGCGCTTTTGATCCGAGTTTCTCCGAAATGAAACTCGCCAGAGCCGAGAGACTTTCGTCAAATCGAACGACCGCCATATTACACCACTAAAAGAATGCCGCAGATCGCGCTTTGTCCGCGTCCTGACGCCATTGCGCAGCGCTGTTCGGCGAAACACTTGATGTCTTGGCGTATCTCATCGCGATTTGCCATCCACTAAAGAAGGCCGCTGATTTGAGGAGTGTCACGATTGGCGCCTTTGCCCGCCCTTGTGCAAACAAAAGCGCCTCTCCTTTTAGGTTTGGAAAATGCAAGAGTTTGAAACCCTTGATTGCTGCAGGTGTATGCGTTCCGTGTGATTTTAGCAGCGCATGCTTAATTGCACACTCTGCCGCGAAGCCATAGTGATATCCAGCAGCATCGAATCGCTTGTTTGATTCGAGCAGTTTGCCGTCGTTGAAATGGCGTTCAGATGCTGATGAGTAGTCGAGAGTAAAAGGCATGCAATCCCACCCGAACTAAGGAGAAGTTTCTTAGTAAATTGTGATTTGTATCGGCTTGAACGAGTATTTCGAATCATACTCTATTTGTTCATCTTAGGATTTGCCAGTTTGTCGTATTTGAGTAAGGAAGATTGGGTGGCGGCGTCAGGCGTGCGCCTTCAACCCGCACCCCGCCAGCAGCAGCCTCGTGATCAGCGCCGTCGCCTCCTGGTAATCCCGCGGCGCGAGCCGGTCGCGGCCGAGGACTGCCGCCACCTGCACGTCGAAGTCGGCGTAGGTTTGGGTCATGGCCCAGATCAGAAACAGGAGATGGCGGCCGTCGACGGGGGCCATTTTGCCGGCGGCGGACCAGCTTTCGATGATCCTGGCTTTCGCGTCGACCCATTTGCGCAGGTCGCTGCGCAGGTAGCCCTTGAGCTGCGGCGCGCCGTGCAGGATCTCGTTGGCGAAGACCTTCGAGGCGAAGGGGCGGCGGCGGGAATGTTCCACCTTGGCGGCGATGTAGCGCGTGAGCGCTTCCGTGGGATCGACGCCGGGCTGGATCGAGTTGCCCATGCCGAGCCAGACCTCCAGCACGTTTTCCAGCACGCGCTGGTAGATCGCCTCCTTGGTGCGGAAATAGTAATGCAGGTTGGCCTTGGGCAGGCCGGCGCGCTGGGCGATCTGGGCGGTGCGGGCGCCGGCGAAGCCGGTCTGGGCGAAGACCTCCTCCGCCGCCTTCAGCAGCCGCGCCTCGCTGGCGGCGCGCTTGCTGCCGGGCGCGCGGCCGTTGCCGGGCGCGTCCGGCCGTCCGGGAGATGAAGAGTCCTGGCCCTTGATCATCTGATACGCAGCGCGAGAAAGGCGTAAATGCCGGTCGTCTGGCCGAAACAATAATTGACCAGTTGGTCAAGATTGCCTTAGGATTCCCTTGAAGACAAAGAAAAACCGGCGCGGTCGCGCGACTCTGTTACCCCGGGCCGGCAAACAGAGGCATCAGGATGGGCAACAGCGCAGCGGACGTGCGCGGCGGACGGCTTTCGCCCGCCGACTATGGCTCGAACTTCGACGACGTGAAGCCGCCGCTCGACGCCAAGCAGGCGCTGATCGAGGCGAGCCGCTGCTATTTCTGCTACGACGCGCCCTGCATCCAGGCCTGCCCCACCGGGATCGACATCCCGAACTTCATCCGCAAGATCACCACCGGCAACCTCCGGGGTTCCGCCATGGACATCCTGGGGGAGAACATCATGGGCGGCGCCTGCGCGCGGGTCTGCCCGACCGAGGTGCTGTGCGAGGAAGCCTGCGTGCGCAACGATTCCGAGCACAAGCCGGTGCGCATCGGCGCGCTGCAGCGGCACGCGACGGACTGGCTGTTCACCAAGAAGATGCAGCCCTTCGAGCGCAAGGCGTCGACGGGCAAGCGCGTGGCCGTGGTGGGCGGCGGGCCGGCGGGGCTGTCCTGCGCGCACCGCCTCGCGATGCTCGGCCATGACGTGACGGTGCTGGAGGCGAATGCGAAGCTCGGCGGGCTCAACGAGTATGGCATCGCGGCGTACAAGGTGCCGCATGGCTTCGCGGGCCGCGAGGTGGATTTCATCCTGAGCATCGGCGGCATCACGGCGCAATGCGGGCGGGCGTTGGGGCGGGATTTCACGCTGGCCGATCTGCGCAAGCAGTATGACGCGGTGTTCCTGGGCATGGGGCTGTCGGGCGTCAACGCGCTGCAGGTGGAGGGCGAGGACCTGGCGGGGGTCGAGGACGCCGTCGCCTATATCGCCAAGCTGCGCCAGGCGAAGGATCTGGGCGCGCTGCCGGTGGGGCGCAAGGTGGTGGTGATCGGCGGCGGCAACACCGCCATCGATATCGCCGTGCAGAGCAAGCGGCTGGGCGCGGAGGACGTCACCATCGTCTATCGCCGCGGGCCGGGGCAGATGAGCGCCACGCCGCACGAGCAGGAATTCGCGCAGACCAACGGGGTGAAGATCAAGCATTGGGCGCGGCCGCTGCGGGCGGTGGGCTGGGCCGGGAATGGCGCCAAGCCGCGGCTGAAGGAAGTGGAGTTCGAATATACGCAGCTCGACGACAAGAACCGGCTGATGGGCACGGGGGACAAGTTCTCCCTGCTGGCCGACACGCTGTTCAAGGCGATCGGGCAGGTGTTCGTGCCCGATCCGCTGAAGGCCGGCAGCAACGAGATGCTGCAGCTCAAGGACGGGCGCATCGCGGTGAATGACGACCGGCAGACGTCGTTGCCGAATGTGTTCGCGGGCGGCGACTGCATCGCCGGCGGGCAGGACCTGACGGTCGCGGCGGTGCAGGACGGCAAGGTCGCGGCGCGGGCGATGGATCGGATGTTGCGTGGATAGACGAAATCAAACCGCAGATGAACGCGGATATCCGCCGATGAACGCAGATGAAGGTTTATGGCGCCTTCGGCGCGAGGAGAAATCCGCGTGTATCTGCGGATATCTGCGTTCATCTGCGGATGCTTATTTGAGGAGGGCCTGACAGATGGCTGACCTGCGCACCAACTTCTGCGGCATCAAATCGCCCAATCCGTTCTGGCTGGCCTCGGCGCCGCCGACGGACAAGGAGTACAACGTCGTGCGCGCCTTCAAGGCGGGCTGGGGCGGGGTGGTGTGGAAGACCCTGGGCGAGGATCCGCCGATCGTGAATGTGAGCTCGCGCTATGGCGCGATGCATCTGAACGACGACCGGGTCGTCGGCTTCAACAATATCGAGCTGATCACCGACCGGGCGCTGGAGGTCAATCTCCAGGAGATCAAGAAGGTGAAGCGCGACTGGCCGGATCGCGCGCTGGTGGTGTCGCTGATGGTGCCCTGCGAGGAGAAATCCTGGCAGAACATCCTGAAGAGCGTCGAGGAGACCAACGCCGATGCGGTCGAGCTGAATTTCGGCTGCCCCCACGGCATGAGCGAGCGGGGCATGGGCGCCGCCGTCGGCCAGGTGCCTGAGTATGTCGAGATGGTCACCCGCTGGTGCAAGGCGAACACCCGCATGCCCGTGCTGGTGAAGCTGACGCCCAATGTCAGCAACATCCTCAATCCCGGCGCGGGCGGCGAAGAAGGGCGGCGCCGACGGCGTGTCGCTGATCAACACCATCAATTCGATCACGGCCATCGATCTCGACGCGATGGCGCCGGAGCCGACGGTTGATGGCAAGGGCACCCATGGCGGCTATTGCGGCCCGGCGGTGAAGCCGATCGCGCTGCATATGGTGGCGGAGATCGCCCGCGACCATGAGACCCGCGGCCTGCCGATCTCGGCCATCGGCGGCATCGCCAACTGGCGCGACGGGGCGGAGTTCATGGCGCTGTCGGCAGGCACGGTGCAGGTCTGCACCGCGGCCATGCATTACGGCTTCAAGATCGTCGACGACATGGTCGACGGCCTGTCCAACTGGATGGACGCCAAGGGCTATCGCACCATCGAGGATTTCCGCGGCAAGGCGGTGCCGAACGTCACCGACTGGCAGTTCCTGAACATGAACTACAAGATCATCGCCAGCATCGATCAGGACAAATGCATCAAATGCGGCCTCTGCCACATCGCCTGCGAGGACACCTCGCACCAGTCGATCAGCGCGGTGACGAAGAACGGCAGCCGCAAGTTCGAGGTGATTGACGAGGAATGCGTCGGCTGTAACCTGTGCATGCATGTCTGCCCGGTGCCCGATTGCATCACCATGGTGAAGGTGGACACGGGCAAGCCCTATCTCAACTGGACGCAGCATCCGAACAACCCGATGCGCAAGGCGGCGGAGTAGGACAACAAGCAATCAAACGCAGATGAACGCAGATGCTAGGGGATGAACGCGGATGAAGGTTGTTGCGCGCCTACGGCGCGCCGGAGATCATCTGCGTTCATCCGATTTTATCTGCGTTCATCTGCGGTAAAAATAACATCGACTGGGAGAGCGAATTTGAGCACGAATATCCGCATCAACAGCGACCGGCTGTGGGACAGCCTGATGGAACTCGCGAAGATCGGCGCCACCGACAAGGGCGGCGTGCGCCGCCTGGCGCTGACCGACCTGGACAAGCAGGCGCGGGACCTGTTCGTCGCCTGGGGCAAGCAGGCGGGCTGCAGCATCAGCGTCGACAAGATGGGCAACATCTTCGCGCGGCGTCCGGGCAAGGACGACTCCCTGCCGCCGGTCATGACCGGCAGCCATATCGACACCCAGCCGTCGGGCGGCAAGTTCGACGGCAATTACGGCGTGATGGCCGGCCTCGAGGTGCTGCGCACGCTCAACGATTTCAACTACGAGACCACGCGGCCGGTGGAAGTGGTGGTCTGGACCAACGAGGAAGGCTCGCGCTTCGCGCCGGCCATGATCGCGTCGGGCGTCTATGCCGGCGCGTTCGATCTCGACTACGGGCTGTCGCGCAAGGACGTGGACGGCAAGACCATCGGCGATGAGCTGAAGCGCATCGGCTATGCCGGCGACCGGGACTGCGGCAAGCGCGAGGTGGCGGCCTTCTTCGAGGCCCATATCGAGCAGGGCCCGATCCTGGAGGCCGAGGACAAGGTCATCGGCGTGGTCGAGGGCGTGCAGGGCATCCGCTGGTACGAGATCACCGTCACCGGCCAGGACGCCCATGCCGGCCCGACGCCGATGGAGCGGCGCAAGGACGCGCTGGTGGGCGTCAGCGAGATGGTGCTGGCGGTGAACCGCATCGGCATGAGCAACCTGCCGAACGCCTGCGCCACCGTGGGCATGATGCAGGTGTCGCCGAACTCAAGGAATGTGATCCCGGGGAAGGTGTTCTTCACCGTCGATTTCCGCCATCCCGACGCCGGCATCCTGCAGAAGATGGGCGAGAGCTTCAAGGCGGAGTGCGAGAAGATCGTCAAGACGCGCAAGCTGGAGATGGATTTCCAGGAGATCTGGTATTCGCCGCCGGTGAAGTTCGCCGACGACTGCATCGCCGCGGTGAAGAAGGCGACCGACGATCTGGGCTTCAGCAACCGCCGCATCATCAGCGGCGCGGGGCATGACTCCGTCTATATGTCGCGGGTGACGCCCACCAGCATGATCTTCGTGCCCTGCAAGGACGGCATCAGCCACAACGAGATCGAGGACGCCAAGCAGACCGATCTGGCCGCCGGCTGCGACGTGCTGCTGCGCGCCATCATCGAACGCGCCAACGCGGTTTAGCCGCGGCGCCGATGTCCAGCAGCCCGACATTGAAGGTGGTGCACGACTCCGCGAGCGCCGAGGCGATCATCGACGTCCGCAAGCTGTCACTGATCTTCCAGACCGCGGACACGCCGGTTTACGCCCTATCCGACATCGATCTCTACATCCGCAAGGGTGAGTTCGTCTCTCTGATCGGCCCGTCGGGCTGCGGCAAGACCACGCTGCTGCGGGTGATCGCCGATCTGGAGCGGGCGACCGGCGGCGAGATCAGCGTGAATGGCAAGTCGCCGGAGCAGGCGCGCATCGAGCGCGGCTATGGCTATGTGTTCCAGGCGCCGGCGCTCTATCCCTGGCGCAACGTGATCCGCAACGTGACCCTGCCGCTGGAGATCATGGGCGTGCCGCCGGGCGAGCGCGCGACCCGGGCGGTGAAGAACCTGGAGATGGTCGGGCTCAACGGCTTCGAGAAGAAGTTCCCCTGGCAGCTCTCCGGCGGCATGCAGCAGCGGGTGTCGATCGCGCGTGCGATGTCCTTCGATCCGGCGCTGCTGCTGATGGACGAGCCGTTCGGCGCGCTCGACGAGATCACCAGGGATCATCTGAACGAGCAGCTGCTGCGGTTGTGGGAGCGCACGGGGAAAACGGTTATTTTCGTGACCCACTCCATCGCAGAGGCGGTGTTCCTCTCCTCGCGCATCGTGGTGATGAGCCCGCGCCCCGGCCGCATCATCGAGACCATCGATTGCGACCTGCCGCAGGGACGCACGCTGGATGCGCGGGAAACGCCGCGCTTCCTGGAGATTGCGCATAAGGTGCGGCTCGCGCTCCGCGCGGGGCACAGCTATGACGACTAGGGATACCGCGGCGAAGCATGCGCTGCCCCTGGCCGTGGTGCTGCTGATCATCGGCCTGCTCTGGTATCTGGGCGCGATCTGGCTGAACGCGCCGCAGGTGATCGATCAGTTGAACCGGGCCGGGCCCGACTGGACGGCGCAGGACCTGGTCGAAGGCGCCTGGTCGATGGAGCGGCCGGTGCTGCCGACGCCGGACCAGGTGGCGGTCGAGTTCTGGAAGACCACCGCCGGCACGGCGATCACCAGCAAGCGCAGCCTGTTCTACCACACCTGGATCACCGCCTCGGCGACGCTGCTGGGCTTCATCGTCGGCACCATGCTGGGCATCGCGCTGGCCATCGGCATCGTGCATCTCAGCGTCCTCGACCGCAGCCTGCTGCCCTGGATCGTCGCTTCCCAGACCGTGCCGATCCTGGCGGTGGCGCCGATGATCATCGTCGTGCTCGGCAATATCGGCATCACCGGTTTGATTCCGAAGGCGGCGATCTCGGCCTACCTGTCGTTCTTTCCCGTCACCATCGGCATGGTGAAAGGACTGCGCTCGCCGGATGTGCTGCAGCTCGATCTCATGCACACCTACAATGCCAGCCAGAGCCAGATACTCTGGAAGCTGCGCTGGCCGGCGTCCCTGCCCTTCCTGTTCGCCAGCCTGAAGGTCTCTGTCGCCATCAGCCTTGTCGGCGCCATCGTCGGCGAGCTGCCGACGGGCGCCACAGCCGGTCTCGGCGCGCGGCTGCTCACCGGCTCCTACTACGGCCAGACGATCCAGATCTGGTCGGCGCTGCTGATGGCGGCGCTGCTCGGCTGCATCCTCGTCCTGCTCATCGGCTTCACCGAGCGGGTAACCCAGCGCCGCATGGGGGCGCGGTCGTGAGATATCTTTCGCTTCTCGCAGCACCCGCGCTATTCATCCTCGGCTTGATCCTGTGGTCGCGGGGCTTCGGCGGACCGGCCTGGTCGCCGGAGGTGATTCAGCCCTGGATGTACTTGCTGCCCCTGATCGTCCTTGCCTGGATCGCCAAGGAATATGGTTTCAGGCGCGGCAACCGGAACCTGATCGCCGCGGTCGATTTCATGCTGGCCTTCAGTCTGGCTTACGAACTGCTGCGTCTTTTGAATGAGGGCGTCACGGCAGGTTTGGCGAATTCGGGATTCTGCCTATGCCTGATCGCCGTGACCATCGCCGCTTGGCAGGCGATGGCCAGTGTTGGCCGCCTTGGCGATAGAGAATCGGCCTTCGTCATGTTCGTGCCCGCAATGTTCGGCATCGGCTTGATTTATGCGTGGCAGGTGATCGTCACCGGCTTCGGCGTGCCGCAGATCCTGCTGCCGGCGCCCAGCCAGATCGGCCACCAGATCGTCGCCCAGGCGCCCATGCTCTGGCTGGATTTCCAGCAGACCTTCCTGAAATCGGTGATCGCCGGCTTCCTGATGGGCTGCGGCCTGGGATTCGCGGTCGCCGTCGCCACCGACCGCATTCCCTTCCTGCAGCGCGGCCTCTTGCCCCTTGGCAACCTGGCCAGCGCCGTGCCCATCGTCGGCATCGCCCCGATCATGGTCATGTGGTTCGGATTCGGCTGGGAATCGAAGGCGGCCGTGATCGTGGTCATGACCTTCTTTCCCATGCTGATCAATACCATCGCCGGCCTGGCCGCCTCCGACCATATGCAGCGGGACCTGATGCGGTCCTATGGCGCCGGCTATTGGCAGACCTTCTTCCAGCTGCGGCTTCCGGCCGCGCTGCCCTTCATCTTCAATGCGCTCAAGATCAATTCCACCCTGGCGCTGATCGGCGCCATCGTGGCGGAGATGTTCGGTTCGCCGATCTCCGGCATGGGGTTCCGGATTTCCACCGAGGTCTACAAGATGAATGTCGACATCGTCTGGGCCACCATCGCCGTTGCCGCCCTGGCGGGGTCGTTGTTTTATGGGCTTCTGGCCCTTCTGGAACGGGGGCTGACCTTCTGGCACCCGTCATATCGTGCAAGAACGCAAAACCGTTGAAATATCAACTGATGGGAGACGTCTGATGAGGAGAATGATTGGAGCAATGGCCGTGGCAGCCGCGGTCGCCGGTTTCGGCGCCCAGGCGCAGGCCGCCGATGCCCTGACCCTGCAGCTCAAATGGGTGACGCAGGCGCAGTTCGCCGGCTACTACGTGGCCAAGGAAAAGGGCTTCTATGACGAGGCCGGGCTGGACGTGACCATCAAGGCCGGCGGCCCGGATATCAATCCCAGCCAGGTGATCGCCGGCGGCGGCGCCGATGTGGTGCTGGACTGGATGCCCTCCGCGCTGGCCACCCGGGAAAAAGGCGTGCCGCTGGTCAATATCGCCCAGCCGTTCCAGAAGTCGGGCATGATGCTGACCTGCCGCAAGGAGACGGGCATCACCAAGCCGGAAGATTTCAAGGGCAAGACCCTGGGCGTCTGGTTCGCCGGCAATGAATATCCGTTCCTGTCCTGGATGAGCACGCTCGGCCTCAGCACCGCCGGCGGCGCCGATGGCGTCACCGTGCTGAAGCAGGGCTTCAACGTCGATCCCCTGCTGCAGAAGCAGGCCGACTGCATCTCCACCATGACCTACAACGAGTATTGGCAGGTGATCGATGCCGGTCTGCCGGCCGAGGAGCTGGTGGTGTTCCCCTATGAAGACCAGGGCGTCGCCACCCTGGAGGACGGCATCTACACGCTGGAGAAGAACCTTCAGGATCCGGCGATGGTGGACAAGCTGGCCCGCTTCGTGAAGGCGTCGATGAAGGGCTGGGACTGGGCCGTGGCCAATCCCGATGAGGCCGCCATGATCGTGCTGGCGAATGACGAGACCGGCGCGCAGACGGAGAAGCACCAGAAGCGCATGATGGGCGAGATCGCCAAGCTGGTCGGCAGCAACCCGAAGGGCACCGGCTATCTGGACCCCGCCGCCTATGACCGGACGGTGAAGATCCTGCTGGCCGGCGGTTCCGACCCCGTGATCAGCAAGGCACCGGAAGGCGCCTGGACCCACGATGTGTGGGAAAAGGCGATGGCGCAGTAGGCGGAGTTGATGGAGCTTCGTTGACTAAGGCGGTGCGAGCGCCCCCTCCCAGCTCCGATTCTCTTCGAGGTTCGTATCTCGCATTCCCCTCCCCCGCGTACGCGGGGGAGGGTAGGGAGGGGGCGGTGCAGAGGAAGGGGTAAGAAGTATCGGTAACACAGAAAGTCAAAAATCCGGCGCGACCGGAGGACCAATAACTAGGGCACGAAGCGTGCCCGCAACAGGGAAGGAAGCAGCATGAGCAAGACACGGATTTCGCGGCGCGGATTTCGGCCTGATGGCCGGCGCGGCCGCTACGACGACTGTTCTCGGCCGCCGCACATTCGCGGCCGACCCGATCAAGACCGCCGCCATCTATACGGTGCCGGTGGAGCAGCAATGGGTGAGCCGTATCCACAAGGCCGCCACGACGGCGGTCGATCGCGGCGATATCGCCTATGTGTTTTCCGAGAGCGTCTCCAACACCGACTATGAGCGCGTCATGCGCGAATATGCCGAGGCCGGCCACAAGCTGATCATCGGCGAGGCCTTCGCGGTGGAAGAGGCGGCGCGCGCCGTGGCGAAGGATTATCCCGATACCGCGTTCCTGATCGGGTCCAGCTTCAAGCCCGACGCGGCACTGCCGAATTTCGCCGTGTTCGACAACTATATCCAGGACGCCTCCTACCTCACGGGCATGATCGCGGGATCCATGACCAAGAGCGGCAGCATCGGCATGGTGGGCGGCTATCCCATCCCCGAGGTGAACCGGCTGATGAATGCCTTCATGGCCGGCGTCGCGGAAACCCGCGCCGACACCAAGTTCCAGGTCGCCTTCATCGGCAGCTGGTTCGATCCGCCGAAGGCAAAGGAAACCGCGCTGGCCCAGATCGATGCCGGCGCCGATGTCATGTATGCGGAACGCTTCGGCGTTTCCGACGCGGCGAAGGAGCGGAAGATCCTGGCCATCGGCAATGTCATCGACACCCAAACCGACTACCCGGACACCGTCGTCGCCTCCGCTCTCTGGCATTTCGAGCCGACGCTGGACACCGCCATCGGCAAGGTGAAGGAAGGCAAGTTCACCGCCGACGACTACGGCGTCTATTCATCGATGAAGAGCGGCGGCTGCAGCCTGGCGCCCCTGGGCACCTTCGAAGGCAAGGTGCCGGCGGACGTGATGGCCAAGGTCAGCGAGCGCGAAAAGGCGATCAAGGACGGCAGCTTCGCCGTCGAGATCAACGACGGCGAACCGAAGTCGTCGTAGAGCGCATCGCCCTCCGTTCGACGATCCCCTCTCCCCTTGGGGGAGAGGGGGCAGGGGGTGAGGGGTCCGGCGCATAACAACGCGCCGATCGTTCAACCCGTTGTGCACGTGACCTATGGCTGCAAGAGCAGAGTTACCCAAGCCTGCATTAGCTTTGCTTCGAGACAAACCTCTTGACGCGCGTTCGCGCGGAAACCCCTCACCCCTACCCCTCTCCCCCAAGGGGAGAGGGGTCATTCTATTCTCCGCCACGTCTACGTTGCTATGACTGCAAGCCCCACTAACTCCGACACCGTCCTCCGCCTCAGCGGCATCACCAAGCGGTTCGGGCCGCTGGTGGCGAACGATGCGATCAGCTTCGAGTTGCGCCGGGGCGAGATTGTCGCGCTGCTGGGCGAAAATGGCGCCGGCAAGACCACGCTGATGAACATCCTGTTCGGACACTATGTGGCCGACGAGGGCGAGATCGAGGTCTTCGGCGAGAGGCTGCAACCGGGATCGCCCCGGGCATCGATCGCGGCCGGCATCGGCATGGTACATCAGCATTTCACCCTGGCCGACAATCTGACCGTGCTCGATAACATCATGCTGGGCACGGAGGCGCTGTGGCGGGGGGCGACAAACCGGCGCAAGGCGCGCCGGCGGCTGGACAAGCTGGCGGCGGATTTCGGACTTCAGATCGACAGCGAGGCGCGGGTAGCCGATCTGTCGGTCGGAGAGCGGCAGCGGGTCGAGATCCTGAAGGTGCTCTACCGCGAGGCACGAATCCTGATCCTCGATGAACCCACCGCCGTGCTGACGCCGCAGGAATCGGCAGCGCTATTCCAGACGCTGGCGAAGCTGGTGACCCAAGGCCTGTCGGTCATCTTCATTTCCCACAAGCTGAACGAGGTGCTGGCGGTCAGCGGTCGAATCCTCGTTCTGCGCGGCGGCAAGCTGGTGGCCGAGCGCCGCACATCGGAGACATCGAAACCGGAGCTGGCGACGCTCATGGTGGGGCGGGAGATTCCGCCGCCGAAGATCGAGCCGCAGGCCGCCGGCGCGGTCGCCGTGCGCCTCCACGACATTCGCGTTGAGGGCGCCGACGCAGTCCTGCTTGATGGCGTCTCCCTGGATTTGCGCGCCGGCGAGATCCTCGGCATCGCCGGCGTCGCGGGCAATGGACAGAGCGCGCTGGCCGATCTGCTGTCGGGGCTTTCGGCGCCGGCGGCGGGAACCGTGGAGTTGTTCGGCGCGGCTGTGTCCGACTGGCGGCCGCGAGCAGTCATCGATGCTGGCGTCGGGCGGATTCCGGAAGACCGCCATGCGTCGGGCGCCATCGCCGATATGTCGGTGGCGGAGAACGCCATCGCGGAGATTCATCGCAAGCCGCAATTCTTCCATCACGGTTTTCTGGATTGGCCGGGCGCGCGGCGCTTCGCGCAGCAGATCATCGCCGATTACGACGTGAAGTGTCCCTCGCCGGCAGCACCGATGCGGCTCCTCTCCGGCGGCAATATGCAGAAATTGATCCTGGGCCGGGTTCTCTCCCAATCGCCGCGGCTGGTGCTGGCCAATCAGCCGACACGCGGCCTGGATGTGGGGGCCATCGACTATGTGCACCGGCAGCTTTTGGCGGTGCGCAAGGCGGGCGGCTCGGTGCTGTTGATATCGGAGGACCTGGACGAGCTGCTGTCGCTGGCCGATCGCGTGGCCGTGATGTATCGCGGCAAGCTGTCGGCGCCGATGGCGCGCGCCGCCGTGACGATCGAGCGGCTGGGCCTGATGATGGCCGGTCACGGGCTGGAAGGCGCCGGCCATGCGGCTTGAGCCCCGGGAACAGGCGCCGCTGGCGGTGATGGTGCTGGCGCCGCTGGGCGCCTTTGCCGCCAGCCTGGTATTCGCGGCGCTGCTGGTGCTGTGGAGCGGTGCGGATGCGTTCAGCACCTTCGGCCTCGTCATCAAGGGCGCCGCCGGCTCTTCCTTTGCCCTGCTGGAGACGCTGACCCGCGCCACGCCGCTGATCTTCACCGGCCTGGCCGCCGCTGTCGCCTTCCGCGCCAAGCTGTGGAACATCGGCGGCGAGGGACAGTTCTATCTCGCCGCGGTCATGACTGTGGTCCTGGGTACCGGATTGCTGAAACTGCCGGCGCCGATGCTGGTGCCGATACTCCTGATCGCCGGTGCGCTGGCCGGCGCCGTGGCGCTGCTGGGACCGGCGTTTCTCAAGACGCGCTTCGGCGTCGATGAAGTCGTCACCACGCTGCTGCTCAATTTCATCATCGTGCTGTTCGTCAGCCTATTGCTGGAGGGGCCGCTCAAGGATCCGATGGGGCTGGGCTGGCC
Organism: uncultured Alphaproteobacteria bacterium; assembly: GCA_963816235.1. Lineage (GTDB taxonomy): Bacteria > Pseudomonadota > Alphaproteobacteria > Dongiales > Dongiaceae > DATKFM01. Next base: position 204,947 of record CAWFKD010000004.1, on the reverse strand, counting down.
GCAATCCTCGAAGGTCATCCCCGAAGCGGTGTTGCCGAAACTGATTCACGGCAAGCGCCTGCATCTGGGTTTCGTCATCGCCATCGTCACGGCGATCGCCGTCTGGATCGTCAATACGCGCACCGCCTTCGGTTTCGAGATGCGCGCCGTCGGCCACAATGCGCGGGCGGCGAGGTTCCTGGGCATGCCTGTCAATGCGGTGATGTTGAAGACGGCGCTGCTGTCGGGCGGGCCTTGCGGGCCTGGCCGGCGTCAGCGAGGTCGCGGGATTGAAGGGCAACCTGACGCTCGATCTCTCGCCGGGCTTCGGCTACACGGGCATCGTCGTCGCCATGCTGGCCTTCCTGCATCCGCTGGGCGTGATCGCCGCGGCGATCTTCGTCGCCGGCGTCTTCGTCGGCGCCGACGCCATGAGCCGCTCCGCCGGCGTGCCCAGCTACATCGCCGACGTGATGGTGGCGACGTCGCTACTGACCATGGTGGTGGCGATCATGTTCACGCGGTACCGAATCAGGTGGCGGTAGAAACAAGTAGTATTCACCACAAAGTCACAAAGGACACGAAGCAGTCCTGTAGGGGCGACCGGCGGTCGCCCTGACGAAGGGTCACAAGTGAAGGACAAAAGTGGAACACAGATGCACACAGATAAGAAGGGATGAACGCCGACAAACCGAGCCGACCGCGGCTAATTTCGTAGAGCGCGTCAGCCTGTTTGCTGTGTGCCGATTGCGACAATCACTTCGCAACTGCGCCGGCGTGCAACTCATTCCGCTATCCGGGTTCACCAGTGATTCCATTCTGCCTTCGCGTCTGCGTGTGAATACCTCATCAGGGCGACCGCCGGTCGCCCCTACAGGACTGCTTCGTGGTCTTTGTGACTTTGTGGTGAAACTTCTTTCTAACTGTAACGAACTGAAATGGACGCCATAGAGATCCTCCTGACGACGACGCTCTGGGCCGCGGCGGTGCGGATTGCGGCGCCGTATGTGTTCGGCACCCTCGGGGAATTGATCTGCGAGCGGGCGGGCGTGCTGAATCTGGGCATCGAGGGCATCATGACCGCCGGCGCCTTTGCCGGCTGGTACACGGTCTATGCCGGGGGCGATCTCTGGACCGGGGTGCTGGTCGCTGCCTTGGTCGGCGCGGCGTTGGGCTTGCTGCATGGGGTGCTCGTGGTGCCGCTGGGCCTGTCGCAGCATGTGGTGGGCATCGGCATGACGCTCTTTGCCAGCAGCCTCACTTATTACAGCTATCGCGTGCTGTTTCCGAAGGTGACGTCGCCGCCGCGGATTCCGCCCTTCGAACCTTTCGCCATTCCCGGCCTGTCGCAGATCCCGTTTTTCGGCGAGGTGCTGTTCCAGCAGACGCCCCTCACCTACCTGTCCTTCATCCTGGTCGGCATTGCCGCCTATGTGCTGTACCGCACGCCGCTCGGGCTGGCGGTCCGCACCGTGGGCGAGAATCCCGCGGCGGTGGAGGCCCAGGGGATCGACGTGACGCTGTTGCGCATCGGCGCGGTGATGGCCGGCAGCGCCGATCATGGCCATCGGCGGCGCCTTTCTGACCATGTCGGCCTTCAATGCGTTCTTCTTCGAGATGATCAATGGGCGCGGCTGGATCTGCATCGCCCTGGTGGTGTTCGGCAGCTGGCGGCCGGGCAAGGCGTTGCTGGGCGCCCTGTTGTTCGCGCTGTTCGATGCCTATCAGCTCCGCCTGCAACAGCTCGCCGGGCAGTATGTGCCTTATCAGCTGTTCCTGATGCTGCCCTTCGTGCTGTCGATCCTGGCGCTGATCGTGATGTCGCGCCGCGCCGGCTACCCGCGGGCGCTGATGGTGCCTTACCGGAAGGGGGAGAGGTGATGGACCTCATTGTTCGCGGCGGCAATCTGCCGGACGGCCGTACCGGTATCGATATCGGCATCAAGGATGGGCGCATCGCCGCGGTCGAGCCGCGACTCGCCGCCAAGGGCGCGCGCGAGATCGACGCGACGGGGCGGCTGGTCACGCCGCCTTTCATCGATTCCCATTTCCACATGGATGCGACGCTTTCCCTCGGACTGCCGCGGCTGAACAAGTCGGGCACCTTGCTGGAGGGCATCCAGCTCTGGGGCGAACTGAAGCCGCATTTGACCCAGGAAGCGGTGGCGGAGCGGGCGCTGGCCTATTGCGACTGGGCGGTGGCCCAGGGGCTGCTGGCCGTGCGCAGCCATGTGGACATCTGCGATCCGCGGCTGCTGGCTGTCGATGCGCTGCTGGAGGTGAAGAAGAAGGTCGCGCCCTATCTGGATCTGCAGCTCGTGGCTTTCCCGCAGGACGGCTATTACCGCTCGCCGGGCGCGGTGAAACAGTTGGACGCGGCCCTGGACCGCGGCGTCGATGTGGTCGGCGGCATTCCCCATTTCGAGCGCACCATGGCCGACGGCGCCGCCTCCGTGCGCGCCCTCTGCGAGATCGCCGCCAAGCGCGGCCTGATGGTCGACATGCATTGCGACGAGAGCGACGATCCGCTGTCGCGCCATGTGGAGACTCTGGCGGCGGAGACGGTGCGGCTGGGCTTGCAGGGACGCGTCACCGGCTCCCACCTCACCTCGCTGCATTCCGTCGACAACTACTATTTCAGCAAGCTGATCGCGCTGATGGCGGAAGCCAAGCTCAACGTCATCGCCAATCCGCTGATCAACATCACCATCCAGGGCCGTCACGACACCTATCCGAAACGCCGCGGCATGACCCGGGTGCCGGAATTCATGGCCGCCGGTTTCACCGTCGGCTTCGGCCATGATTGCGTGATGGACCCCTGGTACTCCATGGGCAGCGGCGACATGCTGGAAGTGGCCCACATGGCCGTGCATGTGGGGCAGATGACGGGCCTCGACGCCAAGCATGCCTGTTTCCTCGCGGTGACGGAGGGGCCGGCGCGGATCATGGGACTCGAAGGCTATGGCCTGGCGCCCGGCTGCAACGGTGATCTCGTGGTGCTGCAATGCGCCGATCCGGTGGAGGCGATCCGCCTGAAGCCGCCGCGCCTGTTCGTCATCCGCCGCGGCAAGGTGATCGCGGAGACGGCGCCGCAGGTTGCGAAGCTCGATCTGCCGGGGCGGCCGAAGAGCGTTCAGTTCACGAAGTCTTAGGCACTGCAGGCGATCCACTCCCAATTGTTGTCCCCGCGAAAGCGGGGATCCAGGAGTTGCAGGGCGCTCTGTTTCCCTGGACCCCCGCTTTCGCGGGGGAAACAAACTTTGGAGAGTGTCTTCCTACGGAGACTTCTCTAACGGCCAGTCGGCGTGACGCGGTACGCGGTCGCCGGCTCGCCGCGCACCTTCACCTGGAACAGGGATTCGACATTGATGCCCGGGACTTCCCCGCTTGCCTTGCGGAACGACTCGTCATCAGACGTCAGGTAGATGCCCTGCCAGCGGCCGGGCGCGCCGATGCGGAGCGCGTCGGCGAGGATCTTGCGGTAGAGCGTGGGATTGCTGTCGGTGGTGCCGAACTGCTTGCCGAAGGGCAGGTTCGCCAGGAACAGCGTCACCCGGCCGGGTTCGATATCGAGCCGCCGCGCATCGCCTTTCTTGATATCGACGGATTTCACATGGCGCAGGTTGGCGCGGGCGATGGCCACGGCGGCGGCATCGCTGTCGACGCCGATCAGCCGCGCCGCCGGGGCATAGGCATGAGCCTCCGCCAGCAAAGTGCCGCTGCCGCAGACGGGATCGCAGATGACGTCGTCATCGGTGGGCGTGGCGGCGAAGGCCAATGCCGCGGCGATCTCCGGCGGCAGGCTGCCGGGACGCTCCTTCTTGCGCATGTTGCGCTCGGGCGCGTCGTTGGCCGTGCGGTCGGTCAGGGCGAAGTAGAACGCGGTATCGATGCAGAACATCCAGAGGGCCGGGCCGCTGTCGCCGCTGGTCAGGCCGGCGCCGCGGGCCGCCATTTCCCGGCTCAGCCAGCGGCCGATGTCGTGGCGGTTGAAATGGGCGCCGTCGGCGGTGACCACCAGGCGGCGGCCGCCGACGCGGCGCAGCAGCTCGGCCAGCAGATCGAGCTGCTGGTTGGAGATCTTGTAGCGGCCATAGACCGGGCAGCGATGGATCTCCTCGGCGATGCGCAGGGCCTTAAGCCCCTCGGTCTTGGGGATGTGGGGCAGGAACAGCAGATCGTGGTTGCGCTGGCGCAGGGTCAGCACTTTGGCGCCCCGGGCGACCAGGCGGCGGAACTGCATCTCCTTGACCAGCAGCCGCGCCAGGCCGGGGGCGGAGCGCAGCAGCCAGGCCTGGGCCTCGCGCGGCGGCAGCTTCGGCCGGGCGGGAGGCTTGCCGGTCTTGCCGGTCTTTCCGGTGGCGGGCTTGTCGGTGGTTTTCGGGCGGCGGCGCATGGCGGAGGGATATAGGGGCCAGAATCACGCAAAAGAAAAGCCGGGACGGTTGCCCGTCCCGGTTTGAGGTAGGCCTCAAAAGCGAGAGGCCAAGGGAGAACAGCGTTACGCCTAGTCTTCGGACGGTTTGGACCCGTCCCCGATCGGTCGCCCGACCGGTTGCGGCGCACCGGCTATCCAGCCGCGCGCCGCGGCACCGGGCTCGGGGCCCGGTGTTCCGCCAATTTCCTCACCGCCTCATAGACCACCGGGAACAGCGGCCGGTCAATATAGCGCCCGGCCCCTTCCACGACGTCCAGCTTGCCGTCGGCCCACACCACCTTGCCTTGGCTGATAGTGTGACTCGGATTCCCGGTCACCGTCATTCCCTCAAAAATATTGAAGTCGATTTTCTGGTGGTGGGTCTTGGCTGATATCGTCCGCTTCAGCTTGGGATCCCAGACGACGATATCCGCGTCGGACCCGACAGCGACCGCGCCCTTGCGCGGATAGATGTTGAAGATCTGCGCCGCGTTGGCCGAGGTGATGCGCACGAACTCGTTCATCGTCAGCTTGCCGGTGTTGACGCCGGCGGTCCACAGCACGGCCATGCGGTCTTCGACGCCGCCGGTGCCGTTGGGGATCTTGGTGAAGTCGTCCTTGCCCATCAGCTTCTGATCGGCGCAGAAGCAGCAGTGATCCGTGGCGGTGGTCTGCAGGATGCCGGACTGCAGACCCTTCCACAGCGCCTCCTGATGCTCGCGGGAGCGGAAGGGCGGGCTCATCACATGGGCGGCGGCGTAGCCCCAATCCTGATGGCGGTAGACCGAATCGTCGATCAGGAGATGCCCGGCCAAGACCTCGCCGAACACCCGCTGCCCGTCCAGGCGGGCGCGGGTGATCGCCTCCAGCGCCTGGATGCAGGAATTGTGCACGATATAGACCGGCGAGTTGACAATGCCGGCGATCTTGATGGCCCGGTTCGCCGCCTCTCCTTCAACCTCCGGTGGCCGCGACAGCGGGTGCCCTTCCGGCCCCTTGATACCCTGTGCAAGCAGCTTGCCCTGGAGGTGATAGACCAGTTCGCCATTCTCGGCATGGACCGTGGGGATGGCGCCCAACTCATAGCAGCGGCTGAAGCTGGCGATCATCTGATCGTCTGCCACCATGATTGCATTCTTGTATGCCATGAAATGTTTGAAGCTGTTCACGCCGCGCTCCCGCGCCAGCACGCCCATCTCCTCGCGCACTTGATCGGACCACCAGGTGATGGCGACATGGAAGGAATAATCGCCGCAAGCTTTTGCCGCCCAGCCGCGCCATTTGTCATAGGCGATAAGCAATGATTCCTTTGGGTTAGGAATGACGAAGTCGATGATCATGGTGGTGCCGCCGGCGAGTCCGGCGGCCGTGCCGGAAAAGAAGTTCTCGCTGGCCACCGTGCCCATGAAGGGCAGTTCCATATGGGTATGGGGGTCGATTCCGCCGGGCATGACATACTGCCCCCGGGCGTCGACCGACCGCGTTCCCGCCGGTGCTTCCAGGTCGGGGCCGATGGCCTTGATCACGCCGTCGGCGCAATAAACATCGGCCTTAAACGACTGTTCGGCGGTGACGACAGTACCGCCCTTGACGATGACTGACATACCGGAACCTCCCTTGGCTTTCCGTTGCGGCCCGAGCCGGGAAAAACCTGATCATTTGGTCAAACTTATACCGGAGCGTGGTCCGTAATCTAGTGTTATTCCTCTATAAGTTTCCGCAACTTCCAGGCTAATCGGACGCGTTACTCTCTTGACTTCCAAACCTGAAAAGATCATCTAACGCGCCGTACAGTCTTGCTTCCACCCTGGCCGCTTTGCCGACGGCGTTACTCACGGGCGCGTCTCCAAGCCACAGAATCGAAGCCATGATTGTTCCACGGCGTCCTGCCAGGGGCGTCGCGATTGCTTATCTGCCAACTGTGGAGGATACGACTTTGGCAACGGGCACCGTGAAGTGGTTCAACACCACCAAGGGCTATGGGTTCATCGTTCCGGAAGACGGCCAGAAGGACGTCTTCGTGCATATCAGCGCAGTCGAGAAGGCCGGCCTGCGCTCCCTGACCGAAGGTCAGCGGGTCAGCTTTGACGTCGAGACTGAGCGCGGCCGTCCGGCGGCGGTAAATATCCAAGCCGGCTGAATAGGTATTGCAAGCTTGAATTGCAGGGCGGCGGCCGTGACGACGGCCGCCGCTTTTTCTTTTGCCCGCCGCCAGCGCTTGTCACTGAGCCGCCAATCATCGCAGACGTCGTCGAACTCCCTGCAGCCATGAGCGCTTGCCGTAGCCGTTCATCGGCATTTGCCATCCTTGACGGCGGGAACCGCCGGTCTTTATTGAACGGGCTATAGGGTTGCACCGCCGCCGGTCGAATCGCGGCGGCAGCGGGGAAAGCGAGTCCGTCACCAATGAGTTTGGGATTGCACGAACGGCAACAGCGGGCGCGCCGGCGGACCTGGTGGTTCCTGCTGATCGGCCTGATCACGGCAGGGGTGGCCTTCCTGCTGATCACCTTTGCCTTTCAGACCGGGCGCGAGCTGTCCAAGATCGATATCGCCAAACTGGAGGCGCGTATTAGCGAACAGCAGGCGGCCAGCAAGAAGCTTGAGGGCGAAAAGCTGCAACTGGTCAATGCGGCAAAGGCCGCCGCCGATCAGGTTCAGGAATGGCAGCGGAAATACGAGATCGGCGTGCCGAACGGCATCTCCAAGTCCCTATTCGACCAGATGCAGGCGCAACTGCAAAAAGGCGTCGCGCCGGACCGCATGGCGCTGTTCATTGCGCAATCAAGCAAACCGCGCAGCTGCGACCCCGAGCCGGAGATCATCCAGCTCTATGTCCGGACCGGCATCGGCAAGCCCGGCGGAAAATTCGAGACCACCTTCGGCGGCCACCGGTTGACGGTGACCCTGAGCGGTGAACCCGTCGTGAATGAAGAGGGGCAGAAGGAAGCCTGGTACGACACGACCAAGCCGGTCACCGTAATCTTCACCGATCCGGTCGGCGAGAGCTCGGAAATCACCGGCACTCTGCCGCTGAGCCACCAGATGGTTGTCGGCGACTCCGAATTCCAAGTCGCCCTGGCGGTTCCCGAGAAGCGACGCGGCTATGTGGATGTCAAGTCGGCGCGCTGCAATTTCCCCTGATGGCAGGAGAGGGGGCGGTCAGGTGCTGCCGCCGAACAGCCGTTGGAGATTCTCGAACCCGGCCTCATAAATGCTGCGGATGATCTTCACCGCCTCGTTCTCCGGCGCCCCCGCCGCCTCGAATTCGGACGACCATTCCACGGTGCAGCTCCGCCCGTCCTCGGCCTCGGTGACATGCAGCTTGGCCTTATAGCCGGCCACCGGCAGCGGGCTTTCGAGGATGCTGTAGGTGTAGGTGCGCTCCTTGGGATCCAGCCCGTCGAGCTTTTCGATGATGGTCCCGCCGCCATGGAGGGCGAGCTTGCGGATGGTCGCTCCCTTCTCGGACTTTTCTTCGCTGCTGGCCACCGCAGGATGCCAGCGGGCCAGCTGGTTGAAGCCCCCGACCATGTTCCAGACCGCGGCGGCCGGAACGTACAGCGTGGTGGACATCTTCACCTTTGGCATGGCGTTTCCCCTTCCCCGCCCCTGTCAGGTTCGAACTCGCACTGCAGCATGACCGGCCCCCGCCCGCCGTTGCCCGCAGCATAGGCCACGGCATCGTAACAAGACCGGGCGCGCCGCAACAGGGGGCCATCCCGCAGACGCGAGAATAGGAAGCTATGCCGTTCCCCGCGCAGCATTTCGAGAATAACCATTTGATTTCAATGAATTAGGCGGCAGAACATCAGCGCATTCCAGCGCCCGGAGCTTCCGTCCGGAGCGCGCGTCCGAAAACGCCGGCATTTTCTTGCTGCAGTCCTTGCTGCAGCATAGGTGCAGCATAAACGCAGCAAAGGAAGACCGCCCGCCGGGTTTGCAATCTATCGGCACCACCATGCTGGACCTGACGGCCCGCCGGTCCGAGGATGGGCCCATGGCGAGATCATCCCCTCCGCGTCCGCCGACCGGCCTGTCAGCCGGCAAAACGGCCGCCACCGACGGCCATGCCGAGCGCTGCGCTTTCTGCGGCCGGCGGGAGATCGAGGCCGGCCGCCTGATCACCGGCGCCAAGGCGGCGATCTGCGCCGACTGCATCCGCAAGCTCGGCCAGGGATTGAAGGGTGGCGGCCGGCCGCCGCGCGGCTAGTGGCTTCCACCGAGCGCGATGCGGGTTGCGGCGCGCCATTGCCTGAATGCCAAAATCGTCGCGTCTTCCAGCCGATGGTATGCGATTGGTCGCCGGTCGAGCACGATCCGCGCCGCCTTCGACAAAGGCGATCCCGGCGGCTAAGACTCCGGCCCCATGGCCAATCTCTGGAAGCCGTTCCGCAAGGACATCGCCGCCGTCATCAGCCTCGGCATCATCGCCGCGGTGGTGGTCCTGGCGTTGGGCGCGCCGTTGTTCGCGCCCTACGATCCGACGGAGCAGTTCGCCGATGGCTTGTCGGATATCGGCGCGCCGCTGCCGCCCGACGGAAAATTCTGGCTGGGCACCGACCTGCTGGGCCGCGACCTCTTTTCGCGCCTGCTGTTCGGCGGGCGGAACTCCCTGCTGATCGGCCTGCTGGCCAACGGCGCCGCCTTGCTGATCGGCACGGTAGTGGGCGTCGTAGCCGGCTATATCCAGGGGCGCGCGGGCAACGCCATCATGCGCCTCACCGACCTGATGATGGCGATCCCGGCGCTGCTGCTGGCCATTGCCCTGGCCATCATCCTGCAGCGTTCGGTCTGGATCGTCGCCCTGGTGATCGCCCTGGTGAACTGGGTGCAGGTGGCGCGGGTGATCTATACGGAGACCGTGGGGCTGGCGGCGCGGGATTTCGTCCGTGCCGCCCGGGCGCTGGGCGCCGGGCCGGTGCGGGTGCTGTGGCGCCATATCCTGCCCCATCTGCTGCCGACGCTGCTGGTCTATGGCACCCTGGGCATCTCCACGACCGTCATGCTGGAGGCGATGCTGTCCTTCCTGGGTGTGGGCGTGCAGCCGCCGGATCCCTCCTGGGGCGGCATCATCTTCGAAAGCCAGTCCTATCTGATGAACGCCCCTTGGCTGGTGATCTTTCCCGGCGCGGTCATCCTGGCGGTGGCGCTGTCCTGCAATCTGGTCGGCGACGCTCTGCGGGATGCGCTCGATCCCCTGCAGCGGCGGCAGGTGGGGTAGGACGGCATGATCGCCTATATCGTCAGGCGGCTGATGGCCGTCGTGCTCATCCTGCTGGGCGTATCGGCGATCACCTATTGCCTGCTGTTCCTGCTGCCCGCCGATCCGGTCGATCTGCTGGCCGGCCGGAACGCGACGCCGGAAACTCGCGAGGCCCTGCGCCATGAGCTGGGCCTGGATCAGCCGCTGCCGGTGCAATATGCGGTCTATCTGGGCAAGCTGGTCCAGGGCGATATGGGCCGCTCGCTGGCGCAGAAGGTCGATGTCTCCCTGCTGCTCGCCGCGCGGCTGCCCGCGACGCTGCAGCTGATGGCGGCCGCCATTTTCGCCTCCCTGCTCTTCGGCCTGCCGGCGGGCATGTACGCCGCCATGCGGCGCGGGACGGTTCCGGACAAGGCGGCGATGATCGCCTCATTCGCCGGCGTCTCGGCGCCGCAATTCGTCATCGGCCTGCTGCTGCTCTATCTCTTCGCCTACAAGCTGGGCTGGCTGCCCATGGGCGGCTATGGGCTGGCCAACGTCATCCTGCCGGCCCTGACCGTCGCGGTGGCCAATGGCGGCTGGTACTCCCGCATGATGCGGTCCTCGATGATCGAAGTGCTGACCCAGGATTACATGCGCACGGCACGGGCCAAGGGCCTGCCCCGCTGGCGCGCCGTTCTCAATCACGGCTTCCGCAACGCCATGCTGCCGATCATCGCCATGGTGGGCATCGACATGGGCTATCTGATCACCAACATCGTGATCGTCGAGTCGGTGTTCGGCTGGCCGGGCATCGGCCAGCTGCTGTGGCAGGGCATCCAGCGGCTGGACTACACCATCATCATCGGCGTCACCATCACCGCGGCGGTTGTGATCACACTGGCCAATCTGCTGGCGGACCTGCTTGTGCCGCTCATTGACCCCCGGATCGAGCTAAGGTGAAATGGGGCCAGTCTGCCGGCATGTCGTTGCGAGACCAAAAACCACGGACAGGGAAGGAAAAGCCATGAAACGGATTCTGCTGAGCGCCGCGGCCGCGATCGCGCTGATCGTCGCCGCACCCGCCTTGGCGCAAACGCCGAAGCAGGGCGGCGAAGCCATCGTCACCTTCAACAACGATCTGACCACGCTGGACCCGCAGGTGGGCTATGACTGGCAGAACTGGTCGGTCATCAAGTCGATCTTCGACGGGCTGATGGACTATGAGCCGGGCAGCACCAATCTGCGCCCCGACCTGGCGGAGAGCTACACCATCAGCGATGACGGCCAGACCTATACCTTCAAGCTGCGCGATGGGCTGAAATTCCACAATGGCCGCGCCGTGACGTCGGCCGATGTGAAATACTCCATCGAGCGCGCGGTGAACCCGGCGACCCAGAGCCCGGGCGGCGGCTATTTCAGCGTCATCAAGGGCTATGACGAGATGGTCGGCGGCGCGGCAGAGCTTTCCGGCATCAGCACGCCCGACGACAAGACCGTGGTCATCCAGCTCACCCGGCCGGATGCCACCTTCCTGCATCTGATGGCGATCAATTTCGGCTATGTCGTGCCGAAGGAAGAAGTGGAGAAGGCCGGGGCCAATTTCGGCATCGCGCCCGTGGGCACCGGCGCCTTCAAGTTCGTCGAATGGGTGCCGGGCCAAAGGCTGGTGCTGGAGCGCTTCGCCGACTATCACCAGGCGGGCGTGCCCTATCTGGACAAGCTCACCTTCGAGTTCGGCCAGGATCCGACCGTGGCCGTGCTGCGCCTGCAGAAAGGCGAGATCGATATCGCCGGCGACGGCATTCCGCCGGCGCAATTCAACGAGATCATGAGCGACGCGGCCAACAAGGATCTGATCGCCGCAGGCGATCAGCTTCATACCGGCTATGTCACGCTGAACGCCAAGATGCCGCCGCTGGACAATGTGAAGGTCCGCCAGGCGATCAACATGGCGATCAACAAGGATCGCATCGTCAAGTTGATCAACAACCGCGGCGTTCCGGCGACTCAACCGCTGCCGCCGGCGATGCCCGGCTATGACAAGGACCAGAAGGGCTATCCCTTCGATCCGAACAAGGCGAAGGCGCTGCTGGCGGAAGCGGGCTTCCCCAACGGCTTCGCCACCGAGATCTATGCCATGAACGTCGATCCCAATCCGCGTATCGCCCAGGCCATCCAGCAGGATCTGGCGGCGGTGGGCATCACGGCCGAAGTGAAATCCCTCGGGCAGGGCGAAGTCATCTCCGCCGGCGGCAATACATCGGCGCCGATGATCTGGTCCGGCGGCATGGCCTGGATCGCCGACTTCCCCGATCCCGCCAACTTCTACTACGGCATTCTCGGCTGCGGTTCGGTGGGCAACGGCGGATGGAACTGGGCCGGATATTGCAACGAGGCCCTCGACCAGCGCGCCAACCAGGCCGACACCATGGTGGCCGCGGACCAAGCGGCGGCGCGCACCGAGGCCTGGAAAGGCATCTACAACGATCTGATGAAGGATGCGCCCTGGGTGCCGATCTTCAACGAGAAGCGCTTCACCTATCACTCGAAGCGGCTCGGCGGCGATGCCGCGCTGTTCACCGATCCGATCCACATTCCCGTGAACTACGACTTCATCTACAACAAGGACAACCAGTAGACCAGACGTTGAGTGCCCCCTCCCTGCCCTCCCCCGCTTCGCGGGGGAGGGGAAGCTTGCATGGCTTTCGCTAGCGAACGGGATGGGAGGGGGCGTTGCATAGCCGAGGCCAGAGGAAGCTCGCGATGAACATCCCGCATAAGCACACCATCCATCAGAGCCACTTCGGCTGGAACAATGCCAACAAGCCCGCCGCCACCATCGCGCCGGGCGAGAGCATCGAGTTCCATCCCCTGGATTCCTCCGGCGGACAATTGAAGGCCACCTCCACCGTCGCCGATATCGGCACGCTGGATTTCGGCAAGATCAATCCGGTGGCGGGGCCGATCTATATCGAGGGCGCGGAGCCCGGCGACGCCATCAAGGTGACGCTGCTGTCCTTTGCGCCGTCGGGCTGGGGCTGGACCGCAATCATTCCCGGCTTCGGCCTGCTGGCCGACCAGTTCAAGGAACCGGCGCTGCATATCTGGAAGTATGACGCGCAGACTTTGGCGCCGTCGATGTACGGACCCGGCGGCAAGGTGCCGCTGAAGCCGTTCTGCGGCACCATCGGTTTGGCGCCGGCGGAGCCCGGCACCCATTCGATCGTTCCGCCGCGCCGCGTCGGCGGCAACATGGATATCCGCGACATGGCGGCGGGCACGGTGCTGTATCTGCCGGTCGAGGTGAAAGGCGGGCTGTTCTCGGTCGGCGACACCCACGCGACCCAGGGCGACGGCGAGGTCTGCGGCACGGCGATCGAAAGCCCCTGCTCGCTTGCGGCGAAATTCGAGCTGGTGAAAAAGGCCAACCTGAAATTCCCGCGCTTCACCACGCCGGGCCCGGTGAGCCGGCATCTGGACGCCAAGGGCTATGAGGTGACCACCGGCATCGGCCCCGATCTCTGGGAAGGCACCCGCGCCGCCGTCATGGGCATGATCGACCTGATCTCCGCCCGCTACAAGATGAGCGCGAGCGAGGCCTACATGCTCTGCAGCGTCTGCGGCGACCTGCGCATCAGCGAAGTGGTGGACCAGCCGAACTGGGTGGTGTCGTTCTATTTCCCAAGGGCGGTGTTCGAGTAAGTCGATCAAGGCTCCGGCTTACGACTAGTCCCTGGTAGTCGCCTTCTCGCTCGCCGAGAGCCTGAGTGATGACATTCGACAGGAATTCAATATCGCACGATCGCCGCCAAGAGGACGCGAACGATCACAGTACGCCAGCGTCAACATCCGCGACACCGTGTCATAGTACACGCGAAGATCCGTAACGACCATCCAGCGCTTGTCTGCCGCTAGAATCAGTGCCGAGCGCAATGAAGCTGCTACAAGATCGTCCACATAATGCCGAAGCCAAACCAAAACCCATAAAGATTTTGGTGAACGTGAACCTTGTGAATTGGCCCTCAAACATGACCCGCATACCTGTCACGTTCGAATCGCCCCCTGAAGACTGGCTTGAAACTGCTGCCAAAGAACGGCTGAGATCGTCTGTCAACCTGACCTTCCGTTCCGAAACTCGGCCAACCGCCGCTTGCTCGATCATCCCTGCGAGAAACACTCCGCTTGGTTTGCGAGCGTCAATCGTTCGATCGATTCCTGCAATGGGTAGGCACTGTCGAAACGCGACCGGAACACCGCCGAACAAGTCGCGAAACACATTCTTCGAATCACGGCCATTGCAGCCACTTCGAGATCACCGCAACCCCGCCGACTCCGCCAGCAGCCAGTCGCGAAACGCGGCGACGGCTTTGCGGCGGAGCGCGCGGTCGGGCCAGACCAGCCAGTAGCTGCCGTCTTCCAGCGCGACATCGGACACCTTCACCAGGCGGCGCTTGGCCATTTCATCCTGCACCAGCACTTCATGCACGAGGGCGATGCCCTGGCCGGCGATCGCGGCATCGATGGTCAGCGTGTAGGACAAGTGCGGCCCCGTTGCCGGCGCCAACTTGGGCGCACCGGCGGCGATGAACCAGCGCCGCCACATATCGCCGCGGTCCTCATGGAGCAGCGGCAGCGACGCCAGATCGAACGGCGTCGGCGGCGTGCGGCGGCGGCCCAGCAGTTTCGGGCTGGCCACGGCATAGAGGCTGGCGGCGGTGATCAGATCCTGCTTCAGGCCGGACCAGCCGCCGCGGCCATAGCGGATGCCGAGATCGGCCTCGTCCTTTTCCAGGTTCGCCAGGTTGGGCGTGGCGTCGATGAACACTTCGATATCGGCGTGCTGTTGCTGGAAGCGCGACGAGACGCGGCACCAGCCAGCGGGCGGCGAAGATCGGCTCGGCGCTGACGGACACGGCGAGCGAGGCCGGCGTTTTCGCCACCGAGGCCGTCGCCTCGCCGATGATGTCGAAGGCCCGGGCCACCGGCTCCAGGTAGGCGGCGCCGTCGTCGGTCAAGGTCACGCCGCGGCCGAGCTTGCGGAACAGCAGCACGCCGAGCCGCGCCTCCAGCTGGCGCACATGGCGGCTGATCGCCGCGTGGCTGACCCGCAATTCGGCGGCGGCGCCGGTGAAGCTGTTATGCCGCGCGGCCGCATCGAAGGCGCGCAGGGCATTCAGGGGCGGCAGCAATCGCTTCATGGCATCCGTGACAAAAACTTACAGGTCGGTTGCGGAAACGGCGTTTGTCCGCCGCGGGGTCCAGCGCCACCTTAGATGCAACGAAGCGTTGTTGAAATCCCTCGAGATAATGGAGCCTCAGATGTTGCATTCCCTGCTCAAAGCCTATGGCGACGCCTATTCGGCAGCGGTCAATCTGCGGATTCCCGAATATCCGCGCAACGATCCCTATTTCGCCGACCGCGCATCGGCGCCTGAGAAGTCGCAGCGCCCTGGCCGCGGCTGGCTGACGCTGCTGTCGGCGCTCTTCTAGGTTAGGCCGATATGCCGCTACATCTCGTCGTCGCCGGCGAGATCGTCCTCGCGCCGCAGGCTGTCCCAGGCGGGCAGCGCGACCGAGAGCAGATTGGAGATATCCAGCTTGCCGGCGCTGTTGCCGGGATGGGTGGTCTCGGTCGCCTTGAACGGCAGCACGCGCTGGCTCAAGCGCAGGCAGACGCGGAAGGCCTCGACCCGGCGCCAGAGATCGGCGGCGCCATTGCCATAGGTCTGGCCGATGGCGCTGCCGTGGAAGCGCAGCCACATCGCCGCGGCGGCGGAGACATGCACGGTGGAATATGACGTGCCGTCGCCATTGTTGCTGTAGCCGGCGAGGCCGGCGACATTCGGCCGGCTGATGTTGTCGGCCGGCGCCCAGCTGTCGATGCGGCCATAGCGGTCGTACTTCTGATATTGCCGGCCCGATTTGCGGTAGCCGCCGACGCCGATGGTGCGGCGGTGTTTCGCCGGATAGCAGACGCGATCGATGAACTGGCCGGCGGCGCAGCAGATGATGATGCCGTTGAGATAGGCGTTGTCGACCGCCTCGCCCATCGCCTGGTCCAGCACGAAGGGAAAGCCCTGGCTGATGCTGACCACCGGGCAGCGGCCCTGGCTGACGACATCGTCGAGCGCCGCGCCGATGGCGCCGGCCGCCTGCTCCAGGATCAGGCTGTCATTGTTGATGCGGTAGGGCACCACCGGCAGGCCGGGCGCGACGCCGAGGAAATCGCCGCTGGCGCTGCGGCCGGCCAGCACGGCGCCGGTGCGCGTGCCGTGACCCACTTCCTGCGGCGGCGTGACCGGCGTCAGCGGATCCTGGGCCGAGGTCCGGGCCGGCTGAAAGAAATCCTTGCCCGGCGTTTCGATGATGGCGTTGGCGCCGCCGGCGCTCCAGGCGCCGAAGGCATCATGGCGGGTGTAGCCGGTATCCAGATGGGCCACGCGGATGCTGCCCCAATTGACATCGCCATTGGCCTTCTTCGGCAGCTTGTCCAAGGCTTGGGTTGCCTTGACGCTCTGGTGGTTCCAGCGATCCTGCGCGGCCATGGCATGTCCTCCTCAAGACTTCGAGAGAGAACATATTTACAACTTTTCAGGGAAGGAGGCGAGACTTTCGCCTTCGTGCGGGCCGGCGGCTAGGCGGCCGCGGCCTCGACCTTGGCGGATTTGGCGGCGGGCTTGCTGGGCAGTTCGATGGTGACGATGGTGCCCTGGCCAAGGGCGCTGTCGATCCGGAACTGGCCGCCCATCAATTCCACCAGGCGCTTCGCCAGCGGCAGCCCGAGCCCGCTGCCGGGATAGCTCCGCGCCAAGACGCTCTCGACCTGGCCGAAGGGCGACACCGCCACCGGAATATTCTCCGGCGCCATGCCGATGCCGTTGTCGGTGACGACGATGCGGCAGCCGCCGGTGTCGTCGCTGCGGGCGCGCACGTCGACCCGGCCATTCGGCGGGCGTGAATTTGACGGCGTTGGAAATGATGTTCAGCAGAACTTGCTTGAGCCTTGTCGCATCCGTCTCGATCGGCCGCAGATCGGCATCGATGTCGGCGTCGATCTTGACCTGGCTCTTCGGGTTCTGCATGCGGACCATGCTGACGGCATCCTGGATCAGAATGCCGAGGGACGTCAGTTCGTTCTCCATGTCCAGCCGGCCGAGCTCGACCTTCGACAGATCGAGGATGTTGCTGATGACGTTCAGCAGATGCACGCCGCTGCGATGGATATCGCGGATGTAGGTCTGGTAGCGCGGCGTGCCCAGCGGACCGAACTGTTCCATCTCGATGATTTCGGAAAAGCCGATGATGGCGTTGAGCGGCGTGCGCAGCTCGTGACTCACATTGGCGAGGAATTCGGACTTGGCCTGGCTGGCGGACTCCGCCCGCGCCACGCCGGCGGCCAGCGCCAGGGCCTGCTGATGCTGGCGCCTGATGATGCGGTCGGCGCGGCCGATGGCCGACAGCAGCGCGATATAGATGGCGGCGAATACCGCAGATGTCACGAGGGTGAGCAGCCATTGCGTGCGGTGGATCTGCGCCACGAAGGGGGTGACCTGCGCATAGATTTCGAATACGCCGTCGATGGACGCTTGCGGCCGGTCCACCTGGATCGGAATGTAGCTGGACAGCAGATCGGTGTTTTCGATCACGCTTTCGAAGGCGCTGAAGCTGTCGCGATGAGTCAGTTCGCTGGCAACCTCGCCGCGCAACGCGCGGATGACGCCTTGGCCCTTGCTCTTGTCCTGGCCGATCTGCGTGGGATCGGTGGAGAAGACCGTCATGCCCTGGCGATCGTAGATCTTGACCTTGACGATTGCCGTGCCGCGAACGGTTTCCACCACCGCCTTGTGCATGGCGGCGATGCCCTCAGGCGTCTCGAGCGCGGTGATGTCGAAAACCCGGGGAGCCGCGCCGCCCTGGGGCGCGCCATAGAGCAGCGTGTTCGACAACAAGCGCGCCACCGCGACATTGTTGTGTTCCGCCATGGTCTCGAGCTCGCCCACGGCCCAGTTGCGGTAGAGCACCACCAGGAGGAGGCCGGCGAGGACCAATGCCAGCGCCGAAATGATGGCAAATTGCCGCGTCAACCGGAGCTGAGGCAGCGCCGGCCCGTTTGTAGACGCGTTAACCAAATCCAGGGCCATGGTGCATTATCGCGATAACTGCCTAAAATTGTCCTACGAAGGTGCCATGCCGCGATGCAGGCAAAATCGCGTTTTCAGACCGTTCCTGCGCCCGTAATGCATTGAAATGTCGATTCTCTTCGGCAATCTTGAGGGTTCTGTCCTATCTTCTGTTTGCTGCTGCAGTATTCCTGCCGATTTGGCGGATTTTTGCCCGTGCCGGGCTCAACCCTGCGTGGTCATTCCTGCTCTTCCTGCTGCCGATCGCGCCGCCGCTGCTCCTTGCCTATGCGTTCTGGCCGGCGCTGGACGGCCAGAAGTTCGTGGTCAGGATATTCGACTGACGATGGAAGAGTATCTCGGTCAGTTTGTCGGTCTTTTGCCGGTGCTCGTGCTCTGGGCCTGGTGCGGCGGCATCGTTGCAAGACGGGCCGGCTATTCCCGCTGGTGGGGGCTGCCGATGCTCCTGCCGCCTTGCGCTATCGCCCTCGCCTGGTGGTTTGCCTTCAGGCCCTGGCCGGCAATGACAGTCGTCGCGGTAACCGCAGACTGAACCCGGCGAAAGGCCGCCGCCCTTGCCGCTGCCGGGGCTTTCCGCTATCTCCGCGCGGCCCTTCATTCCATCAGGCAAAATCTCAAGGACCTACCCCATGGCTCGGGACATCAAGAAGGTCGTGCTGGCCTATTCCGGCGGGCTCGACACCTCCGTCATCCTCAAATGGCTGCAGACCACCTATGGCTGCGAGGTCGTGACCTTCACCGCCGATCTGGGCCAGGGCGAGGAGCTGGAGCCGGCGCGCAAGAAGGCGCAGATGCTGGGCATCAAGGAGATCTTCGTCGAGGATCTGCGCGAGGAGTTCGTCCGCGATTTCGTCTTTCCGATGTTCCGCGCCAACGCCCTGTATGAAGGGCTGTACCTGCTGGGCACCTCCATCGCCCGGCCGCTGATCGCCAAGCGGCAGATCGAGATCGCCCAGCAGACCGGCGCCGACGCCGTCGCCCATGGCGCCACCGGCAAAGGCAACGACCAGGTGCGGTTCGAGCTGACCTACTATGCCCTCAATCCCGATATCAAGGTGATCGCCCCCTGGCGCGAATGGGACCTGACCTCGCGCACGAAGCTGATCGAGTTCGCCGAGCAGCATCAGATTCCCATCGCCAAGGACAAGCGCGGCGAAGCGCCGTTCTCGGTCGACGCGAACCTGCTGCACTCTTCCAGCGAGGGCAAGGCGCTGGAAGACCCCTGGCATGAGCCGGAGGAATTCGTCTATCAGCGGACGATCTCGCCGGAGGCGGCGCCGGACAAATCGACCTATATCGAGATCGAGTTCGAGCGCGGCGATGCGGTGGCCATCGACGGCAAGCGCCTGTCGCCGGCATCGCTGCTGACGCGGCTGAACGAGCTGGGCAAGGCCAACGGCATCGGCCGGCTTGACCTGCTGGAGAATCGCTTCGTCGGCATGAAGAGCCGCGGCATCTATGAGACGCCCGGCGGCACCATCCTGCATGCCGCACACCGGGGCATCGAGAGCATCACCCTGGACCGGGGCGCCATGCATCTGAAGGACGACCTGATGCCGCGCTATGCCGAGATGATCTATAACGGCTTCTGGTTCGCGCCGGAGCGGCAGATGCTGCAGGCGCTGATCGACAAGAGCCAGGAGAACGTCACCGGCACGGTGCGGCTGAAGCTGTACAAGGGCAATGCCACCGTCGTCGGCCGCAAATCGCCGCACTCATTGTACTCGCTGCAGCATGTCACCTTCGAGGAAGATGCGGGCGCCTATGACCAGCGGGATGCCGCCGGCTTCATCAAGCTGAATGCGCTGCGCCTGCGGCTGATGAAGAAGGGGCAGCGCTGAACGAGGTTCTAGAAATCCACGACGACGGGGACGCCCAGCAGCGTGTGGAAGAAGTTCAGCACAACGAACAACAATGCGGTGATGCCCAGCCGCCACCAGCCGATTTCCTTCATGCGCCACTGATTGCGGCTGGTGGCCATGGCGGCGAAGGGAATGTTCGACGTCGCCGCGCTGAAGCGCTGCCAATCCTCCGCCGACCATGAGGCGCGCTTTTTCTCATCCAGAACCCGGGTGCCGTAGAGCGCCAGGAATGCGATGGAGGCGAACAGGATCAGCCCGCCCAGCTCGCCGGTGGCGATCAGATGGGACAGCGCCCAGAGCCCCATGGCCCACAACACGGGATGGCGCGTGACAGCCAGGATGCCGGGCGCCGGCCGTTCCGGCGACAGCCGCCGTCCGGGAATGGTCGATGTGGGATTGGCCTGAGTCAGGCCGCAGACCAGGAACAGCAGCGCGAACGGCATGACCATCAGCGGCACTTCGATCACGAGCTTCGGCGGGTACCAGAGATTGAGATCCGGCGACGCGCGATAGGCGAACACCATCCAGATCAGCAGCAGGATCGCCAGGATGGAATAGAAGGCGCGAAAGCCGCTCTCCCCCAGGCGCGACACCAGGGCGGCGCGCAAGCCTGAGGAGGAGAGAAAGAAATGCGATCCGACAAAGATGACGGCGGCAACCAGAAGCTCGATGATCGAGCCGGTCATGCGCTCCCCCCTTCTCGTCCGCGCGATACAGGACTTCAGAGCCGCAGAGATCTTCTTCTCGCCGGTCCTGGAAGCATCGGCGCGCCGGCGGGCCGGAGTCTGTCAAGGTCACCCGCCCGGCGCAAGCGCGGATCGCCGCAGCGGCATTCCATCGAATTTTAGGATTATGGAAAGCCGAAAGCAGCTACGCAGGCACCGGCACGCCCCGCTGGCGGCAGGCGGCCGTCACCGTGTTGGCGAGCAGGCAGGCGATGGTCATCGGCCCGACGCCGCCGGGTACCGGTGTGATCGCGCCCGCATGGGGGAGAGCCTCGGCATAGGCGACATCGCCCACCAGCCGGGTCTTGCCGCCGCCGGCATCGACGCGATTGATGCCGACATCGATCACCACCGCGCCCGGCGCGATCCAGTCGCCGCGTACCATCTCGGGCCGGCCCACGGCGGCGACGACGATATCGGCACGGCGGCATTCGCCCGGGAGATCGCGGGTCTTGGAATGGGCGATGGTCACGGTGCAGCTTTCGTTCAGCAGCAACTGCGCCATCGGCTTGCCGACGATGTTGGACCGGCCGACGACGATGGCGCGCTTGCCCGTGAGATCGCCGAGACGATCCTTCAGCAGCATGAGACAGCCCAGCGGCGTGCAGGGCACAAGGCTGTTGCCGCCGGTGGCGAGCCGCCCCGCATTGACGACATGGAAGCCGTCCACATCCTTGGCCGGATCGATGGCATCGAGGATCGCCTGGGGATCGATCTGCTTGGGCAGCGGCAGCTGGACCAGGATGCCGTTCACCGCCGCGTCCTTGTTGAGCTTGTCGACCAGCGCCAACAACTCCGCCTGCGATGTGGTGACCGGCAGCTTGTGCTCGAACGAGTTCATGCCGGATTCGTGGGTCTGCTGGCCCTTGTTCTTCACATAGACCTTGCTGGCGGGGTCTTCGCCCACCAGCACCACCGCCAGCCCGGGCGTGAAGCCATGCTTGCTCTTGAGCGCCGCAACCTGTTGCGCGATGCGGCCGCGCAGTTTTTCGGCGAATGCCTTGCCGTCGATGATCTTGTTGTCGCTCATGCCCTGCTTTCCAATTTCTCGATCCATTCCCCGATGTCGCGGGCGAGCCGCTGAGGATCGCCCGCGAGCTTGATGATCTTGCGGCGGTCGGTCGCCCCGGCAACCAGCGCCAGCGTCGATTTGGCCAGATGCAGTTCCTTGGCCAGCAGCGCGATGACAGCGTCATTCGCCGCGCCCGATTCCGGCGCCGCCGTAACGGCGATCTTCAGGGCCTGCTTGCCATCCGCATCGGCCACCAGCCCATCGACCCGGTTGCGGCGGGCGCGCGGCTGCACCCTCAAGCGCAGGCGTACACCATCGGCCACCGCCGTGACCGGCGACGAAGCCGCGGTCTCCATTGGTTCACAGGCCCATCAGGAGGAGCTGCTTGACCAGCCATCCGCCGACAAGCTGCAGGATCAACAGCAGGACGATGGGCGAGAAATCGAAACCGGCCATTGTCGGCAGGAAGCGCCGGATCGGCCGGAGCGCCGGTTCGCTCAGCCGATACAGCACCCGGCCCACCTTGGCGACGATCGGCACCCGGGGGTTCACGATCTGGAAACTGACCAGCATGCTGAGAACCACATAGGCGACGATGATGAAGGTGTAGATCTGCAGGGCGTTGTATAGCAGCCAGCTCAGCGTGCCCATCCGGAGTTCTCGATTTCCTCAATTATTCAAGGGACTGGCGGGACACTAGCGGCGCTAACCGGCTTCCGCAAGCTTGACATGGGAAGGGCGCGTGACCATAGTCCGCGACCCTTTCGCGGGCCGGTTTCCGGTCCGCCGCCGTGGGGCTGTAGCTCAGATGGGAGAGCGCCTCGTTCGCAATGAGGAGGTCAGGGGTTCGATTCCCCTCAGCTCCACCAATTTCCCCCAATCCCGCCGTCCCCTTGCCATCAGCGGCGCTTGCCGAATTCGGCGACGGCTCACAACCGCTTCATTTGCGCCGATAAAATCCATTCGATAGAGTTTGCCCATAAGAAACTAGCGGGCTGGGAACGGCGATCATGGGTGCCGGCGCTGTGACGAAGGGCATGAGCCAGGAGCGGATCATTTTCGCCCTGGCGGTAATGCTGTTTGCCATTGCCGCCACCTTCCTGCCCCGGTTCCTCGCCATCGACAATCTGGTGGCCATCGTCCGCAGCGTCAGCGTGCTCGGCATCCTGGCGGTGGGCATGGCGGTCGTCATCATCGGCCGCGGCATCGACCTGTCGGCCGTCGCCATCATGGCCATGTCGGTCGCCTGGTATCTGCAGATGCTGAACGACGGCACCTCCGACGGCATGGCGCTGCTGCTGGCGCTGGGCGGCGTGCTGCTGATCGGCCTGGTCAACGGTTTCTTCATCGCCTATGCCGATGTGCCGGCGATCTTCGCGACGCTGGCCAGCGGCGCCTTCGTGTTCGGCTATGTGCGCTCGCAGCTGATCGGCCAGGATGCGACGCCGGTGCCGCGCGGCCACTGGATCGAAAGCCTGGGCCGGACCCGGTTCCTGGATATCCCGATCGAGGTGTTCTTCTTCGCGGCAGTGGCGTTCCTGGCCTTCCTGTTCCTGCGCTTCACCAAATGGGGCCGCTATGTCTATCTGGTCGGCGACAATCCGATCGCGGCGCGCAACATGGGCATTCCCGTGCGGCCGATGATCATGCTGCGCTATGTGATCTCGGCGCTGATCGCCTTCGCCGCCGGACTTCTAACGGCGGCGAGCCTGCTGTCGATCAATACGCGCGTCGTCAATTCGACGCTGCTCTACGACATCGTGCTGGTGGTCGTCATCGGCGGCATCGGCCTGTCGGGCGGCAAGGGCGGCATGCGCAACGTCATCGTCGGCGCGCTGCTGATCGGCATCATGCTCAATGCCATGACCATCATCGATATCTCGAACATCTATCAGAACCTGATCAAGTCGACGATCCTGCTGATCGCCATCATCGTCGACAGCCTGCTCAATCCGCGCGACGAGCAGACGGCGCAGCAGGGCGATATCTGAGTTCCGAATTTGGTGGGCGGCAAGAAGATCATTCAACTGGAGAGGAAACGACAATGTTGAGCTGGAAGAGAGTATCTGCATTTGCCCTGTCGGCCGCGGTCGCTGGCCTTCGGCGCGCCGGCGATGGCGCAGGAAGATCCGGGCCCGGCGGCTTACAAGTCGGCGCTGGAGGGCAAGCGCGTGGTGATGGTGCCGATGGCGATGGGCTTCGATCTGGCCCAAGGCTGGGCCGACTACATCAACCGTGAGGTCAACGGCTTCGGCGGCGTGTTCGAGACCCGCGATCCCAACTGGAGCATCGAAGCCGGCGCCCAGGCGATCACCGAGGCGATCTCGTCCGATCCCAAGCCGAACGTGCTGGTCGTGCATTCGCCCGACCTGAACTCCTATTCCAAGCTGTTCAAGAAGGCGCAGGAAGCGGGCATCTATGTCGTCCTGATCGACAATCCGACCAACTATCCGGCCGATGCCTTCATCGGCAGCGACTGGGACCGGCTGGGCCAGCTCGAGGCCGAAGCGGTGATCAAGGGCTGCGGCGAGAATTCCTCGAAGAAGATCGGCCTGGTGCAGGGCGACCAGGTCAATGCGTCGAGCCTCTATCAATATGCCGGCATCATGAAGGTGCTGGAGAAGCATCCCGACTTCAAGGTCGTGGCCAAGCCGGATTCGAACTGGGATGCCACCACGGCCCGCAACGTGACCACCACCATGCTGCAGCAGAATCCCGATATCTGCGGCATCATCGATTTCTGGGACGGCGATGCCACCGGCACGGCGGCGGCGATCCGCGATGCCGGCCAGGAAGGCAAGATCTTCCTGGTCACCACCGGCGGCGGCGAGAAGGTCGATTGCGACAACCTGGAGAACGGCACGTTCGGCGCAGTGGTGATGACGGAGCTGGCAGGCCAGTCCCGCGACATCAACGCGCATCATCAAGTTCCTGCTGCAGAGCGGCCAGGCGCCGGGAACCTCGAAGACGCTGATCTACACGCTTGAGCGGCCTGGACCAAGGCCGATCTCAAGCCCGACACCTGCTGGGATCTGAAGGCCCTGCAGGCTTCGGCGCAGTAGATCTTTCGCTGATCGGAGTCACGGAGCGGCCGGCGACGGCCGCTCCGCTTCCGTTATAGATAGGCCGATCTCATGAGTTTCCGCGAACGGGCCGCACGCCTGCGCTACAACTACGTGCCCGATCACCTGATCGGCGAGATCCTCACCAAGCGCTGGGCCGACAACGCCATCCCGTTCCTGGCGCTGGTGATCACCGTCGCCGGCTTCGGCAGCGCCATTTCCGGATTCTTCAAACCGCAATCCCTGAGCAATTCGACCCGGCAGCTCGGCGAGTTTTCCATCGTCGTCACCGGGCTGACCATCGTCATGCTCGGCGGCGGCATCGATCTCTCGGTCGGCTCGATTTTCGCGCTGGCTGCCTTCGCGGCCGTCTCCACGCTTTTCATCTTCGACCTGCCGGTCTGGATGGCCCTGGGCGCCGCACTGCTGACCGGCATTGCCTGCGGCGCCTCAACGGATTCCTCATCGGCTATCTGCGCCTGCGGGCCTTTCTGACCACGCTGGTGACCTTCATCATCGGCCGCGCGCTGTACGACATGCTGATCGTGAACTTTGCCGCGCAAGTGCAGCTTTCCAGCGTCACATCCGATGTCTGGGATTTCATCGGCGACGGCACGGTGTTCGGCGTATCGATCAGTGTCATCGTCGCGGTCGTCATCGCCATCGTCGCGCACATCGCGATCACGCGGTCGCGGCCGGGCTGGCATATCCTGGCGGTCGGCGGCTCGCGCCGCTCCGCCTACAACTCGGGCATCCGCGTCCGCGAGACCGTGTTCATGACCTATGTCATCTCCGGTTTCTGCAGCGGCCTCGCCGGATTCCTGATCGCCTGCCGCCTGAGCGGTGCGGGGCCCGGCACCGGCCTCAACCTGGAGATCATGGCGCTGACCGCCGCCGTGGTCGGCGGCAACAGCCTGGGCGGCGGGCGCGGCTCGATCGCCAAGGGCGCGATGGGCGCGATCATCGTGCTGGTCATGACCAACGGCCTGATCCGCCTGGGCTATGGCACGGGCACCAACCAGATGGTGCTGGGCCTGATGCTGGCGGCGGCGGTGACCCTGGACATCCGCTGGCTGAAGAACCGCCACAAGGTGCTGAACGAGGTCTATGTCGCGCCGATCTATCACCGCATGGGCGAAACGCAGTCGGCGTTGCCCGGGTCCGGAACTCCCTATGCCCTCGACAACCGGATGGCCGAAGCCGACGGCGATCGGCCTCGGCGAACTCGAAGGGCCGGAGGATGTCATCCTCGACGAGGACGATCATCTCTATTGCGGCACGCGCCATGGCGAGATCATCCGCTTCTTCGCGCCCGACTACAAGCGCTCGGAAGTCTTCGCCCATACCGGCGGCTTTCCGCTCGGCCTCGCCTTCGACCGCGCCGGCAATCTGCTGACCTGCGTCGGCGCCATGGGGCTTTACTCGATCACGAAGTCGGGCGAGGCGACGAAGCTCTCGGCGGAGACCACCCGCTCCTGGACCTCTGTCGTCGACGATGCGCGGCTGCGCGATCCCAACGATTGCGACGTGGCGCCCGACGGCCGCATCTTCTTCACCGATTCGACGACGCGCTACGATGCCCATGACTGGGCGCTGGATTCGATCGAGAGCCGGCCGACCGGACGGCTGCTCTGTCTACGATCCCGCGCAACGGCAGGACCACGACGCTGCTGGACAACTACCGCTATGCCAACGGCGTCTGCATCGCCCATGACGGTCAGTCGCTGTTCTTCGCCGAATCCTGGGCCTGCCGGGTGCACCGCTACTGGTTCGACGGTCCGAAGGCCGGCCAGGTCGAATGCGTGATCAAGGACATGCCGGGCTATCCCGACAACATCAACCGCGCCTCCGATGGCGGCTATTGGATGGCCTGGCTCGGCATGCGCACGCCCAGCTTCGACCTGGCACTGCGCCACCCGTCGATGCGCAAGCGCATGACCCGCCGCCTGCCCCAGGACGAATGGCTGTTCCCCAACATCAATACCGGCGGCGTGGTGAAGTTCGACGAAAGCGGCCGCATCCGCGAGGCCCTCGGCGATCTGTCGGGCGCGGCCCATCCGATGGTCACGTCCATGCGCGAGCACAAGGGCTATCTCTATATCGGCGGCATCCTGAACAACCGCATCGGCCGCTACCGCATTCCCGGGCGCCGATCCCGGCTGGACCGGCCCGCGCTCCTATTGGGGGGCCGGCAAATGATCTTCGATCCCCTGCTCGATCTCTTCCGCGGCAAGGCGGTCACCATTCCGCCGATGGACGGCGCGCTGCGGCCGAACACGGCGCTGGAAGAGGCCGAGGCGGTCGTGCGGATCGCGGCGCCGGACAATCTCTGCTCCGACGGCAGCCGGGTCTACTTCTCCAGCGGATCCCAGGTCTTCGAGATTGCGGGCATGGCCGGCAATGCGCCGAAGCCGGCCGCCGGTTTCGACGCGGCGGTCACCGCCCTGGCGGCATCGCCGGCGGGCAATCTCGCGGTCGCGCTGGATGATGGCCGCATTCAGGTCGGCGCCGCCATTGTGCCGGCGCCGGGCGGCCTGGCCTGCCCGACGGCCCTGGCCTTCGGCGACGCCGACTCCCTCTATGTCTGCCAGGGCTCGGCGGAGCATCGCGCATCCGATTGGGTCGTCGACCTCATGGAGAAGAAGGCGACGGGCTCGGTCTGGCGCATCGACCTCGCCAGCGGCAAGGCCGCCTGCCTGGCCGATGGTCTCGCCTTTCCCTATGGCGTGATCGCGGCCGCCGATGGCAGCGGCCTGATCGTCTCCGAGAGCTGGCGTCACCGGCTGCTGCGGCTGCCGGCCGGCGGCGGGACGCCGGTGCCGGTCCTGTCGAAACTGCCGGGCTATCCGGCGCGCCTGGCGCCGGCGCCCGATGGCGGCGCCTGGCTGACGCTGTTCGCGCCGCGCAACCGGCTGATCGAGTTCGTGCTGCAGGAGCAGGCCTATCGCGCGGCGATGATCCGGGACGTGCCGCGGGACTACTGGATCGCGCCGGCCCTGTCTTCCAGCCGCAGCTTCCTGGAGCCGCTGCAATGCGGCGGCATCAAGACCATGGGCATCCACAAGCCCTGGTCGCCGAGCCGCTCCTATGGGCTGGTGGCGCGATTGGATCCGGATGATGCAGCCGGTGGCCAGCTTCCACAGCCGCGCCAACGGCACGCCGCCACGGCATCACCAGCGCCGTCGAGTCCCTGGGCCGCATCCTGGCGACGTCAAAGGGTGGCGATGCCATCCTGGCGCTTCCCAGCCACGCCGCAGGCGAGGCCTGAGCCATGGAAACCATCATCCAGATGGAGAAGATCACCAAGGCCTATCGCGGCGTGCCGGCGGTGCGGGAGATCGATTTCGACCTGCGCAAGGGCGAGATCCATGCGCTGCTGGGCGAGAACGGCGCCGGCAAATCGACGCTGACCAAGGTCATGGCCGGCGTCGTCGAGGCCACCAGCGGCCGCATGCTCTATCGCGGCCAGGAGGTGAAATTCGCCACGCCGTCGGCGGCGCTGCGCGAGGGCATCGCCATGGTGTTCCAGGAAACCAGCCTGGTGCCGTCGATGACCGTGGCGCAGAACCTCTATCTCGGCGACGAGAAATTCCTCAACCGGCTGCGCGGCATCTACATCGCCGCCCAGCAATTCCTGCAGTCGCTCAACTTCCCCGTCGATCCCACGGCGATCGTGTCCAGCCTGGGGGCCGCCAAGCGGCAGATGGTGGAGATCGCCCGCGCCGTGCAGCACAAGGCGCAGGTGATCATCTTCGACGAGCCGACCGCCAGCCTGACGCCGGAGGAGAAGCGGCATTTCTTTGCGCTGATGCGGCGGCTGAAGGCGCGCGGCGTGTCCATCGTCTTCATCAGCCATGCGCTGGAAGAGGCGCTGGCCCATGCCGACCGCATCACCATCCTGCGGGACGGCGAGCTGGTGATCACCGACGATGCCGGCAAGTTCGACCGCGACAAGGTGATCCGCGCCATGGTCGGCCGCACCCTGTCGAACGAAATCTACCGCCAGCGGCGCAGCGCCGCCGAGTTGCGCAAGGCCGGCCCGAAGGTGCTGTCCGTCCAGGACATCTCCATGAGCAACGTGGTGCGCAACAACTCCTTCTCGATTTTCGAGGGACAGATCACCGGCGTGTTCGGCCTGATCGGCTCCGGCCGGACGGAGACCTTCAAGATCGTGTCCGGAATCTACAAGCGCGACTTCCTGGCCGGCGGCGATATCGAGCTGGACGGCAGGCCGGTGCGCTACAACGTGCCGCGGGACGCGGTGAAGGACCGCATCATCTACGTCACCGAGGACCGCAAGAGCGAAGGCTTCTTCGAGACCATGTCGGTGGCGGAGAATCTCTATTCCGGCCTGCTGGCGGCCGGGCTGGAGCGTCTGCCCTACATCAGCCTGCGCGAGATGCAGCAGCTCGCGGCCGAATGGAGCAGCACGCTGGCGATCAAGGCGATCAACGACAATGCGCGCGTGGTGGAGCTGTCGGGCGGCAACCAGCAGAAGGTGGTCATCGGCAAGGGGCTGATCCAGAAACCGCGGATCGTCATCTTCGACGAGCCGACGCGGGGCGTCGATGTCGGCGCCATCGCCGAGATCCATCAGCTGATCAACAAACTCGCCGACGAGGGCCTGGCCGTGGTTGTCATCTCCTCCTATCTGCCGGAGATCATGAATCTCTCCGACCGCATCCTGGTTTGCCGCCAGGGACGGATCGTGGAAGAGTTCTCGCCCAGCGCCGCCACCGAAGAGAAGATCATGTACGCGGCGGTTCATTGACCGAATTGTATCGATACAGGTGACAGCATGAGCAATACCCGGAAGACCTGGACCTACTACAAGGGCGATTGGCACGAGGGCGATCTGCGCATTCTCGGCGCCTCGTCCCAATCGACCTGGCTCGGGTCCCTGGTGTTCGATGGCGCGCGGGGGTTCGAAGGTATCTATCCGGATCTCGACCGGCATTCCGCCCGGGTCAACGACTCCGCCCGGACGCTCGGCCTGAAGCCGACGCTGACCGGCGAGGCCATCGCCGGGCTGGCCAAGGACGGGCTGAAGAAGTTTGCGCCCGATGCCGCCGTCTATATCAGGCCGATGTATTGGGCGGAGGATGGCGATGTCGGCTTCATCGTCCCGCTCGCGGATTCCACCGATTTCGCCTTGTGCCTCGAGGAAGTGCCGATGGCGGCGCCGACCGGCTTCACCATCACCACTGTCAGCTACCGGCGGCCGACCCTGGATGTCATGCCGGTGAACGCCAAGGCCGCCTGCCTCTATGCCAACAACGCCCGCATGCTCAAGGAAGCCAAGGCCAAGGGCTTCAACAACGCCCTGGTCTGCGACGCCAACGGCAATGTGGCGGAACTGGCGACCTCCAACATCTTCATGACCCGCGGCGGCGAGGTATTTACGCCCATCCCCAACGGCACCTTCCTGAACGGCATCACCCGGCAGCGGGTCATCGGCCTGTTGCGGCAGGCGGGTGTGACGGTGCACGAGGTTTCGCTGACCGTGCAGGATTTCCGCGAGGCCGACGAGATCTTCAATTCCGGCAATATCTCCAAGGTCATGCCTGTCGTGGCCTTCGACGACCGGAAGCTCGAGTTCGGGCCGATCGCCCGCAAGGCCCGCGCCCTCTACTGGGAATGGGCCCACAGCTGAACCATTGACGGACCCGCAGTGGCCGGGATCGGAGAGGTAACCGGCTGAATGGGACTCGCCAGTTCCGGTCGCTGGCGGGCCATCGCGGCCGCAGCGGCCGTAGCTTTAATTGCGCCGCCTACGGCCATTCGATAGATTTCCGTCACAATAAATCCTTCAGGGAGAAACCAGCATGTCACGCTTCACAATCAGCCGCCGGTCCGCCTTGGCCGCCATGGGCGGCGCGGCGGCCCTCAGCCTTGCCGGCCAGCGCGCCCGCGCCGCCGGCGAGATCAAGGTGCTCAACTGGCAGGGCTACGGCACCGACGAGAAATGGGCGCTCGAGATGTTCGAGAAGCAGACAGGCACCAAGGTGGTGCATGACTACTTCAATTCCGAACAGGAGATGCTGACCAAGCTGCGCACCAGCCCCGGCGCCTATGACGTGGTGCTGGTCAACAACATCTATGTCATGGACGCGGCCAATGAGGGGCTGATCCAGGCGATCGACACTTCGAAGATCGCCAACTTCGCCGATCTGGCGCCGGCGCTGCGCGACAGCGACCGCTTCGTGAAGGACGGCAAGCACTATGCCATCTCCTGGGTCTGGGGCCTGACCTCCTTCGCCTACAACACCGAGAAGATCAAGGAGCGGCCGGACTCGATGATGGCGCTCTGGGATGCGAAATATGCCGGCAAGGTCGGCATGCGCGACGACGCGCTGGAGGCCGATCCAGATTGCCGCGCTGGCGACCGGTCAGGACATGAACAACCCGGCCGACATGGGCAAGGTGAAGGACGCGCTGCTGGCGCTGAAGCCGCAGATCGCCACCTTCTGGTCGTCGGAAGACGAGTGGAACAAGCATATCGCCGCCGGCGACTATGACATCGCCGTCTATTGGTCGGGCTCGGCGGCGCGCTCCAAGAAGGCGATGAACCTGCCGGTCGAGTTCGTGGTGCCGAAGGAAGGCGCCATCGGCTGGTTCGACGGCCTGACCGTCGCGGCCGGCGCGCCGAATCCCGAGGGCGCCCTGGCCTTCATCAACTTCATGGTCGATCCCTGCTTTCTATGTGCCCTGGGATACCAATGTGGGCGCCCCGGCCTCGGCCAACAGCAAGGCCAATGCCGCGCTGCCGGCGGACGCCATGAACCGCACCGTGCTGGGCGATCCCGAAGTGGTGAAGCGCGTGCAGTGGATGGCGCCGCTGACCGACGAGCAGAAGCAGGCCAATCAGGAGCTGTGGGACGAAGTGAAGACGTCGTTCGCGCAGTAGCGGTCTCGATGAACAAGCAAAGCCGTCAGGCCTGGACGATCGCCGGCCTGACGGCCCCCGCCTATCTCTGGCTGACCATCACCGTCCTGCTGCCGCTGACGGCGATGCTCTATTTCAGCTTCCTGACCGCCACGCCCATGGGCGGCAAGCGAAGCCAGCTTCACGCTCAAGCACTACATCGGCTTCTTCCAAAAGCGCATCTACTGGTACAACGCCTGGCGTTCCATCGAGCTCGGACTCTATGTGACGACCTGCTGCCTCCTGCTCGCCTATCCGGCGGCGCTGGGGCTGGCCAAGGTGGTGAAGGGACGGTGCGCGGGAAGCGATCTTCCTGCTGATCATCCTGCCCTTCTGGTCGCAACGCGCTGGTGCGGACCTTTTCCTGGACCATGGTGCTGCGCGCGCCGCTGGACATCCTCTTCACCTATCCGGCGATCGTCATCGGGCTGGTCCATGCCTATCTGCCCTACGCCATCCTCACCATCTATGTGTCGCTGCAGGCGATCGACGATTCGCTGATCGAGGCGTCGCGCATCGCTCGGCGCCACGCGGTGGCAGGCGTTCCGCCGCGTCATGCTGCCGCTCAGCATGCCTGGCGTGCTGGCCGGCGTGTTCCTGATCTTCGTGCCTGTTATCGGCTCCTTCATGGAGCCGCGCATCCTCGGCGGCAAGCAGGCGATCATGCTCGGGCCGATCATCGAGAGCCAGTTCACCTCGATCGACAACTGGCCGCTGGGCGCGGCGCTGTCCTTCATCATGCTGGCGATCGTGCTGATCATCCTGGGCGTCAGCTCGCCGGCGATTAAGCCCTATCTCGAGAAGAGCTCATGACCCGGCTGGCAAAGATCTATCTGTGGGCCGTGCTGCTCTTCCTCTATCTGCCGATCCTCGTGATGATGGCGATGGCCTTCAACCGGTCGGCGCTCTACGAGATGCCCTTCACCTTCGACCTCGTCTGGTTCAAGGCGCTGATGCGAGAATGAGCGGCTGCTGCCGGCGAGCTGGAACAGCGTCTGGATCGCCTCCATCAACGCCGTGATCGCCACCGACGCTGGGCACGCTGGCGGCCTATGCCTTCGCCCGCTACGAGTTCCGCGGCAAGCGCGTGCTGCAGCTCCTGCTGTTCCCGCCGATCACCATTCCCTGGCTGATCATCGGCACCTCGATGCTGATCTTCTTCTTCTGGACCGGCATCGGCCGCGGCCTGCATGCGATCCTGCTGGGCCATGTCGCCCTGTCGCTGCCCTATGTCATCGTGGTGGTCGGCGCGCGGCTTCGCGAGCTTCGAGCGTGCAGTTGGAAGAGGCGGCGGCAACCCTCGGCGCCACGCCGCAGCAGACATTCCGCCGGATCACCCTGCCGATCCTGGCGCCCGGCGTCATCGCCGCGGCGCTGTTCGCCTTCGCCGTGTCCTTCGATCAGTTCGTCATCTCCTATTTCCTGGCGGCGCCCGGCACCTCGACGCTGCCGGTGGAGATCTATCACCGCCATCCGCAAGGGCTTCACGCCGGAGATCAACGCCATCTCCACCATCATCATCCTGGTCTCGATGAGCCTGATGCTGCTGGTGGCGCGGAACTACAAGTTCGGCGGGGAGCGCTAAATGAGCCGGGTCGATGTCATCGGGGCGAGCAAGGCCTATGGCGCCGCTGAAGGCGCTCGACAATGTCAGCATCAATTTCGCCGACGGCGAGTTCTTCGGCCTGCTGGGGCCATCCGGCTCCGGCAAGACCACGCTGCTGCGCGCGCTCGCCGGTTTCGTCGATCTGGACAGCGGCAGCATCAGCTTCGACGGCGAGCGGGTCGAATCCGTGCCGGTGCATCGCCGGGGCATCGGCATGATGTTCCAGTCCTATGCGCTGTTTCCCCATCTGACCGTCGACGAAAACATCGCCTTCGGCCTGGATGTCAGGGGCGCGCCCAAGGCGGAGATCGAGCAGCGCGTCCAGGAGATGCTGGCGCTGGTGCGCCTGCCCGGCCTCGGCGGCCGCAAGCCGAAGCAGCTCTCCGGCGGCCAGCAGCAGCGGGTGGCGCTGGCGCGGGCGCTGATCACCCGGCCGAAGGTGCTGCTGCTGGACGAGCCGCTGGGCGCCCTGGACCGCCGCCTGCGCCAGGAGATGCAGGTGGAGCTGCGGGAGATCCAGCGGGAGACCGGCATCACCACCATCTTCGTCACCCACGACCAGGAAGAGGCGCTGACCCTGTCGGACCGGATCGCCATCATCAATGACGGCCGCCTGATGCAGATCGGCAAGCCGCAGGAGGTCTATGAGAAACCGCTGACCGTGTTTGCCGCGCAGTTCCTCGGCGACTCCAACATTTTCCGCGGCACGCGCCGCCGAAGGCGGCCTGCGCCTCGGCGACGGCACGGTGATCGGCACCGCCGGCCCCTGCAGCGGTATCGCCGTCGTCCGGCCGGAAAAGATCTCGGTCCGCGCCGACCAGGAAACGCCGCGCGGCAATGTCCTTCGGGGCGAAGTCCTGCAAGCCGTCTATACCGGCGCCAGCGTCACCTACAGGATCCGCACGGCCGCCCTGGGCGACGTGCCGCTGCTGGCCTTTGCCCAGAACCAGTCCGGCGAGTTGCTGGCGCCGGGATCGAAGGTCGTGGCAGCCTGGGACGCCGGCCATACGGTTCCGGTCGATCCGTGACCCCCGCCGGCAGCATCGACGGCCTGCGGTTCGGTCCGATCGGCGCCGGCGCCGTCCATGTCGCCATCGACATGCAGGTGGTGTTTGCCGACCACAAGGACTGGGGCGCCGCCAGCACCCATGGGATCCTGCCGCGGATCGCCCGCATTGCCGGTCACCGCCCGGAGCGGACCGTGTTCACCCGCTTCCTGCCGCCGAAGTCGCTGACCGATCTGCCGGGGCAATGGAGCGCGTTCTATCGCCGCTGGCCGCAGATATTGGCCGAGAGCGGCAACAACGCGCTGTTCGACTTGCTGCCCATCCTGAAACGTTTTGCGCCGCCGGCGAAGGTGGTGGACAAGCAGATCTACTCCGCGTTCGAGGCGCCGGATTTCGCGCCGGCGCTCGCGCGAGCTGGCGGCCGATTGCCTGATCCTCACCGGCGTCGAGACCGATGTCTGCGTGCTGGCGACGGCGATCGGCGCCATCGACCGCGGCTATCGCACCATCCTGATTTCCGACGCCCTGGCCAGCGGCAGCGATGCCGGCCATGCCGCGGCCCTGGCGTCGGTGTATCCGCGCTTCGACCAGCAGATTGAACTCATCGACACGGAGACGCTCCTGCGGGAGTGGAAGAAGCCATGAGCGTTCCCCACTATCTGCGCACGCCCAATGTGCCGCTGTACCGCGCCTGGAACACCTGGGCGGCGGACCGCTATCTGGAGATGAGCTTCAAGCCGCTGGGCCTCCGCGTCACGCCCATGCTCTACGCCGCCAGCAGCGGCAAAACGACGCTGATCGGGCCTGGCGACGAGGTGCGGCTCGGGACCCACACCACCGACGGCAGCCATGTGGAGGCCAGCGTCACCCATGGCGGCACGGTGCTGGATTGGCGCTATGGCAAGGTCTCGCCCTTCGATCTTCGCGGCGGCTGGTCGACGGCCAAGTCCGGCGAGTGGGGCCTGCGCTTCTGGGTGGTGCTGGCGCTGTCCCAGGAGGATGGCGCGGTCTGGCATTACGACGATGGCCGCAAGATCGCCCATTGCACCGTCGGGCCGCGCAGCGTGGCGATCAAGGCCGAGCGCGCGCCGCTGCTGATCACCGGGCACCAAAGCATCGAAGAATTGCGCCGGGAGTATGAGCAGCAGGGCTATTGGCTTCTCACATCGCGCGCCACAGAGGCACCGCTGCTGGCGCTGCGGTTCAATCTCGAGGAAGCGCCCGCCAACAATTTCTCGGTGGCGATCGCCGATCGACTCGATCTCGCGATGGACAAGGCCGAGCGCCTGCCGCCGGCGCCGGCCTGCCCGCCGCTGGATGAGGCCCGCGCCGCGGTGCGCGACGTCATGGGCTGGAACACCATTTGGGACGGCGTCAATCATCGCCCCTACATCACCTGCTCCCGCAACTGGGACTTGAAAAAGTTCGGCGGCTTCGGATTCTGGCTGAACGATACCGCTGTCAACGCGCTGCTGGTCTCGCTGTTCGATGCCGATCAGGCGCGGGAATGCCTGGCGACGCTGCTGTCGTCGGCGACGCCCGAGGGCAACCTGCCCTGCATCATGACCGGCAATGATTCCTGGGTCGATCGCACTCAGACTCCCATAGTTTCCTATGTGGCATGGCAAATATATCAGCGCAGCAAGAACCGCAGCCTGCTGGAGCTGGCCTATCCGGTGCTGGCCGCCAACAACGCCTGGATCCGCCGGGCGCGGGACGGCAACGGCAACGGCATTCTGGAGTTCGGCTCCTCGCCGGTGGGCAATGGCCTCTATCTCGGCACCAAGCTGGCGGCGAAAGACGAATCCTTCATGGACAACTCGCCCATCCATGACGAGGCGCAGTGGAACGAGGCCAGCCGCACCTTGGATTGCGAGGATGTCGGGCTGAACTGCCTGGTGTGTCTGGACAGCGAGATGCTCGGCCTGATGGCGCGGGAGCTGGGCAAGGACGGCGCGGTCCACGAGGCCCATGCGGCCGAGCTGCGCGCCAAGATCAGCAGCCATTTCTGGGATGCATCGCGCAACATCTTCGCCAACCGGCTGTGGTCCGGCGCGTTCACGCGCAGTGTCGCGCCCACCAGTTTCTATCCGCTGCTCTGCGGTGCTTCGACGCCGGAGCAGACGCGGCATCTGCTGGCCCATCTGGAGAATCCGCAGACCTTCGGCGGCGCACCCGGTCTGCCGTCGGTCATGCGCGGCGATCCCGCATTGAAAGACAACGTCTATTGGCGCGGCCGCATCTGGCCGATTCTCAACTGGCTGGTCTGGAACGGCTTGAAGAAAGCCGGCCAGGACAAGGCTGCCAGGAGCTTGCAGGAGAAAGGCTGGGCGCTGTTCCAGCAGAACTGGCGGGAGCGGCGGCTCTGTCCGGAGAACTACCATCCGGAAACCGGCGAAGGCCTGGATCAGCCGGATACCGATCCCTTCTATTCCTGGTCGGCGCTGCTCGCTTATGTGGCGATCGAGCAATAGTCCGCCGCATAGTCCCGGCCGAATGAAACGGGCGCCGCTTCAGTAAAGCGGCGCCCGATCTGATTCAGAAGACGGCAGTATGAACCGCCGGTGTTGCCGGCCTAGGCCGCAGAACTGCTGACGTGGGTTTCCAGCGCCCGGTTGGTGCTGATGGCCGCCTGTCGCACATGATCCAGGCAGGCTTTCTCCGCGTCGGCGGGCGATCCGCCCACCAGCGCCGAAGTGATCTGCCGCAGTTCCGCCAGGCTTTTCTCCGCGCGGCCCGGTTGTGCGATCGACAGCGCCCGCAGATAGGTGATGCGGGCATTCAGCGTCGCATGCACGGTGCGGATCACGTCATTGCCGCAACCCATGAACAGCACTTCGTAGAAATTGTTGGCCTGGCGCACGATCTCGGCCCGGTCGCCGGCGGCGAAGGCCCGCTCCAGCAATGCCAGAGCGCCGCGCAGATTTTCCCGGTGCGCCGCGGTCGCCCGCTCGGCGAACAGCTTGCCTGCCAGCCCTTCGAGCGCAGCGCGGACTTCGAAGATCTGACCCGCTTGCCGCAGATCCAGGGTGGCCACGATGGGGCCCTTGTTCGGCAGACTCTGCACCAGCCCTTCGGATTCCAGATGCCGCAAAGCCTCGCGCACCGACGTCCGGGAAACCCCGGTCAGCTCGCAGAGTTCGCGTTCGACGAGCCTGTCGCCTGGCCGAAACTGATTGTTGATGATTGCGCTCCGCAAAACTTCCAAGACCTGCTGACGCAATGTCACGGTATTGCGCGATACGCGCAGAGAAGACTTTTCCACCATGGTATCCACGACTACTACCCCTATGCCGCGCGAAGCGTGGCAAGAATAAACAGATGTTATGAGTTTATTCAATAGGCCAATGATGGGATTTTCCACTAGGTG
The DNA here is from genome assembly GCA_963816235.1 of uncultured Alphaproteobacteria bacterium. Taxonomy (GTDB): domain Bacteria; phylum Pseudomonadota; class Alphaproteobacteria; order Dongiales; family Dongiaceae; genus DATKFM01. The sequence goes on along the minus strand of CAWFKD010000004.1, from coordinate 167,653 downwards.
GAATATTTTAGCCCGAGTCAGGAAAGCTGATGTCGAGGGCTGCGAGGACTTTAAGGATAACGCGAACCGCCGGGTGGTTCCACGTCAGGTTGCGCCCAATCCGGGCGCCGGATTCGGACGGAAGGCACACGAACAACTCAGCAATTCCGCAACCTGGCCGCTGCGCCTCAGCGAACCCCGCAGCCGCGGGCGCCACTGCCGATGAACCAATCCGGGACCATATTCCCGGCGGGCCGCCGATGCGGGGGCAATTTGCCGCAGGCGGAAGCGAGGCCGGCTTACATCTCCCGGTTGAAACTTCCTGATGGCGCCGTCTACCGCAGGCCGGGAACCAGCGATGCCTTGGCGGCGCCCGAGGGCCGGTCCCGCAGATGCCCGCTGAGGCGGTGCTCGACGGTGCGGAAGCCGAAATCGATCAGGTAGGTCAGAGCGAGATAGATCACAGCGATCGTGATGAATATCTCATAGGGCGCGAAGGTCCGCGCGATGATCACGCGGGCCACGCCGGTCAGGTCCATCAGCGTGACAACGCTGGAAATGGCGCTCGCCTGCAGCACGGAAATCACTTCGTTGGAGTAGGCCGGCAGCATGATGCGGAAGGCCCGCGGCAGCACGATGCGCCGATAGAGCAGCCATTTCGACATGCCGCAGGCCCGCGCCGCTTCCATCTCGCCATGGGGCACATTCTGGATGGCGCCACGGAGGATTTCGGTGCTGTAGGCGGCGGTGTTCAGCGTGAAGGCCGTCAGGCAGCACCAATAGGCTTCGCGGAAGTAGGTCCAAAGAAAAGTCTCTTTGATCCAGTCGAACTGGCCGAGGCCATAATAGATGAGAAACAGCTGGATCAGCAGCGGCGTCCCACGGAAGAGATAGGTGTAGCCATAGACCGGCATCCAGACCCACGGGTTCTTTGAAACGCGCAGCAGCGCCAGGGGAATCGTCAGCAGCAGGCCGATGGCGGCGGAGATGACGACGAGTTGGATCGTCATCAGCAGGCCCTGCAGCAGCGCCGGAAGGCTGCTGAAGATCAGCGGATAGTCGAAGGCGCCAAGGGGACAGCTCGCAAAGTATGTCATGCCCGCCTGACTCCGGCGGCAGCCCGCTTCTCAGCCGTCTTCAGGGCGATCTCGGACAGCACCGTCAGCGCGAGGAAGATCAGGATCGTCAGGCCATAGACCGTAAAGGGCGCCTTCACATTGCGCGTCATCATATCCGCCTTGCGCGCCAGTTCCTCGAGGCCGACGACCGAGATGATGGCGGTGCCCTTGAGCAGCAGCAGCCAGACATTGCCGAGACCCGGCAGCGCGAAGCGCCAGACCTGGGGCAATTGGATGCGCCGGAAACAGAGCCAGCGGCTCATGCCGCAGGCCTTTGCGGCTTCGATCTGCCCTTTGGGCACCGCCTGAAAGGCGCCGCGGAAGACCTCCGTGGCATAGGCCCCGTAGATGAAACTCACCACCAGGGCGCCGGTGATGAAGGCATTGATATCGATCGGCTCGACACGGCCGAACCAGCAGGCGATCCATTGCAGGAGCACCGTGCCGCCATAGAACACCAGCAGCAACAGCACGAGATCGGGCACGCCGCGGATGATCGTGGTGTAGGCCCCGCCGATGCGGCGCAGCACCTTGTGCGTTGAGAGCTTGGCCGCGGCGCCCAGCAGCCCGAGCACCATGGCGCCCACCATGGACACCAGCGCGACGCTCAGCGTGACCGTCAATCCCTCGATCAGAAAATGGCCATACCCCTTCAGATCGATCATCGTCGCCGGGCTTGCCTGCTGCTGGTGAAAATGAAAACGCCGCCATTCCGGACGTAACTGGAATGGCGGCGCTGCATCATGATCGCGCTAGGGCGGGCTTAGTCGCCTTCGCCGCCATAGACATCGAAGTTGAAGTATTTGTCGTTGATGGTCTTGTAGGTGCCGTCGGCGCGGATGGTCTTGATCGCCTCGTCGAAGGCGGTGCGCATCTGCTCGTCTTCCTTGCGCAGGCCGATGCCCGCGCCTTCGCCGAGCATGCCGCCGGTCCAGCCCTTGCCGATGATCTTGTATTTGTCGCCGTTGGGCTTCACCACCTGGTCCTGCAGCACCAGGATATCGTCCATGCGGGCATCGAGGCGCCCGCCGGTGAGATCCAGGTTGGCATTGTCGGCGGTGTCATAGACGACGATCTCCGACTCCTTGAAATGATCCCTGGCGAAGTTCTCGTGGATCGTCGCGCGCTGCACGCCGATCTTCAGGCCCTTCATGCTGGCCGGATCCGGATTGCCGTCGGCGCCCAGGGTGATCGGCGAATTGGCCGCCGCCACGATCACCGCCGGCGTGTTGTAGTACTTGCCGGTGAAGTTGATCTTCTGCTTGCGCTCTTCGGTGATCGACATCGAGGCGATGATCACGTCGTACTTCTTGGCCAGCAGGCCGGGGATCATGCCGTCCCAATCCTGCTTGCTGATCTCGCAGGTCACCTGCATTTTCGTGCAGAGCGCATTGGCGATATCGACATCGAAGCCCTGGAGCGCGCCGGTGGCGTCGACGAAGTTGAACGGCGGATAGGCGCCCTCGGTGGCGACCTTGATGGTCTTGCCGGCCAGCGCGGTCAACGGCGCCACGGGAGTCGCGGCCGCGGTCTGGGTCTGGTCGGTGGTGCCGGTTGTTGCAGCGGTGGTGCCGGTGGTGGCCGCCGTGCCTTCGGTCGTCGTCGCGGGCGCGGCCGGTTGTTCGGTGGTGGTGGCGGCCGGCGGTGTTGCCGCCTGCTCGGCGTCCTTGCCGCCCTTGAAGTAGACGTAGCCGATGACCACCACGATGGCGAGCACCAGCAGCGAAATTAACGTACGTGCGTTCACGGTTGTTTCTCCAATCTCTCAATGGCGATTGTGGCGAATCCCATAAGCGAAGCGGTGCCGAAAGGCGCCGGCCCTGCGGTCAAGCTTTGTTCAGATTGCTGGCCAGGAACTGGCGGCACCTTTCCGACTTGGGATTGCCGAAAACCTGGGCCGGGGGGCCCTTTTCCTCGATCCGGCCGGCGTGAAGGAAGATGACCTCAGACGAAACCTCCCGTGCGAAACCCATCTCGTGGGTGACGATCAGCATCGTGCGGCCTTCCTCGGCCAGCTGGCGAATGACGCGCAATACCTCGCCGACCAGTTCGGGGTCAAGCGCCGAGGTCGGCTCGTCGAACAGCATCACCCGCGGCTCCATGGCCAGGGCGCGGGCGATGGCGGCGCGCTGCTGCTGGCCGCCGGAAAGGTGGCTTGGATAGTGGTTGCGCTTGTCGCCGATGCCGACTTTTGCCAGCAGCGCTTCAGCCCGTTGAATCGCTTCGGCTTTCGGCAATTTCAGCACATGCACCGGGGCCTCGATGACGTTCTCCAGGACGGTCATGTGCGACCAAAGGTTAAAGCTCTGGAACACCATGCCCAGGCGCGAGCGGATGCGGTCGACCTGCTTGTGGTCCTCGGGCAGGGCATGGCCGTTCCGCGTCGGCCGCATCTTGATCAGTTCGCCCTCGACATAGACGCGGCCGGCATCGGGCGTTTCCAGGAGGTTGATGCAGCGGAGCAGTGTGCTTTTGCCCGAGCCGCTGCTGCCGATCATCGAGATCACGTCGCCTTCATTGGCTGAAAGCGACACGCCTTTGAGAACTTCCAGTTCGCCGAAGCTCTTATGCAGATCTTCGACCACCAATGCCGCAGCCGGCTCTGCCATCGTCTTGTTGCCTCGCCCTGTCGTAGCGGTCATGGCGCCGCTTTCCCGCTAGGGTATGCCGTCGGGCAATCGCTTGCAAAGCGGAATCCGGCGGGAATTTCAGGCGGCGCGGCCCAGGGATTGGCGCAGCAAATCGTGAAAATGCCGCACGCCCTCCTCATGGCGCGGGCTCAGCGGTCCCCGCTGGAAGATGCCGGCGGCCAGATTGCCCTGGGAAGTTTCGCAGATGCCGAAATCCTCCCGCACCACCTGGCAGTTGCGGGCGATGGTTTCCCGGTGACGGGTCATCGCCGCCGGAGAATCGTCGGCAAAGAGGAAATTGTAGACCAGCCGCGTGCGCCCGGGCGCGCCCGGCAGGATGCGCGACATGTTCATGCCCTCGGGGAACACCGACAGCGTGGTGTTGGGATAGCGCCAGAGCCACAGGCCGCCATAGAAGGAGCCGTCCTTCTGCGGCGCCTGCATGATCACCGTGCGGTTGCGGCCCTCGGTCGTGAAGCGGTCGAAGTCGATGACGGCCGCGAAGGGCGGGTGAATGCCCGGCACGTGATAGCCTTCGACGAAATTATCGGTGTAGGTTTTCCAGTTGCAGTTCATGTCGAAGACTTCCTGCTGCACGAAGCGATAGTCTTCGAGGGGGTAAGGCGCCGTCTCCCGCACCAAATCGCCGAGTCCGTCTTCCAGCGGCCCGGCGGCGGGATCGAGATTGACGAACAAGAAGCCGCGCCAGACGGCGACGGCGATCGGCAGCAGGCTGAAATCCTCTTTGCGGAAGTCCGCCGCCTCGCCGAAATAGGGCGTCTTCCGCAAATTGCCCGCGGTGTCATAGACCCAGCCGTGATAGCGGCAGCGCAGCACGTCGCAATGGCCCTCGTCCTTCTCGACGATCACCGAGGCGCGGTGGCGGCAGACATTGTGAAAGGCGCGCAGCACGCCGTCGCGGTCCCGGATGGCGAAGACGCGATAGCCGGCGATCTCCGCCGCCACGTAATCGCCCGGCGATTTCAGCTGCGATTCCCGGCCGATCCATTGCCATTCCCGGGCAAAGACCTTGCGGCGCTCCTGCTCGTAGATGTCGGCCGAATGATACCAGTCGGCGGGCAGGCCGAAGGCCAGCGGTTTATTGTGACCGACGGTGGCGGGATCTGCGTTCATCTGGCCCTCGATAGCGCGGACAGGAATGTTAGCCGCCACCGCCCAGGGCGTCCAGGCGCTGCTGGATCTCGGTCCGCTGCGGTGAATCCTCCGGCAACTCCTGAAGCAGCTGTTCCCACAGGCTGCGCGCCGCCGCAATGTTTCCCGCGTCCTGTTCCGCCAGGCCGCCGAAGAACATTCCTTCAAGGCTCTGGGGATCGAGCTCGCGGATGCGCTGGGTCGCGGCGGCAAACTCCGGCGGCAACTTTTGCCCGCTGTCCGAATTTGCCAGGATCGCTTCGGCGTAGTGGACCCAAGCATCGGAATCCGTGGGCGCCAACTTCGTCGCCTGCAGCCACGCCGCCAGGGATTGCGGATGATCGCCGAGCAGCCTGGCGGCCCGCCCCAGCATCTTCCAGCCCTGGAGGTCGCCGGGTTCATGCTTCAATCGAGCGGCCAAGGTTTGCGTCTTCTCGGCGAGCAACGCGGTCCGCTCGGCCGGCGTCAGGCGCGCGGCGGCCGTGAGATCCTTGATCGACGGCTCATTGGCCGGCCCGGCGCCGCCGCGGCCGGGAAGATTCTTCGGATCGAGGCCAAGGGTGTTTGCCGTCTGGTCGATGCGGGCGCTCAGGGATTTCCGCCAGGGCGCATCCGCAACTGACTCGTTCTCCAGCTTAATCCATTGATCCAGCGCTTCATGCAGCTTGCCGTTCTGCGCATCGGCCAGGGCCAGATAGTAGCGGGCGCGGGGTTCGGCCGCGTCCCTGGCCAGCGCCGCCTGGAACGCCGCCAGCGCCGGTTCCGTCACCTGCCCCGACGCCGCCATCACCTGCGCCTCGCCATAGGCCGACTGCACCGCCGCGCCATCGGCGCCATTGTCGATCGCCGATTTGTAGGCGGGAACGGCGTCGGCGAATTTTCCTTGCAAGACATAGGTGCGGGCCAGGCCTTGCCAGAGCGCGGCATCGGCCGGCGCCGACTCAAGCTGCTTCTTGATCTCATTCGCCTGCTGCTCCAGCGCCGGATTCGGCGCGATGACCGTCGGCGCGGCCGGCTGCGGAACGCCACTGCCGAGCCACAGATACGCGGCGATCGCCAGCACCGCGACGATGCCGGCGCCGGCGGCCGTCAGTTTCTTCAGTCGCAGGTTCGTCATCAAATCCGGTTCCCGCTCGCTGCGTGGCGAAGATCGTGGTTCATGCGGGTGGGCGTCAACGGCTAGGAACCGCCGCCCTGCAACAGCGGCAGGACTTCATCCTGGATCACTTCGGGCGTCAGCGGCCCCGGCTGGCGAAAACGCACGATGCCGCCGGCATCGATCACATAGGTTTCCGGTACGCCATAGACGCCGAAATCGATCGCCGTGCGGCCGTCGCGATCCTGGCCGATGCGGTCATAGGGATTGCCCATCTGCTGCAGCAGCGCGGTCGCGGCTTCCGGCTTGTCTTTATATACGATGCCGATGATGGTCACGTCGGCATTCTTCGTCAGTTCCATCAGGTAAGGATGTTCGATCCGGCAGGGAATGCACCAGGAGGAAAAGAAATTCACCAGCACCGGCTTGCCGGCGAAATCGGCGCGCGCCGCGCCGGGCAGATCGGGCAGCAACGGCGGCAGCGCGAATTCCGGCGCCGGCTTGCCGATGAGCGCCGATTCCACCCGCTGCGGATCGCGGCCGCTGAGCAGCGCCCAGGTGAAGTAAGCCGCCAGCACCAGGAAGAGAATGACAGGCAAAAGATAGGCGACGCGGAAACCAGAGCGGGCGGGCGCTTCCGTCACGGCGAGGTCCCGCCGCCATAGCCGGTTGAATCCTGCCAATGGCCCTGTTTCTTCAGCGCGGCCGCCACTTCCGGCGGCATGTAGTTCTCGTCATGCTTGGCCAGGACTTCGCTGGCGATGAAAACGCCATCGGTGCCCAGGCGGCCTTCCGCCACAACGCCCTGACCCTCGCGGAACAGATCCGGCAGGATGCCGTGATAGGAGACGGTGATGGTGTCGGCCATATCGGTCACCCGGAAGCGCACCTCCACGCCCGTGCTGTCGCGTTCGACGCTGCCGGTTTCCACCAGGCCGCCGAGACGAAAGGGGCGGTTCAGATCGAGTTGCTGGGCCTGCAATTTCTTCTGCATCTCGCTCGGCGTGTAGAAGAAAACCAGCGTGTCGTTCATGGCATAGAGCACGAGCCCTGCCGCGGCGGCGAGCAGGATCACGCCGGCGGCGACGAACCCCAGACGTCGATGCTTGGGTTTCACGATCGATCGCTACCCGGCTGTGAATCATAGCGGCGCAGCGTCTCCCGCGCCTGGCGCAGTTGATGCAAGCTCACCACCAGCAGGCCGACCAGCACCAGCGCCGCGATGCCGTAAGCCGGCCAGATAAAACCCGCGTAACCACCCATGGCGAAGAATTCGGCGAGCGAGTTGGTCATTTCATCACCCGCGCGCCGCTGCCGGCGCCCCATCGAGCTGCGCGATCTGCAGCACGCGCAGCCGCGCGCGCAGCAGCGCCGCATGCATGCGGATCAGCAGCACGGAAATAAAGAACAGCAGATAGGCCAGGGCCATGACTGCCAGCGGCCAGAGCATCGCGGCATCGAGCGTCGGCCCGCCGGCGCGGAAGATGCTGGCGGGCTGATGCAGCGTGTTCCACCAATCCACCGAGAACTTCACGATCGGTACATTGATGAATCCGGCGATGGCCAGGATCGCGGCGGCGCGGCGGCCCCGCTGTGGATCGTCGAAGGCCTGCGCCAGCGCCATATGGCCGAGATAGAAGAAGAACAGGATCAGCACGGAGGTCAGCCGTGCATCCCACACCCACCAGGTGCCCCACATGGGCTTGCCCCACAAAGATCCGGTGGCCAGCGCGATGAAGGTGAAGCAGGCGCCGATCGGCGACGCCGCCATGGCGGCGATGTCGGCCAGGGGATGGCGCCAGATCAGGGCCGCTGCACTCGCCGCGGCGATAAAGGTATAGACCGATAGCGCCAGCCAGGCCGCCGGCACATGGACATACATGATCCGCACCGTGTCGCCCTGCTGGTAGTCCACGGGCGATACCACCAAAGCCCAGTAAAGACCCACGGCGAACAGCAGCAGGCTGAGGCCGGCCGTCCAGGGGAAGACGGCGTTGGCGATCCGCATGAAGCGGCCGGGATTGGCGAAACGGTGCATCAAGCTGCTGACATCCCACGCAAGAATGGAAATCGGGGTTGGCATACGCCATCAGGTCCGGCCACGCCACCCCACGCGATGACGCAAGTCAAGCCGCTGATCCGACGCATGAATTGCCACCTGTCTGGCATGATCCAGCAACAATCCAAAGGTTGGGCCTATTCCGGCCCTAGGCAAGGGCCTGACGCAGGGCCGCCGCTGTGCCCCAGGGGCAGAGCGCCAGCGCTACCAATAGGCAGGCGCCCGAGAATCGCCAGATGCGGCAGTGCCGGCAGGCCGAGGATGGCGGCATCCACCGCCGCCACGCCGAAGATCAGGATCGGGATATAGAGCGGCATCACCAGCAAGGCCAAGAGGCCGCTGGACCGCCGCGCGCCCAGGATCAGCGCGGCGCCGAGCCCACCGATCAGGTTGAGCGTCGGCGTGCCCAGGGCCAGGGCCGCTACCAGCATGCCGAACCCACGGCTGTCCATCGCCAAGGTCACCGCCAGCGGGATAGCCGCCAGGGTCAGCGGCAATCCCGTACAAAGCCAGTTGGCCAGCACCTTGGACAGCGCCACCAGGGGCAGGGGCAGCGGCAGCAGCGCCAGCTGATCCAGGCTGCCATCCTCGAAATCCTGGGCGAACAGCCGGTCGAGCGCCAGCAAGGTGGCCAGCAGCGCCGTCACCCACAGCACGCCCGGGCCGATGCGGGCCAGCGTGGCCGGTTCCGGCCCGACGGCGAAAGGGAACATCAGGACGGCGAGCAGATAGAACACCAGGATCAGCGCCGCGTCGCTGCCCTGTCGCAGGGTCAGCAGCAGATCGCGGCGGACCATGGCCAGGAACAGCTTCATGCCGCCAGATCCTGGGCCGATGGCCGGAAATCCATGAGGTCGAGAATCCGGGCGCTTCCAGCCACCTCGCCATGGCTGGACAGGACCACGCGGCCACCGCCCGCCAGGTGATCGCGAAGGACCTGGTCGAGCCGGCTCACGCCATCCGCATCCAGCGCCGTCGCCGGTTCATCCAGCAGCCATAGCGGCGCAGCTATCGCCACCAGGCGCGCCAGCGCCAGCCGCCGCCGCTGCCCGGCCGACAGCAGGCGCGCCGGCAGGTCGGCAAGGCGGGCAATACCGAGCTGCTCCAGCGCCAGATCGATCCGTTCCGGCCTGCCGTTCCGCAGGGACTGCCAGAGTTGGAGATTCTGCCGCACCGTCAGCACGGGCTTCAGCGCATCCTGATGGCCCACATAGTGACAGCGGCCGTTATGGGCCAGGCGATCGGCCTGAATCGCCCCATCGCCCCAGCGGATCTCGCCGCTGAGGACCGGTGTGAGCCCCGCCATCACCCGCAACAGGGTGGACTTGCCGCTGCCATTGGCGCCCCGCAGCACCAGCATCTCGCCCGCAACCAAGGTGAAATCGAGCCGGGCGAAAACCAGCCGGCCGCCGCGCTCGCAGGCGAGGCGGTCGCCACGAAAGATCGCATTGTCGTCGGGCATTATCGGGCAGGATCCATGCTTACGGACTGGAGCCGCTTCTTAGACGGAATTTTCCATCAGCAACAGTGGCCCGCCAAGGAGCCGAAAAACCCGGGACCGGAAAAGAAGACGCCGCGTTCCGATGGATGGTCGGAACGCGGCGTCCGGGTCGGTGGGCCGACGCCGGGGGTCGGGTCCGGCGTCGAAGCCCTCATCCCAGCCATTTTTGGGGGCTAGCAGGGAGGCTGGCTGGGGGTGCCTCTGACAGAGAGGGAAGGTCTCCGTGCGCCTAGGAAAATGGCGGCCGGATATGGCGCGATTGAGCCGCGATCATGGCGAATCTGTGAATTTGGCCGCTGCGCAATTTGGTCACAGAAGGGATGCGATTCTGAATATCTGTGGCATATATTTTGAATGATCCCATCTGTTGCGGGAACTCGCGGGCCAGCTTAAGCAAAGGGCGGATTTATCCACAGGCGAACGGTACCGTCGCAATTGATGGCGCGCGCAGCTATCACGGTCGGTAAGCTTCGTTACTGGGGTTTGGGCAGGAATTTGACGGAGGGGATGTAGTGACCAGCGGTTTGGACAGCCTGAAGACGCGCCGCACGCTGAAGGTCGGCAGCAAGAGCTATGACTATTTCAGCATCGCCGCCGCCGAGAAGGCGGGATTGGGCGATGTGAGCCGGCTCCCGGTCTCCATGAAGGTGCTGCTGGAGAACCTGCTGCGCCATGAGGATGGCCGCACGGTGAAGGTGGACGACATCAAGGCCATCGGCGCCTGGCTGAAGAACCGCAAATCCGACCGCGAGATCGCCTATCGTCCGGCGCGCGTGCTGATGCAGGATTTCACCGGCGTTCCCGCCGTGGTGGATTTGGCGGCCATGCGCGACGCCATGCAGGCCATGGGCGGCGACGCCAAGATGATCAACCCGCTGTCGCCGGTGGATCTGGTGATCGACCACTCGGTCATGGTGGACCACTTCGGCGACAAGAAGGCGTTCGCCGAGAATGTCAGCCTCGAATATGAGCGCAACGGCGAGCGCTACGCGTTTCTGCGCTGGGGCCAGAAGGCGTTCGACAATTTCCGCGTCGTGCCACCGGGCACCGGCATCTGCCACCAGGTGAACCTGGAGCATCTGGCGCAGACCGTGTGGAGCGCCGAGGTCAAGGACGCCAAGGGAAAGAAGAAGACCATCGCCTATCCGGATACGCTGGTGGGCACCGACAGTCACACCACCATGGTCAACGGCCTGGCGGTGCTGGGCTGGGGCGTCGGCGGCATCGAGGCCGAAGCTGTCATGCTCGGCCAACCCACATCCATGCTGATTCCCGAGGTCGTCGGCTTCAAGCTGACCGGCCGCCTGCGCGAGGGCGCCACCGCCACCGACCTGGTGCTGACGGTCACGCAGATGCTGCGCAAGAAGGGCGTGGTGAACAAATTCGTGGAGTTCTACGGCCCCGGGCTGGACGAGCTGTCCCTGGCCGACCGCGCCACCATCGCCAACATGGCGCCGGAGTATGGCGCCACCTGCGGCTTCTTCCCGATCGACGCCGAGACCCTGCGCTATCTCAAGGCCACCGGCCGCAGCGCCGCCCGTATCGCCCTGGTGGAGGCCTATGCCAAGAAGCAGGGCCTGTGGCGCACCGCGAAGACGCCTGACCCCCTGTTCACCGACACGCTGGAGCTGGATATCGGCTCGGTGGAATCCAGCCTGGCCGGCCCGAAGCGGCCCCAGGACCGGGTGCTGCTGTCCCGCGCGGCGGAAGAATTCAAGACGGGGCTCAAGGACGGATTCGCGGTGAAGGACGCGGCGCTGAAGGCAGCCGTGGCCGGCGCCGACTACCAGCTTGGCCATGGCGCCGTGGTGATCGCCGCCATTACCAGCTGCACCAACACCTCCAATCCCAACGTCATGCTGGGCGCCGGCCTCGTCGCGCGCAACGCGGTGAAGCTGGGTCTTAAGGTCAAGCCGTGGGTGAAGACCTCATTGGCGCCGGGCTCCCAGGTAGTCAGCGACTATCTGGCCAAGGCCGGCGTCCAGAAGGATCTCGATAAGTTGGGGTTCAACCTGGTCGGCTATGGCTGCACCACCTGCATCGGCAATTCCGGCCCGCTGCCCGATCCGATCGCCGAATCCATCACCAAGAATGACCTGGTGGCGGCCGCCGTCCTGTCCGGCAACCGCAACTTCGAGGGCCGGGTGAATCCCCATGTGCGCGCCAACTACCTGGCGTCGCCCATGCTGGTGGTGGCCTATGCCATCGCCGGCTCCATGACCATCGACCTGACCAAGGATCCCCTGGGCACCGACAAGAAGGGCAAGCCGGTCTATCTCCGGGACATCTGGCCGAGCAACAAGGAGATCCAGGACACGGTGCGCAAATGCGTCACCGCGGCGATGTTCAAGAAACGCTATGCCGACGTCTTCGCCGGCGACCGCGCCTGGAAACGGGTCAAGACCGCCACCGGCCTGACCTATCAGTGGGACGGCGGCTCGACCTATGTGCAGAACCCGCCCTACTTCGCGCGCATGGCAGCGGAGGCCGGCAAGTTCGGCGACATCAAGGGCGCGCGGCTGCTGGCTTTGCTGGGCGACAGCATCACCACCGACCACATCTCGCCCGCCGGCTCGATCAAAAAGGACAGCCCCGCCGGCAGCTACCTGGTTGAGCATGAGGTCACCGTCGGCGATTTCAATTCCTATGGCGCGCGGCGCGGCAATCACGAGGTGATGATGCGCGGCACCTTCGCCAACATCCGGCTGAAGAACGAGATGGTGCCGGGCGTGGAAGGCGGCGTCACCCGCCATATGCCCGACGGCGCGCAGATGCCGATCTATGACGCGGCCATGAAGTACCAGGCGGAAGGCGTGCCGCTGGTGGTGGTGGCCGGCAAGGAATACGGCACCGGCTCATCCCGCGACTGGGCGGCCAAGGGCACCAACCTGCTGGGCGTGAAAGCGGTCATCGCCGAAAGCTTCGAGCGCATCCACCGCGCCAACCTGGTGGGCATGGGCGTCCTGCCGCTGCAGTTCAAGGACGGCATGACGCGGAAGACGCTGAACCTGACGGGCGCCGAGATCTTCGCTTTCACCGGCCTCAGCACCGGCATCAAGCCGCGCATGGATGTGCCCGTGCGCATCAGCCGGCCCGACGGCAGCCACCAGGACATCACCGTCACCTGCCGCATCGATACCCTGGACGAGGTGGAGTATTTCCGCCATGGCGGCATCCTGCCCTACGTCCTGCGCAACCTGATGAAGGCGGCTTAGCTTGAAGTCAGGGCAAGACTCATGGTTCGCATAGCGGCCTGCTGATCGGCGCAGTGAAAGGCTGAACCATTTCGGTCTTTGGATCGCTGGCATCCCCGGAAAATTGCGGCATAATCCCAGCGGGCTGTGGGCCCAAAAGAACAAGAACGCTGGGAGAACGGACATGAAAATCGACAACAGGTCCTGGGCCTGCGGGCGCCGGGTCCTCATGGCATCTATGGTGACATTGGCGGCCGCCGGCGTGCTCGCGGCCGATCAGGCGGCGGCACAGGACGTCAAGCGCGGCGGCACCCTGGTCATCGCGCGGCCGGAAGAGCCGCTATCCTGGAACCCCTATACCCAGGGCGACAACGGCTCGATCTATGCGATCGAGCAGGTCTGCGACTCGCTGGTGGAAGCCGACGCCACCGGCCATGGCCTGCGGCCGGGCCTGGCCGAGTCCTGGGAGATGGCGCCCGATGGCCTCTCCTACACCTTCACACTGCGGGATGCGAAGTTCAGCGACGGCTCGCCCGTCACGGTCGACGATGTCGTGTTCTCCTGGGGCAAGCTGAACGACCCCAGCGCGGCCTATCAGTTCCTGCTCAAGCCCGTGAAGTCGATCGAGAAGGTCGACGACAAGCATATGAAGGTCACGCTGAACGAGCTCTATGCGCCCTTCCCGTCGGTGGCGTCGGTATTCGCGGCGGCGATCGTCAAGAAGGCCGCCTTCGAAGCCAACCCCGACGAGTTCGCCAACAAGCCCGTCTGCTCCGGGCCCTTCATGGTGGAGAGCTATGAGCGCGGCACCAAAGTCGTGCTGGTCGAAGAACCCGCACTACTGGGAGCTGGGCGCCGACGGCCAGCCGCTGCCCTATCTGGACAAGGTCGAGCTGCTCTATGTGCCGGACACCAATGCCCGGGTGCTCGGCCTGCAGAACGGCGACTACGACGTGTCGGCGATCATTCCCTTCAACCAGGCCAAGGCGGTGAGCGAGACGCCGGATATGACTCTGGAGGTCGCCGAGATCTTCCGCCTCGACTATGTCTATCTCAACCACAAGCAGAAGCCGCTGGATGACGAGCGCATCCGGCTGGCGATGAACCACGCGGCCAATCTGCAGGCGATCAACAAGGCAGTGTTCTTCGACTACGGCCAGATCCCGAACTCGATCAATCCGAAGATGAACTTCTGGTCGGCTGACGTCGCGCCGATAGCCTATCGACATCGAGAAGGCCAAGGCGCTGGTGGCAGAAGCCGGCTATGACGGCACGCCGATCAAGCTGCGCATCGATACCGGCAACGCGCCGGCGAAGCAGATCGCCACCATCCTGCAGCAGGGCTGGCAGGAAGCGGGCCTGAAGGTGGAGATCGAGGAGCTGGACGGCGGCACCGCCTGGAACTCCGTCGTCGACGGCAGCTACATGGCCTATGTCAGCTACATCACCAGCGACATCAATGACGATGACGAGCTGCTGGCGCTGCAGACCGATCCCGACGGAGGCCGGCACCCAGGGCTTCTTCTCGCGCTACAAGAATGACGAGGTGACCGCTCTCTTGACCCAGTCCCGCGCCACGACCGATGCGGCCAAGCGCGGCGAGGTGTTCAAGCAGATCCAGGACATCACCTACAACGACGGCTACAGCGTGCCGCTGGCCTACACGCCGTCCATCAACGCCTACCACAACAAGGTCAAGGGCTGGAAAACCCTGGCGACCGGCTGGTGGTGGCTGAAGGATGTGTCGGCTCGACCAGTAACTACATTGCTGAATCCCGGCAGGGGCGGGCATCTTGCTCGCCCCTGTTGCTTTCCCGAGCTAGCGCGCGACCATGCTGCAGTTCATCGCCGGCCGCCTGGTGCAGATGATCCCCGTCCTGCTGGGGGTGTCGCTGATCGCGTTCCTCTCCGATCCATCTGGTGCCCGGCGATCCCATCGAGATCATGACCATGGGCCGGGCGACGCCGGAAACCATCGCGGCGATGCATGCCGAATACGGCCTCGATCAACCGCTATGGCAGCAATATCTCGTCGTTCCTCGGCAATGCCCTGCAGGGCGATCTCGGCAAGTCGATCGTGCAGAAGACCGACGTGATCGAACGCTGATCGCCGACGGCATCGGCGTGTCGCTCTATCTTCTGGCTTATAGCGCCGTCCTTTCCGTGCTGATCGCCGTGCCGCTTGGCGATGTGGGCGGCGGTGCGGCGCGACTCAGCACCCGACCACGCGGTGCGCCTCGGCAGCATGATCGGCTTGGCGCTGCCGCCCTTCTGGATCGGGCTGCTGCTGATGGTGGTGTTCGGCCTGACGCTGCGCTGGTTTCCCATCCGCGGCTTCGGCGAAGGATTCTTCGGCCATCTGCATCACATGTTCCTGCCGGCGCTGACCATGGCGCTGTTCCTGGCGCCGATACTCATCCAGTCGCTGCGCTCCTCCATCCTCGACGTGCTGGAGGCCGACTACATCGAGGTCGCCCGTTCCAAGGGCCTGTCGCCGCGGCGCATCATGCTCAAGCATATCCTGCGCAATGCGGCGATTCCCGTGATCACCGTGCTGGCGGTGAATATCGGCTGGCTGCTGTCGGGCGCGGTGATCGTGGAGACGGTGTTCACCATCCATGGTCTCGGATCGCAGCTGGTGCGCTCCGTGGGCTTCCGCGACTACTTCACGGTGCAGGGCCTGGCCCTGGTGTTCTCCGTGCTGGTCATGATCATCAACCTCGCGGCCGATCTCGCCTACATGGCGATCGACCGGCGGGTGGCGCGGGCCTGAGCATGGCGATCGCCGACGCGCCCAGCGAAACTGTCGGCGGCCGGCCGCATCGGCCGCGAACTCGGCGTCTGGTCGCCGAGCTTGAAGATCGGCAGCGCGATATTCCTGGTGATCCTGCTGGCCGGAATCTTCGCGCCGCTGCTGACGCCCTATGATCCCGTACTACCAGGATTACAACAGCATCCTGCTGCCGCCGAACTGGGCCCATCCCTTCGGCACCGACATGAATGGCCGCGATATCCTGGCGCGCGTGCTCTACGGCGTCCGCATCGATCTGCAGATCAGCTTCATCATCACCTTCGTGCCCATGACCTATGGCGTCTTCATCGGCGCGGCTTCGGGCTATCTCGGCGGCAAGCTGGACACGGTGGTGATGCGCATCCTCGATATCGCCATCGCCTATCCGTTCCTGGTGCTGATCATCGTCATCATCGCCATCCTCGGGCCGGGCGTGCACAACATCTATGTCGCCGTCTGCCTGGTGGGCTGGACCATGTATGCGCGGCTGGCGCGGGCGGAGATGCTGGTGGAGCGCGGCAAGGACTACATCCTGGCGGCGCGGGTGCTGGGCTTCGGCCAGGGGCGCGTGATGTTCGGCCATGCGCTGCCCAACATCATCAATTCCTCCATCGTGTTCTCCATGTCGGATTTCGTGCTCAACATCCTGCTGCTGTCGGGCCTGTCCTTCCTCGGCCTCGGCGTGGCGCCGCCGGAGCCGGAATGGGGCGCGATGATCGCCGAGAGCAAGGACTACATGCGCCAGGCCTGGTGGGTGACCACCATGCCGGCGTTGGCCATCGTGCTGACCGGCACGGCGCTCAGCCTGATCGGCGACGGTCTCGCCCAGCGGCTGGGCCAGAACCGGCGGGGCCTGATGTAATCGGATGAACGCTGTATCCCCATCACCTGCCGCGAACATAGCCGCCAGCCCCGACATCCTGAAGATCGCCGGCCTGACCACGGAGTTCCGCGGCCGCCACAGCCGCATCCGCGCCAATGACGATATCCATCTGTCGATTCCCCGCGGCAGCACCCTGGGCATCGTCGGCGAATCCGGCAGCGGCAAGTCGGTGCTCTGCCGCAGCATCCTGCGGCTGCTGCCGCCCTCGGCCGAATGCGCATTTCGACGGCAGCGTGGAGTATGAGGGGCGCGATCTGCTGCGCCTGAGCGAGGCTGACATGCGCCGGCTGCGCGGCACCGAGCTGCGCATGATCTTCCAGAACCCGATGACCAGCCTGAACCCGGTCTGGCCGATCGGCGATCAGATCACCGAAGGCCTGCGCGTGTTCGGCGGCATGTCGATGCGCGGCTGCCCGCGAGCGCGGCATCGAGATGCTGGGCCGCGTCGGCATCCCCAGCCCGGAGCGGCGCTTCGACGAATATCCCTTCCAATGGTCGGGCGGCATGCTGCAGCGGGCGGTCATCGCCATGGCCATGGCCGGCTCGCCGAAGCTGCTGTTCGCCGACGAGCCGACGACGGCGCTGGACGTCACCATCCAGGACCAGATCCTGGCGCTGCTGCTGGAGCTGCAGGAGCGCAGCGGCATGACCCTGGTGCTGGTCTCCCACGATCTGGCGGTGGTGGCGGAGACCTGCGACCGCATCGCCGTGATGTATGCCGGCCGCATCGTCGAGACGGCGCCGACGAAGGCGATCTTCGAGGCGCCGCGCCATCCCTATACCGTGGGATTGCTGAACTCGATCCCTCATTTGTCGGCAGGCGCGAGCCGGCTGATACCGATTCCCGGCCAGCCGCCCGATCTGGCGAAGCTGGGACCGGGCTGCCCCTTTGCGCCCCGCTGCAGCTTCGCCTCGGCGGACTGCAGCACATCGGCGATCCGGCTGACCGAGGTTGGCCCGGATCATCTGAGCGCCTGCCTGCATCCCGAGCGCATCGCGGGAGCCGCCCCATGATCGGCGCCAACGGCAACGGCGGGCTGATCCAGATGGAGAATGTCAGCGTGCATTTTCCGGTGCGCCGCGGCGTGGTCGATGCCCTGCGCCGCGCGCCGCGGCAAACCGTGCGCGCCGTCGACGGCGTCGATCTCGCCATCGGCGAGCGCGAAACCCTCGGCCTGGTGGGCGAGAGCGGCAGCGGCAAGACCACCCTGGCCCGCACGCTGGTGCGGATCTACGAACCAACAGGCGGGCAGATCCGGCTCAAGGGCCAGGCGCTCGCTGGCTATCCCCGCCTCGGCGATGGTGGCCTCTGCCGCCGCATCCAGATGGTGTTCCAGGATCCCTACTCCTCGCTCAATCCGCGCAAGACCGTGGCGGCGGCGCTGGGCGAGGTGCTGCGTTTCCATCGCGCTCTGCGGCGAGCGGGAAATCCCCGCGGAGATCGCGCGGCTGCTGCGGGAAGTCGGCCTGCCGGAAAGCACCGCCGGCCGCCTGCCCCGCAGCCTGAGCGGCGGCCAGCGGCAGCGGGTCGGGCTGGCCCGGGCGCTGGCGGTGAAGCCGGCCTTCATCGTGCTGGACGAGCCGGTGGCGGCGCTGGACGTCTCGATTCAGGCGCAGATCCTGAACCTGCTGAAGGACCTGAAGGAGCATGCGGGCGTCGGCATGCTGCTGGTGGCCCATGAGCTGTCTGTCGTGCGCCATATGTGCGACCGGGTCGCGGTCATGTATCTCGGCCGCATCGTCGAGATCGGCGAGACCCGCGCCATCTTCGAGTCGCCCCGCCATCCCTATACCGAGAGCCTGCTCAAGGCAGTGCCGCGGCTGGTGCCGGAGCGGCGCCATCGCGCCGCCGTGCTGAAGGGCGACATCCCCAGCCCGCTCAACATCCCCAGCGGTTGCCGCTTCCATCCGCGCTGCCCGAAGGCCCAGGACATCTGCCGCCGCATCGACCCGCCGGTGAGCGAAACATCAGGCGGACATCTTGCCGCCTGCCATTTTCCGAGTTGAAATAGGACCGACGACCTCCAGGAGACCACACATGTGCGACAGCTACGCAGCACTGCCCAGCGCCACCGCACCGGCACCACGCTCGCCGCCAAGAACGCCGATTGCGAGATCAACGAGGCCCAGGCGGTGCTGCAACTGCCGCGCCGCCGCTATCCCGAGGGCGCGGTGATGCGGGCCAGCCATATCGTCATCCCGCAGGCGCGGGAGACCCATGAGATCATCATCGACAAGTCCTACTGGACCTGGGGCGGGGAGATCGGCGTCAACGAGCATGGCGTCGCCGTCGGCAACGAGGCGATCTTCAGCACAGTCGGCGATAACGGCGACGGGCTGATCACCGGCGACCTGCTGCGGCTGATGCTGGAGCGGGCGCGCAATTGCGAGGAGGCGATCGCCGTTTTCACCGATGTGCTCGAGCGCTTCGGCCAGGGCGGCAATTGCGAGCTGCGCGGCAACTCCCATTTCGATTCCAGCTACATGGTCTCCGACGCCACCTCGGCCTATGTGATCGAGACCGCCGGCCGCCACTGGGCAGTGCGCAAGGTGGAGGGGGTCGGCGCCATCTCCAACGCCATGACCATCGGCAATGACTGGCAGCGCTGCTCCCTGGCCAACGGCAATGGCAAGGTCGATTTCCAGGCCACTTATGAGGACATGAGTAAGGTGCCGGGCGTCGGCTCCCGGGAGCGCCAGAAGGTCGGCTACGATTTCCTGAAGTCGCGCGAAGGGCAAGATCGATCTCCGCACCATGGCCGACCTGCTGCGGCAGCATCACGATGGCTACGATCCGGCCGAAGGCGAGATCTGCACCAACATCTGCATGCATGGCGGCCCGTTCCCGACGCGCTTCTGGCAGGCCTGCGGCGCCATGATCAGCGAGGCGACGCCGGAAGGCGCCATGGCCTGGGTGACCGCCACGTCAGGCACCTGCGTCTCCATCTTCAAGCCGATGTATTTCGGCATTCCCGCGCCGGACATGGGGCCGGTGCCGCAGGAGATCTATACCGAAGGTTCGCTCTGGTGGAAGCATGAGAACCTGCACCGCCGCGCCATGGGCGACTTCCACGGCCTGGGCTTAGAAATCCGCAAGAGCTTCGAGGCGATGGAGACCGGCTGGTTCGCCGAGGGCCGCAAGCTGATCGGCGCACCGGCGCGGCAGAAGAGCGAGTTCACCGGGGAATGCTGGCGCAAGGCCGGCGAGGCGACCGACCGCTGGATCGCCGATCTGGAGCGGCGCAATGTCAGCTTTGCCCATACCGGGTTGCGCGACATGTGGGACAGCTTCAACCGCGCTGCCTCAATGCCGTTCGTGCAGTAAGCCGCTCGTTGCTTCGGGATGAAAAACAGGCCCCCGGCTGTTCAACCGGGGGCCCTTATCAGCAGAGACGGAGGGGTCTCGACGAAGGTCGCGGCTCTGCTCAATCGATGCGGATCGGCACGGTCACGCTGAATAGCGGCGGCGGATAGTAGTAGACCGGGGGCGGCGGCTGATAATAGACCGGCGGCGGCGGGGCGTACTGCACATAGGGCTGCGGGTAATAGTAATAGCCGTACCCATACTGAAAGCCCTGATTGTAGTAGCCGTTGTTGTGATGCCACCGATGGCCATGACCATTGCCGTGGCCGTTTCCATGACCGTTCCCGTGACCGTTGCCCCAATACCACTTGTTCTGGCCTGCCTCGGCCGGTGCCGCCGCGAACGCGCCGGCTAGGCAGATCACCGCCATTGCCGACGTCAACTTTGCCAGCAGTCCCTGGCGGACCCTGAGCGCGCGGATATTCCACATGGTTTTAGCCTCCACAGGCCGATGCAAGCGCCCCCACTAGCGCAGCCTGAAAACCCTATTCCTTCCGACATGAACCGCAGATGAACGGATCGCTGGCCGCCCCTAAGTCCTTGTGGCAACATCGTGATCAACCACACGTGATTCGCTAGTGATCGGCGTTTCCAGCCACTCTCGGGGCCATGGGCACCAAGTCACGCCATCTGCTATCGGTCCTGGCGGGCGCCGCGGCATTGGCGGCCGGCCCGGCACCCACGCTTGCCGACCCGGTGCTGGTGGAACTCTTCACCTCCCAGGGCTGCAGCTCCTGCCCGCCCGCCGACCAGTTCCTGGGCGAATTGGCGCAGCGCAAGGACGTCGTCGCCCTCGCCTATCATGTCGACTATTGGGACTACATCGGCTGGCGGGACAAATTCGCCCGCCCGGAGAATACCGCCCGGCAAAAGGACTACCGCGACGCTCTCGGCATTCACACGATCTATACGCCGCAGATGGTGGTGGACGGACGCTACGATGTCGTGGGCTCGCAACGTTCAGAGGTGGAAACCTCGATCGCTTCCGCAGCAGCACAGGCAAAGCTGCCCATTACTATCGTGGAGAATGGCGGGAAGCTCCGGGTCACCGCGCCGCCCATGGAGATCGACCAGGCGAAGCCCGTCAGCCTGTGGCTCGCCGTCTATTCCCGCCGCAACGAAACGCCGGTTTCCCGTGGCGAGAATTCGGGCTCGACTCTGGTCGAGTACAACATCGTGCAGGAGCTGCGCCGGCTCGGCCCCTGGACCGGCAACGCCATCGACATGGAGCTGGATATGGGCATGGCGGACATGAACATGGGCTGCGCCGTGATCCTGCAGGTGGATGACAACGGCCCGATCCTCGGCGTCGCCGCCGCGCCCTAGAGCCGTCAGAGTTCCAAGCCGGCTCATGCTTCCGCGCTATCGAATCTGAAGCTATCAGGCATTTCGCAATCGTCATCATCTTCGGCATCTTTCTCGCAGACGCCCCCGTTGCCACGGGGCTGCAAGCAAGAAGGAGTTCGCCATGTCCCTCGGAAAATTCGCATCCGCCGCGCTCGTCGGTGCCGCCTTGATCCTATCTGCCTGTTCATTGCAACCGGAAGGCCAGCCTATGGCCGCCGCCGCGCGACGGCGTCGTGCGCGTGAAGAGCGCCTATGCCATGGACGAGACCATCACCCGCCTGAAGCAGGACATCGCCGCCAAGGGCATCAAATTCTTCGACCAGATCGACCAGTCGCAATTGGCCGCTGGCGCCGATATCCAGCTCCGTCCCTCGACTTTGCTGATCTTCGGCAATCCGCCGCTGGGCACGCAGTTCATCACCGCCAATCCGGCCGCCGGACTCGACTGGCCGGTTCGCTTGCTGGTGTCGCAGGATGCCGACGGCACGGTCTGGGCGATCTATACCGATTTCGACTACATCAAGCGGCGCCACGGCATCACCGACCGCGATGCGCAGTTCACGATGGCCGCGGAGGTGATCGATTCCATCACCTCCAGCGTGGCGAAGTAGCAGCGGCTACGCCAGGGCGCGGCGCATCACTTCCGACAGACGCTTCGAGAAGGCGGCGGGATCCGGCAGGGCCTCGCCGCCGACGATGCGCGCCTGGTCCAGCAGCAGCCAGGCCGCCTCGGCGAGATCCTCGCTCTTGTCGCCGCTGCCGTTGCTCTTCTCCCCCACGCGCTTTGCCAGCCCCATCACCAGGGGATGCTGGGGATTGATCTCCAGCACGCGCTTGAAGCTCTGCGCCAGCTGCTTGTGCTGTTTCAGCATGCGCTCCAGATGGATATCCATGTCGCCCTCGTCGGCGACGAGGCAGACGGCGCTGTCGGTCAGGCGCTCGCTGGCCCGCACATCCTTCACCGCTTCCTTCAACGTCAGCCGGAACAAAGCCACCAGCGCATCCATGCCCGGCACCGCCGCCGCCGGTTCCTCCGACTTGCCATCGGGCTTGGCAATGCGCGCCAGATCGGCGGAGCCGCGGGTCACCGACTTGAACGGCTTGTCCTGGAATTGTCCGACCGCAGGCATCCAGAATTCATCCACGGGGTCGGTGAGCAGCAGGACCTCGACGCCCTTGGCCTTGTAGCCCTCGATCTGCGGGCTTTGCCGCAGCGCCTCGACGCTGTCGCCGGAGATATAGTAGATCGCCTCCTGCGCCGGCTTCATGCGGCCGGCATAGTCGGCGAGGCTGCAAGGCTGATCCGAAGCCGTGGTGCGGAAGCGCGACAAGCTCAGCAAGGCCTCGCGATTGTCCTGATCCTCGTACAGACCTTCCTTCAGCACCGCGCCGAAATTTTCCCAAAAAGACGCGTAGCCCTCCGGCTCCTTCTCCGCCTTCTTCTGCAGATCGCCGAGCACGCGCTTGATGACGCCCTGGCGGATCTTCGCCAGCAGCGGATTATGCTGCAGCATCTCGCGGCTGATATTGAGCGGCAGATCCTCGGTATCGATGACGCCGCGCACGAAGCGCAGATAGGCCGGCAGCACTTCTTCGCAGGTATCGGTGATGAACACCCGCCGCACATACAGCTTCACGCAATGCTTGCGATCGGGATGGAAGAGATCGAACGGCTTCGCCGAGGGCACGAACAGCAGGCCGACATATTCGATCTTGCCCTCGGCGCGCCAGTGCAGCGTCAGCCAGGGATCGTCGAAGGCATGGGCGTGATGATGATAGAACTCGGTGTATTGCTCCGGCGTGATCTCGCTCTTGCCGCGGGTCCAGAGCGCCGAGGCCTTGTTGATCGTCTCGTCCTTGCCGTCGGCCGCGAGCACGATGGGCAGCGCGATGTGATCGGAATATTTGCGCACGATATGGCGCAGCCGTTCGGGCTCCAGGAAATCATCCTCGCCCTGTCGCAGATGCAGGGTGATCTTGGTCCCGCGGTCCGGCAACTCGGCCGGCTCGATGGTGAACTCGCCCTTGCCGTCGGACTCCCAGCGCCAGCCCTCGGCCTCGCCGGCCTTGCGGCTCTCGACTACCACCTTCTCGGCGACCATGAAGGAGGAATAGAAGCCGACGCCGAACTGGCCGATCAGCGCCATATCCTTGGCCGAGTCGCCGGTCATCTGCTCCATGAAGGCAGCGGTGCCCGAGCGGGCGATGGTGCCAAGATTTTCCACCAGGTCGTCCCGGTTCATGCCGATGCCGTTGTCGGCGACCACCAGGCAGCGGGCGGCCTTATCCGGCGTCAGGGTGACCCGATAGCCCTGACCGTCGCCGCCCAGCTCCGGCTGGGTCAGCGCCAGATAGCGCAGGCGGTCGCAGGCATCGGAGGCGTTGGAGATCAACTCCCTGAGGAAAACCGCCTTATCGCTGTAAAGCGAATGGGCGACGATTTCGAGCAGACGGCTGACCTCAGCCTGAAATCCATGCCGTTCGCCGGTCATGGCGCCTCCCTCCTTGATTTACCCAGCCCGGGCCTTCCGGGGGCTTCATATGTGCAAACAGGGCATGCCGATCAAGGCCTAAGCTGCCTTGGGGCAGGTCCTGTGGGCCGCCGGGCCGGAATCATGCTATTCTTGGCTTTGCAGGTTCCCAGCGTCCGGAAAATCCATGTCCAAGGAATGGTTAGCCCAACTCAGCGCCCAGGCCGCCCAAAAGGGCAAGGTCAGATACCTGATGCCCACCCCACCGCCTCGGCCGCAGGCGGCGGCGGCGGCGCCCGCCATCGATCGGCAGGCCGCTGACCGCAGCTTCATCGGCGCCATCATTGGATCGGTCATCCGCTGGACCATCTTCGCCGCCATCGCCGGCGGGATCGCCGTATTCATCATCAGCGGCCAGGAGGAATTGCAGGATCCCCTGGGCGAGAAAATTCTCTACACGATCTGGTACCTGGCTTCCGTGGCCGTTGCGGCAGCGGCGCCGGATATGGCTTCGGCGATCGACGCCAATGCGATCTATAGCGCGCTGAAGCCCCATGCCGGGCTGCTGCCTTTCCTGGTGCCGCTGGGGTTCGGCGTGGCCGTAACGGTCCTGTTGCTGCCGGCGATCAACGCCCGGCGGCGGCGCTCCGGCCTGCGTTTCATCGTGTTTCTGGCAAATCTGGCCCTGATCTGGTTTGCCTGGCGCGCCAACGCCGCGATTTTCGACCTGACGGGCACAAAAGACTGGATCAATACCAATGGCATCAACCCGACGCCGGTTTTCGCCTGGCTGGTGCTGTTGGTGATCAGCTTTGTCGGCGGCCGGCGGCGGGTGAGCCTGCCGCAAAGGCTGCAGAATCTGACCCGGCCGGCCCCGGCGACGGGCAGCGTCCCGGCCGCCCGCACGCCGAGCCACGCCGCATCGGCCGCCACCCGCAGCGTCAGCCCGGCGCAAATGATGCCCCAGCGCCGCAGCAATTCGCCGATCGAGCGGTCGGTCAGCGGCGGGACCTGGCGGCGGCCGCGCTGAAATCCGGGGCCTGCTAACGAAAACTAAACTTGAATCCGGTGGAATCATCGCCATAGCTGATGGCATGAACCAGGCCGCCATGACGGCAGGATCACAGCGCATCACGGCCGTCCTCGGGCCGACCAATACCGGCAAGACCTACTTGGCCGTCGAGCGCATGCTCGGCCATCGCTCGGGGATGATCGGCTTTCCGCTGCGTCTGCTGGCGCGGGAAAACTACGACCGCATCGTCAAGCTGAAGGGCGCCAGCGCCGTGGCGCTGATCACGGGCGAAGAGCGGATCATCCCGGCCCATCCTTCTTATCTGGTCTGCACCGTCGAATCGATGCCGCTGGACCGCCGCGTCTCCTTCCTCGCCGTCGACGAGGTGCAGATGGCGGCCGATCCCGAGCGCGGCCATGTCTTCACCGACCGCATCCTGCAGGCGCGCGGCGAGGACGAAACCATGTTCCTGGGCGCCGACACGATCCGGCCGCTGCTGCGCAAGCTGGTGCCGCAGGCCGAGGTCATCCGCCGCCCGCGCTTCTCGACGCTGACCTATACCGGGCCGAAGAAGATCACGCGCCTGCCGCGGCGCAGCGCCGTGGTCGCCTTCTCCACCACAGAAGTCTACGAGCTCGCGGAGCTGATGCGCCGGCAGCGCGGCGGCTGCGCCGTCGTCATGGGCGCCTTGTCGCCGCGCACGCGCAATGCCCAGGTGGAGATGTACCAGTCGGGCGAGGTCGACTACATGGTCGCCACCGACGCCATCGGCATGGGCCTGAACATGGACCTGGATCATGTCGCCTTCGCGCGCATGACCAAGTTCGACGGCCGCGGCTCGCGCCGGCTGACGGCGCCGGAGATCGCGCAGATCGCCGGCCGCGCCGGACGCCATATGAACAACGGCACGTTCGGTACCACGGCCGAGGTCGGTCCGCTCGATCCCGAGCTGGTGGACGCCGTGGAGAATCACCGCTTCGATCCCATCGGCACGCTTTATTGGCGCAACACCGATCTGGATTTCCGCAGCCTGCAGGGCCTGTTGCAGAGTCTCGACCGGCAGCCGCCGTCGCCCGGCCTGATCCGGGTGCGCGACGCCGACGATCATCTGGCGCTGGCGGCAATTTCGCGCGATCCCGAACTGGCCGATCTCGCACGCTCGCGCGATCGCCTGCGGCTGCTGTGGGAAGTCTGTCAGATTCCCGATTTCCGCAAGACACTGACGGACTCGCACACGCGGCTTCTCTCGCAGGTCTATCGCTATCTGGCGACCGAGCCCTGCGTGCTGCCGACCGATTGGGTGTCGGAGCAGATATCGCGCATCGACCGCACCGAAGGCGACATCGACCAGCTGGTGCAGCGCATCGCCTATATCCGCACCTGGACCTACATCTCTCATCGCGGCGACTGGCTGGCCGACGCCAAGCATTGGCAGGAGCGGTCGCGTGCGGTGGAGGACAAGCTGTCCGACGCGCTGCATCAACAACTCACCCAGCGCTTCGTCGACCGGCGTCACGCCATGCTGTCGAAGCGGCTGGCGGCGGCGCGGGAGTTCATCACACAGGTGTCGGCCGATGGCGAAGTCGTGGTGGAAGGCCACGCTGTGGGCCGGCTGGAGGGCCTGCACTTTGTGCCGGAACGCGCCGCCAACAGCGAGGCGCAGAAATCGCTCATGACCTCGGCGCGCCGGGCATTGGCGCAGGAGCTACCCTACCGCTTGCGCCGCCTGGAGACCGCCGATGACGGCGCCTTCTCGCTGAACGACGCCGGGCTGATCGCCTGGGACGGCATGGCCATCGCCCGCATCGTGCGGGGCGAGACGGCGCTGCAACCGCGGATCGATCTGTTGCCCAGCGAACTCGAAGACGGGCCGTCGCGGGAACGGGTGCGGCGGCGGCTGGCAATGTGGCTCGATCAATTCCTGCGCGCGCGGCTGCGGCCGCTCTGGCGCGTGCGCGAGGCGAAGCTATCGGGCGCCGCCCGCGGCCTGGTGTTCCAGCTGGTCGAGGCGCTGGGCGCAGTGCCGCGGCCCATGGTGCTGAGCCAGGTGAACAGCCTGAGCGATGACGAGCGCAAGCAGGTGCGGCAGCTCGGCTTGCGGCTGGGGCGGGAAACGATCTGGATCGCCGGCATCGCCGGGGCCGAGGCAACGCGGGTGAAGGCGATCCTCTGGGCGGTGCAGGCGGGGCATCAGATCACGCCGCCGCCGGCGATGCAGGGACCAAGCCTGGTGCGCGAGCGCGCATTGCCCGACGGCTACTACCTCGCCGTCAACCTGCGGCCGGTGGGCGCACTGGCGGTGCGCTTCGAGGCGCTGGAGCGGCTCGCGGTCATGGCGCGCGCCTTGTCGCAACAGGGCCCGTTCACCGCGACGGAAAGCCTGCGGCAGACCATCGACTGCGCGCCCGAGGATCTGTCGGCCGCGCTGCGCGCCATGGGCTATCGGCGCGAGGAGACCGCTGAAGGCGAGACCTTCGCCCGCCGCCTGCCCCGCAGCGCGCAGAAAGCCGAAACGGCGCCCGGCGAGAAGAAGGCTGCCGTGCCGCGGCGCAAGCGCCGGCGGCGCACTAAGCCGGCGGCGGATTCGCCCTTCGCGTTGCTGCGCCAGATCCGCTTCCGGCCTTGACGGCGCGATGACCGAAGAGACCCTGCTGCGCCTGGACAAGTGGCTTTGGTATGCGCGGTTCTGCAAGAGCCGCACTCTCGCGGCCAAGCTCTGCGCCAGCGGCCGCATCCATCTGGACGGAGCCATCGTGCAAAAGCCCCACCATCAGGTGCGGGCGGGAAATGTGCTGACCTTTCCCCTTGGACCCCATGTCCGGGTCATCAAGATCCTGGCGCTCGGCAACAGGCGCGGTCCTGCGCCGGAGGCGAGACTGCTTTACGAAGACTTGCAGCCGCCGGATCCATCAGTGGCGAGAGAGGCGTCGGTGGCTCCGAGGGCGCGCGGCAGCGGCCGTCCCACCAAGGCCGAGCGCCGCGCTATCGACAAGCTGCAGAACGAAAAAACCGGCCGATAATGACGCGAAAACGGCGGCCCATGTCGGGTTCCGGCTTCCTGTTGCACCGCCGCATGGCCCATGCTAGGCGACGCTTACGGCAAGACCTGTAGGCGGTCCCAGTCGAGGCGACAGCGTGTCGCCCGTGTCCGGGACTTTGCCTCTTGCCCGAGCTGCCCAAGCGCAGTTCTGTTTATCGGCCGGGCCACGGAGGGTTCCCATGACTTACGTCGTCACCGAAGGATGCATCCGCTGCAAATACATGGATTGCGTGGAAGTCTGTCCGGTGGATTGCTTCTATGTCGGCGAAAACATGCTGGTGATCCATCCTGACGAATGCATCGATTGCGGTGTCTGTGAACCCGAGTGCCCGATCGAGGCGATTCTGCCGGACACCGAGCCCGGCATGGAGCGCTGGGTGGAGATGAACCGGCAATATGCGGAAGCTTGGCCGAACATCACCCGCAAGGGCGAGCCGCCTGCCGATGCCGATGAGTTCAAAGGCGTGCCCGACAAGTTCGACAAGCTCTTTAACCCGAATCCGGGTAAGCCCTGACGGTCATCGCGCCAACTATTTGAAAACAATAGTTTAGATTCCCTCCTGGCTATTTTACAAGAAGTCGCACCCCCGCAAAGTTGAAAAACCGGGTGGTTTAATGTATAGTGTGGTTGTGTTACGGCAGGTGAGTTACCTGCGGTAACCAAACGACGTGCAGGACTGGCCGCGCCTTGTCCCGAGTTCCTGTTTCCCAGGGGATGAACAACCCGCTGGCATAGTCCAGCAGGCGGGAGTTTGCGGCTTAGGTATTTGATTTGTTTGCGTATATTGACTTTTGGGCAGAGCGCGACACAAAGCAGGTGATGAGATTATGCCGAAGACCAGTGCAAAGGATTTGAGCTTCCGGAAGGGCGATTTCGTGGTCTATCCGACTCACGGGGTAGGCAAGGTGCTGGGCGTTGAGAGCCAGGAGATTTCCGGCCACAGCCTGCAGGTGGTCTCGATTCACTTCGAGAAGGACCGCATGACGCTGCGCGTGCCCGTGGCGAAGGCGAAGAATTCCGGCCTGCGCAAGCTGTCGAGCCGCAAGGTGATGGACTCCGCGCTGGCGACATTGAAGGGCCGTTCCCGGGTGAAGCGCACCATGTGGAGCCGCCGCGCCCAGGAATACGAGGCCAAAATCAACTCCGGCGATCCCGTGTCGATCGCCGAGGTGGTGCGCGATCTCCATCGCAACGCCGATCAGCCCGACCAGTCCTACAGCGAGCGGCAAATCTATCAGGCCGCCCTCGATCGCCTGATCCGCGAGCTCGCGGCCGTCGAGGATATCGACGAGCAGGCGGCGGTGAAGCGGCTGGAGCAGGTGCTCAAAGCCGCCTAAGCTTATCACTGGATTGATCTGCAGACGCGCCGTTATCTACGGCGCGTCTTTTTTTCACCGATTGCCGGGGGACTAACGGGCGATGTCGGTTCGTGACAAGTTCGCCCTGCTGCGCAGAGCGTCGCGGGTCTGGGCGGTAGCGTCCATCCATGGCGAGGCCGAACGGCTGACCCGGCTCCATGGCGAGATCGAGCGGCGGTTCCAGCCGGGCGACCGGCTGGTCTATCTGGGCAACGCCATGGGCCATGGCGCCGAAGTGCGCGGCGCCATCGACGAGCTGCTGAGCTTCCGCCGCCGCATGCTGGCGCGGCCCGGCATGTTCCTGTTCGACATCGCCTTCCTGCGCGGCGCGCAGGAGGAGATGTGGCAGAAGCTGCTGCAGCTGCAATTCGCCCCCAATCCCCGCGAGGTGTTCGGCTGGATGGTGGAGCATGGCATGGGCGCCACGCTGTCGGCCTATGGCGGCAGCATCCAGCAGGGTTTCGTCGCCGCCCGCGCCGGCCCGCTGGCGCTGACCCGCTGGACCAGCCAGCTGCGCTCCGACATGCAGGCGGTGCCCGGCCATTACAGCCTGCTGAGCGCGTTGCGCCGCGCCGCCTACACCGATGACGGCGCGCTGCTGTTCGTCCATGCCGGCGTCGATCCCGACCGGCCGCTGTCGGCGCAGAGCGACAGCCTGTGGTGGGCGACCACAAGTTTCATGAAGCTCGAACGATCCTATGGCGGCTTCATCCGGGTGGTGCGCGGCTTCGATCCCCGCCATGCCGGCATCGAGACCGCGCAGTTCACCGCCAGCATCGATGGCGGCGCCGGCTTCGGCGGCGTGCTGATCGCCGCCTGCTTCGACCGTCGCGGCGAAATCGTCGAGGCGATCGAGGCCTAGCCGGCAGCGGCGCCGATGAGGTGGAAGGCTTCGATTGGCTCGCTCTGGCCGCGCAGGAGATGCGATCCGACGGTTTCCAACACGAACCCCTCGCCGAGCTCTTTCGCCGTTTCCGCGCTGAGCAATACCACAGTCTCGCCGGTGCCGGGATCGAACTGCTTGGCGAGCTGTTCCAGCCGCTGGGCGATATTCACGGTGTCGCCGATCAGCGTGTAGTTGATGCGGCCAGGTGCGCCGACATTGCCGACGACGGCCGTGCCGGAATGAATGCCGATGCGTACGCGCACCGGGCGCAGGCCTTTCTCCAGGCGTCGCTCGTTGTCGGTCCGCAGAATTTCGGCCATCGCCTGCGCCGCGCGGCAAGCGCGTCGCGCATGATCCGGCTGCAGCGTCGGCGCGCCCCAGAACGCCATTACGGAATTGCCGATGTATTTGTCCACGGTGCCGTCCTCGGCCTCGATGCAGCCGGCCAGCATGGCGAAATGACGGTTGAGGAATTCGGCAAGCTGCACTGCCGGCAGGCGGCCGGCGATCTCGCTGAAGCCGGCGATATCGGTGAAGATGACGGTGACCGCGCGCTCTTCGGAGGCAAGATCGGTGCGCGCCTCCGATCCCATCAGCCGCGCCACCAGGGTGCGCGGCACGTAAATCTCGAACCAGTGAAGACCCGCCACCATTGCATCGAAGGCGCGGCCGGCGATATTGAGCTCGCGATAGACGCTGCCGGCAAAGGGCTTCACCTCATCGAACTTCCAGCGTGCGCATCGCTTCGGCCGACGCCGCGAGCTGCCGGATCGGCCTTGCCATCGTTCTGCCCAACAACAGGGCGACGATCACCGCCAGAATCAGAATGCCGCGCGCCGATGACGGCGATCCATACCAGGCGCAACGAGCGGCGCATTCACGTCGGACAAGCGAAAGTAGATGCCGACCAGCCAGGGCTGCGGGCCGTATCCGGTGATTTGCCGATAGAGAAAGATCTCCGCGTTGCTGTAGTCATTGGCTTCGCCGCTGACGAAGACGATGCGGCCGGTCACGTGGCTGCCAGCCAGCACATCGTCGGCCGGTTCGAACGGCGCGGTCCACAATGCAGCCAGCGCGGGATCGTCGATCTCCGTCACGCCGGGCAGCGGCTTTTCCACGGAACGGCCGGCGGCGCCGCCGACCAGCGCGGGATGAGCGATCACCTCTTCGCGGCCGCGCAGGATGAAGCGCGGCCGCGTATAGGTTGAGTCGTCGCCGCGAGATTGTTGGAGAGTTCGGCGATCGAAACGGCAGCGACCACCAAGCCGCGGAATTGTCCATTCTGGCGCACGGGAGCGCGCAGCGTGATATAGGACCCGCGCAGTGCTTCGAGATAGATCACATCGCCCCAGGTGAAGCCCTGCAGCGACGTCCCGTCGCGCAGCGCAAGGCGAACCTCCGGCCGCTCGAGCCAGCTTCGTGGCCGTGGTGGCCAGAGCGTCCTGCTTCACGGCCGGCGCGCACGGCATGCAGATCCTCGCGCACATAGGCGACGCCGGTGATTTGCGGCGCGGCCGCGAGCGAGCCGAGCAGCAAGTCCTGCAATCGCCCGTCATTGTCGAGCGGCACGATGCCGTCGCTGAGTTGCTTGGCGAGAAACTCCACCTGGCTGCGCGGCGGCTGCAGATGCTGGGCGAGATCGGCGACGACGCCGTCGATGCTCAGCTCGGCGGTCTGCCGCAATCAGTTCGTTGGTGTTGCGTTCGGCGACATCCAGCGCCATCAGCAGCACGGCGGCAACCGCGCCGGCCACCAGTCCGCCGAAGCCGAAGACGAACACCGCCGCGATCGGCGGCCGCCAGTTTCTGGGGGCGCGCTGGCCGGTCACTCGGTGATGATCTTCACCAGCTGGCCGGCCTGCAGCCGGTCGCTGCTTTTCAGGCCGTTCAGCACCAGGAAGCGCTCCACGCGATAATCGTCGAAGGCCATGCGGTTGGCGAGGCTGTCGACGGTATCGCCGCTTTGCACCTGGATCGACCTCGATGCGCTGCGGCCGCAACTGGGCGGCCTCGCTCGGCGGATAGCTCGCGGAAACTGTAGGTGGTCTGGCGGAAGCCGGCGGCGAACTGGCTGGTCATCTCCGGCTTGCTGATGAACAGGAAGCGATAGATGGCGTTGTTGCTGGCGCGGATCGCCACCAGCCTGATGTTGCGCGTGCCGGATTTCGTGTTGACCTGGGCCGTGCCGGTGGCGCCTTCCAGGCCGTTCACGTCGATCCAATCCGCATCCCGCAGTTCCAGCCGCGGCGCCCACTCATCGACCATGTAGTTCAGCATGCCGCCGTTGAACCGCTCGGTCTCGCGATCGAACACGATCTGGCCGCCATCGGCGCGGACGGCGACGACAGCCGACGAGGTATTGCGCATGTAGAACCCCGGCGGCACCTCGAACTCGAACCGCAGCGTCGGATGGGCGAAGCGCCGGCCGCGGATGAAGCCTTCCTCCGGCTGATCGCCATAACGCAGGCCATCGATCTTGTGAAGATACAGATCGCGCTCGACGATCGGATTGCTCACCTGGGTGCCGCCGGCCTCCTGGATCGCCCGCTGGATGCGGTCTGCCGTGCGCGGATGGCTGGCCATGATGTTGCGACTGGTCCGCCATTTCCGGGCTGCCGGCCAGTTTCGAATCGAGCTTGTCGTCGGCTTCGAGCTGGCCGAGGAAGCTGGCCATGCCATAGGGATCGTAGTTGGTGCGCGAGAGATAGCGCACGCCCAGTAGGTCGGCCTGGTACTCCTGATCGCGGGAATAGCTTTGCAGATAGGCGGCGCCGGCGCTGCCGGCGAGATTGGCCACCTCCTGCGATCCCGTGACGACGCCCAGCAGCACGGCGGGAATGCTGAGCAGCACGCCCTTGCTGTAGCGCTCGGCGGAATGGCGCGCGGCGATATGGCCGATCTCGTGGGCCAGCACGCCCGAGACCTCGGCTTCGTTGTTGGCCAGCGCCAGCAGCCCGCGGGTGACGTAGACATAGCCGCCGGGGATGGCGAAGGCGTTCACGATCGGCGAATCCAGCACGGTGAAGGTGAAGCGCTGATTGGGCCGGTCGGAGGCGCGCGCCAAGAGGTTGCCGAGGCTGGAGACGTATTGCTGAACCTCCTGATCGGGATAGGCGCCGCCGAATTCCTCCAGGATCTTGGGATGGTTCTCGCGGCCGATGCTCTGCTCATCGGATTCCGACATCAGGCCGGTGAAGCTGGATTCGCCGGTGGCCGGGTTAGTGCTGCAGCCGCTTTCGGCAACGACGACCACGGCCAGCAGCGCCAGGTAAAGCGAACGCCAGGTCTTTCGTGTCATTCCACAACCTCGATTTGCTCGGGATAGGCGATCTCGATCAGCGGGCCGCCGCGCAATTCTAGCCAGCCGCGGATGCGAAGGCGACGGCCAATCAAATCCTCCAGCCGCCAGGGCATGGCATCGAACAGCTTCCGGTCGCGCGCCGCTATCGTCAGGGTGAAATCCGTGGTGTAGTCCGCGCCGAAGTTGAGATAGGTGCGATCCCTGAGATGTTCCAGCTTTAACGGCGTTCCCTCGACGATCTGGATGCTGTTCAGGAACGGCCAGAGATTGGCCTCGGCGGACCGCACGCGGTAGGCGCCGCGGGCCCAGAGGCCGCGGCGGGCCTGGCGGGCCTCGTCTTCCAGCGCCAGTAATGCGGCGAGGCCATCGCGGGTATCCGGCTGGCCCATGACCCGGGCCAGCCCGGCCACCACCAGCTCCGCCTGCAGCGATGGCGCGCCATCGGCGGCAGCCGCGTCATAAACATACGCCAGCAGCCGGCCATAGCGGTCCATCCGGCGGCCGGCATAGCTCCAGCGGATCTGCCGGTCGAGCGCCAGTCCGGCCAGGCTTTTCCGGGCGTCGGCGGCGAAGGGCTCGCTGTCCAGGGGCGCCAGGATATTCACCAGGCGGACCTGCCGGCCATCGGCCAGGGTCAGGGTCTGGCCGTCCTCCACGGCGGCGACCTGCCCGGTTTGCGGGCCATCATAAGGATTTGATGGGACGGCGGCGGTCGTCTCCTGCGCGCCCGCCGCAACCGCATAGGTCAATCCCGCCGCCAGGGGGAGGACAAGCCGGATCAGATATGTATAGTGGTCGGCCCGTCCCGGGCGCCGTCGCGCGCCATCTGTCATTTGCCAACAATCCTGCGAGGACATAATGCCACGCCGTGAGTTTTACCCGGAGATCGAGCCGTTTGCGACCGGCTATCTGTCAGCCGGCGGCCCGCATCAGATCTATTGGGAGCAGAGCGGCAATCCCAAGGGCGCGCCGGTGATCTTCCTCCATGGCGGCCCCGGCGCCGGCGCCAGCCCGGCCCATCGGCGATTCTTCGATCCCCAGCATTACCGCATCATCATCTTCGATCAGCGCGGCTGCGGCCGGCTCGAAGCCGCTGGGCGAAACCACCGACAACACCACGCCCCACCTGATCGCCGACATGGAGAAGCTGCGCACGGAATTCGGCATCGAGCGCTGGCATGTGTTCGGCGGCTCCTGGGGTTCCACCCTGGCGCTGGCCTATGCCGAGCATCACCCCGAGCGGGTGAAGGCGCTGGCGCTGCGCGGCATCTTCCTCTGCCGCAAGAGCGAGATCGACTGGTTCCTGTTCGGCCTCAGGACTTTCGCGCCGGAGATCTATCGCGACTTCATCGAGCACCTGCCGCCGGAAGAGCGCGCCGATCCGCTCCGCCACTATTACCGCCGGCTGGTCGATCCCGATCCCAAGGTGCATATGCCGGCGGCGCGGAAATGGAGCGTGTATGAAGGCACCTGCTGCACGCTGCTGCCCAGCCCGGAGACCGTGTCGGGCTTTGCCAACGACACGGTGGCGCTGGGGCTGGCGCGGATGGAGGCGCATTACTTCATCAACAACATCTTCCTGCCGGAAAACTCCCTGCTGAAGAATGTCGGCAAGATCCGCAAGATCCCGGCCGTCATCGTGCAGGGCCGCTATGACCTGGTCTGCCCGATCGAGACCGCCGACGAGCTGGCCCGCGCCTGGCCGGAAGCCGAATACATCATCGTGCCCGACGCCGGCCATTCGGCCATGGAGCCGGGCATCCGCTCGGCGCTGATCGAGGCGATGGACAGGTTCAAGACAGCGTCGTGAAGGGTGGGACGGTTGGCTCCAGCACCCTCTCGATCCCGGCCGGTTGATGCCGCTCTTGGGCGCGGGCCCGGGCTTTGCTATAACCGGCGCCCGCGCCAGCAGGCTGCGTCCCCGTAGCTCAGCAGGATAGAGCGACGGTTTCCTAAACCGTAGGCCGCGTGTTCGAGTCACGCCGGGGACGCCATTCTTCGCCGCCAGTACGCGCCGGGCTTCCGATGACAATTTTCCCTATTTTCCGCGCAGCCAAGCGCCTGATCGGCCGTGGGAAATTCGCGAAAACCGCGATTCCCGGGGGACCCTGATTTTCGGGAACGATGCCATACAAGGGAATCCCCGCCGAAAATCCCATAACGCAAAGCCGGCCTGCCTCCGAAGCTTCAGCGCCGGAGGGCACGCAGGCAAACGAACTCGCTCATGCCCGGCAGCCGTATGATCTGACCCGGGATAAATCCACAATGTCCAACATCAAGGTGCGGCCCCGAACGGGACTGCGCACGAACTTCCAGTATAGGGGTATTTTCCTAGATGTCAAGATTTCGAACCCTTGGCTTGCGTCTTCGCCCCAACTTGAAAATCCGACTTGTGCGTTACCGCCGCAACCGCTTTGAACGATGAAGCAGACGCTATCGCACGCCCTGCCTTACGGCTCCTTTTGACCCAAAGCGGAACTCGCCATTGCGCCTATTGGGGCCTAGGATTTGTCAATCCTAACGCCATACTTGCCAGGCCATTCCGTTATGGAACGCCGTCTCGCTGCCATACTCGCTGCCGATGTGGTCGGCTACAGCCGGCTGATGGAGGCCGACGAGGCCGCCACGCTGGCCGCGCTCAAGGTCGCGGCGTAAAGATGTGCTGGACCCGCTGGTCGCCAAGCACCAGGGTCGGGTCTTCAAGACCACCGGCGATGGCGTGCTCGTCGAGTTCGCCAGCGCCGTCAATGCCGTACAATGCGCCGTCGAACTGCAACAGGGCATGGTCACGGCAAACGGTGGTCAGCCAGACGACCGCCACATCGTGCTGCGCATCGGCGTCAACCTGGGCGACGTCATGGTCGAGGGCAGCGACCTCTATGGCGACGGCGTTAACATCGCGGCGCGTCTTGAGCGCATCGCCGAACCCGGTGGCGTTGTCGTCTCCGGCACCGCCTATGACTACGTTAAGTACAAGGTCAAAGTGGGGTTCGACACCCCTCGATGCCGTCGTGGTGATTGCGAGCCTCGAATACCCGGCGCAATTCAGCGGACGCGCAGACCGGACAGCGGAGACGTCGGTCCGGCCCAGGCGCCGATACGCTAGGCGCCAAGCGCTTCGCTCATCGTGCTCGACAAGATGCGACGAACCCACATCAACGCGCGTCCGATAGCCTGATCCATGTCGAAGTAGCGATACTCTCCCAACCGGCCGCAGATGAGCAGGTCGGGACGCTTAGCCGCCATTTCACGGTAACGGTGGTACAGCTGCCGGTTGGCGTCGTCGGAAACGGATACTCGTAGCCGTCGGGATGCGTCGGGGCATACGAGTCTCGACGGTCGTGATCGTGCCGCGAATCCGCACCGCGACGTGGGCCGGGAGCATGTGCTTCCACTCGATCGTGCGAATGTGCGGGCCTGCCGCGTGATCCGGCTCGTTCACCTGCACGCTCGGTCGTACAGCTCGAGGTCCGGGTGCAGCCGGGTCTCGCGCGGCTGGCCGCGGTACTTCAGGCGCCCGAGCGCGTAACCGTAGTACTCGTCGATCGGGCCGGTGAAGATCGTGAGCCGACGCGCGCGAAACTCCTCGCGATGCGCGAGATAGTCCACGCCGAGGACGACGGGCACGTGCGCCAGCATCCGCTCGACCATCGTCTGATAGCCTGCGCTCGGCAGACCCTGATACGTGGCGTCCGGTGTCAGGCGCGGGTCATCGTCCAGTCGGATCGGAATGCGCTTCGCGAGATCCGACGACAGCAGATGGGCCGGAAGTCCCCACTGCTTTTCCGAGTAGCCGCGAATGAACTGGTCGAAGACGATGCGCGGAAGTCTCGAGAGCACGCCTGCTCGAACGTGCGCGCGTCGAGCGGCGTCCGGCGCGGCAGTGTCCCGCCGCATACCCGCCGCATGTACGACGCGGTCACCGGCCACACCTCGAGCTGGCCGTTCACGCGCGTGAGCACGCGCGCCTGAAACGGATCGAACGACGTGAAGCACTGCACGAAGTCCCGCACCTCCCGGCTCGAGGTGCGGAAGTAGTGCGGACCGTGCGCGTGGATCCGGATCCCGCTGGGGTGTATCCAATCGTGAACGTTGCCGGCGACGTGCGGGCGGCGCTCCACCACGAGCACGGAATGCCCCGCGCTGCGGAGCGCGTACGCGATCGTCGCGCCGGTCAGGCCGGAGCCGACCACCACGTAGTCTTTGACGGTCACACCGCACCTCGCGCGCTGGCGACAGCGCCGATAGTGCGCCCGAAAATCACCGCGTCGAGCGCGAGCCCCACGTTCTCGAGATACGCCATGTCCCAACGCGTCATCGCCGACACGTGCGTATTCTCGCCGCGGGCGCTCACTTGCCACAGCCCCGTCAGTCCGGGACGCACCTTGCAGCGCAGCCGTCGAAGCGCCGGGAACGGGGTCAGCATCGGAATGACCAGCGGCCGAGGGCCCACGAAACCCATGTCGCCCACGAGGACGTTCCACAACTGCGGCAGCTCGTCGATGCTCGTGCGTCGAAGCGTGCGACCAACCGCGTGACGCGCGCGCGTCCTCGTCCGCTTGTGCAGCGTCCCATCCGGCGACGCCATCGGCGCGAGACGCTCGGCGTCCGCGCGCATCGTGCGCAGTTTGTAGAAGCGGAAGTGCCGCTCGCGCCACCCCAGTCGTCTCTGGCTGAACAGCAGTGGGCCGGGCGAGCGAACCAAATCGCCACCGCGGCGACCAACAACAGCGGCGCGGCCAGCACCAGCAGCACCGCCGACAGCACGATGTCGAGCGCGCGCTTCGCCAGGAGTTGTCCGCGCCTGGCCGCCAGAAGGCGGTCCACTGCCTCGGCGGCGGGGAGATCGCCGTCGACGGCGCTTTCGTCGTCGGATCGTGCCAGGGGCGGCGCAGCTAGCGTTCGGTCTCCCGGTCGCGGTCGGCTTGGCGGCGGCGTCGCCAAGAACGGGCTGCATATTCGCTTTCGCCAGCCCGCTCGTCACTAGTCCGCATGTCGTCTACCCTGCTTTCGCCGTACATCGTTCAGGCGGTCGGCGCGCTGTTCACCGCCGTCCTGTTCGGCGTCTTCTCCCGCACCTACCGCAAGCCCTTCCTGGTGCACTGGGCTCGCGCGTGGTCGGCGATGTGCATCTTGCTCGCTGGCGCGGCGCTCACTACGCTGCTGCGGAACGTCCCCCCGATTCGGCGACCCGCGTCATCATCTCGGCGGTCACTCGGTCGCCGCGTACGCCCAGATCGCCTGATTGGCCCTCGGCACCGCTGAGCTCGTCTCCACGGAGCTCGCGCAACGCATGCATCAGCGTCGCGCGTGGATCTTCAGCGCGGTGGCGGTCGTCGGCATCGGATCGGTGGTGCTCTTCGCGAGCAACTCCACGCTGACCGGGCCGCGCTCGTCCTTCGCGTCGGCGTGCGTCCGGGTGTCACGGCCATCGCGTTCATCGTTGCGGGGGCGATCGCGGTCGGGTTGCGGTAACCTCGGTCGCGGGCTCGTGGCGACGGTGTTCACGCTGTTTGGTGCGACGCAAGGCCATTTGTCTTACAGCACGTTCTTCCGTCTGCCGCAGATCTCGACGCCGACGTATTCGATGTTCGCGAGCTTCTTCGACTTCTTCCTCGTGTTCTCGATGGGTCTCGGCGTCGTGATCTGGCTTCTGGAGGAAGAGCATTCGAAGGTCAGCACCAACGCGCACGAAATTGCGCAGCTGGCGTTTCACGACCCGCTCACGACGCTGCCGAACCGCAAGCTGCTGCTCGACCACCTCTCGCGGTCTGCATCGCTATGAAGAGGCTGCTGCCATTCTCGCGCGTGAAAGCAAACCGGCTGCCTGGAGCTTGGCGTATCTTCTCGCGGCCTGCGGACAGGCGGGCCGCTTGGACGAGGCTCGGATGCGGGGTGAAAAATTTCGCGAGCAGCGGCCCAACCGGACTTTGTTCCAGGTGGCGGCCAACGAGCCGTACGAAAATGCCATCGATCTCGATCATTTGCTCGACGGGCTGCGCAAGGCAGGCGTATCGACATGAGCGCCTAACTGGTTTGCCTCTACCTACAAATAGTACCCACTAGGGCTCTGAAAGCCGCTGCGCTTCTAGCTTCCTCAGGTCCGCTTGTGGCACAAAGCGGCACTAGAGATCTTATTGGACGAGGGCCGCTTTTGACCCTATGCGGACACGAACACACTGTGGAGGGCGCCAGGAAGCCTGTTAAATGACAAAACCTTCGCATCAACGATATGCTAAGTGAATCCGCCATGAAAGCCGACAAACTTGTGTGCCAGGTCAGCAGGAGGCCTGACAATCAACGATCATGAGAAAGAGGCTGCCGTGATCTACGAAATCTGCGTGGATTCGGTGGCGGGCGTGCGCGCCGCCAAGGCGGCCGGCGCGGACCGCGTCGAGCTCTGCGCCGATCTCCTGGAAGGCGGCATCACGCCGAGCCGCGGCATGATCCGCCAGGCGCGGACGATCGCCGGCATCAAGCTCCAGGTGATGATCCGGCCGCGCGGCGGCGATTTCCTCTTCGACGACGATGAATTCGCGGTCATGGAGGCCGACATCGACACCGCCAAGGCGGAAGGCGCCGACGGCGTGGTGATCGGCCTTCTGAAAGCCGACGGCGCGATCGACGTGGAACGGACGCGCGCGCTGATCGCCCGGGCCAGGCCCCTCTCGGTCACCTTTCACCGCGCCTTCGACATGACGCCCGATCCGTTCGCAGCGCTGGAGACGCTGATCGGTCTGGGCGTCGACCGCGTGCTTGACCTCCGGCCAGGAGGCGAGCGTGCTCGAAGGCCTGCCGCTGATCGCCGAACTGGTCCGCCGCGCGGGCGACCGGATCATCGTCATGCCCGGCGGCGGCATCACCGCGCGCAATGTCGAGCGCATCGTTGCCGCCGCCAAGCCGCGGGAGATCCATTTCGCGGCACTGGAACCGGCGGCCGGCGGCATGCAATTTCGTCGCGAGCACGTATTCATGGGCGGCGAGTTGCGCCCGCCGGAATACGACCGGCTGGTCACGTCCGCCGCAACCATTCGCTCGGTGATGGCCCAGGCGTCGGGTTGGCCACCAGGGCCGCCGGAAAGTCTAGCGACTGCCGCCGCCTTGCTCGATGTGCGGAATATGCCGGTGACGGCGGAGATCGAACGAGTCAAAGATCGGGCGAAGCATGCAGACGGAAGATCTGGCAAAGACCGAATCCGCTGCATCGCTCGCGGCCAGGATCCGGCGCAAGGAAATCTCGCCGGTCGAGGTGGTCGACGCGCCATCGCCCGGATCGAGGCGCACAATCCCAAGATCAACGCGCTCATCATCTTCGGCTACGACGATGCGCGCAAGGCAGCGAAGGCGGCCGAGGCGGCGATCATGCGCGGCGACGCGATCGGACCATTCCACGGCGTGCCGATGGCCATGAAGGACTGCTTCGACTTCAAGCCGGGCTGGGTCACGACCTTCGGCGGCATTCGCGCGCTGCAAGAACTACGTCGTCAATATCTACTGCATGTTCGTCGAGCGCATGGAGAAGGCCGGCGCGATCTTTGTCGGCAAGACCAACAGCCCGGTCTTCGGCTTCCGCGGCACCTGCGACAACTATCTCTACGGCCCGTCCAAGAATCCCTTCGATCTCACCAAGAACACCGGCGGCTCCTCGGGCGGCAGCGCCGGTGCCGTCGCGGCCGGGCTGCTGCCGCTCTGCGAGGGCACCGATGGCGGCGGCTCGATCCGCATCCCGTCCTCCTGGTGCGGCGTCTTCGGCTACAAGCCGTCCTTCGGTCGCGTGCCCGTTCGTGACGCGGCCCGAAGCTTCGACGGCATGATCCCCTTCATCTTCGAGGGGCCGATCAGCCGCACGGTCGAGGACGGCGCGCTCGCGATGTCGGCGCTCGCCGGCTACGATTCGCGCGATCCCTACGCGCTCGAGGGCAGCGGTCGACTTCATGGCCGCGCTCAACGGCTCGATTGCCGGCAAGAAAATCGCCTACACGCGCGACTACGGCATCTTCCCGGTCGATAAGCGCGTCATCGCCGTCGTCGACAAGGCCGTCGCGGCCTTCGAGGAAGCGGGCGCGCATGTCGAGGAGGTCAAGATCGATATCCGCCGCTCGCAGCATGGAACTCAGCGACCTGTGGTGCCGCTTCATCGCGCCGAAACAGGTCGCGGCGCTCGAAGGCTTCAAGCGCGAGGGCATCGATCTCGTGCGCGACCATCACGACGATTTTCCGCCGGAATTCTGGCACTGGGACGAGATCGGCCGCCAGATGACGGTGACGCAGTACCTCGCCGACCAGGCGATTCGCACCGAGGTGTTCGATGCGCTGCGCAGCGTGCTCGACCGCTACGACTTACCTGGTCTCGCCGACGCTCGCCTGCCTTCCCGTCGACAACGCAACCGACGGCAACACGCTCGGGCCGGCGGAGATCGACGGCGAGACGATCAACCGCCTGATCGGCTGGTGCATGACCTACCTCATCAACTACATCGGCTATCCGGCCGCGACCGTTCCCGCCGGCCTGGCGGACAACGGCCTGCCGGTCGGCATGCAGATCGTCGGCAGGCGCTATGCCGATTTCGACGTCATCGCGGCGAGCGCCGCAGTTCGAGAGGCTGCGGCCCTGGATGGAGACCTACGAGCACTGCAAGCCTTTGGCGAGCGGGCATCACCACAACGTGTAGCCGCCATCGATCACGAAAGCGGCACCGGTAACATAGCTGGAGGCCGGCGAGGCAAGATAGACCGCGAGTGGCCCGATCTCATCGCGGCTCGCCGGTGCGGCCCATGGGGACGG
Organism: uncultured Alphaproteobacteria bacterium; assembly: GCA_963816235.1. Lineage (GTDB taxonomy): Bacteria > Pseudomonadota > Alphaproteobacteria > Dongiales > Dongiaceae > DATKFM01. The sequence continues at coordinate 125,686 of CAWFKD010000004.1, read as the reverse complement.
CGCGGACGAAGGTCTCGATCACCTCCGGGTGTTTCTTGGCCCAGGCGACATTCGGCTCGGTCATGAAGAGGCCTGGGCAGATGGCGTTGACGGTCACGCCGCGCGGGGCCCAGTCGGCGGCGGTGGCGCGGGTGAAGTGGATGAGTGCAGCCTTGGCGGTTTCGTAGTGCCGGCCGCCGATGCCGCGATTGGCGATGAGGCCACTGATCGAGGCGATGTTGATGATGCGGCCGCGCCGCGCTTGAGCATCTCGCCGCCGATGATCTTGGTGCAGATGAAGCAATGTGTCAGGTTGAGGTCGATGAAATGCTGCCAGGTCGGGAGGTCGGTATCCTCGACCGCGATATCGAGATTGCGTCCACCGACATTGTTGACGAGAATGTCGATAGGCCCGGCTTCTTCTAGGACGCGCTTGCATAGACTCTCGCACGGCTCGGGATCGGCGATGTCGCCGGCGAAGGTCCAGACCTGCGCGGCCGCGCTTGCGACCTCTCGGCGGTCCTGGCGAGAGCCCCGGATCGCGCGCATTCAGCACGATATCGGCGCCGGCTTCCGCAAACGCGAGCGCGATGACGCGGCCAAAGCCGCGGCTTCCGCCGGTGATGAAGGCACGCTGCCCGTCGAGCCGGAAACGATCAAGACATTGGCAGTTCATGCTTATTGTATCCAAATAGGATAGTTCCTGCTCTGTCGTCGGTCCAAATCAGCTATCTAGTGCGGGTTAAAGTGCCCCCGGTGCCAGCGTCTGATAGCACCAAGAAGCACGGAACCTAGAGGGAGGAGATAATGGGCATTCGAAACGAAAGAGATACATTTTGCCGCAGGCCGCCTCGCCGGCAATTGCAGGCAGGAAGGATCGATCGGCGTGAATTCCTGACGCGCAGCCTGGTTGCCGGCCTGGGCATAGCGGGAATTGGTGCGCTTGCGAGATCGGCACGAGGCCTGCTTTTGCCCAGGATCGCCCGCTGACGCCGACCTTCTATCAGTGGATCGAAGATCTTCATCCGGGCATTCCAACCGTCAACGGTCAGTTCCCCGGGATCAATTACCAGATTGCCCCAGTCGAAGGCTTTGGCATCGAGCGCTTCGTGGCCGAAGCAAAGGCCAAGCAGAGCACCTGGGATGTCTATGTCGGCCAGACGCCCTTCGTCGAAATGTCGGCGATGGTTGCCGCCGACGTGATCGAGCCATGGGACAACTATATCCCGAAGGATGTGCTCGCCGACATCATTCCGTCGATCGGCGCTGAAAACCTGATCGACGGCAAGCTATATGGTTGGCCGTTCCTTCTCGATGTGACCGGCACGGGCTGGCATTCCGGCCTGACGACCACCGCGAAATTGCCGGATGCCGCGCCGGCGACCTGGGATGAACTTCTGACCAATGCCAAGGCGATTGTCGATTCGGGTGTCGCGCCCTTCGGTGCGACCTTCGACTCGCATGGCTGGCGGTCGCTTGTTCCGATGACCCACAGCATGAGCCCGACGTCTATACGGCGGAAGGCCTGTTCGATTTCACCAGCGAACCGGCCATCGAAGCGCTGATGCTCATGAAGAAGATCATGGCCGTCGCCAATCCGGACATCCTGCTTGAAGGCGCCACCGACGGCGGCGTCAATGGAACGCCCGACGAAGTCGCTTTCGCCGCGCAGCGCGTGGGAACTATTCACCAAGTACTTCAACGCGCCGCTTGCGCATGGCGAGCAACTGGGATGACCCGAAGCTCCTGCACATGGGACCGTTGCCGAAATTTGCCAATGGTGCCGGTTCGACGGTATTCTGGACGACCGGTTGCTGCCCTCTTCAAATACGGGCAAAACAAGGAGAAGGCTGCCGAATACATCCGCGCCCTGACCTATGATCGTCAGATATGGAAGGACTCGATCGTCGGCACGCCAAGTGCTCATCCGGGCCAGTTGCCTCCCTATAAGTCCATCTATGCCGAGTGGGATGCAAACAAGCCGGATTGGCTGCCGCCTTTTGTCGGATTGGTGCGTGGCCAGCTCGATAGCGCCAAGGCCATCAACAACCACATCTTCGGACTGCAGCAGTTCGTCATCGGCAAGCCGATTTGGGAGACCTATCTCAAAGGCGAGGAAGCCGATCCGAAGGCTGCCATGCAGAAGGTTGTCGAAGCCGTTCAGGCGGAGATCAAGCGCGGCAGCAATTAGCGGTCAAGAATGGCAAGGCCCTTGGCCAGCAGCCTGTTCGAGGGCCTGCCAAATTTTCGTTCTGGCATAGTTCATGGCAGATACGGCCGCGCGAAATGCGAAGGTTTGAAGCTTGCGGGAAAACTTGGCGGGCTGGGGTTCAAATTTCCGCCAGGGAGCAAGTCCCTGGTGGTTTCTGCTGCCCGCGACTCTCTTTTTCGTAGGCTACCAAGTCTACCCGATCGGCCGGTGTTCTGGATCAGTTTCACTGACTATGAGTTTCTCTCCGACGAACCGGCCAAATTCATCGGGCTTGAAAACTATCGGACAGCCCTGACCGACCCGCTGTTCTGGGCGAGTATGTGGCGGGCGGCCTTGTTCACCATCATGTTCCTACCGGGAACGATTGTCCTGCCGCTCTTGCTTGCCATCCTCGTCGATCGCGTGAGCAATCAGCGTCTTGCAACAATCTACCGCGTCATTCTTCTCATCCCGGCCGTCATTCCGAGCACGCTCGTTTTCGTCCTGTGGAAGTGGATGTACAACTACCAGGTCGGGCCGATAAACCATTTCCTGGTCGATACGCTCGGCCTCTTCACGCTGCAAAACGCCCCCCAATGGCTGGGTGGGACGCCGCTGACTTTGCCAGCCGTCGCCATCATGGAGTGTGGTGGGGACTTGGCTATCACACGATCTTCTTCCTCGCGGGTCTCGCCGCGATCCCCCGTGATCTTCCGGAGGCTGCTCGCATTGACGGGGCGAACGAATGGCAGATCTTCTGGTACATAACGCGTCCGGCCTTGGCGCCAATCATGATGATCCTGATCGTTCTGCGCTTTGGAACGGCGATGGCGGTCATCGATGAGTATTTGATATTCGGCGGCTTCAACCGTGCCTCGCCGACCTATACCTGGACAATCTACATGTATGATCAGGCCTTCAAACTTGGGCTTTGGCGACAGGGCTTCGCTGCAGCCATCGGCATGATCGGCGCGGTGGGAATGATGTTCGTCATGGTACTTCCTGATCCGGATCTTCCGTCCCAGAGGCTGACCAAGGTGAGCAGCATTGACACTGTGAACCGCCAACCGGTCACGTCCTCCGAGACCGGCCGGGCTGGCTCGAGCGAAACCGCGGCGCCATTGTCCGTCATGGCGTGATCAACCTCTTCATGATCATCATCTCGCGCCGCTCTGCGTGGGTGTTCATGATGTCGATCAAGTCGCGTCCCGACGCGATGCGCGGCGATTTCTGGCCGCGACGGTTCGACTTCACCCACTACAGCTATGTTTTCGATCGGATCGACACGCTGCCGATCAATCTTTTCAACAGCATCTACGTCACCACCGCCACTGTCCTGATCACGACATTCTGCGCGGTGCTTGCCGGCTATGCGCTCGTGCATATGCGGCCGCGCGGCAGCGGTCTTTCGCGGCGCTGCTGGTTTCGCTCTACTTCCCGACACGCGTCGTCTCGATCATCAGCGTCTACGAAATCCAGAATTCGCTGGGCCTCATCAACAGCACCAGCGGCCTCATCCTGCCTTATGTCACGCTACAATTAGCGATCAGCGTCCTGATCATGCGTAGCGTCTTTCAACTGGTGCCGCATGAGGTGATCGAAGCCGCGCGGATCGACGGATGCGGCCACTGGCGGACGCTATGGTAGATCGGCCTGCCGATGGTGCGCAATGGCCTGGTGGTCATATTCATCGTCAATTTCGTCGCGGCGTGGGGCGAGTTTCTGCTGTGCATGACGCTTGTCGACGATGAAGCGGCGCGCACCATGCCGGTCGTCCTTGCCGCCGCCCAGGGCGGCCTGGGACAATGGTCGTGGCCGAACCTCGCCGCCGTTTACATCATCGTCGTCGCGCCGGGCATCATCGCCTTCACCTTCGCCCAGCGGCTCTTCTTCAAGGGGCTCATGGAAGGTGTGTTGAAAGGCTGAGGCGGCGCCCCTGCTGACCCAAAGAGGACATGGATACCGGGCTGGAAAAATGCGGTTGGGCTGCCTATGTCAGACCGGATCGGGCATAAAACTGGCTTCAATGTGAAAGGACATGCGATGGCAAAGAACACGATTTGCGTCTGGTACGAAAAGGACGCCGAGGCTGCTGCCCGATTCTACGCCAAGACCTTCCCCGACAGTTCAGTGGGCGCCATCGTCCGTGCACCCGGTGATTACCCATCGGGCAAGAAGGGCGATGTGCTGGTCGTCGAATTCACGGTTGCCGGCGTCTCTTGCATCGGCCTCAACGGCGGTCCCGCGTTCAAACAAAGCGAGGCCTTCTCGTTCCAGATCGCCACCGACGATCAGGAGGAGACCGACCGCTACTGGAATGCCATCGTCGGCAATGGCGGCCAGGAGAGTGCGTGCGGCTGGTGCAAGGACAAGTGGGGCGTCAATTGGCAAATCACGCCGCGCGTGCTGACCGAGGCGATGGCGGCCGGCGGGGATGAAGCCAAGCGGGCGTTTGCTGCGATGATGGACATGAAGAAGATCGACGTCGCCGCGATCAAGGCGGCGCGGCGCGGCTGACATTGTTCGCGCGAACATCGACGGAATGGCTCGGGCAGAGGATGTCCACTCTGCCCGACTACTTCTCGGCGAAGGCGACTGCAGCAGCTATCAGATCAGAATTGTCGCGGGCCGTGGTTCCATCCGCGAGCTGCTTCCCGTCCTCCAGCCCGACGCGGGTCGACCACCGGCGCCGGCATGCCATCTCGACAAAGGGCCAGACGGTCGCATCCAAGCCGTGCAGGAGGATCGGGCGCCGCAGGCCTGCATGGTCGAGCAGCGCGGCAATGTCGTTTGCGAGCCGGTAAGCGGCTTCGAGCTTCTGCTCCTCGATTTCGATCAAAATGCGCAACACGCGGCTGCAATGGTCGAGTTTCACAAACCGGTCCGCATCGGCCACGGATGCAAGCCCTGCCTCGACACCGACACCGCGATCGCGAAGGAGTTCCATGACTGCCGGCGCATCTGTCTCTGACAGGTTCACCGAGGCATAGTCAGGCAATTCCTTCCACATGGAGATGCACCTGCGGGTCCGTTCCGCATCGTTCTCGATCCATGCGCCCGTCGACACGCCGATGAATGTGCCGGGACAGGCGCGCCGAACAGCAAGGACGGTTGCATCAACTGCCGAAAGACTTTCCCGGCCATCCGGCCCGCGCGGATGAATATGCAGTTCGGCGGCACCGGCGGCGACGCAAGCCATGGCGTCTCGTACCATGGCTTCCACCGTCAACGGCAGGCGGGGATGGAAGCCGCTGGCGCGCGCGCCGTTGAGGCAGGCTTGGATAATCAAGTCCTCACCGGTAATCCATCGGATGATCCATGCAACCCGGCACGACAATCCTATTGCAAAGGTTCCGGCCGCCACTCCGCTGCCAGAATTCTTGCCTTCAGGAGTTGGCCCAGGTTCAGCTTGCTGGCGATGTTGTCACGATATTGAATCGCATATTGTTGGTGCGCGGAGGTGCCGGCCGACCGGGCGGCCACATCGAACCACATGAAAGCTTGCACTAAATCCCTGGGCACACCCAGGCCGGCTTCGTACATCGAGCCCAGATGGTACTGGGCACTGGCATGTCCCTGTACCGCAGCCCGATGAAACCATCGCGCCGCTTCGGCGTCGTTCCGCTGAACCCCGTGACCTAGCTTATACATCCGGCCAAGATGGTACTGTGCATTGGCGTATTCCTGGTCGGCAGCGGCGCGGTACCACTGCACCGCCCCGGCATAGTCCTGCTCGACCCCATAGCCATTGTCGTACAGAAAGCCGATGCCGAACTGTGCAGCCGCCAGGTCCTGATCGGCGGCCTTTCGAAACCACCGCATGGCCTCGGCATGGTTTCGTGGCACGCCTTTGCCGAATTCGTACATGGCGCCGAGGGCGAACTGCGCGTGTGCGTCGCCTTGATCAGCAAGCCGGCGGCACGCCGCAACGACATCTGAGGAATCGGCGTGAAGTAATTTTTCAGCGCTTCTGCAGTCTTCGACTTTGCCAGCATCGACTGTGCCGCCGAAGAGCAGCACCACCACAGCGAATGTGAGGCTGACGATGCGCTTCATCGCATTGCTCACGCTACAACGTTGGCTATACTCGACAATAGCATGTCATTTTCAGTCGAGGCAACGCAGCCGGACTCATGGCCGTGCTGGTCAATATAGCGGCAAGAGCTCCATCAGGTGACCGTTACGCCGCATCAAGAGAAGTGATAAGACACGCCCTCATGTCAGCCAGAAACCCCTTGCTTCAAGAGTTCCTGACCAGCGTCGCCGAGGCCTTCAATACGATTGCCGTCGGTCCGGAGGCTGCCGGCGCCATCGGCAGGATCCAAGGCGCAATGCAGGCATCAGGCCGCGCCGGCACCGACACTGCCAAGCGCCTACAGGTCTGCCAGCATCTCGACGGCGCTCTTGCCACGGCTCGTGCGGCCTCGCCATCCCTGGCCCGGGTGGCAGATGCGTTCGCTACCCTAGAGCCATTGCTTTGTTGGACGCAGCGCTCCGCGAGCGGCCCGTTCGCCAGCGACAATTGGCCGGAGGGGCATGCCAATGCGACGATCGTCGGGGCGGGCGGTCTTGAACATCGGGAGGATATCGTCATAGGGATTTCCCTGCTCGCGCCGCATGTCCGCTATCCCGACCACAATCATAGTCCCGAAGAGGTGTATCTCGTCCTGTCGCCGGGACGCTTCCAGCATGGCGAGTCGGATTGGTTCGAGCCCGGCATCGGTGGCACACTTTACAATGAGCCGAACGTAAAACACGCCATGGCCTCGGGCGACGCGCCGCTGCTCGCCCTGTGGTACCTTTGGGCCGGCAAGCCGGCATCGAGCCGGCCAACGGTGCGCGGGTGAAGGCCTGACAACTATCGAATCGACCGCCCCGCGCCGGGATTCCCAACTCCGCAAGATTTGTCAATTCGGGCTATGATACGTCCTCTGCCGACTTCAGATGGAACGGAAGGGAATGAAGGAACGCTGTGGCTGGACGAACTATGAGGAGAGGCTGGGTCGGGTTACCGCCTATATCCACGACCACCTGGACGAAGAGCTGGACCTCAACCGGCTGGCCGAGGTGGCCTGCCTGTCGCCCCATCACTGGCGCCGCATCTATCACGCCATCCACGGCGAGACGATCGCGGCGACGGTGAAGCGGCTGCGGCTGCACCGGGCGGCCGGCCACCTGGCCAACAGCGCGATGACGATCGAGGAGATCGCCGCGCGCAGCGGCTACAAGAACCTGCAGTCCTTCACCCGCATCTTCGGCTCTGTCTATGGCCTGCCGCCGGCGCAGTATCGTCGGAACGGCAGCCATACCGGCTTTCAACAAGCGCAACGGGAGCAGAGTGCGAGCATGTACGAGGTCACCATCAAGACAATGCCTGATATGAAGACCGTGGGCGTGGATCACCGGGGATCCTATCTGGAGATCGGCCGGGCGTTCGAGGCGCTGTTCGGCTGGCTCGGCGGGCGCGGCCTCATCGCGCCGGACATGCGCATGGCCGGACTGTTCTATGATGATCCGTCGTCGGTGCTGGAGGCGGAGCTGAGATCGCGGGCCTGCATGATCGTCGGCAAGGTTCTGGAGGTAGAGGCGCCGGCGGTGGCGACGGAGATTGCCGGCGGCAGCTATGCAGTGCTGCGGCACAAGGGACCCTATGCGGATATGCGGGCGGCCTATCAATGGCTGTACGGCACCTGGCTGTTGCAGTCGGGGCGGGAAATTGCCGACCGGCCGATCGTCGAAGAGTATCTGAACAACCCGCGGGACACGGCGCCGATGGAGCTGCTGACGGATATCTGCCTGCCGCTGGCGTGAGGGGATGGATCAAAAGGCGATGTGATGAAGCAAAGAAAATCCTGGACCGAGAAATTTCAGTCGTCGCGGCCCCATGAAGTGAAACCGGCGCCGATGGATATCGCCGGGATGAAGAAGGGCGAGATCATGCTGATCCCTTCGCCCGCCATCGTCGCCAGATTCATCGATGGAATTCCCCGGGGCGAGAGCATGGATGTGAAGACGTTCCGGCGGAAGCTGGCGCGGCGGTACAAGGCAGAGGTCACCTGCCCGATCACCACGGGGTTTCACCTGCGCACTGTGGCGGAGGCGGCGCTGGAGGCGCACAAGCAGGGCAAGGCTCTGACCGAGATCACGCCGTTCTGGCGCGTGCTGGACGCCGAGGCGCCGACGACGGCTAAGCTTTCCTGCGGCACCGCTTTTGTCGCCAGGATGCGGCGGCAGGAAAAGATCTGACGGCGGTACAAGCTCCCCTTCTCCCGCGAGGGGAGAGGGGTTCTTATCCTGACACGACGATCTGCACCTGATCCTACGCCATGCAGGTCAGGTCGGCGGAATCACTCTCAACTGGCCGCGCCCACCGCCGCTGATGCCGGCACCAGGTCCTTGGCGCCGAGGCCCCAGGCGGAGATGCAGCTGGTGAATTTCGACAGCGGCACATCGACCGGATGAACTTTGCCCGCCGGCAACACTTGGAGAGAGCCGACCGCCGGTGTGGGGCAAGAGGGCACGAACACGGTGACACGTCCGTCGTCATGACGTTCCATGATGAAGGCCGGCACGAGCCCGGCCCCGATCTCGGCAAAGGCCGGCTGGAAAGCGCGCCCTTCCCTGTCGGAGAACGAGCCGCCGCCGACGGCCTTCAGCAGCTTGTAGCCGGGCACGCGATCATAGAGCCGCCGCTCCAGAACATCGCGGAAGCGCCGGCCGAGCGTTGTCCGGATGAGCAGGCCGGCCAGGAAGCAGACGAGGACCACCAGCCCGATCGCGATCAGATCGGGCAGCAAGGTTCCGCCCGGCATATGAGACGCCAGAGGCTGCAGGGCCTTATGGGCGGCTCCGAGCGCCTTCTGCAAGAAGGATGGCGACCAGGGCCAGCGGCAGGATCACCAGGGCGCCACCGATGAGCGTGGTCTTGATGAAGCCAGCAATATCCTTCATTGACCGTCCTCCTCGTTGTTTTCAGCACAATCTAGATATCCAGCTCCACCCACACAGGCTGATGGTCGGAGCCGTCGGCGGCATCGTCGATCCAGGCGCGCTTGACCGCGCCGGCGAGATCGGCAGTGACGAAGCCGTGGTCGATGCGTTTCGGCTGCTTGCCGCGGGAGCCGGGGAAGGTGATGCCTTCGTTCTCCGCCAGGCCGGCGAGAGTGAGCACATCGGCGAAGCGGTCGGCCTCCACCAGGCGGCCATAGACGGGATCGAGCGCGCCGGCCAGGGACTCGTACTCCGGCGAACGCACCGTCATGTTGAAATCGCCCATGATGATGGCCGGCGCCGGCATCGGCGGCAGCGCGGCGGCCTCGAGTTCGACCCAATCGGCCTTGAAGGCGGCGGGATCTATGCCATCGCCGATGATCACCGGGCCGCGCAGGGGCGCCGACTGCATGAAGGCGCGGATCTGCTCCACCTGGCGCTGCCGCTGGCGTTGGGAGAGATAGGAGAGATGCGTGTCGTAGACGCGCAGCCCGCTCCGGCCCGCAGGGATCACCGCCTCCAGCAAGATCGCGTCGTCGGCGATCTTGCCGCGCACCGGCACCTTGTCGAGCACCAGGCGCCGGGTGGAGAGGATGGGCGCCCGCGACAGGATCATGAGGCCCACCTGGCGCCGCTTGTTGTCGACGCGGCCATCGGCGCCGATGCTGCTGCCGTCGAGATCGACGGCGGGGCCATGGACCCAGCGATAGCCGGGCAGCAGCCGCGCCAGCTCCTCCGCCTGATCGCCATGGGCGGGGCGCCAATGGCGCTCCACCTCCTGCAGCAGGATGAGATCGGCGGCGGCCACCGTGCGGGCGATGCGGGCGAGGTCGACCTTGCCGTCGCGGCCGCAGCCGAACTGGATGTTGTAGCTGACGATCAGCATGGCGTGCTTCCTCAACGCCGGCGGCGCGCCGCGGATTTTTTCCGGCGATGCTTGCCGAGGAACTTCGTCAGCCGCGCCAGATAGGCGTCGGCTTCCTCATAGATCGGCATGTGGGAGCTGTTGGGGAACACGGTGATCTCCGCATCCGGCAGGGCCCGCTGCATGCGCATGGCGCAGACCGGCGTCATCTCGTCATGCTGGCCGCACATCACCAGCGACGGCACGGTGATGCGGTGCATGTCGGGGATGCGGTTCCAGTCCTTGAGGTTGCCGATATAGAGGAACTCGTTCGGCCCCTGCATCTCCATGTAAGGGCCCATGTTCCAGTCCTTCAGCGAGTCGTTCGCCGGCTTCGGCGCCACATCCAGCCGCAGCACATGGCGGTAGTTCAGCACGGTGATCGCGCCCTTGTAAGCCGGATGATCGAACTGCCCCATCGCCTCATGGCGCTGCATCATCGCCACGGTCTCGGACCCGAGCGCGCCGCGCAGGCGGTTCAGCTCGCTCACCAGATGGGGCATGTCGCCGCAAGTGTTCGACAGGATCAGGGTGCGGATCGAGGCCTGATAGGTCAGCGCGAACTCGATGCTGAGCCAGCCGCCCCAGCTATGGCCCAGGAGATGCACCGGCGGCAGGTCGAGAGCGCGCAGCACCGTCTCCACCTCCTCCACATAGCGGGAGATGTTCCAGAGCGACTTGTCCGTCGGCTTGTCGGAACGGCCGCAGCCGAGCTGATCGTAGGTCACCACCCGGTATCCCTGATCCGCGAGGGCGATCAGGGGTTCGCGCAGATAATTGCAGGGCAGCCCGGGACCGCCGTTAAGCAAGAAGAGCACCTCGTCGCCGCTGCCATAGCTGTAGGTGACGACGCTGTAGCCATCGACTTTCACCCGGGAAATCACGGGTTTCGGCGGTTTTGCCATGGAATCCACTCCCCCTGCTGACGCCGCTTCGGACGGCGATTCGTTAAGCGCGCATAACCAGGCTCCTAACCAAATGCCGGGAATCACTGGCGGCAGCCGGCGGTTTCCATCATGGTTAACGCGCCTTAACGCATTGTTATACCGGGCAAAATTCTCAACCACAACGGCTCGGACTTAACCCCCGGGTAACCGTCACTTCATAGAATCCTATGGCGTACCCCCCTATGGAGCGGCAGTCGCAGTTCCCAAGAAAGAACAAGGCTCGCAACGATGCCAGAGATGCTAGGCGAAAACACGAAGACGGCAATGCCGGTCGCTGAACGCGGCGCGGTGACGCTGATGGCGCAGATCCAGCCGGAGAACGCCGTGGCTGGCGTGGCCCCGGCGCAGGATCCCGGCGAATTCGCTCGAACGGAACAGCCTTTCGCCTGCGGCACAGGATGAGGCGCCGGCGCCGCTGTCGGAGTTGCAGGCCCCCGCCGGCGACAGTGACTCGCCGCAATCCCAAGGCGACGATGCCCCTGTCTTCGTACCGAACCAGGGCGCCGCTTTCACGGCTTTCATCGACAGCGATTCCCTTGATGGCCTCGAGATTTCCGGCGGCGCGCTGGCCGACACGAAGTTGCGGGTCGAATCGGCAGACGATCTCCTCCATGACGATTTCCTGCCAGTGGACATTGCCGCGATCCCTAATCGGGCGCCGAGCGCCGATCCCCAGACCGTGACGACGGATGAAGAGAGCACGGTGTCGGGCGCGGTGACCGCCGCCGATCCCGATGGCGATCTCCTGACTTTCTCGCTGGCAAGCGGCCGGCGCTGGGCAGCGTCGTCGTCAATGCCGACGGCACATTCACCTATACGCCGGGTCCCGGCCTGCAGTCACTGCCAGCCGGTGGCACTGCAACCGACAGCTTCACTGTGCTGGTCGACGACGGCAATGGCGGCAAGGCAACTTCAACCGTGACTGTCACCGTTGGCGGCCTGAACGACGCGCCGGCCACGGCCGATGTCGCGGTCAGCGGCGATGAAGATAGCAAGATCGGCGGCGCAGTCGTTTCGACCGATATCGACGGCGACACCCTGACACACAGTCTGGATAGCGGACCGGCGCTGGGCAGCGTCGTGGTCAATGCCGACGGCACATTCGTCTATACGCCGGGCGCCGGGCTGCAAGCGCTGCCCGCGGGCGGCAGCGCCACGGACAGTTTCACGGTGCTTGTCGATGACGGCAACGGCGGCAAAGCCACATCAACGGTTACTGTCACCATCAACGGCCTGAACGACGCGCCCGTCACCGCCGATGTCGCCGTCAGCGGCACCGAAGACGGCAAGATCGGCGGTACGGTTGTTTCCACGGATGCCGACGGCGACAAGCTGACTCACAGCCTTGGCACCGGGCCCGCCCTCGGCAGCGTGCTGGTCAACGCCGACGGCACTTTCCTCTACACGCCCGGCGCGGCCCTGCAGACCCTGCCCGCCGGCGGCAGCGCCACAGACAGCTTCACCGTGCTGGTGGATGACGGCAATGGCGGCAAGGCCGCCTCGACCGTCACCGTGACCATCAATGGCGTGAATGACGCGCCCGTGGTCGCCGGCGAGAGCTTCATTGTTTCCGACGGCACGGCCTTCACCGTGGCCATGGCGGATCTGCTGGCCAATGACAGCGACATCGAGGGCGAGGCGCTATCGGTGACCGCGGTTGGCGGTTTCGCCAATGCAACGGCATCGCTGAGCGGCAGCGACGTGATCTTCAGCGGCACCAGCGCCGGCGCCGGCGCTTTCGACTACACCGTCAGCGATAGCAGCGGCGGCCAGAGCAAGGCCACGGTATCCCTGACCGTGCTGCACACCGACGATAACGACAACACGCTGGCGATCCCTTCGACGGCGGGCGTCGATGCCCTTATCGACGGGCGCGGCGGCAATGACAGTCTCAGCGCCGGCGGCGGCGACGATACGTTGCTGGGCGGCCTGGGCAACGACACGCTTGCCGGCGGCAGCGGCGGCGACAGCCTGGCCGGCGGCGCGGGCGACGACGTCTATGTCATCGACGAAACCGGCGAGCTCATCGGCGAGAATGCCGGCGAGGGCACGGATACCGTGCAGTCCTCGATCACGTTCGACCTGACGGCCACGCCTGAGGTGGAGAACCTGCTGCTGAGCGGCGGCGCCGGGATCAATGGCAGCGGCAACGGCCTCAACAACCAGATATCAGGCAATGGCGGCGCCAACAGCCTGAGCGGCGCGGGCGGCAGCGATACGCTGGATGGCGGCGCCGGCATCGACTCCCTGGCGGGCGGCACGGGCGACGACAGCTATGTGGTCGACAGCACCACGGATGTAATCACGGAGCTGGCGGGCCAGGGCACGGACACGGTCCTGTCTTCCGTCACCTTCACCATCGTGCCGTTGCCGCAGATCGAGAACCTGACTCTGACCGGCGCGGCCAACATCAACGGCACCGGAAATGACGGCAACAACGTCATCACCGGCAATAGCGGCAACAACAGCCTGAGCGGCGGTATCGGCAGCGACACGCTGGAAGGCGGCGCGGGCACCGACAGCCTGGCGGGCGGGACCGGCGACGACACCTTCATCGTCGACAGCACCACCGATGCGATCACCGAGCTGGCCGGCGGCGGTACCGACACGATCCAGTCGTCGGTCACCTTCAACATCAATGCGCTGGCGCAGATCGAGAACCTGACGCTGACCGGCGCGGCCAACATCAACGGCACCGGCAACAACGCCAACAACGTCATCACCGGCAACAGCGGCAACAATGCCCTGAACGGCGCCAACGGTATCGACACGATGATCGGCGGCAAGGGCGACGATACCTATACGATCAATACGCTGACCGACCTGCTGGTGGAGAATGCCGGCGAGGGCATTGATACCATCAGTTCTTCGGTCACCTTCGACCTCACGACCGTCGCCAATATCGAGAATCTGACGCTGACCGGCGCAGCGGCGCTCAACGGCACCGGCGACAATGGCGACAACCGGCTGAACGGCAATACCGGCGCCAACCTGCTGATCGGCAATGGCGGCGACGACACGATCACCGGCGGCACCGGCGCAGATACCATGCGCGGCGGCCTGGGCAACGATGTCTTCGTCATCGGCACGACCTTCGTCGACGTGCTGGAGGAGAATCCGGGCGAAGGATTCGACACGGTCAATGCCCAGATGACCTTCGACCTGACATCGGTCGCCAACATCGAGAATCTGACGCTGGCCAATGGCGGCGCCTTCAACGGCTTCGGCGATGCCGGCAACAACCGCATCACCGGCAATACCAGCGCCAACAGCCTGGACGGCCGCGACGGCAACGACACGCTGAATGGCGGCAATGGGACGGATACGCTGATCGGCGGCAAGGGCAACGACGTCTATGTGGTCGACAGCACAGGCGACACGATCACCGAGCTGGCGGCGGAGGGCACGGACCGGGTCGAGTCCTCGGTGACTTTCACGATCGCGGCGCTGGCCAATGTGGAGAACCTGACGCTGACCGGCGCCGGCAATATCAACGGCACGGGCAACACCGGCGACAACGCCATCATCGGCAATGACGGCAACAACAAGCTGTCGGGCGGCGATGGCGCGGATACCCTGACCGGCGGGCTGGGCAACGACACGCTGACCGGCGGCCTGGGCAACGATGTCTACGTGAACACCGATGCCGGCGACAGCATCGTCGAGGCGGCGGGCGGCGGCATAGACCGGATCGAGAGCGCCGTCAGCTTCAGCCTGGCCAGCTTCGCCCAGGTCGAGGATCTCACCCTGACCGGCAGTGCCAATGTGGACGGCACCGGCAACGGTCTGAACAATGGCCTCACCGGCAATGGCGGCAACAATATCCTCAATGGCGGCGTGGGCGCCGACACCATGACCGGCGGATCGGGCGACGACACTTATATCGTCGACAACGCCGGCGACTCCATCGTCGAGAGCGGCGGCGGCGGCACCGACAGCGTGCAGTCCTCGATCACCCTCGACCTCAATGCCTTCACCAGCCTGGAGAACCTGACGCTGACCGGCGCCGGCAATATCAACGGCACGGGCAGCGGCACCTCCAACATCCTGACCGGCAATAGCGGCAACAATATCCTGGACGGCCAGGGCAATCCGGACACGCTGATCGGCGGCGCCGGCAACGACACGATCATCGGCGGACTGGGCAACGACCTGTTCAATGGCGGCACCGGCGCCGATGCGTTGAATTTCGGCCAGAACAACGACACGGCGATCTTCGCCAGCCTGCTGGAGGCCGGCGACATCGTCACCGGTTTCAGCAATTCCGGCGTCAGCCAGGATTTCGTCGATCTGGACGGGCTGTTCGACGGGCTGGGCGTGGCCGCCGTCGACCGCGCCGGCCGGGTGATCCTGATCGTCGCGGGCGCCGACACCCAGCTCTGGATCGACAGCAACGGAGATACCGTCGCCGATACGCAACTGCTGACCTTCAGCGGCATCAACTCGGGGCTCACAACCGGCACCGCCGCCACCGACGATATCCAGGTCGGCAGCTAATCCAGACCGCCAGCTTTGGCGTTGAATGTGGCAACGGAATCGGCTTCTCTCGCCGTCCCATGTTGCCTCTCGAACAATTCCCCCTGCCCGCCCGCCGCGCCATTATCGGCGTGCTTACGGATATCGACGACACGCTGACCAGCGAAGGCCGGCTGCCGGCTGTGGCCTATGGCGCGATGGAGCGGCTGCAGGCGGCGGGCCTTCTGGTCATTCCCATCACCGGCCGGCCCGCGGGCTGGTGCGATCATATCGCCCGCATGTGGCCGGTGGATGCCGTCGTGGGCGAGAACGGCGCCTTCTATTTCCGCCATGATCCGAAGGCGCGGAAATTGCAGAAGCGATTCCTGATGGACGAGGCGACACGCGCCGCCAACCGCGCGCGGCTGGTGGCGGTGCGCGAGCGCATCCTGAAGGAAGTGCCGGGCGCCGGCATCGCCTCGGACCAGCTCTATCGCGAAGCGGACCTGGCGATCGATTTCTGCGAGGACGTGCCGCCACTGCCGGACAAGGCCATCGACCGCATCCTGCAGATCTTCGAAGAGAGCGGCGCCACGGCGAAGGCCAGCTCCATCCATGTGAATGGCTGGTTCGGCAGTTATGACAAGCTGGGCATGACCAGAATCCTGATGGCCGAGGCGTTCGGCATCGATCTTGACGCGCAGCGGGAGAAGTTCGTTTTCACCGGCGATTCGCCGAACGATCAGCCGATGTTCGGCTTCTTTCCGCACGGGGTGGGCGTCGCCAATGTGGCGGATTTTGGCGACCGCATTTCAACGCCGCCGACATATATCACGCGCGCGCGGGGCGGCGGCGGCTTTGCCGAGCTGGCCGATCTGCTGATCGCGGCACGGCAAACGCGCTGATCTCCCGGCGATGGATCGGCTGGAGACGACCGGCTATCTGGCTGCCGAGGGATTTGAGGCGCAACTCGAACAGGAGTTGGGGCGCGACCGTATTCGCGAACGCCACGGCCGGCTAATGCTGGCTGATGGCTCCGCGCGGCCTGCCGCCTGGGCAGCGAATGTCTGGCACGATGTCAGGGAGATCGAATTCGAGTCCATATCGCAGGCGGCCAAGGCGTTACGCGATATGCAGCGCAACTGGGCGCTCTATCCCCATCGCCTGCACCGCCGCGCCAGCCTGATCCAGGAGAAGCTGCCCCATGTCAGCGCCAAGCCGCTTGTGTTTCCGGCGGCGCTGCCGAAAGCGCCGCTGGGATCCTGGATGCTGCTGGATGCCAACCGGCTGCTGGCGTCGCCCCACTGTTCCAGCGCCTTTGCCAATGGCGTCGTCGAATTCATCGAGAATAAGTCCGCGCCGCCCAACCGGGCCTATCTCAAGCTGTGGGAGGCGCTGACTCTGGCCGGCCGTTGGCCGCAGCCGGGTGAGCTCTGCCTGGATCTGGGCGCCAGTCCGGGCGGCTGGAGCTGGGTGCTGCAATCCCTGGGCGCGCGGGTCATCGCCATCGACCGGGCGCCGCTGGATCCGGAGATCGCCGCCCTGCCCGGCATCGAGTACCGCGCCGCAAGCGCCTTCGCCCTTGAGCCGCAAGCGGTCGGGCCGGTGGACTGGCTGTGCAGCGATATTGTCTGCTATCCGGCGAAGCTGCTGGAGCTGGTCACGCGCTGGCTGGAGTCGGGGCTGGTGCGGAACTTCGTCTGCACCATCAAGTTCCAGGGCGAGACCGATCACGGCGCGGCAGCGGCCTTTGCCGCCATCCCTGGCAGCCGCCTACTGCATCTGCACCACAACAAGCATGAGCTGACCTGGATGCGGCTGGCCGGCTAGCCGGTGCGGCGGTTGCGCAGCGCCCAGATGATGAAGTAGCCGCCGAACAGCAGCAGGCCGGCGCCCACTGTCGAAACTGTCCCCAGCACCGGCACGCCCGGCGTATAGCCGGCCACCATCTTGGCATAAAGATATTCCGGCACGGTCGTATCGGCGCCTGTCGTGAACAGCGACAGCGGGAAGTTTCCCCAGGAAAGCAGGAAGGCGAACAGGCAGCCGGAGAAGATGCCCGGCCACAGCACCGGCAGCGTCACCTCCCGCAGCACCTGCCAGCGGTTGGCGCCGAGATCATAGGCCGCCTCTTCCAGAGCCGGGTCGAAGCTATAGACCTGGATCGAGATCACCAGCGTCACCACGGGCACGATCCAGACCAGGTGGGCGAATACAGCCGTTACCCAGGACATCTGAAGGCCCAGGGAGTTGAACCAGAGCAGCAGCGCCAGCCCGAGGACCGATTGCGGGAAGAAGATCGGCAGCAGCACCAGCTTCTGATAGATCGAACGGCCGCGCCAATCGTAACGCGCGAACGCCAGTGCCCCGAAGAAGGCGATCACGACCGAGATCACCGTGACGATCGCCGCAATCGTCAGTGACGTCTGCAGCAGCTGGTGAATCTCCAGCGAATTGAACGTCTTTTCGTACCAGTTCAGGCTCCAGTTCGGTACCGGGAACAGGAAGTACCGGCTGGCGCCGAAGGAGGCGATGGCGCCGCAGATCGACGGCAGATAGAGGAACACGGCGATCGCCACCGCCCAGGCCCAGAGCAGCGCCCTCATGGCGCGGGATGTCTGGCCGGTCATCGCCTAGCCCCGCTTCAGGATGCGATCGAGATCGAAGCGGCGCAGCACGATCAGCACCAATGCGCCTACGACCAGCATCAGCAACACCGCCAGCGCCGCGCCCAACGGCCAGTTCTGCGCATAGGTGAAGGCGATCTCGATATCATGCACGATGGGGATTATCGACTGGCCGCCCAGCACCTTTGCTTCGGCAATAGCGCCCATGGCCAGCACGAAGGTCAGCAGGCCGCCGATGATGATGCCGGGCATCGCCAGCGGCAGTTCGACTTCATAGAAGACCTGCAGCCGGTTGGCGCCGAGATCGGCGGCGGCTTCGACGGTTTCCCGCGGCACCATCGACACGCCCAGCGTCATGGGGAAGAGCATGAATGGCAGATAGACATAGACCATGCCGAACACGGTCATGGTGGGCGTGAACAGCCAGCTTTCGGGTTCGATGCCGAAGAAATACTTCAGGGTGCCCAGCAGCACGCCGTTCTTGATGAAGAACAGGATCCAGCCATAGAGGCGCAGATTCTCCGACACGAACAGTGGCAGCACCAGCACCAGCGTCACCGCATTGGCCCATTTGCCGAATACCTTGGCCAGGCCATAGGCGAGCGGATAGCAGAGCAGCGCCAGGATGGTGACGGTGATCAGCGCCAGAGCCAGGGACCAGGCGAAGGACTGATAGTAGGTTTCCGCAAAGACGGTCCGGTAGTTTTCCAATCCCGGCATCTGCCAGAGGGAGAATGTCCGCGGCGGCGCGAAGCTGAAGGCGATGACCGCAAGCAGCGGCGCCGCAAATCCGAGCAGCAGCAGCGTCAGGATGGGCAGGGCGTGACGCCGCCCGGGAATCAGCCAACGCTCCAGCTTGCCTGATGTCATCGCGGCTCAGCCCGTCACGAGGATGCTGTCGGCGGCGTTCCAGCCGATCAGCACATCGTCGTCCCGCCGGCCGCCGATCATCTGCTGCCGCAGGGTTTCCACGATGAAGACCTGCTCGCCGGCACGCACCTGGAACTGGATGCGGCTGCCGAGGGCGTATTCATTGTAGACGCGGCCGCGCACATGATTCTCAGTCTGATCGGCCTTGATCAGGAAGCGCACGGATTCCGGCCGCACCACCAGGTAGCCCGAGGTGAAATCCGGCGGCAGCCGCGGCGGAATGAAACTGCCGGGCACGGCGTTCGACACCAGCCGGCCGTCATCCTGCAGCCGCACGTCGAAGACATTCACTTCGCCCATGAACTCGGAGACGAACTTGTCCTGGGGCTGGGTATAGATCTGCTCCGGCGAGCCCACCTGCACCAGGCGCCCGCCGCGCATCACGCCGATGCGGTCGCTCATCACCATCGCCTCCTCCAGGCTGTGGGTGATGTACATGAAGGTCTTGCCGGTCTCCCGGTGGATGTCCTTTAGTTCCTTCTCCAGGGTCTTGCGCAATTTGTAGTCGATGGCCGACAGCGGCTCGTCGAAGAACAGGATCTGCGGATCGTAGGCAAGGCCGCGGGCCAGGGCGACGCGTTGCCGTTCGCCGCCGGAGCAGCGGGTCACCGGCTTGTCGTAGTAATCCTCCGGCAGCCGCAATTGCCGCATCAGCGCCATCGCCCTCTCCCGGCGCGCCGCCGGAGCGACGCCGCGGATCTTCAGCGGGAACTCAATGTTCTGGCCGACGGTGCGGTGGGGAAACAGCGCCAGCGACTGGAACACCATGCAGGTCGGCCGCTGGTTCGCCGGCATGTCATTGATCCGCTCGCCCCGCAGCAGGATGTCGCCCGATGTCGGCGTTTCCATGCCCGCGAGCATGCGCAGCAGCGTGGTCTTGCCGCAGCCGGAGGGACCGACGATGGTGAAGAACTCGCCTTCGGCTACATCCAGATCGATGTGATTGACGGCCGTGAGCTGGCCAAAATTTTTCGTGAGCCCGCGGAGTTGCAGGATTGATTGTTGACTCATGGCCCGATCAGATTGTGCGGCCGTGATGGTTGCGGCGGCATGTCATCAGCGAAAAGGAAGATGGGCCCTCATGGCCGGACAGCATGTCCGAGAATTGCCGATGAGGGCCCGTTTGCAGAATTCCGCGCTGCTCAGCCGCCGGAGGCCGCGCGCTTCGCGGCATTCATCAGATCGAGCAACTTCGTATAGTCGGGCGGAATGTCGTACTCGTAGGACAGCGCCATTTCCTCTTCCAGGCTGTCCCACTGAATGGCATCCAGTTCGTCCGCGGTGAACAGGCCGAAGCAATCGGGATTACCCATCTGGGCCACCGGATTGAACGTACCCTCTGCAAAGGCCACCACATGGGCCGTTTCCGGCTGCTGGACATATTCGAGGAACTCGACGGCGAGGGGCGAAAGCTGCGGATTGTTGACGGTCGACGTGACCTCGATCCAGGAGACGCCACCCTTGCCTTCGATCGGGCCCTTGCGGGGCGTGATGCCGCGGATGTTCTTGTTGCCGTCGGCGCGGGCCGGCGAGGCGCTATAGGTGCCGCCGGTCATATGGAAGTCGATCTCGCCCGAGACCAGAGCCTGGTTCATCGTTGCGATATCGCCGATCAGCTTGGCGCCCTTGAACACCCTGTTAGCCGCATCGGTGAATGCCGCAATCTGCTCATCGGTATGTTCGACAAAAGGATTGAATCCGGCGATCAGGCAGATATTGAAGACGTTCCAGTCGTCGGACTCGAGAATGCCATACTTGCCGGCGTTGGCGGCATCGTTCCAAAGATCCCAGCCCTGGTCCTCGGCCGTCTTGCGGCTGATCTTGTCGGTATTGACCACATAGCTGTAGGGGCCGAAGCGCTGGCACATGCCCAGCAGTTCCTTGCCGTCGTCGCTCATTGCCCAGCGATAGGGCGGCTTGAAGGCCGGCAGCATCTTTTCGAAATAGGGCTCCATCCGGGCGCGGTCGAGCGGCCTGATCAGTCCTTCCGGATGCATGACCTTGCGGGCCCAGGGGTTGTTCACATTGATCAGGTCCCAGACATTGGTCTCGCCGGCGCGCAGCCGGTCGATCATCGTGGGATCGTTGGTCAGCGATTCCGCCTTGACCGTCGCGCTCTTGGCGCTGCGGAAGGGATCCAGCACCTGGGCGCTGTTGTAGCCCTCCCAGCAGAGGATGTTCATTTCGGTTTCGCGGGCCGCTTGCGCCGTGCCGGATAGTCCCGTGCCGACGGCGGCCACCGCCGCAGCGGCACCCGTGGACTTCAGGAACTGACGGCGCGAAGCCATCAGCGTGAACTGGGCTGACTTTGTCGGGCTCATTTTCTTTCCTTCTCCCTGTCTGATCGTGAGGTCAGCCGTATTCGGCCGGGCCTCCGGTTCTTCTAGCCTAACGAGACGGCGCCGCGTCTGCCAAGGCGATTTGCGATCAATTACCTAGGGCGGGGTTCACGGCGTCAAGTGGCGCGACGCCGCTGTCATCAACTGTCAAATATTCGCTCGCTGGGGTCAAGACCGAAAGGCCGCGAAGGGCGAAGCTGCGGCGGTTGGCAATCCCGCATCGGGCCGTCCCGAAACGGCGGGGCTGCCGCCGCAACGGTTTGACATCATGAGCGGATCGGCAAGTTCGGTGGCGGAGCTTCTGGCGCGGCTGGCCTCCATGGCCAAGCAGTCGCTGGTGCTTTGGGGCCATTCGCCCGCCGCCACCGCGACGCTGATCAATTTGTCGGAAAACGCCACCTATCGCGTCGACGACCCGGCGTTGGAAGAGCCCACCATCCTGCGCATCCATCGCGTCGGCTATCACAGCAAGGAGGCGATAAACTCCGAGTTGCAGTGGATGGCAGCGCTGCGGCGGGATGCCGGGGTCGAGACGCCTGAACCGATTCCTGCCAAAGACGGCAGCGTGATCCAGCTGCTGCGCAGCCCCGACCTGGCCGATCCGCGCCATGCCGTGATGTTCAAATTCATGACCGGCTGCGAGCCGGCCGAAGAGGGGCTGGCGGAACCGTTCGTCCGCCTGGGCGAGGTGTCCGCCCGGATGCATCAGCATGCCAAGGGCTGGACGCTGCCCTCAGGCTTTACCCGGCATATCTGGGATTACGAGACCTCGCTGGGGTCGAAGCCCCATTGGGGCCGCTGGCAGGACGGCATGGGCCTGACGCCCGACCGCGTGAAGCTGCTGGAGCGGCTGTCGCAGGCCATCAAGCGGCGGCTGGAGCGCTTTGGCATGGGCCGCGAAAGGTTCGGGTTGGTTCATGCTGACATACGCCTGGCCAACCTGCTGGTGGAGGGGACCAGGACCAAGGTCATCGATTTCGATGACAGCGGATTCAGCTGGTACCTCTATGACCTGGGCACGGCGCTGTCGTTCATCGAGCATCGGCCGGACGTGCCGGAACTGGTCGCCGCTTGGCTGACGGGATACCGGAAGGTCGCGGCCCTCTCCGCCGAGGAAGAGGCGGAAATTTCCACCTTTATCATGCTGCGGCGGCTGCTGCTGGTGGCCTGGATCGGTTCCCATGCGGAGACCGAGCTGGCCCAGAGCCAGGGCGTTCCCTTCACCGAGGGCGCCTGCATGCTCGCCGACAAATATCTCAGCAAGTTTGCCTGAGCGCCGCCATACGCCGGACGAAAGAAAAACGAGGGAGATCAGACATGTTCACATCCATCACAGGCCGGTCGGTCATCGTCACCGGCGCCAGCAAGGGCATCGGCAAGGGCATCGCCCGGGTGTTCGCCAAGGCCGGGGGCAAGGTGCTTGTGGTGGCGCGGGATCTAGCGGCGGCGCAGAAGACCGCCGACGAGATCAAGGCGACCGGCGGCATCGCCGCGGCTCACGCCGCCGACGTGACGAAGTGGGAGGACATGGAGCGCATGGCCGCCGCGGCCGAGAAGGCCCATGGCGGCATCGACATCCTCTGCGCCAATGCCGGCATCTTCCCCGCCGCCAAATTGACGGAGATGACGGCGGAGAAATGGGACGAGGTGCTGGCGACCAACCTGAAGGGCACCTTCCTGGCAGTGAAGGCCTGCCTGCCCGCCATGAAGAAGAAAGGCAAGGGCCGCATCATCGTCACCTCCTCCATCACCGGTCCGGTCACCGGCTATCCCGGCTGGACCCACTATGGCGCCAGCAAGGCGGGACAGCTCGGCTTCCTGCGCACCGCCGCCATCGAGCTGGCCCCCAGCAAGATCACCATCAACGCGGTGATGCCCGGCAACATCCGCACCGAGGGCTTGGAAGGGCTGGGACCGGATTACGAGAAGAAGATGACGGATTCAGTGCCGCTGCGGCGGCTCGGCACCGTGGAGGACATCGGCTACGGCGCGCTGTATTTCGCCAGCGACGAAGCCGGCTATGTCACGGGACAGACGCTGATCATCGACGGTGGGCAGATTCTGCCGGAGTCGCTGGCGGCGCTGGAAGAGATGGGCAACTGAGATTTTGGCCGAGAGACAGGAGCGATCCCATGCATGATTTCGGGTATTTCGCCTATGACTCCAAGGAAGAGTTCCTGGAGAAATCCAAGGCCCATTGGAATCCCGGCAAGACCCAGTCCTGGCAGGATTTCGGCGTCGATCTCGTGATCGGCCGCCGCGAGGGCTATTTCATCTATGACCTGTCGGGAAAGCGGCTGATTAATCTGCATCTCAATGGCGGCACATTCAACTTTGGCCATCGCAATCCGGAGCTGGTGGAAGCGCTGAAGCGCGGCAGCGACATGTTCGATATCGGCAACCACCATTTCCCGGCGCTGGCGCGGACGGCGCTGGCGGAAGCGCTGGTCAAGACCTGCGCCGAGAACATGCGCTATGTCATGTATGGCAGCGGCGGCGGCGAAGCGATCGACATCGCCATCAAGGCCGCCCGTTTCGCCAAGCAGCGGCGCAAGATCGTGTCGGTGATCAAGGCCTATCACGGCCATACCGGCCTCGCCGTCTGCGCAGGCGACGGCCGTTTCTCGCAGCTCTTCCTCAGCGACCGGCCCGAGGAATTCCCGCAGGTGCCGTTCAACGACCTGAACGCCATGGAAGACGCGCTGAAAAAGCGCGACGTGGCCGCGGTGCTGATGGAGACCATTCCCGCCACCTACGGCTTTCCGATGCCGAAGGAAGGCTATCTCACCGGCGTGAAGAAGCTCTGCGAGCGCTATGACGCGCTCTACATCGCCGACGAGGTGCAGACCGGCCTGATGCGCACCGGCGAGATGTGGGGAGTCTATAAGTATGGCGTGAAGCCGGACATGCTGGTGACCGCCAAGGGAATCAGCGGCGGGCTCTACACGCTGGGCTGCGTCGTCGCGTCGGAGGAATGCGGCGGCTGGATGAAGAAGGACGGCTTCGGCCATATGTCCACCGGCGGCGGCGCCGAGCTTGGCTGCATCGTCGGGCTGAAGGTGCTGGAGATCTGCAACCGGCCGGAGACGCGGTCGATGGTGCATTACATCTCCGACTTCATGGGCCAGGGCCTGCGGGAGATCCAGTCGCTCTATGGCGATTTCTTCGTCGGCATACGCCAGAACGGCGTGGTGATGGGGCTGGAGTTCGACCATCCGAAGGGCGCCATGCATGTGATGAAGGCGCTCTACAAGAACGGCATCTGGGCGATCTTCTCCACCCTCGATCCGCGGGTGCTGCAGTTCAAACCCGGCGTGCTGAAGACCCATGACCTCTGCGCGGAAATCCTCGAGCGGGTAGAAGTTTCCATCGCCGAGGCGCGCCAGGATGTGAAGGGCCAGGGCGTCAGGCGCGCGGCGTAAGGGAGAGAGAGGCGAACCCATGTCAGCGGCATTGCAGCAGACCCGAAGTCAGCTGAGCGACTCGATCCGGCAGCGCTCCGCAGAGGAGCATGCCAAGACCATGCTCGAGCGTGCCCGCTGGGCGGCGGCGGCGTTCGCCAACTACGACCGCGACCGCACCCTGAAGATCGCCCGCGCGGTCGCCGACGCCGGCTTCGCCAAGGCTGGGCACTATGGCGATTGGGCGGTCAAGGAGACCGGCTTCGGCGTCGCCGAACATAAGAAAATCAAGAACGAGCTCTGCAGCCGCGGCATCTACGAGCATTATAAGGACGAGTTGTTCGTCGGGAAGCGTATCGACTACGAGAACAAGATCGTCGAAATCGCCCGGCCGGCCGGCGTGATCTTCGCCCTGACTCCCTCCACCAATCCGGTGTCGACGGTCTATTTCAAGATCATGTGCGCGCTGTTGACCCGCAACGCCATCCTGATCAGCCCGCACCCGCTGGCGAAAGCCTGCACCGCCGATGCGGCGAAGATGATGCATGACGCGGCGGTGAAGGCCGGTGCGCCCGACGGCGTGATCCAGGTGATCGAGCAGCCGACCATCGAGCTGATCCAGACGCTGATGATGCAGCCGCAGGTGGATGTGATCCTGGCGACCGGTGGCACGCCGGTCGTGCGGGCAGCCTATCGCTCCGGCAATCCGGCCATCGGCGTCGGCCCCGGCAATGCGCCTGTCTTCGTCGACGCCACGGCGGATCTGGCCCAGGCAGCCAGGCGCATCGTCGCCAGCAAGTCGTTCGACAATTCGATCCTCTGCACCAATGAATCCGTGCTGGTGGCGGAGGATTCCATCGCCGACAAGCTGCTGCGCCATCTGCAGAGCGAGGGCGCCCATCTCTGCAGCGAGGAGGAACGGGACCAGCTGCGCGCCTACCTGTTCCCCGAGGACCGCTTCAACATCGCGGCCATCGGCAAGGATGCGAGCTGGATCGCCAAGGAAGCGGGATTCCGGGCGCCGGCGAAGGCCAGGATCCTGCTGGCGCCGTTCGACCTGGCGATGCCGGAAGAGCCGTTCTGCCGGGAGAAGCTGTGCCCCGTTCTGGGCTTCCACCGCGTGCCCCACGCCAAGCGCGGCATCGCCGTGAGCCGTACCCTGATCCGCCTGGGCGGCGCCGGTCATTCGGCGGCGATCCATAGCAAGAACGCCAAGACCATCATGGCCTTCGCCGCCGCGGTGAATGCCCTGCGGGTCGCGGTCAACAGCGGCTGCAGCACCGGCGCCGCCGGCTTCGACACCAACCTGGCGCCGAGCATGACCATCGGCACCGGCTTTTTTGGACGGAGTTCGATCGGCGAGAACATCGCGCCGAAGCATCTGATGAACTGGACGCGGATCGCCTATCCCAAGGAGGCGGAGGCCGCTCTTGGCGACTATGACGGCATCGAGCCCTGGGACGAGGTGTCCTGGCCGGCGGCGGGCGGCGCGCATATTTCGGCCCCGGCCCGCGCCAACGATGACGACGCGCTCGCCGGCATGCGCGACGAGATCCGGCAGCTGGTGCTCGAAGAGCTCCGGCAGATGTTCATGAGCTGAGATCAAAGCATGGCCGAGCTTCGCTCCTTCATCTTCATCGACCAGCTGCAGCCGCGCACCATGTGCTATCTCGGCACATTCATCCGCGGCTCCCTGCCGCGCACCAACATGGCGGCGCAGATCATCGAAGTGGCGCCGGGCCTGGATATCGAGTCGCTGACCGATGTCGCGCTGAAACATGCGGAGGTGCAGGGCGGCATCCTCGTGGTCGAGCGGCAGTTCGGCTATCTGGAGATCCATTCCCGGTCGACAGCGGCGGTGAAGGCGGCGAGTTCCGCCGTGCTGGAGTCGCTGGGCACCACCGAGGACAAGGCGCTGAAGCCGCAGATCCTGGCGTCCAAGATCATCACCCGCATCGACCACTCCCACGCCTTCCTCATCAACCGCAACAAGTCGGGATCGATGATACTGCCCGGCGAGTCGCTGTTCGTGCTGGAGATGCAGCCGGCCTCCTACGCCATCCTCGCCACCAACGAGGCGGAGAAGAATGCCGACGTCAAAGTCGTGGATTTCCGCATGATGGGCGCCACCGGCCGCGTCTACCTCAGCGGCCGCGAGTCCGACATCCGCAGCGCCGCCGGCGCCGCGCAGCAGGCCCTGGAGAATCTGCAATGAGCAGCCGGACCGCCATCGACCGCGAGGCGCTGCGGGGCCTGATCCGTCAGGTGCTGCAGGACGCCGTGCCCGCGGACCTGCAGAAAAAACTCTCGGCGGCGCTGAAGAACAAGGCGGCCGTGCCGAAGGCTACAAAGACTGTCGTAACTTCAGCGCCAGCGAATCAGCGCATGGAAGAAGTTTCGATTACGACCGATGCGGATCTCGAGCGCTTCATCCATCGCTTGCTGGCTCTCGCCGAGGTTGCGGACAGCCGCGAGGCGATCAAGTCGGGACGAATGAAGTTCCGGTTGGCGAAAAGCGGCCGGCGTCCCGTGATCTCATCAACTGCTCTACCACGCACGGAACGCGCTCCGGCCGCCGCCGCACAGTCCGCCGGCGCACACCGCATCGACAAGGGACTCGTCGCCGAACGGCACATCGTCGCCGCTGCGAAGAGCGGCAAGAAACTCACCGTCGCAAAGGGCGTCGTTGTGACGCCACTGGCCCGCGACAAGGCCCGGCAACTGGGCGTCGTGATCGAAAGGGAATAGCCATGCTGCGTGCAACCGTGATTGGCAATGTCTGGTCCACCAAGCGCCTGAAGGAGGTTCCCAGCGGCGCCATGCTGGAAATCGAACTGGATGACGGCAAGGGCACAAGGCTTGTGGCCTTCGACGTGCTGGGCTGCGGCGTCGGCGAGCGGGTGCTCGTCGCCACCGGTTCCGTCGCGGCCGCCTGGTTCCAGGGCAAGCCGCCGCCGCTGGATGCCCTGATCATCGGTTCCATCGACGAGTCCGCCAGCAGGCCGGACAAGGCGAAGAAGTAATCCAATCCACCATCACTTTCATTTTGAGCGAGGAGAGAAACATGTCGAATGCCATCGGACTGATCGAAACCAAGGGCTATGTCGCAGCACTGGCCGCGGCCGACGCCATGGTCAAGGCCGCGAACGTCACCATCGTCGGGCGTGAGCAGGTGGGCGACGGCCTGGTCGCCGTCATCATCAACGGCGATGTCGGCGCGGTGAAAGCGGCGACCGAGGCGGGCTCGGAAGCTGCCACGGCGATCGGCGAGCTGGTCTCCGTCCATGTCATTCCGCGGCCGCACCCGGATCTCAACAAGCACTTCACCGCCGGCCAGAAGTAAGCAGTCCCATCGCCCTCATGGCGCCTCAAAGTCGTGGGGGCGGCGGTGATGAGTCATGACTGAGCTGCGCGTCTATCTGCCGATCGAGAATCTTCGCCCGCAATTCGCGGCCTATATGGGCACGCCGACGCGGGCGCGGGGCTATCCGCCATTCGAGGGCAGCAACTCCCTGATCATCGAGGTGGCGCCGGGGCTGGCGATCGAGCGCATCATCGATCTGGCGCTGAAATCGGTGCCGTCGGTGGAGCCGGGCATTCTGTTCGTCGAGCGGCAGTTCGGCGTGCTGGAGCTGCACAGCAATGACGCCGACGAGGTGAACCGGGCGGGTGCGGCGGTGCTGAAAGGCATCGGCCGCAAGGCGACCGACCAGCTCAAGCCGCGCCTGCTCTATACCGATGTGATCGAGGACATCACCGATCAGCATGCGGTGATCATCAACCGCAACCGCCAAGCCTCGATGATCCTGCCGGGGGAAACGCTGCTGATCTTCGAGATGGTGCCGGCGCTGTTCGCCGCCGTCGCCGCCAACGAGGCGGAGAAAGTGGCGCCGGAGAACACGCTGGTGGATGTGCAGATGATCGGCGCCGCCGGCCGCATCTATATCAGCGGCCGCAATTCCGGCATCCAGCGGGCGAAGGAGCGGATCATCAGGACCCTCGACGCGATCGAGGGCCGCACGCAGTAGCGCGCAAGGCGCACAATCCCGAAGGGTCCTCTTCCAAGATAGTTTCCCCCGCGAAAGCGGGGGCCCAGGGGATGACGAGCGCGCTGCAACTCCTGGATCCCCGCTTTCGCGGGGAAAACAAGAATGGGCTCACTACGCCGGAAGATGCTGCACTCTAACTCCCACCGTTCGCGCGCCGCTTCACGCATTCCCGGCGATAGCGGGCGGGCGACATGCCGGCCCATTGATGGAAGGCGCGGCTGAAGGCGCTGAGCTCGGAATAGCCCAGCAGCAGTGCGATCTCCGTCAGAGGAATGTGAGGCTCGGCGACATAGCGCATGGCGAGCTGGCGCCGCGTGCCCCGCAGGAGATCGCTGAAGCTGACATTCAGGTCCCGCAGCCGGCGATGCAGGGTCCAACTGCTCATGCCCAGATCCTGGGCCACCTTCGTCAGCAGCGCGTCCGCATGGCCAAGATGGGCTTCGATCTTCTGCTGCACCAGGCCGACCAGATCGCTGGGGATGGCGCGCCGGCGGCGGCCGCTCATCATCGGTTCCAGCAGGCTGAACAGATAGGGATCGGGCTCGGGCATCAGCACATCCATGTCCCGGCGGCGGAACAGGATGGCGTTGGTCGGCTGGGAGAAGAACACGGGCGCATCGAACAGATCTTCGTGCTCCCGCGGATTCCACGGCCGCGGATGTTCGAAATGGATCTCCAGCGGCGTCCATTGCTTGCCGAGCGCGTGATAGAAGACGTTGCAGAACATCCCCAGCGACAGCTCCGCATCCTGGCGGCGCGAGCCGATGCGGCCGTCATTGATCTGATATTCGAGAGTCATGACGTCGCGGTCCTGGTGCATCGCCAGGGTCGACATCTGCTGATGGGCCGGAAAGTAGTTCACGAGATTGCGCAAGCCCGCCGACAGCGTCGGCGAGTTGATCGCCATATAGCCCAGCGGCCCAAGCTGGCGCGGCTTGAAATCGATGCCGAAACGCAGGCCGAAATTGTCGTACTGGGTTTCGATCGCCGCCTGCTCGAACATGCGGCAATACTGGCCGAGGCTGATCTCGTTGATCGGGTTTTCCAGCGCGCTCTTGTCGATCTTCGCGGCGTGCAGGACCCGCTCCGCATCGCCGCCCATGCCGCCGACCAGATCGGTAATTCCCGTTGCTGCCGCGGCGAGAACCTGTGGGCTCGCGGCCGAGGATTGCGGCGGTTCGATCGTATCCTGCATGAGGCGGCGGCCTCTCTTCCCTGCCCGGCGGGGCCGAGCAGTATCCTCCGACCCGCGATTCCGATGCAAGCGGAGCGATAGGCCTAGCGGTTCAAAGCGGCCGATACACTTTATCTGGAGAGATGGAGACCGCACCCACTATTAGTGGTGGGGCTACGCTACGCCGTGGGTTGCGCGATGGGTGCAGCCGAGCGCCGCTGCCGGATGCTTTCGGATTTGAGCTGGCCGCAGGCGGCCATGATGTCCTGGCCCCGGGGCGTGCGCACGGGCGAGGCATAGCCGGCGTCGAACACGATATCGGAGAAGCGCGTGATCGCTTCCGGCGTCGAGCATTCGAACGGCGCGCCCGGCCAGGGATTGAAGGGAATCAGGTTCACCTTCGCCGGAATATCCTTCAGCAGCCGCACCAGCTCCCGCGCTTCCGCCGGCGAGTCGTTCACGTCCTTGAGCATCACATATTCAAAGGTGATGCGCCGCGCATTGGTGAGGCCCGGATAAGTGCGGCAGGCCTCCAGCAATTCCGCGAGCGGATATTTCTTGTTGATCGGCACGATGCGGTCGCGCAGCTCGTCGTTCACCGCATGGAGCGAGATCGCCAGATTGACACCCAGCTCCGCGCCGCAGCGATGGATCATCGGCACCACGCCGGCGGTCGAGAGCGTGATCTTGCGCTTGGAGATGGAGATGCCCTCGCCGTCCATGACGATCTTCAGCGCCTTCGCCACATTGTCGAAATTGTAGAGCGGCTCACCCATGCCCATCATCACGATGTTGGACAGCAGGCGCCCATCTTTCGGCGAGGGCCATTCGCCGATCTGATCCCGCGCCACCATCACCTGGCCGACGATCTCCGGCGTCGAAAGATTGCGCACCAGCTTCTGCGTGCCCGTGTGGCAGAATTTGCAGGTCAGCGTGCAGCCGACCTGGGATGAGACGCAGAGCGTGCCGCGATCCTCTTCGGGGATATGCACGCTCTCCACTTCCTGCCCGTCGGGAAAGCGCAGCAGCCACTTCCGTGTGCCGTCGGTCGACTTCTGATCGACGGCGATGGCGGGCCGCTCGATGACGAACTTCTCCGCCAGCAGCGCACGAAACTCCTTCGCCAGCGTGGTCATGATGGCAAAGTCGGTGGCGCCGCGATGATAGAGCCAATGCCAGATCTGCCGCGCGCGGAACGCCGGCGCGCCGATCTCAGCCAGCGCCTGGGTCAGTTCCTGCCGGTCGAGGCCGACGATGTTGCGCCGGCCATCGGCCGCTTCAGGCGATGGCGCAAGAACCTGCGCATGTTGTGCCGTGCTCATGACCGTCAGATGGCGTCTGCTATGTTCGTTTTCCAGCCCGCCGGAATTCTCTTCGGCGCGGGCGATAATCCGGCTGCTTGCGGCCTAGAGTCCGCAGGCCTCGCCGATGGCGTTGTAGGCCTTGGTGAAACCTTGCAACGAGTAGGTGTCGGTGGTCTCCGTATCCCGGGTGGAGACGCCGCGAATGATCATGCCCGATCCCTTTTTCATCGCGTCAACCAGCTTCTGGTCGGTTTCCGCATCGGGCGCCCAGGCAGTTTCCTTTTCGGTGAAAAGCGAGAACTTCTCATCGCCGATCTCGACCGTGACCTCACTCTTCTCTTTATAGGGGTAGCCGGCGATGATCGTGAGCACGTTGAGCTGCTTGGAACTCGGCCGATGG
The DNA here is from genome assembly GCA_963816235.1 of uncultured Alphaproteobacteria bacterium. Classification (GTDB taxonomy): domain Bacteria; phylum Pseudomonadota; class Alphaproteobacteria; order Dongiales; family Dongiaceae; genus DATKFM01. The sequence goes on along the minus strand of CAWFKD010000004.1, from coordinate 93,996 downwards.
GTGATCAGGGCATAGACCTTGCCGCGGGTGCTGTAGTTCCCTTGGGCCTGCTTCGGCTCGCTGATCATGTAGCAGGCGATGTTGCCGGCTTCTTCGAAAGTCAGCGCCTGCCAGTCGCCATAGCGGCCGATGGCCTTGGGCGGCTTGGGCGGGTCCTGCGCCAGCGCAAGGGAAAGGCTCCCGGCGGCGAGCAGGACTACAGTAGCGGCGATTGAGATCAGTCGAATCATAGGAAGCGAGTTTAGCCAATGGGGGATTGGCCGCCAAGCTGACAAACGGTTAATGGCCCTGTTTACCATAACAAACTTTGGCGTCTTGGCAGTCCGCCGCCACGCGCGGGGCTCACCCGCGCTTGCGTGATTGACGCTTTTTCCAGACGGGATCGCCATGGACATGGGCGGCGACTTTCTCCACCGGCCCGCCGGTCCGCACCGGCCGTTCGGCGAAGCGGCCGAGGGAGATCATCCGGTCGTACATGACAAGGGCGCCGGCCATGGCGACATTGATGCAGAAGCGGGTGGGAATCTTCACCAGATGGTCGCAGCGGGCGACCAGCTCGGGCGACAGGCTGGCGCGCTCGGCGCCCAGCACATAGGCCGCCTGGGCCGGGTGGCGGAAGCTGGGGAGATCGGCGGCCTCGTCCAGCAGTTCGATGCCCACCAGCCGGCAGCCCTGAGGCAGCTCGAAGGAACCCAGGTCCTTATATTCATGCAGCGGCAGGCTGGCCGCCGCGTCCGAGGTGTCAGCCAGCAGCACCTCGCGCTTTTCGAACATGGCGCCGATGGTGAAAACGAAGCTGGCATTGAAGGCATGGGCGGTGCGCAGCAGGCTGCCCAGGTTCATGGGCTTGCTGACGCCTTCGATGCCGATGCCGAAATAGCCGCGCATGGGGATGCCTCCGCTGCTGCGTCCCGCCGCAGGGTTGCATGGCTGAGGCGGCCGGGGCAAGTTGGCCGGCGATCCAGCGACAGCCCGGTCCCCGATGTCGAGCAGCCATTCCAAGAGTCTCGCCAACTTCAAGAGCGACGCCACGGCCAATCCTTTTGTGGTGGAGGTGACGCGCGGCGGGATGGTGGAGAGCCGCCACCGAGCGGCGGTCGCCGTGGTCGATGCCGACGGCAAGGTGGTGCGCGCCTGGGGCGATGTGGAGCGGCCGGTCTATGGACGTTCGGCCATCAAGCCGCTGCAGGCGCTGCCGCTGATCGAGAGCGGGGCCGCCGACAAGTATAATGTGTCCGTGCCGGAGATCGCCCTTGCCTGCGCTTCGCACAACGGCGAGCCGCGCCATGTGGAACTGGTGCAGGCCTGGCTGTCGCGCATCGGCTGCAGCGTCGACGATCTCGAATGCGGCGGCCATATGCCCTATCACGAAGCCAGCGTGGAAGCGATGATCCGTGCCGGCATCAAGCCCAGCGCCGCCTATAACAACTGCTCGGGCAAGCATTCCGGCTTTCTCTGCACCGCGCGTCATCTGGGCGAACGCACAGCCGGCTACATCAATCTCGAGCATCCGGTGCAGCAACGCATCCTCGGCACGCTGGAACAGATGTGCGGCCTCGATCTCGGCAAGGCCGCCCGCGGCATCGATGGCTGCGGCATTCCCGTGATTGCTGTTCCCCTCGGCAACACGGCGATGGCGATGGCGCGTCTGGTGGATACGGCCAAGCTGCCGGTGGCGCGGGCTGCCGCGTCCAAGCGCATCGTCGAGGCGATGGCTGCGGAGCCGTTCCTGGTCGCCGGCACCGATCGCTTCTGCACCGTCGTGATGAATGTGATCGGCAAGAAGGTGGTGATGAAAACCGGCGCCGAGGGCGTCTACACCGCCGCGCTGCGGGAACTCGGGCTCGGGATCGCGCTGAAAGTAGACGACGGGACCGGCCGCGGTGCTGAGGTCGCCATGGGTCAGATCCTGCGCCATCTGGGCGTCATCACCGACGAAGAGGCGGCGCGCATGGCGGACATCCTGACGCCGCCGGTGCGCAACCGCGTCGGCCGCGAAACCGGCCGCATCAAGCCGGCCGCGGATTCTCCTTTCTAAGCCCGGCCCGGGGCCGCGTCATGCGCGCCATGCTCTGCGACAGCTTCGGCGATATCGCCAATCTGCATCTTGCCGATGTGGCGCCGCCGGAGATCAGCGGCGACCATGATGTCTTGATCCAGGTTGCGGCGGCGGGCGTGAACTTCGCCGACACGCTGATGATCGGCGGCACCTACCAGGATAAACCGCCGCTGCCTTTCTCACCGGGGCTGGAGATGTCCGGCATGGTGCGAAGCTGTGGCGCCGCGGTGCGCCGCGTGAAGCCCGGCGACCGGGTCATGGCCATCGTAAGCCGCGGCGCCTTCGCCGAGCAGGCGGTGGCGGCGGAAACCGATGTGTTTCCAATTCCCGCCGACATGGATTTCATCACTGCCGCCGGATTCCCCATCGCCTACGGCACGTCCCATGGCGCGCTGCGCTGGCGCGCGGGTTTGCGGCCTGATGAAGTGCTGCTGGTCCACGGCGCGGCGGGCGGCGTCGGCTTGACCGCCGTCGAGATCGGCAAGGCGATGGGCGCTACTGTTATCGCCACCGCCGGCGAGGACGAGAAGCTCAAGGTCGCTGCAGAACATGGCGCCGATCACCTGATCAACTACCGCACCCAGAGCATCCGCGACCGGGTGAAGGAGATCTGCAAGGGCGGCGGCGCCGACGTGGTCTATGATCCCGTCGGCGGCAGCGCCTTCGACGCGTCCCTGCGCTCGGTGAACTGGGGCGCACGGCTGATCCTCGTGGGCTTCGCCAGCGGACAGGTGCCCCAGGTTCCCGGCAACATCCTGCTGGTGAAGAACATATCCGCCATCGGATTCTATTGGGGCTCCTACCGCAGCCGCCATCCCGAATTGCTGGAGGCGGAATTCAAGGAACTGTTCCAATGGTGGCGTGAGGGCAAGCTGCGGCCCCATGTGTCGCAGCAATTGCCGCTGGCCGAGGCGCGTGACGCTCTGCAACTGTTGGTCCACCGCCGCTCCACCGGCAAAGTCGTTCTCACGATGGTGCCATGAGCGATTCCGTTCGCGAGCAGTATGAGCTCTACCCCTATCCGCCGCGGGATCCGCGCGACGAGGCCAAGCGGCTGATCCAGGGATCGCCAAGCCATCTGCTGGAGATCAATCACTATGTCTTCGCCGGCCGGCGCGATTTCAGCCAGCCTTTCCGCGCCCTGATCGCCGGCGGCGGCACCGGCGACGGGGCCATCATGCTGGCGCAGCAATTGGCGGATCGCCGCTGCCCGGCGGAGGTGATCTATCTCGACCTCTCTGAGATCCTCGCGCAAGATCGCGGAGGCACGCGCCGCGGCGCGCGGCCTGACGAACATCAGCTTTCATACGGGGTCGCTGCTTGACCTGTCCGCAGGAACCTTTGGCAAGTTCGACTACATCGATTGCTGCGGCGTGCTGCATCATCTGCCCGATCCCGCGGCCGGCCTGGCGGCGCTTTGCGATGCGCTGAACGACGACGGCGGCCTGGGCCTCATGGTCTATGGCGCCTATGGCCGCACCGGTGTCTATCATCTGCAGGAGGCGCTGCGCGTTCTCGGCCGCGGCGATGCGCCGGCGGCGAAGCTCGATCTCGCCCGCCGGCTGCTCCGGCAATTGCCGGCGACGAGCTGGCTGGCGCGCAATCCCTTCGTCGGCGACCATCTGAAAGCCGGCGATGCCGGCATCTATGACCTGCTGCTGCACTCGATCGACCGGCCCTACAGGATCACCGAGTTCACGTCACTTATCGAGTCTGCCGGTCTGTCCGTTGCCGCCCTGATCGAGCCCTGGCGGTACGACCCGGCGAACTTCATTGGGGATGGCGCCCTGTTGAAGCGCTTGGATGGCCTGGACCGCTGGCAGGCTGCCGCCATCGCCGAACAGGTGACCGGCAACATGAAGGTGCACATCGCCTATGCAGTGCCGAAAGCGCGCGCGGGGAGCACGGTTGCACAAGCTGGCGATGGGACCATGATTCCGGTTCTCCGCGATTCCCAGGGACCGGAGTTGGCCAAGGGCCTGAAGCCCGGCGGATCGCTGACCGCCCGCGCCGAGGGATTGGAGGTGCGGATGGCTCTGCCCCGGACAGCCGCACCGCTGCTCGCGGTTATCGACGGGCAAACCAGTATCGATGGCATCTTCGCCCGAGTGGCGCCGGATCTGCATTTGCCCAGGCAGGATTTCGACCGCGAGTTCGCCGCCCTGTTCAAAGTTTTCAATGCCGTGAACAAGATGTTTCTGCAGCATGAAGCCGGGCCCGCCGCGTAAACCGGATTCACCCCCTGATGTCGCCGCCCGAGGCGGCTTCCGTTATGCTGCCGAATCAGCCATGGTCAGGACATCGGTTCGACGGCTTCTTTTCCTCAGCATCATTTCTCCGGCATACCCATGAGCAAACTTGCCTCCGACCCCGCGCTGTTCTTTCGCCTCTGGCTGAAGGACCCGTTCAAGATCGGCGCCATTGCGCCGAGCAGTCCGGAGCTCGCCCGCGCCATGGCAAATCAAGTGCCGAACACGACCCACTACCCGATCGTGGAACTGGGCGGCGGGACCGGTGCGATAACAAGTGCCTTGCTGGAGCGAGGTGTCGCACCGGAGAAGCTGATTGTCGTGGAGCGCGATCCGACGCTGCATGACCTGCTGCAAAAGCGCTTTCCCAAGGTGAACGTCGTGCAAGGCGATGCCGCCCATCTGGGCGCCCTGCTCCATCCCCATGGCATCAGCAAGGTGAGCGCCGTGGTCTCCGGTCTGCCGCTGCTTGGTCTTCCGCAAATCGGTGCAGCAGGAGATCGTGGCTGCCGCCTTTGCGCTCTTGGAACGCGGGGCGCCGTTCATCCAGTTTACCTATGGGCCATTTTCGCCGCTGCCGCGCAAGGAATTCGGGCTGGTAGGCCGGGTGCGCAAGCGCATCCTCAGCAACCTGCCGCCCGCCAGCGTGTGGGTCTATCACCGCGCCCCGGAAGCACGGGCCGCGGCCTAGACCAAGATCGTCTCGGATTGAATCGATCCGAGGCGTGAATCTTGGTCTACCTTATTTAGATAGGGATTTTCAGGCAGTGAGGCGGAACTCGGATTCGGCGCCGAGGTCGCCGGCGCCATATTCCGCAATCAGGCGGTGGACAGGCGCAATGAAGGCCCGGGGATCGGCATTGCGCTCGATCGCCACGGAAAGATGCCCATCCTCGATGGGAACGATCAGCTGATGGAAGTTGCCATAGCCGACGATGATATGGTCGAGGCCGCCGCAATCGATCTCGCCGCGGCGGGTGGTCAGCAGCAGGATCGCCGGGTTCACCAGCAACTCCTCATAGCGGTCGGTCTCGCCTGACGAGGTCACCCCGTCGCCTTCGCGAAGGTCCGGCCGCAGCCGGATGGTGATATCCGCGGCCATGGGCCAGGGCGGCGTAACGGACTGCCGCACCCAGCGCCATGACTCGATCGATCAGTTGCATGATCCGGCTCCGGTTCCGGCTAATTCCGCCAGAACGGCTTGGCGGCCTCATGCTCCACATCGGCCTGGGACAAGCCGATATCCTTCAGCAGCCGGTCGTCCATGGTCCGCAGGGCATGGCGGTCGCTGATCCGGCGGTGCCAGCCCAAGGTGACGTCCACTGCCGACAACAGGCCGGCATCGATGCTCCGCAGGACGCCCTGGACGCCGCGGATGACGGAATCGCCCTTGCCGGAGGGCCGCACGCTTGAACCGGCATAAGTGACTGTTTTCATGATCACGTTCCTCACATTTGAAACAAGGGCCGCGAAACCGTTGTATCCATACATTTGGGCCGGATATCGCTGCCTGATGTCGGAGAATGTGAGGCTTTTTGAGCTTGCGAACAAACGATGAATTCTCATAGGATCGGTTAGATAACCTCACGTGAAAGCCATGGCCGACCGCCTGCCGCCGCTGACCGCCATCCGCTATTTCGAAGCCGCCGCCCGGCATTTGTCCTTCACCAAGGCCGCGGAAGAGCTGCATGTCACCCACAGCGCCATCAGCCACCAGATCAAATCGCTGGAGGCGTGGCTGGGCCTGCAGCTGTTCCGCCGCATGAACCGCGCCATCGTGCTAACCGAAGCGGGCCAGGCCTATATGCGGCCGGTGAAGGAGGCGTTCGAGCGGCTGGGCGAGGCCTCGCGCATCCTGAAGGCGCGAGAGCAGACGGGCACGCTGACGGTCTCGACCATGCCGTCCTTTGCCGCGAAGTGGCTCGTCCCGCGGCTCGGCAGCTTCCGCGAGCAGCATCCTGATATCGACGTGCGCATCGCCGCCAGCGAGCGGCTGGTGGATTTCAACCGGGAAGATGTGGATGTGGCGATCCGCTTCGGCAGCGGCACCTGGCCGGGCCTGCATTCGTCCCTGCTGCTGAAGGAGAATCTTTTTCCCGTCTGCAGCCCGAAACTGCTGAGGGGACCGATCCCGTTGCGCGAGCCGGCCGATCTTATCCATCACAATCTGCTCTACGACTATGACTGGCGCGAGAATGTCTGGCTGCGCTGGCTGACTGATGCGGGCGTGAAGGTGCAGAGCCTGCGCCATTCCCTCAGCTTCAACCATTCCAACCTGATGCTGCAGGCCGCGGCCGACGGACTCGGCGTGGCACTGACGGGCGGACCCTTGGCAGGCGACGATTTGGCAGCCGGGAAGCTGGTGCGGCCGTTCGAGACCGTGCTGCGGCGGGAGACCGGATTTTTCCTCGTTGCGCCGGAGGCGACCGTGGACCGGCCGAAGGTGAAAGCATTCCGCGAGTGGATCCTGGCGGAAATCGAGCGCTACAAAAAATCGCCCGAGGGCCAGTTCGCGGCGCTGACGCCGATCTAGGTCACGTAGCTTCGGTGGGCCCTAAACGCGGAACCGGCACCGCAACGCCGAGGCGATGTGGCTGACGGGCCGCCTGGTTCCCGATCACAAGACGATCGCCGATTTCCGCAAGGACAACGGCGGCGCCATCCGCAAGGTCTGCGCCCAGTTCGTCGCGCTTTGCCGCACGATGGGCCTTCTCACGCAAGCCAGCGTCGCGATCGATGGCAGCAAGTTCAAGGCGGTCAACAACCGGGACAAGAACTTCACGCGCGCCAAGATGGAGCGGCGCCTGGCGCAGATCGAGGAAAGCGTCGCGCGCTATCTGCAGCAGCTGGACAGCGCCGACCGGCAAGAGCCGTCCGAGGCCCTCCAGGCCAAGACGGCCCGGCTGAAGGAAAAGATCGCGAAGCTGCAAGAGGAAGTCCGGCGTCTGAACGCGCTGAACGTCCGGATGCTGGCCGCACCCGATCAGCAGATCTCGCTGACCGATCCCGATGCGCGCTCGATGGCGACAAGCGGCCGGGGCTCGGGTGTCGTGGGTTACAATGTGCAAACCGCTGTCGATACGAAGCATCACTTGATCGTCACGCATGAGGTGACCAACGTCGGCACCGACCGGTCCCAGCTCGCGCATGTGGCCAAGGAAGCCAAGGCGACGCTTGCGACGGAGAGCCTCGATGTCGTGGCCGACCGCGGCCACTTCAGCAGCGCGGAGATCCTGGCGTGCGAGGAAGCGGGCATCACGGTCACGCTGCCAAAGCCGATGACCTCGAACTCAAAGGCGGAAGGGCGCTTCGGCAAGCAGGACTTCCGCTACGTGGCCGAGGCGGACGTTTACATCTGTCCGGCTGGAGAACGCCTGAAGTACTACTACTCGAACAAGGAAAATGGGCTGGTTCTGCGCCGTTACTGGACCAACGCCTGCCGCACCTGCGCGATCAAGCATCGCTGCACCACGGGCAAGGAGCGTCGCATCACCCGCTGGGAGCACGAGCCTGTCCTTGAGGCGGTCCAGCGCCGGCTCGACGAGCATCCGGAGAAGATGCGGATGCGCCGCGAGACGGACACAACAACGGACGCGACTAATTCAGGAACGGCTCCAGCTGGTCCATCGCCTTCGACAGGCGGTCGGTGCTGGCGGCGAAGCAGAGCCGCAGATGGCCTTCGCCGCCGGGGCCGAAGGCGCTGCCGGGAGCGAGGCCGACTTTTGCTTCATGCACCAGCTTCTTGGCGAATTCGAGGGAGTCGGTCATGCCCTGCACGCCGAACATGACATAGAAGGCCGCCTCCGGCCGCGACATCTCCACCCGCCGCATGCCGCCCAGCCGCTGCACCACCAGATCGCGGCCGGCGCGATAGCGTTCCACCAGCTCGGCGATGAAGGGCTCGCCCTGCCGCAGGGCCGCGACGCAGCCGGCCTGCAGGAAGGGCTGGCCGCCGCTGGTGTTGAACTCGATCAGGCGGTCGACCACATGGGTCAGCTTCGGCGGCATCACCATCCAGCCGACGCGCCAGCCGGTCATGGCCCAGCTCTTGGAGAAGCTGTTGACGACGATGACGGGATCGTCGGGCTTTGCGATCTCCAGGAAAGACGGCGCCGCCTTGCGTCCATCAGGCTTGTCATAGATCAGCCGCGCATAGACTTCGTCGGCCAGGATCCAGAGGTCCTTGCGGCGGGCGAAATCCAGCACCGCCTGCTGCTCCGCCCGGGTCATGGTCCAGCCCGTCGGATTTCCCGGCGAGGCCATATAGAGCACACGGGTGCGCTCGTCGCAGAGCGCGAACATCTTGTCCAGGTCCAGATGCCAGCCATCGTTGCGCCGCTCGAGCGGCATGTGGCGCACCTGGCCACCCATGATCTCCACTGTCGCGAAAATGTTCGGCCAGATCGGCGTGACGACGACGGCATTGTCGCCGGGGCCGAGGATCGATTCGATCGCCAGCATCATCGCGTTCATGCCGGCGCTGGTCACCGCGAGACGATCGTCGCCCAGGGTGATGCCGTAAATGTCCCGGTGATAGTCGATCAGCGCCTGGCGCAGTTCGGCGATGCCGCGTTTATAGGTATAGAAGGTGTTGCCGCTTTTTAGCGATGCCGCGGCGGCATCGCAGATGAAAGCCGGCGTCGGCAGATCGCCCTCGCCGACCCAGAGGCCGATGACGTCGGGCACTTCGAAGCCCAGCTTCCAGACCTGAACGATGCGGGAATCTTCCAGCGCGTCGATCTCGGGCCGGATGCGTAGGGTGGGAGTTTTGTCGATCATGGATCGGAATCCGATACTGTCTGATGGATGTCAGGCCGCGTTGTCGCCAAAGGCGGGTTTGCCGGGTGCCGTCACCGGCGCCGTCCGGCGCGCGAGCACCAGCAGGTTTCCGGCGAGCACCAGCACCACGCCCATTGCCGCCGGCCAGGTCCAGGTGAAGCCTTCCAGCCAGGTGGAGACGGCGAGCGCCACCACCGGGAACAGCACGCTGGTATAGGCGGCGCGGTCGGCGCCGAGCCGCTGCAGGATCGTCAGATAGGAGCCGAAGCCGATGACCGACGCGAACAGCGCGAGATAGAACAGCGAGATGAGATAGCCGGCATCGGTCGCAAAGCTGAAGGGAATGCCGCGCACCAGCACCAGCAGCAGGACGAAGAGCGTGCCATAGGCCATGCCGATCGTGTTGCCTTCGACGACAGGAATGCCCGCTTGCTTGTGGCGCACGGTCACCATATTGCCGAGGGACGCGGCATAGGTGCCGAGCAGCGACAGCACCAGACCGAGCACCGCCGTGCTGGAGAAATCCGCACCGCCGATCTCCGGCCAGAAGATCAGGCAGATGCCACCGATACCCATGACCGCCGCCAGCACCGCGCGGCCGGTGATCGGCTGGCGAAAGAACAGCGCGCCATTCACCAGGTTCATCACGATCAGCGTCGAGAAGCAGACCGCCAGCAGGGCGCTGATCAGATAGGCGGCCGCCCAATAGAACAGCACATAGTTGATGCCGAAGAGGAAAAACCCCTGGGCCGCCATGAATAGATGATCCCGGCGGGAGAAGCGCAGCGAGCGGCCGGTGATCAGGCAATAGCCGACGAGCATCGCCGTCGCCAGCGCGAAGCGGTAGAGGATCGCCAGCTCGAAGGGAATGACGATCTGGTATTCCATCGCATACCAGGACGTGCCCCAGATGAGCACGGTGACGATGTAGAGAATGGAAGTCGGAAGGCGCATCTGCATCTCGCTCGCGCCGCGACTCTAGCGATCCGCTGCGATTTTGCCAGCGCCAGACTGCGCATGACGCCCATGCGTCAGCGGCTTCGGCGATCTTGTCTCCATACAATCAGCGCTTGAAGGTCTTCCACTTCGCCGTGCCCAGCGCCTCGCCATACACCGGGTCTTTCGCGGCGCGCCGCAGATGCAGCCGGAGATAGGCCGGCAGCCGCTGGGGATTCGCTTCGCGATAGACATCGAGCGGCTGCAGCAGCTTGCCTTGCGCCGAAAGCATCTCATCGGCCAGCGCCACCAGCCGGCGGTTCGGCCAGGGCTTGTTGGTTAACTGCAGCAGTTCACCGAACGCTGCCTCCGCGGCATCAACGCCATGGCGATGGAGCAATGCCAGATAGGCGATTGCCGTGCTGCGGCTCGCGCCGGCATGGCAGTGAACGAACAGCCGCACCGGACCGTTCCTCGCCGCGCCATAGCTGCGGCCGATGAAATCCCAGATCTGCTCCACATGGGGAGCCTGCGGCCCATGCTCCAGCACCGACTCCCGGTCCAGGAATCGCAGCAGCATGGCTTCCCGCTCGTCGGGCGCATGGCCATAGGCGGCCGGCTCCGGCGTATCCGGATCGAGAATGCCGATCAGATGGGTGGGGCGGAATATCGGGATGTCCTGGGCGATCGTGTGCAGGCCGCCGACTTTGATCTTCACTGGATGGCTCATGGGCGAAAATCCTCGGCCAGGCGGTCGGCGATTGCCGGCATCGATTCCGCCGGCACATTGGCGAAGGCGAAGCGAAGAAATTCCTCCTGGCCGCCGCCGAACATGCTGCCGGGCAGGCAGAGGATATTCTGGTTGTCCGCCAGGCGCCGCGCCACCTGTGCCGCCGACAAACCGCGGTGCGGATGACGGAGATAGGCGAAATAGGCGCCGGAACTGATGAGCTCATAGCCAAGATCGTTGCGCTTCAAGGTCTGGCGCAGAACCGCCAGCCGGTCGCGCATCAGCTTTGTATTGCTGCGCCGCCATTCGCCCAGCGACCGCAGCCCTTCCAGCGCCGCCGCCTGGCCGATGCGGGGCGCGCAGATGGCGACAGTGTCCATCGCCTTGGCGATCTCCGCATTCAGCCGCGGCCCGGTAACGATGGCGCCGACCCGGTAGCCGGTGAGGCAGAACACTTTCGAGAAGCTGTAGAGATGCACCAGCGTATCGCGCCAGTCCGCATCGCCGAAGAGATCATGAGGCGCGCCATCGGCCGGCAGGAAATCCCGGTAGGTCTCGTCCAGGATCAGCGCCAGCCCGCGCGACTTCGCCAGATCGTAAAAGGCGCGGATCGCCTCGGGCGGATAGATCGCGCCGGTGGGATTGTTCGGCGTCACCAGCAGGATCGCCCGCGTCGCCGGGGTGATCAGCCGCGCCGCCTCCTGGGGATCGGGCACGCCGCCGCGATCGGCGCGGAACGGCAGATGCACCGCGCGGATCCCCTGCATGTCCAGCCACATCTGGTGATTGAAGTAGTAAGGCAGCGGGACAATGACCTCCTCCCCCGCCTTGGCCAGCGCCAGCGTCGCCAGGCAGTAGGCCTGGTTGCAGCCGGCGGTGATCAGCACATCGTCGGGCGAAATGCCGGCGCCGTAGACCGCGCCGATATCGGCGGCCAGCGCCGCGCGCAGATCGGGCAACCCCTCTATGTCCGTATAGCGCGCCATCGCCGGCTCGCCGATCACCTGCGCCAGCCGGTCGGTGAGCGACTTCGGCGGCGGATAGCCGGGCACCGCCTGGGCCACATCGATCAGCGGCTTGTCGGCAGGGAAATCGCGGCCCTTGATCCAGCCATGGGCCTCGGCGATCGGCGGTTCCGCCACGCGGGCGAGCAAGGGATTCACGGAGAACGTCATTAGTCGATGATGATACCAGGCATCTGAAAGAAGGAGCGCGATCGGCGCGGACCGTCTTTGATACCGTGATAAAACTGTGGCGGCAATGCCGGCCGCGGGCGCTGCGAATAAGCCCTGACACAGAAAAGCCGCTGAATCCACCGCAGGAATCGCGCTTCGCCAGTTCGCCGCAGCTTCCGTCGCGGTGCAGGCACCGATCTTCAAATCTGTGATCGGCAACACATAAATCGCCGGCGATACACAGGCATATTTTCAGCCGGCAAAGCGGGTGAAGTATTTCCTCAGCCGCCTTGCCTTGATGTTGAGTGAATGGAGCGATCTTCCGTCGCGTCTTCCGGTGCGGCGGCACGGGCGAACGCAACGCGCCCGAACGGTGAAGCTTGCTCCCGCGAGGGAGATGGGCTTCGCCGGCATTTTTTCGCAACTGATGGGAGAAGTCCTGATGAAGCGTCATGTACGTGACAATTACTATGTCGTAGGCGAAGGCATCCTGACCTATGACGACAAGCATAAGCCGGTCTGCCTGCGCCCCTCCACCGAAGCGGAGATGCGCAAATCCCGATTCAGCCGCATGGGCCCGAAGGGCAAGCAGCTCGACGACGCCACCCGCGGGAGTCTTGCGGAAGCAATGACGGCAGTCGGCGCCCAGCCCGACTCCGCCACACCGACAGTGCCCGCCGGCTTCACCTATCTCGGGCAATTCGTCGATCACGATCTGACCTTCGACAAGACGGCCGCGGCGCTCGGCGACTCCGTCACCGTCGAAGAGCTGATTCAGGGCCGCTCGCCGTCCCTGGATCTCGACAGCCTCTATGGCCGCGGTCCCGGCGATTCTGCCGACGCGCGCTTCTACAGCGATGGCAAGCGCCTGAAGATGGGCCGCACGGCGGCGACGCCCTTCCCGGACAACGGCACCAACCACGATATCGACGGCTTCGACCTGCCGCGCGTCGGCTTCGGTTCGAAGAAGGCGGAGCGCCGCGCGGCGCTGATCCCCGATCCGCGCAACGACGAGAACCTGGCCGTGGCGCAGACGCACCTCGCCTTCATCCGCTTCCACAATCGCGTCGTGGACAAGCTGGCGGGCGAAGGCGCGCCGAGCGTGACCCTGTTCAAGGCGGCGCGGGCAACCGTGGTGAAGCATTATCAGTGGATGCTGCGCAGCGACTTCCTGCCGCGCATCGTCGACAAGGCTGTTATCGACGACGTGTTCCATAACGGCCGCAAGTTCTTCGAAGTCGTGCCCCATGTGGAATTGGATGACAAGCTGCGGAAGAATCCGACCTACTCCTATATGCGGCTGCAGCCCGGCGACATGCCGACCATGCCGGTGGAGTTCTCCGTGGCCGCCTACCGCCTGGGCCATAGCATGATCCGCGGCGCCTATCAGTGGAACCGCGTGTTCCGCGCCGGCGGGCCGGGGCCGATCGCCTCCCTCGCCCTGCTGTTCACCTTCTCGGGCACCAGCGGCATCCTGTCGCCCGACGGCAATCTGGACGATCCGGAGACCGGCAGTTTCGAGCGGCTGCCGACCAACTGGATCGCCGACTTCCGGCGCCTCTATGATTTCGCCGAAGTCGGCCGCGCCGATCTGGTGGTGCCGGCCGCCGCCGGCAACAAGACCAAGCGCATCGACTCGCTCCTGGTCGATCCCCTCAAGCAGCTGCCGCTGGGTTCCATCGGCGAGCGGGGCAACACGCCGCCCTCGCCCCAGCGCAACCTGGCGTTCCGCAATCTCACGCGGGCGCAGATGGTCGAGCTGGCGACCGGCCAGCAGATGGCGGCGTTTATGGGCATCACGCCCCTGACGCCGGCGCAGATCATCAACGGCAATGGCGGCGCCGTGCTGACCGGCCTGAGCGATGCGCAGAAAGACGCGCTCACCAAGGACACGCCCTTGTGGTTCTACGTCCTGCGCGAGGCGGAACTGGGCAGCGGCCGGCTCAAGGGAGTCGGCGGCCGCATCGTCGCGGAAGTGTTCCATCGCGCCATGGAAGGCAGCCAGAATTCGATCCTGCGGGATCCCAGCTGGAAGCCGACCCTGGGTCCGAATGCGAATACCTTCCGCATGGTCGACCTGCTGCTGTTCGCGTTTGAAGGCAAGGCCGAGCTGCTGAATCCGCTGGGCGCCTAAGGTCGGAAGACCGGGAGGCCGGCGGGGAAACTCGCCGGCCTCTTGCTTTGCCGGTTGCTAGGCGCTCGCCTTCAGCAGCAGGCAGTCATCGCCTAGCGGCGTCACCGGCGTCAGGTCGCGATGATGCTGATAGTCCGGCCGCCGCGGCCGCGTCAGCGCATTTGCGATCGGATTGAGGATCAAGGAGAAAATGCGCCGCGGCCAGGGCGACATGTTGGCCGGCGAGCCATGCACCAGGCTGTCGCCGAAGATCAGCGCCGTTCCCGGCGGCCCTTTGGCGGAAACGATGCCGCCCTCGCGGATCAGGCCCGCCACGGTCTGATTGTCCACTACCCACAGCGGATAGCTGGTCGTCACCGTGTCCAGCGCCGTCGGCACCGGCCCATGGCGGTGCGATCCCCTGACGAACCAGAGCGGCCCGTTGAACTCGCTGACCTCGTCGAGAAAGATATGCAGGTTGAGCGCCAGCGGCTTCGGCGCGCCGTCCTCGCGGTGGTGGGTGGCGAAGTCGTAATGCCACTGCCAGATATCGCCGCCGAAGGCCTCCTTGCCGTTCACCTTGACCTGCTGCACGTAGAGCTTGTCGTCGTCCAGGATCTGCATCGCCGGCTCCACCAGGCGCGGATGGCGCACCACCTTGGCATAGACGGCGCTGCGCAGATGCAGCCCCATGGCCGTGCGCACCATGCCGTTCTTCTCGCGGAAATTGGCCGGCGTATCCTCGGCATGGAGGCGCGGCAGGTCGTCTTTCAACACCTGGACTTCGGCCGCGGAAAACAAATCCGGCAGGATCAGAAAGCCGTCGCGGCGATATTGCTCGAGTTGGGTCGCTGTCAGCAGCATGGGCGGATCTCCTGGCTCTCGTGCCATGATAATCCGCCTTGAATGCCGGCGCCACCTGCCGGCGGCATAGGCCTAGGGCGCCTGGAACTCCACGATGCCCATGATCATGTTGACGGTTTGCCCATCGTCGGACAGCGGCAGATAGAGGTCGCGATAGCCCCGCACCCATTCATCCGGGCCGACATAGGGGATGTCGCTGATAATGGGCGTGCGCTCCCGGCAGATGCGGAGCGCGGTCTCCCAGACCTGGCTTCCGGGCTGCTGATGGGCCAGCTCGGTGAAATGCTTCCCCGTATAGTCGAAGGCGATGCGCTCGACGATGGCGGTGCCGATCAGGCGATAGCGGAAATCCAGGGGATCCTGGGTGACGTCCACCAGCACCACATTGGCCAGCAGGTCGGGAATCTCGGTGGGTTCAATATCCTTGCGCGACGGCATCGGCCGGCCGCCGCGCTTTTCCTGCCAGTAGGCAAGCGCCCGCTGTTGCAGGTTCGAACTCGAGCTTCAGGTCCCCCGTGGACATGCGCTATGGTACTCTTCGGCCCCCAATGGCAGCGTCGAGCGCTGCTGACCTGGGCGCTATATTCAAGGCAGTGTTATTAATAGAGTGTAAGGATCGGTCATGACTCTCTCTTCTCTCGACCATGTGAACATCCGCACGGCGAATCTGGCGCCGATGTCGGCGTTCTATGAGAGGGTACTCGGTCTGAACAAAGGTCCGCGGCCGCCCTTCTCCTTCGGCGGCGCCTGGCATTATTGCGGCGGGATCGCCGCGGTGCATCTGGTCGAGGTGCGCAAGGCGCCTGCCGGCAAGGAGCCGCGCCTGGAGCATTTTGCCTTCCGCGCCAAGGACATGAAAGCCTTCCTGGAAAAGCTGCGGCAAGAAAAAATACCCTTCGATATTCGTGTCGTCCCGGAATCTGGCATACAGCAGGTCAATGTGAGCGATCCCGACGGCAATCACATCGAGATCCAGTTCCTGCCCGACGACCGGGTCGACTGAACCGACCCATCGCCGCCAGTGGAACCCGCCCCAGCCTTCAATCTACAGATCGACCAGCAGTTTGCCGGTGGCAATTTCTGCCTTGCGCCTGCTGACATAGGCCTTGAGCGCCTCGCGCCGGGCCGGATCCATTGGCGGCTCCTCATATTGTTTCAGCAGTTCCTTCCAGATGCCGTTGGCGCGGCGGGTCGCGTCGACGGCGCCGGATTCCTGCCAGGTCTCGAAATTGCGCCAGTCCGACAGCATCGGCGCGTAGAACGCCGTCTCGAACCGTTCGAGGGTATGGGCGGTGCCGAAGAAATGGCCGCCGGGACCGACCTCGGCGATGGCTTCCAGGCCTAGATCCTCCTCACGGACTTGCAGTGGGGTCATGGTCTCGCGCATGAGCTGCAGCATCTCGGCATCGACGATGAGCTTCTCGAATGACGCTGTGAGGCCGCCTTCAAGCCAGCCGGCCGCATGCTCCAGCAGATTGACGCCGCCCATGACGCAGCCCCACAGGGACATAGACGATTCATAGGTCGATTGGGCATCGACGATGTTCGACGCGTTCACGTTGCTGGAGCGATAGGGAATGCGGTAGCGGCGGGTGAGCTGTCCCGTCGCCAGCGCCGCCTTGGCGTATTCCGGCGTCCCGAACGCGGGCGCGCCCGTGCGCATATCCACATTCGAGGTGAAGCCGCCATAGGCCACCGGCGTGCCCGGCCGCACCAGCTGCGCCAGGGAGATCATGAACAGCGCCTCGGCATTCTGCTGTGTCAGGGCGCCGGCCAGGGTGATCGGGCTCATGGCGCCGGCCAGCGTGAAAGGCGTCATCACCACCGGCTGGCCATAGCGCGCCATCTCCGTCAGCCCCGCGCCCATGGGCCCATCCAGGCGCATCGGCGAGTTGGAGTTGATGATGGTGATCAGCGCCGGCTCGTCCGCCAGCTGTTCCGGTGTCGTCTCATAGGCGAGGCAGGTCATGGCGATGGCGTCGCGCACGCAATGGGCGCCCATGCCCCAGCAATTCCAGGTCTTGTCGGCGAGCGTCAGCGTCGCCTCGTACATGTCGAGATGGCGAGTCTCCGGCGGCAGGTCGGTGGGCTCGATGCCGGTGCCGCCATCCTGGTGGATCACGTTCAGCGACTGCACCAGCCGGATGAAGTCGCACATGTCCGCATAGTTTCCGGCGCGCCGGCCTCGATCCAGATCGCTGGCGAAAGCTGGCCCGCCGGTGGCGATGAAGATCAAGTTCTCCTCGCCGACTGTCACGTCCCGCTCCCGGTTGCGCGCCCGCTGGGTGAAGCGCGGCGGCGCCTTGGCGACCAGCGACTCCACCAGCGCGCCATCGAGCTGCACGCGCTTGGTGCCAAAATCAACTTTCGCCCCTGCTTGCTTGAAGATATCGAGGCTTTCGAGATGGAGCACTTCGAAACCCACATTCTCCAGCAGCCGCAAGGAGGCGCGATGAATCGATTCAATCTGATCGGCGCTCAGGATCTCCACCGGCCGGAACGGATTCTGCAGCCGGGCGAAGGGGAGCTGCCGGACGCCGCCGCTGGTGCGCCGATCGCGGCGCCGGACTGTTTCTCTCGCCATCGCCGAATCCTTTTCAGTCCAGGGCCACGAGTTCGCGGCGGCAGAAATCGGGCTCCACCGCTTCGTCCAGTTCCCGGGCGAATTTGTGCCCGTCATAGACCGCATGCACCACAGCGCCCGGCACATGGCAGTCGCCGATGCGCGTCACCCGCTCGATGCCGGCAATGCGCAATGCGTCGGCGTCGCCGGTGAGATCGTCATAGAGCCGGTTCTCCGGCGTGCGCGATGTGACAAGGATCAGGCTGGCCCAGGGCTGTTCGTTTGCCTTGCCGCCGATGTGATGGAAGCGCGCCTTGCCCGGCATGATTTCCGTCAGACGCATGCCGGTCAGCATGTTGACGTTCTGCTCGGTGAGCCGCTGTTGCACCCGCTCCTGCTCATCAACCATGCGGCACCAGGCGGAGATCTCCAGGCCCGGTGTCGCCAATGTGACTTCGATGCCGTCCTTCGCCAGCTTCTCCGCCAGCACGCCCGCCAGATAATATTGATCGTCGTCATAGATCAGGCAGGGCGAGGCGGGAACCTTGCCGGCGCGAATGTCATCGGGCGTCAGCACGCCAGGCAATTCAGCGCCCGGGATGCCCATCAACGTACTGTGGCCGACGCCATCCCGGCGCCAGCGGGAGCCGGTGGCGATGACGACTTCGGGCATGCCGAACTCCCGCACATCGGCCGCCGTGAGCTGGCTTTCGCGATAGATCTCCACATTCGGCAGCGCGGCGAGGCGGCCCAGCCGCCAATCGCGAACGCGGCCGTAGGAGGAAAGGCCCGGCAGCCGCGATTCCCAGTTGATCCGGCCGCCAAGCTCGCGCCCCGCTTCGGCGAGCTGTACGCGATAGCCGCGCCGGCCGAGAGTGAGCGCGCATTCCAACCCCGCCGGCCCGGCGCCGACGATCAGCACGGACTTCTCTTTCTTCGCCGGCCGCACCCGCTCCGGATGCCAGCCGCGGCGCCACTCCTCGCCCATGGTGGGGTTCTGGGTGCAGCGGATCGGCGCGCCCTCGTTGTTGTTGGAGCGGCAGATATTGCAGCCGATGCATTCCCGGATCTCGTCCTCGCGGCCCTCGTCGATCTTGCGCGGCAGGAACGGATCGGCGATGGATGGCCGCGCCGCGCCGATGAAATCCAGGATGCCGCGCTTCACCTGAGACACCATCGCATCGGGAGAGGTGAATCGGCCGACGCCGACCACCGGCTTGCTGGTCATCTTCTTCACGAAGGCCGTGTAGCGTTCCTCATAGCCTTCCTCGGAGAAGCGCGCGGTCTGGGAGTCGTTCTCCACATAGCTGATGTTCACGTCCCAGAGGTCGGGCAGCTCGGCCAGCAGCTCAATGACTTCGCGGCCCTCATTCTCCACGGTGATGCCCTGGGGCCCGATCAGCTCATCGACGGCGAAGCGCACAGCGACCGCGGCCTTGTGGCCCACCGCTTCCTTCGTATCCTCGATCAGCTCCCGCAGCAGGCGGCTGCGATTCTCGATGCCGCCGCCATATTCGTCGCTGCGGTGATTGAGCCGGCGGGCGATGAACTGCATCGGAAGATAGCCATGGCCGGCATAGACATAGACGATGTCGAAGCCGGCGCGCACGGCACGCTCGGCCGCCGCGCGATGCCAGCCGCGAAACGACTTGATATCCTGCTTGTCCATGGCGCGGGTCTGGCGCGGATGCACGTAATGCAGCGGCAGGCCCGAAGGCGACAGGATCGGCAGGCGGCTCCAGCGGTTCACCGTGTGATTGCCGCCATGCCAAAGCTCGACGCCCGCCAGCGCGCCATGCCTGTGAACGCCCTCGGTCATGAGGGCGTTCGCCTTTACATCCGACTCGTCCCACAGCGAGGCGAAGACAAAGGGCGTATCGTCCGAGGAAGGATGGATCGAGCAATATTCCGTGCAGACCACGCCCCAGCCGCCTTCGGCCTTCACCTCGCGCATCGCCGCCACCGAACGCGGCATGCGATTGCCCATGCCGCTGCAATGGGGCACCTGGAAGAATCGGTTGCGGGCGGTGACCGGCCCGATGCGCACGGGCTCGAACAGCAGGTCATAGCGGGGATTGCGGGGCATTCAGTTTCTTTCTTGATTGGGCATGACGGGCAGACGTGACGCGCGCCGGTGGCGCTGATGGCCCGACGCGATTTATACCAACGCCGGTTCAACTTCGGAGGTCGGCGATGTCCTTGTAGAGATCCAATGCCTCGGGATTGGCCAGCGCCTCGCGGTTCTTCACCGGGCGGCCATGGACGATGTCGCGCACGGCGAGCTCGGTGATCTTGCCGCTTTTGGTGCGGGGTATGTCCGAGATCTGCACGATCTTGGCCGGCACATGGCGCGGCGTGGTGTTGCCGCGAATCTGCTTCTTGATGCGGTCCTGCAGCGCCGCGTCCAGTTTCTGGCCGGGCTTCAGTTTGACGAACAGCACGACGCGCACGTCATTGTCCCAGTCCTGGCCGATCACCAGGCTCTCGAGAATTTCCGGCAACTGCTCCACCTGACGATAGATCTCCGCCGTGCCGATGCGCACGCCGCCGGGGTTGAGCGTCGCGTCCGAGCGGCCATAGACGATGATGCCGTCATGCTCGGTCAGCTCGATATAGTCGCCATGGTGCCAGATATTGGGGAAGCGCTCGAAATAGGCGGCGCGGTATTTCTTGCCGTCGGGGTCGTTCCAGAATCCCACGGGCATCGAGGGGAAGGGCAGCGTGCAGACCAGTTCGCCCTTCTCGCCCCGGAGCGGCTTGCCCTCTTCGCTCCAGACCTCGACCTTCATGCCGAGGCCGCGGGCCTGGATCTCGCCGCGCCAGACCGGGCCGATGGGATTGCCCAGCACGAAACAGGAGATGATGTCGGTGCCGCCGGAGATCGAGGACAGGCAGACATCCTGCTTCACGTTCTCGTAGATATAGTCGAAGCCTTCGGGCGCCAGCGGCGAGCCGGTGGAGCAGATGGTGCGCAACGCGGAGAGGTCGCGGCTGTCGATCGGCTTCACCTCCGCCTTGGCGCAGGCGTCGATATATTTCGCCGAGGTGCCGAACAGGGTGCAGCGCTCGGCGGCAGCGAAATCGTAGAGCGCATAGCCATCGGGATGGAACGGCGAGCCGTCATAAAGCAACAGCGTCGCCTCGGACGCCAGCGCCGAGATCAGCCAGTTCCACATCATCCAGCCGCAGGTGGTGAAGTAGAACACCCGGTCGCCGGCCTTGATGTCGGACTGGAGCTGATGCTCCTTCAGATGCTGCAGCAGCGTGCCGCCGGCGCCATGGACGATGCATTTCGGCACGCCTGTGGTGCCCGACGAGTACATGATGAAGAGAGGATGATTGAACGGCAGACGCGCGAACGAAACATCCTTCGCCGCGAAAGGTTCGATCGCATCGCCCAGGACCTTGGCCTTCGGCAGACGCGACACATCGGGCGCGCTGCTGAGATAGGGCAGCACGATCACCTGTTCCACGGTCGGCAGTTCCGGCAGGAATTCCGCCACCCGCGCCAGGGAATCGTGGGCCTTGCCGTTGTAGTAATAGCCGTCGGCGGTGAAGAGGATGCGCGGACCGATCTGGCCGAAGCGGTCGATCACGCCGCGGGCGCCGAAATCCGGCGAACAGGACGACCAGGTGGCGCCGATGGCCGCCGTGGCCAGGGTCGCCACCACGGTTTCCGGCATGTTCGGCACGAAGCCGGCGATCCGGTCGCCGGGCTTGATGCCGGCCGCTTTCAACGTCTGCGCCAGGCGGGACACCAAATCGTAAAGCTCGCGCCAGGACATGCGGCGGCGGACCTTGTCCTCGCCATGGAAGACCATGGCGTCGCGGTCGTCGCGGCGGCGCAGCAGGTTTTCGGCGTAGTTGAGCTTGGCCTCCGGGAAATAGCGTGCACCGGGCATTTTGTTGCCGTCGGCCAGCACCGTGCCGCCCTTGTCGCCGATGACGCCGGCAAAGTCCCAGACCAACTCCCAGAACTGCTCGGGCTTGCTCACCGACCAGGCAAAAAGATCCGCATAGGTCTTGGCGCCCAGATTCCAGCGCGCCTTCGCCTCCGCCATGAACCGGGTCAGGTTGGCGGCGGCGATGCGTTCCGGACCGGGCTGCCAGAGCGGCTTGCTGCGCTCGTCTGCCATCGAAGCCTTCCCCATTTTTGCGATTGCATAGCATGGCCGGGGTGGTTCGGCGAGGGCAGCCCAGAGCGTTGGAATTGCCATCCTTTTCCTGCATTGCCCCCATGCGCGCAGGCGGTTGGACGGGCCGCCATGCAGGCCTTAGGCTGCCGTCCGCCCCATCATGGTTCAAACCCTGCAGCCGATCGCCTATTTCCGCTCCGTGCCGCCGCCGGTGCAGGCCGCTATCTATATGGTCGCCGCCTCGCTGCTGTTCGCCGCCCTCAGCGCCACCATCCGTCATCTCAGCACCGGGCTGCATACCTTCGAGGTCACCTTCTTCCGCAATTTTGCCGGGCTGGTGTTCATGCTGCCCTGGCTGTTCCGCTCGGGGCTGGGCGGCCTGCGCACCGGGCGGTTCATGCTGTATGGCTGGCGGTCGTTCCTCAGCCTGCTGTCCATGCTCTGCGGATTTACGTCGCTCACGCTCTTGCCCTTCGACAAGGCGATTGCGCTCAGTTTCACCGTGCCGCTGTTCGCCACCGCGGGCGCCGCCCTGATCCTGCGGGAGGATGTCCGGGCCCGGCGCTGGACCGCCACCATCATCGGCTTCATCGGCGTGCTGATCATCCTGCATCCGGGCTTCGGCGGCAGCGAACTGACTACCAGCGGCGCCGCCGCGCTGGGTGCCGGGCTGTCGCTGCTGGCGGCGCTGCTCTCGGCGGTCATCACGCTGATCGTCAAGGACCTGGCCCGCACCGAGCCGAGCGACGCCATCGTGACGTACATGGTCCTGCTGCTGACGCCGATGTCGCTGATTCCCGCGATCCCGTATTGGGAATGGCCGGCGATGGAGCTGTGGCTGTGGATCGTCATCATGGGCGCCTTCGGCAGCTTCGGCCATATGTGCTACATCCGCGCCTTCGCCCGGGCCGATGCGTCGGCGGTGATGCCCTATGACTACACAAGGATGATCTTCGCCGCCGTGATCGGATATTTCGCCTTCAACGAGGCGCCGGATATCTGGACCTGGATCGGCGCCGCGGTCATTGCCAGCGCAGCGATATACATCGCGCACCGCGAATCCATCCGCCGGCAGTCGGTGGCCACGACCGCCGCCGCGGCCGCGAATGAGCCGGCCGCGCTGGCGCCGCTGGTTCGGCCCGATTCCGGGCGCAAGCAGCCATGACCGACCTGGCGATGGCGAACCGCCTGCAGGCGCGCTGGCTGGCGCTGCCCGGCAATACGCGCGGTGCTCTGTGGATGCTGGCCTCCGGCGTCGGCTTCACGGTGATGGCCGTGGCCATCAAGATCCTGGGCGCGCGGCTCGACAGCTTCCAGGTGGCGTTTTTCCGCATTGTCTTCGGCTTCATCGTCATCCTGCCGATCACCGGCTATTTCGGCATGACCGGCGGCTTTTCGTTCCTGCGCACGCGCCACCTGCATGTCCATGCGGTGCGCGGCGTCCTCGGCATGGTGGCGATGTATTGCAGCTACTACGCCCTGGCGCGCATCGAGCTGGCGGATTTCACGGCGCTCAGTTTCACCAAGCCGCTGTTCGCCACCGTGCTCGCCGTGATCATCCTGCGCGAAGTGGTGCGCTGGCGCCGCTGGACGGCGACGATCATCGGGTTCGTCGGCGTGCTGGTCATGATGCGACCGGGCACCGGCACGTTCCAGACCGCCGGCTTCTTCGCCCTGGGCGAGGCATTTTCCATCGCCTTCCTGGTGACGCTGGTGAAGCGGCTGCCGGCGCGGGAGACAACCCTGGGCATGCTCTTCTATTTCGGCGCCATCGCCAGCATCCTGTCCCTGCCCGGCGCCATCCTGACCTGGCGCAATCCATCCCCAGAGGAATGGGGGCTGCTGCTTGTGATCGGCGCGTTGGGAGCGGCGTCGCAATCCTTCTGGATCCGCGCCTTCCGCTGCGCCGACGCGTCCCTGGTCGCCGCGTTCGATTACTTGCGGCTGCCGCTGGCGGCCACAGTCGGCATGATCTGGTTCGCCGAGGTGCCGTCGATCTGGACGGTGGTGGGCGCGGTCGTCATCGTCGCCAGCACGGTCTATATCGCCCGCCGCGAAGCCTCGCTGAGAGTCAAGCCGGCAGCCGAGGCGCCGAAGTAAGGCCGGCATCATCGCTTCGCGCCCAGATGGTGGCGCAGCAATGTCAGCCGGTCGTTGCCCCAGAACATCTGTCCGTCGACGATGAAACTCGGCACGCCGAACACGCCGGCCGCAATGGCATCGGCGATGTTCTGTTCATGGCGCCGGCCGGTTTCCGCATCATCGAGCAGCGGCAGGAATTGCGAACTCTCAAGCCCGCTTTTCTCGGCAATCCGGCCCAGGTCCTGATCGTTCAAGGGTGGCGTGCCGTCGCCGAACACCGCGTCGTAGAGATTGAGCGTGTAGCGCGAGACCGCCTGCAGCCTGTCCGCGGCGACGGCCGAGAGCGCAAAACGCACCCAATTCATTTTCTCCCAATCGGCATCGTGAAATGGGATGCCGTAGAATGCCGCCCAGCGGGAGACGTCCGTCGTGCGATAGGCATCTTCATACTGGCCGGAGGAAGCCTTTCCCCTGAACGGATCCATGCCGCGCCGCTTCATCAATTCCGTGCTCCAGAGCGGCCGCCAGCGCACGGTAGCGCCGGTATCCGCCGCCAGCCGCTCCATCTGGCTCGCCGCGAGATAGGAATAGCGGCTGCCGATGCCGTAGTAGAAATCGACGATCTTCGCCATTCGCTACGCCTTCGGCGCCGGCGGGCGCGCCGCCGGGGTCACCTGGAAGACATGCTTCTCCGTCCGCCGCAGCACGGCCAGTTCCGCCGGCTTGCCGATGCGTTCGGCGGTCAACAGCCGGTGCAGGCTGTCGATGCCGGGCGTCGGCGTGCCGTCGAAGGCGACGATGACATCTCCCTCCATCAGCCCGGCGCGGCCGGCGGGGCTGTCCGGCTCCACATTCATCACCCGCAGGCCGGATTCGGCGGCAAGCTGGTGGAAGCGGGCGACGCGGCGGGGCAGCGCCATGGTCTGGCCGCCGACGCCGATATAGCTGCGGCGAACCTTGCCGTGGCGGATCAGCTCGCTGACCACGAATTTCGCGGTGTTGCTGGCGATGGCGAAGCAGAGTCCCTGGGCGGCCAGGATGATGGCGGTGTTGACGCCGATGATCTCGCCCTGCGCGGTGACCAGCGGGCCGCCGGAATTGCCGGGATTGAGCGCCGCGTCGGTCTGCACGACGTCGTCGATCAGCCGCCCGGCATAGCTGCGCAGCGAACGGCCGAGGGCGCTGACCACGCCGGCGGTCACCGTGCATTCGAAGCCGAAGGGATTGCCGATGGCGACCACGAGCTGTCCCACGCGCATCTTTCCGGAATCGCCGAACGGCACATGGGCCAGCCCGTCGCCATGGAGCTGCAGCACGGCGAGATCGGTATCCGGATCCTCGCCCACCAGATAAGCCGGCAGGGTGCGGCCATCCATCAGCGTCGCCATGACGCTGGAGGTGCCGTGGATCACATGGCTGTTGGTGACCAGCAGGCCGTCAGGCGTGAAGATCACGCCGGAGCCCGAGCCCACCGGCCGCTCCTGTCGGTCCCCTGGGCCATTCACCGGCCGCAGGGATTGCAGATGCACCACCGCCGGCGACACCCGCTCCACCGCGCCGGTGACGGCACGGGAATAGGCGTCCAGCAGTTCGTCATCCGGGCTGGCGGCCGGCGGTGACTGTTCAAACAGGGGTCCGTCCAGCATCACTTACCTGCCCTTCTGCAGAGCGTGCAATTTGCGCATATTTTCCACGAGCCAATCCGCTGATCCCGAAAGCGGAATCCGCGAAAGCAGCGATTCCGAGGGGACCCTGATTTTTGGGAACGATGCCATGCAAGGGAATTGGGCCGCGTCCAGGCGCCTCAACCGAACTTTCGAAGCCTGGATGGACCCGGATATGCATGGAGATAGAGATCGGCGCTCGGGGCGCCGAGATCAAGATCAGGCGCTTTGCCGATCCTGCTTGCCGTTGGCGAGACGGTCGATCGCCGCCCGGGCCTGCAGCCGGTGGCTGTCGGTCATGTAGCTGCGCACGGTCCTGATCGCCGCATAGAGAACGGCGGCATCGTCGGTGAAACCCAGCCAGAGAATGAAATCCGGCACGATGTCGATGGGCAGGATGAAATAGGCCAGCGCGCCATAGAGGATGGCTTTCGCCTTCAGCGGCGTCGCCGGATCGGTGGCGCAGTAATAGGCGGCGACCACTTCATCCAGAAAGGGAATGCGCGGGATCGTGCGCCGCAGCTTGTCCCAGAAGCCGGCTTCCACCCGCGCCTGGTCGCGATGCATTTTCTCGGAATTGATGGGAACCAGGTCGGTGCCGGCCATGGCGGAAGATATGGCCCGGCGGCGGCCGGATTCAATGGCCGGCGGGGCGCCGGAGAGCCCGAGATTTACCAATCGGCTCCATAGGTTGCGAAGGAGCTAAAGCCGGGAATTTTGGGCTAGGCAGTGGCGGTGCAAGCCGCTAGAGGATGTTCCGCAGCAGTTGAACCGCTGCCTCCCACGTTTGTCATCCCCGCGAAAGCGGGGATGACAAGTCGGGGCGTCTAATCTGAACTCGAACAACAGCAAGAACGGGACCGTCATCCATGGAGATCAGGGGACAGGCGGCGCTGGTCACCGGCGCCGGATCGGGCATCGGCGCCGATGTGGCGCGGCATCTGGCCAAGGCCGGGGCCAAGGTGGCGGTGCTGGATATCAACAAGGACGCCGCCGAAGCCGTGGCGAAGGAGATCGGCGGCGTCGGCATCGGCTGCGACATCAGCGACGGGCCTGGCGGCGAAGCGGCGGTGGCGGCGGCGCGGGCCGCCCATGGGCCGGCGCGCATCCTGGTCAATGTGGCTGGCATCCTGATTCCCGGCCGCATCCTGGGCAAGGACGGGCCGCTGCCCCTGGAGAAATTCAGGAAGGTGATCGACGTCAATCTCGTCGGCACCTTCAACATGATGCGCCTGGCCGCCGCCGACATGGCCGGCCTGCCGCCGCTGACCGATGGGGAGCGCGGCGTGATCGTGTCGACATCTTCTGTGGCCGCCTATGAAGGACAGATCGGCCAGGCGGCCTACGCGGCATCGAAAGCCGGCATCGTCGGGCTGACCTTGCCGGCGGCGCGCGACCTGGCGCGCAGCGGCATCCGCGTGCTGGCCATCGCCCCCGGCCTGATCGCCACGCCGATGATGCTGAACCTGCCGCCCGACATCCAGAAGGCGCTGGGCGATTCCGTGCCCTTCCCGCAGCGGCTGGGCCACGCCCATGAAGTGTCGCGGCTGGTGCTGCACATGATCGAGAACAGCCTGCTCAACGGCGAGGTGGTGCGGCTGGACGGCGCGCTGCGGCTGGCGCCGAAATGACCAAGCGCCGGCAGACCGGCACGGTGATGCAGGACAACCTGCCCTCGCGGCGCTACACCGCGCCGCCGAGCCTGGAGGACATGGAAGCGATGGCGGCCGAAGCCTTCGCCTCCATCCCCGCGGAGCTGCGCCAGAACGTCGCCAACGTGGTCATCCAGATCGCCGATTTCCCCGACGACGAGACCAGCGGCGAGATGGATCTGGAAACGCCGTTCGATCTCCTCGGCCTCTATCGCGGCGTCGACCTCGCGCGCAAGAGCGTCGGCGACGTCGCCCAGGACATGGACATGGTCTTCCTCTACCGCCGCCCGATCCTGGACTACTGGTGCGAGACCGGCGAAGACCTGAAGCATGTCATCCGCCATGTGCTGATCCACGAGATCGGCCACCATTTCGGATTGTCCGACGAGGACATGGAGAGGATCGAAGAGGCGGCGGCGGAGGGATAGGGCGGCAACCGACGAGTGCAACAATTCCTACTGCTCGCGGAGGGCTAGCGGGCCCTTTGTCAGCGTCTGCTTATCGGTGAATTCCTGACCTAATGCGCTGAATGCAAGCCCGTCAGTTTATGACTTAACTCGGACTGCCCGCGGCCAAAAGGCCGGAAACCGGCACTTGATGTGGCGTGAATTGGAGTCGTTGCGGCACGCATAAGGTTCTCCAGCTCAAGCGGCGCCTAGCTGTGCGTCGAAAGCGTTCAGGCTGATTTCAGCGCCGAACGCGATGGCAACTTGCTCTTTCAACCAAGCCACCGCCTTCGACTTCTGCCGAAACACGTCGGTCTTCCAACCTGCCGCTTCGACGTAGACCATCCACATGCGCGAGAGAGCAAAGGGAATATCGTCCTTCGCATGGATCGCAACGATGACAGGATTGGGCATGCGGCGCGAGGCTGCGACACCCTGATCGGCAAGCCTGCGAAGTTGGGTGTCGGAGATGGCCACGCCCGTGATGCTGTTGCAATCGAAGAAGCAGTAAAGCAGCGATTCCCCGGCGAGGGCGCGGGATAGCACCCGTTCGTTAGCCGCGATCAATTCTTCACCGCCCAACACGCCCGATGCTTCATAAATGACCCCTTTGCCATCATCCAAATACCTCACCTCGATTGTCATGCCGCGCCTCCTCTCCGCACATTCGGGGCGACACTTATCTGAATTCCTACCGATTGAGCAATGTCTAAACCGAGCCGGGCGCTGCCGCGCACGATAAGCGCTCGCGGCTTTTAGCGCCTTGCGCCGAGATGCACAGCGACTTCGTATTGCCTGGCTCTCGCGCACATCCCAGGCGAGCGGCATCAAGATAGACGCTGTTCAGATCGCAGGGAGTGCAATGTCGAACACGCAGCCCCCGAATAGCATGTCAACCGAATTCCCGTCGCTCGACAGCGGCAGCACCAGGCGTTCATAGCGGATGTGGCGCCCATCCCGGCGAACATAGTCGAAGGTCGAACAGCTGGGCTCGCCGGACTCGGCCGCACGGACGTATTCTGCCGTGATCTCATCCTCATGGCCGTTCAGGTCCAACTGGTCGAGATAGTGTCCGGTGACTTCCAGGCCGTAACCCTTGATGATCTCAGTGCCGGCCAGGCGATAGCGGAATCTGAGCGGCGCCCGTTCGATATCCACCAGCCCGACATGAGGCAGGAGCGACTTGATCTCCCCCGGATCGATCTCAGCGCGCGAAACCGTGGGCCGATCGCCCTTTTTCATGCGCCAATAGGCTAGAAGGCTGCGTAGCGGCTGGTGCTGAGGATCAAGCATCGGCAACCCGTGAAGCCTCGTTCGTCGGCGACGTTACAGTCTCACCCTGAATGCCGCAATCGCGATCGGATTTCAGATCGGCCAGTCAGTGGATGGGCGGCTCACCCGCACCCTGCCGAATATGCTTTGCCTGGCATCGAAATCGCGGCGTCATTCGCCAGAAGCGGGTCCAGCAGTAATGGTCAAACATCCGCCATTTTTGCACATACCGGATGTTCCCGTGCTCGCTGGAATTTGACCGCTACTGCGGCCTAAGCGAACCTGCGACGGACCCAGCCGAGACGGCAGCTTGTGACCTAAAGCAGACGTAAGGTAGCTGCTCTTGGCGATGGCGGGTGAGACCGCACTCGCAGGGGGTGGATAAAATTGCGGCTGGGCGACCTATCTCAGAACAGAACAGCGCCAAGGGCGGCGTACAGTTTGGCTTCAAAGTGAAAGGACGCGTAATGGCAAAGAACACGATTTGCATCTGGTACGATAGGGACGCCGAGGCTGCTGCCCGGTTCTACGCCAAGACCTTTCCCGACAGCGCGGTAGGCGCGGTCATCCGGGCGCCCACTGACTTCCCATCCGGCAAGGCGGGCGACGTGTTGGTAGTCGAATTCACGGTTGCCGGCGTCCCTTGCATCGGCCTCAATGGCGGACCCGTGTTCAAACATAACGAAGCCTTCTCGTTTCAGATCGCCACCGACGATCAGCAGGAAACCGACCGCTACTGGAACGCCATCGTCGGCAATGGTGGCCAGGAGAGTGAGTGCGGCTGGTGCAAGGACAAGTGGGGCGTCTCCTGGCAAATCACGCCTCGCGTGTTGACCGAGGCGATGGCGGCCGGCGGGGATGAAGCAAAGCGGGCGTTCAAGGCGATGATGGGTATGAAGAAGATCGACGTCGCCGCAATCAAGGCCGCGCGGCGCGGCTGATACTGGGCCGCTTCTGGCACATCTGAGACCTATTGGCCTTGCCAAACAGTGTCCGGTGCTGAAGGTCTAGCTGACAGATACCGCAATCGTTTCCGATTCATATCTGCGAGCAGACGTTCGCTGAATGGCGGCCAATAGCCGGGCTAGACCCGAAGCAGGCTCGCCATTGCAGGGTTTCAAGCCTAGGATCAGAAAATCGTAGCATCCTCGTTGCCAAGGCGACCCGAAATGGAACGCCGCCTTGCCGCCATCCTCGCCGCCGATGTGGTCGGTTACAGCCGGCTGATGGAGCCGATGACGCCGGGACGCTGGCGCGCTTGAAGGCCCGGCGTTGCGACGTTTTGGAGCCGCTAGTGGCCACGCACCGCGGTCGCATCTTTAAGGTCACCGGAGACGGTGTGATCATCGAGTTCGGCAGTGCGGTCAACGCCGTACATGCGCGGTCGATCTGCAGCAGGAATGGCGAGAGCCAATGTCGGCAAACTGAGGATCGGCAAATCGTGCTGCGAATAGGCGTCAACCTTGGCGATATCATGGTCGAGGGCAGCGATCTCTACGGCGACGGCATCAACATCGCCGCGCGCCTGGAGGCCCTGGCCGAGCCGGGCGGCATCCTAGTCTCCGGTACCGCTTATGATCACATCAAGAGCAAGATCAAAGTCGGATTCGACGATCTCGGTGCTCAGACATTGAAGAACATGGCTGAACCGGTACGAGCTTATCGGGTCGCCAGCACGGCGACCCTCGAGCCCACCACGTCCAGGCTCGTCTCGGCAAACCGTCCATCGCCGTATTGCCCTTCACCAATATGTCAGGCGATCCAGAGCAGGAGTATTTCGCGGACGGCATCACCGAGGACATTATCACGGAGTTGTCTCGTGTTCGCTCCCTGTTCGTCATCGCACGAAATTCATCGTTCCAATATAAAGGCAAGAATGTCGATGTGCGACGCGTGGCCCGCGAACTCGGCGTGCAGTACATCGTCGAAGGCAGTGTGCGGAAGATGGCGCCGGGTGCGCATCACCGCCCAGTTGATTGACAGTACAAGTGGCAACCACCTGTGGAGCGAACGGTATGATCGCAATTTGGATGACATTTTCGTCGTCCAGGATGAGGTCTTGCATAGCATAGCGGCTTGTCTGGAGGGCCGCCTTGCCTCCTCCATCGCGGATAACGCACGCCGAAAGCCGACGGAACATCTTGCAGCATATGACTGCGTTCTACAGGCGCGTCACCATCTCAATACGTATGCCGGGGAGGTTGCAGAGCCATTGCTCACACGTGCAATCGATCTCGATCCCAACTATGCACAGGCCTATGCGTATTTGGCATGGGCCACTTTGATAAATTACTTTCTAAAGCCAACGCCGGCTCTACTCGATGAATCATTGCAATTGGCGCGAAAGGCAGCGGCTCTGGACTCCAATGATGCTGCCTGTCAATCGGTGCTAGGATTCGTCCAAACATTCAAACGCGATTTTGACGAAGCTGGTTCATCATTGGAGCGTGCCTTCGCACTCAATTCCAGCGATGCAATTGTTATCACTACTCATGCACATTGGCTTTCCCGGGTTGGTCGGCATGCGGAATCGTTGGCTGGCCTAGATCTTGCCCTTCAGCGCAATCCATTTCCTCCGAGTTGGTACTGGGAAGGGCGTAGCATTCCCTTGTTCGCATTGAAACGCTACGATGAGGCAATTCAATCGGTGAAAAGACAGGATCGATTGTTTTTCTGGAGTTATGCCTACTTAGCTGCCTGCTATGCGATGATGGGAAAAATGGGCGAAGCCCGGGCCGCGGCGGTCGAAGTTTTGCGGATGCAACCTGATTTCACTATCCGCATGCACATGGTCACAGAGCCGTTCATGGACCCTTCTGATAGTGAGCATGAGGTGGAGGGCTTGCGCAAGGCGGGACTGCCGGAGTGAACAGCGCTTACTTCCGGTTCTGGCACCAACCCGACTTTAAGCAATGTGAAATGAAGTCCGGTATTCGGCCCTAAACGGCCATTCCGGCGCGGCGCCCAAAAGGCGTCTACTGACCTAGAACGGACTCTGCCCGACAATTCCTACGGGTGCCCAGCAACGGCAAAATCTGATGCTTGAACGTCGATTGGGCGACTCCTCCCTTGGTTCACGGCCACTTGGTCGTGATGCTCAACAGCGGCGATGAGCACGACCGATCCCGGAACCCGACCCCTGCTTCCGCGGGGCCACACTTTCCCGCCGCCAGAAGCCGGCTTGGCGTGACTGAACCGCTGGCCTAGGATGGCGGCGCAGGCATAGTTGGACTTTGGGCCAATGTCTCGCCAAGCCTGTCTGGCTTTACTGTTCGTGACGCCGCAGGTCATTGGCAAGCGCAGGTGCTTCGACCACAGCGACAGAAGTAACGCACCTACCTCGTCGCAGGAGCCGAAGCTCGCGGCCCGTGGTTAGCGACCTTCCGGTCCGCTTCGCGGAGTAACAGACAATGAGTATCAAGTTTCAATGGTCCAATAGCTTGATCCCGGCTCTCGGACTGGTCGTCCTGCTGAACGGGTGCGGCACCGCGGTCGACTGGGATTACCCGCGCACGTCCTCGACGGCTTTCGACCAGCCGCAGACCACCACCATCGGCGCCCTCTTTCAGGAAGCGGCGGACCGACAGCCGGGGCAATCTGGATTTGATCTGGTGCGGGATGGAAGCCGGGCGTTCATGGGCCGCTTGGCCATGGCCGACTTGGCCGAAAAGACGCTGGATGCGCAATACTACATCTGGGATATCGACACCACCGGCCGGATCTTGGCCGATCATCTGATACGCGCAGCCGACCGCGGCGTGCGCGTGCGCCTGTTGCTCGACGACAACTATCAAACAGAAGAGAAAGACCTTGGCGTGGCGGCGCTCGACGCCCACCCCAATATCGAGGTTCGTTTCTTTAACCCGGTGGCGAACCGGCAGTGGCGCATGTGGAGCTTTCTGTCCGATTTTGGCCGCGTCAACCATCGGATGCACAACAAGCTCTTCATCGTGGATAACGCCATGGGAGTCGTCGGCGGGCGTAACATTGCGGATATCTATTTTGGCGTCCGGGCGGACCAAAACTATCGCGACCTCGATGTGGCGATGGCGGGGCCGGTCGTCAGGGAATTGTCGGCGACTTTTGACATGTTCTGGAACAGCGAGTGGGCGATTCCAGCGGGCGCGGTGGTGGCGGAGCAAGCGACCGAGCAGGACTTTCTCGCCGGCAAGGAGCGGCTCGCCGCGGCGATCGCTGCCGCCGGCTATCCCTATCCGATCAACGAGCACTTGGATGGCCTCCGCTCCCGCCTGGTCCAGATCCGCGACGAGTTCATCTGGGCACCGGGTCGGGTGCTCGCGGAAGATCCCGCCCGCGCGAGTGCGAACGACGACGGGAAAATGGTTATTACAGAGACCATCCTCCAACGGATCGGCAAGACGGAGCGCGAACTGTTGATCGAGTCACCGTATTTGATCCTGCTCGATCGGGGTATCCAGGAAGTGCGACAGCTCACGGCCCGCGGCGTCAAGGTGCGAATGCTGACCAATTCCGCGGCCACCAATGACGTGATGGCGGCGCATGCGGGTTATTCCAATACCCGAAAGGATCTGATCGATGCGGGCGTCGATCTCTACGAGTTGCGGCCGGATGCCAACATGAAGCGGGAGTGGTCGGTCCTGGCGGGCAAATCGCGCGCGGCCTTGCACGCCAAGGCTTTGGTGTTCGACCGCGAATCGGTGTTCATCGGCAGTTTCAACCTTGATCCCCGCTCAAGGTCCATCAACACCGAGATCGGCGTCGTGATCGATAGCCCGGCAATTGCCGGCCAGGTGGGAGAGTTCATGGATGAAGGTGTCTCACCCGGGAGCGCCTATCACGTCACGCTTGACCAGGATGACGACCTGGTGTGGGCGACGGAGACGAACGGCACGACCGAAGAGTTCGACACCGACCCCGAAACAACCGGGTGGCAGCGCTTCGTCATCGACGTGACAAGCCTGCTGCCGATTGAAGAACAACTCTAGCTCGCGAGTGTTGCTTCAACATCTCTCGAGCGATCCACGAGATCGGTCATCATTTCGGGCTATCCGACGAAGACATGGAGCGGATCGAAGCGGAGGCGGTGGAGGGGCAGAGCGGCAGCCGAATCCAACGACCGTTGCAAAGGAGCGGTACATGAGCAGCTACGGCAAGAATGCCGACGCGATTGCGAAGCTGACGCCGGAGCAGTATCGCGTCACCCAGCAAAGCGGCACCGAGCGCCCAGGCACCGGCGAATATCTCGAAAACAAGGAGCCCGGTATCTATGTCGATATCGTCTCGGGCGAGCCGCTATTTGCTTCGTCCGACAAATATGACTCAGGCTGCGGTTGGCCGAGCTTCACGAAACCCATCGAGCCGGCCAACGTCAACGAGCTGCGCGATGCTTCGCATGGCATGATCCGCACGGAGGTCCGCTCGATTCACGGTGACAGCCATCTCGGCCATGTCTTCCCCGATGGCCCCAGGGATCGCGGCGGCTTGCGCTATTGCATCAACTCCGCTTCACTGCGCTTCATCCATCGCGACGACATGGAAGCGCAGGGCTACAGGGCCTATCTTGATCAGGTGGAGGATAGAAAATGACACGGGAACGTGCAGTGCTCGCCGGCGGCTGCTTCTGGGGCATGCAGGATCTTATTCGCCGCCAAAAAGGGGTGATTTCGACGCGTGTCGGCTATACCGGCGGCGATGTGCCGAACGCGACCTATCGCAACCACGGCACGCATGCGGAAGCGATCGAGATCGTCTTCGATCCCGCCGAGTTAAGCTACCGCGGGGTGCTGGAGTTCTTTTTCCAGATCCACGATCCAACCACGAGAAACCGGCAGGGCAATGATGTCGGGACCAGCTATCGCTCGGCGATCTTCTACACGAGCGAGGAACAGAAGCGCGTGGCCGAGGATACGATCGCCGATGTCGATGCCTCCGGCCTTTGGCCCGGAAAGGCCGTGACCGAGATCGCGCCATCAGGCGATTTCTGGGAAGCCGAGCCCGTGCACCAGGGCTATTTGGAGCGCTACCCCGCCGGCTACACCTGTCACTTCATCCGGCCGGGCTGGAAGCTCCCGGCACGGGCCAAGGAGTTGCGGAGTGCCTGATAGCGGTGCGCCGGCGCGCGGCCAAAGCTGCCGCTGGTGCTCGCCGCGATGCGGTTATGGCAATTTGACAGTCTTTTGATGAGCTTGTGACGCGCCTTTACGCCGAGCGCCACACAACATCGTTGATCGGCAAAACAGCGGGCTATAGGCTGATGCCCCCGTCAGAATGAAAAATCGCGCCGATGACCTAGCGGCGCAATCGCGAGGAGAGAGAGGAAGCCCATGTCCGCAACCGCCCAAGTCAACAATGGCGTCAATGTCCAAGCCCTGATCGATGCCCGTGCAGCCCTGACCGACGCGCCGGCGGCGGCGCAGTTCAAGTGGCGCGCCAACTGCACCTGGAAGAAGGGCACGCACAGCCACTCGACCGTCGAGAGTTTCTTCGGTCTCGGCGAGGAGCAGAAGCACAAGACGACCTTCAGCTTCGATGCCGACCATCCGGAAGTGTTTGCCTCCGAGGACTACGGCGCGACGCCGGTGGAATTCGTGCTCGTTGCCTTGGGAAGCTGCCTGACCGCCGGCATTGCCGCCGTCGCGCAGCATCGCGGCATCCAGCTGCGGTCGGTCTCGGCCACCATCGAAGGCGCGATGGACCTGGCGGGCATCCTCGGCATCGACAGCGACGTCCGCAACGGCTTCAGCGGCATCAAGGTCACCTACGATATCGACGCCGACGCCACCAAGGACGAGATCAAGGCTTTGGTCGCGCAGTCGCAGAAGCGCTCGGCGGTCTACGACATCATCACCAATCCGACGAACGTCACGGTCGAGATAAAGTAGCCAGGCGGTGCCTGCCGCAGCGGGAGCCCTATCGTTCGGAGAATAACGACCGTCGTCATCGGCGCGGGTCACGCCGGACTCGCCATGAGCCGGTGCCTGACCGAGCGCTCGATCGACCATGTCGTGCTCGAGCGCGGCGAGGTGGCGAACTCCTGGCGCACCGAGCGGTGGGACTCGCTCCGGCTGCTGACGCCCA
Organism: uncultured Alphaproteobacteria bacterium; assembly: GCA_963816235.1. Classification (GTDB taxonomy): domain Bacteria; phylum Pseudomonadota; class Alphaproteobacteria; order Dongiales; family Dongiaceae; genus DATKFM01. Next base: position 58,217 of record CAWFKD010000004.1, on the reverse strand, counting down.
ACTGGCAGAGCCGGCTGCCGGGCTTCGGCTATGAAGGCGACGATCCCGACGGCTACCGCACGGTGCCGGAGGTCATCGACTTCATCGGCCGCTACGCCCGCGTCATCGCGGCCCCGGTGCAGACGAATACGACCGTCACATCGGTCAGCGCCGCCGATGACGGCTACCTGGTGGCCACAGACCGGGGCGATTGGCTGTGCCGCACCGCCGTGCTGGCGACGGGTGCCTGCAACATTCCGCAGATACCGTCTCTTGCCGCAGCCCTACCGCCTGATATCACGACGCTGACGCCGCCGCGCTATCGCAACCCCAGCCACCTACCGGACGGCGGCGTTCTTGTCGTCGGCGCGTCGGCGACGGGAACCCAGATCGCCGCGGAGGTCCGCCGCTCCGGCCGGCCGGTGACGCTGGCCGTCGGCGAACATATCCGCGCCCCGCGCCTCTACCGGGGCAAGGACCTCGAATGGTGGATGGACGCGGCCGGCATCCTCGACGAGCGGTACGACGCGATCCCTGACATCGATCGCGCGCGCCGCGTGCCGTCGTTCCAGCTGACCGGGTCGCCGGAGCGCACGACTCTGGACCTCAACGCCCTGACCGCCATGGGGGTGAAGCTGGTCGGCCGGCTCGCCGGCATCAGTGACGGCAAGATTCAGTTCTCCGGCTCGCTGCGCAACATGTGCGCGCTGTCGGATCTCAAGATGGGCCGGCTGCTCGATGCCATCGACGCCTGGGCGGCGGCGAATGGCATCGATCGCACGGTCGACCCGCCGCACCGCTTGCCGCCAACCGAAGTCGAGGCGGCGCCGCCGCTGGCCCTGGATCTCTCCCGAAGCGGCATCAGGACGATCATCTGGGCGACCGGTTTCCGTCCCGACTACTCGTGGCTCGATCTGCCGGTCCTCGATCGCAAGGGGCAGATCCGCCATGACGGGGGAGTCGTCTGCTCGCCGGGCCTGTATGTGATGGGGCTGCAGTTCCTGCGCCGCCGCAAATCCGCCCTGATCGACGGCGCCGGCGATGATGCGCGCGACCTCAGCGCTCATCTGTCGGCCTATCTCCATGGCCGGCTGCCGGCCAACTGATGCCCGGCGCCAGGTTCCGGTTACGCCGCCGGATCCTCCTTGTTCTCGATGAAGTCGGGCGGCACATCCGGCCCCCAGCAGTAGAGGGCGTATCTCGGATCCCACTCGCGGGCTTCCCACTCCGAATCCTCGGGAATGCAGTCGATGTCGTGGAAATACTCGGCGTAGCTGCCCCAGGGATCCTTGATATAGTAGAAGACGTTGCTGCCGATCGCATGGCGGCCCAGCCCCCAGGCCGGCTCCCAGCCGCGCTCGCGCATCCACATCCCGCCGATGCCGACCTCGTCGAAGCTGCCCACCTCATAGGAGGCGTGGTGGAAACCGCGATGGCTTGATTTCGCAAACGCGATGTTGTGGTGATCGGTCGAGCAGCGCATGAACGACAGCAGGCCGGGCACCCGGTCCGAGACTTTGAAACCCAAAGTCTCCGTGTAGAAGCGCGTGGCCGCGTCCGGGTCCGGCGTGAAGAACAAGGCGTGGCCCAATCGCCGCGGGTTCGGGCGGTCGAAGGTGGGCATGCCGCGAAGCCCGACCCGGTTCACATTGCCGGGACCGTTGTATTTCGCCGCGGGCTCCGGTGGGATCGTTTTCCGCTCCTCCTGACGGATGTTGACCAGGTTGCCGTCGGGATCGCGCAGCCAGATGCCGATCTCCGGTACATTCTTCGGCGCGTCGATTTCCGGCACGCCCGCCCGCTTCAGTGCGGCGCGAACGGCGTCGAAGTTTTCGCCGGGTGCGGCAAAGGCGATATGGTGGAGGCGCTTCTTCGGGCCTTCGAACAAATGCAACTCGCCCGCCCCGCAGCTGGTCTTGAGCTGAATCGAGTTGCCCCGGCTGCCCGCCGCCTGCAGTCCGAAGTCGCGGTAGAACGACTCACCCACCGAGGGGTCCGGCACCTCGAGCGCATAATGGAGAAGCCCCTTCACTGCCATCTGACGATCTCCGGCATTTCGCGATCCGATCCGACGCCAATGATCAAATCTAGCCTACCTGCCGGCCTTCGTCGCGCGGGAAACGGATACATCGCCGCCGCGCGGGGTCGCGATCCTTGCGCCCCTCCTTCAAAACACTATCCTGCAGTGCGTGAAGCTCTTCTGGACTCTCTTCAGCATCGATGGCGCGATCGCGTTGATCGTGCTCTTTTTCTTTTTCGCCGGATTGGGCGACGGGTCGGTCAGCACATTCAACATCGTGCTGTGGCTGGCGATCCTCGGCGGTCTCGCGGCGATTCTGGCCGGCGGGATGCTGCTCAGATCAAAAGGTCACCTGCATCTTGCCAGGGGCGTATTGCTGATCCTGGCCATTCCCGGACTCTTGTTCGGCCTGTTCATCCTCTGCGCAATCATTCTCCAGCCCCGCTGGAATTGAGCTCATCCCGGAGCGGATCGAACGAAGGCGGGGACGTCAGCCTGCATTGATCCTTTCAATCAGCATCTGACTTACGCTCTCCGCTGCATCCCCGGCGTTGCACAGCACCGTCATGATGAAACCATTGTTCATCCAGACATGGGATTCCAGGGACGCCCCGGGATCGCTGCCCTCGATGTTCGCGATCCAGTTCCCGCGCTCCTTTCGCAACCAAACGCCGTATCCGTAATGCCAGGATCCGCCGCGTTCCTTCACCGGCACCGACGGAGAAAGGAAACGGTCGACCATTTCGTGGGAGAGAATTCGCCCGGCCAGCAAGGATGTCCAGAACAAGCGCAGGTCCCCTGCCGTGGTAAATGCACCGCCGTCCGCTCCGCCGATCGATGGGACCGAAAATATGTTCGTGCGCCATCCGCTCCTTTCCTGAGAAACATAGCCATAGGCGGTGTTTTCCGGGAGCGCATCCATGGCAAAATAGCCGCTCCCTGTCATTCCGCAGAGCCGAAGATCTGCATGAGTTCATCGCGCCCCGGCTGCAACCGCGCTGGCGCCCGCCGCGGCAGAAGAAGCGCCCAAGCCGCGTGGCGCAGACCTGTCATTGCCGTCAAAGCCGTCGATTGCCGTGCTGCCGTTCGAGAATCTGAGCGGCGATCCCGAACAGGAGTATTTCGCCGATGGCATGGTGGAGGAGATCATCACCGCCTTGTCGCGAATGCGCTGGCTGTTCGTGATCGCCCGCAATTCGAGCTTCACCTACAAGGGCCGGCCCGTCGATGTGAAGCAGGTCGGCCGCGAGCTGGGCGTGCGCTATGTGCTGGAAGGCAGCGTGCGCAAAGCCGGCAACAGGGTTCGCATCACCGGGCAACTTGTGGATGCGGCAATGGGCGTGCATCTCTGGGCGGACCGTTTCGACGGCGAACTCACGGATATCTTTGACTTGCAGGACCGTGTCACCGCGAGCGTGGTGGGCGCGATCGCGCCGAAGCTGGAGCAGGCCGAAATCGAGCGGGCCAAACGCAAACCGACGGAGAGCCTGGATGCCTACGACTACTTCCTGCGCGGCATGGCTTGCGTTTATCGCTGGACCCGCGAGGCCAACGCGGAGGCGCTGCAGCATTTCGCCAAGGCCATCCAGCTCGATCCCGATTTCGCCGCTGCCTACGGCATGGCGGCACGCTGTTACTCTCAGAGCAAGGTCAGCGGCTGGATGCGCGATCGGGCACGGGAAATCGCCGAGACCGAGCGCCTCGCCCGGCGCGCCGCGGCGCTTGGCAATGACGATCCGGTGGCGCTGCACCCCGCCGGTATGGCGCTCGCCTATGTTTGCGGCGATCTCGAGGGCGGCGCGGCGCTGGTTGACCGGTCACTGGCGCTCAATCCCAACCTGGCCTGGGGATGGCTGTTCAGCGCCTGGATCAGGGTCTGGCTGGGCGAGTCGGAAACCGCGCTGGAGCATGTTGCCCGGGCCATGCGGCTGAGTCCCCATGATCCGCAATTTTACAATATGCAGGCAGCGGCCGGCGCAGCGCATTTTTTTGCCGGCCGCCATGGCGAAGCTGCGACTTGGGCGGAAGCAGCCGCGCGCGAGCAGCCGAACCACATGATCGCAGCCTGCATCGTTGCGGCGAACTGCGCGCTGACCGGGAGAGCAGCGCCGGCGCAGGAGGCCGTGGCTCGGCTCTGCCGGCTGGAGCCCACACTGCGGCTCGCAAATCTCAATGTGCTGTTTCCCCTCCGCCGCCCGGAGCATGTGGCCAAATTGGCGGTAGGCCTGCGCAAGGCGGGATTGCCGGAGTGATTCATCTGTGGGACGCCGCTTGCAATCCGCAACGATCCTCCTTGGATTGCCCGGCTCGTTCATCCGGCCCGCCGCTCTTTGGGTGCGTGTGCAAGTTGCTGCGCAAAGATCGGCGGAAGCAATTGGAAGGGCCTTGGCCGCTTGAAGCGCGGCGGGCGGACGCCGAGCCCCCGCGTCAGCGCAAAGAGCGCGAAGAGCGTTGCCACAGCCGCCAGATAATAAAGCAGGCCGCGAGCGCCGAAAGCCGACATCGCCGAGCCGCCCAGGATCGGTCCGATCGCCGAGCCGACGCCGGAGATCAGGATCAGGCGGCCGCTGACGGAAACTGCGCGCTCCACCGGCATGCGGTCGTTCGCGTGGGCGACGCAGACGGGATAGATGACCGACATGAAGCCGCCGAGAAGCAGCCACACGGCCGGAAACCAGGGCGTGGCCTTGGCCGGTACCACCGCCAGCGCCAGGGCGGCGAAGGCAAAAGCCACCAATGCCGCGACGAGACGGCGGTCGATCGCGTCGGACAGCTTGCCGATGGGGATCTGCATGATGAGGCCGCCCGTAATCGCGAGCGCCATGTAGGAGGTGATCACCAGCATCGAGTGGCCGCTCGACTGGGCGTAGACCGGGACCAGCGCATAGAACGCGCCGGTGACCAGGCCGCCCGCGAAGCAGCCGGCGACAGCGACCGGCGCTGCGGCGGTCAGTTCGCCGAACTTTAGCCGGTTGCTCGGGACAGGCACCGGCTGTGCCGCCCGGGTGATCGCAATCAGCATGAGGGCAACGCAAAACAGAATCGCGGCGAAGGCGAACAGGAAAAATCCGGTCGGCGCCGCAAGATTGAGCATGAACTGGCCGCCGGCAAAAGTTGCATAGATGGCGACCATGTAGATCGCGAACATCGTGCCGCGGGTCGCCGGATTCGACTTGGCGCTGAGCCAGCTTTCGGTGGCGACGAAGAGGCCGGCACAGCCGAACCCCATGAGTGCCCGAAGCACCGCCCACAGGATGGGATCGAAGTAGAGAGCATGTCCCAGAAGAGCCGCGGTGACGAGCGCTGAGAAGGCGGAAAACGCGCGGATATGGCCGGTCCGTTCGATCAGACGATTGCATAGTTCGGCGCCGGCCACATAGCCGACGAAGTAGGCCGCTGTGACGAAGCCCACCACGACCGGGTCGATATGGGCGAGCGCGAGCCGGACGCCGATCAACGTGCCGATATAGCCATTGGCAAGCTGGATCAGGCTGATGCCCAGGATAAGCGAGCCGACCGCGCCGAGGATTCCGCCTATGTCTCTTTTCATTTGCAGCAACATCACCCCAGGAGGTCACACGAATGCCGTGGTATTGGCGTGTTTTCCCTCGGGCGGCTCTCTCGATTGCCGGAAGCGTAGGGACTTGCTAGCGATAGCCCGTTGTATCCGCCGGTTTTCCGGCATCCTGCACCTCTGCGACATAGCGCCACGCATCGGGGCGGGAGCCGTCGAGATCGGTGAAGCCGTAGACCTGCGCGACCTTGTCTTTGAGCGGCATGGATACTCCCGGCAACGTCGGATTTTCCCTATGGCTGTCCTCGATGTTAGGCTGAGCTCCGCAAACAGCAATAGAATATGCCCTCTCTCACCGAACAACTTGTCAGTCTGATCCGCGCCAAGCCGATCACGGATGATGACCGCGATAGCGCGGCGCGATTCCTGCTGGATACGGTGGCGAATGCGCTGGCGGCGCGGAACACGGCGCCGGGCCGCATGCTGCGCGCGTGGTTCACGCAGCAAGGCAATGATGCGGGGCGGCAGGCCTTTCTGATCGGCGGGCTATCCCACATCCTGGAGATGGACGATCTGCACCGGGCCTCGGTGACCCATCCCGGTTGCGTCGTGGTGCCGGCGGCGCTGGCGCTCGCGCAGCGCAAACATTGTTCGGGCCCGGCGCTGCTCGATGCCATCATCAGAGGCTATGAGGCGGTGGCGCGGATCGGCATGGCGGTGGGGCCGGCCCATTACCGCATCTGGCATTCGACGGCGACCTGCGGGCCGTTCGGCGCGGCCATAGCGGCGGCGGATCTGCTTGGTCTTGACGAGTCTCAGACCGTGCATGCCCTGGGCAATGCGGGAACCCAGGCGAGCGGCCTCTGGCAGTTCATCGAGACCGGCGCCATGAGCAAGCATCTCCATGCCGGCCGCGCCGCCGAGGCCGGAGTCACAGCGGCGGAGCTGGCGGCGCTCGGCTTCACCGGGCCGCCGGCGATCCTGGAAGGCGCGAAAGGCCTGTTCGCCGGCGCCTGCCCGGACCCCGATCCCGCCGCGATCACCCGCGATCCCGGCGCGCCCTGGCAGCTGCGGGCGACATCGATCAAACCCTGGCCCTGCTGCCGCCACACCCACCCGGCCATCGATGCGGCGATCGAGCTTCATGGCCGTCTCGGCGGCGCCGTGCCGCAGGCGATCGATGTCGCCACTTATGGCGCGGCGCTCGAGGTCTGCGACCGGCCGGCGCCGGCCAATGAATATGCCGCCAAGTTCTCCCTGCAGCATTGCGTGGCCCTGGCGCTGGCGGATGGCCGCGTGGGATTTGAGTCATTCGATGAAGCGGCGCGGAACCGGCTGGCGCCGCTGAGCCAGCGCGTCGCCTTGCGCAAGGCAGAGCCGTTCGCCGCCGCCTATCCCCAGCATTGGGGCGCCGGCATCGCGCTGAAACTGCCCGACGGGCGCGAACTCACGGCCACCCGCAAGGCCTGCAAGGGCGATCCCGATCAGCCGCTCGGCGATGCCGAGATGATCGCCAAGGCGGAACTGCTGCTCGGCCATGGCGGCATCGAAGGCAAGAAAGCAAGGCGGATCGTCGAGGGACTGCTGGGGCTGGCAGGCGACCGCGCGGGGTCGAACCTGTCATCGGTCCTCGAAGCGGATATCTGGCCGTCGCTGCGCTGAGCAAGGCCGCCAATCGACTCCGGCGCCCTACAGCCCTGATCCAAATCAAGGCCAGCTAAGATGTGATTTCCGACGCTTTGCCTGCCATACTGCGTCGAACTGGGTGGCAGATCGTCCGGCTGTCCGTGACCAAGACTATGGGGGTTTCCCGGACGGGCCGCATCATTGGGGCGCTCATGAACCTGCTGCTGAAGGAGATCCGGCACAATCCGCTGCTGTGGCTGCTGGTCTTCGTGCCCGTGGTGTTGGCGGGCGAGAGGCTGTGGCCGGACTCCCATACCCTGCTGTTCCTGCTGTCGGTGCTGGCGATTGTGCCGCTGGCGGCGCTGTTGAGCCACGCCACCGAATCCGTGGCGGCCAAGACCGGCGATGCGGCCGGAGGACTGCTCAACGCCACCCTGGGGAACCTGACCGAACTGGTCATCGCGATCACCGCCTTGCGCGCCGGGGAATATATGCTGGTGAAGGCGTCGATCGCCGGCGCCATTGTCACCAATGCCCTGTTCATGCTCGGCGCCTCGTTCCTGCTCGGCGGGCTCAAGCACCATACGCAGGAGTTCAATCGCGCCGGCGCCCGGCTTCAGGCCGGCTTGCTGTTTGTCGCCGCGGTTGCGTTGCTGATCCCGTCGGCGGTCTCAGAGGCCGATTCTGCAGCCTGGTCTGCCTTCACGCAGAAATTGAGCGTCGGTCTGGCGGTGGTTCTCATCATCGCCTATGGGCTCAGCCTGCTGTTCTCGCTCAAGACCCATCGCGAATGGTTTGCCGGCAAGGAGCATGGCGAAGACGGCGAAGCCCCATGGCCGATCGGCTTTGCCCTGGCGGTGCTGGCCGGTGTCACGATCCTGATCGCGCTGGTCAGCGAAATCTTTGTCGCCTCGGTGCAGGAGGCGGCGCTGACCTTCGGCATGACCGACGCCTTCGTGGGTTTCATCATCGTGGCGCTGGTCGGCGGCGCGGCGGAAATGGCTTCGGCGTTCTCCGGCGCGCGCAAGAACCGGCTGGACCTCAGCGTGGGCATCGCCCTGGGCAGCGCCTCCCAGATCGCGCTGTTCGTGGCGCCGGTGCTGGTGCTGCTCAGCTATGTCGTCGGGCCGGCGCCGATGGATCTGCAATTCTGGCCGGGCGCCGTGGTGATGATCCTGATCGCGACGCTCACGGCGACGCTGGTGACCAACAGCGGGAAATCGGCCTGGTACACCGGCGTCCTGGTGCTGATGGTCTATCTGATCTTCGCCATGACGCTCTATCTCCTACCGCCGCAGGTGCCCTGACCATGACAGCAGATCCCAATGCCGGCGAAGGACCGGCTTCTTCCAAGCATGTGCTTGATCCCATCGACCGGGTGTCGGAGATACTCTTCGGCCTGATCATGGTGCTCACCTTCACCGGCACGCTCGGCGCCGCCGAGGCCGGCCAGGAGGATGTGCAAGTCATGCTGATCGGCGCGCTGGGCTGCAATCTGGCCTGGGGCATCATCGATGCGGTGTTCTATCTCATGGGCTGCCTGGCGGACCGGGGCCGCGCCATCATCGCCCTGAAGGCGCTGCGCAAGGCAGCCAGTCCGCAGCAGGCCCATGGCCTGATATCGGATGCGCTGCCACCGATGATCGCTTCCGTCATGAAACCCGCAGAACTGGATGAGATCCGGGCGCGCCTGGCGCAAATGCCCGACCCGCCCAATCGCGCGCGCTTGAGCAAGGAGGATTGGCGCGGTGCCGCCGGAGTCCTCTTGCTGGTGTTCCTGTCCACCTTCCCGGTGGCGGTGCCGTTCATGCTGCTGGAGGACGCCGTGCTGGCGCTGCGGATATCCAATGGCATCGCGATCGTGATGCTGTTCCTGATGGGCTATGCGTTCGGCCGCCTGACCGAGCGCAATCCCTGGGCGGTGGGACTGTTCATGGTGCTGTTCGGCATCCTGCTGGTGGTCATGACCATCGCGCTGGGCGGATGAACCCGTTGGCTGGAAGTCTATGCCACGCTGTGCTGGCGTAGTTTCACGGGAGCGCTTTCGTCGACAGTCTCGGCCGCGCGTTCGGCGCTACCGCCGCCATGGAAGAAGCCGATCACCTTGAGCAGGACCTCGACCTGTTTATCCACGGCGTTGAGCGAGGCCGTCGTTTCTTCCACCAGGGACGCGTTCTTCTGCGTCACCACTTCCATGCTGGAGACCGTGCCTTCCACTTCCTGCACGCCGGCGGATTGCTCGCGGCTGGCGGCGGCGATCTCGGAGACGATGACGGCGACGCGCTTGACCCCGCCGACGATTTCGCCCAGTGCGCCGCCGGCCTTGTTCACGAGTTCGACTCCGCGGCGCACATGGGTATCGCTGGCGCCGATCAGGGTCTTGATCTCTTTCGAGGCGACGCTGGAGCGCTGCGCCAGCTGCCGCACTTCGGCTGCGACGACGGCAAAGCCGCGGCCCGCATCGCCCGCCCGCGCCGCCTCGACGGCGGCGTTGAGCGCGAGAAGGTTCGTCTGGAAGGCGATCTCGTCGATCATGCCGACGATCTCGCCGATGCGCTGGGAGGATTGGGTGATCTCGTCCATGGCCTTGACCGCGGCGCCCGCCACTTCGCCGCCCTTTTCGGCGGCGCTGTGAGTCGTGGCCGCGACCTGGTTGGCGGTCTGCGCGTTGTCGGCATTTTGTTTCACGGTGCTGGAGAGCTGGCGAATGGCGGCCGCCATCTCTTCGAGGCTGGCAACCTGCTCTTCCGTGCGCGAGGACAGGTCGACCGCGCCCATGGCGAGCTGTTCGGTGGCGTCCTTGATGCCGGTGATGCCCTGGCGGGTCTGGCGCACCACGGCGGCCAGCTTGTCGGCGGTGGTGTTGGCGTCGGTGGTCAGGCGCAGCAGATCGCCGCGATAGCCGCCGGTGACCCGCTCACCCAGATTGCCGCCGGCCAGGGCCGACATCATGCGCACCACGTCGGCCAGCGCGCCGCTGACCGTGCCGGCCCAGCGGTTCATGCCCTGGGCCAGCTTGAGGGAGAGCCCGGCCTTGCCGGTCTCGTCGATGCGGCGGGAGAAATCGCCGGCGGCCGCACCTTCGACCAGGGCCGCGAGTTCGGCCTGGAACGCGCGCTCGGCCTCCTGCACTTCGCGCTCGGCGCGCTCGGCGGCGGCGCGGGCTTCCATCGCCGCTTCCAGCCGGTCCTTGTCGACGGCGTTGGCCTTGAACACCTCAACCGCCTTGGCCATGGTGCCGAGCTCGTCGCTGCGGTCGAGGCCGGGGACGGTGATGGCCACGTCGCGCTCAGCCAGCCGCTTCATCGCCGCGGTCATGCCTTGCAGCGGCTTGGCGATGAAGCGATGCAGCGCCAGGAACTGCAGCAGAACCAGCGTCAGCAGGCCGGCCGTCGCGGTGGCGATCGCGCGCCACACCGCCTTGGCCACGTCGGCGTCGATGCGGTCGCGGCTCCAGGCGATCGCCAGGGTGCCGACACGCTCGCCCTTGGCGCCATGCACGGCGGCGAGGACGATGAAATGGCTGCCGCTGTTGATCCGCGCCAGCCGGCCCTTCGCCAGGGCGTCGGCATATTTTCCGGGTGCATCCGAAAGATCGAAAGCCGGCAGCTTGTCGGACCGGTAGGCGACCAGGGCCTTGCCCGCCATGTCGAACGCAGACAGCGCCGCCATGTTGTTCTCCGGATTGGCGACGATCGGCGCGAAGGTGGATTGGATGACGTCGGCCTTTTCCCATTTCAGGGCGCCGGCGATCTGATCGGCCAGCAGCGCCGAGGTGGAGACTTCGTTGGCTTCCTGAAGCGCGTAGGTATCGCGGGCGCGGTCGATGGTCTGCATGGCGATCAGCGCTGCCAGCGTCACGAAGGACACGGCGATGGTGATCACCAGCTGCTTTCGCACCAGGCTGACGCCGAACAGGCGTCGCGCCAGATTTCCGATTCCCATAAGCCGGCCGCTCCCGTCTTCTTCTTGTTCTTTAGTTTACGGCGCGCGATCAGCCGCCGAGCTGATCCAGATTGACGCCGAAGGTGATGGCGCCGATCACCCGAAAGCTGACGGGATCGACGATCTGGAAGCTCACCTGGGATTGCAGCTGCTGGGTCGATTCATCTTTCTCGACCTCATCCACAAATACCGCGCCGGGGCCGGCGGGATAGGTTTTCATCCATTTGGCTTCGTCGCCCTGCCAATAGTCCGACGTGACATTGCTCTGGCCGACATTCAGGCCCTTATCGTCCATGACGATGATCTCGGTGAAGAGGCCGCCGGCCTGATCCGACACCTTCTTCAGGTAGTTCGAGAGGTCGTTGGCCATCACCTGGTTGATCAGGCTCTTGTCCTGGCCTTCCACTTCGCTGCGCCACTGTTTGTCGAGCTTGTCGATCTCGGCCTGGGCCAGCGAGCCGTTCGCCGCGTTCTGCTGGTTCACCGCGCCGACGACCACCGGATCTTCGGCGATCGCGCGCAATTGGCTTTCCACCAGATCCTTCAACGCCTGCTCATGCTTCATGTCCGCGCTGGCGGCGGCGGGCAGCAGCAGAGCGACGGCAAATGCGCCACTGAGAATTGCTTTGTTCATGGGAGGGCCTCCAAGCTGGCCGCGGAGCCCGCCCCGCGGGGCTGAGGTCCGAGCAGGGAGCATAGCAAGCCGCGCTCCCGTCCGGCGCAGGCTGCGGCTGCAAAGGCATCCGCGCATGCCTGCTTGTATGATCGTATGAGCACCATATGAAAATATGGTTAATCCTGCGAATCTGCCGCCAAAAACATCTTCTAGCCCACTGTTTCAGTTAGTAAAATCTAAAGCGCGGCGACCCGTTGCCGGAGCGCCGGAATCAGCTCCGTTTCGTACCACGGGTTCCTCTTTAGCCAGCCGGTGTTGCGCCAGCTGGGATGGGGCAGCGGAATGTATTCAGGCCCGTAGCTACGCCAGGCGCGCACCGTCTCGGTCATCGTCGGTTTGCGGCGGTCACCGAGATAATGCGCTTGGGCATATTGGCCGACCAGGAGCGTCAGCTCGATCTCCGGCAGATGGGCACGCAGCCGCTGATGCCAGGCGGGCGCGCATTCCCGCCGCGGCGGCCGGTCGCCGCCATTCTTGTCGACACCGGGATAGCAGAAGCCCATGGGCATGATGGCGATGCGGGATTCGTCGTAGAAGGTCTCGCGGTCCATCGCCAACCATTGCCGGAGGCGATCGCCGCTGCGGTCGTTCCAGGGAATGCCGCTCTCATGCACCTTCGTGCCCGGCGCCTGGCCGATGATCAGGAGACGCGCACTCGATGCCATGCGCAGAACCGGCCGCGGCCCCAAGGGCAAATGTTCGGCGCAGAGGCGGCAGGCGCGTACTTGCAGCAGCAACTCTGCAAATTCGTCGATGACAGCCGATTTCGCCACCTTGCTCATGGCGCGCCTCAGGCGCGGCTCAGTTCGTAGCTTTCCTCCGCGCGGTAGATCGAACCCTCGCTGGAGGGGAAGCTGGAGAACAAAGTGAAGTGCGTCACCTCGAAGGGCTGGGCGCGGAACAGGTTGTTGGCGGCGATGAATTCCAGCAGCTTGCCGGCGGGCGGCGCCGTCTTCACCCGCGACAGCGTGACATGGGGCGAAAATTTCTGCCCATCCGGCGGCTGGCCCGACCGCACCACGGCGGATTCGATCTTGTCATGGAGATGCTGCAGCGCCGGGGATTTCTCCACGCCGGCCCAGATCACCCGCACGTTCTTCTCCTTGCCGAAATGGCCGACGCCGGAGATCGACAGCGGAAAGCGCGGCGCCCGCACCGCCGCCAGCGCCGCGTCGATATCCTGCATCACGCCGTTATCCACCTCGCCGATGAAGCGCAGGGTGAGATGCATGTTCTCCGGCTGCACCCAGCGGATGTTCGGCAGGCCGCAGCAGAGCAGGCTCAGTCGGAAGCGGATATCCTGGGGCAGCGCAATGCCGACGAAGAGGCGCATGGGCGTTCAGGGGCAAGGGTAGGTGTATTGCTTGTGAATGGCGTCGATGCCCTCGAGCACCTCCGGGCTCAGCTTGAGGTCGATGCTGTCGATATCGGTCTTCAATTGCGCCATGGTGCGGGCGCCGAAGATGTTGGCGGTGGTGAAGGGCCGCATATTGACGAAGGCCAGCGCCATCTGCGCCGGATCCAAGCCATGTTGCCGGGCCAGCTTCACATAGGCCTCCGTCGCGGCGATGCCCTGCGGCGTCAAATAGCGCTTCCAGTGGGTGTATAGCACCAGGCGGCCATCGGCGGGCTTGGCGCCGCCGACATATTTCCCCGACAGCGCGCCCATGCCGAGCGGCGAATAAGCGAGCAACCCGCAATTCTCGCGGAGCGCCACTTCCGCCAATCCTGCTTCGAAAGTACGGTTCAGGAGGTTGTAGGAATTCTGCACGCTGACGATGCGCGGACCGCCGCCGGCTTCCGACAGCGCGAGATAGCGCATGGCGCCCCAGGCGGATTCGTTGGAGATGCCCACTTGCCGCACCTTGCCGCTTTTCACCAGATCGGCGAGCGCGGCCAAGGTCTCCGCCAGCGGCGTGCCATCCTCTTGCGCCGAGGGCGCGTAGCCCAGGCGGCCGAAGGTATTGGTCTCCCGCTCGCTCCAATGGAGTTGATAGAGATCGACGTAATCTGTCTTAAGTCGCTTCAGGCTCGCCTCCAGCGCGCGCGTCATGTGATCCTTGTTCAGGCGCGCATTGCCGCCGCGCACATAGCCGAGGCGCTTGTCCGGCCCGGCCACCTTGGTCGCCAGGATCACCTTGTCGCGCTTCTTGCGTGCCGCGAACCAGTTGCCGAGAATCTCTTCCGTGCGGCCGTAGGTCTCCGCTTTCGGCGGCACCGGATACATCTCCGCCGCGTCCCAGAACGTGACGCCGCGGTCCAGCGCGTAGTCCATCTGCTGGAACGCCTCGTCCTGCATCGCCTGCTCGCCATACATCATCGTGCCCAGGCAGATGGCGCTGACCTTGATGTCGCTGCGGCCGAGTTGACGGTACTCCATGAAACTCCCCTGAATGAATGCGAAATCAGTGCGTTGTTGTCGATCAGCCGCCGGCGGCGGAATGCTTGAAGCCGTCGATCACAGCCATCACCTCCGGCAGCAGCCGCGCGACGATGATATCGACGCCGGCGCCGGTGGGATGGATGCCGTCGGCCTGATTGAGCGCGGGATCGGCGGCGACGCCTTCGAGAAAGAACGGATAAAGCCGCACGCCATACTTTGCCGCAAGGGCGGGATAGATGCTGTTGAAGGCGTCGCCATAGTCGTGGCCCATATTGGGCGGCGCCAGCATGCCGGTCAGCAGCACCGCGCGCTTTTCATCGGTCAGGCGCTTGAGGACGGCATCGAGATTCTCCTGGGTCTTGGCGGGATCGAGGCCGCGCAGACCGTCATTGGCGCCCAGCTCGACGATCACAATGTCGGGATCGTCTGCCAGCGCCCAGTCCAGCCGCGCCAGCCCGCCGGCGCTGGTGTCGCCGGAGACGCCGCCATTGATCACCTGGGCGTCGATGCCCTTGGCCTTGCAGCGCCGCCTGCAGCTTCACGGGATAACTCTCGCTGTCGCTGAGGCCGTAGCCGGCGGTGAGGCTGTCGCCCAGCGCCAGGATCTTCAGCATGTCCTCGGCCTGCGCCGGACCTGCCGTAGACAGGAACGGCCAGCCGCCGCCAGCTTGACACAAAGAAGGCCTAGCCCATATGCCCACCCAGGCGCCTTCAGGTCCCTCCCGCGCCGATTCAGGAATCGAGAGACCATGTCCGCCTTGGATGAAGCTGCCGAGATGATGGTGCGCCTGGACGACATCCATCTAAAACTGGAGAGCGCGGCGGGCGAGGTCAATATTCTTCGCGGCATCGATTTGGCGGTCGCCGCGGGCGAAACGGTCAGCGTGGTCGGCCCGTCCGGCTCCGGCAAATCGACCATGATGATGGTGATCGCCGGGCTGGAGCGGCCCAGCAGCGGGCGAATCCAGGTGGCCGGCGTCGGATCTCGACCGGCTGGACGAGGACGGGCTGGCGCTGTTCCGGCGCAAATCCGTGGGCATCGTGTTCCAGAATTTCCACCTGATCCCCACCATGACGGCGCTGGAGAATGTGGCGGTGCCGCTGGAGCTGGCCGGCGACCGCGATGCCTTCGGCAAGGCGGCGCGCGAGCTGGAGTCCGTGGGGCTCGGCCATCGCCTGACCCATTATCCCGGCCAGCTTTCCGGCGGCGAGCAGCAGCGGGTGGCGCTGGCCCGCGCCTTTGCCGTCGAGCCGCGGCTGCTGCTGGCCGACGAGCCGACGGGCAATCTGGATGGCGAGACCGGCCAGCGGGTCATCGACCTGATGTTCGAGCTGCGGGCGCGCCGCGGCACCACGCTGCTGCTGATCACCCACGATCCCGCGCTGGCGCAGCGCTGCGGCCGCACGGTGCATCTGCTGATGGCCGCATCCGCAATGGCGTCGCTTGACCGGCGTTGCTGATACCGCCGGCAGCTGGCGCCTCGCCGCGACGCTGGCGCGGCGGGAGCTGCGCGGCGGGCTGAAAGGTTTCCGCATCTTCCTCGCCTGCCTGTTGCTGGGCGTCGCCGTGATCGCCGCCGTGGGTTCCACTGGTGCGGCCGTGCGCAACAGCATCCTGGCGGATGCGCAGAAGATCCTGGGCGGCGATGTGGAGCTGCGGGTGCTCTATAAGCCGCTGACCGGAGAGCAGCTCGCCTTCATCGGGGAACGCGCGACAATTTCCCACACGCGGGAAATGCGCGCCATGGCGACGCCTGTCGGCAAGGACGACCGGGCGCTGGTGGAGATGAAGGCTGTCGACGGCATCTATCCGCTTTATGGCGAAGTGACGCTGGATCCGCCGATGAGCCTCGCCGCGGCGACGGCACAGCGGGATGGACACTGGGGTGCGGCGGCGGACGAGAACCTGATCGCGCGGCTGGATCTGAAGATCGGCGACGAGCTGAAGATCGGCGATGCCATCTACGAACTTCGCGCCGCGATCACCCGCGAGCCGGACCGCGGCAGCGGCATCTTCATCCTGGGGCCGCGTCTGATGGTGGCCGACGGCAGCCTTGAGTCCACCGGACTCGTGCAGCCAGGCAGCCTGATCTACTACCTCTACCGCATGAAGCTGCCGCCGGAAGTTGCGGCGGCCGATTGGCTGAAGGCGCTGAAGGAAAGATTTCCCGACGGCGTCTGGCGCATCAGGGAACTGGAGGACGCCGCCGCCGGCACGCGCAATTTCATCGACCGCACCGGCCTCTATCTCATTCTCGTCGGACTCGCGGCGCTGCTGGTGGGCGGCGTCGGCGTCGGCAATGCGGTGCGCAGCTATCTGCAGGGCAAGACCGCGACGCTGGCGACGCTGAAATGCCTGGGCGCCCCCTCGCGCCTGTTGTTCCGCGGATATCTGCTGCTGATCATGATCCTGGCCGTAGCGGGCATCGCGGCTGGACTTATTCTCGGCGCGCTGACGCCGCCGGCGATTACCGGATTCCTCTCCCAGCAAATGCAGCTGGATATCCGCGCGGCCCTCTATCCCGAACCGCTGCTGCTCGCCGCCGCCTTCGGATTGCTGACCGCGCTGGCCTTTTCCCTGGCGCCGCTGTTCCGCGCCGCGCGGGTGCCCGGCGGGCAGCTGTTCCGCGATCTGCTGGACCGCATGCCCCGCCGCCCGAGCCTGCGGGAGTCGCTGGCCATCGGCGCGGTCGCGCTGCTGCTGGCGGGGCTGGTGGTCTTGCCGCCAAGGACCGCCTGCTGGCCGGCGGTTTCATCGTCGGCGCCATCTTCTGCATTGCCCTGTTCCAGGGTGTCGCCGCCGGGATCAAATGGCTGGCGCGGCGGGCCAGCGCGCGGCCGCAGCGCTTCTCGCCCACCTGGCGGCTGGCGCTGACCAACCTGCACCGGCCGGGCGCGCCCACCTCCAGCATCGTGCTGTCGCTCGGGCTCGGCATGACCGTGCTGGTCGCCGTCGCCGCCGTCGAGCGCAACCTGCGCGACGAGGTGCAGGAGACGATGCCCGCCACCGCACCGTCCTTTTTCTTCATCGACATCCAGGCGGACCAGACGGCCGACTTCGACAAGCTGGTCGAGGGATATCCCGGCGTCAGCGACCTGCAGCGGGTGCCGATGCTGCGCGGCCGCATCACCGCCTTCAATGACGTGCCCGCCGCCGAGGTGAAGAATGACGGGGAGATGCGCTGGGTGCTGGAGGGCGACCGCGGCATCACCTGGTCGGCCACCGTGCCGCCGGGCAGCAGGATCACCAAAGGCGAATGGTGGCCGGCGGAATATCGCGGCCCGCCGCTGATCTCCCTCGACGCCGAAGTGGCCGATGCGTTCAACCTCAAGATCGGCGACACCATCACCGTCAATGTGCTGGGCCGCAGCTTTACCGGCAGCATCGCCAATTTCCGCGAGTTCGAATGGTCGTCGCTGACGATCAATTTCGTCATGGTGTTCTCGCCCGGCATCCTGGAGGGCGCGCCGCAGACCCATCTTGCCACGGCCCGCATTCCCGATGATGCGGAGATAGCCCTGCAGAAAGCCGTGTCGGAGCGCTTTCCCAACGTCTCGTCGATTCGAGTCAAGGAGGCGCTGGAGACGGTGAACCGGATCCTCGGCAGCGTGGCGGATGCTGTGCGGATCTGCGCCGCCGTGACGTTGCTCGCCGGCATCCTGGTATTGGGCGGCGCCGTGGTCGCCGGCCATCACCGCCGGGTCTATGACGCCATCGTCCTGAAGGTGGTAGGCGCCCGCCGCCGCCAGGTTCTCGCCGCCTATCTGATCGAGTATGGTCTGCTCGGCTTCGCCACCGCGGTGCTGGCGGCGATACTCGGCAGCGCCATCGCCTATCTCTTCATCACCTTTGTCATGGAGGGCGACTGGCGCTTTGTCCCCGCCACCATCGCGGGTACGGCCCTGATCGGCATGGTCCTGACGCTGCTGATCGGCCTCGCCGGCACCTGGCGGGCGCTCGGCCAGCGGCCGGCGCAGCATCTGCGCAACGAGTAATTGGGGCATATCAAGGCATTAGCCAAAGCGACCGGCGTAAATCCAAGCCAGATGCCGCTTGACTCCGGTTGGAATGATCCCAATATCCATGGCACGTCAACAGCTTGGGGCTTGTACGGCAATGGCCATGGGACCTGACTACAGAACTGTTTCGCGCAGCAGCGCCGAAGTCGCCGGCATCGATGCCGGCCTGCGGCAATACATGCTGCGCGTCTACAACATCATGATGGGCGGATTGACGATGACCGGCCTGGTCGCGTTCGCCGCCGTCAACTTCCCCGCCGTCAGAGACGTGGTACTGCCGCTGCAGTGGCCGGCGATGTTCGCCACGCTCGGCATCGTCCTGTTCATGAGTTTCCGCCTGCACGCCATGAAAGCCACCACGGCGCAGCTCCTGTTCTGGGTTTACGCAGCCCTGATGGGCGTGTGGCTGGCGCCGCTGGCCCTGCACTATACCGGCGCTTCCGTGGCCAAGACGTTCTTCATCACCGCCGGCATGTTCGGGGCCATGAGCCTCTACGGCTACACCACGAAGCGCGATCTCTCGGCCATGGGCTCGTTCCTGATCATGGGCGTGTTCGGCCTGCTCCTGGCGATGGTGGTGAACCTGTTCCTGCACAGCCCGGCTGTCGATTTCGCGGTTTCCGCGCTCGGCGTGCTGATCTTCACCGGCCTCGCCGCGTTCGACACCCAGAGGATCAAGGAGTGGTACAACGAGATGGACGAGAAGTCGGCGATGGAGAAGAAAGCCATCCTCGGCGCGCTGCAGCTCTATCTCGACTTCCTGAACATGTTCCTGTTCCTGCTGCGCTTCCTCGGCGTTGCCCGCAGCAACTGACGCGGCAGAGAAGCGCTAGAGAGTTACCGAAACGCCCGGGCCCGGCCCGGGCGTTTTCTTTTGCCCGGGCGGACCGCATCATGGCGCGATGTCCAATGTCCAGCCCCAGAACCGGTCTGAACCGCGAACGGCGGTCGTCGTCCTGGTGACGCCCGATGGCGCCGTCATCGGCAGCCTGCCGGAACTGCCGGTTGCAACTCCCTGGTGGCAGGAAGTCGAACCCGTCGTCAGCGCGGTGCGGGAACGCCACGGTTTCGAGATCACCATCCTGCGGTTGCTGTCAGCCGAGCACGAAGAACCCCATGGCGGGCGGGTGACCTACCTGGCCGAAGTGGCGCAGCCTGTCCCTGCCGAGCCCTGGCCGGGAACGCTGGATGAGCAGCCACGGCGGCACGCGTTCGCCAAACCAGGCGGGCCAGCGGCGGACCTGGCCTGGGCGAACAATGTATTGGCGAAGCGCGGTCTGGCGCGAACAGGATCGCCGGTGCAGGTTCGCAGCTGGAATCTTTCGAGCCTCTGGCGGATTCCCGTTGCCGGTCAGACCGTATGGCTGAAGGCCGTTCCCGAATTTTTCGCCCATGAAGGCGCCTTACTGGCGCGCCTCGCCGGCGGGCCCGTGCCGGTCCTCCTCGGCCATGACGGCGGCCGCAGCCTGCTCGCCGAGATCCCGGGCGAAGACCTGTATGACGCCGGGCTGCCGCAACTCCTGGAGATGGTTTCGCTTCTCGTTGGAATTCAGGTTTCGTGGCGCGATCGCCTGGCTGAATTGCTCGCCCTGGGGCTGCCGGACTGGCGGGAGCCGGCCCTGTGCGCTGCCATAGCCGACACGCTTGAGCGGACGGCGGATGAGCTTTCCGCCGATGACCGCACTTCTCTCGCGAGGTTCGTGCGCGGCCTACCGGACCGGTTTCGCCGGATCGCCGGCTGCGGCATCGGCGACACGCTCATTCACGGCGATTTTCATCCCGGCAATTTCCGCGGCGATGGCAATGCGCTCACCTTGCTTGACTGGAGCGACAGCGGCGTCGGCCATCCGCTGCTCGACCAGCCGGCGTTCCTTACCTGGGTGCCGGCCGATATCCTGGTCACAATCCAGGACCACTGGCGTAAACAGTGGCGCGAGGCTATCCCGGGTTCGGATCCGGCGCGCGCCGCCGGCCTGCTCGCGCCCATCGCCGCCGCCCGGCAGGCCGTCACCTATCGGAATTTCCTCGACCGCATCGAGCCGGCGGAAGCTCCCTACCATCGGCTCGACACCGCCAGATGGCTGCGCCGGGCGGCGCGGTTGTATACCGAAGATGCGAATTTCTAACCCGCTGTTCATCTTCAACTCCATCCGCCGCGGATTGACGCCGGAAGTGAACGCGGTGGCCACCGTGGTGTTCTGTTCGTCGCTGGTGCTGCTTTTCAGCGCGCAATTCCTGCTCCGCCGCGGCGCGAAGCCAAAAATCAAGACCGCATAAGTCCCCGCCTCTTGACATCGTCGCCCTGGATGCCAGCTTAGAGAATCAGCCAAACAAGCTGTCCGGGCGGCCCATGGCTTCGGCCGCCATATATTCATTCGACTGTCACACATTGCCGATTTTTTGGGCACCGCTCCGGCGGGGCGCCGGTCATTCACCGGCAAACAAGGGAGACTTCAGATGATCGAATTCAAACTTAACGGCGCGAGCCTGTCACTCGACGTCGATGCGGATATGCCTTTGCTCTGGGCGATCCGCGAGGAGGCCGCGCTGACCGGCACCAAGTTCGGCTGCGGCATGGCGCAATGCGGCGCCTGCACGGTCTATGTCGACGGCACGCCGACCCGTTCCTGCATCACCGCCGTCGGCGACGTGGCGGGCCTGTCCGTCACCACGATCGAAGGGCTGAGCGGCGATGTGGCCGAGGCGGTGCAGACCGCCTGGGTCAAGATGGATGTGCCGCAATGCGGCTACTGCCAGTCCGGCCAGGTGATGGCGGCGGCGGCGCTGCTGACCGAGAACAAGAAGCCGACCGATGCCGACATCGATGCGGCCATGAGCGGCAATCTCTGCCGCTGCAATACCTATCATCGGATCCGTGGCGCGGTGCATGAAGCCGCCAAGATGCTGGAGGCCTAAGATGCTCGCACAGAAATTCCGACTGCCTGAGATTGCACCGTCGCGCCGCCGCTTCCTGATCGGCGCCGCGGCCACCGCCGGCGGCTTCGTCGTCGGCTATCACCTGACGGGCGCCGCCCGCGCCGATACCGCGGCCGCGCCGGTCAATCCCTTCGCCGGCTATGTGGAGATCGGCGAGGACAACAAGGTGACCGTCTACTCCGCCCATATGGATATGGGCCAGGGCTGCTATAACGGCATCGCCACGCTGGTGGCCGAGGAGCTGGGCGCCGACTGGACGCAGATGGATGTCATCGGCGGCTGGGGCAACATTCCGCTCTACGGCAACCTGACCTGGGGCGGCGTCGCCCAGGGCACCGGCGGTTCCTCCGCCATGGCCTCGTCCTTCGACCGCTACCGCAAGGCGGGCGCCACCGCGCGCGCCATGCTGGTGGCCGCCGCGGCGCAGGAATGGAACGTGCCTGCGGCGGAGATCTATGTCGCCCAGGGCACGCTGGCCCATGGCTCCGGCTTCTATGCCAATTTCGGCGAGTTCGCGGCCAAGGCGGCGGCGATGCCGGTGCCGGCCGACGTGCCGCTGAAGTCCCGCGCGGACTGGACCATGATCGGCAACGAAAAGCTGCCGCGCTATGACAGCCTGCCGAAATCCACCGGCAAGCAGGAATTCACCATCGATGTGAAGCTGCCGGACATGCTGACCGCCGTCATGATCCATCCGCCGCTGTTCGGCGCCACCGTGAAGTCGTTCGACGCCACGGCGGCGAAGGCCAGCAAGGGCGTGGTGGATGTGGTGGCGATTCCCCGCGGCGTCGCCGTGGTGGCCAGCAGCATGTGGAATGCGCTGAAGGCTCGCGACCTCGTCACCGTTGAATGGGACGACTCGAAGGCGGAGAAGCGCGGCTCCGAAGAGCTGATGGCGGAATACCGCAAGCTGGGGCCGCAGCCCGGCGCCGCCACGGCGCGCAATGACGGCGATGTGGATGCCGCCTTTGCCAACGCCGCGAAGATCGTCGAGGCCACCTACGAGTTCCCGTACCTGGCCCATGCCGCGCTGGAGCCGCTGAATGCGGTGGCGTGGAAGAACGGCGACGGCATGCTGGAGATCTGGGGCGGGCATCAGATGCCCGATCTCTACCAGTTCGCGGCGTCGCAGGTGGCGGAGATCACGCCGGACAAGGTGAAGCTGCATGTGATGAAGACCGGCGGCGGTTTCGGACGGCGGGCAACGCCGGATTCCGAGATCATCATCGAGGCGGTCGCCGTGGCCAAGGCGATCGGCTGGAAGGCGCCGGTCAAGGTGCAATGGACCCGCGAGAACGACATGCGCGGCGGCCGCTACCGGCCGATGTATCTCCATGCGCTGAAGGCCGGGCTGGACAAGGACGGCAACATCATCGCCTGGCGCAATCATATCGTCGGCCAGTCGATCCTGAGCGGCACGCCCTTCGAGGCGGGCATGGTCACCAACGGCATCGACGTCACGTCGGTCGAAGGGTGCGGCGAACATTCCCTACGCCATCCCCAACATGCGCGTCGAGCTCACCACGACTTCGGTGGGCGTGCCCGTGCTCTGGTGGCGCGCCGTCGGCTCCACCCACACCGCCTATGCGGTCGAGGCTTTCCTCGACGAAGTGGCGGAAGCGGCGGGCAAGGATCCGGTGGAGCTGCGGCTGTCGCTGATGAAGGACCATCCGCGGGCGGCGGCGGTGCTGAAGCTGGCGGCGGAGAAGGCGGGCGCAGCCGGCCGATGGGCGGTACCGCGGCGTCGCCTTTGCCGAATCCTTCTCCACCCTGGTGGCGCAGGTGGCGGATATCAGCCTGGGCAAGGACGGCAAGGTGAAGGTGGAGCGCGTGGTCTGCGCCGTGGATTGCGGCACCGCCATCAACCCCGACCAGATCAGGGCGCAGATGGAAGGCGGCATCGGCTTCGGCCTGGGCGCCATCCTGAAGTCCGAGCTGACCCTGACCGCGGGCGCCGTCGATCAGGGCAACTTCGACGGCTATGACGTGCTGCGCCTCGACGAGATGCCGCTGGTCGAGGTGCATATCACGCCGTCGGAACTGCCGCCCACCGGCGTCGGCGAACCGGGCGTGCCGCCCATCGGTCCCGCCGTCGCCAACGCGATCTACAACGGGACGAAGAAGCGGGTCCGTATCCTGCCGGTGTCGAAGAACGATCTGACCTCGGCATAGCGATCACCGCCCGAGCTGCAATTCGGCCCCATGCTCCAGCCCGGAGTGTGGGGCCGAAATTTTTGCTCGATCTGCGCTACCTTGACTTCAAGGCGCTGTGCCCCGATTGAATGCTTGCGAGTTCACAATAAGAAACCAGCGGGGGACCTGCGCACCATGTACACGCTCTTCTATTCGCCGGGCTCGGCGTCGATGGCGCCCCATGCCATGCTCGAGGAAACCGGCGCGAAGTATGCGCTGAAGCGCGTCGACATCTCGGCCGACAAGCCGCGCGATCCCGAGTATCTGAAACTCAATCCCCTGGGCCGCGTGCCGACGCTGGCCATCGCCGGCGGCGAGACGATCTATGAGGCCGCGGCGATCACCATGTATCTCGCCGATGTTTATCCCGAGGCGAAACTGGCACCGGCCGTCTCCGATCCGCTGCGCGGACTCTATTATCAGTGGATCGCGCATCTGACCAACACGCTGCAAGACGGCTATCTGCTGTTCTTCTATCCCGACCGCAACACCACGCGCCCGGACCAGGCGCCGGGCATCAAGGACAAGGCGCTCGCGCGCATCGACGGCGTGTGGTCGAATCTGGATCAGGCGCTGGGCCGCCGCGGCCCGTATCTGTTGGGCGAGCGCTGCAGCGCTGCCGATATCTACATGCACATGCTCTTCACCTGGCACGAGCCGCCCGGCAGCCTGGCGCCCCGCCATGCCAATCTGAAGCGCTGCATGGACCTGGTCGCGGAACGCCCGGCGGTGAAGCGCATGCTGCAGCAGAACGACATGGCCTGACGCCGCGATGCCGGTCCGTTCGCCATCAGACGTCCTGGATTTCTGGTTCAGCGAGCAATCCCGCGCCCTGTGGTTCGAGAAGAACGCCGCCTTCGACGAGGCGATCCGCACCCGCTTCGAGGACACGCTGCGCGCGGCGGCGGCCGGCGAGCTGGAGCATTGGGAGACGGACGGCGCCCGGCGCCCTGGCCCTGGTGATCGTCCTCGACCAGTTCCCGCGCAATCTCTATCGCGGCTCGGCCCGCGCCTTCGCCGCCGACGTCCGCGCCCGCGAGGTGGCCGACCGGGCCCTCAACAGGCGGCTGGACCAGGAGATCCCCCTCGTTCAGCGGCACTTCTTCTTTCTGCCGTTCGAGCATAGCGAATCCCACGCTGATCAGGAGCGCTCCGTCGCCCTGT
This sequence comes from uncultured Alphaproteobacteria bacterium, assembly GCA_963816235.1. Taxonomy (GTDB): domain Bacteria; phylum Pseudomonadota; class Alphaproteobacteria; order Dongiales; family Dongiaceae; genus DATKFM01. The sequence goes on along the minus strand of CAWFKD010000004.1, from coordinate 33,760 downwards.
TCCAGGCCTGGGCCGAGGCCCATGACGGCCCGGCGCGGGACCGGGCGCTGGAACAGATGCGCTATGTCCACCGCCATGCGGAAATCATCGAGCGTTTTGGCCGGTTTCCCCATCGTAACGAGGCCCTGGGCCGGCAATCGACCGAGGCCGAGATCGCCTTCCTCCGGGAGCCCATGTCGGCCTTCTGACGGTCGGCCTTTCAAGCACGCTATTCCGGCGACGGAATCATCCGCCGGCACCGTTCTATGCTGGCGGCCCGCTGGAGATTCGCGGCGGCGGCGCCATATTGCTATAATCCCGCTTGTCCCTGATGCGGCGGGGCAATTTCATAGAATTGGGCTTCCGGATGCGTCTGGCGTGGTTTTTGTTCGTCCTCATTATCGGCGCCGGTGCGGCAGCCGGCTATTGGGCCTGGTTTGTGCCCCCGGCGGCCAATGGCGGCACGGCCCAGAGCAATGTCGAGGCGCCGGTCCCCGTGGAGGCGGCGCCGGTACGCATCGACACCGTGCTGCAGCAGATCCGCGCCGTGGGCACGCTCCGCTCCAACGAAAGCGTCGTCGTGGCATCGGAGGTTTCCGGCCGCATCCTGGAGATCGGCGGCGCCGAGGGCCAGGAGGTTATCAGGGGCAAGGTCATCCTGAAGCTGGATCCGGCGATCTATGAAGCCGAACTGGAACAGGCGCGCTCGGCCCTGGCGCTGAGCGAGCGCAACTACAAGCGCGCCAACGATCTGAAAGCCAGCGGCGCCGGCACCGGCCGGGCGCTGGATGAAGCCGTCGCCGCCCTCCGCAACGACCAGGCCGCCGTGACCCTGGCCGAGGCCCGGCTGGCCAAGACCCAGATCGCAGCACCCTTCAACGGCGTGCTCGGCCTGCGCCGCATGAGCGTCGGCGCCTATGTCAATCCCGGCGACATGATCATCAATCTGGAGCAGATCGATCCGCTGAAAGTGGATTTCCGCATTCCCGAGAATGCGCTGAGCGCCGCCAAGGTGGGGCAGCCCCTCTACGTGTCCGTGGATGCCCTGCCGGGTGAGCAGTTCGAAGGCAGTGTCTATGCCGTCGATCCGCAGGTCGACGAGACGGCGCGCAACATCACCCTGCGCGCCACCCTGCCCAACCGCAACGGCAAGCTGCGGCCCGGCCTGTTCGCCCGGGTGTCGCTGATCGTCGCGCGCCATGAGAATGCCGTGCTGATCCCCGAGCGGGCGCTGGTGCCCATGGCCGAGGATCAGTTCGTGTTCCGTGTGGTGGACGGCAAGGCGGTGATGACCAAGGTCGCCCTCGGGGAGCGCGTCGGCAACGAAGTGGAAATCGTCGAGGGGCTGAAGGCCGGCGACACGGTGATTACCGATGGCGTGCTGAAGATCCGCGACGGCTCGCCGGTGAGCCTGCTGACCGCGGCGGCGGGGAGCTAGCGTCATGCGGCTCCCGGAGCTCTGCATCCGCCGGCCGGTCTTCGCGACCGTGATGAGTCTGCTGCTCACGCTGGTCGGCGCGGTCGCCTATGACCGGCTGACGGTGCGGGAATATCCGCGCATCGAAGAGCCTGTGGTCACCGTGCGCACCGATTATCCGGGCGCCAGCGCCGAGATCATCGAGAGCCAGGTGACCCAGCCGCTGGAGGAATCCCTCGCCGGCATCGAGGGCATCGATTTCATGAACTCGATCAGCCGGCCCGAGGAAAGCCAGATCACCATCCAGTTCAACATCGATCGCGATCCCGACATTGCGTCGAACGATGTCCGCGATCGCGTGGCGCGGGCGCGCCGGGTGCTGCCCGATGACGTCGACGAACCCGTCGTCGCCAAGCGCGAGGCCGACGCGCAGCCGATCATCTGGATGTCGCTGGAAAGCGACCGGCATTCATCGCTGGAGCTTTCGGACGCCGCCGACCGCATCGTCAAGGACAGGCTGCAATCGCTGCCGGGCATTTCCGAAATCCGCATCTTCGGCGAGCGCCGCTACGCCATGCGCGTCTGGGTGGATCCCGTGCGCCTCGCTGCCTATGGCCTGACGGTTCAGGACGTGGAGACGGCGCTGCGCGCCCAGAACGTGGAGATTCCCGCCGGCCGCATCGAGAGCAGCGACCGGGAATTCACCGTGCTGGCGGAAACAGACCTGCGTTCGCAGACCGCCTTCGAGGATATCGTGCTGCGGGAAACCGGCGGCTATCCCGTGCGCATCAGCGATGTCGGCCACGTGAAGGTCGATGCCGAGGATAAGCGCGTGGCTTTCCGCATCAACGGCAAGACCGGCGTCGGTGTCGGCGTCATCAAGCAGTCGACGGCGAATCCGCTGGAGGTCTCCAAGGCCATTCGCCAGGAATTGCCCGGTGTTTCCGCGAGCCTGCCCGAGGGCATGAGATTGTCGATCGCCTATGACACCTCGATCTTCATCGAGCGTTCGATCTATGCCGTGGTGGAGAGCATTCTGATCGCCGCGCTTCTCGTCGTGCTGGTGATCTTCGTATTCCTGCGCTCTGTGCGGGCGACGCTGATACCTATGGTCACCATTCCCGTTTCGATGATCACCACCTTTGCGCTGATGTTCCTCTTCGGATTCAGCATCAACACACTGACCTTGCTTGCGTTCGTGCTGGCGGTCGGCCTGGTGGTGGACGACGCCATCGTCATGCTGGAGAACATCCACCGCCACATTGAGGAAGGCATGAAGCCCTTCGCGGCGGCGATCAAGGGCAGCAAGGAGATCGCCTTCGCCTGCATCGCCATGACGCTGACGCTGGCGGCGGTGTATGCGCCCGTCAGCTTTCAGACCGGGCGCACCGGGCGGCTGTTCGCGGAGTTTGCGCTGACCCTGGCCGGCGCGGTGCTGGTTTCCGGCTTCGTCGCCCTCAGCCTGTCGCCGATGATGTGCAGCAAGCTGCTGCGGCATCAGGAGCGCCATAATTTCCTCTATCGCTGGGTCGAGTCGGGCCTCAACGGGCTGACGGCGGGATACCGGCGGCTGCTGGCCCGCGTGCTGTCGGCCTGGCCGGTCATGCTGGCGATCTACTTCGTCCTGGCCGGCACGGCCGCCGGCCTCTTTCTCAGCTTGCCGAAGGAAACCGCGCCGACGGAGGATCGCGGCGCCATCATCGGCTTCGCCTATGCGCCGGAAGGTTCCACGCTTGAGTATATGGACCGGTACGCCAAGCAGATCGAGAAAATCCTCGGCGAAACCAAGGACGTCTCCAGCTTCGGCGTGGTGCAGGGCAATCCCACCGTCACCCGCGCCGTCATGTTCCTCCGGCTGGAGGATTGGGAGTTGCGCGACCGCAAGCAGCAGGAGATCCGCGAAGAAGTCGAGCCGAAACTGCGCGCATTGCCGGGCGTCATGGCTTTCGTCAACAACCCGGCCTCGCTGGGCCAGTCGGGATTCGGCCAGCCGATCTCCCTGGTCGTTCAGACGACGGAATCCTATGAGACGCTGAACGGCTACGTGCAGGAGATCATGAAACAAGCGCGGGGCAATCCGCTGCTGGCCAACCTGCGGAGCGATCTTGAACTCAACAAGCCGGAGATCAAGATTTCCGTCGACCGGGATAAGGTCGCCGACCTCGGCCTCGACGTTGCCGTGGTCGGCCGCACGCTGGAGACCATGCTCGGCGGCCGCCAGGTGACGCGCTACAAATATGCCGGCAAGCAGTACGATGTGATCGTGCAGACCGGCGATGATAACCGCAGGACACCCGATCAGCTCGCCAATATCTACATCCGGTCCGCGACCGGCGACATGATTCAGCTATCGAGCGTGGCCCAGCTGCGGGAAACGGTTTCGCCGAAGGAATTGAACCGCTTCAACAAGCTCCGCGCCGCCACCATCACCTCGAGCGTGCCGGTGGGTTCGACTCTCGGCCAGGGATTGGAGGCGCTGGAGCAAATCGCCCGCAATGTTCTGCCGCCGGCGGCGCAGATTGACTATGCCGGCCAGTCTCGCGATTTCAAGGAGGCTAGCGCCGCCTTCTTTGTGACGTTCGCACTCTCGGTGATCTTCATCTATCTCGTGCTGGCTGCGCAGTTCGAGAGCTTCATCGATCCCCTGGTCATCATGCTGACGGTATTGCTGGCGATGACCGGGGCGCTGGCGACGTTGAAGCTGACCGGGGGCACGATGAACATCTACAGCCAGATCGGCATGATCACTCTGGTCGGCCTGATCACCAAGCACGGCATCCTGATCGTCGATTTCGCCAACCAGAGCCGGGAACGCGGCATGCCGATCCGCGAAGCATTGCTGGAAGCGGCGGGTCTGCGCCTCCGGCCCATCCTCATGACCACCGGCGCCATGGTACTGGGCGCCATCCCCCTTGCCGTCGCCACCGGTGCCGGTGCCGAAAGCCGCCGCCAGATCGGCCAGGTGATCGTCGGCGGGTTAACCTTCGGTACGGTATTTACCCTGTTCGTGGTGCCGGTTGCCTATATCTTGCTGACCCGCTGGCGCCGCCCCACAATAGCCGCCGCGGCGGAGCCGGCCGAGCCCCAACCGGCGGAATAAGCTGCCCCGGCGGCTGTTAATGCTGGTGGGAGCAGACAGAGACATCTGTATGCAACCGAGGAGTACTGACCGATGACCCGTTTTATGCTTGCCGCAGTGATCGCTCTCATCGCGGCAACCCCGGCCCTGGCGGAGGAGTGCGCCGCCGAGCTCACCAAGGTCGATGCCGCCCTGGCGGCAAACCCGAAGCTGCCCGCCGAGAAGGTAATGGAAGCGGAAAAGCTGCGCGATCAGGGTGAGGATATGTGCGATGCCGGCAAGAAGAACGAGTCGCTGACGGCACTGAAGCAGGCAAAGGCGATCCTGGGCATCAAATAGCCTGACGCGGCGGTTGAATCGGGTCCTCTGGACTTCTACGATTCGCCGGCTGCTGATATCGGGAGGTTGCCATCGAAAGCTTCGCCCGCCGGGTGACGGAACAGATTCCCCATTTGCGCCGCTATGCCATGGCGCTGGTTGGGAATCGGGTCCATGCCGACGATCTGGTCCAGGACTGCCTCGAGAGGGCTCTAAGCCGCTCCCATTTGTGGAAAGACGGAAACCTGCGCGGCTGGCTATTCACGATCATGCACAACATCCATGCCAACACCCGCCGCCGCGCCGCGCGCAGCCCCCTGATCGCTGCGCTGGACAATGAAGAGATCTCGGCCGCGGCGCCGCCCACCCAGGAAGAGGGGCTGGCCGTCGCCGGCCTGGCCGCGGCGCTGGCCACCCTGCCGGACGAGCAGCGCTCGGTGGTGCTGCTGGTCGGCCTGGAGGAATTCAGCTACGCCGAGACCGCGGAAGTCCTGGGCGTGCCTATCGGCACGGTGATGTCGCGGCTGCATCGCGGCCGCGAGCGCCTGCGCCAGGTGTTGGCCAATGACGCCAGCCCGGCGCTGCGGAGAGTGAAATGAGCAGCGGCACACCGATCTCCGACGACGACCTGCATGCCCTCGCCGATGGCCGGCTGTCCGAGCCGCGCGCGGCGGAAGTGAGTGCGCATCTGGAGGATTCGCCCGCCGATGCCTCCCGCGTCGCCTTCTACCGCCGCTTGAACAGCGATCTGCACGGCCTGTTCGATCCCGTGCTCAGCGAACCCGTCCCCGGCAGCCTGCTCGCCGCCGGCTATGGCCGCAAGCGGAGCTGGCCCTTGCAGGCCGTGGCCGCCGCGGTCCTGCTGGCGGTCGGCGTCGGCAGCGGCTGGTTCGCGCACCAGTTTTTGGTCACGCAGGAATTGCCGGTGCTCGCTTTTGCCGACCGAGCGGCGCAGGCCCATCTGACCTTTGTGTCGGAAGCGGTTCACGCCGTGGAAGTTCCTGCGGAGCAAGAAGCGCATCTGCAGAAATGGCTGTCCAAGCGGCTGCAGAGCAATGTGTCGATCCCCGATCTTCGCAAGATCGGGTACGAGTTCCTGGGCGGGCGGCTATTGCCGGCGGGCAATGGCGTCGCGGCCCAGCTCATGTACCAGAACAGCTCCGGCAATCGGGCGACGCTCTATTTCACCGGCGATGCGAATTCCGACAGCTCATTCCGCTATGTGCAGGAGGACGGTCTGTCGATCTTCTATTGGCGCGATGCCCATTTCACCTACGCGCTGGCCTCGGAATTGCCGCGCGAGGATTTGGAGAAGATCTGCGACGCCGTCTACACCCAGATCAATCCGGGCAGTCCCTCGATCGACTGGTAAGACCCGATCGACTGGTTAGAAATTAGAGGGGGCGCCGCAGCGCCCCCTCTTCCGATTCTAGTCCCTCCGACAATCGATCAGAGATCGCCGCTGCCCTGATCGGGCGTGCCGTCGTCACTGCCCGGTGCCGGAACGTCATCACCCGGCCCTTGATCGGGCGTGCCATCATCGTCGCCCTGGTTCGGCGGGACATCGCCGGGGCCCTGGTCGGGCGTGCCGTCGTCATCCGGGCTGTCGTCGTCGTCGTCGTCGTCATCATCGTCGTCATCGTCGTGATTCGGCCCGTGATCGCCGTCGTCATCATCGTCATCGTCGTCATCGTCGTCATGGCCGGCGCCGTCATCGCCGCTGCCGGAACCGCTATTGCCGCCGTCATCGCCATTGCCGTCGTCGCCGCTGCCGGAACCGCTATTGCCGCCGTCATCGCCATTGCCGTCGTCGCCGCTGCCGGAACCGCTATTGCCGCCGTCATCGCCATTGCCATCGTCGCCGCTGCCATGGCCGCTATTGCCGCCGCCGGAACCGCTGTTGCCGCCGTCATCGCCGCCGCTATGGGCGAGGGCGGATTTCGCCGCCAGGCTCAGGCTGTTTGCATCGATGGAGACCGGCGCCGCCGCCAGCAGCGCCACGGCGCTGAAGCCGGCCAGCAGGGTGAGCCGGCGCGGGAGAGCGCGGCCGCCGCGATCGGGGGTGAGCTTGTTTGCATAATCTCGAGTCATGGCTTGGGTATCCTTGTGTGGGTGAAGCAGATGGGAAATGCACCACCCCGACAACGAATGGCCCCGCCGGTTATTCCCTCATTGAATCGACAATCGCCTTGATGGGAGGAGGCAGGTGCGGCGTTAACTCGCGCGGTTGCGCGGGCCGCAAGCCGATGGCGCGGCGATCAGCCCCCAGCCGAAGGCCGGATCCTTGCCGGCGTCGCCCAGATCCCGCGCGGCACGGCCAAGCAATTGCAGGAGAGCCGCGCCGTCGCGCGGTCCGTCCTGCAGGGCCAGGGCTGCCGCGGCGGTGACGAAGGGCGCTGCGAAGGAAGTACCGCTGAAGTAGCGGCCGGCCTTGCTGTCGCTGCTTGGGCCCCAGATGCGCACGCCCGGTGCGGCAAAATCGACCTCGCCGCCGCGGGGAGCATTTTTGTAGAGCGCGCCGTCGCTATCGACGGCGGTGACACCGATGACATCGGGCAAAGATGCGGGAAATCCTGGCGCTGATGACGCGCCGCCATTGCCGACGGCAGCGACAAACAGCATGCCGCGCGCGCTCAGGCGGCGGATGGCGAGTTCGACCAGCGCATTCGGTTCGCCCGACAGGCTCATATTCACGATTTCGACCTTGCGTTGCGCCAGCCAGTCGAGGCCGCCGACCAGGGCAATCGCATCGGCGCTCGGCCTGTCATCCGCATCGGCGGCGAATACGGCGGCGATGCTGAGTTCCGCTTCGGGAACCAGGCCCGGTACGAGACCCGCTCCGGGCTGCCCGACGAGAATCGCGGCGATTGCTGTGCCATGGGGCGATGGTGCGGCGTTCGGCGCCAGGTCTTGCTGCATCACCCGCGCACCGGAGAACTCCGGCAAGGATTGCTCGATCGCGGTGTCCAGCATGCCGATCTTCATGCCGCGGCCGCAGCCCGAAGCGGCATAGCGCCAGCCGATCATCTGCGGCCCATAGCCCGGCGGCGGCAGCGTCGTTTGACCCTGCATGGCGTAAAGCGAATTCACATCGACGATCACGCCGGGCAGCACCGCGGCGATCTGGGTGCGCGCCCGGTCCTCCGCCCAGCCTGAGGGCACCGCGAGCCGCAGGATGGTCAGGCCGAGCGCTTCGAGGCGCGTCTCCTCCAGCACGCGGAAGCCATAGCCGCGGATCACGCTCAATTCGGTTGCGTCCACATCGGCAACGACGATCTCGCCCCGCACATAGGGATCACTGCCGCGATCGCTGCCGGCCCCGGCGGCGCCATGATCGTCGCCCTCTTCGGACTCGCCGTCATCGTCGTCGCCGGAACCCGGACCGCTGTTCGATCCGGGGCCGCTATTGTCCTCGGACTCGCCGTCACCGCTGCCTGGACCGGAACTGCCGGAGTCGGAGTTGCCGCTGCCATGGCCGCTGTGATCGCCGCCATCATCGCCCCCGCCGCCGCCATCGTCGGCCTGAACGGCGCCGACAAGGATCGCCGCCGCAATGAGGGCGGCAACGGCGAGCGCCGCGGCTATGAGAAGGAGCCGCGGTCTCAGCATGTTTGGCGATGGCCGTTGGAGCGACATTTCCTGCGCCGCCATCTACTCGCCGGCAGGATTTTCAATCTCGACCATCCAGCTGCCGGCCGCGCCGGGACAGGCGATGCCGAAACTCGTCGCCGTTTTGGAGCTGCTGACGGCATCGTGACGGAACTCGCGGCAATCGCCGAGATGGGCCGTCGCGATGGGGCCGATCACGGTGACCTTGCCGCTAAGGCCGGCTGCTTTGTCGGCGTAATCCTGGCCGACGCCAATGCCCGGCGTATTCAAGGCCCGCTGCAACGCCGCGAGATACAATTCGCCCTGCGGATCTTCGCCGGCCGGCGTAAACCTGCTGCGATCACCGAACGTGGCATAGCCGGCGCCGAAACCGATCAGCAGCGCGGCGATCGAGGCGGCCAACGGCAGCAGCCGCTGAATTGCCGCGCGGCGTGGACGGAATGCGACAACTTCAGCGGTGGGCGCCGCTGCATCCGCCCGCACATCCGCGAAGAGATCTCGCAGGCCCGCGGGCAGCTTCCGTACCAGCGCCTCGTCATAGGCCTGCTTCACCGCCGACCCGCTGGCGCGCAGCACACCGACGATGGCGCGGGCCTCCGCATCGCCGCGCAAGGCCTCTTCCACCGCCTGCGTTTGCGCCGCATCGAGCTGTCCGTCCACATAAGCGACCAGCAGACTCTCCGCCCAAACCCGTGGCTGTTGGTTCATCATGGCTTCGTCCTCGCCGTTTCCGGCAGCTCCTTCCTTGTGCCCGTGAGCGCTTGGCCCAGAGCCAGACGGGCCCGGGCCAGGCGGCTCATGACAGTGCCGATGGGAATCTCCAAAATCTCCGCCGCCTGCCGGTAGCCGCAACCCTCGACCGAGACCAGCAGCAGCACCGCCCGCTGATCCTCCGGCAGCAACGCCACCTCGCGCCGCACATCAGCCAAATCCAACCGCCGGTCCATCTCCCGCGCCGCGTCCCCGATCGCCAGCCCTTCCAGATCCGCCGGTTCCACGCTTTGCTCGCGCTGCACTTGCTGGCTGCGCCGGCGGTCGATCCAGAGATTCTGCGCGATGCGATACATCCAGCTATCCAGCCGCGTACCCGGCGTGAATTGTGCCAGGCTGCGCAGCGCCTTCTCGCAAGCGGCCTGCGTCAGGTCGTCGCCCTCATCCAGGGAGCCGGTCAGGCCATAGGCGAACCGCCGCAACCGCGGCAGGAGGCTGACCATTTCCGCCTTCACCTGCTGGCTCAAATCCCGATCTCCCGAGGGCCGGCCCGGCCGGCCCGGGGCCGACGGCATCCTCGACCCAACAACGGCCGGCCGCGAGCTTTATTCCGCGCCATCGATGGGGCGCGAATGCCGATTGTTCGGATTGGGATTTGCCGGAAAACTGGTGCCGCAGGAGGGACTCGAACCCCCGACCCACGCATTACGAATGCGTTGCTCTACCAGCTGAGCTACTGCGGCGATCCCTGCATTGTGGGCCCTGAATTGTTAAGGAACCCGGGGACTTGAGGGCGGCGGCACGCTAATTCACGCGGCGCGCGGCGTCAACCGGCGCGGCCTCGGCCCCCGGCGGGCCCAAGGGCGGGCGCGGGCTGTCGCCGGGCCGCGGCAAGGCCGGAGACTCGCCGCCGGCCGGTTCAACCGGCGCCGTGGCGGCCGGCAAAAGCTCCAGCACATCCTGGGTCACCGCCCGCCAGCGCAAGGAGTCGAAGCTGCGGCAATGGCTGCAATTGGCGCTCCACATTGCCGACGGCGCGCCGCAGGCGCTGCAGAGCCAGCCATGTTCGGGCGCCGCCTCGGCCGCCAGCAGCAGCCAGCGATGGGCCGCCGATGGGTCCTTGCCCTCGGAATCCTCCAGCCGGGCCATCAGCCGCGCCAGCCGGCGGGGCGGATGCACGCCATTGCCCAGCGCCGTCCGGGCCTCCTCCAGCTGCGCCCGCGCCGGACCCCAGAGCTCGGCCGATAGATTGGCCTCGGCCAGCAGCAGCCGGCTTTCCAGGTGGGACGGAGCCGTGGCCACCAGCTTCTCCACCCGCTTGAGCCTGGATATCGGCGAGTCCGAGCTGTCCATGGCCAGAAGCGCTGCCGCCAGATCGGGATGGGGCGCCTCGCCCCAGCCCTGGGCGGCCAGCTTGTAGGCTTCCTTGGTGCGGCCGGCCTGCAGCAGCGCCCGCGCCAGCAAGACCCGCGCCGGCACCAGGTCGGGCGCGAGCTTCGTCGCCTGGCGCAGCCGGTCGATGGCGCCGCTGAGTTCCTCTGCCGGTGCCTGCCGCGCCCGTTCGGTCAGCAGCACGGCGCGGATGCGCTTGGCCCGCGCCGCCTCGATCAGGCGCGCCCGCTCGGCGCTGTCCAGCGCCTTCTCCGCCGCCGCGATGTCGCCGCGCTTGAGTTCCAGGTCCAGCAGGGCCGACACCGCCCAGGAAGTGCCCGGCCGCTCCGTCACCGCCTGCCGCGCCAGCCGCAGCGCCTCGTTCTCCTTGCCGTCGGCCATCGCCTGGTGGAACAGGCCGCGCAGCGCCAGGAACGACGTCTCCGGGTTGGATAGCAGCGCCTGCAGATGGCGCGCGGAGTTGCGGCGGTCGCCTTCCAGCTCAGCCGTCTGCGCCTGCAGCAGCCGCGCCAGCGGCGCGTCCTTCAGCAGCGCACCCGCCTGTTTCGCGCGGCGCTTGGCCTCCACCGCATCGCCGGTGGCGATCGCCGCAAAGCCGTGGGTCAACGCCTGATAGGCCTTCACCCGCCGCCGCTCATGGCGGTAGCGCGCATAGTCGCTGGGCGCGCCCACCACCGTGCGCCAGATCCAGTTGAGGAAGATCGCCGCGGCGATGACCAGGAACAGCAGCGCCGCCAGCACCCCCATGCTGGTGTCGATGCGGTGATCGAACCAATGCAAGGTCACCGCGCCCGGCTGGGTCTTGAACAGCCAGACGGCCGCGAACAGCAGCCCGAGCAGGATCAGGAGAAGCAGGGCGCGCCGCATCGGCGATACCGTCAGCCGCCGGCGCCGTTTGCCGCGGGCGCGGCGATCTGTCCCAGCGCCAGCGCCTGGAGGTCCTCGATCGCCTTGTCGGTGGCTAGCCGTGCCTTTGCCCGATCGAGCCAGGCGGCGGCGGCATCCCGCGGCGCGCCGCTCAACCCGTCCAGCTCGGCGACCGCATCGGCCAGCTTGAATTCGGCGAGGCGCGCTTCCGCCCGCGCCAGCCGCTCCAGCGGGCCGTCGCCCTCCACCTCGCCTTCGGGCCGCACGGTGACGGCGTCGGACACGCCATCGCTGATCTTGCGCCAGGTCTTGCTGAGAAAGCCGTCATCGGTGACGGCACCATCGGCGGTTTCCGATTTCTGCGCGGCGCGCGCCACGTCATCGGCCACCGCGGGGAATGACGCCGCGAGCATTGCCGTCGTCGGCACGCCCTTGTCACCGAACCCTGCAACCGCCGTCGCCGCGCTGTCCACCTTCTGCGCCAGAGTGCTGTCGGCGGCGGCAATGTCCTTGAGCGCCGCCAGCGGTGCAGCGAAGGAATCCGAGGTCGCCATCGTCTTGGTCAGATTGGCGACTGCCAGCACGAACGCTGCCTGGGCGCCGGCGGCGCGGCTGTCCCGCACATTGCTTTCCAGTTCGCCGAGCCGCGAGGTGAGCTGGCTGTTGGCCGCGGTCGCCTGCGCCAGCGAATCGCGCAATGCCTGCAGGTCGCTCTTCATCTGGATGTTTTCGGCCGAGAGCCGCACCGCCGTATCGCCTTCGATGCCGCCATCGGCCACGGGGGCCGACAGGGTTTTCAACTTCTCTTCCGCCGCCGCCAGCCGCTCCGTAAGCGCGGTCAGCTGCGACACCGCAACGCCGTCATCGCCGGTGCCCGTCGCCAGGCTGGTCATGTCCGTGCGCAACGTCGCGAGATCGCCGGCCAGCTTTGTGAGTTCGTCCTTTGCCGCAGCACTCGCATCTTCCGCCGCCGTCAGCCGCGCCGCGAGATCGGCCGAGGATTTCTCCGCCGCCGTCAGCCGTTCCTCGACCGCCGCGCTGACGCCGGCCGATGTCGTTGCCGCTTCGGGCCGCAACAAGACGCTGACGATTGCCGCAACGATGGCAGCTGATATCGCCGCAGCCGCCACGGTCGCGAACCAGGGTGCGCGAGCTTTCGCCGGCGGCGCCCAGGCCGGTGGCGGCGGTGGCACTGTTGCTGAAGGCGTCACATCGATGATCTTTTCCGGTTCCGCACCCGGAGTCGCGCTGCCTGTTCCCGCCATTCTCTCCACCAGCTGCAGCATCGAGGGCAGGTCCGGATGATCGGCGCTTTCCACCGCACGGAAGGGCAGCGCGCCCAGGACATTCGCCACCGCCGGGCTGAGGCACAGCGCCGCGGCGCGGCGGCAGCCTTCCACCGCGCTTTGTCGCCGGCCGCCTGCGTCAGCGCCGCAAAAGTCGCGGCGGTGCGCGGCGAGAAGAACAGCACGAGGTCGAAGCCGCCACTCTTCCAGCGCTTCGTCACCGTCGCCGGCGACAGCGAGTCCGCCGGCCGCGCCTCATAGATCATGCTCCGGCGAAGCTCGAAGCCGCGCCCGCTCCAGCATTCCCGCGAGATCGCCGGCCACGGCGCTGCCGGCGGCGTGGAACAGCGGGCCCTTCTTGCGGATCGAGTTTCGCTCGGCCGCCAGTTCCGCCAGCGACTCGACATTGCCGGCCGCGCTTTCCACTTGCGTAAATCCGGCGGCCCGGCGCGGTGCGCGCGGTGGCGTCGCCGACCGCGAAGCACCGGCAACTCGCGCCAGCCGGCGAGTCCCTTTGCGGCGGCCAGTTCTGCGAAGGCGCGCACGCCATTGGCGCTGGTGAACAGCAGCGCCTGCACGCCCGATCAGATCGATCTCCGCTTCCGGCAGCGTGCGGATCGACAGCAGCGACTCGATCGAGGTTTCGATGCCCCGCTGGATCAGCGCCGCCGCCAGCGGCGCCGCATCTTCCTCCGGCCGGGTGATCGATGCGCGCAGTGTCATGATTGCCATCGCTTTGAAGAATGACGGCTCGGCCGCCGCCCTTGAGACGCTGCGCCGACGGCCTGCCCAGCGCCCGGGGATTCGTCCGCCGAGCCGAGCCAGTCGCAGTCATGGACCTTGCTGCCGTCGGGCAGCGCGATCAAGGCCCTGAGGCGGAAGGCCGCGCCATCGCTCTTCGGTTCCGCCAGGCTGCGATCGGCGTGTGGCAGGAGCCGTCGAGCTCCGCCAGGCAGGCGCGCTCCGCCGTCACCTGCTGCTCGCTCGCGCGCGTCGTTCAAGCGGCGCCAGCAGCGCGCCTGGATGTCCTGGTTGTCGGCGCGAATCTCGATGCCGAGCGCGCCCTGGGCCACCGCCGGCAGCATCTCGTCGGTGGACAGCACGGCCTTGGCCTTCTCCACCAGGCCCAGCCGCTTCAACCCGGCCAGCGCCAGCAGCGTCGCATCCACCTCGCCGGCTGCCAGCTTGGCGCAGCCGCGTCTCGCACATTGCCGCGCAGGGAGACCACCTTGAGGTCCGGCCGCCGCGCCAGCAGCTGCGCCTGGCGCCGCAGCGACGAGGTGCCGACCACGGCGCCCTGCGGCAGCTCGGCGATGCTCTTCGCCGTTCTTGGCGAACAGCGCGTCGCGCGGATCCTCGCGCGGCAGCATGGCAGCCGATGATCAGGCCCTCGGGCAGCCAGGTCGGCATGTCCTTGATCGAATGGATGGCGCAGTCGATGCGGTTCCCGCCAGCAGCGCCTCCTCGATCTCCTTGGTGAACAGGCCCTTGCCGCCGATCTCCATCAGCTTGCGATCCTGCACCTTGTCGCCGGTGGTCTTGATGACGGAGATCGCGACCGCGCCGGCCTTGCGCAGGGCCGGATGGGCCTCGCCCAGACGCCGCTTCAATTCCTCCGCCTGGGCCAGCGCCAGCGGGCTGCCGCGGGTGCCGATGCGCAGCGGCTGCTTGCTGGAATAGGGTAAATCGCCCATGGGTCCGGTTTAGGCTGCCCGGCGGCGCCGTGCAAGGGCACCCAACCCGGTCCGGGGAATGGTCATTGTCATTCCAAGGCCTTAGATTGCGCAAGCCATGACCTACCCCCTGATCCTCGGCATCGAAACGAGCTGCGATGAGACGGCCGCGGCCATCGTCGGCGGCGACCGGCAGATCCTTGCCGAGCGGGTGCTGTCCCAGCTCGCCGAGCACCGGCCCTATGGCGGCGTGGTGCCGGAGATCGCCGCCCGCAGCCATCTCGACCATCTGGACCGGCTGATCGCCGAGACCATGACGGCGGCCGGGCTTGGAGTTCGCGGCGCTCGACGCCATCGCCGCGACCGGCGGTCCCGGCCTGATCGGCGGCGTCATCGTCGGCGTGATGACCGGCAAGGCCATCGCCGCCGTCGCACGAGCAAGCCGTTCATCGCCGTCAATCACCTGGAGGGCCATGCGCTGACCGCGCGGCTGACCGACGACATCGCCTTTCCCTATCTGCTGCTGCTGGTCTCCGGCGGCCATTGCCAGCTGCTGATCGTCGAGGATGTCGGCCGCTACCGCCGCCTGGGCACCACCGTCGACGACGCGGCGGGCGAGGCCTTCGACAAGGGCGCCAAGCTGCTGGGCCTCGGCTATCCCGGCGGCCCGGCGGTCGAGCGCGGCGGCGCGGTCGGGCGATAGCCGGCGGCTTCGATCTGCCGCGGCCGATGATGGGGCGGCCGAGGGCTGCGACTTCTCCTTCTCCGGCCTGAAGACGGCGCTGCGGCACCGCGTCGCTGGATCTGGCGAGTGAGCCGGCCCACTCGCCGACCAGGACCGCGCCGATCTCGCCGCCGCGCTGCAAGCCGCCATCGCCGACTGCCTCGCCGACCGCACGCGCAACGCCATCGCGCTGGCCTGCGCGCGGCATCCGCAGATCGACACGCTGGTGGTGGCCGGCGGCGTGGCCGCCAACGCGGCGATCCGCGAATCGCTGCAAGCGCTCTGCGCCGCAAGCCGGCCTGCGGCTGATCGCGCCGCCGCCGAAGCTCTGCACCGACAACGCCGCCATGATCGCCTGGGCCGGCGTCGAGCGTCTTCCGCACGGGCTGACCGACGGCTTCGACTTCGCCCCGCGCCCCCGCTGGCCGCTGGATCCGACGGCGCCGAAGGCGATCGGCGCCGGGGTGAAGGCGTGAGATGGCCGCGTTGCAGCGCATCGCCATCATCGGCGCCGGCGCCTGGGGCACCGCGCTGGCGACCGTCGCTCGGCGCGCCGGGCGCGAGGTCACGATCTGGGCGCGCTCGCCCGAGATCGCGGCGGAGATCAATGACAGGCACAGCAACAAGACCTACCTGCCGGATGTCACGCTCGACGCGCGATCCGGCCACCGGCGATCTCGCGGCGCTGCGCGAGGCCGAGGCCGCTCTGCTGGATGACGCCGGCGCAGCATCTGCGGGATGTCGCGGCCGGCGCCGTTTCACATCTGCGCGATGGCGTGCCGGTGGTGCTCTGCTGCAAGGGCTTCGAGCAGGGCAGCGGCAAGCTGATGACGGAAGTGGCGGCGGAAGCGCTGCCGCGCGCGGCCATCGCCGTGCTGTCCGGCCCCACCTTCGCCGCCGAGGTGGCGCGCGGACTGCCGACCGCCGTCACACTGGCGGCAGCCGATGCACAGCTCGGTCGCGATCTCCTGCAGGCGCTGGGCACGCCCGCCTTCCGGCCCTATCTCTCCGCCGATCCCATCGGCGCGGAGGTGGGCGGCGCGGTGAAGAACGTGCTGGCCATCGCCTGCGGCATCGCCATCGGCCGCAAGCTGGGCGACAACGCCCGCGCCGCGCTGCTGACCCGCGGCCTCGCCGAGATCATGCGCCTCGGCCTGGCTCTTGGCGCACAGCCCGCGACACTGATGGGCCTCTCCGGCCTCGGCGATCTCACGCTCACCTGCAACGGCCTGCAGTCGCGCAATCTGTCGCTCGGGCATCGCGCTCGGCGAAGGCCAGAAGCTCGCCGACTATCTGGCCGGCCGGCGCACGGTGGCGGAAGGCTTGTCCAGCGCCGGCGCCGTCGTCGCCCGCGCCCGCCGCCTGAAAATCGAAATGCCCATCGCCGAAGCCGTCGACGCCATCGTCAACCGCAACGCCGATATCGGCCAGACCATCGCCGCCCTGCTCAACCGGCCGTTCAAGGGTGAAGGCTGAAGTCACGTCGAGCGCAAATTTCTCAATTTGAGATGTCCCATATAGTTTTCCCCGCGAAAGCGGGGATCCAGGGTTGAAGAGCGCACTGCCTCTCCTGGACCCCCGCTTTCGCGGGGGAAACAAAAGTAGGAATGAGCGTTTCGAGCTGGGCAGATATTGCTCCACTACCGCTTCACGCCATCTGCATTTCGGCGGCAGCGCCAAACTCCAGTGTCATCAGCTTTTGCATCGCGCGGCTGAGTGCTGGGATTGCAGTGCCCCAGTAGAACCTTTGGGCAGAGCCCAGAGGTCCACAGAGTGCCTCCGTCTCTCCAGATACAATGCGGATCTCATGCCCGAAGTCCCGGAGCAACATTGCAACCGACTCCTTTCGTTGCAACCGCAGGTCCGCCACAGCAAGATTTCTCGGATAGCCGAATGTGATTAAGACAAACGGCGCCATGATGTCCATCATACCGCCGCCTGCGCCCGCAACCTCCACGGCACGCCCCATTCGCGCAGGCAAGCCCGCCAGATCGTCATCGCGAACTTGCAGCAATGCAAAACCGATCGCGGCTCTTTCGAGTGGCGGCGCGAGCAGCCCGTTGGGATCCTCTGTGAGCTTCTCGAGCAACTCAGGCTGAAGATAGCGCGCGAAGGCACTTCGGATGAACTCCTTCTCCTGCGCCACCCGTTTCGATGAAAACGGCCACATCGATTGCGATCTCCGGATGCTTATGCTTGACCATGGCCAAGGCTATTGCCGGTGCTATGTTATGCCAGAATCTTTCGCCGTCTATTCCAGATTTCAAACCGGTTCCAAGGGGGTTTGCGTGCCATTCGCCATCTATTGCCTCGACAAACCGGACAGCGGCGCCGTTCGCATGGCGGCCCGTCCCGATCATCTCGCTTATCTCGTGGGCTTCGAGGACAAGATCGTCTTCGCCGGGCCGCTGCTGGCCGACGACCATCAGACCATGATCGGCAGCCTGCTGATCCTGGATCTGCCCGATCGCGCGGCGGCGGAGAAATTCTCTGCCGGCGATCCCTATCGCAAGGCGGGTTTGTTCCAGACCGTGAACATCACCGCCTGGCGGCAAGACCTATCCCAAGAAGTGAGCCGGAGGGTGCCATGGCCTACTGGCTCGTGAAATCCGAACCCGCGACCTATTCCTGGGAGCAGCTCAACAAGGACGGCGTCACCGATTGGAGCGGCGTGAAGAATCCCCAGGCGCTGATCAATCTGCGGGGGATGAAGAAGGGCGATCTCAGCTTCTTCTATCATTCCGGCGCCGGGCCGCAGGTGGTGGGCATCGCCGAGATCGCGCGTGCCTTCTATCCCGATCCGAAGGACAAGGCCGGCAAGATGGGCATGGTGGATATCAAGCCGAAGCAGCCGCTGAAAACGCCGGTGACCCTCGCCGCCATCAAAGCCGAACCGAAGCTGGCCAATCTGGGGCTGGTCAAGCAATCGCGCCTGTCGGTCATGCCTGTCGACGAAAAATCCTGGAAGCTGATCTGCGCCATGGGCGGGGTGAAGGCCTGAACGCATCGATCCCAACGGAGGAAGGTACGCCTCCGTCGGGTGAGCCGAGAAGCCGGCTGTGTGCACCGGCCGCCCGCTCACGCAGCGGGCTGGATGCGGCGCTGCGATCGAACAGATGAATTCAGTCTTTGTCCGGCGGTTCGGCGCGCTGCCCGCGGAAGCTGAGCGCCGGGTGATGTGACGCCCACCAGGGCAGCGTCTCGGGCCGCCGCTCGCGGATGGATTCATCCGCATCGATCCGCGGTACCGCTTCCATAATCGCCGCCGGCTTGTCAGCGCGCTGCCACCGTGGCATCGACCGCTGCAGCAGACCGAAAAGCCGGGCGGGAATGATCGCCGGCCAGCGCACCGGTTCCTTTGTCGTGATCGTCATGACGTCCTTCCTTCCGGCGTGAACCAGAATTCGATTTCTTCGGTATCGACGGCGCAGCGGACCGCATGCAGGGTCCGCGGCGCGATGTGGTACCAGTCGCCGGGCTCATAGCGGGTCTCGCGGCCGGCGACGGTCAGCATCATCTCGCCCCCGGTGATCACGCCCCAATTTTCGGTGTCGTGGATATGCGCGTCGATGCGCGTGCCCGCGGGATAGCTGGCGAACAGCACGTCGCAATCCCGCGCCGCCAGGCGGAACGCCTCGAACCGTTCGCTGAACGGCTCGAGGCTGCGGATCCGCGGCGGAAAGCGGTCATACTTCACCGCCTGACCGGCCATCGTGAACGAAACAGGCAATGACCGGATCGGCATCGCATTAGGTCGGGCCGGGCCGGGACCGGGGCCGGGTGTGCCGACACTTGGTGTGCCGGGCGTGCCGGGGTTTCCCGACTCGCTCGGCCGAGTCGCGATCACTGTGCTGAAGATCTCGGCATGCGCTGGTGCTGCCGATGGCGCAATCGGCTCCAGTCCAGGGAGCAAACTGTCCTTCCTGATTGACATAGCAACCCGACAAGGCCGAGCGACATTGCGAGAAGCGCTGCGGAGAACAGCATTCTGCCGCCGATGCCGATGCGTGTAGCTCTGTTCATGTTCGACGTTTCCTTTGACAATTTCAAACCAAGTGGCCCCTCGGTTCGACATCGCGCTGCTTTCAAGTTCGATTGAGCTCTACTCTAGCCAGCCGTAGCCGCGCCCGCCGGCGTGCCGCCGCGGCCTTCGCCTTCGCCGCCGCCATCGCCATTGTTGTGCCCGCCCTCCGGCGGCTGATCCGCCAATTCCGGGCAGCCGGCAAGCGGCAGAAGGGCAGCGATCAGGAACAGGGCCCGGCGAAATTTCGTCGTTGCCGTCCAGTGGTCAGCGAATTGCCGCATCGTCTGTTTTCCCTTGCTGTTGTGAATTGATGACCTGATTTCGCAACGCCGGTTCCACTGTTCAGAATTGCCGCAGCAATCGAATCGGCGTGAGCTTCGGGCCGTTGCTCTCGATCCGCCCGCAGGCCGTCATCGAGCCGGTTCAGGGCGCGGCGCCGTCGGGTGCGCCGCAGCCAGGCATCGACGGCGGCCCGCATTCGCAGCAGCCCGCCGCGCAGAGCGCCCAGGACCTTGCGGCCGGCCGCTCGGGGCGGCGCAATATTCGTGCGCGTTTGCAGCATGAGGGTTTGGTTAGCGGTCGTGGCCGGCAGGCGTTGTTAAGGTTGCTTGCGCGACGGCGCCGGTACTCATCGATCCATCTCCAAACCGTTGATTCGAATTGCGAACAGCTGAAAAACGACGGTTCGCGCGGCTATGACGCCCGGCAACTCCGGGTAGCCTGATTGCCGCAGCTACAACCTAGTCGGCCTGGGCCGGCCGTGCTTGAAGCAGGCCGGTGGAATTCATGTAGAAAGCATGGATTCTCGCGCGACAACTTGCGGAGGAGCGAATAGACAGGGGACAATGGTGTTGGTACCGATACGGCGCAGCGGATGGCAGAGACCGGCTCCTTGCATATTCAGTTCAGCGATTGCGAAATCGACGTGGCGGCGTTCGAACTGCGCCGGGGCGGACAGCCCTGCGCGGTGGAGCCGCAGGTGTTCGAGCTGCTGCTGTATCTGGCCAACAATCCCGACCGGCTGGTCACCAAGAACGACCTGATCGAGAATGTCTGGGGCGGCCGCATCGTCTCGGACTCTACTCTGGCCAGCCGGATCAAATCGGCGCGCCGTGCCATCGGCGACGACGGCGAGCAGCAGCGCTTCATCCGCACGGTCCATGGCCGCGGCATCCGCTTCATCGCGGATTTGCGCATCGATCCCGAGCGCGCCGGCGCGAACGGCTGGCCCGAGGCCGGCGCTGCGGGAACGCCCCCTCCCGGCGAATTCGCCGCGGCGAACGGCCCGGCCATCGCCGTTCTGCCGTTCGTCAATCTCGGCAGCGATCCCGATCAGGGTTTCTTCTGCGACGGCCTTACCGAGGACATCATCACCGATTTGTCGCGGTTCCGCGGTCTTCGCGTCCGGACCCGGGATTCGTCATTCCGCTATCGCGGCGCCGAGGTGGATCTCCAGCGCGTGCGGCGAGAGCTCGGCGTCCGCTACATCGTCAGCGGCAGCGTGCGGCGGCAGGGCGCCTGTCTGCGGCTGACGGCGCAGCTCACCGATGCCGAGGAGAATTGCCAACTCTGGGCCGAGCGGTTCGACCGCGACGCCGAAGACGTCTTCGCGGTCGCCGACGAAACGGTGCACACGATCGCGGCGACTCTCGCTGGGCGCGTACAGGCCATGGGGTCGACGCTGGCCAAGCGAAAACAGCCTGCGAATCTGGCGGCCTATGAGTGCGTGCTGCGCGCCCAAGTCGGGATGGCGAACATCGGCGACCCGGCTGCCGAGGCGGAGTGCCGCCGTCTTTTTGAGCAAGCCCTGCAGTTGGATCCCGGCTATGCGCGGGCGCATGCGGGGCTGGCCATCCTGCTCCTGCGCGACTGGTTTCGCGGCGTTTCCGGGCTCACGAGTGCGCTTGACGCCGCCCTTGAGCATGCCCGGCAAGCGGTCGCGCTCGACGGGGAAGATTCCGAGTGCCAGGAAACGCTCGGCTGGATTCTGCTTCACCGCCGGTCATTCGAGTTGAGCGAGCGGCACTATCGGCGCGCGCACGACCTCAATCCCAACAGCCCCGATGAGTTGGCCGCCATGGGTTCCGCCTGCAGCTATTTCGGGCGGCCCGGCGAAGGGATCGAGCGGCTCGAGCAGGCGAAACGCGTCGACCCGTATTTCGATCCCGTCTGGTACTGGCATCTGCTCGGCGCCGCTTATTTCAATGCCAGGCGTTATGACGACGCGGTTGAGGCCTTCGGCCGCTCCGCGAAGCCGGCGAACTGGGTGATGGCTTATCTGGCGGCAAGCCACGCACTGGCCGGCCGATTCGACTCCGCCGCATTGGTCGTCTCAGAATTGCTACGGTCGGCACCGGATTTCTCAGCCGCCGATCTCCTGCAGAAAGAACCTTACAAAAGCCCGGCCGATCGCGATCACCTGGCGGCAGGCTTGCGCCTGTCGGGATTGCTGCCCATCGACACGGTTCTGTTTGCGGAAGAGCGGCCGGCGATCGCAGTTCTGCCTTTTGCCGACATCGGCGGCACGCCCGAACAGGAACAATTCGCCGACGGCCTGACCGAAGATATCGTCGCCGATCTTTCCAAGATCTCCGCCCTGTCGGTCGCGCCCGGCAACAGCACATTGCCGTACAAGGGCCGAGACACCGACATCCAGCAGGTGGCCAGGGATTTGAACGTCGGCTACGTCCTCAACGGCAGCGTCCTGCGCCTGGGCGACCGGATGCGCGTCGCCGCACAGCTGGTTGACGGGCCGACCGGACAACCTGTTTGGGCCGAGCAGTACGAACGCCGCTGGGCGGACATCATTGCCCTGCGGGACGAGATTTCCCGCGATATCGTGATGGCGCTGAAGATCCAGCTGATGCCCCAGGAGCTGCCGGCAACGGGCAAGGCGGCCACCAACAACGCCGAGGCCTATCAATACTACCTCATGGGGCGCTCCTTCTTCCTCAAGGGCCTATGGGCCAAGCGGGCGCTGGAGGTGGCGCGGCAGCTATTCGCCAAGGCGATCGAATTCGATCCGAACCATGCCCGCGCCCATGCCGGCATCGCCAATTGCGACAGCTATCGCCTGCTGCTCGGCGTTTCCAACGCCACCTATGACGTCATCGCCGCCCACGCCGCCCGCGCCATCGAGCTGGATCCGGATCTGGCCGAGGCCCATGCGGCCAAGGGCCTGGCGCTTTATGCTGCCGGCCGCTACCCGGAGGCGAACCTGGCCTTCGAGGAGGCGATCCGCCTCGGCCCCGATCTCTATGAGGCACATTTCTTCCACGCCCGTAACTGCCGCGAGCAGGGTTTGCATGAGAAGGCCATCCCGCTGTTCGAACGGGCGGCGGATCTGAATCGCAGCGACTTTCGCGCCCTCGGCCTGCTGGTGGATGAATTCCGCGCCCTCGGCCAGGAAGAGGAGATGAATTCGGCGATCCATCGCTGCGTCGAGCGGCTGGAGGCGGAGATCGCCAACCAGCCCGACAATGCCTGCGCCCTGGCCTTCGGCGCCACGCTCCAGGCCGAAGCCGGCAATCCCGAACGGGCCGAGGAATGGGCGCGCCGCGCCATCGCCATTCAGCCCGACGACGAAGTGTCGAACTACAACCTGGCCTGCACCTTCATCGCCCTGAACAAGCCGGAGACCGCGCTGGACTGGCTGCGGCGCAGCTTTCCCAAATCGCCGGCCAGCCGCCGCACCTTCCTCGCCTGGATGCGGGCCGACACGGCCGTCGATCCGATCCGCGACCGGGCGGACTACCAGGCGTTGGAGGCGTCGCTTCAGGCCGAACTCCAGGCTAGCCCTGACCATCAGGTTGTGCCGCCGCCGCTTGTCGAGAGGGGGTCAATAGCGGTTCACCCTGCCGCGGCTTGCCTGCCGACCGCCAGCGCGGAGGCAAACCAATACTATCTCAGAGGACGGTCGTTCCTCCTCAAAGGAGTCTGGGCCAAGCGGGCCTTGGAAGTTGCGCGCCAGCAGTTTGCCAAGGCGATCGCGCTCGATCCGCGGTTTGCCCTAGCCTATGCGGCGATGGCCAACGTGGATTGCTACCGGCTCTTGCTGGGCCTCCGGGATGTTTCGTTCGAGACGATCGCCGCAAACAGCGCGCGCGCCCTGGAGTTGGCGCCGGATCTGCCGGAGGCTCATGCCGCTATCGGGCTGGCGCACGCCACGGCCGGCCGGCGCGAGCAGGCGACGGCCGCATTCGAGCAAGCCATCGCCAGGGGACCCGAGTGTTTTGAAGCCCATTTTTTCGCTGCCCGCCACCACATGACCGAGGGCCGGTACGGCGAGGCAGCGCGGTTGTTCGAGCAGGCGGCTCTGCTGAATACCGACGATTTTGGCGCACTTGGCCTGCTTGTCGATGTCTACAGGGCCCAGAGACGGCCGGAAGACGGCAAGGCGGCAGCGCAACGCTGCCTCGAGCGGCTCGAGGCGGAAGTCTCCACCCATCCTGACAATGGCTGCGCGTTGGCCTTCGGCGCCATCATACAGGCCGAGGCCGGCAATAAGTCGCTTGCGGAAGAGTGGGCAACCCGTGCCATATCGATCGAACCGGACAATGTGGTGACGAACTACAACCTGGCTTGTGCGTTCGGCGCCCTGGGCAAGACAGAAATCGCGATGGACTGGCTAAGGCGGGCGATTCCCAATTCTCCCGCCGGCCTGCAAGCGTTGATCGAATGGATGGAGCATGACAGCTCGTTGGATCCCCTCCGCGGCCTTCCGGCATTCGACGCGCTGATGGGCCGCCTGCACAGCGGAACTCGACACCAAACATCAGCAGCCGGCCGATCTGGTGAAAGCCTGACGTTGCCCCAGCCGCTTTGCCGCCCCGAAGAAATTCCCGATCGCCAGGCCCGCGGCTTCACCGTCGAGACGCCCGAGGGCAAGCGCGACATCCTGGTGCATCGCGACGGCGACGCAATCCGCGCTTACGTCAATTCCTGCCCCCATAACGGCTCGCCGCTGGATTGGGGTCCGGATAAATTCATCTCCCTGGACAAGTATCACATCATCTGCGGCACCCATGGCGCGCTGTTCCGGCCGGAGGACGGCTATTGCGTCGACGGCCCCTGCGCCGGGGATTCGCTGGAGGCCGTTCCAGTGGCGCTGATCGGCGGCGTGATCAATTACACCGGCTGACAACAGCCGCCGCGCAAAAGACGAATTCCCGCGCCAGATCGGCCATAGTCCCCCGCCAGCCTCCCGATGCCGCCGTCGCCGGCGCGATCAACTTTAAGGAGGTCCCAGGGGATCATGGCCGCTTTTCCCGAACTCGTCCATCGCCGCCCAGCTCGGCCGCATACCCGGCTTCGACATCTCGAAGCGCGTGGTCATGCTCGGCATCCTCATCCTGATCATGCTGATCCCCCTGACCATGATCGGCGATCTCGTCAACGAACGCAGCGTCCGCCGCTATGAGGTGGAGAACCAGATCGCCGGCCAGTGGGGGCAATCCCAGATCGTCGGCGGCCCGGTGCTGATGATCCCCTATGTCACGCGCTCG
This sequence comes from uncultured Alphaproteobacteria bacterium, assembly GCA_963816235.1. GTDB lineage: Bacteria > Pseudomonadota > Alphaproteobacteria > Dongiales > Dongiaceae > DATKFM01. The sequence continues at coordinate 9,177 of CAWFKD010000004.1, read as the reverse complement.
AACTATGTGCGCGCCGACGGCAGCACCGGCGAAACCGTCACCGAGCGGTCGGCCTTCTTCCTGCCCGACAAGCTGGCCATCAACGCCGGCCTGGACAGCGAACTGCGGCGGCGCAGCCTGCATGAGGTGCTGGTCTACAGCAGCAAGGTGGAGCTCACTGGCTCCTTCGCGCCGGCCAGCTTCAGCGAATGGAACGTGCCCGCGGGCGATATCAAATGGGACTCCGCGCTGCTGCTGATCGCCGTATCCGACATCAGCGGCATCGTCAGCCTGGACATGACCCTGGCGAATCGAACCCTGAAACCGATGCCGGGACTGGCCGGTCTCAATATCTTCAACAACGGCCTGCAAGCGCGCGCCGTCGGCCTCGAGGCCGGCAAGTCCCATGGATTTACGATCAATCTTTCGCTCAATGGCAGCCGGGCGCTGCAGTTCCTGCCCATGGGCAATGCCACGACAATCAACGTAAAGAGCGACTGGCCGGACCCGGGTTTCATCGGCGCGGTCCTGCCGCAAACCCGCACCATCAGCCATGAAGGATTCACCGCCCACTGGGACACGACCTACATCTCGCGGCCCTATCCCAGCCAATGGCGGGCGAGCGACATGTCGCCCATTCTCCTGGACTCGGCGATCGGCGTCGAACTCACCCAGCCCGGCGACGTCTATCAGCAGAGCGACCGCATCGTGAAGTACGGCCTGCTGGTGATCGGCCTGACCTTCGCCACCATCTTCGTCGTCGGCCTGCTGACGGATGTGCGCGCCCATATGGTGCAGTATCTGCTGGTGGGCGGCTCGATCTGCATCTTCTATCTGCTGGTGCTGTCGCTGTCCGAGCAGATCCGCTTCGATCTCGCCTATGGCATCGCCAGCGCGGTGGATATCGCCGTCGTCTCGCTCTATGTCGGCCGCACGGTGCGGCGCCATGTGGGCCTGATCGCCGCGGCGGTGCTGGCGATGATCCATGGCTGGATGTTCGTGCTCCTGCAGATGGAGGATTTCGTGCTGCTGTCAGGCACCATCGGCCTGCTGCTGGCGCTGGTCACCGTCATGTATGTGACGCGCAATGTGGATTGGTACCGCATCGGCCCGGCATCCGCCGCGAGCCCGGCGCCGGCGGCGAACTGACGACGCCGCCTTGGCCTAAAGCAAATGGGGCGGCGCAAATGGCCGCCCCATTCTCATGATGCCGTGGATGGCCTCAGAAATCGATCTCGGTGCCCATGCCGAAACTGAAGGAGGCATCCGATGCCGAGGACGGGGAGTCCAAATCGTAGTCGTCGAATTCGATTACGCCGGCCAGGGTGATGCCCGGCCCGAGCTTGTAACCGGTGGTCAACGCGAAGACATCCAGATTGTCCGTGCCCACACCCATTTCATAATCGCCATGGGACCAGCCGAGGCCGAACGTCCAGGCATCGATGCCGTAGCTGACGCCGGTGGAGAAGATCCGGGCGTCCTGGCCCTCGGTGCCGAAATTGTAGCGCCACTCGGTCGCGCCGCCGAAGGTGAAGCCGGCATAACTGACCTGCACATAGCCGTTATAGTCCGAGGCGTCGTTGACGCCGTTCAGATCAGCTTCCCGGTCCATGCTCCAGGTGCCGCCGCCACCGATGATGAAGGTCACGTCGTTGAAGTCCTGGTTGTAATTCGCGGCCAACGAAACGATTTCGGAGAACTGGCCGGTGTTGTTCTTGAACCGCGTGCCGGCGCCGCTCACTGTATTGCGGGTGTCTTCCGTCCCGTCGGGCGCGAAGGAAGCGGCGAAGCTGAAGCCGCCGAAAGTCGGGCTGAAATAGACGAGCTTGGTGGAGTTGTCGTCCAGGCCGAAGCAGGTGCCGTTGGTGCCGGCATAGCCGCCGCCGACCGCCGCGTTGGAGAAGTTGAACCAGGGCGAGTCGGAGCCGAAGATGCCGTTGGCGCCGTCGGGCGACAGGTAGCACATTTGCGCCAGAGCTTCCGAAGTGTCGCCGAAGAAGACCTGTCCCCAGCCGCCGCTGAAATAGGCGTAGACTTGGTCGATCTGATCGTCGGAGGTCTGGCCCTCCAATTCCACATGCACGCCGACAGTCAGGCCGTTGTCGAGCGTGGTCGAGCCGTCGAAATGCACCTCGACATCCTGCTTGAAGACATAGGGCCGGGTGAGATCGCGGGTTTCATCATTGTCGCTGAAATTGACGCCCGCCGCGGAGATGTAATAGCCGCTGATCTCCAGCTTGACCGGATCTTCCGCCCGGGCGCCACTCGCAGCCGCAGACGCCGCCACCAGCGCGGTGCTGGCCAGTAATTTCCCTCTCATTTTAGAACCCCCAATTTCGTTTGTTCTTGTACGCTTCCGGCGGCCGACCCCGTCCGCCTAACCCCAATCGCGAATGATAATCTATCGCAACTGGGCCCCTGTCAAATTTCGTACTTTCAATTCTCGGCAGACCCGATGCCAAGCGCAACGGGTGATTTTCCACCATCAGCGCCTTTGCCAGGACGAATGGCCGGCAAATCCTTGGATTGCTTGTTTCGATTGGCTGATATGGCCAATATCCCGCTGATGTCAGAGGGCCAAACAGCCCCGCCGAGATAAAACGCTTCGCCTGAAGGGAGGGGCCTCTAGATGATGACCGACACCAGCCTGTTTCCGGTTTCCGCCGAAGCGGCAAAAGCCGCCTGGATCGACGAAGCCAAGTACAACCGCCTGTACCAGCAGTCGGTCGCCGATCCCGAGGGCTTCTGGGGCGAGAACGGCAAGCGCGTCGACTGGATCAAGCCCTACACCAAGGTGAAGGACGTCGACTATCACCGGCGACGTGCATATCCGCTGGTTCGATGACGGCACGCTCAACGTCAGCGCCAACTGCCTCGACCGCCATCTGCCAACGCCGCGCCGACCAGACCGCGATCATCTGGGAAGGCGACAACCCCGACCGAGCACAAGCACATCACCTATCGGAAGCTGCACGAGCAGGTCTGCCGCCTGGCCAATGTGCTGAAGGCCCGCGGCGTCAAGAAGGGCGACCGCGTCACCATCTACATGCCGATGATCCCGGAGGCGGCCTACGCCATGCTGGCCTGCGCCCGCATCGGCGCCATCCATTCGGTGGTGTTCGGCGGCTTCTCGCCCGACAGCCTGGTCGGCCGCATCCAGGATTGCGATTCCGAACTGCGTCATCACCGCCGACGAAGGCCTGCGCGGCGGCAAGAAGGTGCCGCTGAAGGCCAATGTCGACGAGGCGCTGAAGAGCTGCCCGGCGTCAAGAACGCTGCATCGTGGTGCGCCGCACCGGCGGCCAGATCGACTGGATGCGAGGGCCGCGACGTCTGGTATCACGAGGAATGCGCCAAGGTGTCCCGCGACTGCCCGCCGGAGGAGATGAGCGCCGAAGATCCGCTGTTCATCCTCTACACCTCCGGCTCGACCGGAAAGCCCAAGGGCGTGCTGCACACCACCGGCGGCTATCTGGTCTATGCCGCGATGACGCATCAATACGTCTTCGACTATCACGACGGCGACGTCTACTGGTGCACCGCCGATGTCGGCTGGGTCACCGGGCACAGCTACATCGTCTATGGCCCGCTCGCCAACGGCGCGACCTCGCTGATGTTCGAGGGCGTGCCGAACTATCCCGACGCCTCGCGCTTCTGGCAGGTGATCGACAAGCACAAGGTCAACATCTTCTACACCGCGCCGACCGCGATCCGCGCCCTGATGCGCGAGGGCGAAGAGCCGGTGAAGCGCACCAGCCGCAATCGCTGCGCCTGCTTGGGCACGGTCGGCGAGCCGATCAATCCGGAAGCCTGGCTGTGGTACCACCGCGTGGTCGGCGAGGCCGCTGCCCGATCGTCGATACCTGGTGGCAGACCGAGACCGGCGGCATCCTGATCACGCCGCTGCCCGGCGCCACGCCGCTGAAGCCCGGCTCGGCCACCCGGCCCTTCTTCGGCGTCAAGCCGGTGCATCGTCGACGGCGAGGGCAAGGTGCTGGAAGGCGCGGCCGAGGGCAATCTCTGCATCGTCGATTCCTGGCCGGGCCAGATGCGCACCGTCTATGGCGACCACGAGCGCTTCATTCGAGACCTATTTCGCGACCTACCCCGGCAAGTACTTCACCGGTGACGGCTGCCGCCGCGACGAGGACGGCTATTACTGGATCACCGGCCGCGTCGACGACGTGATCAACGTCTCCGGCCACCGCATCGGCACGGCCGAAGTGGAAAGCGCGCTGGTCGCCCATCCGAAGGTGGCCGAGGCCGCCGTGGTCGGCTATCCCGCACGACATCAAGGGCCAGGGCATCTACGCCTATGTCACGCTGAAGTCGGGGCGGAGACCGACCGAGGAGCTGCGCAAGGAGCTGGTGCAGTGGGTGCGCAAGGAGATCGGCCCGATCGCCCAGCCGGACCTGATCCAATGGGCGCCGGGCCTGCCGAAGACCCGCTCCGGCAAGATCATGCGCCGCATCCTGCGCAAGATCGCCGAGAACGATCTACAGCAACCTCGGCGACACCTCGACCCTGGCCGATCCCAGCGTGGTGCAGGACCTGGTGGATAACCGGATGAACCGGGCGTAGGCGAGAGGTAGCCGCAACATTTAATTGTCATCCCGGGGCCGCCGCTTCAGCGGCGGAACCCGGGAGCCCGAGCACACGGGATTCGTCAAGTTATCTTGACTACCGCGTGGTGTTCATGGGTCCCGGACAACTGCGCTGACGCGCAGTTTCCGGGATGACAGCCATGTTTACATCTTGGCACCGGTCAGCCCCCGCTCCTGCCGCATGCGCTGTTCGGCGCGGCGGCCTTCTTCGTCGAACAGAAACGTGAACAGGCCGAAGCGCCGGCCTTTCGTCACGGGCATCGCTTCATGCAGGATCGAGCATGAGAACACCACAGCGCCGCCGATATCGGGGCGGTAGAGCTGGCGGCCATACTCCGGGAAATGCACGTCGCCGCCCTCATATTCGCCGGTGTTGAGGTTCACGCTCATGGCGAACTGCCGGTGCGCGGTATAGGGCGTGGTGTTGTCCCGGTGGGCGCGGAAATAGCCGCCATCGGCGGAGTCGTAGCAGCCGATGCGCATGACTTCGCCATGGACGACGCGGAAATTGAACGCCTTGCGGATCTCCGGCACCGGCGCGGCGGCCAATCCGCTGTTGCAGCAGGCGCAGCAGGTCCGGCTCCGATATCCAGACATCCCGCCGTTTCTTGAAGGCGGCACTGGCATAGGCGTCGCCATGGCTCACCGACGACACGGTGTCGGCGCGCTTCTCGCTGACGTTCCAATGCTCGATCAGGCGGCGGCAGACGCTCGGGCTCGAACAGGCCGGGCAGGATCAGCACCGGCGGCTGGGCGCCCACCGTCTGCGCGGCGCTGCGGGCGAAGAGATCGCGGCAGAGCTGGATCGCCTGGGGCAAGCCGTTCTCGTCATACTTGCCGGCGAAGCGCCGCGCCAAATCCAGCACCGCAAAGCCCGGCGGCGACAAGCCGAAAGCGCGCGCCGCTACGCCGCTATCCAGTGCCCGCTCGATCAACGATGCATCGGGCAGTGCAGCGCCAAGCGGTGCGACGTCATAGACCAGGGTCTCCAGCTCTGCGAGTTCGGCGAGGTGCTGCGACAACACCCGCCTTGTCCCGGCGGACGGCGCCGGGCCTGAGAACCACAGCAGCACCGCGCGGCCGGCCAGCGACTGATCCCAGAGATTGACCGCCTCGCCGCCAGCGCTTTTCAGCGGCAGGACCGGAACGGGATCGCCGGGCAGCAATGGGGCTTCTTTGAGTGGTTGGTTCATGGCGTCTTGATGTCGGCAGCGGCCTTGACGCTGCTGCGCTGTTTACGCGATCTTGCAGTGCGGTGGCCAGCATGGGGCGCAATGCGGCACCGAGGCGTTCCGCCGCCCTATCGATCGCCGCTTCGTCGAACGCCGCATAGCCCAGCAACAGGCCCTGTTGCACCGGGCGCTTGGCGTAGAAGCGCGACAGCGCACGGCGGCAACACCGGCGGCAGCGGCCGCCCGCTCCACATCCAGATCGTCCATCCGCCTGGCCAGCGGCGGCGTGGGGCGCGCGATCAGATGCAAACCTGCGGGATCGGGCTCCACCTCAAGCACGCCCGGAAGATAAGTCCGCACGGCGGAAATCAGTGCCGCCTGCCGCGCCGCATAGCGCCGGCGCATTTGCCGGACGTGGCCGCCGAAATGCCCCTCGCCGAAAGCCGCCAGTGCCGGCTGCAAACCCGGACCGGGATAGTCGTCCAGCGCGGCGCGGGCGCGGCGGAAACTTTCCAGCAGCGGTTCCGGCGCCACCAGATAGCCGAGGCGCAGCGCCGGAAACATCGGCTTGGAGAAACTGCCGACATAGAGCACGGCGACGCCGTCATCGAGACCCTGCAGCGCCGCCAGCGGCCGGCCGCCATAGCGGAACTCGCTGTCGTAGTCGTCCTCCAGCACCCAGGCGCGCGCCCGCCGCGCCTAGGCCAGCAGCATCAGCCGCCGCGGCAGCGACATGGTGACGCCGAGCGGATACTGGTGCGACGGCGAAATGCAGATCAGCCGCGGCCGCGGCGCCAGCCGCGCGCCGGCAGCGACGACAAGCCCTCGCTTCGACCGGCACCGGCACGGCGCGGCAGCCGTTCGCGGTCAGCATCGCGCGGACGCCGCGATAGCCGGGCTCCTCCATCCAGATGGCTCGCCGCTATCGAGCAGCACCCGCAGTGTCAGGTCGATCGCCTGGCGGATGCCGGTCACCATCAGCACCTGATCGGCGCTGCAGCGCACGGCGCGCTCGCCGCGAGATAATCGGCGATCGCCGCGCGCAGCGGCGGATGGCCGCCGGTCGCCGCCGGCGTAGTTCCGCCGCGCCGGCGCCAGGTCGCGCGCCAGCAGCCGCGCCCACAAATCGAACGGGAAGCCGGCACGTCCGGCGACCCCGGCGCAAACGGCACGGGCTTCGGCTCCTGGCGTCCATGCTCGGCGCCGATGGCGCGGCCCCGCGCCGAAATCCCCCGCAATAGCCGCGCCGTGGCTGCAGCGGCTGACATCCGCGGCGGCCGGTGCGGCAGATCGCGGGACACGAAGCCGCCGGAGCCGCGCCGGCCCTCGACGTAGCCCTCGCCCATGAGCTGATCGAAGGCCTGCAGCACGGTGTTGCGCGACACCCCATGCTCTGCCGCCAGCAGGCGCGTCGACGGCAGCTTGCTGCCGGGCGCGAGCCGGCCGCTCAAGATCAGCCCCCGCAGATCCTCATAGAGCTGGCGGTACAGCGGCGGCGTCGCCTGCCGGTTCAGCGCCAGCGGGCCGATGACGCCGCCGGTAGCGATGCGCGCCATGGAAAAACTTTCCAAGTGGTTCCAGTCACTTCATATAATGGCACTTTTCAAGGTACCACTTTCCCGAATCAGCCAGCCTGGAAACCTGCGGAGACGAAGATGGACGAGCCGTCACCGAATTCACTCGCCCCACCGCCCGCAACCGGGTGAAGCGCCTGCACGAACGCGGCCATGACGAGGAGAGCGTGTTCGCGATCCTCGATGCCGGCTTGATCGCGCATATCGGCTACGTCATCGACGGCCAGCCCTACGTGACGCCGACGGCCTATTGGCGGCGCGGCCGCACGCTCTACTGGCACGGCTCGTCGGCCAGCCGCATGCTGCGCACGCAGGCGAAAGATATTCCGGTCTGCGTCACCGTCACCCTGCTCGACGGTCTGGTGATGGCGCGCTCCGGCTTTCATCACTCGATCAACTATCGCGCCGTCATGGCGTTCGGCCGCGCGCACATCATCGACGATCCGAAAGAGAAGGAGGCCGAGCTCGACTTTCATCGAGCGGGTCTATCCCGGCCGCCTGGAAACTTTGCGCCCCGTCACCACGCAGGAGTTGAAGGCCACCACCATGATCGCGATGGAGATCGAAGAAGCCTCGGCGAAAATGCGCAGCGGCCCTCCGAACGACGACGACGAGGATTATGCGCTCGACTCTGGGCCGGCGTGATCGGGCTCAAGACCATCGTCACGGAAATCAGCAACGACGGCCGCCTCGCGCCGGGAACGGCAGAAGACCTTGCCGCGTTCACGAAGGACGCAGATTTCGGTGAGCTTCTGAAGCGATACAAGAACCTGTAGGGGCGACCTGCGGTCGCCCGTCTAAAATCCGCACGAACGTCGAGATGGGCGACCGCAGGTCGCCCTTATGTTTTGCCTGCATCATTCAAAAATCAATACAACGACCGTTCTTTCCCCAATCGCCATAGCGCGTGGGTTCCGGCCCCTTCGGGCCGCCATGTTCGGCCGGTTTGACGCTGGGTTTCTGCGCCGCCGGTTTCACGGCCTCAGCCTTCTCTGCCGGAATCTTTCGTTTCTTCAGCCATTGCCAATAGATAAGCCCGGACCGGCCGCGCCGCCAGCCCCGGCGGCAATCTTGATATCAAGTGAAACGGGGCCATTTATCTGGGCAAGTTGCAGAACTTGCCGCAACGCCGGAGGGAGACCGAACCAGAGATGAATTTCGCCCGCACCGCCATGCTGCTGGCCGCCCTGACCCGGTCTGTTCTGGCCGTCGGCTCCCTGATCGGCGGCCAGCCGGGCATGATGATCGCCTTGCCATCGCGCTGGGCATGAACCTGTTCGCCTATTGGAATTCCGACAAGCTGGTGCTGCGCATGTATGGCGCGCGCGAGGTGGATGCCGCCCGCGCGCCGGACTGTTCGGCATCGTCCCGGATCTGGCCCAAGCGCGGCGGCCTGCCGATGCCCAAGGTCTATGTCATCGACCGGCAGCCCAACGCCTTTGCCACCGGCCGCAATCCGGAGAACGCCGCCGTCGCCGTCACCACCGGCCTCTTGGAGCAGCTGAGCCGCGACGAGATCGCCGGCGTGCTGGCGCATGAGCTGGCGCATGTCGAACCGCGACACCCTGACCATGACCATCACCGCGGTGCTGGCCGGCGCCATCGGCATGCTGGCCCAGTTCCGCCTCTTCCTCGGCGGCCGCAACGGCCGCGACTTTCCGCCTGGGCGTCATCGGCGTGCTCGCGGCGGCAATTCTTGCGCCGCTCGTCGCGATGCTCGTGCAAATCGCGATCACCCGCTCGCGAGAATACGAAGCCGACCGCATCGGCGCTGCGATCAGCGGCAAGCCCTTGTGGCTTGCCTGCGCCCTTGCCAAGATCCATAACGCGTCGCTGCAGATCGACAA
>CAWFKD010000003.1:0-37671 GCA_963816235.1 uncultured Alphaproteobacteria bacterium | reverse complement strand
TTGGCGGCACCAATTTCGATACGGCGAGCACGCAAGCGCTGCTGGACGCCGGCGTGCCGCTGGCGTCGATGCAGGTGCAGTATTCGCTGCTGGATGCGCGGCCGGAGCATGGCCTTGTCGATCTCTGCCGCAAGTCGGACATTCATCTGCTCTGTTACGGATCGGTGGCCGGCGGTTTCCTGGCCGACCGCTGGCTGGGGGCGCCGGAACCGCAGCCGCCGTTCGAGAACCGCTCCCTCACGAAATACAAACTGATCATCGACGATTTCGGCGGCTGGAGCCTGTTCCAGGAGTTGCTGCGCACGCTGCGCCGCATCGCCGACAGGCATGGCAGCGACATCGCCACCGTGGCCAGCCGCGCCATGCTGGACCGGCCGCAGGTCGCGGCGGTCATCGTCGGCGCCCGCAACCGTTCTCACCTCGCCGCCAACCTGGCGATCACCGCTCTGCAACTCACGCCGGAGGATCACCGGGAGATCGCCGCGGTGCTGGCGCGGCGCAAAGGACCCGACGGCGACACCTTCTCGCTGGAGCGGGACCGCACCGGGCGCCATGGTGCGATCATGAAATACAACCTCAACAAGGGTACGGCCTGATGCCCAGCGATCTCGCCGAACTGGCGGCGCGGGAGATCGTGGCGCTGCACGAATTCTTCGTCGCCTGGTTCCGGCCCGGCCCGGCGCCGGATTTTCAGGCCTGCGAGGGCGCCTTCCACCCGGATTTCCGGATGGTGACGCCGGAGGGGCGGCTGCTCGGCCGGAGCGAAATTATCCAGGGAATCCAGGCCTCCCGCGGCCGGCTGGCGGCGTCGTTAACCATAGAGATCCTGGATATCCGCACCCTCTGGCAGGAGGGCGATGCGGCCTTGCTGGCATATATAGAGCAACAGTATCGTGAGGGCCGGACCACAAGGCGGCGGTCGAGCGCGCTCCTGTTGCGCGCGGCCTCGGCGCCGCGGGGAATCCTCTGGCGGCATCTGCAGGAAACCTGGGAGAGCCCGCCCGCAAACAAATGAAGCAACCGGCCACCATCCGGTGGCCGGAAAAAAGGTAGGGAGAGAACAAGATGAAAAGAATCTCATTCGCCATGACCGCCGCGGCGGTCGTCATGGCGGCGGCCGGCATGGCGCAAGCGGCCGATTGCGAAGTGAAGGTCGGGCTGGTCATGGAGCTGACCGGGCCGGCGGGCGAATACGGCCAGGCCGGCGCGAAGTCGGTGGAGATGGCCTTCCGCGATCTCAACGATGCCGGCGGCGTCGCCGGCGGCTGCAAGCTGGTGACGGATACCCGCGATTCCCAGAGCCAGGGCAATGTGGCCGTCGACGTGGCCAATCAGCTTGTGCAGGTGGAGAAGGTGCCGGTGATCATCGGCGGCATCATTTCCTCCGTATCGATTCCGATCCTGACCTCGGTCACCGGCCCGGCGAAGATCGTGCAGGTGTCGCCGGCCTCTTCCTCGCCGACGCTCACCCAGCTCGGCCGCGACGGCAAGACCAACGGCGTGTTCTTCCGCACCATCACCTCGGACGCGCTGCAGGGCGTGGCCGCGGCGAAATATGCGCTGGACCAGGGCCTGACCAAGCTGTCGGTCGTGCATGTGAACAACGACTTCGGCGTCAACATGGTCAACGAGTTCTCGAAGGCCTACAAGGCGCTGGGCGGCACCATCGTGTCGGTCACGCCATACAACGAGAAGCAGGCCAGCTATCAGGCTGAGGTCACCGCCGCGATGGCCGGTGCGCCCGATGCGCTCTATCTCGTCAGCTATCCCGTCGATGGCGCGACGATCGCCCGGCAATGGATCTCCCAGGGCGGGCCGGCGAAGTTCCTGCTCAATGACGGCATGAACAGCCCGGACTTCATCACCAATGTAGGCGCCGAGCATCTGAACGACGCCTACGGCACCTCGTCGGGCACCAACCCGACGGCGTCGACCGAGTACTTCAACGCCAACTACAAGGCCTTCTCGGGCATCGAGCCGAGCAACCCGGCGGCGGACCGCTCCTACGACGCGGGCGCCATCGTCGGCCTCGCCATCGCCCAGGCCGGCAGCGCCGATCCCGCGGCGATCAAGGACTCGATCAACAAGGTGCTGGATCCCAACGGCACGGTGATCCATGCCGGCAAGGACGAGTTCGCCAAGGCCCTGCAGCTGATCAAGGACGGCAAGCCGATCAAGTATGAAGGCGTCATCGGCCCGGTCAGCTTCGACCAGTATGGCGACATCACCGGTCCGTTCCGCCTGTGGCGGATCCAGAACGGCGAAGTCACCACCGTCGGCGAGATGAGCACCGCCGACGTGGATGGCATCAAGACGAAGATCGGGAACTAAACGGCACTTGCATTGTAGCGAGAAGGCGCCGTCCGGTTGCGGCGCCTTCTTTGATTTCAGATGCAATTATTTGTCATCCCGGAGCCGCAGCGTCAGCGAGGTTGTCCGGGACCCATGAACACCGAGCCGTCAGTCGCGATAACTTGACGAGTTGCCGGTGCTCATGGGTCCCGGGCTCCGCTCGCTGACGCTCGGCTTCCGGGATGACAAATGCTAGCTGCCAAGTGAATACACTCATGCCATGATGACTCCACAACCCACCTCCCGCCCCGCCCGCACCGAGCTCGCGCCCGGGCTTGAGATCAGCCGCATCGTCACCGGCCTGTGGCAGGTGGCGGATATGGAGAAGGGTGGCGCGAAGCTGGATCCGGCGCGGGCGGCGGCGGACATGGCGGCCTATGCCGAGGCGGGATTCGACAGCTTCGACATGGCCGATCACTACGGCAGCGCCGAGGACATCGCCGGGCAGTTCAACGCGCTGGTGAAGGGCGGCAAGGTTCGCGGGGCGGCGCGGCCCACGCTGTTCACGAAATGGTGCCCGACTCCCGGCGAGATGAAACCCGAGACCGTGCGCGCGGCGGTGCAGCGGGCGCTGACGCGGATGCAGACCGGGCGCATCGATCTCCTGCAGTTCCATTGGTGGATCTTCCGCCATCCCGGCTGGATCGACGCGATGGCGGAGCTGGCCAAGCTGCGCGCCGAAGGACTCATCGGCCATCTCGGCCTGACCAATTTCGACACCGATCATCTGCGGCTGCTGGTGAAGCAGGGCATTCCCATCGCCTCCAACCAGGTCTGCTTCTCGCTGCTGGACCGGCGCGCGGCGGGCGAGATGAGCGCGTTCTGTCTCGAGCACGGCGTGCGGCTGCTGGCCTATGGCACGCTGGCCGGCGGCCTGCTGGATGAGAAATGGCTCGGCAAGCCGGAGCCTGCGGCCGGCGCGATCACCGACTGGAGCAAGATGAAGTACAAGCGCTTCGTCGACCAGATCGGCGGCTGGGCGGTGCTGCAGGGCATCCTGCGCGCGGCCGGTGCGATCGCCAGGAAGCACGGCGTGTCGATCGCCAACGTGGCCAGCCGCTGGGTGCTGGAGCAGAAGGCCGTCGCCGCCGTCATCGTCGGCGCGCGGCTGGGGGAGCGGGAGCATCGCGCCGACAATCTGCGCCTGTTCGGTTTCGAATTGGATCGCGACGATCACGCCCGTCTCGATGAAGCGCTGGCGGCATCGCGGCCGATCCCGGGCGATTGCGGCGACGAATACCGCCGGCCGCCTTTCCTCACGGCGTCGGGCGATCTCAGCCACCATCTCGCGAGCTTCCCGAAGGTCTACCAGGCGACGCCGATGCCCGACCGGCCGCAGCGGCAGCGCATCGACACCGGCTCGGTGTGGGAGCCGCTGGCCGGCTACAGCCGCGCGGTGCGCATCGGCGACCGCATCCTGGTCAGCGGCACGACGGCGACCCACGGCGCCGGCGAGATCATCTGCCCCGGCGATATCAGAAGCCAGGCCGTCTATATCCTGGACAAGATCGCCGCCAGCATCGAGGCGCTGGGCGGAGCGCTGGAAGACGTGGTGCGCACCCGCATCTACATCAGGGACCAGTCGCAATGGGAAGCCGTCTCCCGCGTCCATGGCCGCTATCTCGGCCATGTGCGGCCGGCGAACACGCTGGTGGAGGTCTCGGGCCTGATCGGCGGCTACGACGTGGAGATCGAGGCGGAGGCGGTGGTCGGCAACGGTTGAGCTTCGCCGCCGCCGCCGCTATCACACAGACGGGCGCAACGGATCTTTCCGGGGAGTCTTTCCGTCATGGCCGCGAGCAACCTGCCATTCTCGATGTCGCCGCTGGATGCGGTCGCGCTGATCTGGTTCGCGCTGGCCTGGGGCGGCTACAACCTGGTCATCGACCGGCTCCTGGTGCGCACCGGCGGCCTCAATTCCCAGATGCAGCTCATCCGCGAATCCTGGATGCGGCAGATGTTCGCCCGGGACGACCGGGTGGGCGACGCGATCCTGCTGGGGCAGCTGATCCAGAGCGTGTCGTTCTTCGCCTCGGCCACCATGCTGCTGATCGCGGCCCTGGTGGGCGTGCTGGCGACCGTGGGCAGCGCCTATGAGACCTTCATGGGGCTGGACATGATCGTGATGACGCCGCGGTCGGTGTTCGAGCTGAAGCTCATGCTGCTCACGTCGATCTTCGTCCTCGCCTTCTTCAAATTCACCTGGGCGATACGCCAGTACAACTACTGCAGCGCCATGATCGGCGCCTCGCCGGCGACCACGGCGCCGGAAGACGTGCGCGACCGCCTCGCTGACCATGCGGCGGCGGTGCTGTCCCTGGGGGTGACGACGTTCAACGGCGGTTTGCGCGCCTACTACTTCGCCCTCGCCGCCTTGGCCTGGCTGGCTCACCCCCTGGCCTTCATCGCCGCGACCACCTGGATGGTGGCGATCCTGGTGATCCGGCAGTTCCGCTCCCGCGCCTACGACGCGATCCGCGGCGGCGGCCATCTGATGGCAGCCGAGAGTGTCCGCGCGGCCGGGGACAAGCCTGGTTCGAAACGGACATTTACTTGAAACCTGAATAGGTTAGCTTCCAGGATGCGGTTCGATCACCCGGCCGCTCAAGCCCCACAGAGCCGGGGCATTGGGCGGCGGCGGGTTTTCGCCGTATCTTCGGGGGGTCGCACCGCCGAAACCCCGCCTCAACAGGGGAAAATATTCAACCGGCCGCGGCGGCCAGGGCGCATTGTAAAAGATGCCCGGCCGCAGCGACAGATAGAGGACGTCTCCGATGGCTACCCTGGCATCGAAAGCAGAGCAGCAGAAATCCGACCTGATCGAGCGCGTGAAGGCGCTGGCGAAGACGCGCCTGCCGGCGAAGCCGCGCGACGGAGGTAGCCGAATTCGTCGGCGTGCTCTACGCCAACGTCGCCATCGACGATCTCGCCAGCGAAGTCGCCGGACAATCTCTATGCCGCCGCCCTCTCGCTCTGGACCTTCGCCGCCCAGCGGCCCGCCGGGCACGGCCAAGGTGCGCGTCTACAATCCGCGCCTCGACGAGCAGGGCTGGCACAGCTCCCACACCGTCGTCGAGATGGTCAACGACGACATGCCCTTCCTGGTGGATTCGCTGACCTCCGCGCTCAACCAGCGCGACCTCACGGTCTATCTCGTCATCCATCCGATCGTCCGCGTCGTGCGCGATCGCAGCCGGCAATCGCGCGTCTCGGGCAAGGGCGAGGAGATCGCCGAATCCCAGATGCAGATCCGCATCAACGAGCAGACGGCGCCGGACACGCTGGCCGAGATCAAGTACCTGCTCGAGAAGGTGCTGGCGGATGTCCGCGCCGCGACCTCCGACTGGCGGCAGATGCGCGCCCGCGCCGAGGAGATCCTCGCCGCGCTGGACACGGCGCCGGCCAGCCTGCCGGCCGACGAGGTGGCGGAGGCCAAGGCCTTCCTCAAATGGCTCAACGACGACCACTTCACCTATCTCGGCTATCGCGAATACGATTTCCTCGGCGACGACGACGCCGCCACGATCTCGATCCCGCCGAAGACCGGCCTCGGCATCCTGCGCGACGAGCAGTATTCGGTGTTCGACGGCCTGCGCAATTTCGAGCAGCTGCCGCCGGACGTGCGGCAGTTCCTGCGCCAGCCGCGGGTGCTCATGATCACCAAGGCCAACCGCCGCTCGACCGTGCATCGGCCCGTGCACATGGACACCATCAGCGTGAAGAAGTTCGACGCCGCCGGCAACGTCGTCGGCGAGCAGCTCTTCGTCGGCCTGCTCACCTCCGGCGCCTACAGCCAGAATTCGCGCGAGATTCCGCTGCTCCGCCAGAAGGTCGCCAACTGCCTGGCGCGCGCCGGCTTCGCGCCGGCCAGCCACGACGGCAAGGCCCTCGCCCACATCCTCGAGACCTACCCGCGCGACGAGCTGTTCCAGATCTCCGAGAACGAGCTCTACGACATCGCCCTCGGCATCCTGCATCTGCAGGAGCGCCAGCGCATCGCCCTCTTCACCCGCCGCGATCCGTTCGAGCGCTTCGTCTCCTGCCTCGTCTACCTGCCGCGCGACCGCTACAACACCGAGCTCAGGCTGCGCATCCAGGACATCCTGGCGCGCGCCTACGACGGCACGGTCTCCGCCTACTACACGCATATGAGCGATGCCGCGCTCGGCCGCCTGCAGGTCATCATCGCGACCACGCGCGGCGCCATCCCCGATGTCGATCCCGGACGACATCGAGCGGCGGCTGGTCGAGGCCGGCCGCTCCTGGGCCGATCAGCTGCAGGACGCCCTGGTCGAGGCCAAGGGCGAGGAGAAGGGCTTCGCGCTGCTGCGCCGCTACGCCGAGGCCTTTCCCGTCGGCTACCGCGAGCGCTTCACGGCCCAGCTCTCGGTCGCCGACATCGACAAGGTCGAGGAGGCGCTGGCCGGCACGGGCATCGCCATGAATCTCTACCGGCCGCTCGAGTCGGCGCCGACCGAGCTGAAGCTGAAGCTCTACAGCGCCGGCGCCCAGCTGCCGCTCTCCGACGTGCTGCCGATGCTCGAGCATATGGGCTTCAAGGTGATCAGCGAGTCCCCCTACACGGTGCAGCCGCGCGACTCCGAGCGCGCGGTGTGGATCCATGATTTCGGCATGATCACCGCCGACGGCCGCGAGATCGAGCTCGGCAGCGTGCGCGACATCTTCCACGAGGCGCTGGCGCGCGTCTGGGCCGGCGAGATGGAGGACGACGGCTTCAACCGCCTGGTCCTCGGCGCCGGGCTCGACTGGCGCGAGGTCACCATCCTGCGGGCCTACTGCAAATATCTGCGCCAGGCCGCGATCCCCTTCAGCCAGGCCTATATGGAGGCCACGCTCGCCGGCAACACGCCGATCGCCGCCCTGCTGGTGAAGCTGTTCCGCACGCTGTTCGATCCGGCCGTCCGGCGCCGGACGTCGAAGGCCGCGTGAAGGCCATCGTGACGGAGATCGAGCGCGCCCTCGACGGCGTCTCCAACCTCGACGAGGACCGCATCCTCCGCCGCTTCCTCAACGTCATCCTGGCGACCCAGCGGACCAACTTCTTCAAGGGCGCCAAGGCCGGCCAGATCAAGCCCTACCTCTCCTTCAAGCTCGATTCGCGCGTCGTCGACGAGCTGCCGCTGCCGCGCCCGCTGTTCGAGATCTCCGTCTACAGCCCGCGCGTGGAGGCCATCCATCTGCGCGGCGGCAAGGTGGCGCGCGGCGGCATCCGCTGGTCCGACCGGCGCGAGGATTTCCGCACGGAAGTGCTCGGCCTCATGAAGACCCAGATGGTGAAGAACGCGGTCATCGTGCCGACCGGCTCCAAGGGCGGCTTCGTCGTGAAGCGCCCGCCGGCGGCGGCGGCCGCGAGGCCCTCAATGCCGAGGTCGTCGAATGCTACAAGACGATGATGCGCGGCCTGCTCGACATCACCGACAATCTCGTCGGCGGCAAGCTGCAGCCGCCGGCCGAGGTCGTGCGCCGCGATCCCGACGATCCCTATCTCGTGGTCGCCGCCGACAAGGGCACGGCCACCTTCTCCGACATCGCCAACTGCGTCTCCGTCGAATACGGCTTCTGGCTCGACGACGCCTTCGCCTCCGGCGGCTCGGCCGGCTACGACCACAAGGGCATGGCCATCACCGCGCGCGGCGCCTGGGAGGCCGTGAAGCGCCACTTCCGCGAGGTCGGCACCGACATCCAGGCGCAGGATTTCACCATCGTCGGCGTCGGCGACATGTCCGGCGACGTCTTCGGCAACGGCATGCTGCTGTCGCACCACATCCGGCTGGTCGCCGCCTTCAACCACATGCACATCTTCCTCGATCCCGATCCCGATCCGGAGGCGAGCTGGCAGGAGCGCAAGCGGCTCTTCGATCTGCCGCGCTCGGCCTGGTCCGACTATGACCCCAAATTGATCTCCGGCCGGCGGCGGCATCTACGAGCGCAAGGCGAAGTCGATCAAGCTGTCGGCCCAGGTGAAGAAGCGCTTCGGCATCGCCAAGGACAGCATGACGCCGGCCGAGCTGATCCAGCTGCTGCTGCGCGCCGAGGTCGACCTGCTCTGGCTCGGCGGCATCGGCACCTACGTGAAGTCCAGCGAGGAGAGCCACGCCGATGTCGGCGACCGCGCCAACGACGCCCTGCGCGTGAACGCGTCGGACCTGCGCTGCAAGGTCGTCGGCGAGGGCGCCAACCTCGGCTTCACCCAGCGCGGCCCGCGTCGAATACGCGCTCAAGGGCGGCCGCATCAACACCGACGCCGTCGACAATTCGGCCGGCGTCGACACCTCCGACCACGAGGTCAACATCAAGATCCTGCTCAACGAGGTGGTCGCCGCCGGCGACATGACGCGCAAGCAGCGCGACAAGCTGCTGAAGGAGATCACCGACGATGTCGCGGCCCTCGTCCTGCGCGACAACTATCTGCAGACCCAGGCCTGACGGTGACGCAGACGCTGAGCGCGGCGCCTGCTCGACCGCCACGTCCACTTCATGCGCACGCTCGAGAAGGCCGGCCGCCTCGACCGCGCGAGTCGAATTCCTGCCGAACGAGGAGGTCGTCGCCGAGCGCAAGGCCGCCGGCCTCGGGCTGACGCGGCCGGAGCTGGCGGTGCTGCTGGCCTACGCCAAGATCCAGCTCGAAGACGAGATGGTCGAGACCGACCTGCCCGACGATCCCCAGCTCGGCGACGAGCTCGCTGAACTATTTCCCGCAGCGGCTGCGCGAGAAATACGCCGACGGCATCGCCAGCGCCATCGCCTGCGCCGGGAGATCGTCACCACCGTGATCGCCAACGAGCTGGTGAACCGCGCCGGCATCACCTTCGTGCACGATGCGCGAGAACACCGGCATGGGCGCCGCCGACATCGCGCGCGCCTATCGCCGCCCGCGAGGTCTTCGAGCTCGGCGCATCTGTGGCAGCAGGTCGAGGCGCTCGACAACAAGGTCCCGGCGGCCTGCAGTCGGCGCTGCTGCTCGAGCCGAGCGTGGCGGAGCGCGGAACCACCTGGCTCCTGCGCAACGAGCCGCAGCGCCTGGATATCGCGGCGACGGTGAAGACCTACGGCGCCGGCGTCGAGGCGCTGGTGGCGGCCAAGGGCCTGATCGCCGACGCCGACCGCGCCGAGATCGACGCAGCGCGTCGCCAAGTTTCGCGGAGCAGGGCGTGCCGAAGGCCTGGCGCAGCGCATGGCCATCATGCACTATCTGCCGCCCAGCCTCGACATCGTGCGCATCGCCAGCGCCGCCGGCGTGCCGGTGGAGCAGGTCGGCCGCACCTATTTCGCCGTCGGCGCCCGCTTCGGCCTCGACTGGCTGCGGCAAGCGGCGGCGGCGCTGCCGAGCGAGAAACCCACTGGGACAAGCAGGCCGTCGTCGCCGTGATCGACGATCTGTACGCGCAGCAGCGCGACCTGACGACGCGCATGCTCGGCGAGCGCAAGGCCAACGGCAAGATCGAGGGGCCGGAGCTGGTCGGCGACTGGCTCGACGGTCGCGCCACCGTCACCGCGCGGCTCGAGGGATTGCTGGGCGAGCTGAAGCAATCGGGCACGGTGGACCTGGCCATGCTCACGGTGGCGAGCCGGGAGTTGCGGAGCTTGCTGGAGAGGTAAGACGGCAACAGCCTTGCCTCCTAAAATCCTCAGCGATGACGATGTCGCGCGGCTGGCGCGGATGCCCGACATGATCGCGGGCATCGAGGCGGCGCTCACTGCCAAGGCCAACGGCACGCTGACCGCGCCGCCGCGGGTGAAAGTGCCGGTGGGCGGGCGGGGCGATCTCGTCTTCACGGTGGGCGGCATCAGTGACCTGGTCGCGGGCTTCCGCGCCTATCACAACATTCCGCGTAAATCGCCCGATGGCGCGCAGCTCACGGCGGTGTGGGACCAGAAGAGCGGCACGCTCAAAGGCATCGTCACCGGCGACCTGCTGGGCGAGATCCGCACCGGCGCCATCGGCGGCGTGGCGGTCAAGCTGCTGGCCCGCGCGGACGCCGACAGCATCGCGATCATCGGCAGCGGCGCCCAGGCGCGCACGCAGCTCGCGGCGGCGGTGGCCGTACGTGGCTTGAAATCTGTCAGAGTGTTCAGCCGGTCGTCGGAGAACCGCGAGCGCTTTGCCGTGGAGATGGGCCGGAAGCTGAACCTGGAATTCGATACCAGTGCATCCGCGGAGGAGGCGGTGCGCGACGCCGCGATCGTCATCGGCGCCACCGATAGCGTGCAACCGGTGATCGATGCCGCGTGGATCGCGCCGGGAACCCATGTCACGACCGTCGGTCCGAAGTCGCTGGGGCAGCATGAGCTGGATCCAGAGATCGCCAATCGTGCCGCCCTCATCGCCACCGACAGCCCGGCCCAGATCGCGGCCTACGATCCGCCGTTCTTCCTGCGGGACGCGCCGCCTATGGAGCGGATGATCGATCTCGCCGACATCGCCGCGGGGAAGCGCGCGGGGCGACGAGTGATGAAGACGTCACGCTGTTCTGTTCTGCCGGGTTGGCGGGGACGGAAGTGCTGCTGGCGGATCGGTTGCTGGAGATGGCGTGAGCCGCGCGCCAAGCTAGCAATACTTGTCATCCCGGGGCCGCCACTTCAGTGGCGGAACCCGGGACCCAAGCACACGGACCGCGTCAAGTTATCTGGACAGCCGCTCGGTGTTCATGGGTCCCGGATAACCTCGCTGACGCTCGGTTTCCGGGATGACAAGTAGGGAGCTCGTCGTTTCCGCGCCTACGACAGCGTCTGCGTCTGCAGGTAGTTCTGCAGCCCGACCTTCTTCACCAGCTCGAGCTGGGTTTCCAGATAGTCGATATGGCCTTCGGTGTCGTCGAGGATCTCGCGCAGGATCTGGCGGGAGACATAGTCGGTGGCCTTCTCGCAGATGCCGATTGCCTCGATCAGGGTGGTGCGGCTGCCGCGCTCCAGCGCCAGATCGGCGGCCAGGCCCTCGGGCACGTCCTCGCCGATCTTCAGCTTGTGCAGGTCTTGCAGGTTGGGCAGGCCTTCGAGCAGGAGAATGCGCTTCACCAGCTTGTCGGCATGCTTCATCTCGTCGATCGATTCCTCGTACTCATGCTTGCCCAGCTTCTGGAAGCCCCAGTTGTCGTACATGCGGGCATGGAGGAAGTACTGATTGACGGCGGTGATCTCGTTGGTGAGGACCTTGTTAAGCTGCGCGATGACTTCCTTGGCGCCCTTCATGCGTACCCCCTGTCGCCGAACCCTTGCGGGCCGAACGGCGCCGCTGCCGGGTCTCGTCGATGATGCTGCGAATCTTCGGGGACACATTTTCCACATTGCGGACGGCAGTCAAGGCAACGGAACAGGCTGCCGACGGCGGCCACGCCGCTATCGGCTATCTCGTTGATTTCCTTCTCGGAAAGACCGTTGCAGTTGCACAGATACATGGCCGCCGGGCGTAGTTTGCGAATCGGTTGCAGTTGCATATAGGAAGGGCACCCCCGGAGTCAATGCGACCGATAGTCGTTCGCAATTGTTAACCGGAGCTCGGGCGCTGATCCCGTTGCCGATGCTACGGCCGGCGAGGTCCCGCGGATGCGATGGAAACCGGAGAAAAGGCGAGATTGGCCGCTACTCGACGGTGACGGCGGTGCCGCTGGCGGCGACCATCAGCATGGAGTCGCCGACGGTCTCGTAATCCAGGTCGATGCCGACCACGGCGTTGGCGCCCTTCTCCCGCGCCGCGTCGGCCATGTCCGCCATCGCCGCGGCCTTCGCCTCCTGCAGCGCCTGCTCATAGCCGGCGGCGCGGCCGCCGATGATGTCGCGCACCCGCGCGAACAGATCCCGGAAGATGTTCACGCCGATGATCGCATCGCCGCTGACCACGCCGTGATACTCGCGGATGCGCTTGCCTTCGAAGGTCGGGGTGGTGGACATGAGCATGGCTCCCCCTCACCCTAGCCCTCTCCCCACTTCGTAGGGGCGAGGGGACTACTAGAAGGCGAAGTTCTCGACCTTGATGTCCCCTCTCCCTCGAACGAGGGAGAGGGTCAGGGTGAGGGTCGCGCACCGATCGGATTGCTAACGCAACGCCTCGATCGCCGCGCTGAGGAAGTCGTAGGTTTCGTATTCGCGCGCCTCGATCCAGGGGTCGGGCCACTCGCTCCAGACCGCGGCGACCATGCGCTCCCGCGGATTGATATAGAGGAAGCGGCCGAAGATGCCCTGGCCGCCGAAGGCGCCCTCGTGATGCAGGGTATGGGGCGCGCCGGCGGTCTTCGGGAAGGACCACCATTGATAGCCATAGCCGAGCGGATTGCCCGGCGTCGGCAGGCCATAGGCGACCTGGGGCGAGTCGGCGCGCGGATGCGAGGCCTCGGCGATCCAGCCGGCAGGTAGGATGCGTTCGTTGTCCACGATGCCATCCGCCAGGATGAAGAGTCCGAAGCGGACATAGTCGCGCAGCGCGGCATTGACGCCGCCGCCGGTGGTTTCCTGGCCGTCCTCGCTTTCCAGCGTCCAATAGCCGTCGAACTCCATGCCGAAGCGCGACCAGATGCGCTCGCTCAGATAGTCGGCGATGTGTTTTCCGGTTGCGGCCGTCAGCAATTCGCCCAGCACATGGGACTCGCCGGAATTGTAGAGGAAGCGCGTGCCCGGCGGCGCTTCCGACGGCAGCGAGGTCATCACCTCCATGATGCCGCCCTTGCGCCTGCTGATGGAGGCGTCGAACATGCGGGCGAAGCTGGAGGTGCCGTCGCGATAGCCTTCCTCCCACTTCACGCCCGAGGACATCTCCAGCAGATTGCGGATGCTGCAGATCTCGTAGCCGGAGCCCTCCACCTGCGGCAGGTATTTCGCCACCGGCTCCTCGACGCTGCGGATATGACCCTGATGGATCGCCGCCCCCAGCAGCGTCGACATGAAGGATTTGCCGACGGAAAAGGAATGCAGCTTCGAGTCCGGTGCATTGCCCAGGGCATAGCGCTCCAGATGGATGCGGCCGTCCTTGACGATCAGCAGTGCGCTGACGCGATTCCTGGCGATGAATTCGTCGATGCCGAATTCGCCGCCATCGCAGCGATAGCTGAAATCCAGCGGCTTCAAGGCCGGCGGCAGGGGATGGACGCGGGCGCCGCGGCGGAAGATGCGCACCGGCCGGTACTGGTCGACGCTGCGGTTGAGCTCCGGCTGCCGCTCCGGCGAGGCGTTCATGACATCCTGGAGACGCAGCGGCGGCCGGCTTGGCGGCGGGCTCGAATTCGGGACTCATGATCCTGGCGTGGAAGCTTTTGTGAAATGGAGGGCAAGGGATGCTAGGGTGGCGCCCCTTCACAGGCAATGCGGGAAATCTTCGGCATAATGACGGTCGCCGATCGCGAGATATCAGATGCAGTCCCGGCGCGCGCGTCGCGCCGCGCGCTGGCGGCCTGGTGCCTCTATGATTGGGCGAACTCGGCCTTTCCCACCGTGGTCATCACCTTCGTCTTCGCCGCCTATTTCACCGAGGGCGTGGCGGCGAACCGGGACAGCGGCACGGCGATGTGGGCGAACGGACAGTCCTTGTCGGCAATCATGATCGCGATCCTCAGCCCCTGCCTCGGCGCCATTGCCGACCGCACCGGCCGGCGCAAGCCCTGGATCCTGGGATTCAGCCTGGTCTGCATCCTGGCCACAGCGGGGCTCTGGTTCGTGCGGCCGGATCCCGGATACGCGATGCTGGCGATCGTCCTGGTGGTGCTCGGCAATCTCGGCTTCGAGCTGGGGATCACCTTCTACAATGCATTGCTGCCGGAGCTGGTGGCGAAGGAATGGATCGGCCGGCTGTCGGGCTGGGCGTGGGGCCTCGGCTATGCCGGCGGCCTCTCCTGCCTGATCCTGAGCCTGGTGGTTTTCGTGCAGGCCGATCCGCCGCGTTTCGGGCTCGATCCCGCCGCGGCGGAGCATGTGCGGGCGGTGGCGCCGTTCGCCGCGGCCTGGATGCTGCTGTTCATCTGGCCTCTCTTCGTCTTCGTGCGGGACGTGCCGCGGCGCGGGCCGTCGCTACTGAAGGCGGTGGGCGAAGGGCTGGAGACCCTCTGGCATACGTTCCTGCGCATCCGCGACTACCGGGACATCGCCAGATTCCTGGTGGCCAACATGATCTATATCGATGGACTCAATACCCTGTTCAGCTTCGGCGGCATCTATGCGGCGGGACAGTTCGGCATGGCGATCGACGAGGTGCTGCTGTTCGGCATCCTCTTGAATATCAGCGCCGGGCTGGGCGCCGCCGCCTTCGCCTGGCTGGATGATTTCCTGGGCGCGAAACCGACCATCCTGATTTCCCTGGGGGCGCTGATCCTGCTCTGCGGCGGCATCCTGCTGGTGCGGGACAAGACCCTGTTCTATGCCCTGGGCATAGGGATCGGCATATTCCTCGGCCCGGCCCAGGCGGCCAGCCGCTCGCTGATGGCCCGCCTGGCGCCGGCGGATATGCGCGGCGAATTCTTCGGCCTGTTCGCGTTGTCGGGCCGCGTGACGTCCTTCCTGGGGCCGCTGCTGGTGGGCTGGGTCACCTATCTGGCGGCCAGCCAGCGGATCGGCATGGCGATGATCCTGCCGTTCCTCATTGTCGGCGCCCTTATTCTTATGAGCGTCGATGTCAGGCGCGCCGGCGGCCGTTGATGTTCAAGGAAACTTAACCCCTGCCGATCCATAGTTTGCGCCGCTCGGCGAGGGGACGATGGGCGCTGACAATAGCAACATCTTGTTGGTTACCAGCTTCGCGGCAGTGGCCCTGCTCCTGTGGATCAGCGCCCGCTGTTATTGCGGCTGGCGCATCGAGCGCTGGGCCCGGCGCAGCGGCTTCGAGCTGATCAGCTTCCAGGACGCCAAGTTCCACGCCGGCTATACCGCCTGGTACCGCAGCGAAAACCGCCGGGAATACCGCATCGTCGTGCTCGACGGCGACGCCCAGAAGCGGAGCGGCTGGCTGCAATTCGGCCACTGGCTCCCCGTCAGCCGCGTGGTGAACATCGCCTGGGACGACGCGGGTTAACCGTAACTTCGTCGCTCCGCCGACCGGTCCCTAGACCGATCGCGCCGCCATCGCCCCTTCCGCAAACGCAATATCTCCGGTCCGCGGCGCTATGGCATCGCCGGCAAGATGCAGCTCGATTCCCGCTGCTTCGATCGCCGAGCGCAAGCGGTCGATCGCCCGGCTGCCGGCCCAGGCGACCAGGAGCTCCACGGGACCGATCCGGGATTCCGCCTGCGAATAGACGTTGCGGATGACGACCGAAGCGCCATCCAGCGCAACCACATCGCTGTTCGGCACGAAGACGGCGCCGGCCGAGAGCAGGCGTTCATACAGCGGCACGCGGCGCACGACATCCATATCCTCGGCGACGGAAAATTGCGGCGTCACCAAGTGGATCTTGCAGCCCTGGTCGATGAGGGCGTCCATGGCGCCGGTGCCGACGATGCCGCCGGCCTGATCCCACAGGACCGCCGTGCCGCCATTGCCGCTGCCGTCGCGAACCAGCGTGTGCGGCGTCACCACCTTGATCGGGGAATCCGCCGCGCCGGGCAGGGTCACGGGCAAAGGCTCCGCGCCGGTGGCCAGGATGATGGCATCGGCCTGCAGGCTCGGAATATCGCCGGGCTGAACCTCGCGGCCCAGCTCCATGCGGACCTGCAGCTTCTCAAGCTGCGCCCGCCGCCAATCCAGGGTGCTCTGGAATTCCTTCCAGGTGGGGATCGAGGCGCGCAGCAGGAACTGCCCGCCGAGCACGCTGTCGCGCTCGTACAGGGTGACCCGGTGGCCGCGCTCCGCCGCCACCCGGGCCGCCTCGAGCCCGGCGGGACCGCCGCCGATGACCGCGATCCGCTTGGGCTTTACCGCGGGTTTCGCCGGGCCCCACTCATGCTCGCGGCCCGCCTCGGGATTATGCAGGCAACGCACCGGGCCGCCGGCCAGCACGCGGGCGATGCAGACATTGGCGCCGACGCATTTGCGCACATCCCCGGCGTGGCCGCCGCTGATCTTCCGCACCAGGTCCGGATCGGCGATATGGGCGCGGGTCATGCCGATCATATCGGCCTGGCCGGCGGCGAGGATGCGCTCGGCATGATCGGGATCGACGATGCGGCCGGTGGTGAAGACCGGGAGCTTGACGACCTTCTTGATGCCGGCCGCCAGCGGCACGAACAGGCCGTGGGGCGCCGGCGTCGGCGGCCAATGGACCGCGCGGTAGACCCGGTCGAGATTGTTGCTGGCGATGACGTTGAGATAGTCGAGCTTCCCGGTCGCCTCCAGGCGGATGGCGATCTCCTGCATGGCGCCGTCGTCGTTGCCGCCTTCGACCAGCTCATCGCCGGCGATGCGCATGCCGACGATGCGGTCCGGTCCCGCCGCCTCGCGCACGGCATCGATCACCTCGAAGGCGAAGCGCAAGCCTGATTGTCGAGCGAGCCGCCATACTCGTCCTGGCGGGTGTTGGAATAGGGCGACATGAACGCGGCGACGAGCAGGCCGAAGGCGCCGAGAATTTCGACGCCGTCGAGATCGCCCTCGCGCGCCCGGGCCGTCGCGGCGGCGAAGGCGCTGCACCACCTCGGCAATCTCCGCTGCCGTCATCTCATGGGGGATTTGCCGCACCAGCTCCGAGGCCCGCGGCGACGGCGCCCAGAGCGGCGACCCTGCTTCGCCGGCGCTGATCGTCGCGCCGTAATGGGCGAGCTGCGCCAGGATGCGGCCGCCTTCCTCATGCACCGCGTCGGCCAGGCGGCGATAGCCGGGAATGATGCGGTCGTCGACATTCACCAGGCCGGCGAATTCGCCATGGGAGCTGCTGTGATGGATGGGCGTTGCGCCCGTCAGCTGCAGCCCGACACCGCCATGGGCGCGGGCGCGATGATAGGCGATGTAGCGGTCACCCGGCAGGCCCTGGTCGGCAAGGCCGGGCACATGGGCCGTGACCAGGACTCGATTCCGCACCGTTTTCGGCCCGATCTTGAGCGGCGACAACAGATGCGGAAAGGCCATGGCGGTTCTCCTAGTGCCGGAAATGCCGGATGCCCGTGAACACCATGGCGATGCCGGCCTGGTCGGCGGCGGCGACGATCTCGGCGTCGCGCATGCTGCCGCCGGGCTGGATCACGGCGGTGGCGCCGGCGTCGACCGCGGCCATCAGCCCGTCGGCGAAGGGGAAGAAGGCGTCGGAGGCGACGACGCAGCCCTTGGTGCGCGGCTCCTTCTCGCCCGCGGCATCGCCGGCCTCGCGGGCCTTCCAGGCGGCGATGCGCGAGGAATCCACGCGGCTCATCTGCCCCGCGCCGATGCCGACGGTGGCGCCGCCCTTGGCATAGACGATGGCGTTGGACTTCACATGCTTGGCGACGCGGAACGCGAACAGCAGATCGTTGCGCTCCGCATCCGTCGGCGCGCGCTTCGTCACCAGCTTCAGATCGGCGGCGGCGATGCGGCCGCTGTCCCGCGTTTGCAGCAGCCAGCCGCCGGCGACCGCGCGCAGGATGTTTCCCGAGGCGGCGGGATCGGGCATGGCGCCGGCATCCAGCACCCGCAGATTCTGCTTCTGCGCCAGGGCCGCGCGGGCATCGGCATTGATGGCCGGCGCGATGATCACCTCGACGAACAGCTTGCCGATGGCCTCGACAGTCGCGAGGTCGAGCGCGCGATTGACCGCGATGATGCCGCCGAAGGCGCTGACGGGATCGCAGGCGAGCGCGCGCTTGAAGGCCGTGGCCAGATCGCCGGCCACCGCCACGCCGCAGGGATTGGCGTGCTTGATGATGGCGCAGGCGGGCGCGTCGAATTCCGCCGCCAGCTCATAGGCCGCGTCGGTGTCGTTGAGATTGTTGTAGCTCAGCTCCTTGCCCTGGAGCTGGGTCGCGGTGGCGATGCCGGCGCGCGGCCGTCCCGGTTCCTTGGCCACATAGAACGCCGCCGCCTGATGGGGATTCTCGCCATAGCGTAGCTGCTGCTTGCGCTCGCCGGCGAAGACGATGGATTTCGGGAAGGTCTCGTTCTCCTGCGCCGCCATCCATTGCGAGATCATGGAATCATAGCCGGCGGTATGGGCATAAGCGGCGGCGGCGAGGCGGCGGCGCAGCGCCAAGGTGGTGGCGCCCTTGTTTGCGGTCATGTCGTTGATGACCGCAGCGTAGTCGGCGGGATCGGTGACGATGGCGACGAACTCGTGATTCTTCGCCGAAGCGCGGATCAGCGCCGGGCCGCCGATATCGATGTTCTCGATGCAGTCTTCCCGCGAGGCGCCTTTCGCCACCGTCGCGGCAAAGGGATAGAGATTGGACACCACGAGATCGATCGCGCCGATGCCATGGGTCTTCATGGCGGCCCGGTGCTCGGGCAGATCGCGGCGCGCCAGGATGCCGCCATGGATCAGGGGATGCAGGGTCTTGACGCGGCCATCCATGATCTCCGGAAAACCGGTGACCTCGGCCACGTCGCGCAGTTTGATGCCAGCCTCGCGCAGCGTCTTGGCCGTGCCGCCGGTGGAGAGGATCTCGACGCCGCTCTGCTGCAGGAAGCGGGCCAGCTCCACCACGCCGGTCTTGTCGGAGACGGAGATCAGGGCGCGGGCGATGGGCGGTTCAGCCATGGAGGCTCCGGGAAGCGGCGTCGAGCGTCTCCATAGCCGCTGAGGGCGGCAGCCGCAACGGCGCCCGGACGTGCAGCCCGCGGCAAGTTGACAAGCGCCGGTAAAGCCCGGTGAATGGCCCGGCTTTCGCGGATCACAGGAGCCTCAGTGGCGGCAATATCAAGCCCGGCGGAACCCCGTCTCAGCGTCATCGGCCTCGGCTATGTGGGCCTGCCCCTGGCCGCCGCCTTTGCCGGCGCGGGCCTGGACGTCAGGGGATTCGATATCAGCCGGGAACGGATCGCCGAGCTCAAGGCGGGGCGTGACCGCACGGGCGAGGTCGCGCCCCAGGAATTTCGCCGGCAGAATCTGCGGCTGAGCGGCGACCCCGCCGATCTCCTCGATCGCGACTATCCACATCGTCACTGTGCCGACGCCTGTCGACGCGGCAAACCGGCCCGATCTCGGTCCGCTGGATGCCGCCTGCCGCACCGTGGGCCAGGCGCTGAAGGCAAGCGCGCCCCACGACCCGGCGCCGATCGTGGTGTTCGAGAGCACTGTCTATCCCGGCGTCACCGAGGATATCTGCCGGCCGCTGATCGAGCGGGAATCCGGCCGCCGCGCGGGCGAGGATTTCTTTCTTGGCTATTCGCCCGAGCGGATCAATCCCGGCGACCGTTCCCATCGCCTGGACAGCATCGTCAAGGTGGTGGCGGGGCAGACGGCGGAAACCGCCGAACGGCTGCGGGAACTCTACGCGCGGGTGGCCAAGGCCGGCGTGTTCGTGGCCAAGGATATCCGCACCGCCGAGGCGGCGAAGGTGATCGAGAACGCCCAGCGCGACATCAACATCGCCTTCATCAACGAAGTGACCATGATCTTCGAGCGGCTGGGCCTGTCGATCTATGACGTGCTCGACGCCTCGCGCACGAAATGGAATTTCCTGGATTTCAAGCCGGGCCTGGTGGGCGGCCATTGCATCGGCGTCGATCCCTATTATCTCGCGGCCTGCGCCGTCGCCGCCGGCCATGATCCGGAAATCATCCTCTCGGGCCGGCGCATCAACGATGCCATGGGCGATTACTTCGCCGAGCGCATCGACCAGGAAGCGGCGAAGAACGGCACGCGCACGCCGCGCACTCTGGTGCTGGGACTCACGTTCAAAGAGAACGTGCCGGACCTGCGCAATACCAAGGTGATCGATCTCGTGCGCGGCTTGGTCAGCCGGGGCCATCGGGTGGATGTGCATGATCCCCAGGCCGACGCGGCGGAGGCGAAGGCGCATTACGGACTGACGCTGTTGCCGGAGTTGAATGCACCGCAGCCCTATGACTGCCTGGTCTGCGCCGTGCCCCACGATGCCTATCGCGGCTTCGACGGCGCAAGGCTCAGTGCGCTGGTGAAACCGGGCGGACTGGTCGCGGATCTGAAAGGCGTGTGGCGGAAACTGGACCTGCCGCCGGGCCTGCGCCGCTGGCAGCCATAGGAAAAGCGGTTCACCACAAAGTCACAAAGGACACGAAGCAAGCGAGGTATTGAAACCACAGATGCACATAGATGAACACAGATAGCTTAGCGCCATTCGGTGAACGCCGCGCTCCGTAGCCGCAGGTTGATTTCTGTATGCCTGCGGCGCGCAGCAAACTATCTCATGCAACAAAGCGAGTCTGGCTGTTCCAGGTTGAGTTCGATGCATCTGTGTTTATCTGTGTGCATCTGTGGTTCAATTACACCTATCGCTTTGTGCCCTTTGTGACTTTGTGGTGAACCCTACTTCCCGACCGCTTCTTTCGTGATCGCCCAGCGCACCGTGCTGTCCTTCGCCTGAAGGTCGGCGGTGACGATGATCTGTTGCGAGCGGCGGGCTTCGCCGCGCTTGCCCATGTAGATGCTGTCGGCCAGCGAGATCGCGCCGCCCTTGGCGCGCATGCGCCACCAGCCGCCGCTCGGTAGTTTCAAAATCGCCGCCTGGGCGTTCTGCGCCACCGACACATTCACATCGGGATGCAGATGGAAGCGCAGCACGAAAGGCTGCGGCGTATCGCCGGCCAGGCGGTCCTCGCCCCGCAGATCCTCGCCGCTGTTGGTGAGATAGAGCCGGCGGTGATGGATCACGCCATAGGGCGAGGCATAGCCGTCATGGCTCATCTCCAGCCAGGTGGCGCCGTCGGACTCGTCGCGGTGGCAGGCGACATGGGTGGGCCCGCGCACCAGGCCGGTATCGGCGGCGAAGACGCAGGCGTTGGTGTCGTTGACCACCAGCGCGGAATGGGCGGCGGTGGCGCGTTGCGCGGTCCACCATTCGCCGCGGCCTTCATGGGCGCCGCAATTAACGATCAGCCGGTCCTTGCCGACGCTCATCTCGAAGCTGAGCGTTCCCGCATGGGCGTGGCGGTCGAAGCCGGGCGGCGGCGGCGGGCCGGCATCCACCAGGATCACCGTGCGGCCAGCGGCCAGGCGCTGGAAGCCGCTGACCGGTGCTTCCCTCGGCGGCAGGCCCTTGCCGTTGGCGCGGGCCAGGGTCATGTCGATCAGCCAGTCAGCTTCCTCGTTGCTGTCGTTGAACAGCGCCAGACCGCCATCGCCATGCTCGAAGAAGCGCAGCATCGGCGCCATGCGCGAAATCGCGTCGGATATCGGCTCGGGCACCGTATGGTCGGCGGTGCCGAAGGCGACCCTTAAGCCCACCAACAGCTGCAGCACCTCGAAATGCACCGACGGGCTGCGCTCGCAATGGCAGCCGTCGCGGAGGATCTGCCGCTCCAGTTCGTGGGAAAGCAAAATCACGCCGCGCCGCATCCAAGGATTGCCGCGGGGCATCACCAGCCCGGCATGGATCAGCCCGCCGATAGCGAAAAGCAGGTCGCTGCCGCTGAGGCCGGCCGGCAATACACGGGAAAGGTGGCTGGCCTGCTGGGCGATGCTCACCAGCAGCCGGCCGCGGAACATCGCGTCGCCGGCGGCGCCGAGGAAATCGTAATGCAAGATCCAGGCGGCGAGGCGACGGCCCGTGATATCAGGCCGCCAGGCCACGGAACTCCAGCGGCTATTGTCGGCGATCCAGCGGCCCACCAGTTCGCGGGCGGCGCGGCGGGCGCTCTCGCCGCTGACGGCCCGCAGGTCCCGCAGCCAGTCGAAGCTGTGCACCGCCTCGCGCCAGGGATCGGTGGCGCCCACCGGGTCCCAGACCGGGGCTGGGTCGCGGATGGTCTGGCCGCCGAGGGCGAAGATGCCCTGGATGATGGCGCTGCCGCGCTCCGCATTGCCGGGCCAGATGTCGCTGCTGATGGCCGGGCCCGGCGCGCCCGCCACCCGTCCCGGCAGCAGCCAGCGGTAGAAGGCGCTGCGGAACATGGGCTGGCGCAGGCTGTACCAGAGGCGCTGCATCTGCAGGTCCCGCGGCAGGCGC
Organism: uncultured Alphaproteobacteria bacterium; assembly: GCA_963816235.1. GTDB lineage: Bacteria > Pseudomonadota > Alphaproteobacteria > Dongiales > Dongiaceae > DATKFM01. The sequence goes on along the minus strand of CAWFKD010000003.1, from coordinate 15,333 downwards.
ATGCGGGCCCGCAGAACGGGCGCCATCGGTTCGGAAGGCCGGCGGGTGCCTGCGTCGGCCGTTTCCCCGGCCGCGTCGGTCACGGCGGGGCGCTCGCGGCGTCGCGCAGCCGGCGGATATTGCCGGCATAGGCTTGCGGACCGCCGGTGAAGGTGGCGGTGCCGGCGACCAGCACATCGGCGCCGGCCCGGGCGGCGATGGCCGCCGTCTCGGCATTGATGCCGCCATCCACTTCCAGGTCGATCGGCCGGCCCTTGCGGCGCCTTGGCCGTCTCGTCGATGCGGCGGCGCAGATGGCGCACCTTGTCCATGGCGTTGCCGATGAATTTTTGGCCGCCGAAGCCGGGATTGACTGTCATCACGAGTATCAGGTCGATGTCATCCAGTAGCTCTTCGACGGCCGCGGGCGGCGTCGCCGGATTGAGGGATACGCCGGCCTTCTTGCCGTGGGATTTGATGAGCTGGATGGTCCGGTGCAGATGGGGCCCGGCTTCCGGATGCACGGTGATGATGTCGGCACCGGCCTTGACGAAATCGGCGATGAATTGGTCGACGGGCGCGATCATCAGGTGAACGTCGAACACCAGCTTGGTGTGGGGCCGGATCGCCTGCACCACGGGCGCGCCGAAGGTGATATTGGGCACGAAATGCCCATCCATCACGTCGATATGCACATAATCGGCGCCCGCGGCATCGATCGCCTTCACCTCCTCGCCCAGGCGCGCGAAATCGGCGGAGAGAATGGACGGAGCGATGCGAATCTTCTGCGGCATGACCGTTAACTACCAGCTTCCGGGGCGCCGGAACAACCCGGCGGCCCGCCAGGAATGGAACGGGAGGATGGCCGAACTGTGGCGCTAGAGTTTGCGCAGGCGGGCGGCGTAGAAGCCGTCGAGGCCGCCCCGGTCGGGCAGGTGGCTGGGCAGGGTGCGGAGGTCGCCGTCGGCGGTGATCAGCTCCACCAGGCCGCCCACTTCGGCGGCGGCGATCGGCAGGCGCTGCACGGGTGCGCGGTCGGCCAGCAGGCTGGCGATTTGCTTCGGGCCTTCCTCCGGCTGCAGCGAGCAGGTGCAGTAGATCAGGGTGCCGCCGCCGCTGACCATGGCCACGGCGGCGCGCAGCAGACGCGCCTGCAAATCCACCAGCTTCGCCATGTCTTCAGGGGTTTTCAGCCAGGCGACATCGGGGTGGCGGCGGATGGTGCCGGTGGCGGAGCAGGGCGCATCCAGCAGCACCGCATCGGCCGGCGCCGCCGGCTGCCATAGGGTGGCGTCGGCGGTGACGGTTTCCGCCGTCAGGCCCAGCCGCGTGAGGTTGGCCGTCAGGCGTTCCAGCCGCTTGGCGCTGCGGTCGACGGCGGTGACCGTGGCGCCGGCGGCGGCCAGTTGCGCGGTCTTGCCGCCGGGTGCGGCGCAAATATCGATGACGGTCTTGCCGGCGACCGGCCCCAGCAGCGTCACCGGCAGCGCCGCCGCCGCATCCTGGATCCACCAGGCGCCATCGGCGAAGCCCGGGAGCGCTTCAATCGAGCCGCCATCCGTCCGGCGCAGGCTGCCGGTGGGCAGAATGGTGGCGCCCAGTTGCTGCGCCCAGGATTCCGGGTCCGCTTTCACGGAGAAATCCAGCGGCGGGTCCGCGAGATGGGCGAGGGCGATGCCGCGGGCGCGGGTTTCGCCATAGGCCTTGACCCAGGAGTCCCAGAGCCAGGCTGGAGTATTGAGCGCGGGTGCCGCCGTCGCTTTCAGGAGTTCGTTCTTCTCCCGGCCGATACGGCGCAGCACGGCGTTGATCAGCGCCTTGAAGCCGGCGGTCTCCTCCCCTTCCGCCGCCAGCTCGACGCTGGTGTCCACGGCGGCATGGGCGGGCGTGTCGAGATAGAGCAGCTGCGCCGCACCCAGCCGCAGCAGGTCCTGAGCGGCCTGAGCCTTGGCGCCCAGCGGCCGGTCCATGCAGCGGGTCAGGATGGCGTCGATCTGGCCGAGGCGGCGCAGCACCGTCGCCACCAGCATGCGGACGAAAGCGCGGTCGCGGGCTTCCAGGGATTTCAGCGCCGGCTCGCCCTCGAAGGCTTCTTCCAATGGCAGCCGCTGCCGCAGGATGCGCTGCAGCAGCAGCGCTGCCGCGCGCCGCGCCGGCAGGCCGGCGGTCTCGCGTCCGCGCGCTGACTCAGCTGTGCTCAAGAAATACTCCGGTGGCCGGGAGCGCTAGCTCCAGGGGCCGCGATTACGTGGCGAGCGATAGGTGGCCATAGATGCGCTGTCGTCGTTGGCGCTGGTCTGCGCAGCCATTTCCTGCAGCCGGCGGATGCGCTCCTCCGTGCTGGGATGGGTGCGGTACAGGCCGTCGACGGCATGGGCATGGAGCGGATTGATGATGAACATATGGGCGGTCGCCGGATTCGCTTCGGCCCGGTGATTGTCGATCTGCAGCGACGCGTTATGGATCTTGGCCAGGGCCGAGGCAAGCCACAAGGGCTGGCCGCAGATCGCAGCGCCGATGCGGTCGGCTTCATATTCCCGCGAGCGGCTGATCGCCATCTGCACGAACATCGCCACCAGCGGCGCAAGAATTGCCGCCGCCAGCACGCCGATGATGCCCAGGGGATTGTCGCGGCTGTCGCGGCCGCCGAAGAACATGCCGAACTGCGCCAGCATGCCGATGGCGCCCGCCAGGGTCGCGGTGATGGTCATGGTCAGGGTGTCGCGGTTGCGCACATGGGCCAGCTCATGGGCCAGCACACCGGCGATCTCCTGCTCGTTCAGGCGATCCAGCAGGCCGGTGGTGACGGCGACGGCGGCGTTCTCCGGATTGCGGCCGGTGGCAAAGGCGTTAGGCTGCTCGGTCTGCATGAGATAGACGCGGGGCATCGGCAGATTGCCGCGCTTGGCCAGATCCTGGACGATGCCGAACAGCCGCGGCGCGCCGGCGGCATCCACTTCCCGGGCGCCATGCATGCGCAGCACCAGCTTGTCGGAATTCCAGTAGGCGAAGAAGTTCATGCCCAGCGCGATGACCAGCGCGATGATCATGCCGCCCTGACCGCCGATCAGGTAGCCGACGGCGAGAAACAGGCCGGTCATGGCGGCCAGCAGCAGGGCGGTGCGGGCGAAGTTCATCTCTGGTTCGGTCTCCCTCCGGCGTTGCGGCAAGTTCCGCAACTTGCCCAGATAAATGGCCCCGTTTCGCTTGATATCAAGATTGCCGCCGGGGCTGGCGGCGCGGCCGGTCCGGGCTTATCTATTGGCAATGGCTGAAGAAACGAAGATTCCGGCAGAGAAGGCTGAGGCCGTGAAACCGGCGGCGCAGAAACCCAGCGTCAAACCGGCCGAACATGGCGGCCCGAAGGGGCCGGAACCCACGCGCTATGGCGATTGGGAAAAGAACGGTCGTTGCATTGATTTTTGAATGATGCGGCCGGTTCTCTTGTAGGGGCGACCGGCGGTCGCCCCTATTGACATCGCAACGCTGTAGCAGGGCGACCGCCGGTCGCCCCTACAAGGATTTGTATCGCTTCAGAAGCTCGCCGAAATCTGCGTCCTTCGTGAACGCGGCAAGGTCTTTCGGCTTCGCCGTTCCCGGCGCGAGGCGGCCGTCGTCGCTGATTCCCGTGACGATGGTCTTGAGCCCGATCACGCCGGCCCAGATCGGCAGCGCGTAGTCCTCGTCATCATCGACCGGATTGCCGCTGCGGATTTTCGCCGAGGCTTCCGTCAATTCCATGCCGAGGATCGTGGTCGCCTTGAATTCCTGCTTGTTGACCGGGCGCAGACCATTCCAGCGGCCGGGATAGAGCCGCTCGACGAAGGCGCGCATGGCGGCTTCCTTGGCCTTCGGCTCGTCGACGATATGCGCTTTGCCGAACGCCATCACCGACCGGTAGTTCAGCGAGTGATGGAAGGCGGAGCGCGCCATCACCAGCCCGTCGATATGGGTGACGGTGAGGCAGACGGGAATGCCTTCCTTCTGCGCCCGCAGCATGCGGCTCGCGGAGGAGCCGTGCCAGTAGATGCGATCGCCCTCGCGCCAATAGGCCGTCGGCGTCACATAGGGCTGGCCGTCAATCACATAGCCAATATGACAGATGAAGCCGGCGTCCAGGACCGCATTCACGGTGCTGCGGTCGTAATGGCCGCGCTTGGGCAGGCGCTTCACCCGGTTGCGCGCCGTGGGGCCGAGGGTATCGGTGACCGGCTGGTCCATCTTCGTCTCCGCAGGTTTCCAGGCTGGCTGATACGGCAGAAAGTGGTACTTTGAAAAGTGCCATTATATGTAGTTCATTGGTACCACTTTGGAGTCATTCCATGCCGCGCATCGCCACCGGCGGCGTCATCGGCCCGCTGGCGCTGAACCGGCAGGCGGCGCCGCCGCTCTACCGCCAGCTCTATGAGGATCTGCGGGCGCTGATCTTGAGCGGCCGGCTCGCGCCCGGCAGCAAGCTGCCCTCGACGCGCCTGCTGGCGGCAGAGCATGGGGTGTCGCGCAACACCGTGCTGCAGGCCTTCGATCAACTGATGGGCGAGGGCTATGTCGAGGGCCGGCGCGGCGCCGGCAGTTTCGTGTCCCGCGATCTGCCGCACCGGCCGGTGCGGATATCAGCCACTGCATCTGCGGCGCGGCTGCTGCGGGGGATTTCGGCGCGGGGCCGCGCCATCGGCGCCGAGCATGGGCGTCAGGAACCGAAGCCCGTGCCGTTTGCGCCGGGGTCGCCCGACGTGGCGGCATTCCCGGCCGATCTCTGGGCGCGGCTGGTGGCGCGGAGCTGGCGACGGCTGGCGGCGGCGGACTACGCCGCCGGCGACCGCGCCGGCTATCGGCCGCTGCGCGAGGCGATCGCCGATTATCTCGCGGCTGAGCGCGCCGTGCGCTGCAGCGCCGACCAGGTGCTGATCTTCTCAGGCATCCGCCAGGCGATCGACCTGACGCTGCGGGTGTTGGCCGACAGCGGCGACGCCATCTGGATGGAGGAGCCGGGCTATCGCGGCGTCCGCGCCACGCTGACCGCGGCCGGCTGCCGCGCCGTGCCGGTGCCGGTCGACAGCGAGGGCTTGTCGGTCGCTGCCGGCGCGCGGCTGGCGCCGCGGCCGCGGCTGATCTGTATTTCGCCGTCGCACCAATATCCGCTGGGCATCACCATGTCGCTGGCGCGGCGGCTGGAGCTGCTGGCCTATGCGCGGCGGGTGCGCGCCTGGGTGCTGGAGGACGACTACGACAGCGAGTTCCGCTATAGCGGCCGGCCGCTGGCGGCGCTGCAGGGTCTCGATGACGGCGGCGCCGTGCTCTATGCCGGCAGTTTCTCCAAGGCGATGTTTCCGGCGCTGCGCCTCGGCTATCTGGTGGTGCCGGAACCGCTGCTGGAAAGTTTCCGCCGCGCCCGCGCCGCGCTGGACGACTATCCCGGTCCGGGTTTGCAGCCGGCACTGGCGGCTTTCATGGCGGAGGGGTATTTCGGCAGCCACGTCAGGCAAATGCGCCGGCGCTATGCGGCGCGGCAGGCGGCACTGATTTCCGCCGTGCGGACTCATCTGCCGGGCGTGCTTGAGGTGGAGCCCGATCCCGCAGGTTTGCATCTGATCGCGCGCCCCACGCCGCCGCTGGCCAGGCGGATGGACGATCTGGATGTGGAGCGGGCGGCCGCTGCCGCCGGTGTTGCCGCCGTGGCGCTGTCGCGCTTCTACGCCAAGCGCCCGGTGCAACAGGGCCTGCTGCTGGGCTATGCGGCGTTCGACGAAGCGGCGATCGATAGGGCGGCGGAACGCCTCGGTGCCGCATTGCGCCCCATGCTGGCCACCGCACTGCAAGATCGCGTACAACAGCGCAGCAGCGTCAAGGCCGCTGCCGACATCAAGACGCCATGAACCAACCACTCAAAGAAGCCCCATTGCTGCCCGGCGATCCCGTTCCGGTCCTGCCGCTGAAAAGCGCTGGCGGCGAGGCGGTCAATCTCTGGGATCAGTCGCTGGCCGGCCGCGCGGTGCTGCTGTGGTTCTCAGGCCCGGCGCCGTCCGCCGGGACAAGGCGGGTGTTGTCGCAGCACCTCGCCGAACTCGCAGAGCTGGAGACCCTGGTCTATGACGTCGCACCGCTTGGCGCTGCACTGCCCGATGCATCGTTGATCGAGCGGGCACTGGATAGCGGCGTAGCGGCGCGCGCTTTCGGCTTGTCGCCGCCGGGCTTTGCGGTGCTGGATTCGGCGCGGCGCTTCGCCGGCAAGTATGACGAGAACGGCTTGCCCCAGGCGATCCAGCTCTGCCGCGATCTCTTCGCCCGCAGCGCCGCGCAGACGGTGGGCGCCCAGCCGCCGGTGCTGATCCTGCCCGGCCTGTTCGAGCCCGAGCTCTGCCGCCGCCTGATCGAGCATTGGAACGTCAGCGAGAAGCGCGCCGACACCGTGTCGTCGGTGAGCCATGGCGACGCCTATGCCAGTGCCGCCTTCAAGAAACGGCGGGATGTCTGGATATCGGAGCCGGACCTGCTGCGCCTGCTGCAACAGCGGATCGGCCGCCGTGCCGTGCCGGAGATCCGCAAGGCGTTCAATTTCCGCGTCGTCCATGGCGAAGTCATGCGCATCGGCTGCTACAACTCCGCCGATGGCGGCTATTTCCGCGCCCACCGGGACAACACCACGCCCTATACCGCGCACCGGCAGTTCGCCATGAGCGTGAACCTCAACACCGGCGAATATGAGGGCGGCGACGTGCATTTCCCGGAGTATGGCCGCCAGCTCTACCGCCCCGATATCGGCGGCGCTGTGGTGTTCTCCTGCTCGATCCTGCATGAAGCGATGCCCGTGACGAAAGGCCGGCGCTTCGGCCTGTTCACGTTTCTGTTCGACGAAGAAGGCCGCCGCGCCGAACAGCGCATGCGGCAGGAGCGGGGGCTGACCGGTGCCAAGATGTAAACATGGCTGTCATCCCGGAAACTGCGCGTCAGCGCAGTTGTCCGGGACCCATGAACACCACGCGGTAGTCAAGATAACTTGACGAATCCCGTGTGCTTGGGTCCCGGGTTCCGCCGCTGAAGCGGCGGCCCCGGGATGACAATTAAATGTTGCGGCTACCTCTCGCCTACGCCCGGTTCATCCTGTTATTCACCAGTTCCTGCACCACCGTGGGATCGGCAAGGGTGCTGATGTCGCCGAGGTTGCTGTAATCGTTCTCGGCGATCTTGCGCAGGATGCGGCGCATGATCTTGCCCGAGCGGGTCTTCGGCAGGCCCGGCGCCCATTGGATCAGGTCCGGCTGGGCGATCGGGCCGATCTCCTTCCGCACCCACTGCACCAGCTCCTTGCGCAGATCGTCAGATGGCTGCTGTCCCGACTTCAAGGTCACATAGGCGTAGATGCCCTGGCCCTTGATGTCGTGGGGATAGCCGACCACGGCGGCCTCGGCCACTTTCGTATGGGCGACCAGGGCGCTTTCCACCTCGGCGGTGCCCATGCGGTGGCCGGAGACGTTGATCACGTCATCGACGCGGCCGGTGATCCAGTAATAGCCGTCCTTGTCCCGGCGGCAGCCGTCGCCGGTGAAATACTTGCCGGGGAAGGTCTTGAAGTAGGTGTCGATGAAGCGCTGATGGTCGCCATAGACCGTGCGCATCTGCCCCGGCCAGGAATCGAGGATGCAAAGATTGCCCGAGGTCTCGCCTTCCTGCAGCTTGCCCTCGCCGTCGACGATACCCGGCCTGATCCCGAAGAAGGGCAGCGTCGCCGAGCCCGGCTTCTGGGCGATGGCGCCGGGCAGCGGCGTGATGAGAATCCCGCCGGTCTCCGTCTGCCACCAGGTATCGACGATGGGGCAGCGGCTGTCGCCGACCATCCGGTGATACCAGAGCCAGGCTTCAGGATTGATCGGCTCGCCGACGCTGCCCAAGAGGCGCAGCGATTTGCGGCTTGTGCGCTTCACCGGCTCTTCGCCTTCGCGCATCAGGGCGCGGATGGCGGTGGGCGCGGTATAGAAGGTATTGACCTTGTGCTTGTCCACAACCTGCCAGAAGCGCGAGGAATCCGGATAGTTCGGCACGCCCTCGAACATCAGCGTCGTGGCGCCATTGGCCAGGGGCCCATAGACGATATAGCTGTGGCCGGTGACCCAGCCCACATCGGCGGTGCACCAGTAGACATCGCCGTCGTGATAATCGAAGACGTATTCGTGGGTCATCGCGGCGTAGACCAGATAGCCGCCGGTGGTGTGCAGCACGCCCTTCGGCTTTCCTGTCGAGCCTGAGGTATAGAGGATGAACAACGGATCCTCGGCGCTCAACTCCTCCGGCTTGCAGTCGCGGGACACCTTGGCGCATTCCTCGTGATACCAGACGTCGCGGCCGGCGACCCAGCCGATCTGTCCGCCGGTGCGGCGCACCACAATGCAGGTTTTGACTGACGGGCAGCGCTTCAGCGCTTCGTCGGTGTTGGCCTTCAGCGGCACCTTCTTGCCGCCGCGCAGGCCTTCATCTGCTGTAATCACGCAGTTGGAATCGCAATCCTGGATGCGGCCCACCAGGCTCTCCGGCGAAAAGCCGCCGAACACCACGGAATGGATGGCGCCGATGCGGGCGCAGGCCAGCATGGCATAGGCCGCCTCGGGGATCATCGGCATGTAGATGGTGACGCGGTCGCCCTTCTTGACGCCGTGGGCCTTCAGCACATTGGCCAGCCGGCAGACATTCTCATGCACTTCCGAATAGCTGATGTGCTTGTGCTCGGTGGGGCTGTCGCCTTCCCAGATGATCGCGGTCTGGTCGGCGCGGGTTGGCAGATGGCGGTCGACGCAATTGACGCTGGCGTTGAGCGTGCCGTCATAGAACCAGCGGATATGCACCTGGTTGCTATAGTCGACATCCTTCACCTTGTTGTAGGGCTTGATCCAGGCGAGGCGCTTGCCCTGCTCGCGCCAGAAGCCCTCGGGATCGGCGACCGACTGCTGGTACAGGCGGTTGTACTTGGCTTCGTCGATCCAGGCGGCTTTTGCCGCTTCGGCGGAAACCGGAAACAGGCTGGTGTCGGTCATCATCTAGAGGCCCCTCCCTTCAGGCGAAGCGTTTTATCTCGGCGGGGCTGTTTGGCCCTCTGACATCAGCGGGATATTGGCCATATCAGCCAATCGAAACAAGCAATCCAAGGATTTGCCGGCCATTCGTCCTGGCAAAGGCGCTGATGGTGGAAAATCACCCGTTGCGCTTGGCATCGGGTCTGCCGAGAATTGAAAGTACGAAATTTGACAGGGGCCCAGTTGCGATAGATTATCATTCGCGATTGGGGTTAGGCGGACGGGGTCGGCCGCCGGAAGCGTACAAGAACAAACGAAATTGGGGGTTCTAAAATGAGAGGGAAATTACTGGCCAGCACCGCGCTGGTGGCGGCGTCTGCGGCTGCGAGTGGCGCCCGGGCGGAAGATCCGGTCAAGCTGGAGATCAGCGGCTATTACATCTCCGCGGCGGGCGTCAATTTCAGCGACAATGATGAAACCCGCGATCTCACCCGGCCCTATGTCTTCAAGCAGGATGTCGAGGTGCATTTCGACGGCTCGACCACGCTCGACAACGGCCTGACCGTCGGCGTGCATGTGGAATTGGAGGGCCAGACCTCCGACGATCAGATCGACCAAGTCTACGCCTATTTCAGCGGCGGCTGGGGACAGGTCTTCTTCGGCGACACTTCGGAAGCTCTGGCGCAAATGTGCTACCTGTCGCCCGACGGCGCCAACGGCATCTTCGGCTCCGACTCGCCCTGGTTCAACTTCTCCAATGCGGCGGTCGGCGGCGGCTATGCCGGCACCAACGGCACCTGCTTCGGCCTGGACGACAACTCCACCAAGCTCGTCTATTTCAGCCCGACTTTCGGCGGCTTCAGCTTCGCCGCTTCCTTCGCGCCCGACGGGACGGAAGACACCCGCAATACAGTGAGCGGCGCCGGCACGCGGTTCAACAACAACACCGGCCAGTTCTCCGAAATTGTTTCGTTGGCCGCGAATTACAACCAGGACTTCAACGGCGTGACCTTCATCATGGGTGGCGGCGGCACCTGGAGCATGGACCGGGAAGCTGATCTGAACGGCGTCAACGACGCCTCGGACTATAACGGCTATGTGCAGGTCAGTTATGCCGGCTTCACCTTCGGCGGCGCGACCGAGTGGCGCTACAATTTCGGCACCGAGGGCCAGGACGCCCGGATCTTCTCCACCGGCGTCAGCTACGGCATCGATGCCTGGACGTTCGGCCTCGGCTGGTCCCATGGCGATTATGAGATGGGTGTGGGCACGGACAATCTGGATGTCTTCGCGTTGACCACCGGTTACAAGCTCGGGCCAGGCATCACCCTGGCCGGCGTAATTGAATACGATGACTACGATTCGGACTCCCCGTCGTCGGAATCGGATGCCTCCTTCAGTTTCGGCCTGGGCACCGAGATCGATTTCTGAGGTTTTCCAGGGCATCATGAAAATGGGGCGGCCTTTTGCGCCGCCCCATTTGCTTTTGGCCTAAGGCGTCTTCGTCAGTTCGTTGCCGGCGCCGGGCTCGCGGCGGATGCCGGGCCGATGCGGTACCAATCCACATTGCGCGTCACATACATGACGGTGACCAGCGCCAGCAGCAGGCCGATGGTGCCCGACAGCAGCACGAAATCCTCCATCTGCAGGAGAACGAACATCCAGCTATGGATCATCGTCAGCACCGCCGCGGCGATCAGGCCCACATGGCGCTGCACCGTGCGGCCGACATAGAGCGAGACGACGGCGATATCCACCGCGCTGGCGATGCCATAGGCGAGATCGAAACGGATCTGCTCGGACAGCGAGAGCACCAGCAGATAGAAGATGCAGATCGAGCCGCCCACCAGAAGATACTGCACCATATGGGCGCGCAGATCCGTCAGCAGGCCGACGACGAAGATGGTGGCGAAGGTCAGGCCGATCACCAGCAGGCCATACTTCACGATGCGGTCGCTCTGCTGATAGACGTCGCCGGGCCGGGTGAGTTCGACTCCGATCGCCGAATCCAGGAGAATGGGCGACATGTCGCTCGCCCGCCATTGGCTGGGATAGGGCCGCGAGATGTAGGTCGTGTCCCAGTGGGCGGTGAACCCTTCATGGCTGATGGTGCGGCTTTGCGGCAGGACGGCGCCGATGAAGCCCGGGTCCGGCCAGTCACTCTTTACGGTGATTGCCGTGGCATTGCCCATGGGCAGGAACTGCAGCGCCCGGCTGCCATTGAGCGAAAGATTGATCGTAAATCCATGGGACTTGCCGGCCTCGAGGCCGACGGCGCGCGCTTGCAGGCCATTGTCGAAGATCTTGAAACCGGCCAGTCCCGGCATCGGTTTCAGGGTTCGATTCGCCAGGCTCATGTCCAGGCTGACGATGCCGCTGATATCGGATACGGCGATCAGCAGCAGCGCGGAGTCCCATTTGATATCGCCCGCGGGTACGTTCCATTCGCTGAAGCTTGCCGGGGCGAAGGAGCCAGTAAGCTCCACCTTGCTGCTGTAGACCAGCACCTCATGCAGGCTGCGCCGCCGCAGTTCGCTGTCCAAGGCGGCGTTGATGGTCAGCTTGTCGGGCAGGAAGAACGCCGACCGTTCACTGACGGTTTCGCCGGTGCTGCCGTCCGCACGCACATAGTTCGAGCGCGTGACATAGGGGATCATCAGCACCGGGCCGCCGACGATCTGCGATTGCCCCCACTGGCCGGCGATCTGGTTCTCCACCTCATAGCGGCGGACGCTGCGTTCGTTGACGAGATCGCCGATCATGGTCAGGGGGATCAGCATGATCAGGATGAGGATGCCGAGCATGACCACGCGCTTCGAGATGTCGAAGCCGGGTATGCGGCCGAGCTGGGCGGCGATGGACGAGTCGGGAAAAGCGGCCATGATCCCCTGGGACCTCCTTAGAGTTGATTGCGCCGGCGACGGCGGCTTCGGGAGGCTGGCGCGGGACTATGGCCGATCTGGCGCGGGAATCCGTCTTTTGCGCGGCGGCTGTTGTCAGCCGGTGTAATTGATCACGCCGCCGATCAGCGCCACTGGAACGGCCTCCAGCGAATCCCCGGCGCAGGGGCCGTCGACGCAATAGCCGTCCTCCGGCCGGAACAGCGCGCCATGGGTGCCGCAGATGATGTGGTACTTGTCCAGGGAGATGAATTTATCCGGTGCCCAATCCAGCGGCGAGCCGTTATGGGGACAGGAATTCATGTAAGCGCGGATTGCGTCGCCCTCGCGATGCACCAGGATATCGCGCTTGCCGTCCGGCGTCTCGACGGTGAAGCCGCGGGCCTGGCGATCGGGAATCTCTTCGGGGCGGCAAAGCGGCTGGGGCAACGTCAGGCTTTCACCAGATCGGCCGGCTGCTGATGTTTGGTGTCGAGTCCGCTGTGCAGGCGGCCCATCAGCGCGTCGAATGCCGGAAGGCCGCGGAGGGGATCCAACGAGCTGTCATGCTCCATCCATTCGATCAACGCTTGCAGGCCGGCGGGAGAATCGGGAATCGCCCGTCTTAGCCAGTCCATCGCGATTTCAGTCTTGCCCAGGGCGCCGAACGCACAAGCCAGGTTGTAGTTCGTCACCACATTGTCCGGTTCGATCGATATGGCACGGGTTGCCCACTCTTCCGCAAGCGACTCATTGCCGGCCTCGGCCTGTATAATGGCGCCGAAGGCCAACGCGCAGCCATTGTCAGGATGGGCGGAGACTTCCGCCTCGAGCCGCTCGAGGCAGCGTTGCGCTGCCGCCTTGCCGTCTTCCAGCCGTCTCTGGGCCCTGTAGACATCAACAAGCAGGCCAAGTGCGCCAAAATCGTCGGTATTCAGCAGAGCCGCCTGCTCGAACAACCGCGCTGCCTCGCCGTACCGGCCCTCGGTCATGTGGTGGCGGGCAGCGAAAAAATGGGCTTCAAAACACTCGGGTCCCCTGGCGATGGCTTGCTCGAATGCGGCCGTCGCCTGCTCGCGCCGGCCGGCCGTGGCGTGCGCCAGCCCGATAGCGGCATGAGCCTCCGGCAGATCCGGCGCCAACTCCAGGGCGCGTGTGCTGTTTGCGGCGATAGTCTCGAACGAAACATCCCGGAGGCCCAGCAAGAGCCGGTAGCAATCCACGTTGGCCATCGCCGCATAGGCTAGGGCAAACCGCGGATCGAGCGCGATCGCCTTGGCAAACTGCTGGCGCGCAACTTCCAAGGCCCGCTTGGCCCAGACTCCTTTGAGGAGGAACGACCGTCCTTTGAGATAGTATTGGTTTGCCTCCGCGCTGGCGGCCGGCAGGCAAGCCGCGGCAGGATGAACCGTTATTGACCCCCTCTCGACAAGCGGCGGCGGCACAACCTGATTGTCAGGGCTAGCCTGGAGTTCGGCCTGAAGCGACGCCTCCAACGCCTGGTAGTCCGCCCGGTCGCGGATCGGATCTACGGCCGTGTCGGCCCGCATCCAGGCGAGGAAGGTGCGGCGGCTGGCCGGCGATTTGGGAAAGCTGCGCCGCAGCCATTCCAGCGCAGTCTCCGGCTTGTTCAGGGCGATGAAGGTGCAGGCCAGGTTGTAGTTCGACACTTCGTCGTCGGGCTGAATGGCGATGGCGCGGCGCGCCCATTCCTCGGCCCGTTCGGGGTTGCCGGCTTCGGCCTGGAGCGTGGCGCCGAAGGCCAGGGCGCAAGCATTGTCGGGCTGATTGGCGATCTCCGCTTCCAGCCGCTCGACGCAGCGATGGATCGCCGAATTCATCTCCTCTGCCTGGCCGAGGGCGCGGAATTCATCCACCAGCAGGCCGAGGGCGCGAAAGTCGCTGCGGTTCAGATCCGCCGCCCGTTCGAACAGCGGGATGGCCTTCTCATGCAAACCCTGCTCGCGGCAGTTACGGGCGTGGAAGAAATGTGCCTCATAGAGATCGGGGCCGAGACGGATCGCCTCCTCGAAGGCCAGGTTCGCCTCCGGGTAGCGGCCGGCAGCATAAAGCGCCAGGCCCTTGGCCGCATGGGCCTCGGCCAGATCCGGATCCAGCTCGATGGCGCGGGCGGCGTGGGCGGCGATGACGTCATAGGTGGCGTTGGAAACGCCGAGCAGCAGGCGATAGCTGTCGCAATTGGCGATGCCGGCATGGGCGCGGGCATGGTTCGGATCGAATTCGATCGCCTTGGCGAACAGCTGCCGCGCCACCTCCAGCGCCCGCTTGGCCCAAAGGCCTTTGAGGAAGAAGGAGCGCCCCATGAGGTAGTATTGATAGGCCTCGGCGTTGTTGGTGGCCGCCTTGCCCGTTGCCGGCAGCTCCTGGGGCATCAGCTGGATCTTCAGCGCCATCACGATATCGCGGGAAATCTCGTCCCGCAGGGCAATGATGTCCGCCCAGCGGCGTTCGTACTGTTCGGCCCAAACAGGTTGTCCGGTCGGCCCGTCAACCAGCTGTGCGGCGACGCGCATCCGGTCGCCCAGGCGCAGGACGCTGCCGTTGAGGACGTAGCCGACGTTCAAATCCCTGGCCACCTGCTGGATGTCGGTGTCTCGGCCCTTGTACGGCAATGTGCTGTTGCCGGGCGCGACCGAGAGGGCGGAGATCTTGGAAAGATCGGCGACGATATCTTCGGTCAGGCCGTCGGCGAATTGTTCCTGTTCGGGCGTGCCGCCGATGTCGGCAAAAGGCAGAACTGCGATCGCCGGCCGCTCTTCCGCAAACAGAACCGTGTCGATGGGCAGCAATCCCGACAGGCGCAAGCCTGCCGCCAGATGATCGCGATCGGCCGGGCTTTTGTAGGGCTCTTTCTGCAGGAGATCGGCGGCTGAGAAATCCGGTGCCGACCGTAGCAATTCTGAGACGACCAATGCGGCGGCGTCGAATTCGGCCGGCCAGGGCGTGGTTGCCGCCAGATAAGCCGTCACCCAGTTCGCCGGCTTCGCGGAGCGGCCGAAGGCGTCAACCGCGTCGTCATAACGCCTCGCATTGAAATAAGCGGCGCCGAGCAGATGCCAGTACCAGAGGGATCGAAATACGGGTCGACGCGTTTCGCCTGCTCGAGCCGTTCGATCCCTTCGCCGGGCCGCCCGAAGTAGCTGCAGGCGGAACCCATGGCGGCCAATTCATCGGGGCTGTTGGGATTGAGGTCGTGCGCGCGCCGATAATGCCGTTCGCTCAACTCGAATGACCGGCGGTGAAGCAAATCCAGCCGAGCGTTTCCTGGCACTCGAAATCTCCCCGTCGTAGCGCGACCGCTTGCCGCGCATGCTCAAGGGCGGCGTCAAGCGCAGCCGCGAGGCCGGCAACGCCGCGATACCAGTCGCGCAGCAGCAGAATGGCCAGCCCTGCATGGGCCCTCGCATAGCCGGGGTCCAACTGCAGGGCTTGCTCAAAAAGACGGCGGC
>CAWFKD010000002.1:0-207894 GCA_963816235.1 uncultured Alphaproteobacteria bacterium | reverse complement strand
TCGATCTCAGCCATCCAGAGCGCGCGGCTGCTATCGATCGCCGCCACATCGACGTCGGCGACGCGGCCGACCTTGGAGATCTCGACGGTGCGGATGCGGCCATTGGCGCCGCTGAAAAGCTGCAACGGCGCGCCGTCATCGAGCTGGGCTTCCGCCGCTTCCTCCAGCGCCTGCATCTGGGTTTTCACCGGCGGCACGGCGGGCACAGCATCGACGATCTCGACACCATTGTCGCCGCGGCGGTCGCGCAGGCGCACCACATTGCCGTTGGGAACGGCGGTTTCCTCCGAGATCGAGGCGGGCGCGCGGGTCGCTGCGTCGGCGGTCGGCTGGGCGCCGTTATCGACCCGCGGCCGGTTGGCCAGCACCTTCGGCTCGCTCGGCTGCCGCGCCGAGGACTTCGGCGCGCCATTGCCGCGGGGCATGACGACCCCAAGGCCGCGCATGAGCTGGATCATCTCCGCCTGCGCCGCCATCAAATTGTTAACGGTGCTCAGCAGGTTTTCCAGGGTCTGCGCCTGGACCACCACGGCGCCGGGCATCATGGGCGGCGCAACGGGCGCCGGCGCGGCTTCCGCGGCCACGGGGGCGGCGGTGGGGGCTGCGGCGCCGGGGCGGGCACGGGTGCGGCTGGATAGCCTGCGGCGCGGCCGGCTGGGGAGCCTGGGGCGCGGGATCGGACTTCGCCGCCGGAAGTGCTGCTTCAAGGGCTGCCGCGGCCGCCGGGGCGACCGCGGGCGGCAAGGGCGCCTCTGCTGCCGGGGCTTCTGCGACGGTGCCGGCGGGGTTCCGCCACAGGCGCCGGGGCCCGTTTGGTCTTGGCTGACTTGGCCGGCTTCGCAGGCGGCAACTCGTCTTCGTCGGCCTCATCAACAGGCGGTTCGGGCGCTTTGGCGGCCTTCACCGGCTTGGCGGGCGGCAATTCCTCTTCCTCGTCGGCATCCACCGAGCGGCTTCGGCGGCGCTTTCGGCGCGCGCTTCGGCTTGGTCTCGAACGGGCTCTTGTCGGGCTTGGCGTCCTTCGGCTCCCGGGCATGGGATCCTTTGCCGCGGGCTCTTTCGCCGACCGGTTCCTTCGCCGCCCTGGCTTCCTTGGCCTTCTGTTCCGCCTTGGACGCCTCCGGTCCGCCGGAGCGCTGCGCCAGGTCGCTGAGCAGCGCCCGCAGCACGCGCAGGGATTCCTTCACCGCAGGAATACGTTCCCAGGCGTCGGTGCCCTTGGACGAGCGCAGCTGGCTCGACTGATCCACGGCCATGACCGCCATGGCATTCAGCGCCGGCAGGCCGAGAAAGCCCGACGTCTCGCGGATCGAGCTCATCAGACGCAACAGATTGTCGATGGCCTCGTGGTCGCCGGGCGATTTCTAAATCGCCGAAAAGCTGACCTCGCCCTCATCGAGGGATTGCGAGGTCTCGGCGATGAAAACATTTAGCAGATCGTCCATTCCACACTACCGCGCCCGGTGTCCGCTGCCTCTGAGCGGGCAGCATCATGGCCAGCGCCCGCCGCCCCTCTAGGCGGCGGGCCCGGCCGAATGGCAGGCAGAATGGCAAATTGCCCTTAATATTGCGTGAAAATAACCGGCAGATGCGACAAAACCGCCGGAGTTTGAAAGCGTTAGGCCGCCAGTTGGGCCGTCAGCATGATGCTGCCGGCGCGCCCGGCGCCGCGTCGATTCGGCTGCCCATGGATTCCGCGATCCGCTGGCTGAAATAGCCATGCACGGTCTTGGCGGAGAGCGACGTGACCGCCACGGCGCCCTTCAGAACGCCCGCCAGGTCCTCGCTGATGCGCGCATCCTGGCCCGAGGCGGTGACCCGCAGGACCTGCCCGCGCGGCCCCGGCGCCACGCCCACGGCGATCGTGCCGCCGCGCGGCAGGAGATCGCCCGCCAGCACCACCAGGTTGAGCAGCAGCTTGTTGGCGCCCGGCGGCAGCACCGTGCCCGCCGGCAGAACCGGCCAGTTGAGCGTCATCTTGGTGCCGGCCAGGAAGCCGCCCGCCAGCGTCTTGGCCGCATCCCAGGCCAGGCCGGTATCCGAGCCGGCGGTGCCGTAGGACATGCGGAACAGCTCCAGCAGGGCCGAGGCCCGCCGCACGCAGTTCTGCGACAGCTGCAGCGCTTCCTTCGCCGTGTCGCCGCCGCCATCGTCTTCCAGAAGTTCGAGCCCGTTGCCGATCGCGCCCACCGGGCTGATGAGATCGTGGCAGATCTTCGACGCCATCAGCTCCAGCACCCGTAGGTCGACTTGAACGGCCATTGGCTCTCCCTCTATTCCTGCCGCCGGCACGATCAGGACCGGTCGTTTCAGATGCGCCGAACCCGCGCTGCCGCCGCTCATTGAGCCGCCGCATCCCCGCGCTAGCTTCGCCGCCGGAGAACCTATGCGGAGTTCGCAGGGTCTTCAAGGAGCGACGATGGGTCTGGAACCGCTGCAAACACTAACGCCCGGCGCCTATGTCGTTCATCCCGACCGGCCGGATTGGGGTCTGGGACAGGTGCAGTCGGTGGCCGGCCGGCGCGTCACGGTTAACTTCGAAAATGCCGGCAAATTGCTGATCGACAGCGGCGTGGTGGCGCTGCGGGCGGTGGATCCCGGCGAACGCCAAGCAGCAACGCCCGACGGCAAAGAATAACGTCCGGAATTTTCGTCGATGCGTCGCGTCCTGACGCTACGCGCGCGCGGCGCGCACTTCCTCAAGATCGGACTCCGCCGACGCCGGCTTTGACTGCCGCCGGCGGCCGATGCCGGCGCGGCCGTGACCGTGCGCTGCGGCGGGAAGGCGATGCGCACCGTCGTCCCCTGCCCCAGCGCGCTTTCGATCCGCAGGCGGCCGCCATGCAGTTCCACCAGCGCCTTGGTCAGCGGCAGGCCGAGGCCCGTGCCCTGATGCTTGCGCGTCATGATATCGCCGGCCTGGCCGAAGGGCAGCAGCACCTTGCCGAGATCGTCAGGGGCGATGCCGATGCCGGTGTCGCTGACCTCGACCTCCAGCGCGTTCTCCTCGTTCCACGCGACGGTGAGGCTGACGCGGCCGCCCGAGGGCGTGAATTTCACGGCGTTGTTGAGAATATTGAGCAGGATCTGCCGCAGGCGCACTTCGTCGCCGCGCAGGCAGCGATCGCCGGCGACGACTTTCAGCCACAGCTCGACGCCGGCGGATTTGCAGAGCGGCGCCAGCAGCGCGGCGCAGGCCTGCACCACCTCCTGCATGTCCACCACGTCCTCGCGGATCTCCAGGCGGCCGGCCTCGGCCTTGGCCATGTCCAGCAGATCGTTCACCAGCTTCAGCAGATGATTGCCGCTGCTGTGGATGTCGCCGACATAATCGCGGTAGCGGTCGGAGCCCAGCGGCCCCTGCGGCTCGGCGCGCAGGATCTCCGAGAAGCCGATGATGGCGTTCAGCGGCGTGCGCAGCTCATGGCTGACATGGGCGAGAAAGGCCGATTTGGCGCGGTTGGCGCCTTCGGCGGTATCTGCGCGGTCGCGCAGATCGCTCATCAATCCCTGAAGTTTCCGCGCCATTTCCGAGAACCGCTTGGCGAGCTGGCCCACCTCGTCGCCGCTGGCGTGCAGATCCGGCAGATCGAACTGGCCTTCGGCGATGCTGACCGCCGCTTTCTTCAGGCGCCGGATCGGCGTGGCGACGGCGTTGGAGATGCGATAGCCGCCGAGCAGAGCCAGCGCGCCGGTGGCCAAGCGCGATCAGCGTGGCGATCAGCACCTGGCGGCGGATCTGGGCGCTGAGCTGTTCCTGGCGTTGCTCCAGGGCCGCCTTCTCGACCCGCAGCGCGCCGTCGATCAGCGTCTGGAAATTGCCGGCCATCGTCGTCGAATCGTTGCCGCCAGGCGAGAATCGCCTCCGGCGAGGCCTTGCGGTCCACCAGCCGGAGCACCTGATAGGCTTCGCGCGAGAGATCGTCCTTCTGAATGCGCAGATCCAGGATCAAGCGCTCCTCGGAGCGCGCGCGGATATCGCCGGTCAGCACGAAGCGCGCCATGGCGCCGTCGAACTCCAGCAGATCGGCGAAGATCTCATTGCGCTTGTCCAGCGAGAACGGATTGGGCGGATCATCCGCGCTCGCGCGCCACCGCATTCAGCAGGGCAAAGGAGCCGATCGCCTCCGTGACCTTCAGGCTGGCGGACCGGATGTTCTCCAGGCTGCTGAGCACCGGGACGGTCTCGGTGCGCAGGCTCTCGAGCTGCGCCATCAGGTGATGGGCGCCGTAGGATGTGAGACCCAGCGTGGCGATGATCGGCAGGCCCAGCAGAAAATAGCCCACGAGAATCTTGTCGCGAATACTGATGTCGCGCCGCCAGCCCCGCCATCGATCGAGAAGCTTCATTCGCCTCGCCGCGCCTCTTGCCGCCGTCAAAATTCCCGGAGATCGCAGGCAAGGCCTGCGCCGGCTGGATGGCCGGTCTTCCAGGTTACGCCGATCGTCGTAAAGGCAACGTTAACCAGTCTCGGCAACACGGGGATTATACGCCAAAGTGCCGCCGAAAGCTGTTATCCGGATTGGTAGGACGATCTCCCGCTAACGATTGCCGGACGGTTCACGGAAAATTGCGCTGCCACACCTTGGCCAGGCGCGGTTCGGCATCGGCCGCCAGGGCTACGCCATGCAGCTTCGGGCAGTTCGCCTTGTACCATTCGCGCCGCGGCCGCCAGCGGGTGATCGAGGCGGCGAAGATGTCGAGGGCGGAAAAGCGCGTGCCCAGGAACCAGGGCTTCGGCTTGATGCTCAATTCCACGATCTGCCAGGAGCGGCTCTTGTAGTTCTCGGTGCTGACCCGCAGTTCCTTTTGCGCGATGAAGTCCGCGACGAAGCGGCTGGGGTCGTCGCCGACGGTGAACATTGGATAGATGTTGGCGACGATGAAGACGAGCCAGCGCAGGAACGGATCCCGTGTCTTGTCGCCGGCCGGCGGCACCAGGTCCGCCTTCGGCGCCCGGTCGCCGATATGCAGGGTGATGGCCGCGCTCTCCGTCATCACCTGGCCATCAGGCAGGATCAGCGTGGGCAGCTGCGCCAGCGGATTGAACTTGGCCAGCCGGTCGCGGTCGGCGGCGCTCTCCAGGGGATCGACGTCCTCGATTCGGTAAGGCAGTCCGGCGAGTTCGAGCTGCGCCTCGACGATGACCGAGCCCCAGCCGGCCTTGCCGTAGAGCGTATACATGACAGCCTCACGATGCATGAATCCCCGCGCAGCTTCGCGCGGCGGCGCGTCTCAGACAAGGGCGGCGCTAAGGCCCGCGATAGCCGAACTGCACGATGCGGTAGCGCATCAGCACATACATGATCGCGAAGATGGCGAAGACGACGAAATTCACCATCGACGCCAGCGCGAACAATTCCGGCCCGAGTCCGAATCTGAGCGAACCCCAGGCGACCGAGGGCAATGTCGGAATCGCGCCGAGATTGTAGAACGATATCTCCAGATTGTTGAAAGCGAGGATGAAGCTGATCAGGAAGGCGCCGAACAGGCAGGGCCAGATGATCGGCAGCGTGATCTCGAGGAAGCAGCGCACGGGGCCGGCGCCGAACACCATCGCCGCATCGTCCATCGCCCAGTCATAGCGCACGAGCTGCGACAGGATGATCAGGAAGGCGAACGAGGTGCCGGGAATCGCGTTCGCGGCGATGGCCGAATACATGTTGCCCTGCAGATCCAGCACCTTCGCGTTGAAGGCCAGCGTGGAAATGCCGATCAGCAGCTCGGCCACGAACAGCGGCGCCAGGAACAGCAACAGCGCCAGCCCGCGCCAGCGGGCGCGGTAGCGAAGAATCCCGATGGCGCCGCCGGTGGCCAGCACGGTCGAAAGCACGGCGCTGCCGATTCCCAACGTCAGGCTGTTGACCAGCGCGCCGCCATACAGCGAGCTGGCAAACAAATCCTCATAGGACATCGCCGAGAAGGCCGGCGGAAACGGCCAGACGATGTCTGCGGAGAACGACGCGAAGATCACATAGAACACCGGCGCGTAGAGGAAGACGTAGAGCGCGAACAGCATCACGCCCATGACAACGCTGCCCCATCGCGTGCCCCGAGCGGATCATTGATTGATCACCCCGGTGAAGCCGCTGCGCTTGAGATCGATGGTGCGGCGCATCGCCAGGATCACCACCAGCGAGGCAAAGAACAGGAACACGCCCATCGCCGAGCCCAGGGCCCAGGTGCCGGTCTCGCCGAATTGCTGCGCCAGGCTCATGCCGAAGGAGGTCGCCTGCGGGCCGCCGAGGAAACGCTGGGTCACCGCCGAGGCGAGACAGGGGATGAACACCAGCACCAGACCGATGGCGGTGCCGATCCAGTTCAGCGGCCAGGTGATCTCGATGAAGGCGCGCCAGGGATGGGCGCCATTGATCTTGGCCACCTCCAGCAATTCGAAATTGAAGTTCACCAGCGACAGATAGATCGCCGTCACCATGAACGGCACATAGAGATAGACCAGCCCGATGCCGGCGGCGAACTGCGTGTACATGAGCGCGCCGATGGGAGGGATGCCGAATTCGCCAAGCGCCATGTTGATCAGGCCGATGGGGCCGAACAGGGCCTGCAGTCCGGTGACGCGCAGGATGATGCCGGTGAAGAACGGCGCCGCCAGCAGCAGTACCAGCAGCAGGCGGTAGCGGCCGCCATAGCGGGCGATGAAATAGGCGATGGGCCAGGCGATGACGAGGCAGGCCAGCGACACCAGCACGGACGTGATCAGCGAGCGCAGGAAAAACGTGCGGTAGGCGGCCTCGCCCAGCATCAGGCGGTAATTGTCCAGATTCCAGTCGGCGTAGAGCTCATAACTTTCCGTGCGCCAGAAGCTGAACACGACGATCGACAGCAGCGGCAGCAGCAGCGCGATGACGATGAACAGCGAGCCCGGCCCGGCCAGGAACGCGAAGCGCCATTGCGGCCGGTGGGTCAGTCGGATCCAGCTATCCGCCGCCATCGCGCTCAGACCAGGAACGTGGCGCCGCGGCTGGCGGGCCAATGCACGGTCACGGCCTCGCCGGGCTGCAGATGGAGTTCGCGCGGCGCGCCGCTGACGACGATCTCCGAACCGTCCTTGAGCAGCACGAGATAGTTCGCGATCTGGCCTTTGAAGATGATGTCGCGCAGCGTGCCGCCGATCGCGTTGAGTCCAGCCTGTCCGATCCCGCCATCGCCGCGGGCGATCTCCAGGTCTTCGTATTTGATGGAGAAATGCGCGGCAGCGCCCGGCTGCCCGTTGCGCGGCGCCGGCACCGCAAGGGCCGTGCCTTTCCAGTTGAACTGCGCGGTCCCGCCGGCGATCGCCTGCAGGCTGCCGTCGAAACGGTTGGCATGGCCGACGAAGCCGGCGACGAATGACGTCGCCGGGTTGGTGTAGATCTCGGTCTTGGCGGCGACCTGCTCGAAGGAGCCATTGCGCATGACGGCGATCCGGTCGCTCATCGTCAGCGCTTCCTCTTGATTGTGCGTGACATAGACGAAGGGGATTTCCAGCTGCTTCTGGTAGCGGCGGATTTCCACTTCCATCTCCGAGCGCAGCTCGCGGTCCAGATTCGCCAGTGGCTCGTCGAGCAGCAGCAGCGCCGGACGGGAGATCAGCCCGCGCGCCAGCGCCACGCGCTGCTGCTGGCCGCCGGACATCTCGTTGGGATAGCGGTCGGCAAGCCCGTCCAGCCGCATCAGCTTCAGCGCCCAGGCCAGGCGCTCGTCGCGCTCGGCGCGGCCGACCCGCTGCATGCGGAGCGGAAAGACGATGTTCTCCGCCGCGGTCTTATGCGGAAACAGCAGGAAGTTCTGGAACACCATGCCGACATGCCGGGCATAGGGCGGCAGCGCGGTGACATCGGCGCCGCTGATCTCGACGCGGCCCTCGTTGGGCTGTTCCAGCCCGGCGATCAGGCGCAGCATGGTGGTCTTGCCGGAGCCGCTCGGCCCCAGCAGGGCGAAGAACTCGCCGCGCTCAATGCTGAGGTCGATGCGATCGACCGCCGTGACGGACCCGAACCGCTTGGTGACAGATTGCAGCGTTAGTACCGCGGGCGGCACGGTGTCTCCGATCATCGATGAAAGAAAAGGTACGGCGGCGCCCCCCGCCAAGGATAGGCGCCGCCGTCGCCGCAGGCAACGTCAGGAGGCTTCTACGTCCGACCAGATTCTCTCCCACTTCTCTGGTGAGGATGGCTGATCAAACATGTGCAATTGTGCCGCCTCAGCACTGCGATTCATGAAATAGAGTTCGTTCTCGTCCGCCGTCATCAGGTCGCGCACATCGACCGTGCCGCCGTAACCGGTGGACCGGACCACGCGCACATAATTGTCCTTCTGCAGGAACTCGTTCATCCAGTTATGCGCCAGCTCGATGCGCTCGGAGTCCGCATCGGCGCTGATCATCCAGGTGTCGACCCAGCCCAGGCCACCCTCCTTCGGCTTCAGCACATGCTGAACGTCGAAGTCGAGCTTGCCCTCCTTCCGGAGCACGGTGAGGTGCCGGTAGGTCTCGGAGAATTCCGGCGCTGCCCAGACCACGCCGCCGCGCATCAGGCGATCGAGCGCGTCGTAATCCTGATAGCGGGTCATCAGCAGCTTCTTCTGGGCGATCAGCAGTTTCTTGGTTTCCTCAAGTTCCGCATCCGTGAGGTTGTAGGGATTGAAAGGCCCTCCGTCCGGCCGCTCGCCGCCGATGGTGCCGAGATTGGTCGCCGCGAGAATGCCCATCAACGCGATGTTCTCTTCGAACCGCGAGTTGGTGGAGATATGACCGGCGTACTTCTCGTTCAGCAGCAGGCCGATGGAGCCGATATCCTCTTCGGCGATCTGCGCCTTGTTGACGGTGATACCGTAGCCGCCCCAGCAATTCGGCGCCGCCACCTTGTTCGCGCCGGCCTCATCCGCCAGCAGCGGGAAGTTCGGCGGCAGGAAATCGGCGAACACGCCGGACATGCTGGGAATCTTGCCGTAGTCCACCGCCTGGGTGAGGCCCTGGCGGAAATAGAGGCGCGGCCAGAAGCCGTCGCCTTGGACAATGTCGAAATCCTTGGTCCCGCCCACCTTCATCTTGTTGAAGGCTTCGGAATTGCCGTCGAAAAAGGTCGGCGAGAAGGTCGCTTTGTATTTCTCTTCGAAGCTCGCGATCGTCTCCTTGATCGCGTAGGGCTGCCACATCAACAGCCGCAAAGTCGGCGTCGCCGCCGCCGCGTCGCTGATGAACGGTCCCTTCCGTGAAACGGCCAGACCCGCGGCGGCCGCAGCCCCCGTGAGCATCGCGCGGCGCGAGAGGCGCAAGGCCCGCGCCAGTTTCCGTGCCGATACGCCTTTGTTAACTTTCGTCATGACGTTGCCTCCCCAGGCTTCAGGCTTGTACGCACAGCAATAATTACAACACAATTGCCAAAAAATGCAACAGGGTGCTAAAAATACCTCACCAGCGGCCAGGTCCACGGCCTTCGAGGAGTTCGTCCGGTGTTAGCTGAGCAGCGGCAAAGCATGATCTTGAGCATGGTCAACCAGCGGGGCTCGCTGTCGATCACGGAGATCCAGCGCAAGCTCAAGGTGTCCCGGGAGACCGTGCGCCGGGATATCATGCTGCTGGCCGACCGCCAGGCGCTGCGGAAGACCCATGGCGGCGCCCTGTCCCTGGAGCGGACCGAGCCGGAAATCGCCGTCCGCGAAGTGATCAACGCCGAGGGCAAGCGCGCCATCGGCCGGCTGGCGGCCAGCCTGGTGCCCGACGGCGCCACGGTGATTCTCGCCAGCGGCAGCACGGTGCAGAGCGTCGCCGAAGCCCTGCAATCGCACCAGGGCCTGACGGTGTTCACCAACAGCATCTTCAATTGCATGAAGCTGATGGGCCGCAACAGGAACCGCGTCTTCATGCTCGGCGGCGAAGTGCAGGCGATCAACGGCGCCGCGCTCGGCCGCGACGCCACCTCCATGCTGACGCACTACTTCGCCGACTTCGTGTTCCTGGGCGCCGGCGCGATCTCGCCCGCCGGCTGGCTGATGGACTACACGCGGGAAGAGAGCGAGTTGAACAGCCAGATGCTGCTGTCGGCGCGCACGCCCGTGGTGGTCGCCGATCACAGCAAGTTCAACCGCTTTGCGCCGGTGCGGGTGGAAAACTTCGAGAAGGTCACGCATCTTGTGACGGACGAGAAACCCGAGGCGCCGCTGGCCGAAGCCTTGGCCGCCATGCCGCTCGAGCTTCTGGTGAGCGCCGGCGCCGCCGGCAGCTGACAGACTGCAATGAACGAAAAGAAAATCGGAGAGAACAGCAATGAAGTACGAAACGCAGCGCCGCGAGATCGTCGCCGCGTGCCGGGATATGAACCGCCGAGGGATCAATCAGGGCACGTCCGGCAATATTAGCGCGCGCGTCAAAGAAGGCTTCCTGATCACGCCATCGGGAATGCCCTATGACGAGATGAAGGCGTCGGACATCGTGCTGATGCGGCCGGACGGCAGCCATAGCGGCCGCCGCAAGCCGTCGAGCGAATACCGCTTTCACACCAGCATCATGGGAGCACGGCCGGAGGTGGGCGGCATCGTCCATACCCATTCGATGTTCGCGACCACCATCGGCATCCTCGGCCTGGAGATACCGGCCGTGCACTACATGATCGCCGCGGCCGGCGGCAGCAACATCCGCCTGGTGCCCTACATCACCTATGGCACGCAGGAACTGGCGGACGCGGCGTTGAAGGCGCTGGAGGGCCGCAATGCCTGCCTGCTGGCGAATCACGGCATGATCGTTGTCGGGCCGACTCTGAAGAAGGCGATGTGGCTGGCGGTGGAGGTGGAGACGCTGGCGGCGCAGTACTGGCGCGCGCTGTGCGCCGGGAAACCGAACATACTTTCCGATGCGCAGATCAAAGTCGTAGCAGACAAGTTCAAGACCTACGGGCAGGCCGCCGAACCGGCGCCTGCCTGCTGTTGAGGACGGCCGCGCGCGGCGCACCATGATCGTCGGAATCGATATCGGCACGCAGAGCCTCAAGGCAGCGGTCACCGACGACGCGCTCGGCGTCCGCGGCGAGGCGGCCATGGCCTACCGGCCGAACTTCCCGCGCAACGGCTGGGCGGAGCAGGATCCGCGGCTCTGGGAACATGCGCTCGGCCCGACCATCGCCCGCGCGCTGGCGCAGGCCGGCGTCAACCCATCGCAGGTCACTGCGCTCGGAATCTGCGGCCAGCTCGATGGCTGCCTTGCGGTGAACAGCAAGGGCAAGGCGATCACGCCCTGCCTGATCTGGATGGACCGGCGCGCCCAGGCGGAGATCGCCAATGTACCGGCGGCGATGGTGCGGGCACGGGCCGGCCTGGTGCTGGATGCCAGCCACATGGCGGCCAAGATCCGCTGGTTGAAGCGGCATGATTCCGCCGCGGCCGCGGCCGTCCGCTTCCATCAGCCGGTGTCCTATGTGGTCTCCCGCCTCACCGGCCGCCCCGTGATCGACCATGCGCTGGCCTCCACCAGCATGCTCTACGGCATCGAGCGGCGCGGCTATGATTCGGCCCTGCTGGATTGCTTCGACATCAGCGCCGACGAGCTGCCCGAACTGGCTGATGCGGCGGAAGCGGCAGGCCCCTTGTCGGCGGAGGGTGCGGCAACCACCGGCTTGCCCGCCGGCATCCCTGTCGCCGTGGGCACAGGCGACGATTTCTCGACGCCCTTGGGCGCCGGATTCATCGACCCCGGGCAGCTCGCCGTCGTGCTCGGCACCGGCGAAGTGGTCGGCGCGGTGCATCCGCGGCTGGTCATCGACGATGCCGGACTGGTGGAGACCCACGCCTATCCCGGCGGCGCGTATTTTCTTGAGAATCCCGGCTGGCTGTCCGGCGGCGCCGTGGCCTGGCTCTGCGAGTTGCTGTCGATCGACGGGTTCGAGGCGCTGCATGCGGAGGCGGCGACGGTGCCGCCGGGTGCGGCCGGACTGACCTTCATCCCCGCCCTCACCGGCGCCATGGCGCCGGTGTGGAACGCGTCCGCCCGCGGCTGTTTCTATGGGCTGACGCCGTCACACACCCGCGCCCATATGGCCCGGGCTTTGCTCGAAGGGTGCGCCTTCGCCATGCGCGACGTGGCGGACCGGCTGAAGGAGCTGGGCGCTGAAATTCGCAGCGTGCTGCTGCTGGGCGGCGGCGCACGCAGCCAACTCTGGGCGCAGATTCGCGCCGATGTGCTGGGCCTGCCCACGGAGATCTCCAGCCGCGTCGACAGTTCGCCTGTTGGCGCCGCCATGCTGGCGGCCGTTGCCGCCGGCCTGATCGGAAACCTGCAGGAGGCCGCCGGAATGGTGCGGGCGCCCGCGGCGCTTCTCGCGCCGGCCGCCGCGACTCGCGGCGCCTATGGCGAGGCCTATGGCCGCTACCGCCGCTTGTTCGACAATCTGCGGCCGCTGTTCGAGCCGGCAAGACCGGCGCCGCTGCGGCAGAACGGAAACCGCGTTGGCAGGGAGGCCAGCATCCATTGAGCGACAACATGATCTACCAGCTTCTGGCGGGTACTCTGCCTGACCCCGATGGGGGCGCCCCGTTGCAGGTAGCGACCCGTTCGGTTGCCATCCTGCCGACGCTGAAGAATGTCGAAGCCGATTTCGTCAAACCGCTCGGCCTTGGAAAACATCTGGCCGTGGTCAGCGACTCGACAACCCACGGCATCCTCGGCGCCCGTGTCGTGCGCGCGCTGGAAAGCCTGGGTCAGGTCTCCAGCATCCTGCTGCCCGGCCGGCCCCATCCCGATGGCGAGACCGTCGAGAAGATCCGCAAGGCGTCGGCTTCGGCCGATGCGCTGGTGGCCGTCGGCTCGGGAACGATCAACGATCTCTGCAAATATGCCAGCGCCCAGGACCGCAAGCCCTATATCGTCTATGCGACCGCGCCGTCGATGAACGGCTACACCTCGGTGAACGCGGCGATCACCGATCACGGCCACAAGAAATCCCTGGCGGCGCAGGCGCCGGTGGCGGCGTTCTTCGATCTGGACGTGCTGACCGCATCGCCGCCGCGGATGATCCGCTCCGGCCTCGGCGACAGCCTCTGCCGGCCGACCGCGCAGGCCGATTGGATGCTGGCCCATCTGCTGCTGGATCAGCCCTATCGCACCATGCCGTTCGTTCTGCTGGAGAACGACGAGGCGCAGCTCTTCGCGGAGTCCGATGCCCTGATGCGCGGCGATATGCAGGCGATGCGCTGCCTGGTGCGCACGCTGCTGCTCTCCGGCTTCGGCACGGCGATCTACGGCAGCAGTCACCCGGCGAGCCAGGGCGAGCATCTGATCAGCCACTATGCCGATATGTTCGGCGATCATGGCTGGCCCGAGTCGTTCCATGGCGAGCAGATCGGCGTGACGACGCTGACGATGGCGCGGCTGCAGGAGCGGCTGCTGGAAGGCCCGGCGCCGACGGTGCATGTGAATGGCGCGGACGAGACTGCGTTCACGACCAAGTACGGACCCGAGCTTGGCAAATCCTGCTGGAAGGAGTTCGCGCAGAAGCGCCTGGATGCCGGGCGAGCCAAGGCGGTCAATCAGCGCCTGGCCGACTCCTGGGACAAGATCCGCGAGGCGATCGCCCGCATCACCATCCCCGCGAAGACCTTGCGCGATGTGTTGCAGCGGGCAGCGGCGCCGATGCAGCCGGAGGATCTGGGCTGGCCACGGCAGTTCTATCTGACCGCGGTCAAGCAGGCGCGGGAGATCCGCAACCGCTACACCTTCCTCGACCTGGCGTCGGACAGCGGCAAGATCGAGCCGGTGGCGGCGCTGACCTGAGATTTCCCAGGGAACGCCGCTTCAGGCCCGCGCCAGAAGCCGCTCGGCCTTGGCGAGATCCTCGGGATTGTTGGCGTTGAAGAACGGATCGATCCCATCGACCGCAAACTCGGCGACCGCGAGGCGGTAACGGGCGCTCCAGGCATCCACCTTGTGCAGGTCTTCCTGGGTGATCGCGCGGCGCAACTCGTCGCGCAGCCGCACCGGCCAGAGCCCGACGACCGGATAGCGCTGCCCGGCGCTCATGGCGCACACGATATCGGCCTGCTCGATGTCGCGCTCGGCGATCAGGCGCGCAACGAGATCGCGCGGCAGGAACGGGCTGTCCGTCGGGGCAGTGACGATCCACGCACAATCCGGCGCATGCGCCGCCGCCCAATCCATGCCCGCGAGAACGCCCGCCAGCGGTCCCGCGAAATCGGGAATTGTGTCGGGCACAACCGGCAGGTCGAACGACGCGAACCTCTGCGGGATCGCCATTGGCGTTGAGAATCAGACCGCGTAATTGCGGACGAACACGCTCGATCACGTACGCCAGGATCGGCTTGCCGCCAAGCGGACGCAGGCACTTGTCGCCACCGCCCATGCGTTGCGACTGACCGCCCGCCAGTAGCACACCGATGACGCCCGGCACGTCGCCTGGGATTTTCTTGCTC
Organism: uncultured Alphaproteobacteria bacterium; assembly: GCA_963816235.1. Taxonomy (GTDB): domain Bacteria; phylum Pseudomonadota; class Alphaproteobacteria; order Dongiales; family Dongiaceae; genus DATKFM01. The sequence goes on along the minus strand of CAWFKD010000002.1, from coordinate 193,475 downwards.
ATGTGAACCAGCACTCGGTCTTCGAGCGCCTCGCGCCGCGCAACCGTGTAGCCGTGATGTTCATACAGCGCGACATTCTCAGCCATCTTCTCGTTGGTGTAGAGGCGGATTTCCGAAACGCCGCGGCGCAGAGCCTCGCGTTCCGCCAGTGCCAGCAACCGCCGGCCGATGCCGCTCCGCTGCAACTCCGGCGCCACGGCCACGCTCCAGATCAGCAGATGATCGCTGCGCGGGTTTCAGGATGAGGACGCCGAGCAGCTGCCGTCGCTGCCTTCGGCGACCCAAGTCTCGCTGCTGCTTCAGCACTTCGAGCATAATCGACCGTCAGCGGCTCCGGCCGCCGCCCGATGCGTTCGACGAATCTCTGATAGGCCGCGTGCGACAGCGCCTCGACGCGGCGCGGCATCGGCTGCGACGGCGCGGCGGAATTGGAGGGAAACCGAACTCATTCGCACAACTTAAGGCCTTTGATCCGATAGGCCACCCCGCCTTGACGTCCCGGCGGCGGCGGTGTTGTGTCGCGGCAACAGCGCCGGCCCAAGCCGGCGCCAAAACGATAATCCCCGGAGGAACTTATGTCTTTGAAAAAGCTTGCTTTAACCGCCACCGCCCTGGTGGCGCTGGGCGCCCTGCTGCCGCTGGCGCCGGCCTCGGCCGCCGACATCACCGTGGCCGTCACTGCCATCGTCGAGCATCCGGCGCTGGATGCCTGCCGCGACGGCATCAAGGATGAACTCAAGGCCCAGGGCTTCGAGGACGGCAAGAACATCACGTTCGTTTATGAGAGCGCCCAGGGCAATCCGGGCACGGCGGCGCAGATCGCGCAGAAGTTCGTCGGCGAGAATCCGACCGTGATCGTGCCGATCTCCACGCCCTCGGCGCAGGCCGTGGTGGCGGCGACCAGCGACATCCCCGTGGTGTTCACCGCGGTGACCGATCCGCTGGGCGCCAAGCTGATCGCCAATCTGGAAAAGCCAGGCGCAAATGTCACGGGCATGAGCGACCTGTCGCCGATCGCCAAGCATCTGGCGCTGATCAAGGAAGTGACGCCGAACGCCAAGAAGATCGGCGTGCCCTTCAATCCCGGCGAGGCCAATGCGGTGACGCTGGTGGAGCTGCTGAAGAGCGAAGGCGCCAAGATGGGCTATGAGATCGTCGAAGCGCCGGCGCCGAAATCGTCGGACGTGCTGGCGGCGGCGCAGAGCCTGGTCGGCAAGAGCGACGTGATCTACGTGCCGACCGACAACACCATCGTGTCGGCGCTCGAAGCCGTCATCCAGGTGGGCACCGACAACAAGCTGCCGGTGTTCGCCGGCGACACCGACTCGGTGAAGCGCGGCGCCATCGCCGCCATCGGCTTCAACTACTACGATGTCGGCCGCCAGACCGGCCAGATCGTGGCGCGGGTGCTGAAGGGCGAGAAGCCCGGCGACATCGCCGTGCAGGGCGTCGAGATCACCGAACTCTACGTCAATCCCGGCGCCGCCGCGCAGATGGGCGTCGAACTGTCGAGCGACCTCGTCAGCCGCGCGAAGGAAGTGGTGAAGTAGGCTGCTTCCCGCTACTCCCCTCTCCCCTGGGGGAGAGGGGGCAGGGGGTGAGGGGTTTCGCGCGCAAGCGTACGGAGACCTTCCATAGCGATCAAAACTGAGTGCCTGCAGATGGCTTGTGTCATGTGGCAGCTGGCCATAATGCTGACGACACACTTATTGGCGCCTTTCGGCGCCGGCCCCCTCACCCCTGCCCCTCTCCCCCGGTGGGGAGAGGGGACTTCATGACTCGACCACTGCCTTCACCATGTCCCTGATCCAATTCCTCGGCGCCATCGAGATCGGCCTGGTGTTCGGGCTGGTGGGGCTCGGCGTGTTCCTGTCCTTCCGCATCCTGAATTTTCCTGACCTCACCGTCGACGGCAGCTTCCCGCTGGGTGCCGCGGTCTGCGCCACGCTGATCGTCCATGGCGTCAATCCCTGGCTTGCCACGCTGGCGGCGATGATCGCCGGCTCATGCGCCGGCTTGGTCACCGCGCTGCTCAATCTGCGATTCAACATCCTGCATCTGCTGGCCAGCATCCTGACGATGATCGCCCTCTACTCGATCAACCTCAGGATCATGGGCAAGCCCAACGTCGCCGTCATCGGCGAGCCGACGATCATCAAGCAATTCGCCTTCATCGGCCTGACCAATCCGCAATTGAAGCCGCTGGTCGCAGCCGTCATCGTCGGCATCGCGCTGTTCCTGGTGATCCGTTTCCTCGCCTCGGACTATGGCCTGGCGATGCGCGCCACCGGTGCCAATCCGCGCATGGCTCGCGCCATGGGCGTGGATACGCGCCAGGCGACCTACGTAGGCATGGCCCTCAGCAACAGCCTCGTGGCGCTGGCCGGTGCGCTGTTCGCGCAGATGAACGGCTATGCCGACGTGACCATGGGCACCGGCGTCATCGTCGTCGGTCTCGCCGCCGTGATCCTCGGCGAGGCCATCTGCGGCACGCGCTCGATCGTCGTCTGGGCCATCGGCTGCGTCATCGGCTCGCTGATCTACCGGATGGCCGTCGCCTTCGCGCTGAATTCGCAGTTCCTCGGCATTACCTCCTCCGATCTCAATCTCGTCACCGCGGTGCTAGTGGCGATCGCGCTGATCCTGCCGGGTGCGCGCAATCCGCTGAAAGCCATGATGAGTCGGCGAGGTGCGCCGTGATCCGTGTGCGCGACCTCGCCGTCACGTTCAATCCCGGCACGCCCATGGAGGCGCGGGCGTTGAACGGTATCGCGTCGACATCCCCGCCGGGCAATTCGTCACCGTCATCGGCTCCAACGGCGCCGGCAAATCCTCGCTGCTCAACGCACTGGCCGGCGATGTCACACTCAGCACCGGCCGCATCATGATCGGCAACGCGGACGTCACCCGCTGGCCGGCGACCCGCCGCGCCGGGCTGATGGCGCGGGTATTCCAGGACCCGAAGGCCGGCAGTTGCGAGGAGCTGACCATCGAAGAGAACCTGGCCATCGCCGACGGCCGTGGGCGGCGTCGCGGCCTGGGCCTCGCCATCGACCGGCGGCGCCGCGGCGACTATCGCGCCCGCCTGTCGCGCCTCGGCCTCGGCCTGGAAAGCCGGCTCGGCGACCGCATGGGCCTGCTGTCCGGCGGCCAGCGCCAGGCAGTGAGCCTGCTGATGGCGACGCTGCGGCCGATGCGCATCCTGTTGCTGGACGAGCACACCGCCGCGCTGGACCCGCGGACCGCCGAGTTCGTGCTGGACCTCACGCGCAGCATTGTCTCCGAGCAGAAGCTCACCACCCTGATGGTCACCCACTCCATGCGCCAGGCGCTGGATTGCGGCGACCGCACGCTGATGCTCCATGAGGGCCGCGTGGTGTTCGACGTGGCCGGGCCGGAGCGCGCCGGTCTCGATGTGCCCGACCTGCTCGCCCTCTTCGCCAAGCACCGCGGCCAACAACTGGCCGACGACAGCCTGCTCCTGGGATAGCGGCCGCTCGCAATCGGCGCGGCCGTCTGCCGTGCGACAGAATGTCCGCTGTAAGCAGAGGCCCGCCGCCCCACGTCCAATATCAGTCGCGAAATTGGATGACCCGAAACCCGGATCCTCCGGCAAGGAGGCGACATGCAAAATCGTGAAAATCCGCGCGCAACCCGGCGGCTGTGGCTCGACTTGCATCCCCTGGTCCCGCGCATTGCGCTTGGCCTGATCGTCTGGTCGGTCGCAGCAGTCTGGATACTGTTCGACCACAGTTACTACGCGCTCCTGCTCCACGGCGTCGTTACCTTCCTGGTCGGCGCTTTTGTCGTGGTGCCCTGGGTGCTTATGAGGCTGGGACGGAATTCGAAGGCGCCGCCGTCACCGAAGTTCGGCGACTGGGCCCATGGCAAATTCGACACCGCCAGCGGCCCGATGGACGCCCGCGAGGCGGCAATCATGGTGCTCTTGCTGCCGATGGCGGTGGCAATCGGCATCACCGCCTTCGGTTTGATCGAGTTTCTGACCATAACCGGCGTTCTATCGTAGATTTGGCGATACAGGCCTTGCGGGACCGGCCGCAGAAGCCAGGTGGAAATCCCGGCGGAAGGGGCTATATTCATACAGACACAACGCCCCCGTCAGCGCGGTTCGCCTAACGATGATCGATCCCTTTGGCCGTTCAATCACTTACCTGCGGGTCTCGGTGACCGACCGCTGCGATTTCCGCTGCGTCTACTGCATGTCCGAGAACATGACCTTCCTGCCGAAGGCCGAATTGCTGACCCTGGAGGAGATGGACCGGGTCTGCAGCGCCTTCGTGCGCCTGGGCGTGCGCAAGCTGCGGCTGACCGGCGGCGAGCCGCTGGTGCGCAAGAACGTGATGAGCCTGATCCGCGACCTGTCGCGGCACCTGAAATCCGGCGCGCTGGACGAGCTGACCCTGACCACCAACGGCAGCCAACTCGCCAAGTATGCCGGCGAGCTGGTCGATTGCGGCGTGAAGCGGGTCAATGTCTCCGTCGACACGCTGGAGCCCGCCAAGTTCACGGAGATCACACGCTGGGGCAAGCTCGACAAGGTGATGGACGGCATCGCCGCGGCGAAGGCCGCCGGCCTGCATGTGAAGATCAACGCCGTCGCGCTCAAGGGCGTGAATGACGGCGAGTTCGACTCCATGATCGAGTGGTGCGGCCGCGAGGGCCATGACCTGACCTTCATCGAAGTCATGCCCATGGGCGAAGTCGGGCGAAGGCGCGCGGCTCGATCAGTATCTGCCGCTGTCGGTCGTGCGCGCCAATCTCGCCAGGAAGTGGACGCTGGACGAGATCGACTACCGCACCGGCGGCCCGGCGCGCTATGTGCGGGTGCGGGAGACCGGCGGCCGCGTCGGCTTCATCACGCCGCTGACCCACAATTTCTGCGAAAGCTGCAACCGCGTGCGCCTCACCTGCACGGGCATGCTCTATATGTGCCTGGGCCAGAACGACGATGCCGACCTGCGCACGCCCGTGCGCGCCAGCGAGGGCGACGAGCTGCTGGAGGCCGCGATCCAGGAAGCCATCGGCCGCAAGCCCAAGGGCCACGACTTCATCATCGACCGCCGCCACACCGGCGCCGCGGTGCCGCGCCATATGAGCGTGACCGGCGGCTGACCGGGCGGACGGGGGCATGGCGACACTCAATCTTCGGGTGGAGTTCGGCGAGCGCGGTGCGCTCGGCCCCGGCAAGGCACGCCTGCTGGAACTGATCGCCGAGCATGGCTCCATCGCCGCCGCCGGCCGGGCCATGGGCATGTCCTATCGCCGCGCCTGGGACCTGGTGGACGAATTGAACAGCTGCTTCGGCAAGCCCGTGATCACCACCCAAATGGGCGGCCAGCATGGCGGCGGCGCCGCCCTGACGCCGCTGGGCCAATCCGTGATTGAGCATTTCCGAGCCATCGAAGGCCACGCCGCCAAGGCGGCCGCCGCCCATCTCAAGGCCCTGCAGTCGGCCATGAAGCGCAAGGCCGGCTGAACCGGGCCATTAGCATCAGATAGAGACCCGGATTGGCGCCGCTGGACAGAAGCTGGGTTTCGTTATATTCGTTTGAACATAACGGATGCCCGGGAGGTATGCGGAGATGAAGAACTGTCTGACAAGAACGATGAACTCGGTGCTGGGCGGGATGTTTGCCGTCGCCCTCGTCGCAGCGCCTGCCGCTGCCGACGATCTCACGATCTTCGCCGCCGCCAGTCTGAAGAACGCCGCCGAGGATATCGGCAAGGCCTATGAAGCCGCCGGCAAGGGCAAGGTCGTCTATTCCTTCGCCTCCAGCGCGGATCTGGCGAAGCAGATCGAGAACGGCGCGCCGGCCTCGATCTTCATCTCCGCCGACAAGAAGTGGATGGATTATGTGCAGGAGAAGAACCTGATCGATCCGGACAGCCGCCGCGATCTTCTCGGCAACACGCTAACGCTCATTGCCCCCAAGGACAGCAGCCTCAGCGCCGACTTCAAGGCCGGCAATGTGGATCTCGCCGCGCTGATCGGCGACAGCAAGCTGGCGATGGGCGACCCCGATAGCGTCCCGGCGGGACGTTACGGCAAGGCGGCGCTGGAAAAGCTCGGGCTGTGGACATCAGTCGAACCCAAGGTCGCCCGCACCAAGGACGTGCGTGCCGCCCTGGCGCTGGTGGAGCGCGGCGAGGCCGCGGCCGGCGTGGTGTACCGCACCGACGCGCTGGTGTCGGATAAGGTCAGGATCGCCGGCGAGTTTCCGGAGGACAGCCACCCGCCGATCGTGTATCCCATCGCCATCGTTGCAGAACATAACGACGATGCCGCCAAGGCCTTCTACAGCTACCTGACCGGGGACGAGGCGCGCGCCGTGTTCGAAAAATACGGATTCTCGATCCTGGGTCCCGGTGCTGCCACTAACTGATCTCGAAACCGAAGCGATCCGACTCAGCCTGCAGGTGGCGCTCTGGAGCGTCGCCTGCAGCCTGCCGTTCGGCGTCGCCACCGCTTTTCTCCTCGCCCGCACGAACTTTCCCGGCAAGAGCCTGCTCGACGGGCTCGTGCATCTGCCACTGGTCATCCCGCCGGTCGTTGTCGGCTATATGCTGTTGCTGCTGATGGGCCGGCGCGGGCCGATCGGCGGCTGGCTCTACGACACGCTGGGCATCACCGTCATCTTCACCTGGCAGGGCGCCGCTCTTGCCGCCGCAGTCATGGGGTTCCCGCTGATGGTGCGGGCGATGCGGCTGTCGCTGGAATCTGTCGACCGGCGGCTGGAGCAGGCGGCCCGCACCCTCGGCGCCGGTCGCTTCGATACCTTCCGCAGCGTGACCCTGCCGCTGATGGCGCCGGGCATCCTCACCGGGCTGGTGCTGGCCTTCGCCCGCAGCCTCGGCGAGTTCGGCGCCACCATCACCTTCGTCTCCAACATTCCCGGCCAGACGCGCACGATCCCCGTTGCCATCTATACCTTGACCCAGACTCCCGACGGCGATGCCGCGGCGCTCCGCCTCTGCATCATCGCCGTGATCCTGTCGCTGATCGCGCTGGTGGCGTCGGAATGGCTGGCGCGGCGGCTGCGGACGCGGCTCGGAAACTAGATCGTGCTGACGCTCCGCGCCGATCACCGTCTTGGCAGCTTCCATCTGAAGCTGGATGTCAGCGTGCCCAGCGCCGGCGTCACCGCGCTGTTCGGCCGTTCCGGCGCTGGCAAGAGTTCCGTGGTCAGTCTCTTGGCAGGACTCCTGAAGCCCGACAGCGGCTATGTGAAGGTCGGCGACACCGTGCTGTTCGACAGTGCCGCAGGCCTGTCCGTGCCGTCGGAACATCGGCGCCTCGGCTATGTGTTCCAGGAAGGCCGTCTGTTTCCCCATCTCAGCGTGCGCAACAATCTGCTGTTCGGCCACCGCCGCATCGCGGCGGAGGAACGGCGCGTCGGCTTTGACGAAGTAGTCGCGCTGCTTGACATCGCGCCGCTGCTGGACCGCCGCCCCCGCGATCTCTCCGGCGGCGAGAAGCAGCGGGTCGCCATCGGCCGCGCGCTGCTGGCCAGCCCGAAGCTGCTGCTGATGGACGAGCCGCTGGCGTCCCTGGATGCGGAGCGCAAGAACGAGATCATTCCTTTCATTGAAAAATTGCGGGACAGCTTCGGCATCCCCATCGTCTATGTGACCCACGATCTCGGCGAGATCGTCCGGCTTGCCGACCGGGTGATCCTGATGTCGGAAGGCGCCGCGGCTTTCACCGGCAGCGTCGAGGAACTGGTGGGCCGCCTGGACATGGCCGACATCATGGACCATCCGGAGGCCGAGGCGCTGATCGCCGGCCATATTGCCGGCCATGACGATCGCTTCGGCCTCACGCGGCTCAGCCTGCCCGGCGCCGAACTCCAGGTGCGGCGGATGGCGCTGCCGCCGGGCGCCCCTGTGCGCGTGCGCATTCGCGCCCGCGATGTCGCCGTGGCCCTGCAGGCGCCCACGGGCATCAGCATCCTGAACGTGCTGCCGGTGACCATCGCGGAAATCCATGACCGTCGGGAGCAATGCCTGCTGCGGCTCACGACCCCAAGCAATCCGCCGGCGTCGATCTGGGCCGGCATCACGGCGCGCTCGCGGCACGATCTGGGTCTCGCAATCGGCAAGCAGGTCTATGCGCTGATCAAGGCGGTCGCTGTCGAGGGCTCCGGCGGCAGCGTTGAACGATCAGAGGACGCGGCAGCCGCTACTCGATGAACACCTGGTGGGCGAAGCCGACGCCATCGCTGATCGTCACCTGTTCAAACCCAAGCAATTTAAGCAGATCGAAGAACGTCATCCGGTCCGCGTCCGGCGTCTCCTGGAAGATCGGCGACAGGCGCGCCACGGCGGTCAAGGTGGCGAACAGGGCCCGAGCCCGGTAGATGGTGTCGAGCTGGCCGTCCATCAGGCCGATGATGATCAGCTTCTCCGCATCGTCGCCCTTGGCGAAGATGGCGTAGGTGGGCGCATATTTCTGATTGAGCAATTCGGTGGTCAGGGCGGTCACGAATCCGATGCGCCGGTTGCGGTCGCTGTCCACCAGCCGGTTGACCCTGGCGGTGTAGGTCTCGCTGGATTCCGGCACCGGATAGTAGTAGCCGGCATGCCGGTCGCCGGAGACCTCATCGGCCCTGGCGCCGCCGCAGAAGGCCACCGCAAACATCAGAAGAATCGCTGCCCGAAACATTTCACCCGTCCCTGCCCGCTGTTGCCGCTGGCGATCACTTAACATGGGCGACCCCAGCGGAAAACCGCCGGGCTGGCCAGCGGATGGCAGGCCGCTATACTCGCCGCCAGCCTCGGCAACCCGCCCCAACGATTTCAAGAAAGTAACCGCCCTTGCCCGACCGCCGTCCGAAAGCCGAGCCCCGGATCTGCTTCCTGGCCGCCGACTCTCCGGTGGCGCAACGCGCGCGGTTGCGCCTGGAGAAGCGCTATGGCGCCTGCGATCCGCGGCGCGCGAAGGTGGTGGTGGCGCTGGGCGGCGACGGCTTCATGCTGGAGACGCTGCACCGCTTTCTCAGCCGCGGCATGCCGATCTTCGGCATGAATTGCGGCACCGTCGGTTTCATGATGAACCGCTATGCCGAGGCCGGCCTGCCGGCACGCATCGCGGCGGCGCAGACTGTCCGGCTTTATCCGCTGCTGATGGTCGCGCGGACCGTCAAGCGCCGTACCTTCAAGGCCCATGCCATCAACGAAGTCTCGCTGCTGCGCCAGACCCGTCAGGCGGCGAAGATCGGCATCCGCATCGACGGCAGGACGCGGCTGAAGGAGCTGATCTGCGACGGCGCCATGGTGGCGACTCCCGCGGGCAGCACCGCCTACAACCTTTCCGCCCATGGCCCTATCCTGCCGCTGGGCTCGGACGTGCTGGCGCTGACGCCCATCAGCGCCTTCCGTCCCCGGCGCTGGCGCGGCGCCATCCTGCCCCATGGTGCCGAGGTGGTGTTCGATATCAGGGAGATCGACAAGCGGCCGGTCAGCGCCGTGGCCGATTTCACGGAAGTGCGCGACGTGGTTCAGGTCAGCGTGCGCGAGGACCGCAACATCACGCTGAACCTGCTGTTCGACCCCGAGCATAATCTGGAAGAGCGCATCCTGACCGAGCAGTTCGCGGTGTAAGGCAGTCAGCGACGCGCTTAAAATTGTCATCCCGGCCGGCGTCGGCCGCTGTCAGCCGGCACGAGCCCGGGACCTATGAACACAGGACTAGGCAAGTTGTGGTGAAGCTGGCGAGCTGTAGAACGCAGAGAGCTGCCGCGCTCCGGTAGCCAACCCTTGTTCATGATATCGAAGAACTGTCGAGGCCGCCTGGAGAGAACCGTGTTCATGGGTCCCGGACAACCGCGCTGACGCGCGGTTTCCGGGATGACAACTTTTGAGATGTTTCCACATCGGTAGACACTGCCAGGTTTTGGCGGGCGTAGCCGATGACGGCGGCGATCAGATTGTCGATGTCCTGTTTCAACTTCTCGAATCCCGGCGATTTCTCGATCCGCTCCTCATCCATGTAGAGGGCGCGGTTCACTTCGATCTGCAGGCTGTGGCGATTCTGCGCCGGAGCGCCGTGGCGGATGATGATCTCAGCACCCTTGAACGGGCTGTTCACGCCGACGCGGTAACCGAGACCCTGCAGCGTATCGGCGACCAGCACCGTGAACTCCCCATCGCAGCTCGTGCCGTCGCGATCGCCGACGACAAAATCGGCGCGCTGCTTGCCCTTATAGGCGCCCTTCATGGAATGGCAGTTCACATGCCAGGCGGCGCCATAGTGGGCATGGGTCGCATCCAGCATTTCCTTCAGCGCCAGGTGATAGGGCCGGTGATAGCTGTCGATGCGCGAGAGTATCTCGTCCACCGTCAGCGGCCGGTCATAGACGGGCACCGTGGCGCGCACCAGCCGCCGCACGACACCCAGGCCGCGGTCGGCGCGCGGGCTGAGCGGCAGATCGTGGGGCCAGGGTTCCGCCAGCAGCTTGGGATCGATTTCATGCTCATGGCGGTTGGGATCCACATAGCTGCGGGGAAACAAGGCCCGCAGCAGGCCCGCGCCATGGAGCGGCGCCGCCGCGAACAGCTCGTCGACGAAGGCATCCTCCGCCCGCCGCAACACGCTGAAGGGGGCGGCATAGGCGAAATCCTGGGGATAGTCGTTGCCGCTATGGGGCGAGTCGAAGACGACCGGCGCGGCGTTCGCAGCACCCGCTTCCGTCAGCGGATGTTCCGCCGCCAATACCCCGGGAATCACCAACGCCACGCCATTACTCCTTGCCGCCGCGCCCTGGCATTAACCCGGGCCCTCGGCCATATTAGCCGCCCGCGCCGGTTTCAGGCGCTCTGGAAACAACGGCGAAAACTGCCACCGTGTCCGTCAGCCCCGCAAGCCTTGAAATGGTGGAAAAGCTGGTCGCATTCGACACGACCAGCCGCAATTCCAACCTGGAACTGGTCGAATTCGTCCGCGCCTACCTGGCGAAATATGGTGTCGAATGCCGGCTAGTCCATGACGCCAGCGGCAAGAAGGCGAATCTCTACGCAACGCTCGGACCCGCCGATCAGCCGGGCATCGCGCTGTCGGGCCACACCGACGTGGTGCCGGTCGACGGCCAGGCCTGGGACACCGATCCCTGGAAGGTGACGCGGCAGGACGGCCGGATCTATGGCCGCGGCGTCAGCGACATGAAGAGCTTCGTCGCCATCGTCCTGACCTTCGTGCCCGAATTCATGCGCCGCGGCTTGAAGACGCCGATCAACCTCGCCCTCTCCTATGACGAGGAAGTGGGCTGCCTCGGTGTGCGGCGGCTGCTGGAAGTCCTGCGGGAGATGCCGGTGAAGCCCTGGGCCTGCATCATCGGCGAGCCCACGAGCATGAAAGTCACCGTCAGCCACAAGGGCAAGAAAAGCATCCGCTGCCATGTGCATGGCCTCGAGGCGCATTCGTCCCTGGCGCCGAACGCGGTGAACGCCGTGGAGTACGCCGCCGAAGTCATCGTCAAGCTGCGCGCCATGGGCCGGCGCTTTGCCGCCGAAGGGCCGTTCGACAACGAGTTCGATGTCGCGCACACCACCGTCCATACCGGTATCGTCCATGGCGGCACGGCGCTCAACATCGTGCCCAAGGATTGCTATTTCGATTTCGAGTTCCGCTATCTGCCGGAGCTCGATGTCGAGGCGATGCTCGCTGAGGTCAAAGACTTCGCCGAGCGGGAGCTGCAGCCGGCGATGCAGGCCATCGACAAGAGCTGCGGATTCGACTGGCAACAGATCTCCGCCTTTCCCGGCCTCTCCACCTCGCCCGACAGCCCGGTGGCGCAGCTCGCGAAGTCGCTCTCGGGCAGCAATTCCACCATCAAGGTCGCCTATGGCACGGAGGCCGGGCTCTATCAGCAGAGCGGCATCCCCGCCATCATCTGCGGCCCCGGCAGCATCGAGCAGGCGCATAAACCCAACGAGTGGGTGGCGCTGGATCAGCTGGCGCAGTGCGAGAATTTCATGCGGCGCCTGATGGACCGCGTTTGCGAAAGGCCGGCCTGAGCATCCCATGATCCGTTCGGTTGTCTTCGATCTCGGCGGCGTGCTGATCGACTGGAATCCGCGCTATCTCTACCGCAAGCTGTTCGCCGGCGACGACGCGGCGATGGAGCATTTCCTCACCCATGTCTGCAACAACGCCTGGAACCTGGCCCAGGATCGCGGCCGGCGCTGGGCCGATGCCATCGAGATACTAAGTGCCGAGCATCCCCATCATCGGCCACTGATAGCGGCCTATCGCGAGCGCTGGGATGAGATGCTGAACGGGCCGATCCAAGGCACTCTCGATGTGCTGGCCGAATTGAAGAACAAGGAAGTGCCGATCTATGCCCTGACCAACTGGTCCGCGGAGACTTTTCCCATCGCGAAGGAGCGCTATGAGTTCCTCGGCTGGTTTCGGGATATCCTTGTCTCCGGCGACGAGAAGCTGGTCAAGCCGGACCGGCGTATCTACGAGCTGCTGCTGTCGCGCAACGGGCTGGCGGCGGCCGAATCCGTGTTCATCGACGACGCGCTGCACAACGTCGCTGGAGCCGAGGCCGCGGGCATGTCGGCACTGCATTTCCAGTCGCCGGAGAAACTGCGCAGCGACCTCTTGTCGCTGGGGCTGTTGGACAGCTAGAAGCCGGATTCAAACCTAGACGCCTATCCCTCAGCGCGTTTCCCGCTTTGCGCCGCAGGAATCTTTCCCGACGATGCGCTCATCAAGGTTCCCCTCGCCGAGGCCAGATGCGCCTGGCACGCCAGCTCGACGATGGCGGCATTGCGGCTGAGCAGCGCATCGATATAGGTGAGATGCTCCTGGATCGCGACCTCGTTTCGCTTCCGTTCATCCCGTTTGTTCCACTGGTAGTGGTAGTGGAAGATCAACGTGATGATATCGAAGAAATCCTCGATGAATCGATTGGGCGCCGCCGAGCTGATGAGGCGGTGGAAGCGGCTGTCGAGATCGGAGAAATCGTGAAAGCGGTTTCCCACTTCCTTCAGGAGCGCGACATGCTCTGCGCGCAAAGCCTGGAGCCGGTGCCAGAGGGGCGAACTTTCGGGCAGCGCCGCGAAGGCGATCGCTGACCGCAATTCGAACATCTCGCGAATTTCGAAGAGTTCGATCGCGAAGCTGGCGGTGAAGCCCTTGAGCACCCAGCCGGCATTCTGCCGCTTCTCGATCAGGCCGAAGCGCTGAAATCGGTTGAGGAACTCGCGAATCCCGGTGGTCGCCACGCCAAATCGCCGCGCCAGCTCGAGCTCGTTGATGGCGGTTCCCGGACGCGTGTCGTCGCGCAGCATCCATTCCATGAACTGCTTTTCGACTTGCGCCGCCATGGGAACCGTTTCCGCCTCCGGAAAACGCTGTATCCCGGCGCTGGCCGAATCGACGATGCTGTAGCGCCCGTTCCTGCGCACGACGCCCTGTGCCTCCAGAGTCGACAGAACCTTGCGCACCGTCGTGCGGCTGACGCCGAGCCTGCCGCTCAGATGGTTTTCGGATGGCACTGCCTCGCTGTCGCCGAGCTTTGAAATCAGATCCAGGGAGTCGTTGAAGGCGCGTTTGAACACGGCGTCCGTTTTCATGCCGATCATCTCCTTTCGATTGTCTTTTAATCCATAAAAAACAGTTTGACCAGGGATTGCCTGCTGGTTTTTCTCTATAAAGAACAATCGGGAATAGGGTGCACATGGCCGTGGCGGAGGGAACAAGGGAGCAGCCGGATATTCCCTCCCGTTCCGCCAAGGGCGAAGGGGCTGCCGGGGGGACCGGCGCCGTTTCGCTGTGGCTCAAGCTCCTCAACATCGGGCCGCTGTTGGTTTTGATCGTGCTTGCAGCGGTCATCAGCCTGCTCACGCCGAACTTCCTCAAGCCCGGCAATCTCAGCAATATCCTGGCGCAGACCGCGGTGATCGCCATCGTCGCGGTCGGGCAGCATCTGGTCATCCTGACCCGTGGCATCGACCTCTCGGTCGGCGCCAACCTCGCCCTGGCGACGGTCATCGGCGGGCTCGTCTTCCGGCTGGTCGATTCCGCGCCGCTGGTCGCGCTGGCGATGATCCTCACGGGCGCCGCCGTCGGCGCCATCAATGGCTGTGTCTACGTCTTCGGGCGCCTGCCCCACGCCTTCATCATCACGCTTGCCACCCTCAGCATCTGCCGGGGCCTCGCGCTCGAGCTGGCGATCGGCCACACCACCATGCGCGGCATGCCGGACGCGATTGCAACCATCGGCGGCGCATCGACCCTGGGCATTCCGAACTCATTCTTTGTCGTGTTCGCCGTCGCTGGATTGGTGCTGCTGATGGCCAAGGCGATGGTCTGGGGCCGCTGGATCTATGCCGTCGGCGGCGAGCCCCAGGCGGCCCTGCAGATGGGTATCCCGGTCAAGGGCGTGCTGATTTCCACCTACGTCATCTCCGGGCTGTGCGCCGGGATCGGCGCGGTGGTGCTGGCCGGCCGGACCGCGGCCGCCTCGCCGCTCTACGGCAACCTGCTGGAGCTCGACACGATCGCCGCGGTGATCATCGGCGGCGCCAGTTTCCTCGGCGGCCGCGGCCATATCGGCCATGCGCTCGTCGGCGCGGTGATGATCGGCGTGATCCGCAATGCACTCAATCTGCTGGGCGTCGACGTCTTCTTCCAGATGATCGCCATCGGCCTCATCATCGTCCTGGCGGTCGAAGCCGATGTGCTGCGCAATCATCTGGAAGCGCGGGCGCGCACCCTGCAAGCCGGGAGGCTACGATGAGCGCGCCCGTCCTCGCGGTGCGCCATGCGCAGAAGCGCTTCGGCGCCGTGCATGCCCTCAGGGATGTCACCCTCGAGGCGTATCGCGGCGAGGTGCTGGCGCTGCTCGGCGACAACGGCGCCGGCAAGTCGACGCTGGTGAAGTGCATCAGCGGCGTCCATGCGCTCGATGACGGCGAGATCGCCCTCGACGGCGAGGCTGTCTCGCTCCATTCGCCCGCCGCCGCACGCCGCGCGGGGATCGAAACCGTCTATCAGGATCTTGCGCTGTTCGACAACCTGACCCCGGCGCAGAACTTCTATTGCGGCCGGGAGATCGCCTTTCCCGCCTGGCTTCCCCAAGGGCTGCGATTTCTCAGGAGCGCCGCCATGGATCGGGAGGCGGCCGCGGTGCTCGACCGGCTCAAGGTCAACCTGCCGAAGTTCGATGCGCCGGTCGCCCTGATGTCGGGCGGCCAGCGCCAGGCGATTGCGGTGGCGCGCGCGACCGTCTTCGCGCGCAAGGTCGTGATCCTCGACGAGCCGACCGCCGCCCTCGGCCTGCGCGAGTCGCGCAAGGTGCTCGACCTGATCGCGCAGCTTCGCGCCGAGGGAAATGCGGTGATCCTGATCACCCACAACATGGAACATGTGGTCGAGCTTGCCGACCGGGCGGTGGTGCTCCGCCAGGGTCGCAAGGTCGGCGAGTTGAAGCCGGGCCGCGCGAACCAGCAGGAGCTGGTCGCCATGATCGTCGGGGCCGCGGTGTAACGGAATTCGCCGCCCTGAAGAGCGGCGAAAACAAGGGATCGCTTCAAACCGGGGCGATCCAGACAGGGAGGTGCCGTATGAGACTACGACTAGTTTTGGCAGGGCTGGCGCTTGCTGCCGCGACCGCCGGGCCCGCGACCGCCGACGACAACATCAAGATCGGCTTCATTACCAAGTTCCCCGTGCCGTTCTTCGCCACCATGGAGGATGCGGCCAAGGCCTATGCCGCGGCCAATCCGGGCTTGGAAATCGTCTTCGGCCAGGGCACATCGGCCACGGATATCGAGGGGCAGATCGCCCTCATCGAGTCCATGGTCACCCAGGGCGTGCAGGGCATCGCCTTGACTCCGGTCGACCCGACCGTGGCCTCGACACTGGACAAGGCCATCGCCGCGGGGGTGAAGGTTGTCCTCATGGACAACAACATCCCGGACTGGAACGGGCGAACGGCGCTGGCGACCACCGACAACTACAATGCCGGCAAGATCGCCGGCGGGTATCTGAAGTCGGTTCTGAAGAGCGGCGACACCCTCGGCATTCTCGAGGGCGTGCCCGGCGTTCCATCGCTCGATGACCGGGTGAAGGGAATGCTCGACGGGCTGCAGGGCGTCGATGTCAAGATCGTCGGCCGCGGCGCCACGAACTGCACGGAGGAGCTGGGGATCAACGTTGCCCAGGATCTTCTGACGGCGAATCCGGAACTCAAGGCCATCTACGCCGCTTGCGGTCCGCCCGCAGCGGGCGCGGCGCAGGCGATCAAGAATGCCGGCATTGCCAACGATGCCATCATTCTCGTCGGATTCGATTTCTGCTGCGGCGAGAAGGAAGCGCTGGAAGCCGGCATCGAAGACGCCACCGTGGCGCAGTTCCCCGCCAAGATGGCCGAGCTCGGCGTGGACGCGCTGGTCAAGTCGATCAAGGGCGAGAAGGTCGAGTCGCTGATCGACTCGGGCGCCGCCCTGGTCACCAAGGACAACATGTCGAACTTCTAACCGATGGTGCGAGGGCCGGCGCCGCGCCGGCCCTCGGCTATCACGGATATCTTGGCCGCCATCCCTCAAAAACAGGCAGGTGACTCGTGCAGCGCATGGATGCGCTCATTTGCGTCGAACCGGGCAAATTGCAGATGACGCAGCGGCCCGTGCCGGAGTCCATGCCGGGACATGCGCTGGTGCGCCCGCGCCGCGTCGGCCTCTGCGGCACCGACTATCACATCTTCCAGGGCAAGCATCCATTCCTCGAGTACCCGCGCGTGATGGGTCACGAGCTCGCCGTGGAGATCGTCGAAGCGCCGGCACAATCGAGCTCTTTCGGCCGGCGAGATCTGCGTCGTCAATCCATATGTCTCCTGCGGGCAATGCGTTGCCTGTCTCGCGGGCAAGCCCAATTGCTGTGTCGGCATTTCGGTGCTGGGCGTTCACCGGGACGGCGGCCTGGCCGGGCTGCTGTCCGTGCCGGCGGGCAATCTCATTCCCGCGCAGGGCCTGACCCTGGACGAATGCGCCACCGTGGAATTCCTGGCCATCGGTGCGCATGCGGTGCGGCGAGGCGCGGTAACGAGCCGCGACAAGGTGCTCGTCGTCGGCGCGGGTCCGATCGGCCTGGGCGTTGCTCTCTTCGCCCTGCTGTCGGGCGCCAATGTCTCTGTTTTCGATCGGGATGCAGAAAGAGGCGCCGCAGCGCAGTCCATCATGGCGATCACTGCCATTCCGGCCGAACGCAGTTCGCCGCAAACGGCAGGTGCGCTTGACCTTGTTGGCGGTTTTGATGTCGTGTTCGACGCGACTGGCAACCAAGCGGCGATGGAAAGGAGCTTCGACTTCGTAGCTCATGGCGGCCGCTGCGTGCTCGTCGGCGTGGTCAAGGGCGCGATCAGCTTCATGGATCCGGATTTCCACCGCAAGGAAATGACACTCTTCGCGAGCCGCAATGCCACCTCGGAGGATTTCGATCGCGTCATCGTGGCCATCCGCAATGGCGCTGTCCCCGTGGGCCGCCTGATCACCCATCGCGCCAGCCTCGAGGATGCCCTTCGCAACATTCCAGTTTGGGCGTCGCAGAAAACCGGCCTGATCAAGGCGCTGATCGAAATTGGCGAATAGGCATTTCGGCAGGAGGTTTGCCGCCGCGGCTCACCGATTGCCAATTGCGCCTAACTGAGATGCGCGGAGCCCTCGAAACAGTCCGGGAGCTTTCCGCCGGCGGCTTTTCGCACAATGAGTGGCGTCATTTAGGGCGAACTGCTAACTTCCGTCTCATAACAAACTTCCTTCAGGGAGCAGGAGCAATGAGCACATCACCACAGGCCGCCGCCTTCAACCGCATGCAGCAGCTGATGTCTTCGTCGCCGGTGCCGTCGATTTCCACGGAACTCCTGGTCACGGCCGACGGCGACCTCAATCGGGAACTCAAGGCCTTCCTGTTCGACCCGCCGTCGGACCCCAACCTGCTCAAGGGCAAGCGCATCGCCATCTGCTGCACCAACGGCGTCGAGGAGGTGGAGATCATCGGCGCCCATCGCTGGCTCGCGGAACATGGGGCCACGGTCCATGTGGTCTCGCCGCGCATCGGCGAGTTCCACCCCACGCTCGGCCTGCGCTTCCCGCCGCAATGCGCCACCCACGTCCTGGCCATCCGCCTCATGGAGAATGCCGGCTGGCTGAAGATCGACCGCTACACCGACGAGGCCAAGGCGGCGGACTACGACGCCATCCTCCTGCCGGGCGGCTGCTGGAACCCCGACGCGCTGCGCATGGATCCCGCATGCGCGCGACTTCGTGCGCGCCATGCACGAAGCCGGCAAGCCCACCACCGCCATCTGTCACGGCCAGTGGGTCATGGTCAGCGCCAAGATCCTCAAGGGCAAGCGCGCCACGGCCGTGTGGAACATCCAGATCGACCTCGAGAACGCCGGCGCCACCGTCCTGGACGAGCCCTGCGTCGTCGACGGCAACCTGATCACCGCCCGCTTCCCCTACGACCTGCCGCGCCTGATCAAGGCCATGGTGAAGCAGCTGGTGCCGGCGAAAGCGCAGGATCAGGCTGCCTAGAGTCGCGAGGAAGGGGTTGTGAGCCAGACACCCCGCGAACTCAGACTGGCTTTCTCCGCCTATGACCCTGATCGGACCTAAGGCGCGATAGACTCCGCAACGGGGCGCCAATACAATTTGGCACTTAACGTACTCCAAATGGGCGGTTGCACCCATGCCCGACGACCGCACTCAACGTCGCCTTGCCGCCATTCTAGCCGCCGACGTGGTCGGCTACAGCCGACTCATGGGAGCCAACGAAGTCGGCACGCTCGCCGCGCTTGAAGGCACACCGGAAGGAACTGGTCGACGGCAAGATCGCCGAGCACCAGGGCCGCATCGTCAAACTTACCGGCGACGGCATGCTGGTCGAGTTTCCGAGCGTCGTGAACGCGGTCGCCTGCGCCGCCGAAATCCAGCGGAGAATGCGCGAGCGGAATGCCGATGTGCCCGCACGACCGGCGCATCGAATTCCGCATCGGCGTCAACCTCGGCGACATCATCGTCGAGGACAACGACATTTACGGCGACGGAGTCAACGTCGCCGCGCGCATTGAGAGCATCGCCAAGCCGGGCGGCGTCGCCGTTTCCGGCTCCGTGCGTGACAATGTCGGCAGCCGGCTCGACCTCACCTTCGAGGATACCGGCGAGCAGATGCTGAAGAACATCGAGCGGCCGGTGCGCGTCTACAATGTCAATGTCTTCGTCGGCACAGCACACACCGGCCCGGGCGCTGCCATTCCAGCGAAGCTGAACCGCTCGCGCCGGAGAAACCGTCGATCGCCGTACTGCCGTTCAACAACATGAGCGGCGATCCCGAGCAGGAGTATTTCTCCGACGGCATCACCGAGGACATCATCACCGACCTGTCGAAGATTTCCGGCCTGTTCGTCATCGCCCGCAATTCGGTGTTCACCTACAAGGGCAAACCCATCAAGGTCCAGCAGGCGGCTCAGGAGCTCGGCGTCGAAGTTCATTCTCGAAGGAAGCGTTCGCAAGGCTGGCCAGCGGGTGCGCATCAACCGCCCAGCTCGATCGACGGCAAGAACGGCCTGCCATCTGTGGGCCGATCGTTATGACCGCGATCTGACCGACATCTTCGCCCTTCAGGATGAGATCACTCATACGATCGTTGGTCAGCTCAAGGTCAAACTGTTGCCGGAGGAGAAGAAAGTCATCGAGCAGGCGCCGACCGACAACGTTGAGGCCTACACACACTACTTGAGGGCGCGGGAATATCTCCACATGCGTACCAAGACCTCCCTGCAGCTCGCCCGGCGTTTGTTCGCCAGGGCCGTGGAATTGGATCCCCGGTACGCACGCGCCTATGCCGGCATGGCGGAATGCGATTCCTATCTCAGTTCCTGGCTTGGTGTCGCAATCTCGATCGACGAAATCCTAGCGACCACCGGCAAGGCGCTGGCGATAGAACCGAATTTGCCGGAGGCGCACGCGGCTCGCGGCCACGCTTTAGTCAACGCTGGCCGCCGTGCCGAAGCGGTTTCAGCCTTCGAGCAGGCGCTTGCCCTGGATCCCAATTGCCATGAAGCCAACTATTATTATGGTCGATTTTGCTACACGGAAGGCGACTTCGATCGTGCCGCTAAGCACTACATTCGTGCACTGGAAATTCAGCCCAACGACTACAAATCGCCACTGCTCCTCCACGGCGTATTTGAAGCGCTCGGACGCCACGACGAGTTGCAAAGATACGCACAGCTTGGGATCAAGAGGGCCGAGGAAGTACTCAACCGGCATCCGGAGAATTCCGATCCGGCCGCGTTGGGTGCCAGTGTGTTGGCGGCTCTCGGCGAACGCGAACGGGCAATGGAGTGGCTGTCGCGTGCGTTGGCAGTCGAGAGTGACCCCTCCAGTGCCTGGTACAATATCGCCTGCACCTATTCGCTGCTGGGTGAGTTCGACCGCGCCATTGATCTGCTGGAGATCTGGTTGCCGCAAGTGGGACCCGACCAAAAACTGTGGTTCAAGAATGATACCGATCTCGATCCCCTTCGAAGCCATCCTCGCTTTCAGAAACTTTTCGAACTCGGCAGTTCGTGACCGCACAACTGAGTACCCTGTGCGTGAGTTTCACCCTAGTAAAATAGGATCTCGTGATGCCACCTGAAAAAGTCGGGACGCTGATCGTCGGCGGCGGTCAGGCCGGGTTGGCGATGAGCGAGCAGCTCAGCAAGCGCGGCCTGTCCCACCTCGTCCTGGAACGGCATCGGATTGCCGAACGCTGGCGCACGGAAAGGTGGGATGGTCTGCACGCCAACGGTCCCGCCTGGCATGACAGATTGCCGGATTGCCGATCGCCGGCGTCGATCCCGACGGCTTCGCGACGCGCAACCAGATGGTGGACTATTTTGTCGCCTATGCCGAGCGGATCGCGGCACCCATCCGCTGCGGCGTCGCGGTGACGGCGCTGCACGCGAAGCCCGACGGCACCGGCTTCCGCGCCGAAACCTCCGAGCGGCGAGATCGAAGCCGACCAATGTGGTCGCCGCCACCGGACCGTTTCAACGCCCGATCATCCCGGCCGTCGTGCCGCCGGAGGCGGGATCGTGCAGATGCATTCCAACGCCTACCGCAATCCCGGCCAGCTGCCCGAGGGCGCGGTGCTGGTGGTCGGGGCCGGCTCGTCGGGCGCTCAGATCGCCGACGAACTTTCGCGGGCGGGCCGGCGCGTCTATCTGTCCGTCGGCCACCATGAGCGCCCTCCCCGGCGTTATCGCGGGCGCGACTTCTGCTGGTGGCTGGGTGTCCTCGGCCTGTGGGACGCGACGACCCAGGATCCGTCGGAAAGAGCACGTCACGATCGCGGTCAGCGGCGCCTATGGCGGCCGCACCATCGACTTTCGGCGCCTTGCGGCCGACGGCGTGACGCTGCTGGGCAGGGCGGAGGGCTTCGGCGATGGTGCGATGCGCTTCTCACCCGACCTGGCGAGCAACCTCGCGCAAGGCGATGCGAACTACCTGTCCGTTCTCGACGCGGCCGACGCCTATGTCGCTCAAGAAAGGCCTCGACCTGCCCGAGGAGCCGGGCGGCTCGAACCATCGAACCGGAGCCGCATGCGTCACCGACCCCATCCTGCAGTTGAAGCTCCGGGAAGCCGGAATTGCCTCCATCATCTGGGCAACGGGATTTGGACTCGATTTCGGCTGGCTGAAGGTTGGCGCATTCGATGAACGCGGCGTGCCGGTCCATCGCTGCGGCGTAACAGATGTGCCCGGGCTCTACTTCCTTGGACTGAGCTGGCTGTCCCGAAGAGCGTCGGCCTTCATCTTCGGCGTCGGGCAGGATGCGGCGCATCTGGCGGATCACATCGCCGCGCGTGGGTAGCGGCCCCCATCCATTCTCATAGCGACGTCATCGGCTGATTGGACCAAGGTCCAATTGCCGTCAGTACCGCGCCGTCCAATCATCGAGCGCATGGCAGTAATCCGAACTTGAGGTTACACCGAGCATGGCAAACAGCGGACCATGCTGATGAACATGCTCACCGGAGGTCTCGCGCTCGCCACGATGGCGGCCTTCGGCGCAGGTTGTCTTGCCCAGGACACGGGGACGGAGCCGAAGGCCGCGGAGACGAAACCCGCCGACAAGGCGGCTGCGCCGGCCGATGAAGCCCAGGAACTGGCCAAGAAGCTGAGCAATCCGGTAGCGTCGCTGATCAGCGTGCCGCTGCAATCGAATTTCGATTGCAACATCGGCCCGGCGGACGACGGCTGCCGCTACACGCTCGAACTTGCAGCCGGTCATCCCGGTTTCGATCGCCGATGATTGGAACGTGATCTCGCGCACCATCCTGCCGATCACCTATCAGAACGATATCTTCCCCGGCGCCGGCGATCAGTTCGGGCTCGGCGACATCACGCAGAGCCTCTTCTTCTCGCCGAAGGCCGCCGTCGTCGTTCGGCGGACTGATCTGGGGCGTCGGCCCGGCATTCCTGGTGCCGACGGCACCGACGACCTCCTCGGCACCGAGAAGTTCGGCATCGGCCCCACCGCCGTCGTCCTGAAGCAGGCCGGCCCGTGGACGGTCGGCACTCTCGACAATCAGATCTGGTCCGTGGCCGGCGACGACGATCGCGCCGATGTCAGCAGCCTGTTCCTGCAGCCCTTCGTCGCCTACACGACGAAGGATGCCTGGACGTTCACGCTCAACACGGAATCGCCTACAACTGGAAGGCCGAGCAGTGGTCGGTGCCGATCAACGCCGAGGTGAGCAAGCTCGTGAAGATCGGCAAGCAGCCGGTCAGCCTCGGAGCCGGCGTGCGCTACTGGGCCGACAGCCCGACAAGCGGTCCCGAAGGCTTCGGCGGCCGCCTCATCGTGACGTTTCTGTTTCCCAAGGAATGAGCATTGCGCCAGTGATGCGCTGAGGGCATTGCGGGCGAACGGTAGTCATTTCCGCTGTGTACCGGAAAATTGATCCTGCGCGGAGCCATTGGACCTAAGTCCAATAGTGAAGCCCTTCCTGCCACTCTAATGATACCGCCAACGGGTTGGCTAAGGGGCACCCCGTCGGCTGCGCTTTGCGCGGGAGAATATCCCGCATGATCGCGGCGATGTGTTTTTGCGATCCCTTCGCCGTCAGCCATGCGACCAGAGACGGTTGGTAGGTGTTGCCGCATTGGCCAATAGGATTCCGAAGGAGTTATGGGGCTCATTTGGCTCCAATAAGAAAACGTGACCAAAAGCTAGGCGAACCTCCAACAGGGAGAAACACCATGCATAGTCGGTTTTTCATCGGTGCGGCCGCACTGATCGCCGCCGCACCTTTGTTTGCGCCGGTACCAGCCGTCGCTCAGGACAAGCCCAACATCATCCTCATCGTCTCCGACGACACCGGCTACGGCGACCTCGGGCCCTACGGCGGCGGCGAAGGGCGCGGCATGCCGACGCCCAACATCGACCGGCTGGCCGACGAGGGCATGACGTTCTTCTCCTTCTATGCGCAGCCGAGCTGCACGCCCGGCCGCGCCGCGATGCAGACCGGCCGCATCCCGAACCGCAGCGGCATGACCACCGTGGCCTTCCAGGGCCAGGGCGGCGGCCTGCCGGCGGCCGAATGGACGCTCGGCTCGGTGCTGAAGACCGGCGGGCTACAAGACCTACTTCACCGGCAAGTGGCACCTCGGCGAGGCCGACTACGCGCTGCCCAACGCGCAGGGCTACGACGAGATGAAGTATGTCGGCCTCTATCACCTCAACGCCTACACCTACGCCGACCCGACCTGGTTCCCGGACATGGACCCGGAGCTGCGCGCGATGTTCCAGAAGGTGACCAAGGGCGCGCTGTCCGGCAAGGCGGGCGAAGCCGCCGAAGGAGGACTTCAAGATCAACGGCCAGTACGTCGACACGCCGGCGAGCAAGAGGCGTCGTCGGCATTCCGTTCTTCGACGGCTACGTCGAGAAGGCGGCGCTCGAGTATCCTCGACGAGGCCGCGCAAGTCCGACAAGCCGTTCTTCATGAACGTCAACTTCATGAAGGTGCACCAGCCGAACATGCCGGCACCCGGAGTTCGTCCACAAGTCGATGTCGAAGAGCAAGTACGCCGACTCGGTGGTCGAGCTCGACGCCCGCATCGGCCGCATCATGGACAAGCTGCGCGCGCTCGGCCTCGACAAGAACACGCTCGTCTTCTACACGACCGACAACGGCGCCTGGCAGGACGTCTATCCCGACGCCGGCTACACGCCGTTCCGCGGCACCAAGGGCACCGTCCGCGAAGGCGGCAACCGCGTTCCGGCGATCGCCTGGTGGCCGGGCAAGATCGCGGCCGGACACGCAAGAACCACGACATCGTCGGCGGCCTCGACCTGATGGCGACCTTCGCCTCGGTCGCCGGCGTCAAGCTGCCGGAGAAGGATCGCGAAGGCAAGCCGATCATCTTCGACAGCTACGACATGTCGCCGGTCCTGTTCGGCACCGGCAAGTCGCAGCGCAAGACCTGGTTCTACTTCACCGAGAACGAGCTGTCGCCCGGGCGCGGCGCGCGTCGGCAACTACAAGGCCGTCTTCAACCTGCGCGGCGACGACGGTGCAGCGACCGGCGGCCTCGCCGTCGACACCAACCTCGGCTGGAAGGGCGCGGAGAAGTACGTCGCCACCGTGCCGCAGGTCTTCGACCTCTGGCAGGACCCGCAGGAGCGCTACGACATCTTCATGAACAACTTCACCGAGCGCACCTGGACGATGGTGACCATCAGCGAGGCGATCAAGGAGCTGATGAAGACCTACGTGAAGTACCCGCCGCGCAAGCTGCAGAGCGACGGCTACACCGGCCCGATCACGCTCTCGCACTATCGAGCGGTTCCAGTGGCTGCGGGAGCAGCTCGCGAAGGAGGGCGTCAACATCCCGATGCCGACGCGGCAACTGAGACCGGCTGCTCCGGGCCGCCCGGATCTGGAGCCGCGTCTCCAGTCGCAGGCAGTACTCCGTACTCAGGACTCAGCGGAGACATCAAGGCGGGCATCCGATGACGCAATCTGCGCGTGCGTGCGCGACATCGTCGCATCGCGCTGCTTTCGTCGCCAGGCGCGCGCCAAGCAGCCGATCCTCTGCCGTCCTGGAACGACGGCCGCGACGAAGAAGGCGATCGTCGCCTTCGTCGACGAAGGTGACGAAGGAGGGCGTCGCCGACTTCGTGCCGCGCCGCCGAGCGCATCGCCGTCTTCGACAACGACGGCACGCTGTGGAGTCGAGCAGCCGATGTACACCCAGCTCGCCTTCGCGCTCGACCGGGTGAAGGCGCTGGCGCCGCAGCACCCGGAATGGAAGACGACGCAGCCGTTCCAGGCGGTGCTGGAAGGCGACATGAAGGCGCTGGCGGCCGCCGGCGAGAAGGGCCTGGTCGAGCTCATCATGGCGACGCACGCCGGCATGACCACCGACGAGTTCGAGAAGATCGTCACCGACTGGCTCGCGACCGCGCGCAAGCACCCGCAGTTCGAGCGGCCCTACACCGAGCTGGTCTACCAGCCGATGCTCGAGCTGCTCGCCTACCTGCGCGCCAACGGCTTCAAGACCTACATCGTCTCCGGCGGCGGCGTCGAGTTCATGCGGCCCTGGACCGAGCGGGTCTACGGCATTCCGCCCGAGCAGGTCGTCGGCTGCAGCATCGAGACGAAGTTCGAGATGCGCGACGGCAAGCCCGGTCCTGGTACGCCTGCCGAAGGTCGACTTCATCGACGACAAGGCCGGCAAGCCGGTCGGCATCAACGCAGTTCATCGGCCGGCGGCCGATCGCGGCCTTCGGCAATTCCGACGGCGACCTGCAGATGCTGCAATGGACCACGCAGGGCGACGGCGCTGCGCTTCGGCCTGATCGTCCCAAAACTTTCGTTGCGGAGCCAGATGCATCCTGACAGCCTGAAGGAATGAAGCGGACGATACATCGCCTCCTGGCAGCAATGCTCCGTCGGGGCTGGCCTTGGGGTCTTGCCTGCGGTTTCAGCCCAGGAAGTAACGCAGCCAACCTGTCCTCGTTGGAAACCGCGCCCGTCACGATCGACGGCGGCTTTCTCTTTCATCTTCGCGGCGTTTCCGCCTATTCGGCCGAGGATCGCGCCCAGGTGGTCATGCAGCGGATCGTGAACACGGCGCGCAACCTCGCGGTCACGCGCGAGAGGATCGTCGTCAAAGCACTGCCGGACCGCTCCGACATTGTCGCAGGCAATGCGCTGGTCCTGTCGATTTTCGATGTCGATGCCGAATTGGAGGGAGTTGACCGCCCTCTCCTGGCCGAAGCCATGCTCCAGCAGGTTCGCGACGCCGTCGATCAATACCGCCGGGATCGAGTTCTCAAGAGTTTGGCCACCTATGCCGCCTACGCGGTCGCGATCACCATCGCCTTTGCGCTGGCACTCGTTGTCTTCTTCCTGTTCATGCGATTTCTCAATCGCTTCGCCGCTGCACGGCACCTACCGGCAATTGCGCGTCGATCTGATACTGCTCGATCGCCGCGCGCGTGCGCGGACCGGCGACGCCGTCGGCGGGGCCAGGATCGTAGCCATGCACCGCCAGGTTCCACTGGAGGTCCATGGTCTCCGTGCGGTTCAGCGCGCGAAGTTCGGTGCGATAACCGCTGTCGGCCGCGCCATTGCCGTTCGGATCGCCATAGCCATTCGGATCATAGGTGCCGCCGGTGTTGTAGTTGCGCGGCGGCGTTTGCGCGGCGATGGCCGTGCCCGGCCGCCATTCCCGCGCCATGCGCTGCGCCTCGTCGATCTCCGAGGGCGTCAGGCGCCAGGACATGCCGTCGCGGCGCGGAGGCCGCCTGGGGCTGGCCGCGGGCCGCCGCCACATGGAGCCAGGCATAGGCCGTGACGTAGTCAGGCTGCACGCCCAGACCATCGCGATAGATGATGCCGACGAGATATTGGGCGCGGCCGTCTCCCTGCGCCGCCAGCGGTTCGAGCTCATAGAGCGCGGTGCTGTAATCCTGCCGCTCGAAAGCGGCCTGGCCGTCGCTGTAGTCGGCCTGGGCGTTGCCGCCCAGGCCGATCATCAGCGCGGCAACAGCCGCCAGCAGCATCTGCTGCCGGCGGCTGCGTTGGGGGCGATTGCTGCGCATCGCTGACTTCCCCTTTTGCTTGTGCAGGACCGTTAGCCGGCGATCTGCCAATTGCCGTCGGCGCGGCGGCAGGCGGTGCCGTAGCCGGTCTGCGGACGGCCATCGATCACGACGGTCGTCTGGTACTCGCGGCAATACTGGCCGTTGCTGCTCTGGTAGGTGTTGTTCGGCTGCGTATAGCCATGGTTGCCGTTATTCGGATTGTTCCACTGGGCAGAGCCACCATCGGGGTAGCGCTCCAGCGCTTCATACTGCGAGCGTTGTGCCATCAGCTTGTCCTGATCGTCCATGTAGGCGCCGATCTGGTTGCCCAGCAGGCCGCCGACGAAGACACCGGCCGCCGTGCCGATGAGCTGGCCCGTGCTGCCCTTCTTGCCGATCGTCGAACCGGCCCAGCCGCCGAGGCCGGCGCCGACCACCGTGCCGACGATTTCCTTGTTGATGCCGGTGCCGCCGCCACCGCCGTAAGGGTTGTTGCTCGCACAACCCGCCAACGCGGTGCTCGCCGTCAGCGCCAGGACCAGTCCAATCTTCGCGATCTTCATAGCTGCGTTCCTTTCTCCACGAAGTTCGTTCTTCCGCGTCATGGCGCCCCCAACTGGTCGGCGCCTTCATGACTGGCATGGAGGTTCGCATAGCGCGACTGAACCCAATCTGATCGGCCGGTTCATCGGCCGTTCAGCTTCGGGTGCTGATAAAACTAGTAATTTCAGTCAGTTACAGCGGCCGGCAAGCAGAGCACGGCGCGCGCGCCGCCGGCCGGAGAAGCTTCCAGCCGGATCGAGCCGTCATAGAGTTCGGCGACCTCGCGCACGATGGCGAGGCCTAAGCCGGAGCCGGGCACCTGCTCGTCCAACCGCTTGCCGCGGGCAAAAACAGCCTCGCGTTGGTCCGGCGCCAGGCCCGGTCCATCGTCATCGACGGTGCAGGTGATCTGCGTGCCGTCTGACGAAGCCTGCAACTCCACATGGCCGCGGGCCCATTTGCAGGCGTTGTCCAGGAGATTGCCCAGCATCTCCTCCAGATCCTGGCGCTCGCCGCGGAAGGCCAGATTGGGCGACACCCGCACATCCAGCCGCAGCGCGCGGTCGCGGTAGATCTTCTCGAGCGTGCGGCGCAGATCGTCGGCCACCGGCGCGAAGGGCACGCGGGCGCCGAGCACCCGCGCCGCGGCCGCCGTGCGGGCACGGGCGAGATAATGATCGACATGGCGGCGCATGACATCGACTTGCCGCTTCACCGTATCGCCAAGGGCCGGACCGGCAGTGCCGGCTTCGTTGGTGAGAACGGAGAGCGGCGTCTTCAGCGCATGGGCGAGGTTACTCACTTGCGTGCGGGCGCGATCCACCACGGCCGCGTTCTGCTCCAGCAGCGTGTTGATCTCGTTGGAAAGCGGCATGATCTCCGACGGGAACTCGCCTTCCAGCCGCTCGGCCTTGCCGGTGCGCACGGCGATGATCGCCTGGCGGATGCGGCGCAATGGGCTGAGGCCGTAGCGAACCTGCAGGAAGATCGCGACCAGAAGGCCGAAACCAAGCAGCAGCAGCGACCAGGCAAGCACGAAGTTGAACTTACGGATCTCGGCGTCGATCTCACTGCGGTCACCGGCAACGGCGATCACGTAGCGTCCCGTGCCGCCGGGCAGCGACACCGCGCGCTCGGCCAGCCGCAACGGCACTTCCTCCGGACCGATGATGTCGCGCGTGGCGACATCCGTGCCCTCGACATCGCCGACGGCGAGACCCTGATCCCAGAGAGAACGCGATTGCAGCGCCGCGTTCTCGGGACCGCTGATCTGCCAATACCAGCCTGAATAGGCCTGATCGAAGCGCGGCTCGCCCAGCGGCCGCGACAGGGTCAGGGATTCATCGGGCGCCACCTCGACAACGGCAATCAGGCTGTCCATCAGGGCGTTCAGCCGCGCATCGAAACTCCGCACGACGTAGTCGCGGAAGATCGCCGACAGCATCAAGCCGACGGCCAGCAGCGCAACGGCAATCCAGGCACCCGCCGCCAGGATCAGGCGGAGAGCGAGCGAGCCGGTTCTACGCCTCATCGCCCGGCGGCGACAGTTTGTAGCCGAGGCCGCGCACGGTCTTGATGTAGTCGCCGCCCAGCTTCTTGCGCAGGCGGCCGACAAAGACCTCGATGGTGTTGAACTCCCGATCGAAATCCTGGTCGTAGATATGCTCGGTCAATTCGGTGCGCGAGACGATCTTGCCCTTGTGATGCATGAGATAGTCGAGCAGGCGGAATTCCTGCGCCGTCAGCTTCACGGGATCGCCATCGACAGTGACGCGGCCGGAGCCGGAATTGATCTGCAGGCCGCCGCATTCCAGTTCGCCCGAGGAATGGCCGGCGGCGCGGCGGATCAGGGCGCGGATGCGGGCCAGCACCTCCTCGATCTGGAACGGCTTGGTGACATAGTCGTCGGCGCCGGCGTCGAAGCCCGCGACCTTCTCGCTCCAGCGGTCGCGCGCAGTCAGGATAAGCACGGGCATGTTGCGGCCGGCGCGGCGCCAGCGCTTCAGCACGGTGACGCCGTCGATGACCGGCAGGCCGAGATCCAGCACCACCGCGTCATAGGGTTCCGTATCGCCGAGGAAATGGCCTTCCTCGCCGTCGGGCGCCGTATCGACGGCATATCCGGCCTCGGTCAATAGCAGCCTTCAGTTGCCGCGACAGATCGGCATCATCTTCTACAACGAGAACTCGCACGGCGCCCCTTCCTCAATCGTCAGCCTTGAACGTCGACAATCTGCCCGCTGTTCCCGTCGACGCCGACATCGACAACGCGGCCATCCTTTTGCAACACGCGCACCCGATAGATCCAGCCGCCGCCGGTTTCGTAGAGCTGGGTATCGAGAATTTCGCCGCCGAATTGCCGCCGCACGATCCGGCGCACTTCCTTGAGCGAGACCGCGGGGCCGGAACCGCTCTGATTCTGCGCCTCGTCCCAAACGGGTTCGGTGACAGAATCGCCGGTATCGGGCAGCCCCACGGACAGCCAATCGCTGTCATCGGCCACGGCCGGCAAGGGCGAAAACATGCCCCAGGCCAAGCCGGCCAAAACGGCGGCAATCAGGCGGTTAATGCGGAGTCCAGCAGTTTTCATGGGCCGGGATCATACGGATTGAGCCTGAACGGGGCATGAATATGGCGCTCAAACTCCGTTCAGGTGGGGCGATGCAGGATAGCGTCACCATGCGGTTGGTAAAGCCGCGATTGAGGAAGGAAAGGATACCCCAAAATGAAAACAGTGCTGAGTGCTGCCGCCCTGTTTGGCCTGCTGCTTGCCGCCAGCAATCCCGCGGCCGCGACCGAAACCTTTCATCGCGCCGCGCCGAAATCCACGGCGCCGTTTGCCGGGACTCCGGGCGCCGGCGACCTCGGCGGTATCATCCTTGTCCATGATGACGACAACTATGATGATCACTACGGCAATCGGCCCAAACAGCGCTACAACCAGTGGCCATATCCGCAGCAGAACAATAACTGGCAATATCAGCAGCAGAACAATAACTGGCAATATCAGCAGCAATACAATGGCAACTATCCGGACTATTCCAAGAACAGCCCGGGCAGACACGACTGGAGCAATCCGTGGCGGCAGCCCTACCAGGACTCGCACTATGTCAACCGGCAGCCCCTGCCCCGCCATGTCATCGTCCACAAGCTGAGGATGCAGCACTTCTATAACGTGCAGGAGATCAAGGCGAAGAAGGGCTACTACAAAGTCTATGCCTTCGACCGCTATCGCCGCCCGGTTTCCGTGATCATGGATCCCTATAGCGGCAGGATCCTGCGCGTCGGACACCGATAGTCCGGCACGCGGATGCGGGGAGCAGGCCGGACGGATGCCAGATCCATCGCGCCCCCAACGATCTGTGCTTCGACTTGGCCGGCCTGCTCTTCCGCGCTTTCTAAAGTCCTGAGATCTTCTTGTCGGCGGCGCTTTCCCTCGGGGGGAAGCGCCGCTCTGCGACGTCCTCGATCAGCCGCACATGACGGGTGAGGCAATCGGCGAGTTGATAGCGCTCGAGTACCGTCTGGCGCGCCTTCTCGCGCAGGGACCTATACTTCTCCGGATTCTTCAGCACTTCCTCAACTCGATCAGCCACCGACTGCGGCGAGAAGAAATCCACCAGCAGCCCATTCTTGCCTTCCTGCAGCACTTCGCGCACCGGCGGCGTGTCCGAACCGATGAGAAGGCAGCCCGTGGCCATCAACTCCATCATCGACCAGGACAGCACGAACGGATAAGTCAGGTAGATGTGGGCGGAGGAAACCTGCAGCACCCTGATGAATTGGTCATAGGGAACCTGGCCGATGAAATGCACGCGCGCGGGATCGATGGTCACTTCGCTGAGATATTTCTGCCGGTAGGTCTCGCCCTTGGGCAGCCGCTGGCCATAGCTGACATCATCGCCGCCCACGATGATGAACTGCGCATTGGGGCGGCGGCGGCAGAGGTCCTCCAGCGCGCGCATATAGGTCGGAAACCCGCGATACGGCTCCAGATTGCGCGCGACATAGGTCACGACCTCGTCACCGGCACGCAACACTGTGCCATCCGGCAGCGTATATGACGCCGTCGGATCGGGTTTCGCGACTTCGGTATCGATTCCATCGTGGATCAGCGAGATCTGCTTGCGCCACCATTCCGGATATTGGCGCCGCTGCCATTCCGTCGGGCTGACGCCCCAATCCATCGATTCCAGCGACAACATATGCGCCGCGTTCTTGACGCGCACGCGGCAGAGATCGTCGATCTCCACCGGATAGGCCGGATCGAAACCCACATCGGCGCCGACGGCGCGATGGTCGAACTCGCAGAACAGCAGCAGGCGCGCATCCGGAAACACGTCCTTGATGAACAGGGACTCGCCCCAGCTCGGATGGGCGCAGACCACGTCGGGGACGAAACCCGCCTTCTTGAGCTGGATCGCCGCGCGGGCGACGCCCTGGCCGTTCAGCACGAAGCCTTCGAAGTTCCTGATATAGCGGTGGGTGTTCGAGCCGGCCTGCCGGGTCGGCTTGTATTCGACCTTGGTGACGCCGTTGACGCTCGGCTTGCCCTGCTGGGTGATGAAGGCGACCTTGTTGCCGGGCACCGCCGCCACATGCGGCGCAAGATGCTTGTACTGGCCCGGGCAATTCTGATGGATGAAAAGGATATTCATGGAGAACGACAAACGCACATTGCTGCTCTCGCGGTCCTAAGCGGCGGGCCGCGGATCGATGCGGCGAAAATGGCCGAAAGCGGTCAATCCGGCAATGGCGAAGCTGGGAGCCTTGTATGTCGGCCCGCGCCGTCCCGTCAGCGCATCAAGGCGTGGACGCCGGCGACACCAAGCGGAGTCGCGGCGCGCCGGTTGCTTCTATCGCGCCCGCCTGAGCCAGATAGTCGGTCAGGTGCTGGACCAGGAGGTCGGCGGTACGGAGATCGATGATGCGGTGCGCCTTGGCGAGCACGTCGTAGCCGTCGCCGCCCACGGCAACGAAATCGTTCACCGCCATCAGGTAGTTGTGATCGAGCCGCAGCGGCTTCCCGCCGATGGTGATGCCGGAGACGCGATGATCCACCGGACGGCTGGGATCGAAGCTCGCTTCCAGTCCGGAGACGACGGGAAACTTGCCGGTATACTCGTCAAACTGACTTACGCCGTTTTCCAATGCGATCTTGATCTGCTCGCCGCTGACCCGGAGCAGCAACACGCGGCTCTCGAATGGAAGCCACTGGACCAGGGAGCGCCGGGTGATCGGCGTTCCGGCGGGAATCACCTGGTCGGCGTGTATGGCCCCGGCATTGATCAACGCCACATCGGCCTTGAGCTCGGACCGCATTGCGTCGGCGACGGCATCGGCGAACGGCGATTTGCCTTCCCGCACGACGACGTCCCTGATGTCCAGGTCTTTGTCGACGACGCTGATGCGCGAACCCAGATCGTGCGAAAAATTCAGGAGCAGGTGCTGGATCTCGTCGGCAATTTCAGCATCTGGCTGGACATTCAGGCTGTCGATCGATCGGAAATCCACCGACCAGCGAAACCGCATTTCAACCCGCGGCTGAATCGCATCGATCGCCTGCTCGCCTTCCAACAGGCCCGAGAGATCGCCATCGCCAACGGTTTCAACTTTGTAGCGGTCGAGCCGAAGGTCCAGGAGTATCACATGCTCTGCATCGCGGCTGGATGCGGCGGCGGCCGCACGCCCATCGAACGTCGCATGCAATCGTTCGCCAGCTCCCAAGACCAGATCCACCAGACCGCTGTTGATCAGCGCCCTTTCCTCGGCGTCGTTTACGGCGCCCAGCACTGCCACCAGATCAGCGCCGCTTTGACGCAGGGCGGGAGCGACGCGCCCTACCAGGGCCAAAGCCAATTCCACCGCGACAGGTCCCGGGCGCGATACTTCCTGAAGGTCCGATCGCGCGATACCAATGAAAGCGATCCGAATCCCATCGGCTTCATAGAACCATGTCGGCACGGCCGAGCCGATGGGCTCGCCGTCCGCCCCGCGCACATTCGCGAGCAGGATGGGAAAGCGCGCTTCCTTCGCGCGCTCGCCGGCGACTGCCGCACCGAAGTCGAACTCGTGATTGCCGAACGCCATGACATCGATGCCGATGCGGTTCAGCATATCGATCATGTACGCGCCCTGATCGTTGCCGCTGAGCAGCGACGGTGAGATGGCATTTCCGGCATGGGCAACGATCACGCGCTTCCGGCTCGCCCGCTGCAATTTGATGATTGATGCGAGTTTCGCGAGCCCGCCGCGATCGGCTACGTCCTCCGCGCGCGGCAAATCATTGACAACGATGAGGGTGACCTCGACCGGGCCGTCGGCCCGGGAAGGCCCTGCCAGCAGTCCACCAAGGGCTGCTACGCAAGCAATCGCCGCCAATGCCAGATAACGGAACATACTTCCTTTACGCCGCCGGGCTCCCCGCAAGATACCGAGTATAGTATTCCCGGCGAGTTCAAGCGTATTACTAGGTATACCAAAAGACAACGGAACAGTGTTATGATCGGTATCGGCGTCTTTCGGGGTCTTTCCCATGGGCAAGGCAGCACACGCATTCGCAGTTGCAATACTGGTTTCCGCTGCATTTTTCAGCAGCCGGCCCGCAATTGCCAATTCATCGCAAGTTGCCGCTAAATACGCAAGCGACCCTGTCCTGGGGGGCGAGAAAAAAGTCACAAAGGGCTTCCGCTTGGCCCCCAAATGGGACCGGGTTCGCAAGCTAATCATCGATGGTTACGAAGAGAAATCGGACAGGCTGGCAACGTGGATTGCCTGGGCCAAGTCGTTGCAGCCGAAGTCCCCGACCGACCGGCTGCTGGCGATCAACAAGCGGGTCAACAGCGAGTTTCGCTACGATACCGACCCTGACATCTGGGACCAGGACGACTATTGGGCGGAGCCGATCGAGGCCAAGCGCAAGGGGCGCCTGGACTGCGAGGACTACGCCATCTTCAAGTTGTTCCTGGCACGGACGGCGGGCGTCGACGACAAGGACCTGTCCATCGCCGTCGGGAAGATCCGCAGCACCGGTGAGTTCCACGCCATCATGCTCGGCTCCGACGGGGAGTCCCTCTACGTCCTGGACAACCGCACGAACTATATGCGGGACACCGACACCTACAGTGACTTCTCGGTCATGTATTCGGTCAGTCTGTACGAGGTCTGGTACTATCCCCGCGCTTACAAGAACAACTAGGCAGAGCGGGCGCCGGACAGGAGTCCGGCCATAACAACTCTCGATAGCCTGTTAGCCGGCCTCGGAGAGCCGTTCGCTCAGGTTCTGCTGCCTTTCGCGGGCATCGCTGCGCCGCGCCCTAGGGACCTGGCCCGTATCGAAGATGCTCACGACATCGAGCAGCCCGTCGATCTGCCGGTCGACGGCATTGAGGGCGGCGTTCAATTCCTCGACCATCGCCGCATTCTTCTGCGTCACCGTCTCCATCTCGTTGACCGAGGCATCGACCTGTTGCACGCCATCGGACTGCTCCCGGCTCGCGGCGGCGATCTCCGAGACGATTTCGGCGACCCGCTTCACCGACGTGACGATGTCGCTCAGGGAATGTCCGGCCTTGTTCACGAGTCGACGCCTCGCGTCACATGGGTGCCGCTGCTGCTGATCAGGCCTTTGATCTCCTTTGAAGCCTGGCCGGCACGTCCGGCGAGCGCCCGGACCTCCGCCGCCACGACGGCAAAGCCCCGGCCCGCATCGCCGCCCGGCGGCCTCGACCGCCGCGTTCAGTGCCAGCAGATTGGTCTGGAAGGCGATCTCTTCGATCAGCCCGACGATGTCGGCGATACGGTTGGCGAAGATCCTGGATCATGGCCACAGCCTCGACGGCCGACTGCGCCACCTGGCCGCCATTTTCCGCAGCCGAGCGCGCCGCAACCATCAGCTGATTGGCGGTCTGGGCATTCTCGGCGTTCTGCCGCACGGTCGCGGACATCTGGCGGATTGCGGCCGCCATCTCTTCCAACGAGGAAACCTGCTCTTCGGTGCGCGACGACAGATCCTGCGATCCGGCGGTAAGCTGCACGGTCGCATCCTTGATCACGGTCATGCCCTGGACGGTGCTGCCGACGATCGCTGCCAGCTTCTCCGCCGTGGCGTTGCTGTCATCCTTCAACCGCTGCAACTCGCCGCGGTAGTCGCCGTCGATGCGCTTTGTCAGATCGCCCTGAGCCAGGGCCGACATCATCTCCACGACTTCATTGAGGGCCTTGCTGACCGCATCCGCCCAGCGGTTCATGCCTTCGCCCAGCTTGAGCATCAGGCCGCTGCGGCCGGCGAGTTCGACGCGGCGCGACAGGTCGCCGGCGGCGGCGGCATCGACGAATGCCGCCAAATCCGATTGGAAGCGCCGCTCCGCCTCCCGCTCGCTCATTTCCTCCGTGACATCCATCCATTCGATGACCGCGCCCAGGCGATCGCCGCTCGCGCCCACCACGGGGTTCAGGATGACATTGACGTGACGCTTGCCGATAACGATCCGTTCCTGATGTCCGGCGGACAGGTCCGCCAAATGCACCCGCAAGCCCTCCGAACCGCCCAGCAGCGTGGCCAGGTTTAGACCCTCGAGGTTGTCGGCGCGGAAATCCGCTGCCGCGCTCCGCATGTCGTTCTCGTGGCGCTGGAAGTAGGCGCGCGCCGCCTGATTTGCGTAGTTCACCTTGCCCTGGATGTCCGTCGTCAGCGTCGCGCTGGAGGCATTGTCCAGCGCCGTCTGACTGCGCGCAGCGCGCACGCCCGTGGAACGGATCACCCGCAATGCCTTCGCCAGGTCGCCGATCTCGTCAGGGCGATTCTCGCCGGGCACCACCACGGTCTGATCGCCGCCGGCGAGTTTGCCCACGGCGGCGGCCATCTGCTTCAGCGGGCGGGCGACACGGCGCAACACGTAGAACCAGACGATTGAAGCGGAGAACGCCAGGCTGATCAGGATAATAGTGATAATAAGCTGATTGCCGTTCTCGACCGAGCGCTCAACCGCCCGCTGATCGGCCGCGACCCGGCCCCGGCTCGACGCGACGACCCGGCGGATCTCGTTGCTGAGGAAGTCCATGAGCTCGCGCGTGCGATCCAGGGCGCCGGCGACGTCTTGCGCCGCCGACAGCTCCCGGCTCTTCTGTTCGAACAGGCCAATGGCGCCCGGACCGTATTCCCGCAACACGCCGAATTTCTTTCGCGTCGCCTCTTTGGTCGCGGGATCGCGCTGATTGGTGATCCCCTTCTCCAGCGACATGGCAATCGCGCTGAAATCGACCTCCTGTAGCGTCAGCAACTCCGGGTCCGTCGTCTGACTCACGGCCTCCAGGATGGCGAGCATCCGGTTGGCATCGGCTTCCGACTTCGACAAGGCCGCGGTTTCCGTGACGCCGGTCAGGATCTGTTCTGCGGCAGTCGCACTCGGCAGGTATTGAATGTTGTTGGTCGCCGCCAGCACCTCGTTGAACCGCTTTCCGGCATGGACGGCGAGTATTTGCACCAGGGCATCGTGCGCCGCGGTGATCATGACGAGCATTTCCTTCTGCTGCTTGCGCAGAAGAAGCATGGTCTTGATCCGCTCGCTCACCGCAAGAAGGTTGCTGTGCATTTCCGAGACGACTTCCTCGGGGATCTTTTCTTTCCCTTCAGCCTCGAGTTTCTTGTTCAGATCATTGAGCTTTGCACGAAAGCGAACGGCGTCCACCGAGAGCTTCTGCGACAGCTTTGCCCGCGCTTCCTCCGTTCGCACACCGGCCAGCACTTCGATCGACGCCGAGAGGCTGGAGCCCTCGACCTGCAGAGTCAGCGCATCCGTCATCGTCGGCAGGCTCTCCGCCGCCACCGAGCTGAAACGGTCGCGGATGTCCGCGAACGATGTCCAGGCGACAACGCCGGCAACGACGCTCATCATGGTGATGGCGAAGAAGGCGCCGAGCATTTTCACGCCGATGCCCGACAATCGGCGGCGAATCCGTCTCAGCAACGTTGTGCTGGCCGCCTTAGGCGGCGTGGTCTGCTGCATCGTCAATCTGGGCCTACCAGTTCTCGGGGCCGGCGACGCAGATGCACAGCCGAAGGAAACGATCCCGCGATCATGACGGCGGAATCGGCTGCGTCATCCCTGCAGGTCGCGACAGCCCATTATTCGTCAAACCCCAGCCCGCAGGATATAGGGGCAATGGTTGCGCCGTGGTTAATGAGCCCGTAACCGCGTCCGCATCGGCTGTCAGATCAATGCTTTGCGTCTTTGGAACAGACCGGCGGTGGCGCCGATCCCCTTGAAAAGAGGAATGAACCGGCGCTCCGGGCGACTGGCGTCAGGCGGGCGGGCTTGGTTGCACTATTGCCCGAAGCAGCGGCCTATTCCGCTGCAGGCGACGATTTCAGGCTTTTTGCCGGCTCTTCCGCCGGGCCGGCTTCTTGCTCTCCGCCAGCCAGCGGACATTGAAATCCATCACTTCCCGCCGGTCGAGCAGGTGCAGGAACCGCTGGCGGAATTTGAGCGAGTGACTGCTGGCATGTTTTTCGGCCAAGTCGGGATCGCCGGCGGCAATCGCCTCGACAAGCGGACCATGCGCCACAACCGTCACCGCCGGTGCGCGCCGGCGATGTTCGGCCTCCAGAGAGTAGTGCATGTGCAACAGCCGTTTCGCGTCGTTCAGCAGCCTGGAGTAGAGCGACGTGAAGTATGGATTGCGTCCCGCTTCGGCAATGGCGATGTGCAGTTCGTAGTTGGCCGAAATCATGTCGGCCACATCGCCGGCGGCGGTCGATGCGTTGAAAATCTGGTCGCAGCGGCGAATTCGTTCGAGATCCGCGTCGGTGCGCATCATGGCGGCCAAGCGGTGGGTCGTGCGCTGCATCAGCTCGAGCGCATCCATGAAGCGCGGGATGCCTTCGAGGTCCAGAGGGGCGACGATCGTGCTCTGGTTCGGCAGAATGACCACATGACCATCGCCGGCAAGGCGCACCAGGGCTTCCCTGACGCGCGACCGCGGCGTGCGAAACACTCGCGCCAGCGCCTCCTCATCCAGAGAGGTACCCGGTGCGCGCTCCAGCGACAAAATCTCCGCACGCAATCGGTCGAACACCCGCGCCGTGTCGTTCAACAGCCGTTCGGTATTTTGATGCGATCCACCGACTCCGATGGGGCTGTCGATCGCGAATTCCAAACTCATGTCGCCTCCAGAGCCTGGCAGCTCTCGCTTCGTCGTTACGCACCCCGCCATACCTGCCCACGGGAAGCGGGGCGCCTAGTGGCAGTATATAGCCTTTGCCGGATCTATACGCAGCAATTGCGCCCGCAAGTCGGCAAAGGCACTTTCCCCAAAGTAACTACAGGCGTGCTGTCGCCGCCCGTTAAAAGTAGACGCCATCAGAAACCGATATAGGTGCCGAGGCCAAAGGCTATCCCACGGTAATCCGGCCCGGCGGCGTTGTTGCTCTGGTAGTCCGAGAGTTCCACCACGCCGTCCACGTTTATGCCCGGCCCCAGCGCATAGGACGCCGTCAGCGCGAAGTCGTCATGGACGGCATTGAAGGGGCCGACGCCATTGGCGCCCACGACCTTTTCGTAATCACCGCGGGTCCAGCCCAAGCCGACCGTCCAACTGTCCCACGCATAGGTGGCGCCGGCGCCAAAGACCCACTGGTCGCTGCCGTCGATTTCGTAATTCTGGCGCAGTTCGGTGGCCCCTCCGATCGTGAAATCCGCCAAAGCCCACGCGGAAATAGGCATTATAGCCGCGGGCGTCGTCGGTACTGTTCGGATTGACCTCCTTGTCAAAGCTGAAGGTCGCGCCGCCGCCAAGCGACAGACTTACGTCGTTGAAATCATGATTGAAGGCAGCGGCCAAAGACAGGTTTTCGGAGTTTTCGCCCGCGTTGTTAGTGAATCTTGTTCCAGCACCGCTCACCGTATTGCGCGTGTCCTCCGTATTGTCGGGCGTGAACGAAGCGGCAAAACTGAATCCGCCGAAGGTCGGGCTGAAATAGACCAGCTTTGTCGAGTTGTCGTCGACGCCGTAGCAGGTTCCATTGGTTGCCGCGTATCCGGCAATGCCCGCGTTGGAGAAATTGAAGTCCGCGCTGTCGGCGCCGAATAACTCGGAAGCGCTCGGCACAAGACTACAGAGCTGTGCATAGGCCTCATAGGTGTCGCCGATTCGGAGTTGGCCGAAACCACCGCTGAAGTAGGCGTAGACGGCGTCGATTTGATCACCCGACGTCTGGCCCTCGAGTTCTATCTGGGCGCCAACCGTCAGCCCGTTGTCCAGCGTAGTCTCGCCACGGAAGTAGATTTCGACGTCCTGCTTGAACACGTAGTTCCGCACATCGTCGTCGCTGACGCCGGAAGAGGCGCTGAAGTCGTCGAAGACAACTCCTGCGGTTCCCTTGTAGCGGCCGCCGAGCGAGAGTTTGACGCCGTCCGCGGCGGCAGCCTGCTCGGCGAACAGGAACACTGCCGTCATCGCCGTTGATGTCAGCACCCGTTGTCTGGTTGTCATGATTGGTCCTCCCCTTGGACAACACGCTGTGTGGGGCCAGGCGCCTCAATCCGCCTTCAGGCACCAGACATGATACACGCCATCTTTGACGACAGAGCCCTCGACCTCCTTGCCGAAGCCCGGAAACTCCGTACACCAGTTCTGCAGCGACCTCATGAAGGAGAGCCACGGCCCGTCCTTGGCACCGAAGCTCTCGCCGGGCATGACGATCGGTATGCCAGGCGGATAGGGAATGATACCGACGCCGGAGACGCGATTGGCCAGCTTGTCGATCGGCAGCAGCTCGCATTTGCCGGCGTTGAGCCGCCCGCTCGCCTCGCGCGGCAGCATCTTGGGTTCGGGCAGCGAGCCGAAAGCCTGCGCCTGCCATTTGTCCATGTTGTTTGTTTTCATGTACTCGAACATGTGATCGGAAAGATCCTTCAGGCCCATCTTTCCGTACTTGTCCGGCGCCGCGGCCACGATATCGGGCAGGCAAGCCTGCAGCGGCCGGTTGGAGTCGTAGTCCTTCTTGAAGTCCAGCAGGGTGCCGGCGAGCGTGCCCCACTTGCCCTTGGTCACGCCCATCGAGAACAGGCACAGCACCATGAAGTCGGTTGTGCGCGATGGAATGGTGCCGTGGCGATAGAGATAAGAACTGAGCATCGCCGCCGGAATGCCTGATTTCAGCATCTTACCGTCGTCGCCCATGCCAGGACAGGTGATGCCGACCTTGATCGGGTCCAGCATGCACCAGCCATCGGGGATGTTGCCGAAGCCGTGCCAGGTTTCGCCGGGATGGAAGATCCAGGCTTCGGGATCGCTCGCGAGCATTTTGGGATCCGCGTCGACAAACGCGACCTTCTTGCCCTTGGCGTCCTTCACTTCCGGCGCGTTCCAGGGCCAGAAGAACCATTCGCCGCGCTTCTTGTACTCAATATGGGCGCGGCCCAGCGCCTGCCGGAACGCGATCGCTTCGTCGATAACATCGGTCGTCAATGCCTCGCCGGCCGGACCGTCCATCATGGCCGCCGCAATCTCATTCGAAGAGATGATAGCGTATAGAGGCGACGTGGACTGATGCGCCATGTAGCTTTCATTGAAGATGTGGGGCTCCACCTCCCGCCGGCCCTCGCGGAGATGGATCCAGGAGGCCTGCGACAGCGCCGCCAACAACTTGTGCGTGGAGTGCGTGGCAAATACCGTCGGCCCCTTGGCCGGATGATCCTTGGGATCGCCGCGCATGGCATGACGGCCTTTGTAGAGCGGATTGAACCGCGCATAGGCATACCAGGCTTCGTCGAAGTGGATCACATCGACGCTCTTGTCCAGCAAGTCCTGCACTTTCGTGGCGTCATAGCAAACGCCGTCATAGGTGCAATTCGTGACAACGGCATAGACCGGATCGGGTGAAACCGCCTTCTTGCGCAGGGGGTGCTCCTGCAAGCGCTTGCGGATCGCCTTGGGATCGAGTTGTTCCGGCAGGATGGGGCCAATGATGCCGTAGCGGTTCCGCGTCGGCACAAAGAACAGCGGAATGCCGCCGGTCAGGATGATTCCCTGCTCGATCGATTTGTGGCAATTGCGGTCGCAAAGCGCGAACTGGTTCTCGCCGATCATCGACTGCATGATCGTCCGGTTCGCGCCCGAGGTTCCGGTCAGCACAGAATAGGACCGGTGCGAGCCAAAGACGCGCGCCGCATATTTCTCGCTCTCGCCGATCGGCCCGCTATGCTCGAGCAGGGAACCGAGCGAGCCGCGCTCGACGCCGCTGTCGGTGCGGAACAGATTCTCGCCGAAAAAGTCGAAGAAGACGCGGCCGGCGGAACTCTTCGTGAAGGCGATGCCGCCCTGGTGGCCCGGCGCCGCCCAGGAGTACTCAGCGACCTCCATGTAGTCGAGCATCGCCTTGGTGAAAGGCGGCAGCAGGTTGGCGCTATAGCGTTTGATGGCGGCGATCACGCGGCTGCAGATGAAATTTGCCGTATCCTCCAGCAGGAAGACGTACTCATCGGCCATGGTCATGATGTCGACGTTCAAGGTGCCCGTCGCCGGCCGGTCGGCGAGCAGGATGACCGGCACGTCGGCGTTGCGCCGGCGGATCGCGGTCAGTAGCGCCTCGCCTTCCTTCTTTGTCTCGGCGGCCGGACCTTCCCGTGTCCAGCCGATGAGGATTGCGTCAATCGATGCGTCGGCGGCGACGGCGGCCCGCCCATCGGCAAAACTCACGGATTCGATCGTCTCGATGCCGCGCCCGTTCAGTTCCTGCACCAGCGCGCGGACCGCGCGGCCGCCGAAACTCGTGGTGGCCGCCAGCTTCTCATCGATGATTAGGACGCGTGTCTTCTGATCGGCAACGGTTCTAGCGAGCATCGATCGACTCCTTCACGCCACGGCCGGCCAAGCCGGCCGCAAACAAGCTCACTCAGGCAGCGCGTTCTGCACAATGAGGTTCAGTGTGGTCTCGTCGGGTACTCCAAACCACTTCACATACAGCTGCTGGAATTCCTCGGATCGGAACAGCCGGCTGAGGCTGCGATCCACGATCAGGCGCAGGTCTTCGTCGCCCCTTTCAATAGCAATAGCCAACGGCTCGTGCGTGAAGAGGCGATCGAGCAGGATCAGTTCGCTCGCCGACGGCCCGCCCGCCGCGGCTTCCAGCAGGATCGGCCGGTCGCCAAAGAAAACGTCGGCGGTGCCATCCAGCACCTGTTGGATGCCGGCTTCATAGCCATCCGCCATGGATGTGCTGGCATCGATCTTGAATGCCTGCATCCGGTCCGCCAGCCATTTCTCGCCGGTGGTGCCTTTGACGACCGCAAAGGTCTTCTTGTCCAGAATCCGTGCCGGGGATCCGCGCCAAACCGGTCCCGACCGCGGCGTGCCGGCAAGGACCTCCCGCAATGGAACGGGTGCATCCCACCGGAGAACCGCACCGATGCCGCTGGGATAGATCGGAATCGAAAATGAAACTTCCTTCCGTCTTTCCAGGGTCGCGGTATCTGCGCCGCACAGGATGTCGATCTTGCCGTTCTGCAAGGCGCTAAATCGGTCCTCGAGCGTGACGGGCACCCACTCGACTGTCATCGCCGATAGACCAAGTTCGGTCTTGATCTCGTCCGCGATCTTCTCGCAAAGCGCGACGGTGTATCCCGCCGGCTTGCCCGCTTCGTCAAAGGAAAACGGCCGCGCATCGGCCCGGTAGCCGAGCAGAAGCTTGCCCGACGCCTTGACCTGATCCAGCGTGGCGGCCGCTGCCGGTGTGAACGGCAGCGACGCAACCGCCAGCGATGCGATCAGAAACGCCGCGAACCGAACGCTTTGCCGTTGAGGGCTCTTCGATCCTGCGATTTGCATGTTCAGTCTCCTCTCGACAATACGATTCGTCGCGGTCAAGCGGCGGCCGCCGGCCGCTTCGATGCGAACCGGTGCGCGATGAAGCCCCAGACGATGAAGCCGATCGCCATCACCAGCGTGCCACCCATCACGGCATCGTTGCCCGAGGCATAGATGGCATAGGTGCTGTAGAGCATCGCAACCAACGTCACGACCGTGTTCAGCCGGTACTTCCCTTGAGGAACGCCAGCCGACTTCATCATCACGAACAAGGCAGAAAGCGAGATGACGTAGGGAATCACGTTGGTGACGACGGCCAAGTTCACAAGAACACTGAACTGTTCGCTGAGGGTCGGCGAAATGGTCGACAGCGCCAGCAGGGACTGCACGACCCCCAGCACGATCATGCCGGTAATCGGTGCGCCCATGCTGTTCACCTTGGTGAAGAAGGCAGGGAACATGCGGTCTTCCGCCGCCCCCTTGCCGGTCTGGGCGATGGTGAACTGCCAGCCCAACAGCGAGCCGAGGCAGGCCATCACCGCCAGCGCCATGATGATGTTGCCGACGACCGGATTGAACATCTTGGCGTAGGCCAGGGCGAATGGGCCAGTCGAGTTGGCCAGCTCGGCGTTCGGCACGATTCCCTGGATCACCGTGGTCGAAAGGACGTAGATGACCGCGGCCCCGAGCGTGCCGAACATACACGCCAGCGGGACATCCCGCTTCGGATTCTCCACCGCATCGGAATTCTGCGCCGCGGACTCCATGCCCAGGAAAGCCCAGAGGGTCAGTGAAATGCTCGAAACCATGCCTTCG
Source organism: uncultured Alphaproteobacteria bacterium (assembly GCA_963816235.1). Classification (GTDB taxonomy): domain Bacteria; phylum Pseudomonadota; class Alphaproteobacteria; order Dongiales; family Dongiaceae; genus DATKFM01. Next base: position 149,193 of record CAWFKD010000002.1, on the reverse strand, counting down.
CCCAAGCTGAGCCCATTGGGATTCCAGGCCGCGTCGAACGTTTCCTTGCTGAACCAGAACCAACCGACGAATGAGAGGAACCCGACAGGAATGATAACGCCCCAAACCGTGATCGAGCCGATCTTGCCCGTCACACTGGGACCGCCGAAATTCGCCACCGTGGTCAGCCAGAGCAAGGCGATCACGCCGATGCAGGTCATGATTGGCGTCGACGACAGCCAGGGAAGGAACGCCGACAGGTATCCGAGCGCTGAAATGGCGATCGCCACATTGCCGATCGCCAGGGACAGGAAGTAGAGGAAGAACACGATGAAGAAGCCCGACTTGCCGTAAGCGTCCTCGGCATAGGCCGACATGCCGCCCGTGCGCTGATTGAACAGGCCTGCCTGGGCAAAACCGTAGGCAATCGCCATCGAGCCTACCGCCGTGACGATCCACGACAACAGCGAAATCGCGCCGACCTGTGCCATGTTGGTCGGCAGCATGATGATGCCAGATCCCATCATGTTCACGGCGACAATGAAGGTCAGCTGCATCAGACTCATCTTCTTTGTCTGCTTCTGCTCTACCATAACCCCTCCTCCTTCATTCCCCCGCCGTGACGCTCACTCGCGCACTACGTAGGTGTGGAATTTGATGCGGCCGTCCACCCGTTCCTGAAACACGCCTTGCACTTCATAGTTGAAGCCTGGGAAGCGATTGAAAGACTCCTGAAAGCAAGGAAGTAGTCGAGCATCGGCTTTGCCCTGTCATCCCAGCGTTCGCCGGGCACAATAACGCCGATGCCCGGCGGATAGATCAGTGCCAGGGTCGCGGAAATGCGACCCTTGATGTCTTCGAGCGGCACATAGTCCACTTCGTTCGCGACCAAGCCTCATAGGCGTCTTCCGGGGTCATTGCGAGTTCCGGAAAGCTCGATGCGCGGAAACACTTCCCCTGAAGCCCCTTGACGTTTGCTTCCCGATAGAAGCCATGCATTTCATTGCAGACCTGACGCAGCGTATAGCCTTTGTACCGTTCGCTATTCGCCGCATAGAGAGTTGGCAGCACCTCGGCCAGCAGCGCGTCGCGGTCCCAGAGATTCTTGAACTTGACCAGCCGCGCGATCAGCGTGTTCAGCTTGCTCTCGTCCTCCGCCGGTGTCATTAGGAACAGAATGCTGTTGAGGTCGCACTTCTCGGGGACGATGCGCTGCTCGCGCAGATAGTTGGCGACCACGGTGGCGGGCACGCCGAAGTCCAGATACTCGCCTGTCTTGCGGTTGATTCCCGGCGTCAGTAGCGCGAGCTTGTTGGGGTCGACCATCGCATAGCCTTCGGCATAGCCGGCATAGCCGTGCCACTTCCCTTGGGGATGGAAGTTCCAGCATTGCTGTTCGCGCTTGATGACGTCGGTGGGGAGTGATTCCCAGGCAACGCCGTCGGCATCGGCGGTGAACTCCGACCCCCTGATAGTGACGACGTCGGGCACGAACGGATCGAAGAACCATTTCTCCTGCGCGCTTTGGCCCATTCTTGCATAGTGGCGTCCGAACTCGCGCAGCTTCTTGCGGGTCTCGATACCCAGTTCGATGCAGCGGTCCCAGAGCATCATGCCCGCCTCGCCCTCATGGATCTTCGCATTCACCTCCAGCGAGGCGAATAGCGGATAGAATGGCGAGGTGGAGACGTTCATCAGGAAGGATTCATTGAAGCGCTTGTGATCGACGAAGCGCCGCTGGCCCTCCAGGTGCTTGTCGCGCTTGTGGATCTGGGACGCTTGCGAGAAGCCGGCGCCCTGCTTGTGAACCGACTGTGTCGAGAACAGCCCCGGCATCTCCGGCGTCAATTTTTCGAGCCGCATCGGGCTATGGTCGTGGAACAGCGGGTGGAAGGCATTGTAGCCGATCCAGGCCTCGTCCCAGAGCACGTAGTCGCAGAGATGTCCGATCTTCTCCAGCACCTTGCGGACGTTGTAGACCGTGCCGTCATAGGTCGCGAGCTGGATGCAAGCGAGCCGGAAGGGGCGTTCCGCCTTGTGGCGCTGCTTGTCCTTGATCAGCGGATGCGCCTTGATCTGCTCCCGCAGGTATTTCTCGTCCCAAGCTTCCCAGTCGACGGCGCCGATCATGCCGAAGGGATTGCGCGCGGTCGGCAAGAAGATCGGTATCGCACCGGCCTGAACCAGGGCGCCTTGATGCAGCGATTTGTGATTGTTGCGGTCGAACAGGACGAGGTCGCCGCGCCGCAGCACGGCGTTTGTCACCACCTTGTTGGACGTGCTCGTGCCATTGAGCACGAAGTAGGTCTTGTCGGCGCCGAAGACGGATGCCGCATAGCGTTGTGCATCCGCGGCGGCGCCCTCGTGAATGAGCAGGTCGCCGAGATCCACGTCGGCATTGCACAGGTCGTTGCGGAATATGGCCTCGCCGAAATGCTTGAAGAAGAGCTGGCCTGCCGGCGACTTGCGGTAGAACTGGCCGCCCTGGTGCCCCGGGCAGTCGAAGGCGATATTGGCCTCGGCGTCATAGGCCACAAGCCCGCCGAAGAATGGGGGCAGCAGCTTCATGCCATAGTCGATGATGCTGGCCACAACTTGCTTGGCATAGAAGGTCGGCGTCTGCAGGCCCAGATAGATATAGCCCTCGACCTCGCCGGTCATGCTGAGAACCGCCACGTCCGAAATCTGATGGGAATCCGCCAGCGCCCATAGCGGCGTCCGGAAGCCGATGGCGCGCACCGCCCGGGCCAGCTTCCGGGCCTTCTCGCGGCGTTCGCCATCGATCAAGGCGATATAGGCGCCGACAGAGGAATCCTCGGAGACGTCGCGGTCGAAGGAGTTGGTCACCTCCACTTCGAAGTTCTCCGCGGCGATCTGGTCCAGGAGCTGCCTGGTCTGGGCATTCTCCTTGTCGACGATCGCGACCACCTTGAGCAACCTGTGGAACGGGATCGGGATCGTCGGTGCCTTGACCGAGTGCGGGAACATTTCCTGTCGTTCCCCTACTTGACGCAGTCCACCAGGTATCGCCTGCCGCCTGCCGCCGGCTCGAAACGCAGACCATGGATGTCGGTCTCGAAGCCAGGGAACTTGGTGTCGAACTCCCGCGCGTACAGCAAGTAGTCCTGGATCGACTTGGTGGCGGCCGTGAGCCTCTCGCCGGGCATGATCACCGGTATGCCGGGCGGATAGGGAACGACCATGACCGCCATCGTGCGGCCCATGAGGTTGTCGATCTCCACGCTCTCGGTGCGCCCGCGCACGAGCTGCTCGTACGCATCGGCCGGCCGCAACGCTATCTCCGGCAGAGTGGTGTACATGTCCTTTTGCGCCTTTGGCACCTTGTCGTCGCGGTAGACGCGGTGGATCCCCTCGCAGAGGTCCTTGAGGCCCATCTTGGCATAAGCTTCCGGATGCGCTTCCGCCAGCGCCGGCAGCACCCGGCTGAGCGGCGCATTGGCGTCGAACAGATCCTTGAAGTTGATGAGTTCCGTAACGAGCGTGCTCCACTTGCCCTTGGTGATGCCCATGGAGAAGAGCACCAGGAAGGAATAGAGGCCCGTCTTCTCGATCTCGATCCGCCGGGACGACAGGAAACGAACCACGACCGTTGCCGGAATTCCCAGTTTCTCCATCGTGCCATCAGCCGTCAGGCCGGGCGTGAGGATCGTGACCTTGATCGGGTCGACGATCACGTGATTCTCCGCCAGGTCCTCGAAGCCATGCCATTTCGCGGTAGGTTTCAGCACCCAGTGCGGCTGCTCGCCGATCGGCTGCTTCGCCATCGCGTCGGGCTGCCAGACCTCGAACCACCAGCTGTTCTTCATCTGCTTTTTGACGGCGGTCATGGCGCGGCGGAAACTCAGCGCCTCGTCGATCGTTTCCTGCACCAGCGCGCGTCCGGCCGGCTGCTCCATCATGGCGGCGGCGACATCGCACGAAGCGATGATGCCGTATTGCGGCGACGTCGAGGTATGCATCATGAACGCATCGTTGAAATGCGCCATGTCGAGCTTTTTCGTTTCGCTGTGCTGGATGTGGATCATGGACGCCTGCGATAGGGCAGCCAGGAGCTTGTGCGTGGAGTGCGTCGCGAAGGTGATCGCTTGCTTCGCTCTCGTGGGTACATTGGAGGAGATTGCGTGATGCCCGTCATAGAATTCATGGAAGTTGGCATGGGCGTACCAGGCTTCGTCGAAGTGCAGGATATCGATGGAGTTGCCGACGATCTTCTTGATGGCATCCACGTTGTAGCAAAGGCCGTCATAGGTGGAGTTGGTCATCACCATCAGACGCACCTTGCCGCTGGTCTCCTTCGCAAACGGACTGGCGGCGATTTTCTTCTTGATCGAGGCGGCCGTGAACTGGTCACGGGAAATCGGCCCAATGATCCCCAGGCCGTTTCGAGAGGGCACGAGGTAGATCGGCGTCGCGCCGGTCATGATCAGCGAATGCAGGATCGATTTGTGGCAGTTCCGGTCGCAGAGGACGAGATCGCCGCGGGAAACCGTGCCGTGCCAGACGATCTTGTTCGCGGTGGAAGTGCCCCCGACGACAAATAGGGTTTCGTCCGTGCCGAAGATCCGGGCCGCATTGCGCTCGCCAGCGGCGATAGGGCCCGTATGGTCAAGCAGGGATCCTAGCTGTCCGACCGAGACGGATATGTCAGACCGCAGCGTGTTCTCGCCAAAAAACTCATAGAAGAGCGTGCCAACCGGACTCTTGCGGAAGGCGGTGCCGCCGCCATGACCCGGCGTATGCCAGGAATAGCTGGCCTGCAGCGTGTATTCCATCAGCGCCTTGAACATGGGCGGCGGCAGCCGCTGCAGATAGAGTTCTGCTGAGCGGACGATTGCGCGGGCCATGAATTCCGCCGAATCCTCGAACAGGCGCATGAATGCATTCGCGTGCTTCAGCACGCTGGCCGGCACGACTTCAGCGGTGCGCTCGTCGCCGAACAGGAAGATCGGCAGCCTGTCGTTGCGGCTGCGCTTCGCCGCCAGCACTTCTTCCAGAATCTTCCACTGGCCGGGCCTCGCCTCGGCGCCATCGACGGAGATCAGCCAGCAGGACTCGGAGTTGAAGACATTGACCAGCCGATGCGCGTCCTCGTAGCTGAGGCCGGCCACGACGCGGAATCCCTCTTTCTCGATTGCGGCCGCAAGCTGTTGCATGCCGCGTCCGGCGGCATTCTTGCCTTCGTAGTCCTCGTCGATGATTGCGATCGGAAACGCCTTGACGAATTCCATGCAATTCCTCCCGATGGAACGATCAATCAGGGCAAGACGCTTCTAAACTCTCGATGGTTTCGAAACTCCGCCCCAGCTGGCCATTGAACAAGTCGATAGCATTTAGTTGTCGATCGCGCTCCGCCACCTTCCTGCAATTTGCAGCGCAGATCAACAAATCCCCTATCTCTTCTTGAACCCGCAAAGAAGTCATTTGCGGCGAATTACTGCACCGGCACCGAATTCGGGTTGGACATCCCCTTTAGGCGAGACTGATATCCGGCCGCCAAGCCTATGTTCAGCGGCACGCTGAAGAGTCATTGCTATCTCTCCCACCCTTATTCCGATGAAAGTACTGTTTCTCTGCCTCCGGTTAATTTCGTTGATTATCAGGGCATAAGCGCCTTTCCACTATTGGACCTTGGTCCAATGGATATCACCCTTGACTAACCGTAGGCTTTGCCGTTCGCGCTACGCAAAAGAAACTCGTTCTGCCTTGCAGGGTCAGCACGGGGCATGTTGATTTGCGTCGGATTTCGAGGATACCGATACGCGCGGTTGCTATGCTCCCGGCTATCTTCGCGGCTGCTGCCATCGGCGTGCCTGCCGCCATGCGCAATCGTTTGGCGCCCGATCAATTCGGGCTATGGCTGCGCAATTTCAAGGCGAACCAAACGAGGAGAATGCCGTAAAGGATGGCATAGGCGCCGATGACGAACAGCAGCGCCAACGCGCCTGTTCCCGGCTGGACCGCCAGCATCAAGCCGAAGAGCACCGTCAGCGCTCCGCAGGCGACCAGCAGCCATTCATTGTCGATTTCCTTGCGCAGTCTGATCGCGCCGATGATCTGAAGAATGCCCGTAACGATTGCCCAGCCGGCAATGAACATCAGCAGCACCAGTGCCGTGATGCCCGGCATGACGAATGTCAGGATGCCGACTGCGATACCCAGGAGCCCGACAAGCGCCAGCCACCAGCGCGGAGTCGGTGCACCGCCCATGACAGCCGCAGCGACCGAGAACACGCCATCCGCGAGCGCGAAGACGCCATACATCAGGACCAGCGCGGCCAGGGATATGCCGGGCCAAACGAAAGTGAGCACGCCAAATAGGACTGCGCCAACGCCGCGCAGCAGGAGAAGCCACCAGTTTCTTGCGAGCGCCTGCAACAGCAGGCGTGGCGCGGGCGCTACGGCAGATGTGTTTGACATGATGTCCTCCCTGGTCGCCAAAAGAATACTTATGGTAAGCGCGCCATCATTCCACATCTCAATTTCTAATGCGACCGACTTGCGCCGTTGGGGCAGCAGCGGCGCGGACCAGCGCGAGTCTAGAAACGAAGATTATTTATTGGATTTGGTGCCCGCTGCCGGACTCGAACCGGCATGGCCGTTGCCAGCCAAGGGATTTTAAGTCCCTTGCGTCTACCAGTTTCGCCAAGCGGGCATGCTCTCCGATGGTAGGCGCGTCAGGGTAACTTGCCGGACAACACAGGGGCAACCAGGGCGGCGCTGGCCATGGCCTACTCCGGCAACTCGCCATCGACCGGCTCGGCGCCGAGCGAGCGGATCAGGTCATGGAGCTGTCCGGCCGCGGCATCGATTCGCGCCGGTCCGTGCCCTTGATGACGAAGCTGGCGCCATAGCGCTGCCGCCGGAAGAAGGGATAGCTGCCGATATCGAGATCGGGATAGGCCGCCTGCAGCTCGCCCAGGCCCTTGGCGATCACGCCCTCGCCGATATGGCCGCTGACGGTGCGGGATTGGATCGGCGCCCCATGGCTGAGGGTGGCGGCGATGCCGTCGAACATCGACTGCATGATCTTCGGCACGCCGGCCATCACATAGACATTGCCGATGCGGTAGCCCGGCGCGGCGCTGACCGGGTTTTCGATCAGCACGGCGCCTTCGGGCGTGTTGGCCATCCGCAGCCGCGCCTCGTTGAGCATGCCCGGCTCGTAGTGGCTTTCCAGAATCTTCAGCGCCTCGGGATGGCGGATCAGCGGCACGCCAAAGGCCCGGGCGACGCATTCCGAGGTGATGTCATCATGGGTCGGCCCGATGCCGCCGGTGGTGAAGACATGATCGTAGCGGGCGCGCAATCCGTTGACCGCGCCGATGATCTCCTCCGGGATATCGGCGACAACCCGCGCTTCGCTGAGCTTGATCCCCAGAGCCGCCATGCGCTTGGCCAGGTAGTTGAGGTTCACGTCCTGCGTGCGGCCCGACAGGATCTCGTTGCCGATGATCAATACGGCCGCCGTCACGGTCGCGCCGGAGTCTGCCGCTGCGGACATGGGCGGTGCGGCGCCGGTCAGTTCTGCGGCAGCGCGTAGCCGCGGCCGCGCATGCAATCGTTGACGATCTCGCGGTAGCGCTGCTCATGGCTGTACGAATCCATGTTCGCCTGCAGGTCCGGTGCGGCGTTGTCTGCGTTTCCGGTGTCGTGAGTTCGACTCGATCGATTGGTCGATCTGCGCGTCGCGGTCCAGGACCGCGTTCGCCTGGTTGCGGCAGGCGCGCAGGTCGGCGGAGGTTTGCTCTTCTGTCGTCTTTTTCCGTTCCCACTTGGTTGCTGCGGGATCGTCTTGCAAACCGAAATCGAACGCATTGCAGGCAGACAGGGAAAGAAGCAGCGCGCACGCGCCAACCCAACGCATCATGGCATACCCGGAGAATAAGTGGCTGTTGGCGGCAAGATGCGCCGCGAGGCCGCGATTTGCAACGGCGTCCTGCGCCGCAATCGCGGCGGAATTGCGTTAGACGGCCAGTTTCAGCAGATCATGTCCGGTGACGAGCACCAGCAAGATCATGAGCGCGCAGAGGCCACCGATCGAGCAGACCTTGACGACACGGGCGCTCAACGGCTTGCCGAGCAAGACCTCGATGCCCATGAAAACCAGATGCCCGCCATCGAGAACCGGGATCGGCAGCAGGTTGATGACGCCGACATTGATCGACAGCAGCGCCATCAGCATGACAAAGCCGAAGAACCCGTACGCGGTCACGGCATCGCCGCTGACTCCTGCAATGCTGATCGGGCCGGCGAGATCCGTCAGCGGCCTCGACCCGGAGGCTATCTCCACCAAGCCGGTGGCGTTGGCGCCGATAAAGCCCCAGGTGCGCTCGATGCCGTTGGTCAGCGCGCGCAGCGGATTGGCCACCGTCCAGACATAGCCAGTGGTCTCTAAGCCAATATCGGCAAGCACACTTCCGGTTTCGTCGATCGAGTATCCCGACAGCGTCACTGTCGTCGCCGACTCGCCGCGGATCACGCCAAGCACGGCGTCGACGCCGGCCGCATCCCGCAACTTCTGCGCCAGCATGACCGCGTTGTCGACGTCGGCCCCGTTGATGCTGATAATCCGGTCCAGCGGCATAAGCCCTGCCTGCGCCGCCGGACTGCCGGCTTCTACTTTGGCGATGACAGCAGCGGGCGGCATCAAGTCACGGCTGTACAGGAAGCCTGAAATCAGCAGCGCACCGAAAACGATATTGATCAGCGGTCCCGCCACGACAACAGCCGCCCGGTGCGACACCGGCCGGAAGCTATAGGCCCATTTGCGTTCCATCGCGTTGAGCGGGCGCATCTGGCCCGAGGAGTCCCGCGTCTGGTCGCCCTCGCCGAACATCTTCACGTAGCCGCCCAGGGGCAGCAGGCAGAGCTTGAAGCGCGTGCCATAGCGGTCGACCCAGCCGAACAGCTCCGGACCGAAGCCCATGGAGAACGCCTCGACCTTGATGCCAAGGCGCCGGGCGACCCAGAAATGACCCCACTCATGGACGACGATGATCACGAAGATCAGCGCCAGGAACGGCAGGGTATACAGCAGGGCGGTGCCGACGATAGCCATCGACCAACTCCGTGAAATGCTTCCTTCTGGGCATCGACAGTAGAGTTAAAAAACGGTAAATGACAAGAGGGAATCATCGTTAAGTCATTGAAATCATATCGTTAAACATCATGGTTAATATCCCGGCAAATCTTCGTAAAAAAGACTCCATGCGGGCATATTCCGCTGCCCGGCTGGGCAGTTAGCGGCCGGTCATGAAGTTTAATCAGCCACTGCGGCCGGCCCGGCTCCTCAAACGGTACAAACGATTTCTCGCCGATGTAGTCCTGGAGGACGGCCGCGAGGTCACCGTGCATTGCCCGAACCCCGGCTCGATGATGGGCCTGAGCGACCCCGATTCGGAGGTCTGGCTCTCCCCCGCACCGCCGGGTCGCAAGCTGCCCTTCGGCTGGGAGCTGATCCGGGTCGGGGATCATCTGGTGGGCATCAATACGGCCTGGCCGAACCGGCTGACCGAAGAAGCGCTCGCCGCCGGGCGAATCGAGGCGCTCTCCGGCTATGCGGCGCGCCGCCGGGAAGTACCCTATGGCGAGAACTCGCGCATCGATCTGCTGCTGGAAGCGCCGGACCGGCCGCCCTGCTATGTCGAGGTCAAGAACGTGCATCTGAAGCGCCAGGCCGGCGCGGAGTTTCCAGACTGCGTAACCAAGCGCGGCGCGAAGCATCTGCGGGAGCTGAGCGCCATGGTGGCGGCCGGCCATCGCGCGGTCATGCTCTATGTCGTGCAGCGCACAGATTGTGACAGTTTCGCCCTCGCCGCCGACATCGATCCCGCCTATGCCGCGGCCTTCGATAGCGCCCGGCGTGCCGGTGTGGAGATGCTGTGCTACCGCTGCGACATCACGCGCGAGGGCATCGAGATTACCGAGCCGCTGCCGATCACGCGCTAGGGCCAGTAGCGTCAACACCGAGTTGCGCGGCGGGCTCTCAGCGCCTATCTGATCCCAGACGTCATCGCGGCCTGCCGGCAGGCTTTCTCCATCGGCCGCCATTATCACTTAATCGGGGTGATTTGCATGAATCCGTTTCGCGTGCTGCGCAAGATCGTGGTGGGCCTGCTTGCTATCGTCGGCGCATTTGTCGTCGTGGCCGTTGTCGCCGGATTGTGGCTCGGCAGTTTTGGGCCGAAACCAAAGCCAGTACCCGCCAAGGATGTGGTGCTGACACTGGAACTCGGCGCGCCGATCCACGATCGCAGCGGCGGTGGCCCCCTGCCCTTCGGCGCATTTGGCCACGGCGCCACCCTTCGCGATCTCGTCGCCGGTCTCGAAGCGGCGGCCGGCGACAGTCGCGTGAAAGGCCTTGTCGCCCATGTGGGTAGCGGCCCGCTCAACATGGCCTACGCCCAGGAGATCCGCGACGCGGTGAAGGCGTTCCGCGACAAGGGCAAATTCGCAGTGGCGTTCGCGGAGACCTTCGGCGAGGCGGGCAACGGCAATACGCACTATTATCTCGCAACCGCGTTCGAGGAGATCTGGTTGCAGCCGTCCGGCGATGTGAACCTGGTCGGCTTCTCCATGGAGCAGCCCTTCATGGTCGACACGCTGAATCTGGTCGGCGTGACCGCACAGATCGATCAGCGGAAGGAATATAAAGGTCTCGCCGATCCCTTCACCAAATCCTCCATGCCGCCGCCGATCCGCGAGAATCTGCAGCGGCTCGTCAGTTCCTGGCTCGGCCAGGTGGCCCAGGGCATGGCTGAGCGCGGCAAATTCGATGCAGATGCCGCGCGCAGCCTGATCCATCGCGGGCCGTTCCTGGCCAGCCAGGCGCAAGCCGACAAGCTGATCGACAAGATCGGCTATTGGAACGATCTGACCAAGGCGGTGAACGACCGCGCGGGCAAGGATGCGTCCTGGTTCTCGCTGACGGACTATGCCGCCAATCTCGCCGCACCCGGCGACGATGCCGCCCGCATTGCGGTGGTGTACGGACTCGGCGCCGTGCAGTTGAGCACCGGCAAGGGCGACGGCCTGTTCGGACCGGCGGCAATGGAATCGTCGGAAGTGGCAACCGCCATCCGCGATGCCGTCGACGATCCCAACATCAAGGCGATCATCTTCCGCGTCGACAGCCCCGGCGGTTCCTATGTCGCCTCCGACACGATCTGGAGCGAAGTGCAGCGTGCCCGCGAACTCGGCAAGCCGGTGATCGTCTCCATGGGTGAGGTCGCGGCCTCCGGCGGCTATTTCGTCTCGGCGCCGGCAACCAAGATCGTCGCCCAGCCGGGGACAATCACGGGATCGATCGGAGTCGCCGGCGGCAAAGTCGTCTTCGCCGGCCTTTGGAACACGCTGCGGGTCCATTGGGATGGCGTCAAGGCCGGCGCCAATGCCGATTTCGAGAGCCCGCACCGGCTGTTCAGCAACGAAGGCTGGGCGCGGATGGAAGAGGGCCTCGACCGGGTCTATGCCGACTTCACCCAGAAGGTCGCCGCGGGCCGCAACCTGCCGATCGAGAAAGTCCAGGACGTGGCCAAGGGCCAGGTCTGGACCGGCAGCGATGCGAAGGACCGCGGCCTGGTCGACGAGCTCGGCGGCTACAGCGTCGCCATTCGCCTGGCGCGGGACGCGGCCAAGATTCCGGCCGATCAGCAGGTGCGCGTCGAGGAATTCCCGGCACCGGAGAATCCGCTGGAGAAGCTGTTCGAACAGGCGATGGCCAGCGGCCAGATGCGCCATGTGGAAGCGCAGCGGCTGGAAACCCTGCTGCGCATCGCCGACTGGCTGGAGCCGGTGGCGGCCGTGATCGCCCCGTTCGAAGGCTCGGGCGTCACGGCGCCGCAACTCGTCTCGCCGGTGCAATCGATCGGCAACTGAGTGCGGCGATCAGGCGTTCCTGCGGCCGCAGATCAGGAACTCCTTGTTCCCCTCGGCGCCGGTGATCGGGCTCTCCGTGAGTCCGGTCACCGTCCAGCCCGGCTGTGCCCCAAGCCAGGCGGAAATGCGCGCGCATACCTCCTCATGGAGGGCGGAATCGCGCACGATGCCGCCCTTGCCCACCCGCGCGGGGCCGACCTCGAATTGCGGCTTGATCAGCGCCAGCAAGACCGCGCCCGGTGCGGCAAGGGACATCGGCGTCGGCAGCACGGTCTCCAACCCAATGAAACTCGCGTCGCAGACGATCACATCGATCTCGTCCGGCACCTGGGCGCGCGTGAGATGCCGCGCATTCACCCGCTCCAGCACCGCCACCCGCGGATCCTGGCGCAGCCGCCAGGCCAGCTGCCCCTGCCCGACATCGACGGCATAGACCTTCGCCGCCCCGCCGGCGAGCAGCACATCGGTGAATCCGCCTGTGGAAGAACCCACATCCAGGCAGATCTTGCCGCTGACATCGACAGCGAACACCATGAGGGCATGGGCCAGCTTCAGCCCGCCGCGGGACACCCAGGGATGATCCTGGCCGCGTACTTCCACGGCGCGATCCCCGGCGATGTTCATGCCCGGCTTGTCCAGCCGCTGGCCGTTGCCGTCGAACACCTTGCCGGCGATGATCAGGGCCTGCGCTTTGGTGCGCGTCTCCGCCAGCCCGCGCTCCACCAGCAGCGCATCCAGCCGCTGCCGCCGCGGCTTCTCTGACGTGGTCATGCCGACCCGTGCCGCGTTCGGCGATGGAAGCGCCAGGTAAGCAGCCCCGCTGTCACGGCGAGTCCCAGCGGCAATCCGGTGATCAATCCGACGGGGCCGAACCCCAGCGGAAAGCCCAGCAGATAGCCGCCGGAAAATCCCAGCGCCCAATAGCCGATGACGGTCATGATTGAGGGAATGAGGGTGTCCTCCAGGCCACGCAGCGCATTCGCGGCGGCAACCTGCATGCCGTCGACGATCTGGAACAGCGCGGTGACAAACAGCAATTGCCCGGCCAGGGCGACAACCGCGCTGTTCGCGGGATCGGATGTATCTAGATAGAGGTGCACGACGAAGCCCGGGAAGCTGAGCATGAACAGCATCATCAACGTCATGTAGCCGACATTCATGCCGATGGCGACGAACCCGGCCTGCCTTGCCGTGGCCATGCTTCCGGCGCCGCGCTCATGGGCGACGCGGATTGCCACGGCCTGGGCGATCGCCGCCGGAATCATATAGAGGAAATTGATCAGGCTCATGACGATCTGGTTGGCGGCCAGTGCCGTGGGGCTCATGATTCCCATCATCACCTGCACTGCCGTGAAAAGACCCGCTTCCATTGCCGTCATGAGGCCGACGGGAAGTCCGAGGCGGAAAATGCGGGCGCAGAGATCCCAATCCAATTGCGCGGTTGCGCGCAGCAGATTGTAGCCCCGCAGCGAGGGCGCCACGGCGACGATCGCGGCCTGCGCGAAGAACATGAGCCAGCACACAATGCTGGTGCCGATGCCCGCCCCGCCGATGCCCAGGCCCGGCCAATCGCCGATGCCATGGACCAGGATCAACACCAGCACGAAATTCAGCGCGAGTGCCGCGATGGTGATCGCCATCAGGGAACTGGTGCGCGCCAGCGCCGTGGCGAAACAGCGCAGATTGCTGAACAGCATGTAGGGAAAAATGCTGAATGCCAGGGCCTGTGAATAGGGCCGCGAGGCATCGATCACCTCCGGATCCTGGCCGAGCCATGGCAGCAGATCCGGCAGGTACCAGCCCAGCGCCGTTCCGGGAATCGACAGGATTGCCGATACCCAAAACCCCTGGCCCACCGCCCGGCTCACCTGCGCCCGGTCGCCGGCGCCATGGCCGCTCGCCGCGAGAACGCTGACCACCGAGGCGATGCTCATGCAGACGAAGAGGATGCTGAACAGAATCGCGGTGATGAGCCCGACCGCGGCTATGGATATGGTACCGAGCCGGCCGACGATCGCCAGATCGGTGAGGTTCATGCCCATTTCCGCCAGAAACCCGGCGGCCAGCGGCGCGGAGATGAAGGCGAGCTTGCCGCACTCCTGACGGATGGTCAGGGCCGGAGCGGCAATTGGGGCGGGAGTGGCGCGATTCATCTGGAGATACCGGCGTGCGGCGCCGCTGTGGCGCCGCCAGCCGCGCTAAGCTCGCGCGGGCTTTATGCTGACGGTGCGCCCGAGGGCCTGCAGCGCCGCGTCGACGATGTTCCGCGCATTGAGGCCGGCCTGGTCGTACTGCTTCTCCGGTTTCTCATGATCGATGAAGATGTCGGGCAAGGTCATCGGCCGGACCCGCAGGCCGCGGTCGAGCTGCCCGGTCAGCGCCAGATGCTGCAGCACATGGCTGGCAAAGCCGCCGATGGCGCCTTCCTCGATGGTGATCAGCACCTCATGCTCGCGCGCCAGGCGCGTAACCAGGTCGCCATCCAGCGGCTTGCAGAAGCGGGCATCTGCCACCGTCGTCGACAGGCCGCGGGCATTCAGATCTTCCGCCGCCTTCATGCATTCGGAGAGCCGCGTGCCGAAGGACAGCAGCGCCACCTTGTTGCCTTCGCTGATAATGCGGCCCTTGCCGATCTCCAGCGGCACGCCCCGCGCCGGCATCTCCACGCCGACGCCGTCGCCGCGGGGATAGCGGAAAGCGCTGGGCCGGTCGTCGATCGCCGCCGCCGTCGCCACCATATGCACCAGCTCGGCCTCGTCCGCCGCCGCCATGACCACGAAGCCCGGCAAGCAGCCGAGATAGGTCACATCGAACGAGCCCGCATGAGTCGCGCCGTCGGCGCCCACGAGCCCGGCGCGGTCGATGGCAAAGCGCACCGGCAGCTTCTGGATCGCAACGTCATGCACCACCTGGTCGTAGGCGCGCTGCAGGAAGGTGGAGTAGATCGCGGCGAACGGCTTGTAGCCCTCCGTCGCCAGGCCCGCCGCAAAGGTCACGCCATGTTGCTCGGCGATGCCGACATCGAAGCAGCGCGCCGGAAAGCGCTTGGCAAAGATGTCGAGCCCGGTGCCCGAGGGCATGGCGGCATTGACGGCGACAATCTTCGGATCATGCTCGGCCTCCTGCACCAGCGCCTGGGCGAAGACCTTCGTATAGGACGGCGCGTTGGAGGGCGGCTTTACCTGGGCGCCGGTGATGACGTCGAATTTGGTGACGCCGTGGTACTTGTCCGGCGACTTTTCCGCCGGCGGATAGCCATGGCCCTTCTTGGTGACGACATGCACCAGGATCGGACCTTCATCCACGGCATCCCGCACATTGCGCAGCACGGGGATGAGATGGTCCAGGTTATGGCCGTCGATCGGGCCGACATAGTAGAAGCCCAGCTCCTCGAACAGCGTGCCGCCAGTGACAATGCCGCGGGCATATTCCTCCGCCCGCCGCGCCGCGATCTTCAGCGGTTCCGGCAGATGCTTGGTGAATTCCTTGCCGATATGGCGGATGGATTGATAGGGCTTCGACGACAGGAGCCGCGACAGATAGGCGCTCATCGCGCCCACCGGCGGTGCGATCGACATGTCGTTGTCGTTCAGCACGACGATCAGCCGGCTATCCATCGCACCGGCGTTGTTCATCGCCTCATAGGCCATGCCGGCGCTCATGGAGCCGTCGCCGATGACCGCGACCACATGATTCTTCCGGCCCGACAGGTCCCGCGCCACCGCCATGCCGAGGCCGGCTGATATCGACGTCGAGCTATGGGCGGCGCCAAACGGGTCGTATTCGCTTTCCACGCGGCGGGTAAAGCCCGACAGCCCTCCGCCTTGGCGCAACGTGCGGATGCGGTTGCGCCGGCCGGTCAGCACCTTATGGGGATAGGCCTGATGCCCCACGTCCCAGATCAGCCGGTCGTCGGGCGTCTCAAACAGATAATGCAGCGCCACCGTCAGTTCGATCACGCCGAGGCCGGCGCCGAGATGGCCGCCGGTGATGGACACCGCGTCGATCACTTCCGTGCGCAGCTCGTCCGCCACCTGCCGCAGCTGGCGCACATCCAGCTTGCGCAGATCGGCGGGGATGTGGATCTCATCCAGCAGCGGAGTCTTGCTCTGCGGTGCCATCGCTCGTCCCGCCTAGGAGCGCCGCTCGACGACGAACTGCGCCATGTCGGAGAGCAGTTCCGCGCGGGCGCCGAATTGCGCCAGATGACCGGCTGCCTGATCCGCCAATTCCCGCGCCCGCTTGCGCGCCCCTTCCACGCCCAGCAGCGACACGAAGGTCGCCTTGCCGGCGGCCTGATCCCGGCCGACCGGCTTGCCGGTGACGTCCTCGCTGCTCTCGATATCCAACAGGTCGTCGGCGATCTGGAACGCCAGCCCCAGATCCCGCGCATAGTCCCGCAGCGCCCGGTGCGCGCCCGCCGGCGCCTGGCCGAGGATCGGTCCGGCGATGCAGGAGAATTCGATGATGGCGCCGGTCTTCAGCGCCTGCAGCCGGGTGATCGCCGGCAGGTCGAGCTGGGCGTTCTCCGCCTCCAGGTCGATCATCTGGCCGCCCACCATGCCGGCCGCGCCGCCGGCCCGCGCGAGCGCCAGCGCCAGTTCCGACCGCACCAGCGGATTGGCATGGGTGTCCGGATGGGCCAGCACCTCGAATGACATCGTCAGCAATCCGTCGCCGGCCAGGATCGAGGTCGCCTCGTCGAACTGCCGGTGCACCGACGGCCGGCCGCGGCGCAGATCGGCATCGTCCATCGCCGGCAGATCGTCGTGGGCCAAGCTGTAGCAATGCAGCATCTCGATCGCCGCCGCCACGCGCAGCGCGCCGGCATCGGCGACGTCGAACAGCCGCGCGCTATGGCGCACCAGGAACGGGCGGATGCGTTTGCCGCCGCCCATCACGGCATAGCGCATGGCATCGACGACGCGCCGCTCGGCCGTCGTCACCGGCGGCAGCAAACGGTCGAGCATCTGATTGACCGCCGTGGCGGTCTCGGCAAGGGCAGCTTCCAGTCGTTTCACGGTCTATCAATCCAGCTTGGCGGATTCTTTGCCGATCGTTCCATCCGCGCTCAGAACGATCTTATCCACCTTGAGCTGCGCTTCCTGCAGCTTCGCTTCACAATGGCGCTTCAGGTCGACCCCCCTCTTATAGGCGCTGATGGCATCGTCGAGCTTGCTATCGCCCTTCTCCAGGGACTTCACCAGCTTTTGCAACTCGGCCAGCGCGTCCTCGAAGCTCATCTTGGCGATATCGGGCGGTATCTTGTCCTCGGCCATAGCGTCCCCTCGATTGCTCCGCGCCCTGCCGCCGCCGGACTTCTCGACTGGCGCGATAATATTCATGCGGAACCCCGCCAGCAAGGGCAGCCAACCCCTTGCAACGGCTCAGGACATCAGCGTCCGGACATGGGCGGCGGCGCTGTCGGCCAGCGCTTCCAGATCATAGCCGCCTTCCAGGGTAGAGACGATTCGGCCGCCGCAGCTTTGTCTCGCCACGGCCATCAATTCAGCGGTCGCCCAGGCAAAATCCTCGGTTTCCAGTTCCAGGCCGGCCAGGGGGTCGCGGCGATGGGCATCGAAACCGGCGGAGATCAGCAGCAGCTCGGGCGCGAACGTCCGCAGCGCCGGCAGCACGATGCCGTCGAAGGCGGCGCGGAACTGTTCGGAGCCCGCGCCCGGAAACAGCGGCACGTTGCAGATATTGCCGACGCCGGTCTCGCTGCGGGCGCCGGTGCCGGGATAGAGCGGCCACTGATGGGTCGAGCCGTAGAACAGCCCGCTGTCGGACTCGAACATGTGCTGCGTGCCGTTGCCGTGATGCACATCGAAGTCGATGACCGCGATCCGCTGCAGCCCGTGTTGCGCCCGCGCGTGATAGGCGCCGATGGCCACATTGTTGAACAGGCAGAATCCCATCGGCCGGTCCGCCTCGGCATGATGCCCCGGCGGCCGCACGGCGCAGAAGGCGTTGTCGGCCTTGCCGCCGATCACGGCATCGACGGCGGCGACGACGGCGCCGGCCGCCCGCAGCGCCGCTTCGCCGGAGCCGGGCGACATCACCGTGTCCGCATCGGCGCGGACGAAGCCGGATTTCGGTACGCCGGCGAGCAGGGCATCCACATAGTCGCGGTCATGGGCCAGGGCGATCTGCTCGCGAGCTCGCCTGCGGCGCCTCGATCCGCGACAGCGAATGGAACTCCGGCGCAGCCAGCGCGTTAAGAATCACTTCCAGCCGGGCGATGCGTTCCGGATGTCCGCGGCCGGTGTCGTGGTTAAGGCAGGCGCTGTGGCTGTAAAGCAACGTCGTCATGGGGATAAATTCTTCCGCGCCGTCGCCCTTGCGGCGGCTAGTCTTGGTTAAGTCTTGTCAAGAAAACGCCGAATTTACCAGCAGAAATGCTCCCTTAGCACTTCTCTGCTTCTATCACGCCACTGTGTGACGTACGCCACTTCAATTTGCCCCCGGCGTGATTATTCTTTTAGGGAGTACGGGGCAAATACCTATACAATATAGATCAAATTACAGCCTATCGGAGCTGACCTCATCATGCGCGATCACTCCCTTGCGACCCAACGGTCGGGTCTTCAACTGCGCCTGCGCTGGACCGCGGCACTGGCTTTATGCCTGGGCTGCGCCGCCGGGACCGCCGCCGGTGCGAACAATTCGCTGCCGGCCGATACGACTGTCATCGCCGCGGCCGAGCCCGGAGAGTTCATCGCGGCGCCGATCGAGTTGTCGCTGGCGGATCCGATCCGCACGCTCCTGGCGCGCAGCGATTCGCTGCCGGCCGCCGCGAGCTTTGCCGAACTGACTCAGCTGCGCGAGTTCTACGCCGCCCGCAACTACGAGCCGCTCTGGGTCCATGGCGCGAGCCCGCTGGCACAGGTCGATGCCCTGCTGGCGGAAATGCGCGCCTTCGATATGCAGAGCCCGGCCGACCTGGCGCCGGTCCTGGCGGCCATCGAGGCGCGCCGGCTGTCGCCGCTGCCGGCGCAGATGGCCGAACTTGACTGGTCCTTGACCCTGGCGCTGCTGCGCGGCGCCATCGATCCCGCCGATCCCCTGGCGGCCGGGCCGAACGCCCAGGCGCTGACCGCCGTCGCCGCGGCGAAGGATCCGATCGCCGTGCTGGCGCAATGGCTGCCCAGCGATCCCGGCTTCTGGCAGCTCCGCCAGGCCGTCGACAGCTACCAGCACATCGCCGCCACTGGCGGCTGGCCGGTCGGCATCACCGGCAAGGACAAAGAGGACTTTGCCTTCGGCGTGCGCAGTGAGCAGATCGCATTGCTGCGCGCGCGGCTGGCGGTGACCGGCGACTACAGCGCGCCGGTCGCGGCCGCGGCTGCGACGACGCTGCCGCCGATCAATCCCACGGGTCTCTCCCCGGCCGCGGGCGCCCCGGATCCGATGATCATGGATCTGGCGCTGATCGAGGGCATCAAGCATTTCCAGACCCGCCATGGCCTGATCGCCGACGGCGTGGTCGGCAAATTGACCCTGGATGCGCTGAACGAGCCGGTCGAGAGCCGCCTGCGCACGATGATGATCAATCTGCGCCGTCTGCAGCTCGCCGACCGCAACTACGGCGCCGACTATGTGCTGGTCAACATCGCCGGCCAGCAGATGAAGCTGGTGCGCAACGGCATGATCAGGATGATGTCGGACGTGATCGTCGGCGCCGTCGATCACCGCACGCCGGAAGTGGAGAGCGCGATCACCCGCATCGAGTTCAATCCGGTGTGGTACGTGCCCACCAGCATCCAGAGCAAGGAACTCCTGCCGAAGATCCAGGAGGACGCCGGCTACATCGCGGCGCAGAACTTCCGCGTCTTCGACACCGCGACCGGACAACACATCGATCCCGCCACCGTCAACTGGCACAGCGACGACGCCATGCGTGGCCGCTACAAACTGCGCCAGGCCCCGGGCAGCGGCAATGCGCTCGGCGCGGTCAAGTTCCTGTTCCCGAATCCGTATGACGTCTATATGCACGGCACCAACAAGCAATCGCTGTTCGCCAAGCAGGTACGCACCCTCAGCCATGGCTGCGTGCGCCTGCCGGATGCACCCGGTTTTGCCGAGGCCATCCTGGCCAGCGACCCGGCCTGGAGCCGCGAGCGGATCGACGCCATCCTGCAGAAGGGCGGCAACCGCTCGGTGACGCTGGAGCGGCCGCTGCCGGTGCACATGGTCTACCAGACGGCCTGGGTTGGCCAGCAGGGCGAGATCAATTTCCGCAACGACATCTACGGCCGCGACAAGCGCATCGCCGAAGAGATGAAGATCGCGCTGGCGACACCCTAGTCCCAAGGTGCCTCGCCACCGCTACGGAAGCCCGCCGCGGCAACGCCCGGCGGGCTTTTCGTTGCGCCCGCCAGCCCCTATCATCCCGGCCGCAACAACCGGA
Organism: uncultured Alphaproteobacteria bacterium; assembly: GCA_963816235.1. Classification (GTDB taxonomy): domain Bacteria; phylum Pseudomonadota; class Alphaproteobacteria; order Dongiales; family Dongiaceae; genus DATKFM01. The sequence goes on along the minus strand of CAWFKD010000002.1, from coordinate 128,906 downwards.
CGAAAGACCTATGCCCCTGCAGATCGCCGAACGCTGGTTCGAGACGCGCCGTATCGGCGATGACATCACCCTGTTGTGGGAACCCCATGTCATTCCGCTCATGCGCTGCAATATCTGGCATCTGCGGGGCCGCGACCGGGACCTGCTGATCGACACCGGCATGGGAATCCTAAGTCTCAAGGAAGCGATGGCGCCGCTGATCGACAAGCCCATCACGGCCGTCGCCACGCATACCCATGCCGATCATGTGGGCAGCCACCATGAATTCGACGATTGCCTGGTGCATCGCCTGGAGGCGGGCTGCCTCGCAGAGCCGACGCCGCGCAGCACCCTCGTGACGGCTGAGTTCGCCGATGGCGAGGTGAAGATGCTGCGCATGGCCGGCTACGATGTGGGCGAGACGCTGATCACCGCCCTGCCCCATGCCGGCTACAAGCTCGCCACCTACAGCGTGCGCCCGGCGCGGCCGACGCGCATCGTCGAGGAGGGCCACATCGTCGACCTCGGCGACCGCAACTTCGAGGTGCTGCATCTGCCGGGCCATTCTCCCGGCAGCATGGGGCTGTGGGAGAAGCGGACGGGAACGCTGTTTTCCGGCGACGCCATCTATGACGGCCCGCTGCTGGACGAGCTGGAGGATTCAAATATCTCCGACTACATCCGCACCATGCGCCGCCTGCGGGAATTGCCGGTGCGGGTCGTCCACGCCGGCCACGACCCCAGCTTTGGCCGCGAGCGCTTGATCGAGCTGGTGGATCACTATCTGGCGCGCCGCGATCCCGGCTATGCCGCGCCGGCCGCCTGATTTCGCCGCGCCGCCCGCAGCGTGCGCAGCTGCGCATAGAGAACGCCGCCGATGATCAGCAGCCCGCCCAGCATCTGACCCGCGCTCGGCGGCGTGCCCATCCAGATCAGCGTGATCAGCACGGCGACGATCGGAATCAAATTGCCATACATCGAGGCGACAACGACGCCGGTGCGGCTGACTCCGAAATTCCACAGGAAGTTTCCCAGCCCCACCGACAGGCTGCCCATATAGACGATGATCACGACATTGGCCCAGCCGAAGTCCAGATGGACGCTGTTGAGCCCGCTCCAGGAAGCGCCCAGCCAGACCACCGCCAGGCCCACGAGACCCGAGAATGATGTCAGCCCGGTGATGTGAAGTTGCGAATAGCCGCGCAGCCAATGCTGCGCCATGATCGAGTACCAGGTGAAGGCGACGTTGGCGCCGATCATCAGCAATTCGCCGCCCCGTATGCCGAGACCGCCCGCCGTGGCCGCCACGTCCGGACTATCGAAGCTGGCGATCAGGCCGCCGGCGGTGGACAGCAAAGTGCCGACGATGATCCCGGGCATCAGCGGCAGCCGCTGCACCAGCCGCGCCGTGATCGCCGAGGTGATGGGGTTGGTCGCCGCCACGATTGCCGCCGAGACGCCGCTGGAGAAATGCACTCCCAGCGTGGTCATGATCGACGATAGTGTCATGCCGATCAGGCCGAGATACCAGAGATGCCGCCAGGGCAGCCGTCCGTGGATCGGCACGACCCTCTCCCGCAACGTCAGCACCGCAAGCAGCGTGACGACGGCGAGAAAATGCCGGCCGATCGTGGCCGACATCGGATCCCAGGTCTTGAGCAGGAACTCCAACAGCGGAAAGAACGAGCCCCACATCATGATCATCACCACCATGCCCAGGTTGGCGATGACGAGCGCTCGTACGGTGGACCGCTGCTCCATGTTCGGGTTGATGGCTAATCCCGATAGGCGATGGGCGCGCCGAGCCAAGTCAACTCATGGCGCTCCCAGTAGAGATCATGGAAGCGCCTGGTGACCGGACCCGGCCGGCCATTGGCAAGAATCCGGTCATCGACCACCGACACCGGCATGATCCCGCCGGCGGTGCTGGTGATGAAGATCTCGTCGGCCTCGCGGACTTCCTCGGCGGGAACGGCACGCAGCTGGCAGTCGACGCCCAGCTCCTTCGCCAGCTCGATCACGCAGCGCCGGGTCATGCCCTCGAAAACGCCGCGATCCGGCGTCGCCAAGGCGCCGTCGCGCACGCTGAAGATATTGAAGCCCGGACCTTCGGTAACATTGCCCAGATGATCCACCAGTACCGGCACGATGGCGTCGCGCTCATAGGCCTCGAAGATGCCCATGGTCAGGTCAAGCCAGTGGAAATTCTTGATCCGCGGATCGACGGAATCCGCGGGGATGCGCTTCACATCGCTGATGATCATCTTCAGCCCTTCGCGGCGCTGATCGTCATTGGCGATCCAGACGAAGGGCTGGGCGAAGGCGTAGAAGCGGTTCTCGCACAGGCGCGGATCGCGGCTGCCCTTCGCCGGTATGCCGCGGGTGCAGGTCATCTGCACATAGGAGTCGCGCAGTCCGGTCCTGATGACGCACTCGGTGAGAATCTCCGCGATCTGCCGGCCGTCGAAGGGCAGCTTCATGCGCAAGCCCTTCATCGATTCATGGAAGCGGTCGATGTGATCACCGAGCCGGAAGAACCGCCCCTTCCAGACATGGGCCACGTCATAGGTCGCATCGGAGCGCACGAAGCCGCGGTCGATGATCGGCACAAAGGCCTGCGACAGTGGCACATACTCTCCGTTGACGTAGGCGATCCCCTCCGAGGGAATTGGTGCGGTTTCAGTCACGCTTTATCTCCATGTGCATCGAATGCTCCATTCACATGCCACGCGGGATATAGCGGCTAAGCCAGGCGCTACTCAGCAGCCCCAGGCTCACCACGCCGAAGACCATCCACAGCTCGTCGAACAGCGCCAGCAGCAGCGAAAACAGCGCAAAGGGAATCAGGGCGGCAAGATCGCGGTAGAGCGTAAAGACCATCGTCATCTCCGCCCGCTCCCGCGTCTTCACCGCGCGCAGAAAAGTCACCATGCCGACGGAATCCAGCGTGACAGCGCCGAGCCCGCTGGTGACCAGCAGGATGCAGCCGAGCAGCGGCGGTCCGTCGAACATCATCACCAGTGCCGCCGCCAGCGTGCCGGCGGCGCAATAGGTGTAGGCGGCCATCATCGTCATGCGCAGCCCGACGCGCCGCGCGATCCAGCCGGCGATGGGCGTCAGGAAGAGGAACGAGGTCGAGGCCGATTGCAAATATCCCGGCGCGTCCTGCCCCATCAGGGAATCGGCGGTGTAGATCGGGCCATAGATGAACAGCGCCACCCACCAGCTCTCGCGCGCGAAGTTCAGGACCCAGGCCAGCCGCAGCCGCGGCTGCTGCAGGAAGCGGCGGATATGGGGCAGCGGATTGGCGTCCCGTGGCTGGCCCGAGGTGTCGGCGGCGCCATATTCCAGCCGCAGCCGCCAGAAATAGGTCAGCAGCAGCAGCACGCAGAACGCGCTCAAGCCGAAGACCGCGTAGGCCGATACATGGTTGAGCAGCATGATGCCCAGCAGCGGCCCGCCGGACCAGGCGATGCCGGAGAAGAAGGTGCGCACCGGCTCCGACCGCGCCAGATCCTTCTTCTTGATGTAGGTCATGATGTAGAGGTTGATCAGATTCAGCAGGCAGGCCGCCGCGAAGGCGCGCATGAACAGCCCTGCGGCAAAGGGCGCCGCGCCCCGCAGCATGAAAAGCCCGTTGGCACTCAACAGCAGGGTCGCCGCAATCGTATAGAGCCAGCGGGGCTTCACATGATGCAGGAACCAGGGAATGAACAGCGAAGCCGCGGCACCGCCGGCGCCCGCCGACAGGAACATGGCGCTGACCAGGCTCTTGCTGCCGAGCATTTCGTAGCCGACCACCGGCAGCACGCCCGACAGCAGCGACCGCGCCATGGAGTCGAACAGGAACAGCATGGCAAAGACCACCGCCCCCGGCCTGGTCAACGCGCGCGAGATCGCGCTGATATCGGTCGGCATGGGTACCTAGGTCTCTATGGGGCGCGGAAAATCCCGGAAGCGGGCGTCGCACCATCATAGCGGCGCTTCGCTCCCCGCGCCATTGCGCTGCGACCTAGATCAGCGTGCCGGCGGCCTTTTCGCCATTATCAGGCGCGAAGCACTCGGGCGTCTCGTTGCGCGAGGAGTTGACCACCGTCGACACCGGATAAGCGCGCAACAGCTTGGCCGGAAAGGGCCGCAGCAGCGCCGCGGCGTCGCTGCCCTCGAGCCAGGCTGCCATGTCATGCTTCTCCAGCATGACCGGCATGCGATTGTGGATGGGCGCCACCACAACGTTCGCCTTCGTGGTGATGATCGTAAAGCTCTCCAGCGGCGTCTTCGTTTCGGGATCGCGCCAGCTCTCCCACAGCCCGGCAAAGCAGAAGGGCACGTTATCAGGCAGATGGAACCGCCAGGGCAGTTTCTTTGTCCCCTCCTTCCGCCATTCATAGAACCCGTCAGCCGGAACCAGGCAGCGCCGTTGGCGGAAGGCGCTGCGGAAGGCCGGCTGAGTCGCCACCGTCTCGCCCCGGGCGTTGATCAGCCGGGCCGATATCGATTTGTCCTTGGCCCAGGAGGGGATCAAGCCCCAGCGCATCTGCAGCAGATGCATGACGCCACCTTCGTCGCGCCGGAACACCGCCGCCTCCTGGGTCGGGGCGATGTTGTAGCGCGGCGCCAGGTTGGGCCGTTCCGGAAACTCGAACAGGTGCCGCAACCCTTCCACCGGTGTCGTCAAGCTATAGCGTCCGCACATGCTCTTGTTATCGCTGCCTCTCTGGCGCCCCAGCCGGGTTTTCCCTTGTGACCGGGTGCGCCGTCCCTATGATCCCGTCGCCTTTCCCGGGAGTCCAGCAGCGGCCATGTCCACCCCCATCCGAGCGATCGACGAAGCCTTGCTCCAGGCCGTGGAGGAGATTGCCGAGCACGCCGGCGAGGTCATCCTGGGTTTCTATAGCCGTGACATCGCCGTAACGCGCAAGGCCGACGCCTCGCCGGTCACCGAGGCGGATGAAGCCGCCGAACGCGCCATCCTGCCGGCGCTGGCGGTGCTCACGCCGGAGATTCCCGCGATCTCCGAGGAAGCCGTCTCCAAGGGTCAGGCGCCCGATGGAGCCACCATCGCCCGTGCCGGCCGCTTCTGGCTGGTCGATCCTCTCGACGGCACCCGGGAATACATCAACCGCAACGGCGAGTTCACGGTGAACATCGCCCTGATCGAGTTCGGGCCGCCCTGTGCTGGGCGTCGTGCACCTGCCGGCGCTGGCAGTCACCTATGGCGGCATCGCCGGAAAGTTTGCCGAAGCGAAGCGCGGCAGTAAGCGGCAGCGTATCGCCGTGCGGAAAATTCCGCAGGACGGCGCCATCGTCCTCTCCAGCCGTTCCCACGGCGACGAGTCGGCGATGAAAAGTTTTCTCGGCGAAACCAAGGTGGAAAGCTGGCGCATCGCCGGCAGCGCACTGAAATTCTGCCAGGTGGCGGAAGGAATCGCCGATCTCTATCCGCAACTCGGCCGCACCATGGAGTGGGATACCGCCGCCGGACATGCAGTCGTGCTCGGCGCCGGCGGCGTCGTGACGCGACTCGATGGCGGCGAACTCACCTATGGCAAAGCAAACTATGAGAACCCGCACTTCGTCGCGCGCGGTGCATCGCAGTAGCTCGACATAATCTTGCTTTCTGCGTGCTGCGGCGCGCCGCATATTGACTCGCGCAACGGTCAGTACCACGATCATAGTCAATGGAGACGCCGAAAATTCGGTGCTTTTCATTACACGTTCAACGCCAGCGGCGTTGAACGACAGATTGCCGCAATACCCGTGCGGCAACATCGGCGGTGGACCCATGACCGCGGATGGGCACGCGCCGGACAAAAGTCAGAAGAGCCGCTCCTCAGGGGCGGCTCTTTGTTAGTGGCGCCGCGAGAAACTCATTCGACAGCCAACTTTGCCAGCGCGCACGCGCCGTGCTATCGCCGCCGGCCATGTCCGCCGATCGACACGACGAAGCCACAGCCGCGCCTCCGGTTCCCGCGAGCGCCGGAAACATCGCCCGCGCGGCGGAGATCCTGCGCCGTGGCGGGCTGGTGGCGTTTCCCACGGAGACCGTCTACGGCCTGGGCGCCGACGCCACCGACGACCGTGCCGTCGCCGCGATCTTCGAGGCCAAAGGCCGGCCGAAATTCAATCCGCTGATCGTGCATGTACCGGATGCAGCCGCGGCCTTTGAGTTGGGTGTTGCCACCGACACAGCGCGCAAGCTGGCCGCCGCCTTCTGGCCCGGGCCGCTGACTCTAGTGATGCAGCGCGTGCCCGCTTGTCCGGTATCGCTGCTCGCCAGCGCCGGGCCTCGACAGCCTGGCGGTGCGCGTGCCCCGGCACCCAATAGCCCAGGCGCTGTTGCGCGCCGCCGGCCGGCCCCTCGCAGCGCCCTCGGCCAACCGTTCGGGCAAGGTCAGCCCAACCACGGCGCAGCATGTTGTCGAGAATCTCGGCGGCCGGGTCGAATTGATCCTCGACGGCGGCGCCTGCCCGGTGGGCATCGAGTTCGACGGTGGTGGATGTGTCCGGCCCGTCGCCTGTATTGCTGCGCCATGGCGGCGTGACGCAGGAAGATATCGAAGCCGTCATCGGCAAGCTTGCCACCGCGACGTCTTCAGCGGCGCCGAAGTCTCCCGGGCAGTTGGAGAGCCACTACGCGCCCGCCCTGCCGCTGCGTCTGGACGCGCGCGATGCGAAATCGGACGAAGCGCTCCTGGCATTTGGGCCAGACGCCCCTCCGGGCGCGTGCGCAACGGCTAACCTCAGCGCTTCAGGCAATCTCGTAGAAGCCGCCGCGAACCTCTTCGCCATGTTGCGCCGGCTCGACGGGTCCGGCTGCCGCGCCATCGCCGTGATGCCGGTTCCCGACACCGGCCTCGGCCGCGCCATCAACGACCGCCTGCGCCGCGCCGCGACACGCTAATCGATGAACCGCGCGGTAATCTCCGGCGTCGGCACCATGCAGACATCGCGCCGCCCGAACCAGCGGTAGCGATTGCTCGCGATGAAGCTCGTAAATCGGATCGCGCAACCAGCGCGGCACAACCGTGAATACCCAGCTCCAAGGCCAGGGCCAATTCAGGTAGCGCAGCATCCGCAGCCATGCCGTGGATTTTTCATACACCACGCCGTCCTCGACGAAATAGAACGTCTCATAGACTTCCAGCGGCAGGCCCTGGCGCGCCAGGAACGCCTGACCTACCGGCGATTGGACCGCCGCGAAGCGCAACCGCTCCGCCGGATCCCGGGCGATCGCGAACCGCACCCATCCCGCGCACAAATTGCAGACACCATCGAACAGCATGACCGGCCCGCCGCTGGCGGCATGCGTTATCCCGGTATCTCTCCGCTCCATTACGTGTTTCCCATCCTGAGAAGGCCCTGGCGGCAACGCGGCAAGTGACGCAATATCTGAAGTGTAAATTTCGGCAAGCAATTCATGCACATATGACGCATTGTGGATATCATGCTTCTGGCGCGTCCTGGCCCTGGAATCCGTTTGGGCTGGGCAGGCGGCCGGACTAGGTTGTCGGCATGAACGACATGAAGCCCCTGAAACACCGGCCGCCGGACGCGGCGCTGCTGGAGCGACTGAAAACGGTCGTCGGGCCCAAGGGCTGGCTCGACCAGCCGGCCGACCTGGCGCCCCATCTCGCCGACTGGCGCCGGCGCTTCCAGGGCAAGACGCCGCTGCTGGTGAAGCCGGCCTCGACGGCCGAGGTGGCGGAGATCGTCCGCCTCTGCGCCGCGGCCCAGGCGGCCATCGTGCCCGCAGGGCGGCCATACGGGTCTCGCCGGCGGCGGCACGCCCCATGAGAGCGGCGACGAGATCCTGCTGTCGACGGCGCGGCTCAACCGCGTGCGCGCCCTGGACGCCGCCAACTACACCATCACCGTGGAGGCCGGCTGCATCCTGAAGCAGGTGCAGGATGCGGCGGCGGCGGCAGACCGCCTGTTCCCCTTCAGTCTCGCCGCCGAAGGGACCTGCCAGATCGGCGGCAACCTCTCCACCAATGCCGGCGGCATCGCCGTGCTGCGCTACGGCAACGCCCGCGATCTGGTGCTGGGCCTGGAAGTGGTGCTGCCCGACGGCCGGATCTGGGACGGGCTGCGCGCGCTGCGCAAGGACAACAGCGGCTATGACCTGAAGCAGCTCTTCATCGGCGCCGAGGGCACGCTCGGCATCATCACCGCCGCCGTGCTGCGGCTGTTCCCGGCGCCGAAGGAGCGGGTCACCGCCTTCGCCGCCCTGCGCGACCTGGACGCGGCGGTGGAGCTGCTGGCCCGCTGCCGCGCCGCCAGCGGCGATTCCCTGGTCAGCTTCGAGCTGCTGCCCCGCGCCGGCATCGACCTGGCGCTGCGCCACATTCCCGGGATCGCCGATCCGCTGCAAGCGCAAGCGCGACTACTACGTGCTGATCGAGCTCACCGCCGCGGCCGAAGGCAGCGATCTTCGCGCGCGACTGGAAGCCGCCCTCGCCGCGGCGCTGGAGGACGGCCTCCTTGCCGACGCCACCATCGCCGAAAGCGCCGAGCAGGCGCGCAAGCTCTGGTTCGTGCGCGAGGGCATCGTCGAACTGCAGAAATACGCCGGCGTCAGCATCAAGCACGACGTCTCCGTTCCCGTCGCCCGGGTGCCGGCGTTCATTCCGCGGGCCATCGCGCTCTGCGCGAAGATGTTCCCGGGCACGCGCCCCGTCGCCTTCGGCCATGTCGGCGACGGCAATGTGCATTTCAACGTCTATCAGCCCGAAGCCATGGACGGCGCCGCCTTCCTGGCCCAGGGCGAGGCGCTCAGCGCCGCCATCCACGATCTGGCCATGGAACTGGACGGCAGCTTCAGCGCCGAGCACGGCATCGGCCAGTTGCGCCGGCCGGAGATGCGCCGCTACAAATCCGACGTCGAGCTGGACCTGATGCGCCGGATCAAGCAGGCGCTGGATCCGCTCGACCTCATGAACCCCGGCAAAGTCGTTTAACCGCGCGCCATCGGATCGATCGCCATGACCTACACCGCCCCTGTCCGCGACATGCTCTTCACCCTCGATGCCGTCGCCGGCATCGACGATCTGGCGCGGCTGCCGGTCTACCACGAGGTGACACCGGACCTGACGGCGACGTGCTGGAGGAGGCCGGCCGTTTCGCCGGCGAAGTGCTGGCGCCCCTGAACCGCACCGGCGACATCCAGGGCAGCCGGCTGGAGAACGGCGTGGTGCGCACGCCCGACGGCTTCGCCGATGCCTACCGGCAGTTCTGCGACGGCGGCTGGAACGGCCTGCCCTTCGATCCCGCCTTCGGCGGCCAGGGCCTGCCCTGGGTTCTGGGATCGGCGGTGCAGGAGATGTGGGACGGCGCCAACATGGCCTTCGGCCTCTGCCCGCTGCTGACCAAGGCCGCCGTCGATGCGCTGCACAGCTTCGGCACCCCGGCGCAGAAGGCGAAGTATCTGGCGCCGCTGGTCCATGGCCGCTGGTCCGGCACGATGAACCTGACCGAGCCGCAGGCCGGCTCCGACGTCGGCGCGCTGCGCACCCGCGCGGTGAAGAACGGCGAGCATTACCGCCTCACCGGCCAGAAGATCTTCATCACCTATGGCGACCACGATATGGCCGAGAACATCGTCCATATGGTGCTGGCGCGCACGCCCGATGCGCCGCCGGGGGTGAAGGGCCTGTCGCTGTTCATCGTGCCGAAGATCATGGTGGGCGCCGACGGCAAGCTCGGCGCGCGCAACGACATCCGCACCGTCTCGCTCGAGCACAAGATGGGCATCAACGGCAGCCCGACCGCGATCCTCGCCTATGGCGACGACAGCGGCGCCTTCGCCGAGCTGGTGGGCGAGGAGAATCGCGGCATCGAATACATGTTCGCGATGATGAACAACGCCCGGCTCTCCATCGGCATCGAGGGTCTGGGCATCGCCGAGCGCGCCTATCAGATGGCCCGCGACTATGCGCGCCAGCGGGTGCAGAGCCGCGCCGCCGACAGCGCCGATCATCAGCCGGTGCCGATCATCCGGCATCCCGATGTGCGGCGCATGCTCATGACCATGCGCGCGAGCGTCGACGCCATGCGCGCCATCATCTACTACACGGCGGCGGCCATCGACCGCGCCAAGCAACTGCCGGATGCCAAGGACCGCGCCGCCTGGCTGGGCGAGGCGGAACTGCTGACGCCCGTCGCCAAGGCCTGGTGCACCGACACCGCCTGCGCCATCACGTCGCTGGCCGTGCAGGTCCATGGCGGCCTCGGCTTCATCGAACAGACCGGCGTGGCGCAGCTCTATCGCGATGCGCGCATCGCGCCGATCTATGAGGGCACCAACGGCATCCAGGCCAACGATCTCGTGGGCCGCAAGCTGATGCGCGACGGCGGCGCTTCGGCGCGGGCGTTCTTCGCGCGGATTCGTGCCGTGGCCGACGCCGCCAGCGGCGGTGGTTCGCTGCCGCAGATCGGTTCCGCACTGGGTCAAGGCCTGGAAGCACTGGAACAGGCGACCCATTGGCTGATCGAGACCTGGCCGAAGGACAAGCGCCTCGCCCTCAGCGGTGCCTCGCCCTATCTGCAGCTCTTCGGCCTGGTGACCGGCGCCTTCCTGCTGACCCGCCAGGCCGAGGCCGCGCAGGCGCGCCGCAATGGCGCCGACCGGGCCTTCCTCGACGGCAAAGTCACCGCCGCCCGGTTCTTCTGCGACAACCTCCTGCCCGCCGCCGCCGGTCTTGCCACAGCCGTCACCGCCGGCGGCCCGAGCACCCTGGAATTGCCGGAGGAATTGTTCTGACGGCCTGTGACGCCCCCTGGAATTAGCAGTCGATTTGTTCTAGCAAGTCCTGCCCCGCCAGCCCCCAAGACACAGGTCCAAGACCCCAATGCCCATCGCTTCTGACCGTAAAGTCCTGTTCATCTCGGCCGATCAATGGCGCGGCGAGTGCCTGTCGGCGCTCAAGCATCCTTGCGTGAAGACGCCCCATCTGGACGCGCTGGCCGCCGATGGCGTGCTGTTCAAGAACCACTACACCCAGACCTCGCCCTGCGGGCCGTCGCGCACCAGCCTGCATACGGGCATGTACCTGATGAACCACCGCAGCCTGCGCAATGGCACGCCGCTGGATTCGCGTCACACCAACATCGCGCTGGAGGCGCGCAAGGGCGGCTACGATCCCATCCTCTTCGGCTACACCGACACCAGCATGGATCCGCGGCGCTTCGCACCGAACGATCCCGCCGTTCACACCTATGAAGGCGTGCTGCCGGGCATGACCGTCGGCCTGCAGCTGCCGGACCATATGGCCGCCTGGATCGCCGATCTGCGCGCCAAGGGCTATGACCTGCCGGGCGGGCGGCGCGATGTCTATCGCCCGATGCCGAACTATCCCGGCGCCAAGGAGCGCGGCTTCACCTACAGCCCGCCGGTTTTTCCGGCCGAGCATAGCGAGACGACGTTCATCGCCAACTCGGTGTTGAACTATCTCTCCGTGCGCCAGGACATGCCCTGGTTCATCCATGCGGTGTTCCTGCGGCCCCATCCGCCGATCATCGCGCCGGAGCCCTACAACAAGATGTACGACCCGGCGAAAGTGCCGATGCCCAAGCGCGCCGGCGACTGGACCGAGGAAGCCGACCAGCATCCCTATCTCGCCTATCAGCTCAAGGGGACGCTCGAGGTCAACGGCTACAACGAGCACTACCCGATCCCCCTCGCCGAGATGAACGAGAAGGAGCACCGGCAGGTGCGCGCGACCTACTACGGCATGATCACCCAGGTGGATGACCAAATCGGCCGGCTGATCGCCCATCTGAAGGAAACCGGCGAATACGAGAAGACGCTGATCATCTTCACCTGCGACCATGGCGAGATGCTGGGGGACCATTGGCTGTGGGGAAAGCCGGGCTATTTCGACGAGGCCTATCACATACCGTTGATTGTCAGGGACCCGCGCCGCGAGGCCGATGGCGGGCGCGGCAGGATCGTCGGCGAGTTCACCGAGGCGATCGACATCATGCCGACCATCCTGGACTGGCTCGGGCTGGAGCTGCCCCATCAATGCGACGGCTACAGCCTCTCGCCGTTCCTTCAGGGCCAGCGCCCCAAAGGCTGGCGCCAGGAGACCCATTGGGAATACGACTTCAGCGAGATCGCCACGCTGGAGGCGGAGACCGAGCTGGAACTGCACAGCGACCAATGCACGCTGAACGTCATCCGCGACAACAAGTTCAAGTATGTGCATTTCACCGCGCTGCCGCCGCTGTTCTTCGACCTGGAGAAGGACCCCGGCCAGTTCCGCAACGTGGCGCAGGATCCGGCCTATGCGGGCCGTATGCTGGAATACGCGCAGAAGATGCTGTCCTGGCGCATGGAGCATGACGAGCGCACGCTGACCCGCTTCTTCCTGACATCAGCGGGCGTGGTGGAGCGCCGCCGCGACGCTTAGAGGCTGCTTCAAGCCGCAATCGCCGGCTTGGCCCTGGCCCCTTTGCGGCATATTGCATTTTTGTTACAAAGCCTGAATCGGCGCTGCTCCCGCCTTATCGGGGACAGCGCAGTTACTTCAACCATTTGCCGCGGCGCGCCGCGGCCGGAGTCCGGTCATTTCTGGCAGTGAGATATTCCTGAACCTCCTGGGCGCTGCGGCGCTGCTGGTCTGGGGCCTGCGCATGGTCCGCACCGGCGTGCTGCGCGCCTTCGGCGGCGAGCTGCGCGGCCGGCTCGGCCGCAGCATGAAACGCCGGCTGACCGCCTTCGGCACCGGCGTCGGCATCACGCTGCTGCTGCAGAGTTCCATGGCCACGGCGATGATGGCGGCATCTTTCGCCTCCCGCGGCGTGGTGGCGGCAGCGCCGGCGCTGGCCATCATGCTCGGCGCGGACCTCGGCACCAGCCTGGTGGCGCAGGCCTACGCCCATCACCTGCCGTCGCTGTCGCCGATCCTGATTCTCGCGGGTGTGATCGCCTTCCTCGGCACCCAGTCCACCCGCTGGCGCGATCTCGGCCGCGCGGGCATCGGCCTCGGGCTGGTTCTGCTGGCGCTGCAATTGATTTCGGCTAATGCCGATCCGATCCGCGAGTCGCCCGTCATCCTCAGCCTGATCCCGACATTGGAAGGCACCTCGATTCCCGGCGTGATCATCGGCGCGGCGCTTGCCGTTCTCTCCACCTCCAGCCTCGCCATCGTGCTGCTGACGGTGTCGCTGGCCAAGGCCGGCGTGCTGCCGATCATGACCGCGATCTCATTCGTGCTGGGCGCCAATCTCGGCTCGGCCATCACGCCCGTCATGGCCACACTGCGCGGCGCGCCGGAAGCCCGCCGCGTGCCCTTGGGCAACATGATCTTCCGCTGCACCGGCGTTGCCGCGGCGCTGGTGGCCCTGCCATGGATCCTGCCGGAACTGGCGCGGCTCACCGATGCGCCCGCCCATCAGGTGCTGAATTTCCATACCGCGCTGAACCTGGCCATCGCCATCGTCTTCCTGCCGCTGATCGGTCCGGTGGCGAAGCTCTGCCTGCGGATACTGCCGGACCGGCCGCTGCAGGAGAATCCGGGCCGCCCGCGCTATCTGGATGCGCGCGCCCTGGAATCGCCCGCCGTCGCCATCGCCAACGCCGCGCGCGAGACGCTGCGCCTGGGCGACATCGTCGAGCGCATGCTGACCCAGACCTTGGACGTCATCCGCGACGACGACCGCAAGCTGCTGAAGGAAGTGGAGGAACTCGACAACAGCGTCGACGCGCTGCATGAAGCGATCAAGCTGTACCTGACCAAGGTCAGCCGCGAGACGCTGGACACCCAGGACAATCAGCGGCTGATCGACGTCATCACCTTCACCACCAATCTCGAACATATCGGCGACATCGTCGACAAGAACCTGCTGGAGTTGGCCAATAAGAAGATCCGTAACAAACTGCAATTTTCCAGCCAGGGATTCTCCGAAATCTGCGGCATGCATACCCGCCTGCTGGAGAATCTGCGCCTGGCGCTGAACGTCTTCATGTCCGGCGATGTGAAGCTGGCGCGTCAGCTGCTGGAGCAGAAGGTGGCCTTCCGCGATCTCGAGCGCGCCGCGGCCGAGGCCCATCTGGCGCGCCTGCGCGTCGGCACGCCCGAGAGCCTGGAGACCACCAGCCTGCATCTGGACATCCTGCGCGATCTCAAGCGCATCAATTCCCATCTGACGTCGGTCGCCTATCCGATCCTGGATGCGGCCGGCGAACTCGTGCAATCGCGGCTGCGGACGCCCACGGCGGGCGCCAAGTAATTGGTCCCCTGCGATTAACGGTCTTTCCGCGGCGGCCCGACCTGTGCCGGCACTATGTTCAAATCTCCTTGATATCAAACGGAAATCCGTTTCCGGTGCCGCTTGATCTCTTGCATCGAGTGCCGCTACAATTCACGCTGATTTCACGCAAATGGTTCGCATCACGACATAAACCTGTAAGCGACCCCAAGTGATCGGCACACCCAATCGGCCACCCGATGGTCGGGCGGTCAGAGGAGACTCCCCCAAAATGAACAGCCTTATGCTTCCCCGCGCGACCCGCAGAAACTTCCTGAAGGGCGCCGCGGCCGTCGGCCTGACCTTCACCGGCCTTTCACGCCGTGCCCTCGCTGAAGAGGAGAAGGCGCTGAACTTCTACAATTGGGACACCTATATCGGCGCGACGACGATCGACACCTTCACCGAGAAGACCGGCATCGCGGTGCAATCGGATTTCTTCGCCAACAACGAAGAGCTGCTGGCCAAGCTGAAGCAGGGCAATCCCGGTTACGACGTCATCGTTCCCAGCGACTACATGGTCGGCACGATGATCACCCTGGGCATTCTCGACGAGCTGAATGCCGGCCAGATCCCGAACCTGAAGAACATCGATCCCGCGATGAACAATCCGGCCTATGACCCGGGCATGAAGCACAGCGTGCCCTATATGTTCGGCACCGTCGGCATCGGCTACCGCAAGTCGAAGGTCGAGACGCCGACCTCGTGGAAAGATGTCCTCGACAGCGACAAATATTCCGGCCGTATCGCCCTTCTGGCCGATCAGCGCGTCGTGCTGGGCGTCACGCTGAAATATCTCGGCTATTCCATGAACACCACCAACCCGGACGAGATCAACAAGGCGCGCGACCTGCTGATCAAGCAGAAGAAGCATCTGAAGGCCTTCGCCCCCGATGAGGGCCAGAACATGCTGGCCGCGGGCGATGTTGATATCGTCATGGAATGGAACGGCGACATCCTGCAGGTCGCTGCGGAAGACGAAGACCTCGCCTATGTCGTTCCCAACGAAGGCACCAATGTCTTCGTCGACAATCTCTGCATCCCCAAGGATGCGCCGCATCCGATGAATGCCCATGCACTCATCGACCACATCAACGATCCGGCCGTTAACGCCGAGATCTGCAACACCATCAACTACGCCACCGCCAATATCGAGGCGCGCAAGCTTCTGCCGCCGGAGACGCTCAGCAACCCGGCGATCTATCCGGCCTCCGACATCGTCGCCAAGAGCGAGCAGATCCTCGACATCGGCGATGCGACGACGCTGTACGACGAAGCCTGGACTCAGGTGCAAGCCGCCTAAAAGGCTGGACGCATCTTCCTCAGGCGCTACACTCAACGGGCCCCGGACGCCGTTTCAGCGGTATCCGGGGCCCGAATGACAAGATCTACAGGGACGCCAACATAAAGCTGTCGCCGATCGGCGGGTTCGAAAATGACGGCCGCAAAGGCCGCGGACGGACCCGGTGATGAGTTAGCCGGAAACCGGCCGGCCCATGACAGCGAGGGAGATACGCTGGAATCATGCGGTATTGGCGCAAGGAATGGCAGGCCTTTGTCATACTGATGGGCCCCGGTGCATTTTGGCTGGTCTTCTTCTTCCTGATCCCCATCGCCCTTATCTGGATCTACAGCTTCCTGGATCGCGGCCCGCAGGGGCAGATCGTCTGGGATTTCTCGTTCCAGAACTACGCCCGCGCGCTGGAGCCGATCCATCTCCTGATCTTCTGGAAGTCGCTGTGGATCGCCGGCGTGACGACGATTTTCTGCCTGCTGCTGGGCTTTCCCATGGCCATGGGCGTCGCCTTCGCCCCGGCGCGCTGGAAGAATTTGCTCCTGCTGCTGGTGGCGCTGCCGTTCTTCACCAATCTGCTGATCCGCACCTATGCCTGGATCGCCATCCTGCGCACCAAGGGCTATGTCAACGAGACGATCGGCTGGTTCTATGACGGCATTGCCGGGCTGATCGGCGGCGGCGATCCCACGGTGATCGCGCCCTATGAGCCGATCGAATTCCTGTACAATCAGTACGCCATCGTCGTCGGCCTGGTCTATGTCGGGCTGCCGTTCCTGATCCTGCCGCTCTATGCGACGCTGGAGAAATTCGACCGCTCCTTCCTGGAGGCCAGCCTCGATCTCGGCGCCAGCCAATGGCAGACCTTCTTCAAGGTCATGGTGCCGATCGCCATGCCGGGCATCGTCGCGGGATCCCTGCTGGTCTTCATTATCTCCCTCGGCACCTATCTGGTGCCTGACGTTCTGGGCGGCACCAGCAGCGAGATGATCGGCACGCTGATCGCCCGGCAATTCGGCCCGTCGCGCGACTGGCCGTTCGGGTCGGCGCTGTCCTGCCTTCTGCTCTATGTCACCTTCATAATCCTCTGGGTCCGCGCCATGGCCGCCGGCCGCGGCAACGCGGGAGCGACTGTGACCATGGCCCAGGCAACGACCGCAGGCACAGTTCCCGCCGATCGCATCGTGCATCGCGACAAGCCGCTGCCGCTCGAATATCTGCGCAAGCGCTGGCTGCAGGCGGTGCTGGTCCTCGGGTTCTTCTTCCTCTACTTCCCGATCCTGGCGTTGATGGCGACCTCGTTCAACGAGGACAAGCGCAACATCACCTGGAAAGGATTCACACTCGATTGGTATGTGAAGGCCTATAACGATGCGTCGCTGTTCAACGCGCTGGTCAACAGCCTGACCGTCGCCTTCATATCGACCCTCGTCTCGACGCTCATCGGCGCCATGCTCGGCCTCGCGCTGTACCGTTACCGCTTTACCGGCAAGGCGGTGTTCGAGAGCACCGTCTTCCTGCCGATCGTTATTCCCGAGATATCCATGGCCGTGGCCATGCTCGCCTACTTCGCCGGCATCGTGATGCCGATGTTCACCGATCTGACCGGCATCGAGATGAGTCTGAATCTGTTCACGATCACCGTCAGCCATATCGCCTTCAGCTTCCCATTCGTTGCCGTGGTCATTGTCACGCGGATGGCCGGGTTCGACGAATCCCTCGAAGAAGCTTCGCGCGATCTCGGCGCCAGCGCCTGGCAGACCTTCTGGAACGTCACGGTGCCCTACATGATGCCGGGCGTTATCGCCGGCGCGCTGCTGGCCTTCACTTTGTCGCTGGATGATTTCGTCATCACCCAGTTCACGTCAGGTCCGGGCTCAACCACGTTGCCGATCAAGATCTATTCCATGGTTCGATTCAGCGTGACGCCGACCGTCAACGCCGCGTCGACAGTGCTGATCATCATCACCCTCACCTTCGCGGTGGCCGCCATGGCCTTGCAGGCCCGCAGCGATAAGAACACGGTCAAGAAAAATGGATAACCGCAAACCGATCATCTCGATCCGCAATGTCTATAAGCGTTTCGGCGGCTCCGTCGTCGCCGTCGACAACGCCAACCTGGAGATCGCCGAAGGCGAGTTCTTCGCCCTGCTCGGCCCATCGGGCTGCGGCAAGACCACGCTGCTGCGCATGCTCGCCGGCTTCGAAAATCCGAGCGAGGGCGAGATCCTCATCGACGGTCACCGCATGGAAGGCGTCGATCCCAATCGCCGCCCGGTGAACATGGTGTTCCAGTCCTATGCCGTGTTCCCGCATATGAGCGTGCTGAAGAATGTCGGCTACGGCCTGCGGGTAACCGGCGTGCCGGCGGAGGAAACGCAGAAGCGCGCCCTGGAAGCCCTGGCGCTGGTCAAGATGGAGCGGTTCGCCGACCGCATGCCCAACCAGCTTTCCGGCGGCCAGCGCCAGCGCGTCGCCCTGGCCCGCGCCCTGGTGAAGCAGCCGCGGGTGCTGCTGCTGGACGAGCCGCTGTCGGCGCTCGACGCCAAGCTGCGCGAGGCCATGCAGCTCGAGCTGGTGCGGCTGCAGCATGCGGTGGGCATCACCTTCGTCATCGTCACCCACGACCAGGACGAGGCGCTGTCCATGGCCAACCGCATCGCCGTGATGGAATCCGGCAAGGTGCGGCAGATCGCGGCCCCGGCCGATCTCTACGAATTCCCCAACAGCCGTTTCGTCGCCGACTTCATCGGCAAGATGAATCTGTTCGAGGGCAGCGTCTCCGGCGCCGCCGGCAACAACATCCTGATCGATGTGAAGGGCCTCGACCGCATCACCGTGCCCTATTCCGGCAGCGCCCAGGGCAACGTCGGCGTGGCGGTGCGGCCGGAGAAGGTCCGCGTCGATCACAACGAGCCCGGCAGCGACCGCATCAAGCTGCGCGGCAAGGTGACCGAGGTCGCCTATTTCGGCGACGAGAGCGCGGTGTTCCTGGAGAACGCCACGGGCGTCAACATCAACGTCAATGTGCCCGAACGATGCGCGCCGCACGGCCGCACCCTTCGCCATCGGCGACGAGATGTGGATCTCCTGGAACCCGGCCGACACGCTGGTGCTGGCGGAGTAAGCGCTAAGCCGCGGCGATCCGCGGCCGGCCGAGGCCGGTGACTTCGATCCGGCTCTCGATGAAAAGCTCGAAGCCCATGGGATCGCGGTGGATGGTGTCCTTGCGGCTGTGGCTGATCTCCACCTCGGCCGCACCGGCCTCCAGCGCCATCCGCGTCGCCAGCGCACGGCCTTCGCGGAGCGCGAAATCGGCGGCCGTCTCCAGCGACGAGAAATCCTGGTTGCCGCTGGGCAGATGGGTGCGATAGCGGCCCTCCGCCGGCGAGGTGATCAGCGCATTCACGGTCTGCAGCACGCCGCCGGCAACCGCGCCGACCGCATTGCAGACGCCGGCATTGGGCGGCACGACGAGCCGCGTATTCAGCCGCCGCGCCACCTCCGGATAGTAGGACGCCACCGGCGCACCGATGGCGACGATGGGCCGGGCAATGGTCAGGTTGGTCTGCAGCAGATCGCCCGCGGGCATCGGCCCCACCGCCTGATCCACCAGCCGGCGGCCCAGGCTGTCCAGCTCCCAGAGCTGCTTGCCCTCGTCGGCGCCGAGCACGGAGGCGATCAGCACCCGCGCCGTATGCACCACGACCGCCTCGACGATGCGCGACGCCAGGGTCACCGGATTGGCATCGGCGGGCCGTGCCGCGGCGAGATCGTCCTTGATCCAGAGTTCCGCGCCGATTTGCGCGGCCTCGGTATTCCATTCCGCCTGGCGCCCCAGGATATGGGCCGCATCGCTGGGCGTCAGGCCGGAAACGATGACCAGGCCGCGCTCCACCAGCCGGTCAACGGCCTTCAATGACGCGTAGCGCTGGGCGATCTGCGACAGCGGCAGCGGACCGCCGGCCAGCATGTTCCACAGTTCGGCCTGGGACTGGCTCAGGCTCTCCAGCCCTGCATCCAGCGTGCGGTTGCGTAGCGCGAAGCGGCCGGCTTGCGGCGGCAGGCGCTCCGCCTCGAGCTGTCCACGCAATATGCCGAGAACTTGCGGATGCTCGCGCGCCAGCAGGCTGAGCGGCACCAGCCGGCGCGGCCCGACCTCCAGCCGGTTGCCCTCGCGCCGGATCTCCGAATCGCCGCCGAGACCGAAAGTATGGACGGCCACCGCCTCCACCATGGTCTTCCAGCCGCCCACCGTGGCGCCGTTGCGGTCCAGGATCGGCCGCCCGTCGCGCAGCAGCGCCACATCGGTCGTGGTGCCGCCCATGTCGGACACCAGCACGTCGCCTTCGCCCGAGAGATGGCGGGCGCCGACCACACTGGCCGCCGGGCCGGAGAGAATGGTCTCCACCGGCCGGTTCAGGGCGAACTCCGCCGACACCAGCGAGCCATCGCCCTTCACCACCATCAGCGGTGCGGCGATGCCCTTCTCCCGCATCAGTCCTTCCACCGCGCGGATCAGATGCTGGAGCTGGGGGATCAGCCGCGCGTTCAGGGCCGTGGTCAGGGCGCGGCGCGGCGCGTCCAGCTTCGAGGTCAGCTCATGGCCGCAGGTGACCGGCAGGCCGGTGATCTCGCGGATCAGCTCCCGCGCCGCCAGCTCATGGGCCGGATTGCGCACGGAGAAGAAGGAGGAGACGGCGAAGGATGCCACCTTGGCGCCATGCTCCCGCACCGCCGCCTCCAGCGCCGCCGCGGTCCAGCGGCGTCTGCTCGTCGCCGGTGGCGTTGTGGCCGCCGGCGATGAACACCACGGGATCGGTGCCCAGCGCCCGGCCCAGATCGGCGCGCTTCAGCGAGCCCTGGTCATAGCCGATCAGCAGCAGGCAGATCGGGCTGCCCTGCCCCTCCACCAGCGCATTGGTGGCAAGCGTGGTGGAGAGCGACACCAGGCTGATCTCCCGGTTCGCCGCCGGCAGCACCAGCTCCATCGCCTTGCGCAGGCCAATGGCAAGATCATGCTTGGTGGTCAGCGACTTCGCCGCCGCCAGCACCTGGCTGGCGCCGGGATCGAAGATCACCGCGTCGGTATAGGTCCCACCGGTATCGAAGCCTAGGAAAAGCACTGTGTCGAACCCGCCTCAAGGAAGGCCGGCGCCCCACGGGGCGGGCCGGTGAAAAAGCGCGGGATCATAGCCCCGGCCCGGCCGCCGGGCCAAGCTTCCTTGGAACGAAAAAGCGCAACCAGCGCAAGGATTTGCCGAGAGTTGCCGGGCCATGTTATGGGGACCCCTGACCTTTTCCCCGCGGATAGCCGGTCATGGACGTTCGGCCGACCCAGATCCCCGATGTGAAGCTGTTGGTGCTCCGGAAGCACGGCGATGCGCGTGGCTTCTTCTCCGAGACCTATAACCGGCGGGATTTCGCGGCGCTGGGCATCGGGCTCGAATTCGTGCAGGACAACCAGGCCCTGTCCGGCCCGGCCGGGACGGTGCGCGGCTTGCACTATCAGCTGGCACCTGCGGCGCAGTCGAAGCTGGTACGGGTGACCCGCGGCCGCATCTTCGATGTCGCCGTGGACATCAGGCGCGGCTCGCCCAGCTTCGGCAAGTTCGCCTCGTCGGAGCTCAGCGCCGATGAGTGGAACCAGCTCTATATTCCCGCCGGCTTCGCCCATGGCTATTGCACGCTGACCGCCGACACCGAGGTGATCTATAAGGTGAGCGATTACTACACCCCTGTTCATGAGCGGGCCATCAGGTGGAACGACCCAGCGATCGGTATTCCCTGGCCCATCGGCGAGGCCGCGGCGATCATCAGCGATCGCGACCGCCGCAGCCCGCTCCTCGCCCAGCAACCGGATTTGTTCTGAGGTGTCATGACCCGTTGCGTCCTCATCACCGGCGGCGCCGGATTCATCGGCGGAGCACTGGTGCGGCAGATCCTGGCGGAGACCGACTGGTTCGTGGTGAACCTGGACAAGATGACCTATGCCGCCAACCCAGATTTGCCGGGGGAGTTCGCCGGCAATCAGCGGCACCGCTTCATCCAGGCCGACATCGCTGACGAGGCGGCGGTGCGTGGGATCTTCGCCAGCGAGCGGCCGGATGCGGTGATGCATCTGGCGGCGGAGACCCATGTGGATCGTTCCATCGACGGGCCGAAGCCGTTTCTCGACACCAACATCACCGGCAGCTTCGTGCTGCTGGAAGCGGCGCTACGGCATTGGAAGAGTTTGCAGGGCGCGGCGCGAGACTTGTTCCGCTTCCTCCATGTCTCCACCGATGAGGTGTTCGGCTCGCTACCGGAGAACGGCTCGTTCGATGAAGACACGCCCTATGCGCCGAATTCGCCCTACTCCGCCAGCAAGGCGGCGAGCGATCATCTGGCGCGCGCCTGGCATCGCACCTTCGATCTGCCGGTCATCGTCTCGAATTGCTCCAACAATTACGGCCCCTATCAATTTCCGGAAAAGCTGATCCCCCTGATGATCATCAAGGCGGAGCGCGGCGAGCAGCTGCCGGTCTATGGCGACGGGCAGCAGATCCGCGACTGGCTGCATGTGGCCGATCACGCGCGGGCGCTGCGGACCATCCTCACGGAGGGACGGCCGGGCGAGTCCTACAATGTCGGCGCGCGCTGCGAGCGGACCAACCTGTCGATCGTCGAGGCGATCTGCGACCGGCTCGATGCAAAGCAGCCCTTGGCGAGCGGACAGAAGCGGCGGTCGCTGATCACAGTTCGTCACCGACCGGCCGGGTCATGACCGGCGCTATGCCATGAAGCCCGACAAGATCGAGCGCGAACTCGGCTGGCGCCCGCAATTGCCGTTCGAGCGCGGCCTGGCCGAGACCGTCGACTGGTATCTCGGCCATGCCGCCTGGTGGCAGGGCATCATGGCGCGGCGCTATGCGGGCGAGCGGTTGGGACTGACGCAGCCGGCGCCCGCCAAGGCGTCATGAAGCTGCTGATCTTCGGCGCCGGCGGCCAGATCGGCACCGCGCTGCGGGCGGCGGCATGGTCATCGGGAGCAACGATCACCGCGCTGACCCATGCGCAGGCCGATATCGGCGACCCCGCCGCCATCGCCGCCGCTTTCGATGCCAGCAACTGCGATATCGTCATCAATGCCGCCGGCTACACCGCCGTCGACAAGGCGGAGAGCGAGCCGGCCGCAGCGTTGCGGATCAACGGCGAAGCGCCGGGATCGATCGCCGCGGAGTGTGCGCGGCGTAGCGCGGCCCTCATTCATATTTCCACCGACTACGTCTTTGATGGCGCAAAGACGGCGCCCTATCTGGAGATCGATCCGCCGGCGCCGCTGGGCGTCTATGGCGCATCGAAGCTGGCGGGGGAGCGGGCCGTGGCCGAACGACTGGAACGGCATGTCATCCTGCGCACGAGCTGGGTGTTCAGCGCCACCGGCGCCAACTTCGTCAAGACCATGCTGCGCCTCGCCGCCGCCGGCCGCGACATCCGCGTGGTGCGGGATCAGATCGGCGGCCCGACGCCTGCTGACGATATCGCATGGGCGATCGCGCAGATCGCTGTTCGGATCGCGGCCGGGCCGGTTTCATGGGGCACCTATCACTATTGCGGGGCGCCGGCGGTGAGCTGGTACGATTTCGCCCGCGCGATCTTCGAAATCCACGGGGAAGCGACAGGCAAGCATGTTCCGGTGACACCAATTGCCACGAAGGACTATCCGACCGCCACGCGGCGGCCGGCGAACTCGCGGCTGGACTGCGCGAAGATCCGCAGCGCCTTCGGCATCGAGCAGCGGCCCTGGCGGGCCGGCCTCGAATCGGCGATGAAATCGCTTACTCAATCGGGCGGATAGAACGCGATGGCTGAGGCGATCACACGCAAGGGCATTATTCTTGCCGGCGGCACGGGTACGCGGCTGCATCCGGTCACCCGAGCCGTCAGCAAGCAACTCTTGCCGGTCTACGACAAGCCGATGATCTATTACCCGCTGAGCGTGCTGATGCTGGCGGGCATTCGCGACATCCTGGTCATCACCACGCCCCATGAGCAGGGCATGTTCCGCGCCCTGCTGGCCGACGGCGCGTCCTGGGGGCTCAACATCCAGTACGCCACGCAGCCGGCGCCCGAGGGCATCGCCCAGGCCTTTCTGATCGGCGAAAAGTTCATCGGCGGCCAGCCCTCGGCGCTGATCCTGGGCGACAACATCTTCCATGGCAGCAATCTCGCCGATGTATTGCACCGCGCCTCCGGCCACCGCACCGGCGCCACGATATTCGCTCATGAGGTGCGCGATCCCGAGCGCTATGGCGTCATCACATTCGACGACAAGGGGCGGCCCTTGCGCCTGGAGGAAAAACCCAAGACGCCGGCGTCGCGCTGGGCGGTGACGGGACTCTATCTCTATGACGAGAGCGTGGTCGATATCGCCCGCGGCCTGAAACCCTCGGCCCGCGGCGAGCTGGAGATCACGGATATCAACGCCACCTATCTGCAGCGCGGGCAGCTCCATGTGGAGCGCCTCGGCCGCGGCTATTGCTGGCTCGACACCGGCACCCATGACAGCCTGCTTGCCGCCGCGGAATTCGTGCGTACCATCGAGGACCGGCAGGACCAGCAGATCGCCTGCCTGGAGGAGATCGCCTGGCGGATGGGCTACATCGATTCCGAACAGGTCGCGCGGCTCGCGGCGCCGTTGAAGCAGAACGGCTATGGGCAGTATCTGCTCAGGCTGATCGGGCGGGGCTAAGTCCGCGCCGCATCCTCGCGCAGGAAATCCGCGCCGCGCTCGCCGACCATGATGCTGGGGGCGTTGGTATTGCCGGAGGTGACCGTGGGGAATACCGAGGCATCGACGATGCGCAGGCCCGCGAGGCCGTGCACCCGCAGCTGGTGATCGACGACCGCCTGCTTCGGGTCCGGTCCCATGCGGCAGCTGCTGACGGGATGGAAGATCGAGTAGCAGCGCTGGCGCGCATCTTCGATCAGCTCGGCGTCGGTCATCGCCTGCGGGCCCGGTTTCATCTCCGTCTCGACCAGGGCCCGCATGGTCGGCGTCTCGGCGAAGCGCCGGAGGAAGCGCATGCCTTCCAGCAATTCCTGAACGTCCTCGCCGGCCGAGAGATAGTTCGGGCAGATCGCCGGCGCCTCGCGGGGATCGGCCGACTTGATCCGCAGTTCACCTCGACTTAACGGCCGGCAAGGCGACGCCGTGGTGGAAAATCCAGAGAATGGATCGGGATGCATCAGCGGCCGCACGCCCTGGGGTGCCCGCTCATAGGTCAGCGGGCAGAAATAGAGTTGCATGTTCGGCCGCGGCAGGTCCGGCCGGGTGCGGATGAAGCCGCCGCCCTGGTTCAGGCTCAAGGCCAGGGGTCCCCTGCGCGCCAGGACATACTTCATCCCCGCCAGCATGCGACCTGCCCAGCCATAGAGGTCGTCATTGAGGCTCGGCCGTTTCGCGCGATAGACGAAGTCGACGGCGAGATGGTCCTGCAGATGCTGGCCCACGGCAGGGCTCTCGTGATGCACGGGGATGCCGCAGGACTTCAGCAGACCGGCGGGACCGACGCCCAGAAAGCTGCAGCAGCTGCGGCGTGTTGATCGCGCCGGCGGCCAGCACGACCTCTTTTGCCGCGCGGACCTCGTGGACCTGGCCATTTTTATCATAGGAGACGCCGACAGCGCGGCCTCCTTCGAACAGGATTCGCGTCGCCAGCGCGTTGTCCTCGATCCGGAGATTGGACCGCCGCCGCGCCGGCCAGAGATAGGCGCGCGCCGCCGACATGCGGAAGCCGCGGTGCGTGTTGATCTGGTAATAGCCGACGCCCTCAATGCTGCTGCCGTTGAGATCGGGATTGAAGGCGATACCCGCCTCCTGCCCTGCCTTGATGCAGTCATGGGTCAGCCGGTGCGCCGAGCCCGACACATCGCTGACCCGCAGCGGGCCGCCGGCACCATGAACCCCGCTGGCGCCGAGGAAATGATCCTCCAGGCGCAGATAGCGGGGCAGCACGTCCTTCCAGCCCCAGCCGGGATTGCCCAGCGCCTCCCAATCGTCGAAGTCGCCGGGCTGGCCGCGGGAATAGACCATGGCATTGATGGAGCTGGACCCGCCGAGAACCTTGCCGCGCGGAAAATAGACCTTGCGGCCGTCCAGCGCCGGCTCGGGCTCGCTGTAATACATCCAGTTAATGGCGGGATCGTAGTACGTCTTGCCGTAACCGATGGGCACCAGCACCCAGAATTTGCGGTCCGACGGCCCGGCCTCCAGCAGCAGCACGCGGTGCCGGCCGTTCTCGCTGAGCCGGTTGGCCACCACGCAGCCTGCGGAGCCGGCGCCGACGATGATGTAGTCGTAGGAATTCACCGGCGCGCGCTCTGGCGGAAGGGCCTTCGTTTTGGGTGTGGAGTTGAGGTGCGGCAACGCCGTCGATCTTGGCGGCAAGATTTAGCACTTCAAGTGCTGGCAGTGCCAGGGGAACGATGGAAGCGAGTACGGGCTTGGAGTCTTATGCGCCTCCTTCGACAGTCCCCTCGCCCCGCTTGCGGGGAGAGGGTCAGGGTGAGGGGTCGCACCGCAGGTGTAGCGCCAGCGAATTCCCGTCGAACGTCAACGCGTGTTGATGGACCCTAGATGGGAAGACAATCGTATATTCGCCATTATGAAAAATGTTAATTCTTACAAATAATTGCGATAATTGAGCAATCGTCGCACCGGTTGTATTACGCATTTTGTTTCTCTTATTATTGCACGAGTTGACGCGGATTTACGCGCCTCGAGACGCGGTTCTCGTCTGGCATTGCGACGATCAACTCCACGAATCTCGGGCCACCATCCATCGCACACGACACACGGCTCACCGTCTGCTGCACATGGCGCACCGACTAGGGAGTGCACCACACGGCTCACGGTATAGTGTGCACCGTACCATGTGCACCATGAAGCACACCGACCGACCGTGGCTCGCCGCGTTATGTGCCCATCTATTGGAGAGCCGCTTTCTTAGAAAAATAGTAGTAGCCCTTAGGCTGCCGCCCCTATGATGCAGGCAGACCAACTGGGCGCCATCGGGGGAGGTCTCATGTCAAACCGCTGGCTCAATGCCTTGGGTTTGTCGGCGTTTGTCTTGGTGTTCGCTTACCAGTGGGCACAGCACAACCACCCCCTGGAACTTAACAACATGACCGTGATGCTCTTCGGCCTCGCGGCACCAACGTTTGCTCGAATCGTTGGTGGAGGGTGTTGTACGGCGATGGGTGTGGTGTTTTTTGGGGCTGGGCTGACCGGTAAGCAAGGAGACTTCCGTTGGGGAGAAGGTGGCGAAGGCCCGCCGATGTCAGTCGGTTTGGGGAAAACGTTTTTCATGTCCGTGGGCGTCGTACTTGTTATCGCCGGCTTGATTTGGTTGTTCGGATCTCCATGAGCAGCCGGTGAAGCACTGCCAATTCACGCACCCGGAATTGCGGCCCGCCTCCCACAAAAAATAGCCCTAGCCCTCGGGCCACCACCCCCTATGATCGACCCTAGACCAGCTGGGCACCGCGGAGAACGCGGATGATTGCATTGGTGCATGTACCGGATGTGGTTGCACGCGAGATGCGGGCCGCCGAGCATCCCCGATGGATCGGTTATCCAAACCCGAGAAAGTTTGCGATAAGTGAAGGCAAACTATACTTCGGGTTCGGCGTCATATGCCTCGCTTTTATCGGCTACTTCCTGTTTTCAATGACGGGGCCTGTAACAATTTCCCTGCTCCTTGGGTTAGCCGTGCCAGTCCTGATGGGTGTCTATACCATCTCCAGCCCGGTCCGGGAGTGCTGGCGTGCGCGCCACATCATTTATGTGACAACAAACCAGCGACTTCTTATCCTGAACGGATTTCAATCGGAGACAAGAAGCTTTGTCCTTACGAATATTGAACCTGT
This sequence comes from uncultured Alphaproteobacteria bacterium, assembly GCA_963816235.1. Lineage (GTDB taxonomy): Bacteria > Pseudomonadota > Alphaproteobacteria > Dongiales > Dongiaceae > DATKFM01. Next base: position 101,467 of record CAWFKD010000002.1, on the reverse strand, counting down.
GTTGATCGAGTTGGACTTCGATGGGGATGGTAGCGGCACCGTCAACTTTTCGGAAGAGCGCGTACGCGGTGACGAGCTCGAATGGACAATCAGGAAGATTGGCTTCATGCACATCCCAAATGCACGCGAAGCTGGAGCACTAATCGAGGAGCTCAAAGAGCAAGCAGTCAAATCCGATCCCAACGACTAGAGCGGCTTGGCGCTCCGGTGAAGCACCACCATTTCACGCCATCGGCATCGCGGCCCGCCGCCCCACAAAAAATAGCCCTAGCCCTCCGGCCCCTGCTCTTTATGATTAGCCCCAGACCAGCTGCGCGCCGGTGGGGACGGTAAGTGGAAAGCATCATCATCAACGGTATTTCGGTAACGATGAGGTCCATCGCGGCGGAACTGCCTGGATCGGCCAAACAGGTCGTGCGGATATTTTCCGATCATGAGGTGATGACTCAGATAGATTTGTCAGAGGCGCGGATTCTTAGGGACTGGCTCAAGGGGCAATTGGTCGTCGGGGTTGGATTGAAAATCAAAGCCGGGTTGGTAAGTCCAGATCTTCTAAGCAGGGAGTGCGAGACAAACGTGGGTTGGATGAGGTTGCAATTTTCGCCAAACGCCGCGAACGACTACGTGACCCAGACGGCCAATTGGTGAAGCATCGCCAATTCACGTTCCCGGTATCGCGGCCTGTCATCCACCATAAAAAGCAGCAGCCATAGACACGCCCGCACCGGGAATTATGATGTTACTGGGCCATCCACCCGGTCGGGGGAGGATTCAATGCTCAAGAAGCTGTTGTGGATTGGGTTTATTGCCATCGCGTTGCCGGTGCGGGCCGATACCTCAATGGTCCACATACCTGCGATGAACAAGGATGGCACTCCGGTTGAGCTCGAAGCCCGTCTTACGCTGCCAGATGCGAACAGCGGCGTGACGGCGCCTTATCCGGCCATCGTACTTTTGCATGGCTGCGACGGCACCAATCTCAAACCCCTACGGTCAGACGGCGCTTTCATAAGCTGGCCCTACGCTTTTCTTGAAGTCGACAGTTTCGACGCCCGTGGAATCAAGCACGCTTGTGAAGGCTATAAAGAAATAAATGAGACGCTGCGGGCGAAGGACGCCCACGCCGCTCGGGCTTGGCTAGCAAAGCGACCAGACATTGATGCGAAACGCATCGCCGCGCTTGGTTGGTCCATGGGAGGTGGGACCGTCCTTCAGGCCATTTCCAATCCCTTACTGAATGAGCCTGATCGAGCTGAAACCTTTGCCGCGGGCGTAGCGTTTTATCCCTACTGTCCGACCAAGCTACGGCACCTCGACGCGCCGCTGCTGGTCTTGACCGGGAGCGAGGACGATTGGACGCCGCCCGGCACCTGTCGCACCATGGGAATCATCAGCGATAATCCGCCGCCCTACGAGCGCATTGAGTATCCGGGAGCCACCCATGCCTTCGATTGGAGGGATGCTCCGCCGGAGTATTTCGGACACAAGATTCGATACGATTCAGTCGTCACGGAGGATGCCTATGGCCGTGCGCGGGCATTTCTGGACAAGTACTTGCAATAGATTAGCGCCGCTCGTTCCGAAGGCAGTATTGGCAGACCGCCATCGTTTCATCCACTGATCCGATCTACGCCTTGTCCGTCTCGTTGGGATAAGTCAGCACGTCGATACAATCGAGCAATAATCATACATCAGAATGTTCGGCGCAGTTCTCTTGTACCATCGTTGTACCAGAATCCGATCGGAAGCCATCGGAACGCCATTGAATTTACTGATGTGATTTCCAGCCTTGATCGGTCGAATTCCGATCACTGTTCAGTGACCGGTGACTCGGACACACCGCTGCAATCTAGTTGATATGTCGAGGGAAGTGCGAATGGTGCCCAGGGCCGGAATTGAACCAGCGACACGCGGATTTTCAGTCCGCTGCTCTACCAACTGAGCTACCTGGGCATTTGCGAGGACATTCGCGGTGGATCGGCTGGAAGCCGTGGGCTTATAGAGAAAATACCCTGTCCTGTCCAGCAGGGCGGATTGCGGGCTCAGCCATCGTCCCCGTCCTCTTCTTCTCCGGGATTCAAGGCGTTAACTGGAGGTCCGGGGACGCGGTATTCGCCGCCGATCCAGCGGCCGAGATCGACATCGGCGCAGCGCTGGGAGCAGAACGGCCGATATCGCTGTTGCGCCGGTTGACGGCAGATCGGACAGCGCCGGCGGCTTTGTCCGGCGGCTGTATCGGCGGCTCCGCCGGTCTTCGTCTTGTTGCGCGCGCGGCGCGCCTTCTCGAGATCTTCCACCTTGCCCATGGCCGACCGCCGTCACACTCCCTTGCCGATCCAGGGCCGCAGCTCCGCGCGCGGCACGCGATGACGATTACCACAGACGGCGCAGTCCTGCATCAGCCGGGCGGCCAGGGCCGGCCCGCGGCGTTGCCGCGTCAGCTCGAGGAGGCCGAGCCGCGACATCGCGCCCACCCACACCGGATGAGGATCGGTGGCGACCGCCTGGCGGAGAGTGTCCACCACCTGCTGCCGCAATTCGCGCGACCGGAGATCGATGAAATCGATGACGATGATGCCGCCGATATTGCGCAGGCGAATCTGCCGGGCGATTTCCGGCACGGCATCGAGATTGACCTTCAACAGGCTGCGCTCCGCCTTGGCGCCGACGCCCTCGAGTCGGGCCTGGCCGCTGTCGACATCGACCACTGTCATTGCCTTGGTCTCATCGATATGGAGCATGGCGCCCGAAGGCAACGCGATGCTGCCTGCCAACGCCTCGTCGATCTGCTCTTCCAACTCAGGCACCGAAGGCAGCCAATCGCGGCGGGGGCGGAAGATCACCTTCTCCACCAGCGCGGGGTCGAGGGTCTTGCAGAGCGCCTCGGCCTGCGCCGCTGCGACGCGCGTGTCGGTGCAAATCTCCGCAACAGACCGGCCGATGTGACTCAGGAGATCCGCGAGTGGATCGGGACCCGGCTGCAGAACTTGCGGCGCCGTTGCCGCCGCCGCTTTCCGGTCGATCAGCGTCCATCGCGCACGCAGCGCCTCGGCCTCCGCCCGCAACAATTTGGCATCGACGCCGGCCGCCGCGCGCCGCGGATTCATGCCGCGCCTGAAGATCGCCGAGCGACTCCAGCGCGCGCTGCAACCTCTGCTTCTCGTTCTCGGCGATCGGATCGGGAAACAGCAGAACTCTTGGAAAATGGCGAATAGGACAGCCGATAGCCTGCAACGACCGGCCGCGCGGTCAATCGCATCTGCTTGCCGTCGAACGGCTCCCGCGTCACCTGGACGATCAGTTTCTGTCCCTCGGTCAGGTTGGCCGGAGCATCGGCCAGCGGCAGGAAGCCCTGCTCTCCGCCGCCGCAGTCAACAAACGCCGCTTCCAGCGCCCGGTCGATCTTTGCCAGGCGGCCCAGCGCGATCTGGCCGATCAGCGACGGCACGTCATTCGGCAGCAGCAGGAAATCGCAGAGGCTGCCGCCCTGCACCACGCAGACGCGGCGGTCGGTGGCGCCGGTAGCGATCAGCAGGCGCAGCGGCGGGACATCGCGGCGCGCCGTCATAGGGGAAAGCCGGCCCCGCGCAGCATCGCCACGCAATCGCTGAGGGACAGCCCCACGACATTGGAATATGACCCGCCGATCCAGGGGATCAGCGCCGCCGCCCGCCCCTGTATCCCATAGCCACCGGCCTTGCCCTGCCATTCGCCGGAGGCGATGTAGGCCTCGATCTCCTGAGGCGTCAGGCGCTTGAAGGAAACCTGCGTGGTCACGACACGAAGATTCGCGCGGCCGTTGGGCGCGATCACGGCGATGCCGCCGATCACCCGGTGGCGCCGGCCCGACAGCAGCAGGAGGCAGCGCCGCGCGGTCGCCGCATCGTCGGCTTTCGGCAACAGGCGCCGGCCACAGGCCACCACCGTATCCGCCGCCAGGATGAACGCACCGGGATGGCGAGCCGCCACCGGCTGCGCCTTGGCCAGCGCGATGCGCCGCGCATAGGAAGCCGGCGTTTCCCGCGGCTTCGGCGTTTCATCGATATCGGCGGGATCGATTGCAGCTCGGCGTCACGCCGATCTGCAGCAGCAGCTCGCGCCGCCGCGGCGATGCAGAGGCCAGCACCAGGCGGCTCGGTTGCACGGAGACCGGTTCCATCCGAACTGGCCTATTTGAACCGGAACGTAATGCGTCCCTTGGTGAGATCGTATGGCGTCATCTCGACATTGACGCGGTCGCCTGCCAGCACACGAATGCGGTTCTTCCGCATCTTGCCGGAGGTATGCGCGAGCACCTGGTGTTCATTGTCCAGCTTGACCCTGAACATGGCATTCGGCAGCAGTTCCATTACCGTCCCCGCGAACTCGATAAGGTCTTCCTTTGGCATTCACGTCCCTTTGCCAATGTCGCCGCCCCCTTGCGCGGCCCTTCGAGGCGCGAATACTAGCGCCAAGGCCAAGGACCTGAAAACCCCCACGAATGCCGCTAAAAGGCAGGCACAAGCGCGGCCGGAAAGCGCTGCCGGATGCGCCGCATCAGCTGATCCCGGACCTCGCGGTAGGCGTCCATCCGCACCTCGCGATTGCCTTCGATCAGGCTGGGATCGAAGGTGTTCCAGAACTCCACCTCGCAGGCCATGGTGCGTGTCATCTCCAATGCCCGAGTGGTGCGCCTCCGGCGACATGGAGATGATGAGATCGAACGAGGTGTCCTCCAGATTGTCGAAGGTCTTCGGCCGGTGGCGGCTGATATCGATGCCGATCTCGTCCATCGCCGCGACGGCGAAGGGATCCAGCTCGCCGCCGCGCACGCCCACGGAATCGACGAAGACATGCTTGCCGTGGAGCATCTTCAGGATGCCCTCGGCCATCGGCGAGCGGAGGGCATTCTGCGTGCAACAGAACAGGACGCTGCCGGGAAGTTCCGCCATGCCGGCCGTCAGCCCCTGATGTGCAGAACGCAGATCAAGGTGAAGAGCCGCCGCGCGGTATTGCCGTCGACCTCGATCTTGCCGGCCAGCCTTTCCTTCAGCAGGTCGGCGCCTTCGTCATGCAGGCCGCGCCGGCCCATATCGATGGCCTCGATCTGCGACGGCGAGGAGGTCTTGATTGCCGCGTAGTAGCTTTCACAGACCGTGAAGTAGTCCTTCACCACCCGGCGGAATGGGCCGAGCGCCAGCATGACCTTGCCGACGGGATCGTCGCTCTCCCGGCGGATATCGAAGACCAGGCGGCCTTCTTCGATCCCCAGATGCAGATTGTAGGGCCCGCCCGTGCTGCCCACGGGGATGAACTGGTTCTCCTCGATCAAGTCATAGATCGCGACCGCGCGCTCATGCTCGACTTCGGCGCTGCGGCGCACCACCGAATGCTCGTCCAGCGAGACATTGGCGATGCGGTGGTTGGGGGGAGGATCGGACTCGCTCACACCGGGTCTCGTTTACGCCAGGGGACCCGGCGGACGGTTCGCCCGGCGGGAATGGGCAAGGCCCCGGCTACAATACGCTGACCGCCGGGTTTTGTAAGGCTGGGCCGCTAGCGGGGGCCCGTGTCTTCGGGATGCCGCGGCCGGCGCCGGGTGGGCCAGGACTGGCCGAAATCCTGGAGGAAGCAGCGCAATTCGCCGATTTCCAGCTTGATGATGCCGCCGCCGGCGAACAGCAACATGACCGCGCCGGGCTCGCAATGGATGGTCAGCAGGGCGAGGATATCCTCGCGCTTGCGCATGTCGATCTGCTTGCTGCGCACGGCCGTGACATTCTCGAAAGTGAGGCCGCAAAGCACACGTTCATAGACCGGGCCGCTGTCGTTCTGGTCCCAGAAGGGCGCGTCCTTGCCGTCGGCGGAGGTTGCGTTGCCTTCGCCCTCCGGCGCCTGGTCCCAGCGGAAGCGGTTCAGGGCGAGGACGAAGCGCTTCTCGTCTTGCAGGAACGCCATTTCGCCCACGGGCACCAGGGCATCCTGGCAGATCGCGGCGATGACCTGCAGATCCTCCGCGTCGGCAGCGCTGAGCTTGAGGAGGGCGTCGCTCATTCTTTCAGCCGTTCGATCTGCGCACCGCAGGCGGACAGCTTGTCCACCAGCCGCTCATAGCCGCGGTCCAGATGGTAGACGCGGTTCAGCACCGTCTGCCCTTCCGCCGCCAGGCCGGCGATGACCAGCGACACCGAGGCACGGAGGTCGGTTGCCATGACAGGCGCGCCCGTCAAGCGTTTCACGCCGCGGATCATGGCGGACGCACCATGCACATTGATGTTGGCGCCCATGCGGCAGAGCTCGGGCACATGCATGAAGCGGTTCTCGAAGATGGTTTCCGTCACCATGGCCGCACCGCTGGCCGAGGTCATCAGCGCCATGAACTGCGCCTGCAGATCGGTAGGGAAGCCGGGAAACGGCTCGGTCATCACATCGACGCCCATCAGCTCGCCATTGGCGCGCTTGGCGCGGAAGCCCGCTACCGTCGGCGTGATCGCCACGCCGGCGCGGGTCAGGGTCTCGGCGACGGCGCCGATATGGTCGACGCGGGCGCCCACCAATTCGATATCGCCGTCGGTGACCGCGGCCGCCATGGCGAAGGTGCCGGTCTCGATCCGGTCGGCGATGACCGCATGGGTCGCGCCATGCAGCCGATCGACGCCCTGCACGGTTAGCGTATCCGTGCCGACACCACCGATCTGCGCACCCATGGCGATCAGGCAATGCACGAGGTCGCCGATTTCCGGCTCGCGCGCCGCGTTCACCAGCACGGTTTCACCCCGCGCCAGCGCCGCCGCCATCAGCAGATTCTCCGTGGCACCCACCGACACATTGGGAAATACGATGCGCGCGCCGGCGAGACCTTTCGGCGCCGTCGCCTCCACATAGCCGTCCACCAGCTCGATCACCGCCCCCATCTGGGTCAGGCCCTTCAGGTGCAGGTCGATGGGGCGGGTGCCGATGGCGCAGCCGCCCGGCAGCGATACCTTCGCCTTGCGCTCCCGCGCCAGCAGCGGCCCCAGCACAAGCACGGACGCGCGCATCTTGCGCACGAGGTCATAGGACGCGGTGGTATCGGTGATCGTCGGCACATGGAGCTGGGTCCGGCGCGCCGGCCCGATGCCCTCGCCGAGCTCGATCTTGGCGCCCAGCTGCTCCAGCAGCCCGGCCATGGTGGCAATGTCGCCGAGGCGCGGCAGGTTCTCGAGCCAGAGCGGCTGGTCGGTCAGCAGTGCCGCCGCCATCAGCGGCAGCGCCGCGTTCTTGGCACCACTCACGGGAATTTGGCCTTCCAGCCGATGGCCGCCGATGATCTTGATTCTGTCCATGATTTCAGGTTACCGGGTTTTGCTTGTGCGCCGCGCCGCCGTCAGAGCTTCGGCAGCGTGACGCCGCGCTGCTTCATGTATTTGCCGGCGCGGTCGGCATAGGAGACTTCGCAGGGCCTGTCGCCCTTCAGGAACAGGAACTGGCAGGCCCCTTCATTGGCATAGATGCGCGCAGGCAGCGGCGTTGTGTTGGAGAATTCCAGTGTCACATGCCCCTCCCACTCCGGCTCCAGCGGCGTGACATTGACGATGATGCCGCAGCGGGCATAGGTGGATTTTCCAAGGCAGATGACCAGCACGTCGCGCGGCACGCGGAAATACTCCACCGTGCGGGCGAGCGCGAAACTGTTGGGCGGGATGATGCAGACATCGGTCTTCCGGTCGACGAAACTGGCGGTGGAGAAATGCTTGGGATCGACGACGGCGCTGTCCACATTGGTGAAGATCTTGAACTCGTCGGCCACCCGCGCGTCATAGCCATAGGAGGACAGGCCGAAGGAGATCACCCCTTCCCGCTTCTGGCTTTCCACGAATGGCTCGATCATAGCCGTCTTTGTGGCCATTTCGCGGATCCAGCTGTCGGACATGATGGACATAAGGGGGCCTTCCTATGGCGCCGGGACCGGCAGCACCTTCCCGGCGTGGGAGGTGCGGCCTCGGCAGGGGGTTCTACTTGATGGGAGGGGCCGCCTCAAGGCGGCAGGGCGGCGGCAACGGCCGGCCCGGGAGGCGGGAATTATCAAGGCGGGAGAAGGGTTTTGCCGGGGCGACCGGGGGGAACGCGACGCCGCGGTCGCTCTGGGATCAGCGCGGCAGCTTGCCGGTGGCTCTGGTCGAATTGCCTGCGGCCGGTGACTCGCCAGCGGTGGAGTCCGGCCCGGTTGCACGCGAGCGTTGCTGTGCTTTCCGGCGTGCCAGATTCTGCCGCAATGCCTCGGCCTCCCGCTGTTCCCGGGAGGGCTTCTTTTGCGGTTGATCCCTGTTGTCGGTCACGCGGCGGTTCCCTTCTCCGGGCCAGTTCCCGGCCTAAGTTCTAGGCCGAAACTGCCGCAATGTCAGCCGGTCAAGGTGAGGAAATCGTCGGCGGGTCAGGTAGTTAACGGCGGACAAGGGCGCGGGCCGCTTGCTTGCCAGTGCCACCCCTATGTGGCATGTTCCGCCCCCTCAACGGCGCCGCCGTAGCTCAGTGGTAGAGCGCGCCCTTGGTAAGGGCGAGGTCGATAGTTCAATCCTATTCGGCGGCACCATTTCCCCAAAAAATCACAGTCTCTCAGTTCGGACAATCGTCGCGGCAAAGACATTCGTACTTGCCGTTCATTTCGTCGACCTGCTTGAGGGTATGCGGCGTATCCTGGCCGGCTGCATAGATCGGCTCGTAAATCAGGCAGAAATCATGGACGGCGGTATTTCCGCCGCACCCGCTCAGCCCAATCGGAATCGCTACCGCCGCGAGCAGCCTCCGCCACCCGCTTTGCCTTGTCGATGGCATCGAGAGCTCCTTTCTGGTGCTCGATAATGACTTCCTGGCGGCCGGATCGCGCCGCGCCGCGCCGCAGCGCGCGGATCATCAGGAAGAGGCCCGCCGACACCGCCGCCACGATGGCGGCGATGCCGGCGATCACATTCAGGCTCATGGCCGGCCTAGACGGCAGTCGCGGAATTCGCCACACGCTTGGCGAAGATCGACCAGAGCACGCCGCCGATGGCGATGACGCCGCCGATGACGGCCTGGAGTTCGCCGTCGCTGATCGTGCCGTTGGTTACCAGAAAGCCGCCGCCAAAGGTCAGCAGATGGCGGGTCAATCCGCCGATCACATCCCAGTTCATGGTCAGGTTCTCCTTTCCTAGAGGTCTTCGAGAAACAGTTGCGCCTCCGCCAGGCGGCGGCGCGTGAGGCCCAATAGCGGCCGGCCCCCGGCCTTGCTCCATTTCAGGAATTCGATCACCGCGTCCTGGTCGCGGCCGGCATTGACCAGCGCCAGCAGCGTGCTGTCGCCGAGTCCTTCGGTCCGATGATCCGCATCGATGTCCAACCCGACATTGAAAGCGAAGCTCACCAAAGCATCGAATTGCGATTGTTTGAGCGGCCGCTTGACGAGCGCCGTGACGCCGTCCTCGAAGGCGTCGAGATCAGCGCGCAATAGCGCCTCGGCCTCCCCGGCCGTTATCGTCTGCCCGATCTGTGCCGTGCGCGTATGGCCGTAGCCGATGGTGATCACGCCGACCGCGTCGCGATAGGCCCGCAGCCGTAGGCCCTCATGGCGCTTGATCAGATCGACGCCTCGTTGCGAGATGCGCATGCTCAGCTACCGGACATCCAGTCCCTGATGGCGGCCACGATGCCTCCCGCGGTCCCGCCTGCCGCAAGTCCGGCCCCCGCCAGCAGGCCGATTGCGCGGTTGCGCGCCTGCTCCTGCACGGCACGGAGATCGCGCACGCTTTCATTGATCTCGCGGATCGATGCCCGCGTTTCGACGCGATCCTGCTCGCTCTTCTCATGCGCCTGCTTCAGCTTGCCGATGTCCTCCTTGATCTCCATCAACGAGGAGAGGACCATGCTCAGTTCGGACACGGGGCACCTCGGATCCAGCAATGTCGGAGTACCGCGAGCGATCGCGGAAACGATGCTATGCAACGCTAATTCTGCGTGTGTTTCTGCAAGCGCGAACCGGGAAGCTAGATGGCAGTCCCGTTCTTTCGCCGAACCTCAAAGGTCATGGGCGTTGCCAGTACCGGCGGCAAGCCGGCGATCAAGCGAAGAAGGCCAAAACGGCGCAGGAAGCCATACGCCGCTGCAACAATGCGCCGGCTGCCTTGGCGCTCCCGGTACTTCTCATCGGCATCCAGCCGCACGAACGCCTTGTGCATCGTACCTCGTGCGAACTCGCAACCGAATCCGCGCCGCGAAAAAGCACGGCGCATCTGGCCGAGCGTCACGAAATTCAGAGAATCCCAGAGTTCAGTGCCGCGGGCATTCGGAAGCAGCAAGGCTGTCAGCCGGGGCGCAAGCGGCACCAGCGGCACACCGAAATGCGGTTCGTAGGGGATCAGATAGTTCGGACAAGTGTGGCACATCACGCCATCGGACTTGAGCACCTTGCACATCGCATCAACGGCTGATTCCAGATCAGGGATATGCTCGAGAACATTCACCGAAAAGATCACGTCGAAGAGACCGTGATCGGCGGCTCGCAGTTCTTCGGCGCCGAGTGCGAGATAGGTAAGATCGCGGATGCCCAGCCGTTCCCGAAGCAAGAAGCCGATCTGCGCATTCTGGTCGAATCCGCCACGGCCGGGCTCGATCGGCACGACTTGGATGCCCTGCCTATGAAGAACGAGAGATACGATCCCGATTCCGGCACCGACTTCGAGGACGCGCTTCGCCAAAGATCGATGTCCTGCAAGAGCGACAAACCAATCGTCGCTTCACTAAGGGACGTCTGAATTCGCGAAATTATCTCTGACTACCGGACGCGACAGATGTGCGCGCAGTCACTGCAGAAATCCGTCGTCTTCGAGACGGAACGAACTTTGGTCAATGGTTTGAGTTGAGCAACTCACCTGCACTCTTTCCCCTCACGTTTCCTCCCCAAACTACAAGCAACACACTGCTACATGACGCCCCGAAAACCGCCGGTACATGCAATAAGTGACATACTGTGTATCAAGCCAAGGCGGCGTAGACCCCCAACCAACGGCCGCTTACATACGCCCGAACCCAGACCTCCGATGTGGGGAGATAACATTGAGGTCACGACTTGAATAGGATATTGTCATACTGGTAGGAGTTTCTCCAGTGAACCGATGGCAATGCGTGAGCAGTTCTCAACTCATTTGTGGCATGCCCTTGTCGACATTGTCGTCCAATTGCCGGCGGCAGCCGCTCTGTATTGGATTTTCCATTAGCGCTACGATCTGAGGCGCCAGCTCTAGTTACTCTCGGAAGTACGCGACTTGTTCATCGTATCCGAATATCCGATTACCAACGCTTGGCCAGAACGTTACGACCGTGCCGCTTCGCCGCCTAGCTCGAACCTAAACGTGGTCGCTGACGTTCCCCTGACCGACACGGTCGCTCGGATACTCTCGTCGGCGCAGCTTGATTTAGTTAGAGCGAGCGCACAATCGTTGCGGCCAGCGTATCCGAAGGTTGTCACTGAACACACCGCCGCCTGCGAATGATCACGACCAGAAGCGCTTCACTGAGACATTGCCCCTCAACTCCACCAACAATTTGTTGATACGATTGAATGGTGTAATGGAGGCGGAGATACATTCATCTCCTTCGGTGTTCTGAGGAATGGTATCGTCTTGAGGTATTTGTGACGAGCCGGTAGAAACTGCCGACCAAACAGTTTCTACTACTTGCACCACTTTTCCGCCAAATCCTGCGATAGTTATGGGATTCCGCATCCTGCCTCTTGTACCCCACGCAAATCCAATTCCCCGCCCCCAGCGACAGGAACTCCGCCGTATCATTGACTGCCGTCACGATGTTGGCGCTGCCCGGCAGGATCAGCGAAGTCGCATTGTGCGTCAGGACAAGCGCGCCGGCGAATCGTAGCAGTCTCCGGATGCCGGCATTCGCGGTGCCAAGGCCGGTGATTGCCGTCGTACCGGTGATCAGAAGGTTGCTGGAGGCGGCGGCGCCGATGTTCACCGTCGCCGCGCTGGCTATGGCGAGTTCGGCTGCCTCGTTCAATGCCGCCCCCAGCGTCACGGCGCCGTTGAAGGTCTGGGGCGCCGTAAAGGTGCCGGTGATATCCGTGCGCGCCGCGTTCGCCGGCAGCGCCGAGTTGGCGCGGCTGAGGATGCCGAGATAGACCGTCAGTGCTTCGTTCTGCAGCGCACCGGCATCCCAGGTCACGGTCACTGCCGTATTGGTGGCAAAGGCGCTGGAGGCGATGGTGCCGTAGATCGTACCGGTCAATGCGCCCGCGGCCTTGACCCGCCGGCCCGTGTGATATACCGCCGCGACATTGGCGCCGACGACCGAGAAGCCGGTGGCCGAGCCATAGGCGATGCCATGCGCGCCGTCGCCGTCGCCATAAATGATCCACTCGGCGTCGTTATACCACTCGCGGACGTCCGCCTGTAATTGCCTGGCGCTATCGTTCACCTGCGACGGCGCCATGCCCTCGGGGAACAGCGCGACGTTGTTCGCGGGCGTGGTGCTGTAGTCTCTGATGCCGGCCATGAGCTTGCCTTTCGGCCGGCGCGTCGCGGCGCCGGCGGTTGCTGTGAATAGGGGATGGCTGGAATGTCAGCCGGCTAGATATGGCAGAAACTGACCGATCAGTCCGCCGACAGTGCTGATGTAATCGAGCGGGCCCGGCCCCGGCGCCGAGGTCGCAATCGTCGCTCCGGGCGCGCCGCCGATCAGCGAGGAATAGGCGTTGAGCTTCTGCAACGGCATGTTCTGCTCGAAGTCCCAGCGCTCCTTGTCGGCATCGATCAGGCTCTGGGCATAGTTGCGCCGCATCTGCCCGGCTTGCAGCAGGGCGTTGATGTCCTGATAGTCGGCCGCGGCGAATTGCGGGGCCAGCTGCGCTGCGTTCTCCTGCAACCCGCGTTCGAACCATGCTCATACGACCTCGCTTTCGGGGTACTCGATTTTCTCCATGGGTTTCTCTGCCTCGGATTTCAGGCCGAGCGCCAGGTAGCGGAAGGCGTCGGCGCCATGGCTGCTCCAGTCATGCACGGGCGCCGGCCGGAAATAGCCGAGATGGATGTCGAAGGCGCGCCGGTAGTTGCGCAGCGCCTCCAGACCCGCGCGCGCATTTCTCTCCGTCGAACCAGCAGCGCGGCAGCAGCGCCCGCACCGCCTGGATGCCGTCATCGACCTTGAGCTGCGGCAGCACCCGCGCGCGGATTCCGAGGGCGGCCAGCACCTCGAGCCGGCTCTTGCCCGTGCCCATCTCGTTGACCTGGACGTCATGGGGCAGCAGATGCTCGCCATAGACGTAAGGCCGCTCCTGCAGCGCCTTGGCGTAGTAGTCGAGCCCGACGCCGCTGCACTCCAGATAATCGATCAGCCGCACCTCCGCGCCGAGTTGCTGGCAGAACCAGATGGCCGTGGAATCGCCGATGCCCAAATCCCAGGCCGTGGTCACCGGCAGCGCCGGGTCCCAGGGCACCTCGCGAATGCGATGCGTGCTTTCCACCTGCGCCATCAGCTTGCCGTAGTAGCTGCCGGACAGCGGCGCCTCGAACGAGCATTCGAATTCCTGCTCATACTCTTCCTCGCTCATCTCCTTGCGCGCCGCCGCCAGCTCCTTGCCGCCGATCAAGTTGGTTTCGCTGGCGCGATAGATGGCGGTGAACCAGTCCTTGTCCCGCCGCGCCCGTTCATAGAGTTTCCAGAAGGCGTTGCGTCCCCGCGGCGTGCCGATGAACACCGCCCAGCCCAGCCGGTCCGCCAGCGCCGGGCGGATGACCTCCGACCAGATGCGCGGCTCCATCTGCGCGAACTCGTCCAGCACGATGCCGTCGAAATAGAGTCCGCGCAGCCGGTCGGGAAAATCCGCGCCATACAGCGTGATACGCGCGCCATTGGGAAAATCGCAGCGCAGTTCGGTCTCGTGATGCCTGATATCGTCGATCTCGCGGGTGAATCTCTTGAGATAATCCCAGGCGACGTTCTTGGCCTGGCGGTAGTAAGGCGCCAGGTAGGCGAAGCGCGGCGCTTCCATCCCGCAGTTCTCTGCCTTTTCAATCAGCTGGTTGATCGCAAAGACCGTTTTCCCGAAGCGGCGATGGGCGACAAGCACACTGAAGCGTTCAAGAGCATCGTGCAGCGCCGCTTGATGCGCCCGCGGCGCATAGTGCCTGCGCTTGGGCGGGGTTGGAGTCACTTTGTCCGCCACCGGCCGCTTCCCCGATTTCTTCGGTCGCGGTGCCACGGGACGTCAGCCCTCCCCGCCGGAAATGAAAATGGGGCGGCCGATTGCCGCCCCACTATCATTTCAGTATATGATTATTTTCCTATTTGTCAACAAAAAAGCGACGGCTCTGGCGCAGCGCATCCAATCCCGCGCGAATGGCCTGCAGCTGCCGGGCGCCCTGCCCGTCCGCTTGCGCATCGGCCAGGATCAACGGCATCCGCCCGAACACCGCCACATCCTCCGTTGCCTCGCAGGCCCGGCGCCCCGCCGCCAGCAGCCGGCGCTTGGCCGCACGGTACTGCGCCTCGAGTCGCGCCTGCAGCGCCTCCGGCCGTTCGCCGCCGCCACCGGGGACGGCCAGCAGCTCGCGATAGAGATGATCGCAAGAGATCTGCACCCGTCCCACCGCCTGCCGATAGAGAAAGGCATAGTGGCATCCGGCTTCATGCTGATCGCCGTCGATCATCTGCCGCAGCCGCAGCATCCCCAGCGGATACTCGGTCAGCGCCGCATCGCCGCCGGCCGCCAGCTTGCGGCGGAGGGCTTGGATCTCCGGCGTGCCCCGGTCCTGGACATCGCGCTGCTGCCGCGGCCGGCCGCGGCGGGCCTTCCCTTTCAGGGCGCGCATCGTTCCCTCGGCCTGCGGAACGCTGCTCAGATTTCATCGCCGATCAGGCCGAGCGCCCAGCGCCGCGCCCATTCGGTCAGCCAGAGCGCGCGCTCGGCGCTCATGTTGCTGTTGATGATCTCCAGGCTGCCCGCGTCGGTAACGCCGATGCCGATTACCTGCCTCCAGCCGGCGCCGGCGATCTGCCCCACGGCCTCGCCCGCCGTCATGCTGTCCACTGCCGGCAACGCTACGATCTCACCCATCCTTCCGTTCCTCCCAATCATTCACCACTCGATGAAGCCCTTGGTCGCCGCCACAGCGTTCCGCCAGTCGTCGGTTTCCTTGCAGATCAGGCAGATGCGCTCACCCGGCCCGCTACCCATGAAGGTTTGCCGGCAATTCAGGCAGGACCGCGCCTTCCGCCGCGGCCGCCGGATAGCGCTGATTCGTTTGATGGAAACAGGCAGCGGCGTCGGAGTGTCGGGTGTGTTGTCCATACGCTGAATATTACGCATACTGCGGACACTTGTCAACCGCGAATTACCTATGCTAAACGTATACAGCGTACAATGAGGTTGTCAGATGAGCGAAATTTCCGAAGCTGCCCGCCAACTCAAGGCCCTGCGCGAACAGGCCGGCCTGTCGATGCGTGTCGTGGCCGATTCCCTGGGCTGGCGGCTGACCAAGTATCAGCATTATGAGGACCGCTACCGCCGGCGCTTCCTGCCGATCGAGCTGGCGCGGCATCTGGCCGATTTGTTCTCGCCCCACGGCGTCAGCCCGGCCGACGTGATGCTGCTGGCCGGCGTCGGCGCCGACCGCAGCCTGCCCGGCTCCGGCGTCATCATCCGCGACGGCGTGCAGCCGACGCCGCAGCGCGACCTGCCGGTCACCGGTGCCGTTCGCGGCGGTTCCACGGGCTTTTACTTCAATGACGGCGATCCCAAGGAGTATGTGGAGCGGCCGGCCAGCCTGGCGGGATCGACCAACGCCTTCGCCCTCTATGTCGATGGCGAAAGCATGGAGCCGCGCTACTATGCCGGCGAGATCCTCTATGTGAATCCCAATCGCCCCCTGACCAAGAACTGCTTCGTCGCCGTCGAGCTCTCCGACGGGCGCGGCATGATCAAGCAGTTCCTGCGCCGCAGCGACGACCAGGTGGTGCTGCACCAGTTCAACCCAGCCAAGGACATCAAGCTGGCGGCGAAAGACATCAAGAATATCTACCGCATCGTGGCCGCCGGCGAAGGCAGCTGACCTCCGTCAGCTGATTCGCGCAATTCCGTCTTGACTTCCGCGAACGGATTACGCATAATACAACAAATGCGTAATCCGGGAGGGGACATGGCCTTCAATTCGCGAGATCTCAGCGTGCTCGCCTATGCCAACGGCTTCACGCTCTGGCACTACCGCACCGCCGACGGCGCCGAGGATCTGACGGCGGAGCCACAGCCGGGCGCAGCCACCTCCTATTTCGCCGGCGCCGACGAGCTGCTGCGGGAAGGCGATCAGATCGTCGTCAATCTCCGGGGCGGCAACCGGCCGGCCCTGGTCAATCTGCTGGTGACTCATATCGCGCCGATGGGCCGCGTCAGCGTCGCCAAACTCTAGGCGTAGAATGATCCTTGGGCCCAAAATGATTTAGACCGCCGGTTTGAGGCCGGCGGTCCAAAATCGTCGCTGAAGCTTGGGGTTGTTGCGTGGGATCAGAAAATCACAAAGGACGCGATGAAGGCATAGGCGGCTCCAAACAGAGCCAGACTTAGCGTCGTGTAGAGCATATCTGCCCTCCGTCTGTTTGCGAGGGAGAGGGTAATTGCTCGGGCGAATTGGCGGTGTGACATCATCGTGGGCTTAATATGACGCGCAATTTCGTTAAAACTTTACTTAATTCGCGGCCATAAATTAACGATTCACGTCGACGACGAGCCGCCCGCGCACCTTGCCGGCCAGGATATCGCCGGCCTTCCCCGGCAAATCCGCCAGTGAAATCAATGAGGTGATGCTCTCCAGGGCCTTGGGGTCCAATTCCCTGGCCAAGCGGTTCCAGGCGGTTTCCCGTTCCGGCCGCGGCGAACTGACCGAATTGATGCCCAAAAGGTTTACACCCCGCAGCAGGAAGGGAATGACCGTGGTCTCCAGCTTATTCCCGCCGGCCAGGCCGCAGGAAGCCGCCGAGCCCCGGTGTTTCAGGCTCGCCAGCACATTGGCCAGGGTCGGTCCGCCCACCGCATCGACGCAGCCGGCCCAGCGCTCGCTCTCCATGGGCCGCGCGGGCAGGACCGCCAGGGTCGCCCGGTCGACGATGGAGTTGGCGCCCAGATTCTTCAGATAGTCGTGGGTCTCCGGCCGGCCGGTGGAAGCGGCCACCGTGTAGCCCAGCTGATGCAGGACCGCCACCGCCACGCTGCCCACGCCGCCGGCGGCGCCGGTCACCAGCACCTCGCCCTTGTCCGGCGTGACGCCATGCTGCTGCAGCGCCATGACCGCCAGCATGGCGGTGAAACCCGCCGTGCCGATCGCCATCGCCTGCTTGGTGCTCATGCCCGCCGGCAGCTTGACCAGCCAGTCGGATTTCACCCGCGCCTTCTGGGCATAGCCGCCCCAATGAGTCTCGCCGACTCGCCAGCCGGTCAGGATCACCTCATCGCCGACGTTCCAGCCCGGTGCTGCCGACGCGCTGATCTTTCCGGCGAAATCCACGCCGGGGACATGGGGATATTGCCGCACCAGCCGCCCCATACCCTTCAGGATCATGCCGTCCTTGTAGTTGAGGGTGGAGTACTGCACGTCCACGGTCACGTCGCCGGCCGGCAGTTGCGCCTCGTCGATATCCTCCAGCGCCGCGCTGACCTTGCCGTCCAGTTCCCGCAGCAGAATTCCCTTGAACATGCGTCTTCGTTTTCCCTCTTCCGGATTGCAGGTCAGCGCAGCCGCTCGAGCAGGCTGACATAATTGGCGACCGCCGTGCCGCCCATGTTGAAGATCCCCGCCAGCTTGGCGTTGGGGATCTGCATGCCGCCCGCATCCCCCATCAGCTGCATGGAGGCCATCACATGCATGGACACGCCGGTGGCGCCGATCGGATGGCCTTTCGCCTTCAGGCCGCCGGACGGATTGACCGGCAGCTTGCCGGTCTTCTCGGTCCAGCCTTCCTCGATGGCCCGCGCGCCCTGCCCCGGCGCCGTCAGGCCCATCGCCTCATATTCGATCAGCTCGGCAATGGTGAAGCAGTCATGGGTTTCCACCAGGCTCAGATCGTCGAGTCCCAGCCGCGCCGATTCCAGCGCCCGGCGCCAGGCCACTGCACAGCCCTCGAACTTCGTGGGATCCCGGCGGCTCATGGGCAGGAAGTCGTTCACCTGCTCGGCGGCGCGGAACACCACCGCCTTGTCCTGCGCCAGTCCAACGTCCATGTCGGCCAGTACCAGGGCCGCCGCGCCATCGGAAACCGGGCTGCAATCGGTGCGGCGCAAGGGCGGCGCCACGATCGGATTCTTCTCCGAAGGCTGGCGGCAGAATTCATAGCCCAAATCCTTGCGGATCTGCGCCAGCGGATTGCCGGCGCCGTTGGCATGGTTCTTCGCCGCGATCCGCGCCAGCGCATCCCCCTGGTCGCCATGCTGCTGGAAATAGCGCTGGGCGATCTGCGCGAAGATGCCGGCGAAGCCGCCCTCGACCTCCGCCTCCTCGCGCACATAGCTGGCGCGGAGCAGGTTGCGGCCCACATCATCGGCGGATGCGTCCGTCATCTTCTCCACGCCAACCACCAGCACCAGCCGCGCCTGGCGGGCGGCGATGGCGCGCAAGCCGGCATGGATCGCCGCCGAGCCGGTGGCGCAGGCATTCTCGACGCGGGTGGCGCGCTTGAACCGCAGTTCCGGCAGATGCTGCAGCACCAGCGAGCTGGTGAAATCCTGGCGCGAGAAGCCGGCATTGAAATGGCCGAGCACGATCTCGTCGATATCCCGGGGATGCAGGCCGGCATCGGCGATCGCGGCGCCAGCGACTTTGCCGATCAGGGATTCCACATCTTCGCCGTCATGGCGTCCGAAGGGCGTATGGGCCCAGCCCACGATGCAAGCGGTCATGCTCCACCTCCCGGCAGGTTCAAGGCTGCCTGCCCCATCCTACGCGGTTCCGCCGCCGGTATCCAAGAATTGCACCAGCTCACCGGCCGGCTGGCCGAGAACTTCGTCATCGCGCATGACCGTACGCCCGCGGATAATGGTCGCCTTCGGCCAGCCGGTCACGGCCATGCCGTCGAACGGTGTCCAGCCACAGCGGCTGGCGATCCATTCCTTGCGGATGGTCCGCTTTGCTTTGATATCCACCAGCGTCAGGTCCGCATCGTGGCCCTCGCGGATCGCGCCTTTGCCCTTGATGCCGAAGATGCGCGCCGGTCCCGCGCTGGTGATCTCCACCAGCCGCTGCAGCGTCAGCCGCCCGGCATTGGCATGATCCAGCAGCAGCGGCAGCAGGGTCTGCACGCCCGGCATGCCCGACGGGCTTTGGGGATAGGGTTTGTTCTTCTCCTCGCGGGTATGGGGCGCATGGTCGGAACCGATGCAATCCACCACGCCCGCCCGCACCGCGTTCCACAGCGCCGCCTGATGGCTCGCGTCGCGGATTGGCGGATTCATCTGCGCATAGGTGCCGAGCCGCTCATAGCAGTCCGGCGCCACCAGCGTCAGATGCTGCGGCGTGGTTTCCACCGTGGCGATGTCCTTGTGCTTGGCCAGAAAACCCATCTCTTCCGCCGTGGTGACATGGAGCACATGCACGCGCCGCTTGGCTTCCCGCGCCAGGCCGATCAGGCGCTGCGTGGCGAGAAATGCCGTCTCCGCATCGCGCCAGACCGGATGCATCGCCGGCGAGGCGCCCTCTTTCACCAGCGCAAAGCGCTCTTTCAGCCGCGCCTCATCCTCGGCATGCACGGCCATGCGCCGCCGCCCATGCTTCAGCACCTGCAATACCGTGGCATCGTCGGCCACCAGCAGCGTGCCGGTGGAGCTGCCCATGAACATCTTGACACCGGCGCAGCCCGGCTGCTGCTCCAGATCGGGCAATTCCCCAAAATTGTCCGGCGTCGCACCGACATAGAAGGCGATGTCGCTCCAGACCCGGCCGCGGGCGCGGCGGATCTTATCCTCTAGGTCCGCTTTGGTAACCGTGTTCGGCCTGGTGTTCGGCATCTCGAACACGGCGGTGACGCCGCCCAGCACTGCCGCCTTGGTGCCGGTCGCCAGGTCTTCCTTGTGCTCCATTCCCGGCTCGCGGAGATGCACCTGGGTATCGATGACGCCCGGCAGGATATGGAGGCCATTCGCATCGATCACCTCGGCCGCATCGCCGCCGACACTGCCGACCGCTACGATTCGTCCGCCGCTGACGGCGATATCGCCGGGACCGGTCTGCTCGGTGGTGACGATGATGCCGCCGCGGATGATAAGATCGTAATTGGCCACGCGCACTCGCAAGGGAATTGGTTACCGCCGGGCCCCTGCGATAGACGATTGCGCGGGACTTGCCAATGGCCGCGCCTTCTCTGATTGTGCCGGTCTCAACAGCGAGCCGGATATGCCTGTATTCGCCACCATCGCCAAGCGCCGCGGCATTCTCAGAATCGCCGGCGAGGATCGCGTGTCCTTTCTCCAGGGGCTGGTGACCAATGACGTGGCCCGCGCAGCTGCGGGGCAGCCAGTCTATTCCGCGCTGCTGACGGCCCAGGGCCGCTTCCTCCATGATTTCTTCATTGTACCGCAAGCGGACGCGCTGCTCTTGGATTGCGAAGCCGAACGCCGCGCCGACTTGATGCGGCGCCTCAGCGTGTACAAGCTGCGCGCCAAGGCGACGATCGAGGACAAGACCGACTCCCTCGCGGTGATTCTTCTCTGGGGCGGTGGCCTGGAACCCGACGCTTTGCGCAGCAACGATGCCGCTGCGATTTTTGCCGATCCACGCCTTTCCGCCTTGGGAGCCCGTGCGATCGTCGCCGCCGACAGTGCGGCAGGCTGGATCGCCAAGCACGGTCTCAAAGCGGCTGACGAAGATTCCTATGACCGCCACCGTATCGCCCTCGGCGTGCCCGACGGCAGCCGCGATCTGCCGGTGGAGCGCGCGTTGCTGCTGGAAAACGGCTTCGACGAGCTCCACGGCATCGACTGGCAAAAGGGCTGCTATATCGGCCAGGAAGTGACCGCGCGGATGCGCTATCGCAGCCTGGTGCGGAAACAACTCCTGCCGGTCTCCATCGACGGCCCGACGCCCGAGTTCGGCGCGCCGATCACCCTCGACGGCGCGGAGGCCGGCGAAATGCGCAGCGCGGTGGATGGCCTGGGCCTCGCCCTGCTGCGCCAGGAAGCCCTGGACAAAGTCGGTCCAGGTCGGGAATTACTATGCGCCAAGGCGACTCTCCGTCCGCTGCCGCCGACCTAAAAGCAAAAGAACACCGAGTATAATCAAAGGGAGACCAGCAAATGGGCCGCGCGCGCTTACGCGATCTCGGATTCGCCTCCGGATATCTGCCGACAGGACCGCTCAACGCCATCACCGACGTGCCGGGCGTGCGCGTCGGCCACTGCACCGTCGTCCATGACCAGCCTTTCGTCGCACGCAGCGGCGTGACCGCCATCTGGCCGGCCAGCGACGATGTCTGGCGCAACGGTGTGTTCGCCGGTTTCCATTCCTTCAACGGCAATGGCGAGATGACCGGCACCATCTGGATCGAGGAACAGGGCCTGCTCGCCGCACCGCTCTGCATCACCAACACCCATTCCGTCGGTGTGGTCCATGACGCGCTGGTGGCCTATGCGGTGAACAAGGGCGTCGATCAGGAATGGCATCTGCCGGTCACCGCGGAGACCTATGACGGCTGGCTCAGCGATGCGGAAAAGTTTCCCGTGAAACAGGAGCACGCCTTCGCCGCGCTCGACGGCGCCAAGAGCGGCCCGGTTGACGAAGGCTGCGTCGGCGGCGGCACCGGCATGATCTGCCACGAATTCAAGGGCGGCATCGGCACCTCCTCGCGCATCGCCGAAACCCGCAATGGCAAATACACCGTCGGCGCGCTGGTGCAGGCGAACTATGGCGACCGCGAGCAGTTCCGCGTCGACGGCGCGCCGGTCGGCCGCGAGATCGGCCGCGACGTGGTGCCGACGCCCGATGGCTGGCTCGATCGCTTCGCTGAGCCCGGCGCGGGCTCGATCATCGTCATCCTCGCCACCGATGCGCCGCTGCTGCCCATCCAATGCAAGCGCCTGGCGCGCCGTGCGGCCACCGGCCTCGCCTGGGTCGGCGGCTATGGCAGCAACGGCAGCGGCGATATCTTCCTCGCCTTCGCCAACGGCAACCGCATCCCCCGCGGCAAGCATTGCTATGACGTGAAGATGATCGCGCCGCCGGAAATGTCGCCGCTGTTCGAAGCGGCGGCCGAAGCCACGGAGGAAGCCATCCTCAATGCCATCACCGCAGCGGAGACCACGACCGGCTTCAAAGGCCGTACTGTCCACGCGCTGCCATTCGATCTGCTGGAA
The DNA here is from genome assembly GCA_963816235.1 of uncultured Alphaproteobacteria bacterium. Classification (GTDB taxonomy): domain Bacteria; phylum Pseudomonadota; class Alphaproteobacteria; order Dongiales; family Dongiaceae; genus DATKFM01. The sequence goes on along the minus strand of CAWFKD010000002.1, from coordinate 79,134 downwards.
AAGGCGATGCGGAAATACGGCAGGCCGCCGAAGAAGTAGCGATCAAACGCTGAGCCAGCACCCTTGGTTGTCATCCCGGAAACCGCGCGTCAGCGCGGTTATCCGGGACCCATGAACACCGAGCGGTAGTAGACACAACATGACGAGTTCCGTGTTCATGGGTCCCGGGTTCCGCCGCTGAAGCGGCGGCCCCGGGATGACAAGTTTTTTCTTGCGACAAACAATGTTGCCCAATGCCCCCTACACCGTCGCATCCGCGGTTGCATCCAGCGTCGCCTGCGCCGCCGCCAGCTTGGCGATCGGCACGCGATAGGGGGAGCAGGACACATAATCCAGCCCCACCTCGGCGCAGAAGCGGATCGAGGCGGGATCGCCGCCATGTTCGCCGCAGATGCCGAGCTTGAGATCGGCGCGGCGCTTGCGGCCCCGTTCGGCGGCGATGCGCACCAGCTCGCCCACGCCGTCCCGGTCCAGCGTCACGAACGGGTCCTGGGTCAGGATGCCCGTCCGCTCATAGGCGGTGAGAAAGCGCGAGGAATCGTCGCGGCTGAGGCCATAGGTGGTCTGTGTCAGATCGTTGGTGCCGAAGCTGAAGAACTGTGCACTCTCCGCGATGTCATAGGCCCGCAGCGCCGCGCGCGGCAGCTCGATCATGGTGCCCACGAGATAGGGCGTGCGCCGGCCGCACTGTTTCGCCACCTCCTCGGCAACGCGGTCCACCAATTCCTTCAGCATGGCCAGCTCCCGCGCCCAGGCCACCAGCGGAATCATGATCTCCGGCTCGACGGTCTCGCCGCCTTCCTTCTGCACCTCGGCGGCGGCCTCGAAGATTGCCCGCGCCTGCATCTCGTAGATCTCAGGATAGGTGATGCCCAGGCGGCAGCCGCGATGGCCGAGCATCGGGTTGGCTTCCTTCAGCATGGCGGCGCGGTGGCGCACCGTATCGATGCCGAGTCCGGACGCCCGGGCCACCTCCTCCATTTCCACATCGGTGTGCGGCAGGAATTCATGCAGCGGCGGATCCAAAAGGCGGATGGTCACCGGCAGGCCGCGCATGATGCGGAACAGCTCGACGAAATCCGCCCGCTGCATCGGCAGGATCTTGGCCAGCGCCGCGCGGCGGCCGGCGGCGTCCTCGGCCATGATCATCTCGCGCATGGCGACGATGCGGTCGCCGTCGAAGAACATATGCTCGGTGCGGCAGAGGCCGATGCCCTCGGCGCCGAAACGCCGCGCCGTGCGCGCGTCAGCCGGCGTCTCGGCGTTGGTGCGCACCTTCATATGCCGGGTCTCGTCGGCCCAGGTCATGAGCTGCGAGAAATCGCCGGAGAAATCGGGTTGGATCGTCGGCACTTCACCGAGCATCACCTCGCCGGTACCGCCATCGATGGTGACGAGATCGCCCGCCCGCACCGTGGTGCCGCGCACGCTCATGGTGCCGGCCTGGGTGTCGATGCGCAGGTCGCTGGCGCCGGAGACGCAAGGGCGCCCCATGCCGCGCGCCACCACGGCCGCGTGGCTGGTCATGCCGCCACGCGCGGTGAGGATGCCCTGGGCCGCATGCATGCCGTGGATGTCCTCGGGGCTGGTCTCCAGCCGCACCAGGATGACTTTCTCGCCCTTGGTGGCGCGGTCCTCGGCTTCGTCGGCGGTGAACACCGCCTTGCCCGCCGCCGCCCCCGGCGAGGCCGGCAGGCCGCGGGCGATCACTTTGCGCGGCGCCTTGGGATCCAGAGTCGGATGCAGCAGCTGATCCAGCGACGACGGATCGATGCGGCGCACCGCCTGCCGCTTGTCGATCAGGCCTTCGGCCACCATGTCGACCGCGATCTTCAGTGCCGCCGCCGCCGTGCGCTTGCCGCTGCGGGTCTGCAGCATCCAAAGGCGGCCCTGCTGCACCGTGAACTCGATATCCTGCATGTCGCGGTAGTGGCCTTCCAGCTTCCGGCGCACCTCGTCGAGCTCGCCGAACAGCTTGGGCATCACCTCTTCCATCGCCGGCAGGTTCGAGCGGTTGGATTTCTTGCCGGCGACCGTCAGATGCTGGGGCGTGCGGATGCCCGCCACCACGTCCTCGCCCTGGGCATTGACCAGATACTCGCCATAGAACTCGTTGGCGCCGGTCGACGGGTTGCGGGTGAAGGCGACGCCGGTTGCGCAGCTGTCGCCCATGTTCCCGAACACCATCGCCTGCACGCTGACGGCGGTGCCCCAGTCTTCGGGGATATTGTGCAGCTTGCGATAGGTGACGGCGCGCTGCGTGTTCCAGCTGCCGAAGACCGCACCGATGGCGCCCCAGAGCTGCTCCATCGGATCCTGCGGGAACGGCTTGCCCAGATGCTCCTGCACCTTCGCCTTGTAGCCGGCCACCACGGTTTTCCAATCATCGGCGGTGAGCGCCGTGTCCAGGCTGAGATTGCGATCCTCTTTGTGCAGATCGAGGATCTCTTCGAAATTATGGTGATCGACGCCCAGCACCACGTCGCCATACATCTGGATGAAGCGGCGATAGCTGTCATAGGCGAAACGGGGATCGCCCGACTTCGCCGCCAGCCCTTCAACCGTCTTATCGTTGAGCCCGAGATTCAGCACCGTGTCCATCATGCCGGGCATGGAGACGCGGGCGCCCGAGCGCACGGAAACCAGCAGCGGATCGGCGGCGTCGCCGAACCTGGCGCCGACGGTGGATTCGATCTGCGCCAGCCCGGCGGCGACCTGCGCTTTCAGATCGGCAGGATAGGATTTCTCGTTGGCTGTAGAAATAGGTGCAGACTTCGGTCGTGATGGTGATGCCCGGCGGCACCGGCAGGCCCAGGCTGCTCATTTCAGCCAGATTGGCGCCCTTGCCGCCCAGCAGATTGCGCATGTCCGCCCGGCCGTCCGCCTTCCCGGCGCCAAAGCTGTAGACCCACTTGGACATGGCCCCTCTATCCCTCGATCTGCGAGAAATCGGCGACCTTGTTCAAGGTCGTGCGGATCTGCGACAGCAGGCGCAGGCGATTGGCGCGCAGATCCTTGTCGTCGCTATTCACGGTGACTTTGTCGAAGAAGGCGTCAACAGGCTGGCGCAGCTTGGCAAGCTGAGACATGGCGTTGCCAAAATGCTCGCTCTTGATCAGTTGTTCCCCCGAGGACGCCACGGAGGCCAGCGCGGCATGGAGCGATTTTTCCTCGGGCTGCTGCAGCTTAGCCGCATCGGCGCCGCCATTGTACTCGGCCTTGTCCTTCTTCTCCTCGATCTTGACGATGTTGCTGGCGCGGCGATAGGCGACCAGCAGATTGGCGCCGTCATCGGTATCGAGGAACGACTTCAGCGCATCGACGCGCGCCAGCAGGCGCACCAGATCGTCCTCGCCGCCGAGACTGAAGATCGCGGAGACAAGATCGTGACGCACTCCCTTCTCGCGCAACGCCACCTTCAGGCGGTCGGCGAAGAAGTCCAGCAGTTCGTCCGATTTCAGCGACGGGATCGCGGCATTCTGATTCTTGAATAATTGATTCGCTTTGCCGAACATCTGCACCAGCGGCAAACGCAGCTTGTTCTCGACTATCAGCCTGATCACGCCCAGTGCCGCTCGGCGAAGCGCAAATGGATCTTTCGATCCCGTCGGCTTTTCGTCGATCGCGAAGAAGCCGGCCAGCGAGTCGATCTTGTCGGCGAGAGCTACGGCGATGCTGACCGGCGAGATCGGGCAGCGGTCGTTTGGGCCTAGAGGCTGATAGTGCTCGGCGATCGCGTCAGCCACCGCCGGCTTCTCGCCCTCATGGAGCGCGTAGTAGCGGCCCATGACGCCCTGGAGTTCCGGGAACTCGCCCACCATGCCGGATGTGAGATCCGCCTTCGCCAGCAGCGCAGCGCTGCGCACCTGATCGATATCGGCGCCGGGTATGAAGGGCTGAAGGTCAACGACGAGGGCTTCAAGCCGCGCGATCTTATCAGCGACGGTCCCAAGCTTGGCGTGGAAGACAATGTCCTTCAGAGCAGGAACACGGTCGTTCAGCTTCACCTTGCGATCCTGGTCCCAGAAGAACTTGGCGTCGGACAGCCGCGCCCGCAGCACCCGTTCGTTGCCGGCGACGATGGCCTTGCCGCCATCCTTGGTCTGCATGTTCGACGCAACGAGGAACCGCGGTGCCAGTTTGCCGCTCTTGTCCAGCAGCGCGAAGTATTTCTGGTTGGCGCGCATGGTCGTGGTCAGCACTTCCGGCGGGATGTCCATGAAGGCCTGGTCGATCTTGCCCAACAGCAGCACGGGCCATTCCACCAGCCCGACCACTTCATCGAGCAGCGCCTCGTCCGGCTTCACCGTCATGCCCTCGGCCTGCGCCAGCTTCTCCGCCTGCGCCTGAATGATGGCGCGGCGCTCGGCGGGATCGACGATGACGAATGATTCCCTCAGCTTCACCTTGTAGTCGGCAAAGCCGGAGACCTTGATCTCGCCGGAACCGAGAAACCGATGGCCGCGCGTGGTGTCGCCGAAACGCGACCTTGGACTCATCGCTGAATACAAGGGCGCCGGGAATGACGGCGCCGTCGAGCGTAGCGATGATGCTATGGAGCGGCCGCACCCAACTGACGCGATTGGACGCCCAGCGCATGGATTTCGGCCAAGGCAGCGCCAGCAACGACTCCGAAATCAGCGCGCCCAGAAGCTCGATCGTCTTGCCGCCGGTCTTCTTGATGGTCGCAAACCAGAACTCGCCCTTGCCGGTGTCGCGCTTCTCGCATTGATCGAGGCTGGTGAGGCCGGCGCCCTTGAGGAAGCCCTGCACCGCCTGCTCCGGCGCGCCGACCCGCGGACCGCGTTTCTCTTCATTCACATCCGGCTGCGCCAGAGGCAATCCGTCGACAACCAGCGCCAGCCGCCGCGGCGTCGCATAGGCATCGGCGCGCGTGAAGGCCATGCCTGCAGCTTTGAGTTTTTCAGTGATAAGGCGTTTCAGATCTTCCGCCGCCCGCGCCTGCATGCGCGCGGGAATTTCCTCGGAGAAAAGTTCGAGCAGGAGTTCGGCCATGATCTAGACCTTCGCTTCCTGACTCTTCAGCCATGCCTCGCAGCAGCCCTTGGCCAGGGCGCGCACGCGGCCGATATAGGCCTGGCGCTCGGTCACGGAGATCACGCCACGCGCATCCAGCAGATTGAAGTTGTGGCTCGCCTTCATGCATTGGTCATAGGCCGGCAGGGCCAGCGGCGCGCGGTTGGCGGTGCCGCCGTCCAGACCAAGCAGCTTCTTGCATTCCGCTTCCGCATCGGCGAAATGCCGGAACAGTTTCTCCGTCGTCGCCTGCTCGAAATTGTAGGCGGAGAATTCCTGCTCGGCCTGCAGATAGACATCGCCATAGGTCATGTGCCCCGGGCCTTCGACGCCGTTCCAGTCGAGATCGAAGATGCTCTCCACGCCCTGCACATACATAGCGAGGCGCTCGAGACCGTAGGTCAGTTCCGTCGAGACGGGATCGCATTCGATGCCGCCCACCTGCTGGAAATAGGTGAACTGGCTCACCTCCATCCCGTCGAGCCACACTTCCCAGCCGAGCCCCCAGGCGCCCAGCGTCGGGCTTTCCCAATCGTCCTCGACGAAGCGCACATCATGATCTTCCAGCTTGATGCCCAGCGCCCGCAGGCTGCCGAGATAGAGATCCTGGCTGTCCGGCGGCGACGGCTTCAGGATCACCTGGAACTGGTAGTAATGCTGCAGCCGGTTGGGATTCTCGCCATAGCGGCCATCCTTCGGCCGCCGCGAAGGCTGCGCATAGGCCGCGCGCCAGGGCTTCTTGCCAAGCGCGCGCAGCGTGGTCGCGGGATGAAAGGTGCCGGCGCCCACTTCCATGTCATAGGGCTGCAGGATGACGCAGCCCTTGCCGGCCCAATAATCCTGCAGTTTCAGGATCAGGCGCTGGAAACAGGTGTCGGGATTGGCGCGGCTGGACATGGCACAGGGCCCTATTTCAGGGGCTTATGGTGCGCCGCAACATAAAGACCGGCCCTTAGGGGGTCAAGCAATCCGCCGCGCCGATTCGGGCCTTCCGCAGCCTCAATAGGGGCAGCCGGCACGCCCACAGGCCGAGGCCTTGGTCCCCGGCACGAAGGTATCGCAAACCTTGCATTGGACCATGTCCACAGCGTCCGCCTTCGCGCGCTCGCGGCCGCGCGGCTTTTGCCCGCCGGCCTGTTCCTTCCGCGCGCGGTCCTGCCGCCCGATCCAGCGGAAGCCGAACCAGACCAGCGCGAGCACGAAGATCAGCAGCGAGAGCTTGGGGAAACTGGGGAGCGTAAACATGCGGGCGATATGGCGATGGGCTGGAGGTCAGGTCAAGGGGAGCGATGTTATACTCAAACTGCCGGCTGAGTATAACGCGGCAGATCGTCCTACAGCGCCAGCGCCGCGCCGTCGCGCAGCACGGCTTCGGCGGCCGCGCTGTAGCGGCCGTCGGGCTCGTGCAGCACCATGCCCGATGACAGCTTGGTCGGCGTCGCCACATCCTTGCGCGCCCGCACGATCACCCGGCTCGCCGGCCGGCTGCCGCCGGGCCAGAGCGGATATACTGCGATGTCGCCGGCGCGCTGGCGCAGTTCCGCCAGCAGCGAGTCCAGGCGGTCGGCGCGATGGATGAAGGTCACGGAGCCCTTCGACCGCACCATGTTGAGGCAATAGCGCACCCAGTCCGCCAGCTCCGCTTCGCCCTCCACATTCGCCATGTCGCGGCCGCTACTGTCCGGGCGCGTACCCGCCTGTGCGGCCTGATAGGGCGGATTGGCCATCACATGATGAAAAGTGCCGGGCGCCATGCGCGGCGGCGGCCGCAGGATATCGCCGACCATGAACTCCATCCGCGCCGCGTGGCCGTTCAGCGCCGCGTTCTCGATCGCGAGCCGCACCAGCCCATGCTGGATCTCGATGCCGCGGATCAGGCAGTTCGGCTCGCGCCAGGCAAGGCACAGCGCCGCCGCGCCGACGCCGGCACCCACATCCAGCACCAGCTCGCCCGGCGCGGCCGGCACCGCCGCCGCCAGGAAGATCGGATCGATCGCCACGCGGTAACCATCGGCCGGCTGGCGCAGCAGGACGCGACCGCCCAGCAGCTTGTCCTCGGTGACCGCGAGATCGCTCATGCGGGGCCGGCCTCGATGGCGGCATCGAGCAGCCGCTTGGCGCGATCGAAATCCGCCGCAGCCACCATGACGCGGCGGGGAATCATCATCACGCCGCTGCCGAACAGGCTGCTGACATGGCTGTCGAACACCTGAAAATCGATATCCTCGGCGGTGAGCAGGGCGACCACCCAGCTCAATTGCGCGGGATCCTGTGTTTCCATCAACTTACGCACAACCGAATATGTATGAGTTGATCCGGCCAAGGGCAACCTGCCCCACTTGACCGGGGACCGTTCAACCTTATGCTCATATTGGACACAACCACAGGGATCATCCGTGGCCATCATCGTGAATCTCGACGAAGAGCGCGGCAAGGGGCGCAAGCCCTCGATGAACGCGCTCGCCGCCCTGGTCGGCGATGAACTGCGCCTGGTCAACGAGCGCATCCTCCAGAGCATGCACAGCCCGGTGGCGCTGATCCCGCAGCTGGCCGGGCATATCATCGCCGCCGGCGGCAAGCGGCTGCGGCCGCTGCTGACGCTGGCGGCGGCGAAGCTCTGCGATTATCGCGGCGACCGCCATGTCGGCCTGGCCGCCTGTGTGGAATTCATTCATACGGCGACGCTGCTCCATGACGACGTGGTGGACGAAAGCGACTTGCGCCGCGGGCTGGCGACGGCCAATGCGCTCTGGGGCAACAAGTCCAGCGTGCTGGTGGGTGATTTCCTGTTCAGCCGCGCCTTCCAGATCATGGTCGCCGACGGCTCGCTGCGGGTGCTTGAGATTTTGTCCGGCGCCTCTGCCATCATCGCCGAGGGCGAGGTGCTGCAGCTGCAGACCAGCAACGATACCGCCACCAGCGAGCAGGCTTATCTGGATGTGATCTGCTCGAAGACAGCGGCGCTGTTCGCCGCCGCCTGCCGCATCGGCGCCGTGGTCGCCGACCGCCCGAAGGCGGAGGAAGAGGCGCTGGACAGCTTCGGCCTCAATCTCGGCATCGCCTTCCAGCTCATCGACGACGTGCTGGACTATGCCGCAGCACAGCCGGAACTGGGCAAGACAGTGGGTGACGATTTCCGCGACGGCAAGATCACCCTGCCGGTGATCCTGGCCTTCCGCCGTGGCGATGCCGAGGAGCGCGCCTTCTGGCGCCGCACGCTCGAGGACCGCGAACAGAAGGACGGCGACCTGGCCCATGCCCTAAGCCTGATGCAACGTCACGGTACGTTGCGCGATGCCGTGGCGCGGGCCGCCCACTATGGCGCGATTGCCCGGGATGCGCTCGGCATCTTCCCCGATGGTCCGGAGAAGCGGGCGCTGCTGGAAGCGGTGGATTTCGCTATCGAACGGGCGCATTAGCCCGCGCTGCGAAGGCGCTATGCCGGCAGGCCGGCCTTCAGCAGGGCCTGTCGATGATGTTCCAGATCAGTCTCGTTCCTGTAGTGCAGCGCCGTGCGGAATGTTTCCACGGTGAACTCCGGCTGGCGCCGGAGTACCTGCTCCACACAATCCTTTGCCGCCGCCTTGTCGTCCATCATCGCATGGCACGCGGCAAGGAAGGCAAAGGTCTGATGATCGGGCGCCGAGATACGCTGGAACGCCTCGATCGCCTCGCGATAGCGGCGGGCGACGAAATAGGCACGGCCGAGGTGATTCCAGTAGCGCTCGGGGTGATATGGATTGAGCCGCATCGCCTTCTTGATCCAGTCGATGCCTTCTTCCGGCTTCCCCAGCCAGGTCAGTATCTCGCCCTGCTGCACAACGATCAGGTCGTCGTTGGGATTGAGCGCCAGCGCGCGGTCCTCGTGATAACCGGCGCGATCCAGATCGTCGCGCGCGATGTTGAGCGCGGCGAGGATGCGATGCACATCGCTGTCGTTCTCGTCCAGCGCCAGCGCTATGTCCAATTCCGCCGCCACCTGGTTCCAAACGGCCTCGCGGTCCTCGCACCAGTTATAGGTCCAGGCCTGGCCCAGCACGCAGGCCTTCCAGGCATGGGCATGGCCGAATTTCGGATCCAGCTCGATCGCGCGGTTGAGCAGCCGCTGCGCCTCGGCGTTGTCGGCCCTGGTGCTGCGGTGGTGCAGCGTCTTGCCGGCGAGCACGCATTCATAGGCGGCCATGCTGGCCGTCGGCTTCTTCGACGCGCGGTCGCGGTTGGCGGCTTCGACGCGGCCGGGCAGCGTGGCAACGATGGCCGACGTCACCTGATCCTGGATGGCGAAGATATCCTCGAGATCGCGGTCATAGCGCTCGGCCCAGATATGGCGATCGGTCTCGCCGTCGATCAGCTGCGCGGTGACGCGCACGCGGTTGCCGGCGCGGCGCACGCTGCCCTCCAGCACATACTGGACGCCGAGTTCCCGCGCCACCTGCTGCACATTGACGGCCTTGCCCTTGTACTTGAAGGAGGAGTTGCGGGAGATGACGAACAATTCGCGGAACCGCGACAGCTCGGTCAGGATGTCCTCGGTCAGCCCGTCGGCGAACAGTTCCTGGTCCGGGGTGCCGCTCATGTTGAGAAACGGCAGCACGACGATGGAAGGCTTGTTGGGCAGCGGCAGCGCAGACGTCGGCGTGCGGTTCACCGGCGCCACCGCGCCGATGCGGTAGACCCGTACCGGCTCGGCGATGTTCTTCACCGGCCGCTCGCCCATATCCTCGAACGACAGTTCCAGCTTGCGGCCGACCTCGGCATAGACCTTCGCCGAAACGCAGATGCCGCCGGGATCGGCCATCTCCTGCAGCCGCGTCGCCAGATTGACGCCGTCGCCATAGAGATCGCCGCCATCGACGACCACGTCGCCGAGATTGATGCCGACCCTGAGATGCAGCGGATGGCCGCCGGCGTCGCTCGCATTGCGATCAGCCATGCCCTTCTGCAGGTTGATGGCGCATTCCACCGCATTCACCGCGCTGGCGAATTCGACGAAAACGCAATCGCCCATGACCTTGAAGATGCGGCCATAGCGCTGCGCGACGGCGGGCTCGAGCACTTCCTTGCGCCGGCTGCGCAATGCCGACAGCGTGCCCGCCTCGTCCTCGGACATCAGGCGGCTATAGCCGACAACATCGGCGGCGAGAATGGCGGCTAGCTTGCGCTGCATGATCAGAGGATTTTCGATGCTTTGAGGAGCTGATGCCACAGATGATATCCACTCTGCGAGACCTGGAACAGCCCAGGGGCCGGAAACTGCCTGCATCCGGCGACAGAAACAGTGATTGCGATCACGCTTAGGTCCGCGCCGGACGGCGTCGGCAACACGATGGCGTGAGGAAAACGCGACTGCCGCGTGAGCCCAGGCCGGCGGCGGCAACCTTGCAGCCCGGGGGCGATGGCAGTATAAGGCCCGCCTGCCGGAGCGACCTTGGCCGAACGATCGGTCCGTGGCATTGCCACGGGGCGATTTTCCCGAGTTAGGTCAAAGACTTGAAGCTTCGTCACGGCGGCGGAAGCCGCCGGCAATCGGTTCGGGCGGGGGGTAGCTCAGCCTGGTAGAGCGCCTGCTTCGGGAGCAGGAGGCCGCTGGTTCGAATCCAGTCCTCCCGACCATTGCCCTGTCAGCCGCCTCTTTCCGCGACAGCCACGGACCGCGAAAGCCGCCGATGACCCGCGCGCTGCTCGACCTCAAGCCCGCCTTGCGCCTCGACCTCCGCGACGGCGCCTATCTCCGGCCGCTACAGGCTGCGGACGTCACCGCGGCCTATGTGGACGGGCTGAACGACCCGGAGGTGCATCGCTACATGGAGGCGCCCCGGAAGCAGCGGCAGACGCTGGAAGGCGTGCGCGCCTATGTCGCCGCCAACGCCGCCGATGCCCACGCCATCCTGTTCGGGCTCTATGCAGGCGGGATCCTGCGCGGCACGGTGCGGCTCCATGACGTGGATTCGGGCCGCGGCACCGCCACTGTCGGAATCGCCCTGTTCGACCGGCGCGTCTGGGGCCAGGGGCTGGGGAGCGCTGCGCTTGCTAGCGTTGCCCGCTACGCCACTGACGAGCTAGGCCTGACCCGCCTCGAGGCCGGAATCATCGCCGCCAACAAGGGATCGATACTGGCCTTCGAGAAAGCGGGCTTCCGGCGGGCGCAGGATAAGCCGGCCGATCCAGAACTGGGGCCGGTCGGTTTGTGGGTCTTTGAGGCCGCATAAGCCGATGACAGCGGCCGGTTGCCCCACCATCTTCAGCATGTTACCGCATCGGCAGCGGCCGCTGCCGACCCATGATTCCTAACGTCAAAACCGCTGCCGCATCGACATTGACCGGGACATGAACGAGAGCATCCGCCCGCCAACTAGCCAGCGCCCGTCCGCCGGAATTCTCTATCTGCCGGTCGAAGTTTCCGTGCGCGAACTGGAGTCCCGGCTGCTGCTGGCGGCGGTCGCCTGTGAAGCGGGCATGGAGGTGGTGCTCGGCCAGAAATGGCTGCTGCAGAAGAACATCCCGCAGATGCCGCCGGGCGTCTTGCTGTTCAAGACTCTGACCAACCGCGACGCCCTGGCGATGCGCGAGGCCCATGCCCATGGCTACCGCACCGCCGCGATCGACGAGGAGGCGCCGGGCATCGATCCGCGCACCGGCGGCTTGCGCTGGGTGTCGGCGGATGCGTTGGCGCAGAGCGACGTGATCTTCGCCCTCGGCGAGGATCACCGTGACGCGCTGGCGGAGAAGTATCCGCAGCAGGCGGCGAAGCTGGAGATCGTCGGCAATCCGCGCTGGGACCTCTTGCGGCCGGAGTTTCGCGCGGCCCATGCCGGTGAGGCGGCCGCGATCCGCAAGGAGTTCGGGCCATTCATCCTGATCAACACGAATTTCGGCGTGATGAATTCCGCCAAGGGCCCGCCGGAAGCGGTGGTCCGGGCGCTGGTGCGCGGCGGCAAGCTGGACATGAACAAGCCCGACGACGCCAACTTGATCAACGAGAGCCGGCGCGTCGAGGTGCTGCTGATGGCGGAGATCGGCGGCCTCCTGCGCCGCCTGCATGACGCTTTCCCCGGCCATCGCATTGTCGTGCGCCCGCATCCCAACGAGGTGCTGGACACCTGGCGCAAGATCATCGGCGACCTGCCGCGGGTGGCGCTGGAGCGCCGCGGCGCGGCGATCCCCTGGATCCTGGCTTCCGACGTCCTGATCCATCCCTATTGCACGACGGGAGTCGAGGCCTTCGCCCTCGACAAGCCGGCGATCTGTTTCAAGCCGACGGAGACGCCGCTTTACGACATCTACCTCTCTTCGAGCATCAACTTCGTCGCCCATGACGTGGAGGAGCTGGTCACCGAAGTGGCGCGCATCGTCAGCCAACCGCCGGGCGCATTCGAGTATCCGCAGGCGTTGCGCGACCGATTCGCCAATGCCTTCGCGGCCCATCGTGGCGCCTTGTCCGCCGAGCTGATCGTGCGCCGTCTCGCCATCCTGGCCGCTTCGGCCGGTGCCAAGCCTTGGGAGCCCGCGGCCGGTTTCCAGCGCTGGATGTGGTTGAAGCATCACAAGGACGCGCTGATGCCCCGCATCGCGCCGGAGCAGGTGCTGGAAAAGCTGCAGCGGCTGCAGACGCAGCTCCATCGCGAGCAGAACTTCGCCATCACCCAGATGGGCGACCGCCTGTTCCACATCGCGGCGGCCGTGGGCGAGAACAGCATCGACGACCGCAGCGGCGCGCCGCCGCTCTGGCTGCGCGCCCATCCGCGCTATACCGAAGCCGCCCGCGCCGCCCACTAGGTGACAGACCGCCGATGACCACGCCCTCTTTCCACAGCCCGCGCCTGCCGGGTTTTGCCGACAGCTTCGAGATCGCCGGCCGCAAGATCGGCGGCGGCGCGCCCTGCTATGTCATCGCCGAGGCCGGCTCGAATCACGACAAGCAGCTCGCCAAGGCGCTGGCGCTGGTGGATGCCGCCGCGGACGCCGGCTGCGACTCCGTCAAGTTCCAGACCTTCGTCGCCGAGGAGATCGGCTCGAACTACAGCTCATCGGCTACGGCGCTGCCGGAGAATTTGCATAAATGGGGCAAGACGCTGCAGGAGCTCTACCGCAACTGCGCCCTGCCCGACGAATTCCACGAGCCCATCGCCGCGCGGGCGAAGGAGCGCAAGATCGCCTTCTTCTCGAGTGCATTCAGCGAGCGCGATGTAGACCGGCTGATGAAGGTGGGCGTGCCCGCGATCAAGATTGCCAGCTTCGAGCTGGTGCATCTGCCGCTGATCAAGCATGCAGCCAACACGGGATCTGCCGCTGATCATTTCCACGGGCATGGCCGGGCTCGGCGATATCGAACGCGCCCTGGAAGCCGTGACCGCGGGCGGCGGCAACAAGGTGGCGCTGCTGCATTGCGGCTCCAGCTATCCGCTCAATGCCGCCAGCGCCAACCTCGCGGCCATGGACACCATCCGTCGTGCGTTTGGTGCACCCGTCGGCTATTCCGATCATACGATGGGCCTGGCGGTGCCGACGGCAGCCGCCGCGCTCGGCGCCGCCGTGCTGGAGAAGCATTTCTCTCTCGACCGCAAGAAGGGTACCGGCCCCGACCATTCCTTTGCCGTGGAACCGGCGGAACTGAAATCGATGGTGGAACTGATGCGCGGCGCCGAGCAGGCCATCGGCAGCCCGCGCAAATCCCGCGCCACCGAGGAAGAGCCCCTGGTGCGCCTGGGCCGGCGCAGCATCTTCGTGACCCGCAAGCTGAACGCCGGCGACAAGCTGACGCCCGACAACATCAAGGTGCTGCGCCCGGGAATCGGGATAGATCCCGCAATTCCTGCCGCTGCTGCTGGGCCGGCCCGTCACCCGCGCGATGCAGGCGGATACGCCGCTGTCCTGGGACGATGTCCTGGAAGCGCCGAAGTAAGCATCCGCTCGACACCTCATTCGATCCGGAACCGGTTTGCCCATGTCGCTCATCGCCATCATTCCCGCGCGCGGCGGCTCCAAGCGCATCCAGCATAAGAACATCCGGCCCTTCTGCGGCCGGCCGATGATCGCCTATCCGCTGGAAGCGGCGCGGCAGTCCGGTTTGTTCGACGTGATCCATGTCTCCACCGACGATGCGGCGATCCGCAATACGGCGGCGCAGTTGGGCTATGAGCCTGATTTCCTTCGCCCCGCCGCCTTGGCCGACGATCATGTCGGCGTCGTACCGGTTCTCGACTATGTCGTGAAGGAATACGCCAAGAAAGGCCGCCGGTTTCGCGGTGCCTGCTTGATTTACGCCTGCGCGCCACTTTTGGCAGCCCAAGATCTCATCGCCGCCGCCAAGATATTCGATCAGCATGACGGTAAGAAAATGGTGCTTGGCGTGACGTCATATCCGGCGCCGGTGGAATGGGCATTCCGCATTGCGCCAGACGGCTCCCTGATCGCCGACAATGAGGCAAGCCACGCCATCCGGTCGCAGGACTTGCAGCACGCCTATTACGACTTCGGGCATGGTGTCGATCTTTCCGATCAGCGATTTCGAGCCCGGTGCCGATCTGAAGAACCGGCCGACGGTGCCCTGCATCCTGCCGCGCCATCGCGTGGTCGACATCGACACGGCCGAGGATTGGGAAATGGCGGAGACGCTCTATCTCGGCCATCAGCATCGCGGCCGGTCCTGACGAAATTGTGCTAGGCTTCGAGAGGCAGCTTCGATATCTCCGCGCAGACCCGCGGTGCACCTTCGCCGTCCACCAGCCGCTGCCCGGCGGCGGCCAGCTTTTGGCGCCGCGCTGCATCGCCCATGAGCGTCCGCAGCTTCTCCGGCAGTTTGCCGATGACGTTTTCCGCCGTGACACAGGGGAAACCCAGGGCCGTCATCGCCAATGTCGAGAGCCGCTGATTCTCGGCGACGATCACGGCGATGAACGGCACGCCCATGGCCGACAGCTCCCACATCGTGGTGCCGCCGGCAGTGACAGCCAGATCCGCGCCGGCAATCAGCTCCGCCATTCCCGCGCCGGGATCGGCGACGATTCGGGCGCCCGGTACGCTGGCGCAAGCCTGGCTGATGGCCGCCCCATGGGGATTGGCGCCGCCGGCGATGATCTCGACCGCTGCGCCCGCCAAATCCAGGCTACGCAAGGCCTCGATCACGCTGCCGGTGACATTGTCGCGATCGGCGGCGCCCAGCGTCACCAGGATGGTGCGCACGGCGCCGTCACGCCTGATATTGCGGCGGATGCTGCGGCGGAATTCGCGGCGCAGCAGCGCATAGCGTGTGCCGAGCAGCAGCTTTGTGCGGCTTCCGGCGTCGGGGTACAGAGCCGGCGCGGCGTGGATATTCTGGTTCAAGATCAGGTGATCGCCGCAGGGGCCGGCTTCGCCATTGTCGTCGATCGCCATCGTAACCAAGCCGTCCCCATGCAGGGGCGCGCGAAAACTCGGGCCGAAATGATAGCCATCGATGACGACCGTTCGTGCCGATATCTCCCTAGCTCTCGCCACCGTTGCGGCGGCATCCTCTTCACCGCCGGATTCCGAGGATATTGCGGTACAGTCAAATCCTTCGTCGCCGATGCGCTCGCGCAATGACGGCGCCAGCCCGGCACTGGCAAAAGCCGCCCGCCCGCCCCCATCCTGCCAGGCCTGGGCCAGCGCCAGGCACCGCATGACATGGCCGCCGCCGATCGCCGCGTGGCCATCGACCCGCAGCAGCAATGACGTTGGATCGACCGGCAAAACTCCCCCAATCACCGTGACATTATCGGCCGGCAGTTCCGGCGGCTTGAACAAAGATACTGTTGCATTATCCTACGCTGCACCCAATTTGATTTGAAACGCGGGTTTGGAGAGTGGGCCAGGTCTCCAGATCGGCGGCGGCCTCTTGTTCCGATTACCCGGCCCGTAGCCGAACGTCGAGAGGCCTATCTTGCCGAGCCCCAAGGCCAAAAGCGGCCGTTCGATAACGCTGCGCCCCGCCGTGCGGGACGATGAATTGCTGCTCTATCAGTGGCAAATCCATCCGGATACGCGGGAATTCGCGCGCAATCCCCACCCGCCGACCCTGCGCGAGCACCGCGAATGGTTTGCCAAGCGGCTAGGCAATGACAGCAGCATGATTTTCATCATCCTCCATGGCGCCGACCCCGGCGGCTGCCTGCGGCTCGACCGGGTCGCCAAGACGCCCACGCCGGTCTGGGAAGTATCCATCAACATCGCGCCGGAGTGCCACCGCCTGGGACTGGCCAAGGCAGCCTTGATCCTGATCCGGGAACAGATGCCGGGCGCGGAACTCGTAGCCCACGTCATGCCGCGCAATCAGGCGTCACATGCGCTGTTCCGCTCCGCCGGCTTCCGGCACGGCGCCGATGGCAACTACCATCTTGTCTGCGCTGGTTAGTTCGGGAGAAACGCCGCGGAAACGCGGCCGGCGGGTCAGCGCACCGAAACGTTGAAGATGCCGGCGCTGCCGCTGTTGCTGTTGTAGCTGACGACTTTGCCGTCGCGCAGGACTTCGACCGTGATCGTACCCTCGCGGCCTGCTTTCTCGATCACGCATTTCAAGCCGAGGCCGCGCACTTCGCGATGCTCGGGCACCATGCCGTCGAGTGGCATCTCGATGGTTCCGTCCGATGTCCGCAGTTGGCAGTTGCCGGAGAAGGTCAGGCCGTCGGTGCCGGTGATCGTGAGCACGAAATCGTGGGTCTTGGCGTCGCCGGCATGCGCCGTATTAGCCAATGTTGCGTGAGCGCCAGCGCACAGGAGCGCCGCCGCCGCCAAGCTCGCAATTCTGCCGATAATGTTCATGGGCCGATGCCCGTACTTTCCCACAACGCGCGGGAAATCTAGCACGGCCAGGGTTAACGAAATAGAAACGCTACCGGCGGTCTCTGACAACCACCAGCCTCAAAATAAATCATTCAATAACAGATAGTTATACTTTCGGCTCTTCGAGCACGAACAGCACGATGCGCTTCAGCGTATGCCCGAGCGCCTCGTCGAAAGCAGCGACGATATCGGGCAGTTTGGTGCCGGCGGAAGCTTCCCGGCGTTCGAAGGTCGCAGACGATACGATGCGCCGCTCAGGCATCTTCACGACCTTGGCATTGATGCGGACCCAAATCACCGGATTGGGACTGCCTTCCTCATAGATGGCTTCGAACTCGCGCAGATCGGTCTTCAGCACATAGTCCGGCCGAAGCCCGACACCTTCTCGGCCGACGGCCGTGATGCTACGGGTGCTTTCGAAGGACTCGATCAGCAGCGTCTGCACCATCAGCGGCGCATTGTCGGTCCAGGCTGAACCGGCATAGTACTCGAGGGTGAATGGCGTGCGTTGCAAGGCGATGCGCGGCGTATCCAGGCTTGTCGCGGCGTTCGGCATTTCGACGACCAGTTGCCAGTCCACCGACTCCAGCGTTTCCGGATAGGAGGTCTTCGGCGTCACCGTATAGAGTTGCACCGGCACGCTGACTTCCGGCAGCAGGCCGCAACCCGGCAGCGTCCCAGCGAGCGCCAGCAACCCCGCGCGACAGACATCGCGGCGCGCGACCGGCCGCCAAACGAACTTGCTCATGCTCTGCGCTCCGCCTGATTATTCCGGTTCATAGCCCTGCAGCCTGTCGCCGAGCAGGAATCTCGCGGGATCGCGCTCGAGCTGCTTGGATATTCGCGACAACGATGCCACCAGCAGTCGCGCTTCCTGAAGGAACTGCGTCAGTTCGAAGAGGCCATTGCTGCCCAACTCTGCGAAGCCGGCGCGATTCTCGACCAAAATTACCTTGAGCGAGTCCGCAGCCGTATTGACCGAACCCGCCGCAGTACTGACTTCATTCAGCGCCGTGTCGAAGTTCTTGATAAGTGTCGATAGCTTGCCATCCTTGCTCGAAAGCTCTGTCCGGAGATCCTTTGCCAGCCCTTCGAACTCCTGGCTCATGCCGCCGATATCGTCGACGGCCGTCGTCGCCTGAGCCAGGAGCTTTTCCAAACCACCGGATTGCGAGTTCAGGGTGGCCGTCAGCGATTCCACATTGCCCAGGATCTTCTTGATTGCCCCCCGATTTTCGTCGTCGAACAGCAGCGTCACCTTGTCCAGCAACAAGCTGCCCTTGGCGATCAGTTCCGGCGCGCCCTGGAAGATCTGCGCCAATGCCGAGCGGCGCGAACCGATTTCCGGATAGGGCGCCTTCACGGTCTTCGGAAGATCGGCCGCGGTCTGCGTGCCCTCGTTCAGCAGGACGTAAATGCCACCGGTCAGGCCCTGCATTTCCAGCGTCGCCTTGGTATCGGCCTTCACAGGCGTATCGTTGCGCACCTCGATCGTAACGCGGATGCGCTCGATGTTTTCCGGATCGATGCGGATGTCGCGGACGCGGCCGACCGGCACGCCGCGATAGCGCACGTTGCTGTCCAGCTCCAGGCCTGTCACCGCCTCCTCGAACAGGATGTCATAGCGTGCGAGGTTGTCTTCGGTCCGGAACTTCGAGATCCAGACCACGAAGCCGACCAGTCCCAGCAACAGCAGCAGCACGAAGGTGCCGACAGCGATATGGCTTGCCCGAGTTTCCATGGCTTGTTCCCCGTTCTCCTACGCCTCGCCGCGAGCCGCCCGTCCGCGCGGGCCATGGAAGTACTCACGGATCCAGGGGTGATCATCCCGCAGATGTTCTGCCATCGTCCCCACCTTGACCTTCTTATCCACGAGCACGGCAATACGGTCGCAGATCGCGCCAAGGCTGTCTAGATCATGGGTAACCATGAACACAGTTAATCCAAGGCTTTGCTGCAGGCTGCGAATCAGTTGATCGAAGGCGGATGCGCCAATGGGGTCGAGGCCGGCGGTCGGTTCGTCCAGGAAGAGTATCTCTGGATCCAGCGCCAGCGAACGCGCCAGACCGACACGCTTCTTCATACCGCCGGAAATCTCCGACGGGAACTTCGCGCCTGATTCGGGCGCTAGCCCGACCAGCTCGATCTTCAGTGCCGTCAGCTCGGCCTGCATTTTCGGCGACAGATTTGTGTGCTCCTTCATCGGCACTTGGATATTTTGCGCAACCGTCAGCGAGCTGAACAATGCGCCGCTCTGGAACAGCACGCCCCAGCGCTCCTGCAGCTCGGCCCAGCCGGCATCGTTCAATTGCGAGGTATCCTGGCCCAAAACGACGATCTTGCCGGCGCGCGGCCGAATCAGCCCGACGATCGTCCGCAGCAGCACCGACTTGCCGGTGCCAGAGCCGCCGACCACGCCGAGGACTTCGCCGCGCCGAACATCAAGATCGAGATTGTCGTGAATCACCTGCTGGCCGAACTGGGTGCGCAACCCGCGGACCGAGATGATGGGTGCTGTCGAAGGTTCCATGCGCGACCGGCGCTAGATGCCGATATAGGAGAACAGATTAGCGAAGAACGCGTCGAGAATGATCACCAGGAACAGCGATTCCACGACCGCCTGCGTCGTGAGGCGCCCGACGCTTTCGGCGCTCCCGCTGACTCGCATGCCTTCATAGCAGCCGACCAGCGATATGATGACGGCGAAGATCGGTGCCTTCACCATGCCCACCAGGAAGTGCTTAACCTCGACCGCCTGCTGCAGGCGGTCGAGAAATTGCGGAAACGGCATGTCCATGACCATGGCGGTCATGAAGGCGCCGCCGAGAATGGCGATGATATCGGCAAAGAAGGTCAGCAGCGGCAAAGCGATCAGCAGCGCCATGACCCGCGGCAGCACCAGCACTTCCATCGGATCGAGGCCCAACGTGCGAATGGCGTCTACCTCTTCATTCACCTGCATGGTGCCGATTTGCGCCGTGAACGCGCTGCCGGAGCGGCCGGCAATGATGATGGCGGTGATGAGCACACCCATTTCGCGCAGCACGGCAATGCCGACGAGATCGACGGTCAGCAACTCCTGGCCGAACTTGCGCAGCTGATCGTAGCCCTGATAGGCGACGACGATGCCGACGAAAAACAGCAGCAGCCCGACGATCGGCATGGCGTTCAGACCATGCTGTTCGATGTTGCTGACCAGAGATGTGAATCGAATGCGGCTGGGGTGCCGCAGCACGCGACCAAAGGCGAATAGCATTGCGCCGAAGAAGCCGACCAGCCCGCGGGCTGCTTGGCCGAAAGTAACGACAGCCTTGCCCATCCGCGCCAGGAAATCCAACAGGTTGAAACCCGGCTGCGGCGCCAATGCCGGCAACTGGCCGACATCGGCGACCCGCTGCAGCAGCACGGCGTGATCGGCCTTCACGCCGCGGAACGCGCCGGCGATGCCCGCCGCCTTCATCTCCAGGAGGGTGCGCACCGCGAGCCAGGCGCCGGCCGTGTCGAGCCGTTCGACGCCGGCCAGATCGAAGCTGACCTGCCGCGCCTGTGCCGTGGAAAGCTTGCGCAGCGCCTGGTCCAGGCGCGTGCAGGAACCGACGGTCCAATCGCCGCTCGCCTTGACGACGGCGGCGTCCCCCTCGCGCGTGACTTCCAGCGACCCAGCTTTCATTGCGACCCGGTTTCGAATCGGCAGAGCCTATCCAATCGGCCGGGGGCAAGCGACCCTTTTCCGGTGCCTCAGGCAAATTGCTTAACAGCGTCCGGACGGCTAGATTGCCGCGCCCGAATCACCGGGCATCGACCGCCATTGGGCATGATCGGGGGCCACAGGGTTCGATGCAGATCAAGGACCATATCCGGCAGATTGCCGACTTTCCGAAGCCCGGAATCCTCTTCTACGACATTTCCACGCTGCTGGCCCATGCCAAGGCCTGGCAGCACACGATGCATCTGCTGGCCGAGAAGGTGAGGCCGCAAAAGCCGGACCTGCTTGTGGGTATTGAATCCCGCGGGTTCCTGGTGGCAGCGCCCCTGGCGCTGATGCTGGATTGCGGCTTCATCATGGTGCGCAAGAAAGGCAAGCTGCCGGGCGCGACCATCCCGCTTCACCTACGACCTGGAATACGGCACCGACACCGTGGAGGTGCAGGCCGACGCGATCAAGCCCGGCCAGCGCGTGGTGGTGCTCGACGATCTCCTGGCCACCGGCGGCACCATGCAGGCGGCGATCGCGCTGCTGCGCAAGGTCGGCGCGGATGTGCGGGCGGCCGCCTTCATCATCGAGCTCGCCTTCCTCAACGGCCGCGCAAAGCTGGACGTGCCGGCGCTGTCCATCGTCAGCTATGATTCGTGAGTCGTGAATGAAAGTCTATATCAGCGCCGACATCGAAGGCGCCGCCGGCATCACCCATTGGGACGAAGCGAGCAAGACCCACGACACCTATCCGGAATTCCGCGAGCAGATGACGGCGGAAGTGGTCGCTGCCTGCGAGGGCGCGATCGCCGCCGGTGCGCGGCGAGATCCTGATCAAGGACGCCCATGGCAGCGGCCGCAACATCATCGCCAAGCACCTGCCCGATTGCGCCCGGCTGATCCGCGGCTGGAGCGGCCATCCCTTCTGCATGGTGCAGGAGATCGACGCCAGCTTCGATGCCGCCATGTTCATCGGCTATCACTCCAAGGCCGGCGCCGAGGGCAATCCCCTCGCCCACACCCTGACCCTCGACGTCTCCCATATCGAGCTGAACGGCAAGCGCATGTCGGAGTTCGTCATGCACAGCTACGCGGCGGCGCTGGTCGGCGTGCCCGTGGTGTTCATCTCCGGCGACAAGGGCATCTGCGCCGATGCCCGAGCCTTCAACCGCAAGATCGGCACGGTCGCGACCTCGGAGGGCAAGGGCCGGTCGACGATCAGCATCCCGCCGCTCTTGGCGGCGAACCGCATCCGCGAGGGCGTGACGGCGGCCCTGAACGGCAATGTGGCCGCCTGCAAGGTCAAGCTGCCGAAGCAATTCAAGCTCGACGTCGCCTATGCCACGCCGACGGAGGCCTACCGGAACGCCTGGTATCCAGGCGCGAAACATGTCGGGCGGCGCACCGTAAGATACGAATCCCGCGACTATTTCGAGGTTTTGCGAGCCCTGCGCTTCATCGCCTAACTGTAAAAAGACGCCCTAACCCCGTTATTGTCTTGCTATTCCTTAACAATCCAAGGCAGATTGCGATTCGATAATCGGCGTACAAAACCCGCCGGGTGGGAACGATAACAGGGTCGCTAGCTCGATAACCCCTAAGTCAGGATTTGCCTGACCAGCCGTCCCGCGGACTGGCTGTTCGTTGCCGCCCCCCACTGGAGACCGCATGTCCATTGCGCAGCGCCGCCAAGCCGTTCACCGCGAAGTCTTCCAACTATTCCTGATCAAGCCTTCCCACTACGACGCCGATGGATATGTCATCCAATGGGCGAAGACCGACTTGCCGTCGAATTCACTGTCCGTGCTCAATGCGCTGGCCGAGGACAGCCAGGCGCGCGCCGCGCTCGGCGACGAGATCGACATCGCGATTACGGTGCAGGACGAGACCAACTGCCGCATCAACGTGGCGAAGATGGTGCGGACGATCCGGAAGTCGGGCGGCAAGGGGCTGGTGGGGCTGGTCGGCGTCCAATCCAATCAATATCCGCGGGCGATGGATATCGCGCGGCAGGTGCGCGCCGCCGGCATTCCCGTCTGCATCGGCGGTTTCCACGCTGCGGGAAGTCTGGCGATGCTGCCCGAGCCGCCGCCGGAAGTGCGCGAGGCCTGGGATCTCGGCATCTCGATATTCGCCGGCGAGGCGGAGGGCCGCTTCGATATGCTGCTGCAGGACGCCTATCGCGATGCGCTGAAGCCGCTCTACGACTACCGCAACGATCTGCCGGGCCTCGAGGGCGCTACCACGCCGATATTGCCCCTGTCGGTGCACCAGCGGAATTTCAATCTGCGGGCGGCTTTCGATTCCGGGCGCGGCTGTCCGTTCCAGTGCAGCTTCTGCACGATCATCAATGTTCAGGGCCGCAAGTCGCGCTACCGTTCCGCCGACGACATCGAGAAGATCGTCCGCGACCACTATGCCCAGGGCATCCGCAAGTTCTTCATCACCGACGACAACTTCGCCCGTAACCGCAACTGGGAAGCGCTGTTCGACCGGATCATCGAGCTGCGCGCCGAAGGGCTGAAGGTCAAGCTGATCATCCAGGTGGACACGCTCTGCTACCGCATTCCCAATTTCATCCGCAAGGCGGGCCTCGCCGGCGTCAACCGCGTGTTCATCGGCCTGGAGAACATCAACCCCGACAATCTGATCGCCGCGAAGAAGAAGCAGAACCGCATCACCGAATACCGCACGATGCTGCAGATGTGGAAGTCGATCGGCGCCATGACCTACTGCGGCTACATCATCGGCTTCCCGAACGACACGCCCGAGCGGCTGCTGCGCGACATCGAGATCATCAAGCGCGAACTGCCGGTCGATCTGCTGGAGTTTTTCTATCTGACGCCGCTGCCGGGCTCGGAGGATCATCAGACCCTGCACCGCAAGGGCATCTGGATGGAGCCCGACCTCAACAAGTACGACACCGAGCATGTGACGACGGCGCATCCCCTGATGTCGCCGGATGAATGGCGCAAGGCCTATCATCTGGCGTGGAAGAATTACTACGAGCCCAAGCATGTGATGACGCTGATGCGCCGGGCGCTGGTGTCGGGCATGAAGCCGCACAAGATCGCCCATATGGCGCTGTGGTTCTATGGCAGCATCGCCATCGAGAACGTGCATCCGCTGCAGGCCGGGCTGTTCCGGCGCAAATACCGCGCCGACCGCCGGCCGGGCCTGCCGAAGGAAAGCCCGTTGGTGTTCTATCCCCGCTATCTCTGGGAAATCCTGTCCAAGCATGCGCGGCTGCTCGGGCTGCTGACGCATTACCGCTATCTGCGCTGGCGGGTCGAGAGCGATCCGATGGCGGCGCGCTATCAGGATCTCGCGTTGCGGCCGGTGGTCGAGGGCGACGACGAAGAAGAGTTGGAAATCTTCAGCCACACCGAGTCCGCCGTGCAGGCGGTGGAGAAGGCGCGCAAGCTGAAGCTGCGGCCGGTGCCGGCCTAGCCCCGCCCCACCACGATCTTTTCCGCCAGCGCCAGCAATTGCCGGTCGCTGCCGCGGCGGCCAATCAGGCCGAGCCCGATCGGGCAATTCTCGACCCGGCCGCCAATGACCGTCACCTGCGGCAGCCGCGCCAGATTGGCGATGCAGGTCAGGCTGAGCGTCCGCTCGCGGAAAGCGTTCGACGCCTCGCCGGCCAATCCCACCGGCGGCGCGATGCTGGCGGCCGCCGGCAGGCAGAGCACGGCGCCGTCTTTCAGCAAATCGTCCAGTCGCCCGGCGAACTCCTCGCGGGCCTCGGCATCGCCGCCATCCGGTGACTCGAACACCTCCTTCGACCACTCGAAGCGCGCGGCGACCTCCGGGCCGAAGCGCGGCTTGGTCGCCTCGATCCAGGCGCGGTGCGTGGCCCAGATCTCCCGCGCCTGCAGCCTGCGGAAATCGCCAGCTCCAGTCTTGCAACTCGCCGCCCTCGCCGCCGATGCGGACGGCGCGCGACTTGCCGACGGCGGTGGCCGCGGCGTTCACCGCCGGCTGCAGCGCCGCGGCGCAGGAGAGATTGGCCTGCGCGAAGCCGTCCTCGCAGACCAGCAGCTCGCCGAACGGCGCCGCCGCCTTGTCTTCGTCCAGCAGCACGGCGCCGACGCGGTTCAGCAGACGCGCCGTCCCGCGCGAACCAGCCGATGGTGTCGAAGGACGGCGCCAGCGGCATGATGCCGTCAAGCGGGATGCGGCCGTGGCTGGTGCGGATGCCCAGGATGCCGCAGAGACTGGCGGGCACGCGCACGGAGCCGCCGGTGTCGGAGCCGAGCGCGAAATCAACGGCATTGCCCGCCACGGCCGAGGCCGAGCCGCTGGAGGAGCCGCCGGGAATGCGGCCGGGCGCGTTGGAATTCACCGGCGTGCCGTAGTGGAAGTTCTGGCCGTTCAGGCTGTAGGCGATCTCGTCGGTGATGGTCTTGCCGATCATGGTGGCGCCGGCGGCCAGCAGCTTCTCGACCACCGGCGCGGTCTTCGCGGCCGGCTTGTGGGTGCGCAGCCAGTCGGGATTGCCGCAGCCGGTGACATGGCCGGCGATGTCATAGATGTCCTTCACCGCGAACTTCATGCCCGCCAGCGGCCCGGATTCCGCGCCGCGCAGCGTGTCCTGGAAATGGGGAACGAAGGCGCCGAGGCGGTTAGGCATGACGGCGCGCCTTCAGCGAATAGGCCAGCGGCATCGGCGGCGTATCCCGGCGGCGGGTGGAACATGCCGTCCTCGCCCTTGGACAGCGACGGGAAGAGCTGCCAGGCGAGCCGGTCATGCTCGTGCAGGAACTCCAGCGTCAGGCCCGCCTCGATCACCGACATGACGATCTCCGACAGCGGGTGAACCCACTCCATGCTGGTGTCGTTCTTGATCCGGATGTCCTCGCCGGCATAGGTCTTGTCCGATTTGAAGATCAGCGGGCCGTCGGTCTTGAAGTAAGGCAGGCTCACGGCGATGGGCGAGTCCTTGTCCTTCTGGTCCAGCATCATCGCCGCCGGATGGCCTTCCAGGAGATAGAGGAAACCGCCGGGCGCCAACAGGCTCGCCACGATCTTGGCCCAGCGCTTCAGGTCCGGCAGCCAGATCAGAGCACCCCAGGAGACATACACGATATCGAACTGGCCCTTGATCGCCGCGCGCGCGTCATAGACATCGGCCTCCACGAACTCCCCGGCGAGGCCGGTCTCGGCCGCCAGCTTCCGCGCCTGGCGCACCGCTTCGCGCGGAGAAATCCAGGCCGGTGACGCGGGCGCCCTTCCGCGCCCAGTTCAGCGTGTCCAGGCCGATATGGCATTGCAGATGCAGCAGCGACTTGCCGGCGACGTCGCCCATCTCCGCAAGCTCGATCGGCAGCAGCGCGTCCTGCGCCGGCCTTGAAGCGGTCGACGCCGTAGAATGCCGTGCCCGGATGGATCGAGGCCAGCTCGTCCCAGAGCCGCCGGTTGGTCTCACGCCAGGTGTCGGACATTTTCGCGCATTTCCCCGCTGCCTAACCCTCTGTTTCACATCGGCGAACCGGCAAAACAAGCGTTTTTCAGGGGGCCCCAATTTTCGGGAACGATGCCATACAAGGGAATCACCCCCTGGGAATGAGCCGGATGGCCTGCCGTCTTCCGATCAACGATGTCCAACATCGAGCCGGGGGAGATTTCCGGGGAGGTGGAAGTGTAGCAGAGAGGTGGCGGAAGATCAAGGAATTTGTTCTTATGCAATTGCATCGCAGAGGAAGGTTCGTTCACGCGAAGACGCGAAGACGCGGAGTAGAAAGCAGGAGGTTTCACCACAAAGTCACGAAGCACACGAAGGACAGGATTGAATTGTAGGGGCGACCTGGCAGATCGCCCTTCGGATCTGCCTGAGTGGTCGCCTAATTGCCTACGGATCTGCGACGTGCGATGAACTCCGCGTCTTCGCGGCTTCGCGTGGAATCAATGTTTTCATCGTCTCCGAGCTCCGCGTAGCGGCGGGCGACCGCAGGTCGCCCCTACAGATCAGGTGCCCAGATTGCGCATCACGCCCACAAGAAACGAAGGGCGGGTCTTTCGACCCGCCCTTCGCTGGGACAGAGGGATTTCAGGTAGGGGACTTACACTTCTTCGCCGCCGAAGGGTTCCTGCTGCGGCTGCAGTTTCAGATCCTTCTCGTCTTGCCAGGGCCAGGGGCCCTGGATGACGATGTTGCCGTTTGCATCCATCATCAACTCGAGCTGCTCCCGGAGGATGCGGCTCATCTCGTTGGCGCGCGCCTTCATGTCGTCGGCGGTGCCTTCCATCAGGCGGTTGAGCTGCTTCTGCAGCGTGTCCTTATCTCCCGCCGAGGCCGGGGCTGCGAAAGCGAGCAGGCCGACCGACAATATCGCAGCAACTACGCGCACACTGTGGGTCATAAAAAGACCTCCAACCATCTGGCTTTTGCTTTTTTGTTTTCTCACCCAACGAAAAGACCTTATCACAAATACCGCGTTAATACTGCACCAAAATGCAGTTAATGCTTGGCCCTTTGCATGCACGCACTGTCCGCGATAATCTCTGTTAACACGCTATCAGCGGCACCCGGCGCGCCGGAAAAAAGCCCGGCAAACCAGCGACATCGAGAGAGCAATCATGGTCAAGACCCTGCATCATTTCATCAACGGCAAGCTGGTCGACGGCAAGAGCGGCCGTTTTGGCGACGTTTTTAACCCTGCGACGGGCGAAAAATCGGCGCAGGTGCCGCTGGCCAGCGCCGCCGAACTTGGTGAAGCCGTGGCCGCCGCCAAGGCCGCCTCGCCCAAATGGATCGGCACGCCGCCGCTGACCCGCGCGCGCATCCTCTTCAAGTTCAAGCAGCTCGCCGACAACAATCTCGACAAGCTGGCGGAGCTGGTGACGCTGGAACATGGCAAGACCTTCTCCGACGCCAAGGGCTCGGTCAGCCGCGGCCTCGAGGTGGTGGAGTTCGCCACCGGCATTCCGCAGATGCTGAAGGGCGAATTCAGCGAGAACGTGGGCACCAATGTGGATAGCTGGTCGATCCGCCAGCCGATCGGCATCTGCGCGGGGATCACGCCGTTCAACTTCCCGGCCATGGTGCCGATGTGGATGTTCCCGATCGCGCTCGCCTGCGGCAACACCTTCATCCTGAAGCCGTCGGAGAAAGTGCCGTCGGCCTCGCTGCTGGTGGCGCAACTCTTGAAAGAGGCCGGCCTGCCCGACGGCGTGCTCAATGTCGTCAACGGCGACAAGGAGGCGGTGGACGCCATCCTGCATCACCCTGATATCGGCGCGGTGAGCTTCGTCGGCTCGACGCCGATCGCCGAGTACATCTATCACACCGGCACGGCGCAGAATAAGCGGGTGCAGGCGCTGGGCGGCGCCAAGAACCACATGGTGGTGATGCCCGACGCCGATCTGGACCAGGCGACCGACGCGCTGATGGGCGCCGCCTACGGCTCCGCCGGCGAGCGCTGCATGGCGATCTCCGTCGCCGTGGCCGTGGGCAACTCGGCCGATCCCCTGCTGGAGAAGCTGATGCCCCGCGTGCGGCAGATGAAGGTGGGGCCCGGCATGGACCCGCAGAGCGACATGGGGCCGCTGGTCACCAAGCAGCATTTCGACAAGGTGAAGGGCTATGTGGATATCGGCGTCAAGGAAGGCGCCAAGCTGGCCGTCGACGGCCGCGGCCTGAAGCTGCAGGGCTATGAGAACGGCTACTACATGGGCGGCTGCGTGTTCGACAACGTGAAGGCCGGACATGCGCATCTATAAGGAGGAGATCTTCGGCCCGGTGCTCTCGGTCGTGCGCGCGCCCGACTACAGCAGCGCCATCAAGCTGGTGAACGACCACGAATTCGGCAACGGCACCGCCATCTTCACCCGCGACGGCGACGCGGCGCGGGAATTCGCGTCGAAGATCAATATCGGCATGGTCGGCATCAACGTGCCGATCCCCGTGCCGATGGCGTTCTACTCATTCGGCGGCTGGAAGCGCAGCCTGTTCGGCGACCACCACATGCACGGGCCGGAGGGCGTGCGGTTCTATACAAGGCAGAAGATGGTGACGAGCCGGTGGCCGACGGGGATACGGGCGGGGGCGGAGTATGTGATGCCGGTGATGAGGTAGGAGGAGCCAATTCTGAGAGGAGCCATGCCAGAGTTGGAGGCAGTACCGTGACATAAGTCTCGTATCTAAGTGACGTTCTCACCTTTCATCTGGAACTCTCTCAAATTTCATTTCACCTTTGCTGGGAATGTTAGCTTTGCCAACAGGATCTCCTAACTGCCTTAGTGCGTTCGAAAAAACACCATCAAGATCATACCAATGTCCCTCTAACACATCTACGCCGGAACCATCGGCCTTCTCTATCAACTTCATCGAATTGCCGGCAACCGCGCCCTCGACGAGTCGCTTCGTTTGCGCGCTGAATATTAGACAACCGGCTGGTACCCCCTGATGCTCGGCAGCGCCGATCAGGTTAAGGTGCTCGAAGAAGAGTCCAGAGTACACTTTCGGCAATGGAGACGATCCCCAGCGCATCCTTGCCGAGAGCCGGAAGATCGACATAGCGCAATGGCTCAACAGCAACGTGGTCAGTTTGGAGCTGCATCCCGCGATGTTGCATTTGGCCCAATCGTCTTCGCCCTCGCGGATTGAGATCCGAATTGACGACTGCTCGACACGGTATGTCAGCCGACCGGCGGAGAGTGCCGGCCGGTTGATAATCTGATTGCAGGTCGTGTCTCTGTTGAGATTGCCAGAGCTGCGCGCCGCATGGGAAGACTATTCGGCGCGCTTTGCATCTGAAGCAAAGCAATTTGGCCATGATGATCCGTATATTGAGGCATGCTTGAACTACGCAGCCCACTAATCAACAACTTGCCAGTCGTTTTCGACGCCGTGCATTGATGCAAACTTCCACCTTGTCCTCACTTTCTATCTTGCCGCCACTGCTGAGTTCGTGTAGAACTCGTAAATTATCTTCCACACTCCCTTCAATTGCTTTCGCAATGGCGTCAATAGAAATATCTTCCATCTCCTTATAAATTGAAAAATACATGACGAAAGAAAATGCAAAGAAGCACATGCCGAAGATAACAACCAATACCGTTCCATGTTAGTACTACTATCCATGAGCGTGTCTTGAAGAAAACGCATTAGGCTTCCAATATGAGTAAGAAAAATCCAAAGGCGAGCCAACGTCAATCTGTTGCAGAGAACCGTCGCAAACAAAAGATGCCGCTCACGAGAGAACATCGTCACGAACTGCGGAAAGTCCGTCTACTCATTAAGGTTCTGACTTACATTCGCATGTGCTCGATTTCACATGACAAGTCTCGATATCTGGAACATCTGTCGGAAAGGCAGCATTCATTGTTCGTCAATCCGCTTTTACCAGGACGCGAAGATGCGCTTGACTTTCTGTCGGGCGTTTTAGCAGCCTCTAGCTCCCGGGAATAACCTAGTTGGGCTAGTCAGACATATCCTGTGAGCCGGCAACCTCCCATTCTAGGGGCGGCCGCATTGCATGTCAGTGCCTTCTGGTCAACCAGCGCTTCTTCATCTGTTTCCACCGAGAACGGCACCGACTTGCCGTCGGTGATGCGGATTTCCAGCGCAAGCGGGTCGCGGCCCTTCGACGTAGCCGAGATTGACGCGGTAACCGTCCTTGGCGTTCTCGCCGTCGGCTGATGCAGGTGAAGATGCCTGCAGGTCTTGCAGAAATCGCTGGCTCGGGACCTTGGCCCGAAGCGGACTCGCGTTCGCATTGGCCTCGGGCGTAGAATTGCACAGGCATCAATTCCACGCTCTCGTGGCGGCCTGTCAACCACCGGAGGCCCCGCATGACACCCTCGCAGCGCTTTGTCATCAGCCATCCCGACGAGGCCGCCTTCAAGACCGGCGGCCTGCGCGACTACTCGGCTTACCGCGACCTCGGCGTGGCGGGGGCGACGCGCGGCCTGGCGCATGCGCATGTGATCCGCATGACCGCGCCGTTCCGGCCCGAGCTCAGCGTCCGGCACCATCACAACGTGCAGTTCCAGATGGTCTACTGCCTCAAGGGCTGGTTCGAGACCGAGTTCGAAGGCGTGGGGCGGCAGCGCCTGGTTGCCGGGTCAAGCTGGGTGCAGCCGCCGGGCATCCAACACACGGTCGTCGGCTGGTCCGACGACTGCGAACTGCTGGAGATCATCCTGCCCGCCGAGCACGAGACGGTAAACGACCCGTAAGCGTTCATCGCCACTCCCCCACCAGCGGCACCGACTTCCCGTCGATAATCCTGATCTCGAGCGCCAGTGGGTCGAGGCCTTCGACGCAGCCGAGGTTGACGCGGTAGCCGTCCTTGGCGTTCTCGCGCCCCCAGAGTGCAACCGAGGCCGTAGACCGAAAAGTTGCCGCCACCGGTTATATCACCGTCAGTGGGGCAGGACTGTTGCCGCATTTGCTTATTGATTCTTGTCAATGAGCCGAAATGTGATTCGTGCCGAAATCAATTCGATCTACTGCAACTGGCGCTGCCGATCCGTCGCGCTACAGATAATCCGGCCGATTAGAGGCAGAACACCGACGAAACGGGGGTGGCCGATGGAGCGATATCATGACAACCGTTCAGCAAATCCTCGACACCAAGGGCCACGGGATCCATTTCGTCCGCCCCGATGATACAGTGCTGCATGCGCTCCAGATGATGGAAAGCCAAGACGTGGGCGCAGTGTTGGTTTTGGACGGCGACAGTCTGGTCGGCATATTTACCGAACGGCACTACGCTAGGAAGGTGTTCTTGAAAGGCAGATCGTCACCGAAGACTCTAGTTCACGAGGTCATGGAAAGAGACGTTATCTACGTGGGACCAGGAGAGACCGCCGAAGCTTGCATGGCTGTCATGACCGAGAAACGAATCAGACACCTGCCGGTCCTGCGTGACGGACGTCTCGCCGGGATAGTATCTATTGGCGATCTGATGAAGAGTATCGTCGCCGACCGGGAATTCAGCATCGATGAGCTAGTGCGTTATGTACGCAGCTGAAAACGATCGGAGATTCTCCCTGCGCCCGAAAGGCTCAGATAGCGCGAAGAAATAGTGGCTCAGACCTTGACCCGAAGCGGACTCGCGTTCGTATTGGCTCAGGCGTAGAATTGCACAGGCATCGATTCCACGCTCTCGTGGCAGCCTGTCGACCACCGGAGGCTCCGCATGACACCTTCGCAGCGCTTTGTCATCAGCCATCCCGACGAGGCCGCCTTCAAGACCGGCGGCCTGCGCGACTACTCGGCTTACCGCGACCTCGGCGTGGCGGGGGCGACGCGCGGCCTGGCGCAGGCGCACGTGATCCGCATGACCGCGCCGTTCCGGCCCGAACTCAGCGTCCGGCACCATCACAACGTGCAGTTCCAGATGGTCTACTGCCTCAAGGGCTGGTTCGAGACCGAGTTCGAAGGCGTGGGGCGGCAGCGCCTGGTTGCCGGGTCAAGCTGGGTGCAGCCGCCGGGCATCCAGCACACGGTCGTCGGCTGGTCCGACGACTGCGAACTGCTGGAGATCATCCTGCCCGCCGAGCACGAGACGGTGAACGACCCGTAATCTGCGCGCTCTTTTCGTGCAAGGCTTGCTGAGATCGTGCACCCAGGCCCCTCACCCGCCTAGCGGTCGCGGCGCGACCGCTAGGCACCCTCTCCCCGCTGCGCGGGGCGAGGGGACAAAATTGTGCAAGGCTCCGCGACATCGGGAAGAAATCACAGGAACCAATCCCCTCGCCCCACGAAGTGGGGAGAGGGATCGTAACATTCGCGTCCAGCGAATGTTGCGTGGGTGAGGGGCCGGCGCCGATGTTGCCGATGGCACAGGGTTGATGCCGGAAGTGAGATGGGTGGAGAGGGTTGCGCAATTCGTCGGTGCGAGGCTTGCTGGGATCGTGCACCCAGGCCCCTCACCCGCTTGGCGGTCGCGCCGCGACCGCCAAGCACCCTCTCCCCGCTTCGCGTGGCGAGGGGACAATAGGGAATGCCGTGACGAGCAGCCCGGTGATATCATGAGAACCGCATTCTCCGGGGAGAGCAGCATGACCACTCGCAGTTTCTGTACACTTGCGGCCGTCATTTTCGCCATCATTGCGATATTGCAGCTCGCACGCGCCCTCGCTGGCTTGCCGGTGACCGTCGGCAGTGTCGCCATTCCGATCTTGCCGTCCTGGATTGCTGCGATTGTCTTGGCGGGACTGGCCTGGCTCGGCTACCAGGCGTCGAGGCGCTGATCAGCATTGACGATTGAGTTGTAGGGGCGAGCGGCGCTCGCCCGATGCGGACGCGCGGTGCTGACAAGTGTGACCTCGTGATTCTTCGGCGCGATGTCGCGGAGCGCTGTAGCTGCCCAGTAGTGCCGCAGCCTAGCGCGATAAGTGGGCAGCGTTCTTCGCACAATCGTAAAAAAATGCCCCCCTCGCCCCACGAAGTGGGGAGAGGGATCGCAACATTCGCGTCCAGCGAATGTTGCGTGGGTGAGGGGCCGGCGCCGATGTTGCCGATCGCTCGGGAGTTGCCGCCCGGGAGCGAGATGGATGGAGAGGGTCTGCGCGATCTTGTCGTGCAAGGCTTGACGAGATCGTGCGCCCAGGCCCCTCACCCGCCCAGCGGTCGCGCCGCGACCGCCGGGCACCCTCTCCCCGCTGCGCGGGGCGAGGGGACAGTATTGTGCAAGGTTCCCGTGATATCGTGACGGTTGGCATCAGAAGACCGCGCGCCCAATTCATCGCCGACTGTATGACGCTTCATTGCCACGACTCTTCCACCAGCGGCACCGACTTGCCGTCGCCGTTCGGAACCGGTTGCGCCATCCACGGCTTGTCCTTTATTTGTTCCTTGCGTGACACGGCGATTGGACAACCGTGTCATGATCAATGCAGAGTTCAAGTCCGATAGTGCGCGTACAACACTCCAGGGCCCTGACCATCGACTTATTTCAAGCGCTTACGTGACGAAACCGATTGGGCTTTCAGTCAAGGAACCGCGCTGAGAGGAATACGGAATCGCCATGGGAAAGCTTTTTGGAACGGCCTCGAATGCCTGGCGGATCGCGACGCACAAGGAGTGGCGGCGGAAGCCGTCGGTTCCCCGCGCCGATACGACGCGGGCAAATCCGCTGGGCATCTCCCGCGCCCGCTTCTTTCCCGTCGATGACCCGGCCGCCATGGCGGCCGAAGGCCTGCAGGCGCTGAAGCGCCAGAGGCAGACCCTGGGCCTGACCGGGGACGCGCAGCTGCCGATGGCGAAATTCCTGGCGGTCTCCGGCGGCGGCGACAACGGCGCCTTCGGTTCCGGGCTCCTGGTCGGATGGACCGAGGCCGGCGACCGCCCCGAATTTCACGTCGTCACGGGGGTCAGCACCGGCGCCCTGATCGCACCCTTCGCATATCTCGGTCCGGCGTACGACAAGCAGCTCCGCGACGTCTACACCACGATCACGGCCGACGATGTGTTCAGCAGCCGCGGCCTGCTCGGCGTCATGTTCTCCGATGCGATGGCCGACACCACGCCGCTGTGGCGGCTCATCTCGCATTACATCGACCAGTCGATGATGGCGGCCATCGCCCGCGAGTATCAGAAGGGCCGGCTTCTCCTGATCGGCACGACCGACCTGGATGCCCAGCGGCCGGTCACCTGGAACGTCGGCGCGATCGCCGCCAGCGGCCATCCGGGAGGGCTCGACCTCGTCCGCAAGATCATGCGCGCGTCGTCGGCCATCCCCGCCTATTTCCAGCCGGTGCTGATCGACGTCGAGGTGAACGGCAAGTCATACCAGGAGATGCATGTCGATGGCGGCGCGATCACGGAGATGTTCATCTATCCGCCGGGGCTCGACCTGCGCGAGGGCGGGAACCGGGAGCGCAAGGCGTACCTGATCCGCAACGCCCGCGAGGATCCGGAATGGGCGCAAGTGGAGCGCCGGACATTGAACATCGCCGGCCGGACGATCTCGACCATGATCCATTGGGGCGGCTCGAAGGACCTGGAGCGGATCTACTACCTCGCGCAGCGCGATGGCGTCGATTACAACCTCGCCTATATCGGCAAGGATTTTGCCGCGCCGAAGCCCGGGCGCTTCGACAAGACCTACATGAACGCGCTCTACGACTATGCCTATCAGCAGGCGCGGCGCGGCTATGCCTGGAAGAAGGCGCCGCCGAGGACCCGCGGCAGCAACTAGGTGTTCGCTTCCGCCGGCCGCGCGAGACGCTGGATAAGTTCGACCAGCTCGCGATGCGCGGCGCTGCCGGTATCGCGGAACTCCTCGATCTCATGATCATCGGCGAGCCGGCTCAAGCGCATCAGCTCGCGGGCGCGCTGGCGCCTGTTCAACTGGAGCTCGGACGGCCGGTAGGTGAAGAAGAGCCGCCGCATTTCCGCCGGTCCGATGAGCTGGCTGAACTCCGCCGCGGTCTCATAGATCAGGAACAGCACGAAGATCCAGAGCGAGATGGCGATGAAGCGATGCCAGGAGAAGTCGGAGATCAGGTGCTCGCCGAAATCCAGGGGCGAATTGCCGTCGACCAGGAAATGCAGGAAGCGCTCGCCCAGGCGCGCAAAGAACACCGCGACCCAGTAGACCGCCGTCTTGAACAGGATCGGCTGGATCAGGGGCGCCCGGTCGAAGATCTTGAGGAAGGGCATCGAATTGGCTGTTATCACCGCCTTGCCGACGACGAGCGCCGCGATGGTGGCGAGCATGAAACTGCTGACGGCGACGGCATAGCTGGCGACGAGAAGGTTCGTCGTCAGGACGATGAAGTTGAAGCCGACGAAGAAGAAGATCGTCGGCGGCAAGGCGCTGCGCAGCTCGCGCAGAATCTTGGCGCCGATGCGCCGCGGAATCGTGGCAGCCGCATGTTCCACCGAAGCTGCCTTGTGCAGGTGCCCGGATTTCTTGCAGGAGAGGATTGCTCTTCATGGGCTTGCCCTCGCGTTCCCACCGGATGCCGTCTTCAGGATGAGTTTTCCACCAACGGCACCGACTTGCCATCGATAATGCTGACGTCGAGCGCCAGCGGATCGAGGCCTTCGACGCAGCCGAGATTGACGCGGTAGCCGTCCTTGCCGTTCTCGCCGTCGGCGATGTAGGTGAAGATGCCGCAGGTCTTGCAGAAGTAGTTGCTCAGGACCTTCTCGTTCCAGAGATACAGGCCGAGGTCGTGCGGGTCGTGGTGCGGCGTGAAGTCCGCGGCCGGAATGTAGGACGGCGACAGCACCGCGCCCCGGCGGAGGCAGAGGGAGCAGTCGCAGCGGGCGCCGGTCTTGATCTCCGGGCTGCGGAACGAGAAGCGGACGCGTCCGCAATGGCAGCGGGCCTTATACTCCATGATCGCACCTCGGCATCGGCGATTGAAATTGTAGGGGTGAGCGGCGCTCGCCCTTGTCGATACCGCACCGCCGGTCGCCCCTACAGCATGCCGTTATACAACTGCGTGGACTTTGTTTGCATCTCGCTTCGAAACGATTGCGCGAGCGCGGGCTGACTCCGCATACGCTCCGCGCATCTCCTGCACGAAGGTTAATCCGCGAAACCTCCATCATTCCTCCAGCCACCGTCCAAGCATCGCGGCCGGTGCGCGCCTAGGCTCTGCCATGGCCGCAGGACGGCACGGATGGGCGGACCGGTCCCGGGTTATCGGGGCCGGACAGCGTAGGGGGAACGGGACATGGGCATGTTGTGGAGCTGGTTGGCGTTGGGATCTCGGCGGCGCGGCACGCGGCGGTGGCTGTCGGCCTGGTTCGGCAGCGAGCGGGGCTCGATCAACATACTCTATGCCGTCGCCCTCATTCCCATGCTCGGCGCGCTGGGGCTGGCGACCGACGCAGCGCGCGGCTTTCTGCTGAAGGCGCGGCTGTCGCAGGCGATCGACCAGGCGGTGCTGGCGGGCGGCAAGGTCTATTTCTCGCCCGACCGCAACGAGGACCTGCTGAAATACTTCTCGGCGAATTTCCCGAACTCCACCGCCATCGTCTTCGAGGCGCCGTTCACCGCCGATTTCATGGACGCGCGGGTGACGCTGCACACGCCGGTGGAAGGCGGCATTGCCGGCAGCGAGACGCTGCATATGACGGCGAGCGCCACCATTCCCACCACCTTCACTCGGGTGCTGAACGCGTTCGGCTGCATGGCCTGCAACGAGATGACCGTGGTGGCGGAGATCCGAGGTGGAGCGCACCATCCGCGCGCTGGACGCCGTGATCTCCCTGGACATGTCGGGATCGATGGACGGCGCGGAACGCATCGGCGCGGCGCGCGACGGCCTGGAGAACTTCATGGACGCGGTCTATGGCGTCACCAACAGCGCCTCGCCGGTGCTGGTGGTCAACGGCACGCCCTATAACCTGATCAATATCGGCTTCGTGCCCTGGAACTCCAAGGTCAATGTGATGACCCAGGGCGAGACCTTCTCGGGCGTCACCACGCAGGCGGTCAGCTCCTATACCAACCCAGTGACGGGCGCAGCCAGCCAGACCTCGGTGTGGCTAGCGAACAATTCGCAAGTGCCACTGATCATGGATCCGCGCTCCACGGCCGCCGGCGGACTTCTGCCCGGCGGCTGGAGCGGCTGCGTCTATGCCCGCTATGTCGGCGGCGAGGCGACGCCGGGCACCCGCAACACCAATACCAACAGCGTCAACACCAACGACGCCGACCTGGTGCGCGGCGAGCAGTTCGATGTCGGCACCGGCAGCACGCAGAAGGACTGGCCCGGCTGGGAACCGATGGCCGAACTCGAGTTCGAGCCGCGCGACAACAACTGGACGGCGGCGGAGGCCGGGCCGGGCACGCGCTGGGCGACGACCGGCAACTGGCGCAACCGGAGCTGCACGCTGGCCTACTACACCGATTTCGGCAGCGGCAACTACACCACGGACACCACGGTGCTGCTGGACAACGCCGATGGCACGATCAAGGGCACGTCGCCGGAAACCAGCCGGCCCGTGGCCGTGCCGGCGTCGACCGCGCCCGTGGGCGCCAGCTATTCCGGCACGCTGCGGTTCTTTGACGACAACAGGCGGCCCTATGCCGTGCCCGTCATCACCAACAATCCGGGCGGCCTGGACTGCAACCCCTGCCTGTCGCGCAGCATTATTCCACTGACGCCGGACAAGACGCAGATCAAGGCGCAGATCCACAGCATCGGCAACAACGACCCTGACGGCACCACCAACATCCTCCAGGGCCTCTATTGGGCCTGGGAGGTGCTGATGCCCGGCGAACCCTTCAACCAGGGCCTGGTCACCACGCCCTTCACCCGCGACCGCTACATCATCCTGGTCACCGACGGCGCGCAATTTGGCGGCAACGGCGACGCCTATAAGGGCCGCTTCGGCTATGGTGAGATCGCCGGCGACAACAATAACGCCGCTCACGGTATGATCGATGCGCCAAACGATGCCGGCGTGATCGCCTCCAGGAACAACAATCTGGACAACCGTCTGCGGCGGCTGGCGCGGAATGTAAAGGATGAGGGCATCAAGCTGTTCGTCATCGGCTTCAATCTCGCCGGCAATCAGGACGAGCTGGACATGCTCGAGGGCATCGCCTCGCCGACCGAGAACGGCATCCACTACTTCTACGACGCAGATTCGGCCGATGATCTTCGCGATGCGCTTGAGGATATCTCCTCCCGCCTGACTGACGTCCGCCTGTCGATGTAAACGGCTGAGCACCCGCCAAGGGGACGATGGGCCAGTGGGAGTTGGGGCTGCGCGGTCACCAGGCCGCCAGCCCCATCTGCTTTTTGCCCAGGCCGGTGAGATCATCAGGCGTGGCGCGGCCCTGGTAGCCGACCTCATAGTTTTCGGCCGCGAAATCAGGCGCGCTTTCGCCCTTCAGGAACCTGGCGCCTGGCGCGTCGCAGATAGGCGGCGTTCTTCTCGCACCAGGGCGCGCCGCCGATATAGATCACGTTGCTGTAGCCCTGGCCGCCATGGCGATCTTCCACCGCATGGACGATATCCGGATGCCACCAGACGGTGTCGCCGGGCTGCACCAGCGGGATGGGCGACAGGGCGGGCATCAGCGCCGGATGCCAGTCCGGCAGGGCCGACAACGCGCGGGCCGGCTGGGCGCCGCAGAGCTGATCCTCCGGCACGTCGTCCTGCAGCGCCCGCAGCAGCATGTAGGCGATGCCGCGGGCAATGGGGATGAGCTGCAGCGTGCCGTCGCCCGGCCCTTGGGGCGTCAGCGCCGTCCAGCCCTGATAGGTGCGGAACACGCTGCAGACCGCCGGCGACGGGATTTCCGATGTCGCCGTGCGCCAGGCGCCGTCGAAGGGATCGTAGCGCTGCCGATATCGCCCGAGAAGACATGGCGGTAAACGCGCTGATAGGCCGCGTCGATCCAGCGCTCAACCGAGCCTGCATCCATGTGGGGCGAGAGGCCGAGGCTGACATCGCCGGGCTGGCGCCGGCGGGTGCGGTCGGCGTAAGCGGTCTCGCGCTTCGGATCGAACCAGGTCTGGCCTTCGCTCTCACTGCCGCCAGAGGCCGTTGAGGAAGGCGCGGGCGGCGGCAAGGCTTTCGGACTGGCGCGCCTGGATCTGCGGCTTCGACCAGTAGATGCCGAAGATCTGCGGCCGGTCGGATTTCAGGGTGGAGAAATACTTGTCGAGGTTGGGGTCGACTTTCTGGTCGTAATAGCCGTTGGCGCTAATGTACTCGCCGAGTTCCTCATTCCAGGCTTCAGCCTGGGCCCGCGGGAATACGCCGCGGATGACAGCAGTGCCGGTGCGGCGGATCGCGGCGACGGCAGACTCGGACACGCGGCCGGCGGCGATGTCGGCGTAGGCGATCTCCGGGGACGATGGACTCGCCGAGCTCTCGCTTGCCGACCACGGCATCGACCTCGCGGCGGATGTCGTCCTCCATGGCGCGGAAGGCGGTGGCGTAATTCGGATTCAACGCGCGGAGTTTTGTCTTGGTGTCACGGATGACGCGGGAGAGGGCGTCCTTGGAGTTCTTCAGGGCAGATAGATCGGCCATCTTGCCTTCTCATGCTCACAAGATTTGTCATCCCGGGGCCGTCGCTTCAGCGACGGAACCCGGGACCCAAGACACAGGACATGCCGAGCCATTTTGGCAACCGCCCGGTGTTCATGGGTCCCGGATAATCGCGCCGCGACGATTGCTGCGCAATCGCGCTGTGCGCGATTTCCGGGATGACAATGTTGGTGCGCGTGTTTCCTACCGCCGATTATATGCGTCTTCGTACCTGACGATGTCATCCTCGCCCAGATACCCGCCGCACTGCACCTCGATCAACTCCAGCGTTTCGCGAACGGATTTTCCAGCCGGTGCTTCTGTCCCACGGCGATGTAGACGGCTTCATCTGGCTTGAGGTCCCGCACCGTCTCGCCCACGGTCACCCGGGCCATGCCGCGCGCCACCACCCAATGCTCGCTGCGCTTTGTGTGGCTTTGCAGCGACAGGCGGCCGCCGGGATTGACCGTGATGCGCTTCACCTTGAAGCCCGGCCCTTCATCCAGGATCTGGAAGGCGCCCCATGGGCGGGTCTCGCCGTTGACCGGCGGGCGGGGGGTTTCGGGCATGAAGCGGTCAACTCCTGTGATCACAGTTCGCGCCTGCAAAACACCGGCTTAGGCAGGGGGATACAGAGGAAAAAGGCCCTTGCCATTCCGGCCGACTGCACGCCATGGATAGATAAGACGATAACGAATGCCAATCCAGTGGGTTCCACCGCTAGACCAGATTAACGCATCCATATGGGAGGATCGACATGATGAAAACCAGACTGGCCCGGCTGCTCGGCGGCGTCGCCCTGGGCCTTGTCTCACCGCGACGGCCGCCAAGGCTGACGAGGTGGAGGTACTGCACTGGTGGACCTCCGGCGGCGAGGCGGCGGCGCTCGACGTGCTGAAGAAGGACCTGGAGGCCAAAGGCATCACCTGGAAGGACATGCCGGTCGCCGGCGGCGGCGGTGAGGCCGCGATGACCGCGCTGCGCGCCCGCGTCAGCCCGGGCGATCCGCCGACCGCCGTGCAGACGCTGGGCTTCGACATCACCGACTGGGCCAAGCAGGGCGTGGTCGGCGACCTCGGCGACGTCGCCCGGCCGAAGGCTGGGACGAGGTCGTGCCGACGGCGCTGCAGAACTTCGCGAAGTATGACGGCAAATGGATCGCCGCCCCGGTCAACGTGCATTCCACCAACTGGGTGTGGATCAACAAAAGGCGCTCGACGCAGCTGGCGGCACGGCGCCGGACACTGGGACGAATTGATCGCCGTCCTCGACAAGATGAAGGCCAATGGCATCACGCCGCGCTCGCCCATGGCGGCCAGGCCTGGCAGGACGCGACGATCTTCGACAGCGTCGTGCTGTCGCTCGGCACCGACTTCTACAAGGCGGCGATGATCGATCTCGATCCGGCAGCGCTTGGCTCCGACAAGATGAAGGAAGCCTTCGACCGCATGGCGAAGCTTCGCACTATGTCGACGACAACTTCTCCGGCCGCGACTGGAATCTCGCCTCCGCCATGGTGATCGAAGGCAAGGGCGGCATGCAGATGATGGGCGACTGGGCCAAGGGCGAGTTCCTCAAGGCCGGCCAGAAGCCGGGCACCGACTTCGTCTGCATCCGCTTCCCCGGCACGCAGGGAGCGGTCACCTTCAACTCCGACCAGTTCATGATGTTCAAGGTCGGCGATGCGAAGAAGCCCGCGCAGTTGGTGATGGCCTCGGCTATCGTGACGCCGACTTCCAGTCGGCCTTCAATGTGGTGAAGGGCTCCGTGCCGGCGCGCACCGACGTGTCCGACGCCGCCTTCGACGATTGCGGCAAGAAGGCGATGGCGGACCTCGAGGAAGCTTCCGCCAGCAACCACCTGATCGGCAGCCTGGCCCACGGCCATGCGCCCCGGCGGCGGTAAAGAACGCCATCTATGACGTGGTCACCAACCACTTCAACGGCGCCATGTCGTCGGAAGAGGCGGTCAAGCAGCTGATGGCTGCAGTGGCCGCGCGCAGTAGCCACGGTCTGTGGCAACGGTTGTAGGGGCGGGTTTGAAATCCGCTCCTACGATTTCAATGACCGGTATGGAATCACCGGGATCAAGCCGATCGGCTGGCTGCAGCGGCAGCTGCCGAAGCTGGTGCTGGCGCCGTCCTTCGCTGTGCGTGCTGCTGTTCGTCTACGGGTTCATCCTCTGGACGATCTCTCGTCAGCTTCACCGAGTCCAAGATGATGCCGAATTACGGCTTCACGGGCTTGAGCGCCTATGCGCGGCTGTGGGCGCAGCCGAACTGGTATGTGGCGCTGCAGAACCTGGGGATCTTCGGCACGCTCTATATCGGCATCTGCATCGGTCTTGGGCTGCTGCTGGCGATCCTGCTGGACCAGCGCATCCGCATCGAAGGCGTGCTCCGGCCGATCTATCTCTATCCGATGGCGCTGTCCTTCATTGTCACCGGCACCGCTTGGCAATGGTTCCTCGATCCAGGTCTCGGCCTGGAAAAGACCATGCATGAATGGGGCTGGACGAGTTTCACCTTCGATTGGCTGATCAATCCGGACAAGGCGATCTACACCATCGTCATCGCCGCCGTGTGGCAGTCTTCCGGCTTTGTCATGGCGATTTTCCTGGCGGGGCTGCGCGGCATCGACAGCGAGCTGATCCGCGCGGCGCAGATCGATGGCGCCTCCACTGTCGCTATCTACCGGCGTATCGTCATCCCCATGCTGCGGCCGGTGTTCCTGTCGGCCTTCATCGTGCTCGCCCATATGGCGATCAAGAGCTACGACCTGGTGATCGCGCTGACCGGCGGCGGGCCGGGCCGGGCCACGGAAGTTCCGGCGACCTTCATGTATTCCTATACCTTCACCCGGAATCAAATGGGCGTTGGCGCAGCGAGCGCTGTCATCATGCTGATGACCATCGCCGCGGTCATCGTACCCTACCTCTATTCCGAACTCCGGGAGAAGCGCCATGAGTAGCGCTGCCGTTGCTCCCACCGCTGGCAGCGTCGGTGCGCCGAGGATCGGCCGCATCGTAATCTATAGTGCGCTGCTGCTGTTTGCTGCGATCTACCTGCTGCCCCTATTCGTGATGCTGGTGACCTCGTTCAAGACGCTGGACGAGATCCGCAATGGCGACATGCTGCAACTGCCGCTGCAGCCGACGATCGAGCCCTGGCTCAACGCCTGGGGTGCGGCCTGCATCGGCCTGACCTGCGAGGGGCTGAAGGGCTATTTCTGGAATTCGATCCGCATGGTGGTGCCGGCGGTGGCGATCTCAACCCTGCTCGGCGCGTTCAACGGCTATGTGCTGACCAAGTGGCGCTTTCCGGGACACCGGCTGATCTTCGGGCTGATGCTGTTCGGCTGCTTCATCCCGTTCCAGGTGGTGCTGGTGCCCATGGCGCAGGTGCTGGGCTAGCTCGGCGTCGCCAATTCCACTCCGCGGCCTGATCCTGGTGCATGCTGGCCTATGGCCTGGGGTTCACCACCCTCTTCTTCCGCAACTACTACGAGGCGTTCCCCAATGAGCTGATCAAGGCGGCGATGATCGACGGCGCCGGTTTCTTCCGCATTTTCTTGCGTATCCTCCTGCCCAGCTCCGGCCCGATCATCGTGGTGACCGTGATCTTCCAGTTCACCAACATCTGGAACGACTTCCTGTTCGGCGTCGTCCTTTCCGCCGGCGGCGCCAGCGCCGATCACAGTGGCGCTGAACAACCTGGTCAACAGCTCCACCGGCGTGAAGGAATACAATGTGCACATGGCCGGCGCGATGATCGCGGCACTGCCGACGCTGCTGGTCTATGTGCTGGCCGGACGTTACTTCGTGCGCGGGCTCACGGCCGGCGCGGTGAAGGGCTAGATCATGGCACTTCCTGGAGATCGACGGCATCGGCAAGCGGTTCGGCGGCACGTGAGGTGCTGAAGCGCATCGACATCGACGTCGAGGAAGGCGATTTCCTGGTGCTGGTGGGACCGTCGGGCTGCGGCAAGTCCACCCTGCTCAACATGATCGCCGGGCTGGAGTCGGTCGACCGTGGGCGAGATCCGCATCAAGGGCGCGCGGGTGAACGAGCGTGCATCCGTCGCAGCGGGACATCGCCATGGTGTTCCAGTCCTACGCGCTCTATCCCAACATGACGCGTGGCCGACAACATCGCTTTCGGCATGGAGATGCGCAAGCGTGCCCAAGGCGGAGCGCGAGAGGGCAATCGCCGAAGTGGCCGAGATGCTGCAGATCGAGCATCTGCTGGACCGGCGGCCGAGCCAGCTCTCCGGCGGCCAGCGCCAGCGCGTGGCCATGGGCCGCGCGCTGGTGCGCGAGCCGCAGGTGTTCCTGTTCGACGAGCCGCTATCCAACCTGGACGCCAAGCTGCGCGTGGACATGCGCACCGAGATCAAGCGGCTGCATCAGACCATGCGGCACCACCATCGTCTATGTCACCCACGACCAGATCGAGGCGATGACGCTGGCGACGCAGATCGCCGTGATGAATGCCGGCGTGCTGCAGCAGCTCGGCACGCCCGAGGAAGTCTACAACCGTCCGGCCAACATCTTCGTCGCCGAATTCATGGGCTCGCCCTCGATGAACCTGGTGCAGGCGCAAGTGGAAGCCGGGGGCGCGGCGCTGAGCCTCGATGCCGCCGGCGGCGCGATCCGGCTGGCGCTGCCGAACGGCAAGGCCGCCGGCTATGCCGGCCGCAACGTGATCCTGGGTCTGCGCCCGGAAGCGATCACCGACACCGCCGGCGCCGACCGCGGCAGCCGCCATATTCAGGAAGCGCAATGTCACGTGGAGGTGGTGGAGCCCACCGGTTCCGACACCTATGTGGTGACGCGCCTCGGCGGCAAGGAAGTCATCGCCCGGATGCGCGCCGACGCCCAGGCCCGCGCCGGCCAGGCGGCGCCGTTCGCGTTCAACATGGAGAAGGCGGTGCTGTTCGATCCGGAGACGCAGAAGCGGATCGGGTAGCGGGTCGGGCTCGGCAGAGCCTCACTGAACGACAGAGCAGCAGATCAAAACTGTCCCCTCGCCCGCGGAGTGGGAGAGGGATCGCAACATTCGCGTTCAGCGAATGTTGCGTGGGTGAGGGTCTGGGCGCACCATCGTCGACGGACTTCCACCGATGAGAAGTTAGAGAACCCGCGAGCATCCTTGCTTCTCGCCATTGCCCAGGTGCATACGGATAACTGCGGCGCCAGCCGCCTCACCGGCGGCATCCGCTGAACGCGGATGCCGCCTGTCTCTCCCCCACTAGGCGGGGGAGAGACGACAGCTTCTCTTGCGGAGGCCCTGGGGGACACTTGTACCCGC
Organism: uncultured Alphaproteobacteria bacterium; assembly: GCA_963816235.1. GTDB lineage: Bacteria > Pseudomonadota > Alphaproteobacteria > Dongiales > Dongiaceae > DATKFM01. The sequence goes on along the minus strand of CAWFKD010000002.1, from coordinate 34,335 downwards.
ACAACTCGTGAAATCCGAACAATTCAAAGCTGACGGACAACGCCTTGCACTCACGAGAACCTCAGTGGGTGCGGCGGTTCGACGCCCCTGCCCCGCTTTTGTGATCTTCGTCACATACCCGTCAGAATTCCCCGGCGATTGTGGAATTGGGCCTGGGGTATGCGTATTTATCATGCGTAGAGAGTGATGCCGGATGTTCCCAAGGGAGCACCGGCGCGTTTTGGTCCCGGTACTCGCAGCAGGTTTGAACCACAGCTTCCGCTACCCAAAAGAAACGAACCGGCCGAACCGAGGGCGCTGTCAGTGCTTTGCGGCGCGCGAACTGCGCCCCGCGAAATTGGGCGACCCCCGGCAAGAACGAATTGGAGGATAGAGTTGAACGCCATCCGCACCCGTGAAATCCCAGAGCAACGCGGCCGCCGCCACGCTCCGGCAGATGATCCTGAGCTTCCGCGTCACCCAGATGATTCACGTCGCCGCCAAGCTGCAGATCGCCGACCGCCTGTCCGAATCGCCGCAGACCGCGAGCCAGCTCGCCGACGCGACCGGTGCCGAGCCCCGCGCGCTCTACCGCCTGCTGCGGGCGCTGGCCGCCGTCGGCATCTTCCGGGAAACCGGCGACGGCGCCTTTGCCCTGACGCCCGTGGGGCAGACGCTGCGCAAGGACGCCGCGGGATCCCTGCATGGCATGGCCCTGCTCTATGGCGAGGAATGGCTGTGGCAGGCCTATGGCCGCATGCATCACAGCATCCAGACGGGCCAGCCCGCCTTCGACGAGGTGCATGGCGAGCCGCTGTTCGACTTCCTGATGGCGCGCCCGGACGCGGCGGCGGTTTTCAACAGCGGCATGAGCAGCTTCTCGCACCAGGAGGCCGACGCCATCCTGGCCGCCTATGATTTCTCCGGAGTCGGCAAGGTGATCGATGTCGGCGGCGGCGACGGCACGATGGCGATGGCGCTGTTGCGCCGCCATGCCCAGCTTTCCGGCCTGATCCTCGAAATGCCGATGGTCGCGGAGGAAGCCGAGCGCAAGCTGGCCGCGGCCGGCCTCTCGGCGCGTAGCGTTTGTACCTCGGGTGACTTCTTCGAGTCGGTGCCGATGGGCGGCGACGTCTACCTGCTGAAGAACATCATCCACGATTGGCGCGACGCCCAGGCGATGCTGATCCTGCGCAACTGCTGGCGGGCGATGCGGCCGACTCGCGCCTGCTGCTGGCCGAGCGGATCATTCCCGCGGGCAGCGGCGCCGCCGAGGCCAAGCTGTTCGACATCAGCATGATGGTGGTCGCCGGCGGCCAGGAACGCACCGAGCGCGAGCATCGCGGCATCCTGGCGGCGGCGGGACTTGATCTGGTGCGGGTGATCCCGACGAATTCGCCGCTGAGCCTTATCGAAGCAGTCCCTGTGGTGGAGTAAACGATGGCAAACGCCCTGCGAAATCCAAGCCACCGAGCGCCAATAACCGTGCGGCCGGCGGAGGCCGGCGACAAGGCGGCCATCCTCGCCGTCATTGCCGCTGCCAATGCGGAATATCGGCCGCTGATCCCGGCAAATCTCTATGACGAGTATTTCTGCAGCCTGCGCGACCTGATCACTGCGCGGCCGGGCGTCAGGACTGCGGTCGCCGTGCAAGGCCAGCAAATCGTCGGCGCCGTCGCGCTTATCGCCGATGGCGATAAGGTAGATGCGAAGACCCCGACCGCTGGGCCTCGGTGCGCGCCCTGGCGGTGGATCCGGCCGCTCGCCGCCGCGGCATCGGCCAGAGATTGGTGGGCTGGTGCATCGGCGAGGCGCGGCAGCATGAGGCGCCCGCCATCTGCCTGCATAGCGCCATCTTCCAGATCACGGCGCATCGTCTCTACGAGCGCCTGGGGTTCAAACGGATGCCCGAGCGCGATCTCGGTGCCACCGCGGGCTGCCCGGATGGCGGTCCGGCCACAGGGGTGCCCCCGCTGCTCGCTTACTGGAAGATGTTGGGTAGTCTGCCGAACTGGCAGGCCTAGGCTACGGGTTGGTGCCCGGCTGCTGATAGACCAGCGTATCGCCGCTGGCGACGTAGTTCTTATCCGGCAGGGTCGGCTGCGGCATGGCGTAGAACATCGGCTCGCGGGGATCGTCGCCCGACTGGCCCTTGGCGGTCTTCATCTTGACGCCCGTGCCGTTCGCCTGGCCTTCCCGCTGCGCCTTCTGGATCTGTTCGGCCATCTTCTGGCTCCAGGGGAACTCGTAATAGCGCGGCGCTGCGCCGTCGGGAAACTGCAGCAGCACATAGATCGCCTGGCCTTCCTTCAGCGAGGCGCCCAGCAAGTCGGCTTCCGCCATGTCGCCGCGCCACTCCAAGCGCACCGGCTTGGGCTGGCCCAGCATCTCCACGGCGCCGCCATAGACCAGGCCGAGCAGCACGACATAGAGCGAAGCGGAAACGGCGCGCCACCAGAACCTGCCGCGCGGCAGAACCAGGAACACGAAGCCGCCGAGCAGCAGCGCGAAGATGATGGCGAAGGAAATCATTGCGACGCCACCCGCAGTTCCTTGAACAGGCTGTTGACGCTGCCGGGCACCAGATTGCCTTCGCCATCCAGATTGAACCGGAACGCCGTCACCTGATCGTTGAGGCGCAGCAGCTCGACGTTCGTCGTCACCAGCTGGCGCGACTTGCCTTCCTCGTCGGCGCGCACGCTGGCCACCAGCTTCACCTGGATCGGAAAGGAGGCATTGATCGCCCGGTAGAGATGGACATTGACCACATATTCGCCCGGCGGCATGCCGCGGCTATAGGCGATCTCGTAGTTGAAATCGGTGATGTCCTGGGATTTGCCGAGATCGTCGCGCAAGAGGCTGAAGATCTGGCCGCTCTTGTTGGAATAGCCCACCGGCCGGTCGCCCGGCGCTTCGACCCAGAGGTCGACATCGGCATCCAGCTTGTCGGGCCATTGGGCCTCGATCACCACATTGCCGGGCGCCTTGTCGCCTTCGCTGTCGGCCGATTTCGCCGGCGGATTGACCACCGACATCATCAGCACGGTCGTCAGGATGAAGCCGCCCAGCATCAACAGGGCGGTGTCCAGCCAAACGGTGAGCGTCTCCTCATCCATGGAAATTGCCGAGCAGCCGCAGATTGACCTTGAGCCAGAGGTTGCAGCCGATACCCAGCAACGTGGCATAGAGCGAGATGTACATGCCGTCGACGACGGCGGCGATCATCTCGCGGATCTGGTTGGGGTCGTTGGAGGCGCCACCATGCACGCTGGAGAAGGCGGCGATCAGGCCGATCACCGTGCCTAGCAGGCCGATGCGCACCACATGGGTGGCGATCCACTGGACGTCGCGCCAACGCTGCAGGAACACGCAGCCGACGCCGATAAGGCCGATGCCGAGAATGAGCGCCGCAAGGACGCCATTGGCCTCGAAGGGCTTCGTGGCCAGGCCGGCGATCCACAGGGCCGCCACGCCGGCGAGCCCGACCGCCTGGAGCACGATGCAGCGCGAGAGGAAGGCGAGCGAAGATCCAGTCTTGGTCGCGGGCGCCAGCCCCTCCGTCCCGTCAGCCGGAGTTTCCGTCTGCGCCGGGCCGGTGAATTCGCGGCTCAGGCGCTGCAGGATCGCCCCCACGGGCGACGGCGTTCCGCCGACGCGCGTGCCGCGTTCGACCGGTTCCGAGGAGATCGGGTGAATGGAGAGGTTTGCCATCGGCGTCGCGTCCTTCCGATTGAAGGGTGTCCGGTGAACGCCGAGGCCGGGCCAGGACGTTCGATCCTCCATCGTCACCCTGTCGTGTTAAGAAACGGTTTCGGTCTTGGTTAACGAGAATTTAGAAAGGTGGAGGAGCCTGGACCGGTTGAAATCTAGCTATACATTTGATTTTAAAGTGAAAAATATGCCTTTCCGGAGTTCGTCCGGGGTCCAGAAAACGCCTTCGCATTTTTCATAGGGCGGGAGTTGGAGCCGTCCGGCGGGCGTGAAAGGCGACGCAGCTAGGTTCTTCAGGGAAATTTCATTACCTGGATCAAGGTGCCACGTTCGTCTTAAACTCATTCCCGCTCGAAAAACGAAGGAATAGAACATGACAGAGGCGGCAGTCCGGCGGCGCGGCGGACAAGTAGCGAGGCGGGCGGAGCGGGCATCGGCGCCGATCGTGCAGAAGAAGTACATCACCCGCGAGATCCCGCTCTATGAGCTGCTGAACGCCGAGGGACTGGAGCTGATCCACGAGGAGTCCATGACCATCCTCGAGGAGATCGGCATCGAGTTCCGCTACGAGCCGGCAATCAAGCTGTGGCGCGCGGCCGGCGCCGACGTCCGTGGCGATCGGGTGCATTTCCCCCGCGGCCTGGTGCTGGAGAAGATCAAGACCGCGCCGGCGCAATTTACCCAGCATGCGCGCAATCCCGAGCGCAACGTGGTGATCGGCGGCCGCAACACCGTGTTCGCGCCGACCTACGGCTCGCCCTTCGTGCGCGATTTCGAGAACAAGCGCCGCTACGGCACGCTCGAGGACCTGCAGAACTTCATCAAGCTCGCCTATATGACGCCGGTGCTGCATCATTCCGGCGGCGTGATCTGCGAGCCTGTCGACGTGCCGGTGCCGAAGCGCCATCTCGACATCGTCTATTCCCATATCAAATATTCCGACAAGCCGTTCATGGGCATCGTCACGGCGCCCGAGCGCGCGGAAGACACGGTGCGGCTGGCGCAAATCCTGTTCGGCGAGAAGACTGTCGGCGAAAAGACCGTGCTCACCTCCGTCGTCAACTGCAACTCGCCGATGGTGTGGGACGGCACCATGCTGTCGGCGCTGTCGGTCTATGCCCGCAACAACCAGGCGGTGCTGGTGACGCCCTTCATCATGGCGGGCGCCATGGCCCCCGCCTCCACCGCCGGCGCCATCGCGCAGCTCAATGCCGAAGTGCTGGCGGGTATCGCCTTCTCGCAGCTGATCCGCCCGGGCGCGCCCATGGTCTATGGCGTGTTCGCCACCACCGTCTCCATGCAATCGGGCGCGCCGATGATGGGCACGCCGGAGCCGGCGCAGATGATCTATGTGGCGACGCAACTGGCGCGGAAATACGGCCTGCCCGTGCGTGCCGGCGGCATGCTCAACGGCTCCAAGATCGCCGATGCCCAGGCCGCCTATAAATTCGTCGCCACCATGATCCCGACGCTGATGGGCGGCACCAACTTCATCCTGCATTCGGCCGGCTGGCTGGAAGCGGGACTGGCCGCCGGCTACGGCAAGTTCATGCTCGACGCCGACCAGATCGCCATGCTGCAGAGCTTCGCCGGCGGCATCAATCTCTCGGAAGAAAACCGGGCGCTCGATGCCATCCGCGAGGTCGGGCCCGGCGGCCACTATCTCGGCTGCGCCCACACCCAGCGCAACTTCAAGACCGCGTTCTATACCTCGCAGATCGCCGACAACAACAGCTACGAGCAGTGGGAGGCCGAGGGCGCGAAGGACGCCAACCAGCGCGCCACCGAAGCCGCCCAGCGCCTGCTGGCGCAATACGAACCGCCGCCGCTGGATCCCGCCATCGACGAAGCGCTGCTGGATTTCATGGCGCGGCGGAAAGCGGAACTGCCGAACGCGGTGACGTGAGCGTCAATCACCCGCCACCAGCGTGGTCCAGCGGCCGTCTTCGGCGATGAAGAGACGCCAGCCGACATAGTAGCCGACCTCGGGCCCTTCGAGATAATTCTCCTCGAGCTTGCCGTTGTAGATCGCCTGCAGGGCGTCGATCTCCTCGGTCGTCAGCTCCGCCATAGGGAATCTCGTTGGCGCTGGGCCAGACGAACTCGGTGCCGCTGTCATAGGTCAGCTTGGCGCAGGGCATGTCCAGCAGCGCGACGACGATTTGCGGAATATCGATGCCATCGGCCTTCAGGCTCTGCCAATAGGACGCGGGATCGCCCTCATCGCCGAAGCTGTAGATGAACTCGGAATCGTCGGCGAGCTTGGCCATCGCCTGATAGTCACCCGCCGCCGCCGCCGCGCGCAGGCCGTCCCGCTTGGCGATGACGGCCGCCGGCAGGGCGCCGCAGCGCTCCGCCTCTTCCTGGGCCTCACAGGCAGGAGAAACCGTCAGGCCGACGAGAATGCCGATCGCGGCCAGGGCATGGGCGACGGAAATGGTCATGCCAAATCCTAGCATGACTTCTTCACCTCGCTCCATGGCTGCCCGGGCCGTCGGGCCGCACCACCGGTGAACCTCGGCCCGGCGGCGGTTCACTGTCGCGTCATCTCGTCCGCGCGCCGGTTGACCGTCCGGCACCGAACCCCGATAGTTCCCATCCGCAAGTAGGAGCGGGAGCCCAAAGCGCGGGCTTCCGAACAATATTCCGGTACCGCCGGCCAACGGCGGACCGCAAGCGGGAGGGCGAGAGGCGATGGCCGGCATGCTGCATGTCCGCGAGGGCTATGCCGAATTCCGCGGCTACATGACCTGGTTCCGGGTCACCGGAGAATTGAAAGCGAAGAAGCCGCCTGTCGTCATCCTCCATGGCGGGCCTGGCGCCGCCCATGACTACACGGACGGATTCAAGCTGCTGGCGGCCACGGGCCGTGCGGTCATCCAGTACGATCAGCTCGGTTGCGGCCGATCCACACATCTCCGGGAGAAGCCGAAGGATTTCTGGACCGTCCAGCTGTTCCTGGATGAACTCGATAATCTGCTCAAGACCCTGGGCATCGCCAAGGCCTATCATGTCGTCGGCCAGTCCTGGGGCGGCATGCTTGGCGCCGAGCATGGCATCCGGCGGCCGAACGGCCTGCGCTCCCTGACCATCGCCGACTCGCCGCCCTCGATGGAATTGTGGGTCAAGGAAGCGAACCGGCTGCGCGAAGCGCTACCGCCGGAAGTGCAGGCGACGCTCTTGAAGCACGAAAGAGACGGCACCACGAATTCCGCCGAGTACGAGAAGGCGGTCCAGGTGTTCAACAGCCGGCATGTCTGCCGCATCAAGCCGATCCCGGCGGAAGTGGCGCGAAGCTTCGCGCAGATCGCCGCGGACCCGACCGTCTATCAGACCATGAACGGACCCAGCGAGTTCCATGTCATCGGTTCGCTCAAGGCCTGGAACATCATCGATCAGGTCGGCCGCATCATTGCGCCGACCTTGCTGATCTCCGGCCGCTACGACGAGGCAACGCCCGCCGTTGTGCAGCCATTCGCCGACGGCATCAAGAACGCGCGCTGGGAGATCTTCGAGAATTCCAGCCATATGCCCCATGTGGAGGAGCAGGAGCGCTGTCTGCAGGTCATCGGCGATTTCCTCGCCGAGCATGACAAGCCGGCGCGCGCCAGGAAATCGAGCAGCAAACCCAAGAAACCCAGCAGGGAGAAGAGGAGACGCAAATGATTTCAACACGCATCAAGTTCGCGGGCGTAGCGGCGGCGGCGTTGCTGTCCCTATCCGCGGCAGCGCCGGCATCGGCGGAGCTGGATCCCGCCCACAAGGGCGGCACCATGCGGCTGCTGGCGGTGGGCGCCGGCGGCACGATCGATCCGCACATCAACTACACGCTGCAATACTGGCAGCTCTATCAGTTCGTCTATGACGGACTGGTCACCTTCAAGAAGGCCGAGGGCGCGGCAGGCTTCGAGATCGTTCCCGATCTGGCCGAAGCACTGCCCGACGGTCGGCGATGACGGCAAGAGCTACACCTTCAAGATGCGCAAGGGCATCAAGTTTTCCAACGGCAACGAAGCTGACGGTGAAGGACGTCGTTGCCTCGCTGCAGCGCATCTTCAAGGTCTCCAGCCCGACATCGGGCGGCTTCTATTCCGTGATCGTCGGCGCCGACAAATGCCTGGCCGAGCCGGCAACCTGTACGCTGGAAGGCGGCGTCGTCGCCGATGAAGCGGCGGGCACCGTCACCATCAACCTCACCAGGCCCGATCCGGAACTGCTGCAGAAGCTGGCCCTGCCCCACGCCGCGATCCTGCCGGCCGATACTCCGGCGACCGATGTGGGCACCGCAGCCCATTCCCGGCACCGGCGCCTACATGTTCACCAGCTACGATCCGAACAAGCAGCTGAAGATGGTGCGCAATCCGCAATTCAAGGTGTGGAGCTGGGACGCGCAGCCGGACGGCTATCCCGACGAGATCAACTATGATTTCGGCCTGACCGACGAAGCGGCGATCACCGCAATCCAGAACGGCGAGGCCGACTGGACCCTGGACCCGCCGCCGGCCGATCGCCTGGTGGAGCTGGGCACCCAGTTCGCCGATCAGGTGCATATCAACACGCTGACCGCCTGGTGGTATGCGCCGATGAACGTCAACATTCCGCCCTTCAACAACGAGAAGGCGCGGCAGGCGGTGAACTTCGCCGTCGATCGCAATGCGCTGGTTAACCTGTTCGGCGGCCCGGTGCTCGCCGCACCGGTCTGCCAGGTGCTGCCGCCGGGCTTCCCCGGACATCAGCCCTCCTGTCTCTACACCGCCAGTCCCGGCGAGACCTGGTCGGCGCCTGACATGGAGAAGGCGAAGGCGCTTGTCGCCGAATCGGGCACGGCCGGACAGGAAGTCACTGTCATCGTTCAGGACAACGCGGTGGATGAGGCCGTCGGCACCTATCTGCAGAGCGTGCTGAGCGAAATCGGCTACAAGGCGAGCGTCAAGCCGATCTCCTCGAACATCCAGTTCACCTATATCCAGAACACCAACAACAATGTGCAGATCAGCGTCAGCCAATGGTATCAGGATTATCCGGCGGCGTCGGACTTCCTGAACATCCTGTTCGGCTGCGGCTCCTTCAATCCGGGATCGGATTCCTCGGTCAACATCGCCGGGTTCTGCGACAAGGGGATCCAGGGCAAGATGGACGAGGCGTTGGCGCTCGCCATCACCGACCAGGCGGCCGCCGACAAGCTGTGGGCGGATATCGACCGCGCGGTGATGGAGAAGGCTCCGGCAGTGCCGCTGTTTACGCCGAAGCGCGTCGACTTCGTGTCTAAGCGCCTGGGCAACTACATGTTCAATGCGCAGTACTACTGGATCGTGACTCAGTCCTGGGTGCAGTAGGCCGGCGCAAGCGGTAACAGGCCTAGAATCGCGACGGCGGGAGCTGGCTCGCATGACCGATCGCACGGTTTCCGCGACCGATCTTGCTAGCAAGGGTCCGCTCCTGCCGTCGCTGCCCAGCCGCGGCCCCTGGCTCACGGCCTACCGCAAGCTGCGCAGCGACAGCGCCGCAGTCGCCGCGCTTTTCGTTATCCTCGTCATCGTCATCCTCTGCCTGCTAGCGCCGGTCTATGCGGCCTACGTCGCGAAGACCGATCCCTTCCGCTCCAATCTCAGCGGCACGATCATGCTTGATGGCAAGTCCGTGCCGATCATGCAGACCTCCACCGAAGGGCTCGGCCTCGGCTTCACGCCGATCGGACCGACATGGAATCCGACCGCCTACATGCTGGGCGCCGACGGCCAGGGCCGCGACGTGGCGGCGCGGCTGCTCTATGGCGGGCGCAACTCGCTGCTGATCGCCGGTGCGGCGACGCTGATCATGCTTGGTGCTGGCCGGCATCGTCGGCCTGGCCGCCGGATTCTTCGGCGGCTGGGTGGATTGGATATTGTCGCGCTGCCTCGACGTGCTCTGGGCCTTTCCCGTCTATCTGCTGGCGATCTCGCTGTCGATCGTGCTGATCAGCCACGGCGTCGATATCGGCCCGATTTCCATCAACGCCGGCAGCCTCGCCTTGCCCATCTTCATCATCGGCTTGATCTTCGTGCCCTATGTGGCGCGGCCGATCCGCGGCCAGGTGCTGTCGCTGAAGGAGAGCGAGTTCGTGCTGGCCGCCGTCGGCCTGGGCGTGCCGGCGCACCGAATCCTGTTCCGGGATATCCTGCCGAATGTCAGCACGACGCTGATCGTCTTCGTGCCCTTGCTGATGGCCATCAACATGGTCACGGAATCGGCGCTGTCGTTTCTGTCGATCGGCGTGCAGCAGCCCGACGCCAGCTGGGGCACGATCATCCAGGACGGCCAGGGCCTGCTCTACACCCGGCCGATGGTGGCGCTGGCGCCGGGCATCGCCATCGCGCTGACGGTGCTGGCGCTCAACGTGTTCGGCGACGGGCTGCGGGACGCGCTCGATCCCCGCTCCAAGCTGCGCATAGGTACGTGATGCTGCTCGCCCTGATCCACCGCCTGGGGCAGATGCTGTTTGTCATGTTCGGCATCAGCGTGCTGGTGTTCCTGATCTTCTTTGCCACGCCCGGCGCCGATCCCGCGGCGCGCATCGCCGGCCGCAACGCCTCGCCGGAGACGCTGCAGGCGGTGCGCGAGAGCTTCGGCCTCGATCGGCCGCTTGCCGGTGCAGTACGGCAAGATGATGACCAAGCTGTTCGTCACCCGCGACCTGACCTCCTTCGTCAATCGCGGCTGGAAGGTGGTGCCGGCGGTGCTGGACGTGGTGCCGGTGACGCTCTCCCTGGTGATCGGCGCGGCCGTACTCTGGATGGCCGGCGGTATCCTGATCGGCCTGATCGCCGCGGCCACGCAAGACAGCCTGCTCGACCGGTCGCTGATGATGCTGGGGCTGATCGGCGTCTCCATGCCTGTCTTCTGGCTCGGCGCGGTCATGAACCTGCTGACCCAGAGCACGTTCCACGATACCTGGCTGTTCGCCTGGGTGCCGCCGCTGGGCTACAAGACCTCTGCTGACGGATCCCGCCGGCTGGTTCCTGACGCTGGTGGTCCCCTGGGTGACGCTGGCCACGCTCTATATGGGGCTCTATGGCCGCGTGCTGCGCGCCAATCTGGTGGAGGCCGGCCAGGAGGACTATATCCGCACCGCCCGCGCCAAGGGGCTTGAGCGAGACGCGCATCCTGGTGCGCCACGCGCTGCGCACCTCGCTGGTCACCATCGTCACCCTGTTCGGCCTGGATTTCGGCGCCCTGGTCGGCGGCGCGGCGCTGCTGACCGAAGTGGTGTTCGGGCTGCAGGGCATCGGCAAGCTGACCTATGATGCGCTGAAGAACCTGGACCTGCCGATCATCATGGCGACGGTGATGTACGCGTCGTTCTTCGTCGTCACCGCGAATGCGCTGGTCGACATGGTCTATGTCGTGCTCGATCCCCGCGTGCGAACCCGAGGGCGCGGCCGATGAGCGCCATGCTGAGCGTGCGGAATCTCTGCGTTTCCTTCCGCACCGAGCAGGGCGTGGTGCGCGCCGTCGACCATGTGTCGTTCGATGTACGCGAAGGCGAGATCCTCGGCGTGGTCGGCGAATCCGGGTCGGGCAAGACCGTCTCCCTGCTCAGCGTCATCGGCCTGATCATCGATCCCAACGCCGAAATCCAGGGATCGATCATCTACAAGGGCCGCGAGCTGATCGGCCTGCCGCAGCGGGAGCTGCGGCATGTGCGGGGCAACGAGATCGCCATGATCTTCCAGGACCCGATGACGGCGCTGACGCCGGTCTACACCATCGGCTGGCAGATCGCCGAACAGGTGATGACGCACAACAAGATATCGAAATCGGCGGCACGGCAGCGCGCCGTGGACCTTCTCGCCGAGGTCGGCTTCGCCAACCCAGCGGCTGCCGTGGACCGCTATCCCCACGAACTTTCCGGCGGCATGCGCCAGCGCGCCGTCATCGCCATGGCGCTGTCCTGCAATCCGTCGCTGCTGATCGCCGACGAGCCGACAACGGCGCTGGATGTCACGGTGCAGGCGCAGATCCTCGATCTCGTGCTGAAGCTGCGCCGCGACCATGGATCGGCGGTCGTTCTCATCACCCACGACATGGGCGTGGTGGCCGAAGTGGCCGACCGGGTGATGGTGATGTATGCCGGGCGCGTCGCCGAGCAGGGCGCGACGCGCGATCTCTTCAAGGCGCCCTGGCATCCCTATACCTGGGGCCTGCTGGATTCGATCCCGCCGCTGGAGGGCGCGCGGCCGCGCCGCCTGAAATCCATCGGCGGCAATCCGCCTTCGCTGCTGGCATTGCCGCCCGGCTGCGCCTTCGCGCCGCGCTGCCGCCACCGCTTTCATCCCTGCGGCGCAGCGGCCCGAACTGAGCGGCGGGAACGGCCATCTGGCCGCCTGCTTCATCCCCCCGGCCGAACGGGAGGCCGCGCGCGCCGGACGGATCGCCGCGCCTGCGGGTGCGTCATGACCGGTAATGGCGCAGCACCGCTGCTGGAGGCGGCCGAGGTCAGCAAGGAGCTTCGCGGTCGGCGGCCGCTTCACGCCGGGCGGCCGGCAGATTGTCCATGCCGTCGACAAAGTTTCGCTGAAGGTCTGGCCGGGCGACACGCTGGGCCTGGTGGGCGAATCCGGCTGCGGCAAATCCACCCTCGGCCGCTGCCTGGTGCGGCTCTACGACATCTCCGCGGGCAAGCTGCGGTTCCAGGGCCGCGAAATCGGCAGCCTGAACCGGCGCCAGATGCGGCCGCTGCGCGGCGAGATGCAGATGGTGTTCCAGGACCCCTATGCCTCCCTCAATCCCCGGCGGCGGGTGGGCGACCTGATCGCCGAGCCGTTGCGGGTCCATGGCAAGCGCAGCGCCGGCGATATCAAAGCGCGCGTCGATGAGCTGATCGGCCTCGTCGGCCTCATGCCCGATCATCTGCAGCGCTTTCCCCATGAATTCTCCGGCGGCCAGCGGCAGCGCATCGGCATCGCCCGCGCGCTCGCGCTGGAGCCGCGGCTGATCGTCGCCGACGAGCCGGTGTCGGCGCTGGACGTGTCGATCCAGGCGCAGATCGTCAACCTGCTCCTCGATCTCCGCGAGCGGCTGAACCTCACCTACATCTTCATCGCCCACGATCTCAGCGTCATCAGGCAGATCTCCACCCGCACCGCCGTCATGTATCTGGGCTCGATCGTCGAGACCGGGCCGACGGAAACGATCTATCAGGCGCCGGCCCATCCCTATACCCAGGCGCTGATCTCGGCCGTGCCGGTGCCCGATCCGGACCGTGCCGCCGGGCGCAAGCGCATCGTGCTGACGGGCGACGTGCCGAGCCCGATGAATCCGCCTGCCGGTTGCCGCTTTAACCCGCGATGCCGCTATGCGACCGACCGCTGCCGCACCGAGCGCCCGGTCCTGCAGCCGCTGGCTGACGGGCGGCAGGTGGCGTGTCACTATCCGCTGGCAGGCACGGCCGCTGCCGCGGCGACAAACTAGGGTTGCCGATTTTTCCAGATCATCGCGAAGATTCCCATGCACAACGTCACCGCCGAACAAGTCCACGCCCTCCTCGACTATCCGCCGCTGGTCGAAGCGCTGCGCGATCTATTCCGCCGTGGCGTCGATGAAGCGAAGTCGATCCATCTCACGGAGAAACTGCCCGACGGCCGGGAAAATATCTGGCTGCTGCTGCCCGCCTGGCAGCATGGCCGGCACCAGGGCGTGAAGCTGGTCAGCGTGTTTCCCGGCAACGAGGCCAAGGGTCTGCTGTCAGTCGTCGGCGTCTATGTGCTGTTCGACGGCAGCAACGGCTATCCCCTGGCGGTCATCGACGGCGCGGCGCTGACCCTGCGCAAGACGGCGGCGAATTCCGCCCTCGCTGCCACCTATCTGGCGCGTAAGGATGCCGGCAAGCTGCTGATGCTCGGCGCCGGGCAGCTCGCGCCCCACCTTGCCATGGCCCATTGCGCCGTCAGGCCGATCCGCGAGGTCCGCGTCTGGAACCGCAATGCCGCCAAGGCGCAGCAGATGGCGGCGGCGCTGCAGCTGCCGGGCGTGCGGGTGGAGGTTGCGGATGATCTGGAAGGCGCCGCGCGCTGGGCCGATGTGATCTCCGCCGCCACCATGGCAAAGGAACCGCTGATCAAGGGAGCCTGGCTGCGCCCAGGGCAACATCTCGACCTGGTCGGCGGCTTTCGGCCGGACATGCGCGAGGCCGACGACACGGCCGTCAAGCGCGCCCGCGTCTTCATCGATGCCTGGTTCACTGCCGGCGTCCATTGCGGCGATATCTGCAAGCCGCTCGAGGCCGGCCTCATCGCCAAGGATGCCATCACCGATACTTTCCAGCTCGCGCGAGGTGAGAAGCCGGGACGGCAAAGCGATGACGAAATCACGCTGTTCAAATCCGGTGGCGGCGGCCATGAGGATCTGGGCACTGCCCAGCATCTGCTGGCGAAGCTGGAGGCGCGCTAGCGGCCGGCGGGCGCCTTTCGCCGGGAGATTGCCGCGTAGATCAGGTACACTGCCGTGATGATCACCGCGAACAGCGGCAGGCCTTGCCGCCCCATCGTGTCCATCATGCCGCCCGCGATGACCGGACCGCCGAGGCCACCGAACTCGTACATCATGACATAGGCGGCATTGGCGGCCGAGAGATCGCCCGGCTTGAAGCGCTCGCCCAGCAGCGCCAGGGATAGCGTGTAAATGCCCATGGTCACACCGCCCCACAGCAGCAGCATGGTGCGCAGCGGCAGCTCCTGCGCGAATACCAGCGGCAGGAGGATTGCGCCGATGAGCGTCCCCGCGACGCAGAGCTGAAGCAGACGGAACCGCCCGAAACGATCGGCGACATAGCCGAGCGGAAACTGCAGCACGACATTGCCGATGTAGAACCAAGTCAACAGCCGCGCGGCGCTGGCCTGATCGTAGCCGGCGTCGGTGCCGTAGAGCGGTAGCAGAATATAGAGCGCGCTCTCTGCGGCGCCGCCGGCCAAGCCGGCGAAGAGGACGAGAGGCGCGATTCGCAAGGCGCCCAGCACATTGACGCCGGCATGCTCGGGGATAACAGGCTTTACGTCATGGACGAAGAAGAACGGCACCGCGCTCAACGCCAACAAAGCGCTGACGATGACAAACGGCAGGAAGCCCTCGATGCCGATTCGGGCGACGATCTCCGGCCCGAAGGCAAAGCCGAAGGCCATAGTGGCGGTATAGATCGCCATCACTCGGCCGCGGGTTTTCTCTGTCACCATCATGTTGATCCAGGTCTCGCTCATGACCCAGTAGACGCCGCCCGCCGCTCCGGCCCCCAACCGCAACAGGCACCAGGCGACGTAATTGTCCAATACCGGCAGTAGCAGAACGCTGCACGACGTCACTCCGACGCCGAAATAGACGGCGCGCAGGGGCCCGAAGAACCGCAGGATTGGTGGCAACCAGTAGCCAATTGCCAGCAACCCAATGGGAAACATCGCACCGTTGATGCCGATCAAGGTATTGCTGTAGCCGGCCGCCTCGAGCCGTAGCGAGATCAGCGGCACCATGGCGCCGACGGCGATGCCGACGCTGAGAGCGGCGGCAATGACAGCGACCAGGCTGCGCGTGCGTTGCGCGCTGTTGTAGGCTGCGACGGACATGAGTTGAGGTCCTTCCCCGGCGGCGAATGTACGCGGTCGGGGGCGCTCTCGACAAGGACCGGCGGGCATGACAGGAATGCGTGCGACGCATTACTTCTTGCAAGAGGTCAGGGTTTACATGTCTTCCGAATTGGCGATGCTGCCGGCCGTCGAACTGCTCAAATCCTACAAGCAAAAGAAACTGTCGCCCGTTGAAGTCACCAAGGCGGCGCTGGCGCAAATTTCCCGCCATAACGAGAAGCTCAACGCCTATTGCTTCGTTGACGAAGCGGGCGCGCTGGCGTCAGCACGGGAATCGGAGCAGCGCTGGCAGCGCGGCGAACCGATGGGCCTGGCCGATGGCGTGCCGGCGAGCGTGAAAGACCTGATCATCGCCAAGGGCTGGACGACGCTGCGCGGATCCAAGGCCGTCGATCGCAACCAGCCCTGGAACGAAGATGCTCCATCGGTGGCGCGCCTGCGGGAAAACGGCGCGGTGCTCCTGGGCAAGACAACGACGCCCGAATTCGGCTGGAAAGGCGTCACCGACTCGCCGCTCACGGGAATCACCCGCAATCCCTGGAATTCGGAAATGACTCCCGGCGGCAGCAGTGGCGGCGCGGCCGTGGCGGCGGCCACCGGCATGGGCGCGCTGCATATCGGCACCGATGGCGGCGGCTCGATCCGTATTCCCACCGCCTTCACCGGCATCTTTGGCATCAAGCAGAGCTTCGGCCGCGTGCCGGCCCATCCGCTAAGCCCGTTCGGCACCCTGGCCCATGTGGGGCCGATGACCCGCACGGTCGCCGACGGTGCACTGATGCTCACCGTGCTGTCGCAGCCGGATGACCGCGACTGGTACGCGTTGCCTTCGGATGGCGCGAACTATCTCGACAGGCTCGATGCCGGCGTGAAGGACCTGCGCATCGCCTATGCACCCACCATTGCCGGCGCCAAAGTGGATGGCGAGGTTGCGGCCCTGGTTGCCGCGGCGGCGAAGCGCTTCGGAGAGCTTGGCGCACATGTTGAAGAAGTTGATACCGGTCTGCCCGACAGCAGCCGTTGCTTTGCTCAGCATTGGTTCCCCGGCGCCGCCAACGCGCTCCGCGCCTACACGCCGGAACAGCGCAAGCTGATGGACCCCGGCCTGATCGACATCGCCGAGCAGGGCGCGCGGCTCTCGTTGATGGATTATCTGGCAGCGGTGAAGGAGCGCGAGGCGCTAGGCGTGGCCATGAATGTGCTGCACCGGAAATGGGACCTGCTGCTGACGCCGACGATTCCCATCCCCGCCTTCAAGGCCGGCGTCGAAGTGCCGCCAGGATCCGGCCAGACCCGCTGGACCGACTGGACGCCTTTCACCTATCCGTTCAACTTGACGCGCCAGCCCGCAGCGACTGTGCCTTGTGGATTGACCAAGGCGGGCCTGCCGGTGGGGTTGCAGATTGTCGGACCGATGTATGCGGACGCCCAGGTCCTGCAGGCGGCGCGGGCTTACGAGTTCGTAGCGCCATTCAAGATGCCGGCGCTTTAGAATCCGTTCGATCGAAAAGAGCACTCCTCATTATTTCTTTCCCCGCGAAAGCGGGGATCCAGGAGTTGCAAAGCGCCCTTCATCCCCTGGACCCCCGCTTTCGCGGGGGAAGAAACTCTTGGATGCAACTATACCAATCGAGAGAACCTAACTCTTCCGTTCGCTGATTGCGTAGTACTTCCGCACCTTCTCCACCGTCTCCCACGTCCCCTTGAATCCGGCGGGAATGACGAAGGCATCGCCGGCCATGAAGGTTTGCGATTTGCCGGAGTCATCCGCCAGCACGACGCGGCCTTCGAGGATTATGCAGAACTCATCCTCGGTGTAGTTGATGGTCCATTTCCCCGGTGTCGACTCCCACAGGCCGGAGAAGAATTCACCACCCTTGTCTGTGTAGTAGTTCTGCACGCTGGTCTGCGGCGCGCCGCTAATTACGTTGCCGGGCTTGCCCGTCTCCGCCGCTGGCGCGTCGACGCCGAAGCGGATGATCTGAACGGCCGCCATATCCTAGTCTCCCTTGCCGTTGTTCTGCTCCTGCACCAGCGCCGCCGCGGCGCCCAACAGCCCCGCATGCTGCCGCAGGATCAGGTAGACGGGAATGGCGCGCACATAGTCGGCGAGCCGCCCCTTCTCATCGAACCGCGCACGGAAGGCCGAGCGCCGCAACAACGGCAGCAGCCGCGGCACGATGCCGCCGCCGACATAGACCCCGCCCCGCGCGCCCAGGGTCAACGCCAGGCTCCCGGCCGCGGTGCCGAGGGCGGCGCAGAAGATCTCCACTGCCTCGCTGCACAAGCCGCCTTCCGCCGACAGCGCCTTCGCCGTGATCTGCGGCGGCATCAGATCCTCCGCCTCTTGGCCCGTGATTTCGCGCAGGGCCTCATACAGATTCACCAGCCCGCCGCCCGACAACACGCGCTCGCAGGACACATGGCCGTACCGTCGCTCGAGAATGCGGCCGACTTCCCGCTCGCGATCGCCCACCGGTGAGAACGTCGCGTGACCGCCCTCGCTCTTCAGCGGAATCCAGGCGCGCCCGCTCCAGATCAGGCCGGAAACGCCGAGACCGGTGCCCGGCCCGATCACCGCCTTTGCGTCGTTCGCCACGGCCTCGCCGCCGCCGATCTGCTCGAGATCCGCGCCTTTCAGATAGGGCAACGACAGCGCCAGAGCGGAAAAATCATTGACCACATCCAGATGGTCGAGACCGAGGGCCGACCGTGACTCCGCAATCGAAAAGCGCCAGCGCGCGTTGGTCAGCTCCACCCGGTCGCCGGTCACCGGCCCGGCGATGGCGAAGCAGGCCGCCTTCACCGGCCCAACACGCTGCTGGCCGAGAAAATGCCGCGCCGCCGTCACCACGTCCGGGTAGGCCGAGGTCACCAGATCCTGCTCGGCCGAGAGCGCGATGCCGCCCTCGCCATCGCCGGCCGCAACCGCAAAGCGCGCGTTGGAGCCGCCGAAATCGCCCACCAGACCGATGACCTGATTACCGTCGCGCCGCATTGCCGAACCTGCAGAACCCTTTGATAGAACAGCGATGGCCGGAAAGTTGAGTTCCCGGCCATCCTCACCACAGGGTCCCGCCTGTCAAGGAATCACGGCGCCGCAAAAGAAAAGGGCCGGCCGAACTCCCAGCGGAGTTGGACCGGCCCAGGCCGAGGCGTTCGCCCCGTGTGTCAGATCTCGTTCTTGCCCATCTGGTCGGCGATGTACTCCGCCTGTCGGATTGCCAGCGTGACGATAGTCAGCGTCGGATTCTCCGCCGCACCCGTGGTGAACTGGCTGCCGTCGGAGATGAACAGGTTCTTGATGTCGTGGGTCTGCCCATGCTTATTGACCACGCCATCCTTCGCCTTCTCGCTCATCCTGTTCGTGCCGAGATTATGCGTCGAGGGATAGGGCGGCGTCTCGATCAGCCGGTTCGCCCCCACCGCCGCATAAACAGCGGAACCCTGCTTGAAGGCATGGTTGCGCATGGCGATGTCGTTGGGATGGTCGTCGAAGTTTACGTTCGGCACCGGCAGGCCGAACTGGTCCTTCTCGGTCGCGTGCAGCGTGACGCCGTTCTTCTCCTGCGGCATGTCCTCGCCCACCAGCCACATGCCGGCCATGTTCTCATAGCCATCCATCGCCGAGGTGAAATCGCGGCCCCAGGCGCCGGGATCGAGGAACGCCGCCATGAACGGCAGGCCGAGTGACAGCGTCTCCATCTCATAGCCGCCGACAAAGCCGCGCGCGGTATCGAACCGGCTTTCGTCGCGGATGATGCCGGCCATGGTGGTGCCGCGATACATGTTCACCGGCTTGTCGAAGATGGCGTAGACCGAGCCAGTCATGTGCCGCATGTAGTTCTTGCCCACCATGCCCGAGGAGTTCGCCAGCCCATCGGGGAACTTCGCCGACGCCGAGTTGAGCAACAGCCGCGGGCTCTCAATCGAGTTGCCGGCGAGCGCTACCGCGCGCGCCTTCTGCACCTGCTGCTTGCCGTCCTTGTCGGCATAGAGCACGCCGGTGACCTTGCCGCTGTCGTCATGCTGGATCTGCAGCACCTGGGAATTCGGCCGCACCTCCAGCTTCCCCGTGGCTTCGCCTTTCGGGATCTCCGAGATCAGCGTCGACCATTTTGCGCCGGACTTGCAGCCCTGGAAGCAGAAGCCAATCTGCTGGCAGGAACCGCGGCCATCCCGCTCCTGCGAGTTGATCGCCATGTTGCCCGTGTGGAATTCCTTGTAGCCGAGCCGTTTGGCGCCGGCGGCCAGGACCTTGAAGTTGTTGTTTCCGGGCAGGCGCGGAATGTCGTTGGTGCCGGTGACGCCCATCTTGTCCTCGGCGCGGGCGTAGTAGGGCTCCAGCTCCTGCAGCGTCAGCGGCCAGTCCAAGAGATTGGCGCCGGCGACGTCGCCGTAATGTGTCTTGGTCTTGAACTCATGCTCCTGGAAGCGCAGCGAAGCGCCGGCCCAGTGAATGGTCGAGCCGCCGACCGCCTTGACGATCCAGGCCGGCAGCCCGCCGAAGTCCTTGGCCACGCGCCAGCTGCCCGAGGTCGTGCGCTTGTCGAGCCAGGAGATCTGCACGAAGTTCGCCCATTCGTTGTTGACGAAATCGTCCATCTCCACGCGCGGCCCCGCCTCGAGGCAGACTACGTCGATGCCCTTCTGCGCCAGCTCGTTGGACAAAGTGCCGCCGCCGGCGCCGGAACCGATGACGACGACCACGCCGTCATTGTTCAGATCGTATTTTACCGCCATGTTCCGCCCTCCCTACTCTTCGTCCAGCCAGCCGAGATCGTTGAAGCCGCGGTCGATATAACCGCCATACTCCGCCGACGCGCCCTCATAACCAAAATGGCGCCACACTGCCGGATTGTTGTAGATGCCGGTGACAAGCTCGCCGCGGACGGTCTGGAAGAACGGCGTGGTCTCGATCTGCTTCAGCGTCGCCAGCTTGTAGCCGGGGCTGAGGTCGACCCACTTCACGGCGCCCTCCGACTTATCAAGAGCGGCAACGCCGTCGGTCAGCAGCGTGCCCAGCGCCTTGTCCTTGGCCGCCTTGCCGTCGAGCCCCTCGACCACCTGGGCGTAGTAGACATCGCCGAGCCGGTCATGGGGATAGATCTCGCGGCTCATATGCACCAGCGTGGTCGCCGTATGCTCGTCGAACACCTGCAGCGTCATTGCCCAGGCGCCGTCGGGCGCCACCAGCATCGTGCCCGTGCCGACTGCCGCCGCGGTTCCCGCGACGGCGACGCTGCTCGCCTCCAGGAACTGTCGGCGATTCATGCCGCTCTTGCTCATCTTCAAGCCTCCTTCTATTGCCGCGGCAACGGGAGTGAACGACGGGCCCTTTGCCGCTAGTGATAACGTCCGTGGGTCTGCAGCACCTCGATCTTGTAGCCGTCGGGATCCTGCACGAAGAAGAACCGCGCCATCAGCCCGCCGTCGCGGTGGAATTCCTTGATCGGCAGCGGGCCGATGCCGAGATCGTTGAGCCGCTTATGCTCGCCATCCAGATCGGCAACCGTGAAGGCGACATGGCCATAGCCCGTGCCCAGCTCGTAGGGCTCGGCGCGGCCGTGGTTCCAGGTCAGCTCGATTTCGAAGTCGTTTTCGGGATTGCGCAGATAGGCGAGCGTAAAGCCGTCGAAGTCATAACGATCGGCGAGCTTCATGCCGAAGGCGCGCTCATAGAATTTCAGGGATGCGTCCAGGTCCCGCACCCGGACCATCACATGGATTGCTTTCGCCATCTCGCCCCACCCGGCAATTACGCCGGATGAAGGCTAGGCCACGGCGTCGATAAGTGGTGGTATTCCCTTGTGACGGCCGTTGATTTGCGCCAAGTCCTCGGCGATCGCGCCCGGTTTGTCCCGCAGGCTGCCGATATAGAGCGCGCAGGTGACCCGCAGTAGCGAAGTGAAGTTACCCACCTCGCCGCGCAGTTCCATGACCTCGTCATAGAGTGTGCTCATGAAGCGTGGCGCGGTCATGTTCTGACGGGCGGAGATCTCGTCCAGGATCGCCCAGAAGTAGGCCTCCAGGCGGATGCTGGTGGAATAACCGTTCAGCCGCACCGAACGGGTGATAAGCTCATAGGCTTCAGGGCTTTGACTGGCAAAGATCTTGCACATGGCGCCTCCCTTCGCGGCCGGGTTCGCCCCCGGTCCCACCGCCCGTTTCGGCGGCACTTATTCAGCTTTCACAGGATACTAAACCCTATCGAAGGGGTTTCAAGCGGCATCGGCGGATGTTGCAGGTGCGAAGGGTGATTGCGCGGTTCCGAATTTGTGTAGGGGCGACCTGCGGTCGCCCGTTCTGCCGGTGCACGACGTCGAGACGGGCGACCGCAGGTCGCCCCTACAAACTACCTCGCCGCTCCCCTACAACCACCCCGACCGCTTGAACCGGTAGTAGAGAAAGCTGCAGGCGCCGAGTATCACTGCCAGGATCATCGGATAGCCGAATTGCCAGTTGAGCTCGGGCATATGGGCAAAGTTCATGCCGTAGATGCCGGCCACCGCGGTCGGCACCGCCAGGATCGCCGCCCAGCTCGCCAGCTTGCGCGTCACCTCTCCCTGATTGTTGGTGGAGAGCAGCAGATTCACCTCGAGTGCAGAGTTCAGCAGCTCCCGCAGATAGTCGATGCTCTCGGCGACACGCAGTGCGTGATCATGCACGTCGCGGAAATAGGGATGGGTGCTGCGGTCAACCGTCGGCACGTCGTAGCGCATCAGCCGGTTGGTCATCTCCACGACAGGTGTCACCGCCCGCCGCAGTTCCAGCAGGTCGCGCTTCAGTCCAAAAATGTCATTGACCATCTTGCGTGTGAAGATCTTGCCGGACAGGGCTTCCTCCAGCCGCTCTACCTCTGCTTCAAGCTCGTCGACAACGGGCATGTAGTTGTCGACGACGAAGTCCAGGATGGAATAGAGCACGAAATCCACGCCCTCGCGCAACATCTCCGGCCGCCGCTCGCAGCGCTGCCGGACATCGGCGTAAGAAGATGAGGGGCCGTGGCGCACGGTGATGATGTAGCTGCGGCCGCTGAAGATGTGGGTTTCGCCGAACTGGATCTTGCCGGCCACGAGCTGGGCGGTGCGCAAAACGACAAACAGCAACTCGTCATAAACTTCGAGTTTCGGCCGCTGATGGGCGCGATGGGCGTCCTCGATCGCCAGTTCATGGAGGTTGAAGCGGTGCTGCACCTTGGCCAGCACTTCCTCGTCGGGTTCATGCAGCCCGATCCAGACAAAGGCGCCTTTACCCGGCGTGTATTTATCGAGCTGATCGATATCCAGATCGGTGACCCGGCGGCCATTCTCATAGGCCGCGCATCCCACGACTTGGCTCATTCGGAACTCCCTGTCCCTACTCTGATAGCTTGTCGACGCCGGCGCCGGACAGCCGCACGTCACCGCCTGCACCGCTCCCGACATTTGAACCTCTGGAAAGCCATGGGCAAGGGCCAGTTGGCATTCGGCCTCTGGCTTCAAAGCCGCTTTGAGAGGCGGGCGACAATCCAGTCCGGCAGCCCAACATCACGGAAATCGCACAATCAAAGTTAAGTTCTCCTGAGTCCGCTGCATTTCGCGACAATTCAACGATTTCTCAGTCATTTCGCGGATTATTTCGATTGTACTTGACCCCTACGAAGCCCATATAGGGTACTATCAGAGACATTATTGAAGCCGTCCACGCAGGTCGCGTGCCGTAAAGCGAGCGCCAATGACCATGCGGACAAGCCGAAAAGCCGTCACGTTCCGTCGCCCCTTCTCATTGAGCGGGATCGACGAGGTGCAGCCGGCCGGGACCTACACGGTTGAAATCGAACGAAGAGCTGATCGAGGGACTCTCGTTTCCCTCCTGGCGCCGGACGGCAACCGTCTTGCTATTGCGGCAGCCGGGTGCGGCCGGCATCAGCCAGGACGTCGAGATCGATCCGCTCGAACTGGAAGCCGTTCAGGATAGCGACGCTCTGGAATTGCCTGAGGCCGTGATACAGGCAAGTCTCGGCGACCTGTTGACCGACGGCGTCCTGCAGCAAGCGGTGCACAGCGCCGGCCTTTCGCCGGCTGGCTTCAAGACGTTCCTGCATGAGCTTTCCAAGCGTATTGATGTCGCGCGGCGGGAACGGCAAGCGAGTGCCTGAAATCAGGCGCCGTTCATCGGTCCAAACTCGGCGAGTTTCCGTTTTCGACAGCACGCCTTCATCCCGTCGGCGCGCCCTGAGAATTCCCGTTTGCAGAGGATGCGCTTTTGAAAACCTGGCTTATTCCGCCGATCGCCGTTCCCATCGGCCTCGTTCTGGTCGTGGCAATCATCTGGTTCTTGCGATTGCACGGGTAGTGCCGGTCGCATGGCGTATGGAGTCTGACATGAAGCGACTGGAGTGGTTTACGCCGGGCATCATCGGCGCCATCGTCGGCGCGACGGCCACGATTGTCGTGGGCTTTACCCAGGGCGGTTGGGTTCTCGCAAGTTCCGCGGAACGCATCGCACAACAACGATCTGACGCGGCAGTTACAACAGCGCTGGTGCCGATCTGTATCGACCAATCGAAGGACGATCCCGACTCTTTGGTGAAGGTGGCGCAGCTCGATTCCATCACCTCGCCCTATGAGCGGCGGGATTTCGTGATGAAGGCCGGCTGGGCAACCGTGCCCGCCGCAAAACGGCCAAACGGATTGTTGGCAGTAGCCTGCGCGGAAGTGCTTCTCGGGGCACCGCAGCCTCAGTAAGGACCGAAACGGAACTTCCTATGCACCATTTAGACTTTAGGTCACGGAGATAGAGAGCATGCCGGCACAGTCACGACAAAACCATCGCAAACCCGAGCCCGACGCCAATTTTGCGGGAGTACCCAAACGGCGGATGTGCCTGATGTGCGGATCTAACTTCGCCAGCGCCTGGTCGGGCGAACGCGTCTGCCCGGTCTGCAAGAATAAATCGGTCTGGCGCATGGGCGTCCAGCTCCGGTCCCGCCCTGCGGGCGTCGGCAAGTAGCCGGCTCGCACTGAACCGCAGAAAAACACGCTCTCGGCGCAAGTACGCGCGAGAGACGGCACAGTAAGTCTCGAAACTAGGGAATAGAAGGGATTCAATCTCTATGGCTGCAAAAGAAGTCAAATTCGGCGCCGACGCGCGCGAGCGGATGATCCGTGGCGTCGATATCCTCGGCAATGCCGTCAAGGTGACATTGGGGCCCAAGGGCCGGAATGTGGTCCTGGCCCAGGCGTTCCGGGCGCCGCGCATCACCAAGGACGGCGTGACGGTGGCGAAGGAGATCGAACTTCACAACCGGTTCGAGAACATGGGCGCGCAGATGGTGAAGGAGGTCGCCTCGAAGACCAGCGACCTTGCCGGCGACGGCACCACGACCGCGACAGTGCTGGCCCAGGCGATCGTCCGCGAAGGCGCCAAGGCTCTGGCAGCAGGCATGAACCCGATGGACCTCAAACGCGGCATCGATCTCGCGGTGACGGCAGTGGTGGAGGATCTGCGGAAGCGTTCGAAGAAGGTCTCGACGAACGCCGAGATCGCCCAGGTCGGCCGGATCTCCGCCAACGATGACCAGGAGATCGGCGACATGATCGCCCTGGCGATGAAGAAAGTCGGCAATGAAGGCGTCATCACGGTCGAAGAGGCGACGGGCCTGCAGACGGAACTCGATGTCGTCGAAGGCATGAAGTTCGACCGCGGCTATCTCTCGCCCTATTTCGTCACCAATGCGGAAAAACTGACCACCGAGTTGGACGATCCCTACATCCTTCTGCACGAGAAGAAGCTGCCGGGCGTGCAGTCCCTGCTCCCCCTGCTCGAGGCCGTGGTCCAAAGCGGCAAGTCGCTGCTGATCATTGCCGAGGACATGGAAGCCGAGGCGCTGGCCACGTTGGTGATCAACAAGCTGCGCGGCGGCCTCAAGGTCGCGGCGGTGAAGCCGCCCGGCTTCGGCGACAGCCGCAATGCGATGCTCGCGGATCTCGCCATCCTGACCGGCGGCCAGTTGATCAGCGAAGATCTCGGCATCAAGTTCGAGAGCATCACGCTGGACATGCTGGGCAAGGCGAAGAAGGTCCGCATCGACAAGGACACCACGACGATCATCGATGGTGCCGGCAAGAAAAAGGATATCCAGGACCGCGTGGGGCAGCTCAAGCTGCAATCCGAGCGGACCAACTCCGAGTACGACCGCGAGAAGCTGCAGGAGCGGCTGGCCAAGCTGAGCGGCGGCATCGCCGTCATTCGCGTCGGCGGGTCCAGCGAAGTCGAAGTCAAGGAGCGCAAGGACCGCATCGATGACGCCATGCATGCGACCCGCGCCGCGGTCGAGGAAGGCATCCTGCCGGGTGGCGGCGTGGCGCTGCTCTATGGCACGCGCGTCCTGGCCAAGCTTACGTCTCTCAACAGCGATCAGAAGGCGGGCATCGATATTGTCCGCCGCGCCATTGCCTATCCGGCACGGCTCATCGCCGACAATGCCGGCGCGGATGGCTCCCTGGTCGTCGGCAAGTTGTTGGAAGCGGGCGACGTCAATCACGGCTTCGACGCCCAGAACGGCAGATATACCGATATGGTGAAAGCCGGAATTGTCGATCCTACCAAGGTGGTACGCCTCGCGCTGCAGGGCGCCGCCTCCGTCGCCGCGCTCCTCCTGACCACCGAAGCGATGGTGACGCAGAAGGTGAACGGCAACGCTGCGTCGGACATGCCGTCTGGTGGAATGGGCGGCATGGGTGGCATGGGTGGCATGGGCGGAATGGATTTCTAGCGACAGTATGTACGGCCGGCTCTGCAACAAGCGCGATGTTGAAGGGCCGGCGCGCTAGAACATTAGAACAACGCCGAAGTGGCGCGCGTTGGGCTAACTCTTCTCGACACTCGCTGCCCGCCGCAGCGCCGCCCGCGCCAGCAACCGCGTGGAATCCAATGTCGGCAGCGGCGAGTTCCGATCGTTCATGATCAAGGGAATCTCCGTGCAGCCGAGGATGACTGCATCGCAGCCCTTGCCTTTCATCCGCTCGATGACCTTCTGGTGATAGGCAATCCCCTCGGGCTTGAACACGCCACAAACCAGCTCATCCATGATGATGCGGTTGATCTCCTCCCGCTCCCGGTCATTCGGCCGCACAAACTTTAACCCGCGTGCCGCCAGCTTCTCCGGATAGACCTCGCTGTCGACCAGCCAGCGTGTCCCCGTCAGGCCGAGGCATTTAAATCCACGCGCCACCGCCTCGGCCGCAACGACCTCGGCAATATGCAGCCAGGGCAACGGCGACCGCTTCGCGATCAACGGCAGGGCCTTGTGAATGGTATTGTCCGGGCAGATCAGGAAATCAGCGCCGATGGTCGCCAGCTTGTTGGCCGACGCCAGCATCAGCTCCCCGACTGCCTGCCAATCGTCGCGCTGGAGATGCTTTACATATTCGGCGAGCGACGGCGTATGCATGGACACTTCCGGATGCCCATGGGGGCCGAAAAGCGCCGCGCCCTCGGTGCAAATCGTCTGATAGCAAAGCGCCGCCCCTTCGGCGGAGCAGGCGACGATTCCAATATGTTGAGTCAATCTCTTGCTCCATAGAGGTATTGGAAGAAATTTTCATGAAGCGCCCCGCTTGTGAGGGGTTTAACTGAGCTTGTATCTACCAGTTCAAGGGGTTTGTTTTCAAAATCTCCAAGTTGCGCGCCGCCATCGATCGCGACAAACAAGGAATGCACCACGCCGACAGCCGTTTCCCTGGCCAATAAAGCTATGGCTGCGATTTCCTGCGGTGACAACCCAACGCTGTTCAGCAGGACATAAGCATCGTGAAGGCGCTGGTCCGCATAGGGATGATCCGTTGCGGGATCCGAGATGTGCCGCGTCACGGCCTGGCCAAGGGACTCTAAGCTACGTTCGATTTGCTTATAGAATGCGCGCTCCAGATCGTTCACTAGTCACCTTTCCGCGAAAGCCAAATGATATGGCACATCGCCGAAATCTTGACACTAGGAGTTAATTCATATACACTGGCGCGTTACATCCCTCGATGTTGGACATCGTATATCGGACTGGAAAGCCGCCTCGACCTAACAATGTCGAGCCGTAGCTGCTCTGCTACAGCGCCGAAGGTTGTTTTCGCAAAAATCAAAAGTCAGAAAGATTTCCGTGTCGGACCATGGGTTTGCCCGTTGCACCCGTGCAAAACAACCCTCGCGTACTGCCAGCCTCTACGGCCCGGCGGCAGTGGAAGAATCGAAATCGGATTGCGTCGGGAAAGCGGGTCGGCACGGCGACCAACCACGCGGCAGGCCGGCGCGATTGCCGGCGCAGGGCAGTTAGTGGCAGGTCAGCGTGCTCGGGGCGTTCTGTTCGTCGTTCCAGATCTGGTCGGTGACCCAGCTTACGGCCTCCGCCAGATTTTCGCGCCCCACCTGGGTGGAAACGATCGACGCAACTTCGTTGAGGGCTGCTTCCAGCGCATCGGCATGGGCGCCCATTCCGTGCGCCCGCAGCAGGCGCGCCAACGCCGCTCCGTTCGCCATCGACAAGGCCGCCACCCGCGCGTTTTGAATGATCTCACTCATTTCTTTTGTCCCCATCTGCTCGTCCGGTGTGTGGTCTGTGGTTCCCGGACGACGATTTCGATGCCCCAAGGTTCGGCGAAAAGCTCTAACAATTCCTGAAATCAACGGTGAACGGACCATAAAGAATAATAGGCGCGACGTTCACGGGCGCTTAATGATAAACGCATCGTTAGGCATGAATTGGCGCGATTGAAGCTGAAGTTGTGGTGCTAGAGGCTTGGCATTTGCTGCAGAAACGAGGCGGCCGTGGCGGCAAATACCAGGCTGAGTTTGATCGGCCAAACGCGTGCGGCTGCACCGTCGCCACGAAAATGCAACATCGCGCGGCAGCACTCAGTTCGGGTTGATTTGCATCAACGACCGATTGCACCGAGCAGGGTAGAGGATTAGCATTAGCCGAAGTCGTCGGGGGACCGGCTGCGGTTTCGGTGTGGCGTCTCGGAGTTTCTCGAGCGCCCACAGCGATTTTGATTTCAGACTACTTTGCGATCGAGCCGATAGGGGGAAACGGGAACGGCAAATTAGCCGGTCCCGGCGCGTTGCGCTTCATATTGTCGATTCAATAAACTCCGGAGGAACCAGCCCATGACCAGATCAACCAAGCAGAAGAGCCACAGCGGCAATGGCAATGGTGCGACAGCGGCCGCCGCTGAGACCGGCACCATCAGTGGCGTCGATCTCACCCCCTGGATCAAGGCCAGCGAGGCCATGTTTAGCGGCATGATGACCTTGGGCCAGGAGATGGGCGAATTCGCCACCGCCAGGCTGCGCGAGAACATGGAATTCACCAGCACGGTAATGCGCTGCGGCGATCCGCAAGAAGCCGTGCGGCTTGAATTGGACTATGCGCGCCACGCCACGCAGCAATATCTGGACCAGGCCTCGCGGCTGATGCAGCGGGCCACCGAACTGTCGCAGAACGGCTGGGCGCCGCTCGAGGCGGCGACGCGCGACACGCTGAAACGCGCCGAACAGTCACTAGGACCAACGGGCCGGTCAGGCTTCGGCGTCGGGCTGCTTGCTGGGCTGGGCGAGATCGAAGGCCGGCAGCCGCATGCAGGCGCCGAAGACTGCGCCGATGCGCGGCCAGGTGCGCAGTTCGTCATCGCTGTAACAGCGCTTGGCGTTGAACACCTGCGGCGCCAGGCAGACATCGGCCAGCGATGGCCGGCCGCCATGGCAGAACGCGCCGGTGGCGGCATCGGCAAGCATGGACTCAATGGCGTCGAAGCCGGTCTTGATCCAATGGCGGTACCAGGCCGTCTCCTGCTCTGCGGTTATCTTCAGCGGGTTCTTGAGGTAATTCAGAACCCGCAGATTGTTCAGGGGATGGATGTCGCAGGCGACCGACAGCGCCAGCGCCCTCACACGGGCGCGGCCGGCCGGATCCGGCGGCAGCAGCGGCGGGATCGGCCGCGTCTCCTCCAGATACTCGATGATCGCCAGGGATTGGGTCAGCAGCCGCCCGTCATCGGCCAGCGCCGGCACCAGGCCCTGGGGATTGATTGCCCGATAGGAATCCGCCGACTGGTCGCCCCGGCGCAGATGCACCGGCACCTGTTCATAGCTGAAGTTCTTCAGATTGAGGGCAATGCGCACGCGGAACGCCGCCGAGGAGCGGAAGTAGCCGTAGAGCTTCATTTGCTCCTCCGGACTTGCACCACCTTCTGATCGATGGCGCCGAAGATGCTGCGGCCCTCCTCGTCCAGCATCTCTATGCGGATACGGTCGCCGAACTTCATGAAGGGAGTCGACGGCTTGCCCTGTTCGATCGTCTCGATCATCCGCCGCTCTGCCAGGCAGGATGATCCCGCGGCCGGATCACGGTTGGAAACGGTGCCGGAGCCGATGATCGTGCCGGCCCGCAGATTGCGCGTGCGTGCGGCATGGGCGATGAGCTGGCCGAAATCGAAGTTCATGTCGGCGCCGGCGTTGGGATGGCCGAACGGCGTGCCATTCAGCGCGGACTGCAACGGCAGATGCAGCTTTGCGTCATGCCAGGCGGCGCCCAGCTCATCCGGCGTCACGGCGACAGGCGTAAAGGACGATGCCGGTTTGGCCTGGAAAAAGCCGAAGCCCTTGGCCAGCTCGGCCGGGATCAGATTCCGCAGGCTGACATCGTTCACCAGCATCACCAGCCGGATATGCCCGCGCGCCGCCGCCGCATCGATGCCCATGGGCACATCGTCGGTGACCACGGCGACCTCGGCCTCGAAGTCGATGCCGTGGGCCTCATCCGCCGCCTCGATATCCTGGGTCGGGCCGATGAAATCGTCCGAGCCGCCCTGATACATCAGCGGGTCCTGGTAGAATTCGGGCGGCATCTCGGCGCCCCGCGCCTTGCGCACGAGTTCGACATGATAGAGATAGGCCGAGCCATCAGCCCATTGATAGGCCCGCGGCAACGGCGCCATGAGCTGCGCCATATCAAGTGTAAAGGCCCGGGCGCCGCCCGCCACAAACTCGGGATTTTCGTTCAGCCGCCGGGAGACAGCCTCAAGCTTCGGACTCGCAACGGCCCAGTCATCCAGCGCCGCCTGCAGGGTGCGTGCGATATCGGGCACTTCGATGGCGCGCGATAGATCGCGCGAGACCAGGATCAGCCGGCCATCGCGGCTGCCATCTCTCAGCGTCGCCAGTTTCATGACGAGAACGCCCCTAACCCTGTCCCAGAAATCCCATAGCCCCCTTGAATAGGGGAGTCAATTTTCATTACGCAACTTTTGGTTGAAATATATTCATCGATTCTACCGAACAGGAGGCAACCCGGTGGCGCGCGACCCCTACTCCGCCGCCTTAGCTGCGCGCCAGGATTCCACATAGCCCGGCCACTCCACGCCCTGGGGCAGCGGCGCGATCTCGAGCGCGTCGCGGGCATCGATCATGACCGCAACTTCGTCCAGCATCTGGCCGCCCTTGGACGTCTGGGCCAGCGCCAGCGCCTTCGGATGCGGGCCATGGGTGAAGCCGCAGGGATGCAAGGTCATCATGCCCGGACGGATGTTGTCGCGGCTGAAGAACTTGCCGTCGTGGTAGAAGATGACCTCGTCGAAATCGTCGTTGTTGTGGAAGAAGGGCAGCTTCAGCGCGTCGGGATCGCTTTCCGCCGGCCGCGGCGCGAAGGTGCAGACGACGAAGCGCTCGGCGACGAAGGTGGTATGGGCCGAGGGCGGCAGATGGACGCGGTGGCTCATCAGCGGCCGGATGTCGCGCCAGTTGAGCTTCACCGGGCACAGATCGCCATGCCAG
The DNA here is from genome assembly GCA_963816235.1 of uncultured Alphaproteobacteria bacterium. Lineage (GTDB taxonomy): Bacteria > Pseudomonadota > Alphaproteobacteria > Dongiales > Dongiaceae > DATKFM01. The sequence continues at coordinate 3,229 of CAWFKD010000002.1, read as the reverse complement.
CCCACCGCATCCAGCGGATTGAACGGATAGGTGACGGTGGTCAGAGCGGTCGTGGCGCTTGATCATGACCTGCGGTCTCGGTCTCGCCAGCTGCGCGCTGAACGCATCGTCGATCGCGGGCGTCTCGAGCATGCCGGGATCGAAGATCGCATGGCGGCCGACGAGACCCTTCTCCGGCAGCAGGTAACCTCGTTGGTCGCCTCGATCAGCAGCGCGGTCACCGGAGAGGACGGCTCGATGCGCCACATGGTGGAGCGCGGCAGCATGATGTAGTCGCCGTCGCGGAAGGCCAGATGGCCGTAGTCGCAGAAGAGATCGCCCTCGCCCTCATGGATGAAGAGCAGCTCGTCGCCGTCGGCATTGCGGGCCAGGAACTCCATCGTCGCCGCTGAGCCGCCAATAGCGCAGCCGCATGCCGCGGCATTGCCCAGAGCGCCGCCGCCTCCCAGGGCAAGTCGGTGCGCCGTTGAGCTTTGTCAGATCGAAGGCGCGGGGCCGGAATCGCCTTCCCAGCGCGTCCAGCCCGTGGGCGGATGGCGGTGATACATCTCGGTCGCCGGGCCGAAGAAGCCGTCCTTGCCCAGCTCGCGCTCATAGCTGCCGGCCGGCAGATCGGCATGGGCCTGGCGCGAGGTCTCCCCGTCGCGCTTGGGAAAATTGATCCAGTTCTTCATCGCCCCTTCTATTTCCCTCGGTCCGCCGGCTTCAGCACGCCCCGCCGCAACTGATCCTGCTCGATGGATTCGAACAAGGCGCGGAAATTGCCCTCGCCGAATCCCTCATCGCCCTTGCGCTGGATGATCTCGAAGAAGATAGGCCCAATCACCGTCTTGGTGAAGATCTGCAGCAGCAGCCCGCCGTCCGGCGCCCCTTCGATCCGGCGCGCCGTCGATCAGGATGCCATCTTTCCGCAGCCGCGCCACGTCCTCGCCATGGCCCGGCAACCGCTTGTCGATCATCTCGTAGTAGGTGGCGGGCGACTCCAGGAAGGAACTCCCGGCGGCAGCCAGCCTCTCGACGGTGGAATAGATGTCCTCGGTGGCGAGCGCGATATGCTGGATGCCCTCGCCGTGATAGGCCGCAGATATTCCTCGATCTGCGACTTGTCGTCGGCGGACTCGTTGATGGGGATGCGGATCTTGCCGCAGGGGCTGGTCATGGCGCGGGAGCTCAGGCCGGTGAGCTTGCCCTCGATGTCGAAATAGCGGATCTCGCGGAAATTGAAGAGCCTGGTGTAGAAATCGGACCAGGCATCCATGCGGCCGCGATGACATTGTGGGTCAGATGGTCGACGGCGGCGAGGCCGGCGCCCGCCGGCTTCTGCTCGACGCCGGCCACCGGACGGAAATCGATGTCATAGATCGAGCCCTGCGGCCCATAGCGGTCGACCAGATAGATCAGCGAGCCGCCGATGCCCTCGATCGCCGGGATGTTCAGCTCCATCGGCCCGACCTTCCGGGAAACGGCTTGGCGCCGAGATCGAGCGCGCGCTGATAGGCCTTGCCGGCATCGTTGACGCGGAACGCCATGGCGCAGGCCGACGGGCCATGGACCCGGGCGAAGATCTGCGCAGAGGATTGCGGCTCGGCATTGACGATGAAATTGATGTCGCCCTGGCGGTAGAGCGTCACCTTCTTCGAGCGGTGGCGCGCCACGGCGCAGAAGCCGAGGGTCTCGAACAGCTTGCCCAGCGCTTCCGGATCGGGCGCGGTGTACTCCACGAACTCGAAGCCGTCGGTGCCCATGGGATTGTCCCAGAGATCCTTCGCCAGCTTGGCGACGGAAGCAGCGATAGCCGGCGCGGCGGCAGGAGTCATGGCAATGTCCTCTGAACTTCAGGCAGCGCGGGGAGCGAGGGCGCGGCGGCCTTTGTGGATGATGGCGTCCGTAGGCAGGATCGTCGCGGCCGGGAATGCCGGCTGATCGCGATAGGCGGCGTAGAGCGGCGCGAAGTCGCGCTGACTGGCGGCGAACAGCTCGTTGAAACTGTCGAGCACAAAATAGGTCTCCTGGAACGCGTCGATCTTGTAGTCCGTGCGCATGACGCGTTCGAGATTGAAATGGACCCGGTTCGGCTCCGGGCTCTCCACCGAATAGGCCAGCTCGCTGTGCGACGACAACATGCCGGCGCCGAAAGCGCGCAGGCCCTTCGTAGTGCGGATCAGGCCGAACTCCACCATATACCAGTAGAACCGCGCCAGCAGCTTCACCGAATTCAGCGCCAGCGCCTCCGGCCCCTTGCGGCCATAGGCCTCCATGTAGCCGGCGAACACCGGGTTGAACAGCAGCGGCACATGGCCGAAGAAATCATGGAACAGGTCGGGCTCGACGATGTAGTCCAGTTCCTCGGGCGTGCGCATCCAGACGGTGACCGGAAACTGCCGCTTCGCCAGATGGGCGAAGAACATGTCGTCGGGGATCAGCCCGGGCACGGCGACGATGCGCCAGCCGGTGGCCGGCGCCAGGATGGCATTCACCTTGTCGAAGTGCGGGATGCGATCGGTAAGCTTCAACGCCTTCAGCGCATGGATGAATTCATCGCAGGCATAGTCGCTCCACCTGCGCCGACTGGCGCTGAAACAATTGCCGCCAAATCTCGTGATCGTCGGCGCTATAGGCGTGCCAGTTGGCCTGCGACCGTGTAGTCCGGCCGAGCCCGACTGTAGTCGCCCCGCAATCCCTGTCCAAAGCCACCATCAGGCATTTCGAAGCCTCCTTCGCATACTATCAAAATACGCTAAGAGAGCTAGGGAAATATTGCAAAAATGGCTTACAGATGCCTAATATGAGAGATTATTCACTATTATTTCGTAAACTGATAGATGAAACCACTACCGCCTGAAATCGACGCCATCGACCGCCGTATCCTGGAGGAACTGCGCAAGGACGGCCGCATCGCCATGGTCGACCTCGCGGACAAGGTCGACGTGCCTGTCGCCCACCCCGTGCCAGCGGCGGGTGAAACAGATGGAAGAGGCCGGCATCGTCGTCGGCTACACCACCCAGATCGCCCCGCCGCCATCGGCCGCGGATTGCAGGCCTTCGTCCAGGTCACGCTGCAGGATCATTCGGAGGAACGCGTCGCCGCCTTCCAGCGCGCGCTCGCTGCCCGGCCCGAAGTCGTCGCCTGCTACATCATGAGCGGCGAGTTCGACTATCTGCTCCACGTCATGGTGGCGGACCTGGAGGAATACAGCGAGTTCGCGCTGAAGGCCCTGCTGCGAATGCC